>CACYLU010000005.1 GCA_902775375.1 uncultured Bacteroidales bacterium | reverse complement strand
TATTGATGTTGTGCTGTTGCTTTTTACTGAAAGCTGCTACTAACGACTCATAAATCTACCCTTAATCGTGTATTGGATGATAGTTGCGGATTTTAGGGTATGGAGAAACAAGTTATACAATCTGTAGGATTTAGGAATATCAGCGAAGGAGGTAAGGTAACAGGTTTCCAGCTGAAAATTCGTCTGCCTTATTATAGAGGCGTTTTCTTGAGCCAGGTGAAGGTTGGCTCCATTGTAGTAGATGGTGAGGAAATCACCAAAGACCATATCTTGTGGCGCTTGAATGGTTCCGACTATACTTGGCAGGAGATGCTGAAGTCTGGTAATGTACATTGGAATCCACTGGAACTGGTTACACTGATTGTTGACAAACCCGGTGGCTTGAAGCAGGGGTATCATGATCTGAAGTACAGCTATGCTTGTACGCACTCATACATGCCACCTATCATGGAAGAACTGATGCAACCCGATAAGGAAGAAACCGTTTATCTGGTTGAGTTCGGACATATTCACAACACTCGCCGACTACTCATCGTCTAGGCGAAAGTGTGAAGGGAATTACAGGAAGCTCCTCCTTAAATTGAGGAGCTTTCTTTATTAAATCAATCATTTAAAAAGATATGAATAAGAGGCTGATATTAATTGGATTGTGTTTGGTGCTGTTTTGTCGTATTTCTTTGGCTCAACAAGTATTGAGCTATGCTACAGACGTTACACGATCATTAGACATGACAAAGGGACAAACCACAAAAGGCATCTCTAAAACAGGATTGCCTGAGATACAAATCAACTCCTCCATTCGCTATCAGGAAATCGATGGATTCGGTGCTGCTATTACGGGCTCTACTGCCTATAATTTGTCGTTAATGCCTGCTGAAGCAAGACATGCATTTCTAGAGGAAACTTTTTCTCCTGACAAGTATGGTTTCAGTTATGTGAGAGTGAGCATTGGTTGTTCTGATTTCTCTCTGAGTGAATATACTCTTTGTGACGAACCAGGTATTGAACATTTTGGTTTGACAATAGAAGAAACCAAATATGTGATTCCTGCATTGAAGGAGATTCTTTCCATTAATCCTGCACTGAAAATCATGGGTACTCCGTGGACTTGTCCGAAATGGATGAAAGTGAAAAGTCTAGATGAACCTGTACCTTATGACTCATGGACAGGTGGACAGCTTAATCCTGCTTGCTATGAAGATTATGCCCATTATTTTGTACTTTGGATACAGGCTATGCAACAAGCTGGGGTGCCTATCTATTGTGTGACACCTCAGAACGAACCATTAAATCGTGGCAACTCAGCTTCTTTGTTTATGGGTTGGAAAGAGCAGCAAGCTTTTGTGAAACAGGCATTAGGTCCTGCATTCCGTAAAGCTGATTTGGCTGTAAAGATATATGCCTTCGACCATAACTACAACTATGATAACATGCCAGACCAAAGGCAATATCCCTTGCACATCTATGAGGATGCTGATGCTGCCAGGTTTTTTGCTGGTGCAGCTTACCACAACTATGGGGGGAGCCCTTCAGAATTACTTCTTATACAACGAGAGGCACCAGATAAAGAACTAGTGTTCAGTGAAGCAAGTATTGGAACATGGAATAACGGGAGGGATTTGGAGAAATCACTTTTGCGTGATGTCGAGCAACTTGGTTTGGCTACGGTAAACGGTTGGTGCAGAGGGTCGATAGTATGGAACCTGATGCTTGACAACGATCGTGGTCCCCATCGTGGTGAAGGGGCTTGTGCTACTTGTTATGGGGTAGTGGATATCGATAATACAGATTATACCACCATCACCCGCAACTCCCATTTCTACGCTATGGCGCATATGAGTGTGGCAGCAAAGCCTGGTGCTTATCGAATAGCTACAAACGAAGAGGCTGTAGACGGTCTTGCTTATGCAGCTTTCATCAATCCTGATGGTTCTTATGGTTTGGTGGTCAGCAATCGTGGTGAGGCCCAACAAGTTAATATTTCCTTAAACGGTAATGCAGCTTTCGTAGCAGAATTGCCTGCTAAGGCTGTGGTTTCGTATAGCTGGAAATAAATGAAGATTATAGTTGCCATAGATTCTTTCAAGGAGTGCTTGACTTCTGTTGAGGCCAATGCTGCTGCCTGTAGAGGGGTGTTACAGAAACATCCAGAAGCACAGGTAGTGAAGATTCCTGTGAGCGATGGGGGTGAAGGATGGATAGCTGCCTTTTATGCTGCCATTGGAGGAGAACTGATTGAAACTGACGTACTTGACCCATTGATGAGGCCTATCAGGACTTGCTACCTAAAGAAAGAAGAACTGGCCGTTATTGAAATAGCCAAAGCCAGTGGATTGACTTTGCTAAAGATTGAAGAACGTAATCCAATGATGGCTTCCAGCTATGGTACAGGGATGTTGATAGCTGATGCCGTCAAGAAAGGATGCACAAGGTTTATTATTGGTTTAGGTGGAAGTGCTACGAGTGATGCAGGAATTGGGATGCTTCAAGCACTTTCGGACGATTTAAATAAAAGAAAGCAACCTTGCTCACTTCTGTCTGAGCAGGTTGATATCCACGATATTTTAGCAGAAAAACTAAAGGATGATTTAGAAAAATTGAAGACTTTGCATTTCAGCATTGCCTCAGATGTGGCGAATCCTTTGTGCGGACCAATGGGGGCTGCCCATGTGTTTGGTCCCCAGAAAGGTGCTACTCCATCAATGGTAGAGAAGTTAGATCAGCTAGCTTTCGACTTTGCCCAACAGTCTGCACATTCTTGCGGCTATGATTGTTCCAATAAGCGTGGAGCAGGAGCTGCAGGTGGCTTGGGCTATGCTTTCATGCAATTTCTGCATGCCGATTGCCGATTAGGCATTGATTTATTGCTTAATACCATTGATTTTGACAAGCAGTTGAGAAATACTGACATGGTGATAACTGGTGAAGGTTCTGCAGATGCTCAGACGCTGATGGGTAAGTTACCTGCTGGCATCATGCAAAGAGCTAAGCAATATGGTGTGCCAACGGCTTTGATAGCAGGGAGAATAAAAGACAAAGAGGCATTGCTTGAAGCCGGCTTCGCTCAAGTTTCATGCATCAATCCTTCGAACTTACCTTTGGTAGAGGCCATGAAGAAAGAGGTGGCAGAAAGAAATATTACGCAAACAGTAGGGTTACTTGTATAAATGACGTTTTTTTTGTATCTTCGCACCTTGAAATGAAGATAGATGAACTGCGAGAGTTGCTGGTGAAACATCCGCAAGTTGCGGCCATGAGCCAGCTGATTAATTCAGGAAAGGTAAAGCATATTTTTTGCGGAGGTCTTAAGGCTTCTGCATCTTCGGTTTATGCGTCAGCGTTAATAGGTAACACCCATTGCCCCTTTGTTTTCATCTTGGGTGACCTGGAAGAAGCTGGCTATTTCTACCATGATCTTGTGCAAATATTGGGCGATGAACAGGTTTTGTTCTTCCCATCTTCTTTCCGTAGGGCAATCAAATTCGGCCAGAAAGATGCTGCTAATGAAATATTACGTACTGAGGTGTTGAGCCGTTTGGAGAAGAATGTTACCAATCTATTTGTAGTGACCTATCCTGACGCTTTGGCCGAAAAAGTGATAGCCCGCAAAGAACTCGATGAGAAGACAATCAAGATAAAGACTGGTGACCAGCTTGATATGAAATTTGTGACCGACCTATTGCAGCATTACGGTTTTCAATATACTGATTATGTCTATGAACCAGGACAGTATGCTCAACGAGGCAGTATCATCGATGTCTTCTCCTTCTCATCAGAATATCCTTATCGTATTGACTTCTTTGGCGATGAGGTGGATAGTATCCGTACCTTTGAGGTAGAGAGCCAATTGTCGAAAGAGAAGAAAGACAGCATAGTTATTGTGCCAGATCTCAGTGCAGGATTGCTGCGTGACGGTGATGGTGGTATGGTGTCGTTTCTTGATTTCCTACAACCGGAGACTTTGGTGGTGATGCGCGATTTATTCTGGTTACGCGAACGTATTCAACAGGTACATGACGAGGCTTTGTCAGAGCAGGCTAAGCTGGCTCGCGATGCTGAAGAGCAAGGAAAGTTGATTCTTGAGGGGAAACTTACCGATGGCGATGAGTTTATGCACAAGGTAGTAGCTTTCAGGAGGATGGAAATCGGAATGAAACCTACTGGCACTCCCGATGCCTCACTCTCGTTTGATACTGATATACAACCAATCTTCCACAAGAATTTTGACTTGTTGGGTCAACGCCTCCAACAATATATGGCCAATGGTTATCGTTTGTTTATCTGTAGCGACAGCAAAAAACAGACAGAACGTATCAAGGCTATCTTTGATGACAGGGGTGATAACATTGAGTTTACTGCTGTTGAAAAAACGATACATGAAGGATTTGTTGACCATCAGCAACGCATTTGCTTATTTACTGATCATCAAATATTTGACCGATTCCATAAGTATAACCTTAAAAGCGATAAGGCCAGAAGTGGTAAGATTACACAAAGTCTAAAGGAACTTAACGAGTTTCAACTAGGTGATTATGTGGTGCATACAGATCATGGAGTTGGGCGTTTTGCTGGCTTAGTGCGCATCCCAAATGGCAACACCACGCAAGAGGTGATGAAACTTGTGTATCAAAATGAGGATGTGGTGTTTGTATCTATTCATTCGTTGCATAAGGTCTCGAAATATAAGGGTAAGGATGGCGAACCTCCTCGCCTGAATAAGTTGGGCACTGGTGCTTGGGAACGCATCAAGGATAGAACCAAGACCAAGATAAAGGATATTGCACGTGACTTGATAAAACTGTATGCAGCACGAAGGGACGAAAAAGGTTTTGCATATAGTCCTGATAGCTTTATGCAGAAAGAACTGGAGGCATCATTCCTTTACGAAGATACGCCAGATCAGAGCAAGGCTACTGCTGAAGTGAAGGCAGATATGGAAAGCGACCGTCCAATGGACCGTCTAGTGTGTGGTGATGTAGGTTTTGGTAAAACAGAGGTAGCTGTAAGAGCTGCATTTAAGGCCGTAAGTGACAACAAACAAGTTGCTGTGTTGGTACCAACTACCGTTCTGGCTTACCAGCATTATCAGACATTTAAGGACAGGCTCAAGGATATGCCTTGCCGAGTGGAGTATCTGAGTCGTGCTCGCACAGCAAAAGATACAAAACAAATTCTTGCTGATTTGGCTGAGAACAAAGTAAACATCCTGATAGGTACCCACAAAATTTTGGGCAAGGAAGTGAAATTTAAAGATTTGGGTTTGCTTATTATTGACGAAGAGCAGAAATTTGGTGTGGGTACAAAAGAGAAGTTGCGCCAGATGAAAGTGAATGTTGATACCCTCACCATGTCGGCCACTCCTATACCAAGAACCCTACAATTCTCGCTGATGGGAGCACGTGACCTTTCTGTTATCCAAACACCTCCTCCCAATCGATATCCTATACAAACGGAAGTGCATACTTTCAATGAGGAGGTAATAGCTGATGCTATTAATTTTGAGATGAGTCGTAATGGACAGGTCTTCTTTGTCAATAATCACATTTCTAATTTGGAAATGTTGAAGAGTTTGATTTTGAAGCATATTCCTGATTGTCGAGTGGCTATCGGTCACGGACAAATGGATCCTATTGCCTTAGAGGAAATCATTATGGGTTTTGTGAATTATGACTATGATGTGCTACTTTCTACAACTATCGTGGAGAACGGAATCGATATCCCCAATGCCAATACCATTATCATTAACGAAGCTCATAACTTTGGTTTATCCGACTTGCATCAAATGAGAGGCAGGGTGGGGCGTAGCAACAAGAAGGCTTTTTGTTACTTGTTGGCTCCTCCACTATCTACGCTGACGCAAGAAGCCCGTCGTCGCTTGCAAGCAATTGAGAACTTTTCGGGCTTAGGAAGTGGCATACACATTGCTATGCAGGACCTCGATATTCGTGGTGCTGGCAATATGCTTGGTGCCGAACAAAGTGGCTTTATTGCCGACGTTGGATATGAAACCTACCAGAAGATTTTGGGAGAGGCTGTACATGAGCTGAAAATGGAAGAGTTCAGCGAATTATTTCTAGATGCTAACAATCAAGATCAAGAGGATAGAGGAGAGCATTATGTGGATGAGTGCCAGATTGAAAGTGATCTCGAGTTACTTCTGCCTGCAAGCTATGTAACAGGTAGTAGTGAACGTATGTTACTGTATCGAGAACTTGATAATCTTTCTACAGAAAAAGATGTAGATAATTTCAAAATCAAATTGTTGGATAGGTTTGGCCCTATACCTCAAGAAACGGAAGAACTCCTTCGTATAGTACCTTTGCGGGAGTTGGCTGCACGATTGGGTGTAGAACGTATCTTCTTGAAAGGTGGACGTATGACGTTGTTTCTGGTATCTAATCCAGAGAGTCCTTATTATAAGGGTAAGATGTTTGGCAAACTTATTGACTATATGATGAAATATACCCGCCGTTGTGAATTGAAGGAACGTAATGACCATAAACGTTCTATGTTAGTGAAGGATGTTGAGAGTGTTGAGCATGCTCTACTCGTTCTGAAGGAAATCTATTCAATGGGCGAAGGTCAATGACGTCCGTAAAGCTTGTCAATAAGATCTGTTCGATGGATGCGTCGCAATTCGTTGATGATTTCTCGTCGTTGCTCAGGCTGATACCAGAAGAAGAAAAGTCGTTGCGCTAGTTTCTCATGTTGTGTGCGTGCACTAAACACGGGTTCTAATGTATAGGGATGAAATCCAGTATACCAGGTTTCTGTTGATACGGTCATGGGGGTAGGTGTAAAGTCTTGTACTTGCTCCAAGTGAAAATCCAACTTCTTGGTAATAATAGCCAACTCTGCCATATCTTCCTCTTTACAACCAGGGTGACTGCTGATGAAATATGGGATGATTTGTTGGCGCAGGTTTTCTTGTGAATTAATGCGGTCGAATATCTTTTTAAACTCTTCGAACTGCTTGAATGAAGGCTTGCGCATGAGGTAAAGCACATCGTCACTAGTATGCTCTGGCGCTACTTTTAACCGACCGCTAACATGTTTGGTAATCAATTCTTTGGTGTATTGCCGATTTGCTTTATTTACTTCTTCATTCTCATTTCTGTGTAGCATTAAATCATAACGAACGCCACTACCGATAAAGCTCTTCTTTATGCCCGGTAATGCATCAACTGCATGATAGATGTCAAGTAGCGGTCGATGGTCATTGTTCAGGTTTTTGCATACGGAGGGGTGTGCGCATGATGGTCGCTTGCATTTCTTGCACAAATCCAGATTCTTGCCGTGCATACGATACATATTCGCAGAAGGACCGCCCAAATCGCTGATATAGCCTTTGAAGTCTGGCATTTTCATTACTTTATTCACCTCTTTGAGAATGCTCTCCTTGCTACGACTAACGATAAATTTACCCTGATGTGCAGAAATGGTGCAGAAAGCACAGCCCCCAAAACATCCTCTGTGTAGGTTAATGCTGAACTTTATCATGTCATAAGCTGGTATGCGTTTGCCCTTGTATTTTGGATGAGGCAGACGAGTATAGGGTAAATCAAATGAGTGATCCAATTCTGCCTCTGTCATAGGAGGATAGGGTGGATTTACAACCACCGTTTGCTTACCTGTGCGTTGTAAAATGCGTTGGGCACTCCACTTGTTGCTTTCCTCTTCGATGTGTCTGAAATTAGCAGCTTCCTTCTTCTTGTCTTTTAAACATTCCTCGTGTGAAAATAGTATGATGTCAGTGTTTTGTGGTACTATGTTGTTAGTGAGGTAAGCAATCTGTGGCGTATTAATCAGTGGTTCGCCACGTTCAACCTTACGTGCGATCTCCACTACGGTTTTTTCGCCCATACCATACATCAGCAGGTCTGCTCCACTGTCCACTAAGATGCTAGGACGCACACGATCTTCCCAGTAGTCGTAATGGGTAAGTCGACGCATACTGGCTTCAATACCTCCTAAAAATACTGGCACATCGGGAAATAGTTGTTTGAGGATTTTGGTATAGACAATACTAGGATAATCTGGTCTCATGTCGGTACGCCCATCGGGCGTATATGCATCTTCGTGACGAATACGTTTGTTGGCTGTGTATTTATTGACCATACTGTCCATACATCCAGGGCTAACACCAAAAAACAAGCGAGGTTTGCCTAGTTTCTTAAAGTCTCGCAAATCATCACGCCAGTTGGGTTGTGGCACTATAGCCACCTTCAACCCTTCCGCCTCAAGTATTCGACCAATGACAGCTGCACCAAATGAGGGGTGGTCGACATATGCATCACCGCTGAACAATATCACGTCCAGCTCATCCCATCCCCTCAATTCCATTTCTTTCTTTGTGGTAGGTAGCCAGTCTGTCAAGTTGCTCATATTCAATTAAAGGCAAAAGCAAATATTAACATATTGCTTTGTTAGTAGTAGTGGGTATCCAGTTTATCTAGTTATTTTATGCCTCAGAAATCTCTGCTGGAGTCTTTTCTTCGGAATGCTCAACAATCCAAGTATTATAGAGCGCCATCAATTTCTGCAGACCAAAAGCCTTCATGTTGTCGTGATAGATTACATCGATGCATAAGTTCAGCAGGTCTTTTATGTCGCCATTCTCGGCGGCTATAAGCGAGCGTACACTTAATTTCAGTTTTTCGAGCACATTCTCATCCACAAAACCATTACTGTCTGTCAGGTTATTGAATAACCCATATTTGTGGATGGTCATTAAGTGATCATCGCTAATTTGCATCGAGCGCGTTCCGCTTTGATTTGTTTGTATGGTGTACATGTCTAAAAAAGTTTTGTTTTATGCAAAGTTACGTAAAATCGAGAGTAGAACAAAAAAAGCTCGCTTGTTTTTTATCCCTTTTTATTTTTCAACCCACGGCTTCCTTCAATTGTTGCAAGGCCATTTCCAACACACTTCGGGGGCAACCCACATTGAGACGCATGAAACCTTCGCCTTCTTTTCCGAACATAGTGCCATCATTTAGTGCCAAATGAGCCTTTTCGACGAACAGATTCACCAATTCTTCCTGACTGAGACCAAGTTTCCTGCAATCCAAAAATATCAGATACGAAGCTTGCGGTTTCAGCATGCTGATGGCAGGTATGTTGTCTTTTAGGAATTGCTCTGTAAAGTCAATGTTATCCTGTACATAAGCCAGCATTTGATTCAGCCAGTCTTCACCTTGTTCATAGGCAGCTGCACAAGCAGAATATGCAAACATATTTCCCATTGAATATTCGCTTGCTTCCATAAAGATATTGAACCTCTCGCGTATCTCTGGATTGAAAATCAAACTATAAGAGCTACACAAACCAGGCATATTAAAGGCTTTACTTGGTGCCATAAAAGTTATACTATTCATCCGTGCAGCCTCTGATACCGATGAAAACGAGTTGTGTTTATATCTAGGTAAGGTGAGGTCGGCGTGAATCTCATCACTTACCACCAGTGTCCCACTTCTTTTGCAAATATCAGCGACACGTTGCAACTCTTCCACTTTCCATACTCTGCCACCAGGGTTATGAGGATTGCAGAATATGAGTAATTTGCACCCTTTTATATCCTGCTCAAAACGTTCAAAATTAATGTGTACCTGACCATCATAGATGTCCAAATGATTGTACACTACTTGACGGTTATTATGTTCAGTCACTAGGAAGAAAGGATGGTATACAGGAGGCAGTACCATCACTTTGTCGCCAGGTTGCGTGAAGCAGTTTAATGCAAAGACAATGCCTCTTACAATACCTGGAACGAAGCAAATATCCTCTTTTTGTACCTTCAACCCATGACGTTTGTTTACCCATTGAATGATGTTGTCGTACCAACCTCTGCAGGGCTGAGTATATCCAAGAACCCCTTGATCGAGTTGTTTGCGAATCGAGTTAATGATAAAGTCTGGGGTGCGAAAATCCATATCGGCTACCCACATAGGCAACAAATCACTACGCCCCCATAATTCCTCTACAGCATCGTATTTCACACAGTCAGTTCCCTTACGTGCAATAATTTCATCAAAATCGTATTTCATAATTAAAGGATAGTTTATTATCAAAAAATAAGATGTATTTCACCTCAATAAAGTCTAAATAATTTGGCACTATTACCAGTTTAAATTATCTTTGCAAAGGTATATTTTTTTCACTTAATAAAGAAGTATAATGTCATTAAAATATGGATTGATAGCAGCTGGTCAAGGCTCTCGGCTTGTGGCTGAGGGTATCACTGACCCCAAGCCATTGGTTAAGGTTGGTGGAGAAACACTCATAGGCAGACTTATAAGACTGTTTTGTGAGAACGATGCCGAGAGTGTGAGTATCATTATCAATGAAGAGATGACACAGGTGTATGATTTCTTGAAATCAATAAAACTATCTGTACCTCTGAATATTGTTGTGAAAACAACTCCAGATTCTTTCCAAAGTTTTTGCGAGTTGCAACCATTTTTACAAGATGATAAGTCTAAGATTTGCCTTACTACGGTTGACCCAATTTTTCATGATCAAGAGCTAGCTGCTTATGTGCATCATTTCATGAGCGATGATGTTGATGATGCCTTGATGGGTGTGACTGATTATATTGACGACGAGAAACCACTTTATGTTAAGACAAGAAATGGTGATTTACGAATCATTGGTTATGCTAACGAGTCATACCCAGGTTGTCGCTACATCTCTGGAGGTATCTACTGTATGAACCAACAAGCCTTATCGTTGTTGCCTACAGCTCGTCAGGAAGGAGTTAAACGTATGCGTGGGTTCCAACAATATTTGGTAGATGCTGGTTTACATGTTCAGGCGTGGCCTTTCACTAAAATCATTGATATCGATCATGCAGCCGATATTGATAAAGCTCAACAATTTTTGTCGAAATGAAGGATTTTTATCGCATCGCAGGAATCAGTAGGGCACCTATTTATTCTCCTAATAGCATTGATAAAGATGGAGCTATCTTCTTGGCTGTGCTTCAACATTTAGAAGCTAAGGGACATCAAGTAAAGGTGTATCAGGAAGATGATTTGTTGCATGATATCATAAAAGAGAAATACATTTTCAATATGGTACGCAGCTATGAGGCTGTCTCAAAACTGCAAGAGTTGGAAAAACAGGGAGTTGTAGAAGTTAATTCGGGATTTGGGATTGAGAATTGTCGACGCGAGCAGATGACCAGGCTTTTCCATCAGTACCATATTCCTCAACCAGAGAGTGTAGTGTGCAATTTGGAGTATAAATCAACAGGGGTAAAACCTAATATTCTTTCTAGTGAAACATCATGTTGGGTGAAGCGAGCTGATGGTCATACCACTCAGGTTAATGATGTGGTATTTGTATCAGAAACCTCTAAGTTGGGAGATGTGTTTGAAGACTTTGTTGAGCGTAGTATCAATAGGGTAGTTGTTAGTGAGCATCTGCAAGGTGATATTATTAAGTTCTACGGAGTGGCAGGAACTCCTTTTTTCTATTGGTTCTATCCCTCTATGACGCATCATAGTAAATTTGGACTAGAAGAAATTAATGGAAAACCTAAAGGCATCACTTTCTCTGTTGATCAACTTCAGACAATTTGTAATAAAGCAGCAGAAGTGTTGGTGGTTGACGTGTATGGCGGAGATGCTATTGTTGCTCCTGATGGTACCATTAGAATTATTGATTTTAATGATTGGCCAAGTTTTGCTCCTTGTTGTCAAGATGGCGGTAAAGCCATAGCGCAGGCTATAATACAGAAAATAGAAAAAGAAGAAATATGACAGAAGAAGAAAAAAAACAGTTTGAGTTATCTTTGAAATCAAAAGATACCGAAGAATGGATAGACTTAATCTTCTATCGTCCTATAGGATTTCGTTGTGCTTTGTTTTTCAAGAAATTGGGCGTTACACCAAATGCCGTTACCATTATGTCTATCTTTTTGGGAGTAGCAGCAGGTGTGTTGTTTTATTTTCCATCGTTATTAATTAACTTTGTTGGAATGGTATTGCTAGTTTGGGCCAATACCTACGATAGTACCGATGGGCAACTTGCTCGTCTTACAGGGCAGAAGTCAGAAATAGGTCGTATCCTTGATGGTCTGTCTGGTGATATCTGGTTTTTCTCCATCTATTTGGCCATCTGTCTTCGTCTTTATCCAGAATGGGGTTTGTGGATATTCATATTGGCAGTTTTTGCAGGCTATTGTCATAGTAAGCAAGCAGCAATGGCAGACTATTATCGAAACATTCACCTCTTTTTCTTATTAGGTAAGCAGGGGAGTGAGTTAGATAATGCTCGTCAACAAGCAGAGGAATACAAAAAGATGAGTTGGAACGATGGCTTTTTGCAGAAGTTGTTTCAGTTTTTTTATAAGGACTATACTGCCAATCAAGAGAAGTTGACACCTCATTTCCAGCAATTCTTTCATGCATTGCAAGAAAAATATGCTGGTGAAGTAGCACCTTCAGAGATCCGCATGCAATTTCGTGAGAAGAGTTTGCCGTTGATGCCTTATACAAATATTCTGTCGTTTAATACCAGGGTGATTGCTTTATTCATTTCGTTGTTGATAAATATGCCTTGGCTCTATTTTGTATTTGAGCTCACCCTATTGAACGCATTATTTATTTATATGGTGTGGAAACATGAACAACTTAGCAAAGAAATGGAGGAAATGATATGATTAGGGCTTTAGCCTTTGATTTTGGTGGCACGATAGACTCGCCATTTATGCATTGGATGAAGGTGTATCTTAAGGTGTATGCCGAACAATTACGGTTGCCCCTTATCCCTGATAACTTCCGTGACTCATATGTGTTTGCTGAGCGCGAGATGGAGCGTTTGCAACTGGTGAAGCCAACTGATAGCTTATTGCAGACACAACGTTACAAGACTCGTTTGCAGGTTGAACACCTTTGCCGTAGCGGTGTCCTTCCTGCTTCTACCCATCAAGATGAGTTGGCTGAGCAGGTCGCTCATCTTGTGACGGAGTATTCCAGCTCTTTCGTTCAGACCAATAAACCAGTATTGCAAAAGTTGGCTACTCGTTATCCTTTATTGTTAGTTTCAAACTATTATGGCAACCTAAAAACGTTGGTTGAGCAAGCTGGAATATTGCATTTGTTTCAAAGTGTTACTGACTCTACTGTGGTGGGAATACGTAAGCCTGATCCTGCTATCTGGTTAAATGCTATCACCTCACAGGGCTTCCAACCAGATGAGGTGGTAGTCATAGGTGATTCTTACAAAAATGACATTGCTCCTGCTTTATCTTTAGGATGTCAAGTTATTCATTGCAGTTCTAGTGAATCAGACAGAATTCCAGGAGTACCTACTATAACAGAATTTAGTCAGCTTTGTGACCTTGACACATTGCTTGTTGGTAAAAATAAAGATTAGAATAAATCTTTAACAATACAAAAAAAGCCCTGAAGTTATTAGCTTCAGGGCTTTCTCTTAGTGTTAAGCATCATGTTTCTCCTGCATATCAATTTCCTCTCTCTTCTTGTCATAGAATTTGTACTGCAAGAAAGCGAGACTTTGATCAGGAATCACCTTGATGCCAAATCCATACTTCATCTGCCATTGCCGTTTGAGCGATAGCAGTCCTTTGTTGACGTATGCCGCCACATAAGGATGTACGTGTAATGAGAATTTGGTCATCTTCACCTTGTTCACCAGGTAGTCGATTTTACTCTCCAGAGAGTCTGTAAAGAGGATAGATGGGCGAATCTTTCCCTTGCCAAAACATGTAGGGCATGTTTCAAGCGTGTCTATGTCCAGAACAGGCCTTACCCTCTGTCTGGTAATCTGCATCAGTCCGAATTTGCTCAATGGCAAGATTTTATGCCTTGCCCTGTCTTTTTGCATATTCGCGCACATTCTTTCATATAGCTTTTGGCGGTCTTCTGCCAAAGCCATATCGATAAAGTCCACCACAATGATGCCACCCATATCACGCAATCTGAGTTGGCGAGCCAACTCGTCAGCGGCACCCAGGTTCACTTCTAGTGCAGTCGTTTCCTGATTGTTCGTTTTGGTACGGTTTCCGCTATTCACGTCCACCACATGCAAAGCCTCTGTGTGTTCGATAATCAGATAGGCACCATTCTTATATGAAATGGTACGCCCAAACGACGACTTGATCTGCTTGGTTACTCCAAAGTTGTCATAGATAGGGAGTTCGCCATTGTACAGTTTCACAATTCCTGCCTTTTCAGGGGCTATGATTGATACGTAATCCTTGATTTCGTTGAATTCAGCTTCATCATTAACATAGATGTGCTCAAAATCAGGATTGAACAAGTCGCGCAACATACCTACGGCACGGCTCGTCTCTTCGTAAATCAGTGTCGGAAATTTCGTGGCATTCTGCACTTTCTGCATAGCGTCATCCCATCTCTTCAGCAATACTTTAAGTTCAGCATCGAGCTCTGCTACACGTTTACCTTCAGCTACCGTCCTGACGATTACTCCAAAGTTTTTGGGAGTTATGCTCATCAGCAACTGCTTGAGGCGTGCACGTTCTTCGCCCGATTTAATTTTTTGCGATACTGAAACCTTATCATCGAAAGGCATAAGCACCAGATATCTGCCAGCAAACGACAGCTCAGTGGTCAGTCTGGGGCCCTTTGTTGAGATAGGTTCCTTAACAATCTGCACCACCACTTCTTGTCCTACTTCCAGATAGTCAGATATTGATCCGTCTTTCGGTAGGGTAGGCATAATTGTTGCCTTGCTGAGGGGGTTCAGTTTTTTCTTGTTACTTAAAACTTGCTTGACATACTTGTTTTGAGAACTGAAATTCTCGCCCAAGTCCAAGTAGTGAAGAAATGCTTCTTTCTCGTATCCCACGTCCACGAAGCATGCATTGAGTCCCGGCATTACTTTCTTAATGCGTCCCAAATAAATGTTGCCCACGTTGAAAGCCGTATTGTTGCCTTCTTTCTGAAGTTCCACCAATTGCTTGTCTTCCAACAGAGCGATGGAAACCTCTTGAGGTTTCACATCCACCACAAGTTCGTTAGTCACGGGGTTACTTTACTAAATAAGTTAAAGATCTCTTTGTCAATCAGACAAATGTAGTTTTTGATATAAATAAAAGGACAAACTTGAACAAAACCACTCAAATTTGTCCTTCTCATTTATCTCTCTAGACCAAGAAAAAGTTTACTTGCTCTTATGTCTGTTCTTTCTTAGTCTTTTCTTACGCTTATGCGTAGCCATTTTATGTCTTTTTTTCTTCTTACCGCTTGGCATAGCTTTTGAAAATTAAAGGGTTAATAAATTATTTTTTTACTTGCAGTGTGAATGTCTTAGCTGGCTTGAAAGCTGGGATGTTGTGCTCTGGGATAATCAGGGTAGTGTTCTTTGAAATGTTACGAGCGGTCTTCTGAGCGCGCTTCTTAACAATAAAGCTACCAAAACCACGGAGATAAACGTTCTCCTCTTTCTCTAATGAATTCTTCACTGCAACCATGAATGCTTCTACTGTAGCAGTAACTGACTTCTTATCAACGCCAGTGTTCTTTGCGATCTCGTTAATGATATCAGCTTTAGTCATTTCTTTATTAATTTTTAGTATGTTAGTATTTTCGGACTGCAAATATACTACCTATTTTACAATTCCCAAAATTGGAAAGGTATTTTTTTTATAAAAAACACGCATTTTGAGGAAATTAAGTGTTTACTTCTCCCGTTTTTACTATTTTTGTGAGCGTATTCCTTAATTCGTTTATGAGCAACTTCAGTAACAATATATTAATATGGTATAAGAGCCACCGTCGTGACTTACCTTGGCGCAACACCCGTGACCCTTATCGTATTTGGATATCTGAAATCATCCTTCAGCAAACACGTGTAAGTCAGGGCTACGACTATTTCCTTCGTTTCATGGAGCGCTTTCCTTCAGTTCAGGTATTGGCCAATGCCCCAGAAGACGAAGTGATGCGACTTTGGCAAGGTTTGGGCTATTACTCTCGTGCTCGTAACCTACATGCAGCAGCTAAGAGTATCGTCTCAAAAGCAGTTGCAGACAATACCAAGAAAGGTGATATTCTCGTAGAAGCAACAGGAGATAACAATATCTTCCCGAAAACCTACAAAGAAGTGAGGGCACTCAAGGGGGTAGGCGATTATACAGCAGCTGCCATCTGTTCGTTTGCCTACAATATGCCTTATGCTGTAGTGGATGGCAATGTCTATCGTGTGTTGGCCCGCTATTTTGGTATCACTGAACCCATTGACACTACTCAGGGCAAGAAACTCTTTGCTGCTTTGGCACAAGATCAACTTGACCCTTCATGTCCTGCCGATTACAACCAGGCTATCATGGACTTTGGCGCTTTGGTGTGCACCCCACAGTCGCCTCAGTGCCCAGATTGCCCTTTGGCAGAAACATGTGAGGCCCTGCGAACCAGCAAGGTGAATGCTTTACCTCAGAAAGAGAAGAAGTTGGCTATTAAGACGCGTTATTTCCACTATATTTGGATCAAGGCAGGAGACTACACCTTTATCCGTAAGCGCACAGAGCGTGATATTTGGCAAAATTTATACGAGTTTCCTCTTGTTGAGAGCGATCATCAACTGACTTCAGACGAGGTGATGCAAGCCATCAACACCCTTTTGGTAGTAGGTGAAAAGCCCCAACTCGTTTTACTGTGTCAAGGAGTGAAGCATGTACTAACCCATCGTGTTATCATTGCTGATTTCTACCAACTTATCTTGCCTTCTGACACACGGTCGTTTGCCTCTTATCAAAGGATAAAGGAGGATCAGTTGAACGACTTTGCTTTCCCACGCCTCATCACACTTTTTTTAGATAAATCATCATAAAAACTTGCATGATGCAATAATTTACTTTACTTTTGTGCCGAACAATTAATTTTAAAAATAACATTTATGAATAAAGCGATTTTAATTGGAAATGTGGGAAGAGATCCCAACGTGAAGTACTTTGAGGGCGGACGTGCAGTAGCGCAAGTGACATTGGCAACTACTGAGCGTGGTTATACACTTCAGAACGGCACCCAAGTGCCTGATCGCACGGAGTGGCACAACCTCGTATTCCGCAACGGTTTGGCACAAACAGTAGAAAAGTATGTCCACAAGGGTGATAAACTCTATGTGGAAGGTAAAATATTTACCCGTAACTATGACGACCAGAGTGGTATCAAACGTTATGTTACCGAAATCTATGTCGATGAGATGGAGATGTTGACACCTAAGTCATCCAACCAATCGGCACCAACGGCATCTCAGCCTGTTGCTCAGCATGCAGCTCCGGCAGCTCAGTCTGCAGAAGAATCAACAGACGCATTGCCGTTTTAACAACATGTTTAACTAATTTGTAATTCTTTGGACTCAGACTCGTTTTTATCTCAGCTTACAGCTGTATTAAATGATATCACAATTCAGCAGCCATCAACAGCGGCCATTGTAGCCATTGTTGTGGCTGCTTTTCTGTTGCTTTTATCAGCCTTTGCTTCGGCATCTGAAATTGCTTTTTTCTCACTTTCGCCCACCGATCTCAGCATCATCGACGAAAAGAAGAATCCTGTAGATCAGCGTATTTCACGCTTGCTTGACGATAAGGAACGCTTGTTGGCTACTATCCTTATCACTAACAACTTTGTGAATGTCACCATCATTCTGCTCTGCAACTATTTCTTCATGGAGGTATTCAAGTTTGGCTCACCTCTGGCAGAGTTCCTCATTCTGACGGTAGTACTGACTTTCCTCTTGTTGCTTTTTGGTGAGATTGTACCCAAAATCTATTCTGCACAAAATACACTGAAGTTCTGTCGATTTGCTGCTCCTGGCATCAGTTTCTGCAGCTCGGTATTCAAACCTTTCGCAAAGGCATTGGTGCACAGTTCATTTTTCATGAGCAAGTATTTCTCTCCCAAGAAACACAACGTTTCTGTTGATGAACTGGAGCAAGCTTTAGAGTTGACTGACAAAAAAGAGATAACTGATGAGAGTTCTATCCTACAGGGCATTATCCGTTTCGGAGGTGAAACGGCCAAAGAGGTGATGACCTCCCGAATGGATATGATTGCTCTTGATATTCGCACTCCTTACAAGGATGTGATGCGATGCATCATTGATAACGTCTATTCACGCATACCTATCTATCAGGGTACTATTGATAACATTAAAGGTGTGTTATATATCAAAGATTTGCTTCCTCACTTGGCAAAGGCCGACAATTTCCATTGGCAGTCGTTGATTCGACCAGCTTATTTTGTTCCTGAGACCAAGATGATTGACATGCTTTTGAAAGACTTTCAGACCAGTAAAGTGCACATCGCTATTGTGGTAGATGAGTTTGGTGGTACTTCTGGTTTGGTGACGATGGAGGATATCATTGAGGAGATTGTGGGTGAGATACGTGACGAATATGACGAGGAGGATCGTTCTTACGCCAAGCTTGACGACCATACTTGGGTGTTTGAGGCCAAGACGTTGCTCACCGACTTTTACAAAATTACTCAGCTCGACGAAGATACTTTTGAGGAAGCCTCTGGCGAGAGCGATACCGTTGGTGGCTTGTTGCTTGAACTTAAGGGCGAGTTTCCTAAGGTGCATGAGAAGATCATCTATCAGGGTTATGAGTTCGAGGTGCTCTCGCTTGATAAGCGTCGCATCTTAAAGGTCAAGTTCAAGATTCTACCCAAAGAACAATAAAGAAAAAGGCTGCATGATTGCAGCCTTTTTCGTTTCTTTGCTTGATAGATAAAATAGTTCGAAGTTATATAAGCTCGTAGCTTTTATCATTCCAGTGTTTTCAGGAATGCCGTACAATCCTCAAAAGACTTGAATGTATGTTTCTCTGGCACGAGGTCAGGAATCACATCCATTGTCTTCAGCATGTACATCGGCTGAGGCTGAATAATCGTCATCAGCACCGTTGCCCCATGTGACTGAATATCCTTGATGGCCGTCTCCATAGCATACAGACCACTCTGATCCATGAAGCTCACCAGTCGCATGCGGATAATCACAATCTTCGCATTTGCCGGCACATCATTCATCACCTCCTGAAACTTCGTTATAGTACCAAAGAAGATAGGACCATTCAGACGCTGAATGTAGATACGGTCTTTAAGACTATCAGGAATGCCTCCCTCGTCTGCCCACGGACTTTCCTTGTCGAAGTTAGTCATTACTGACGAGCTGTAACCGCCTTCCACTAAGTCGCTTGCACGTTTCATGAACAATACGCAGGCTATCACCATACCAATGCCCACAGCAGTAAGCAGATCCACCAGTACCGTCAGGGCAAACACAATGAGTAGCACAGCTGCATCAGCTTTAGGAATCTTCAGTAAATCCTTGAAACCCTTAAAGTCGATGATGCCCCAACCAACAGTAATCAAGATGCCTGCCAACACTGATAGGGGCACATAGCGTACCAGTCCACCAAGACCTAACAAGATAGCCAGCAGGAAGATAGAGTGAATCATACCGCTAATCTTGGTGCGACCACCACTCTTCACGTTCACCACCGTACGCATCGTAGCACCTGCACCTCCTATGCCACAGAACAGGCCACCCATCATGTTGCCAATACCTTGTCCAATCAGTTCCTGGTTACTGTTGTGGTGTGTCTTGGTAATGTTGTCTGCCACTACAGAAGTCAGCAAGGTGTCGATGCTACCCAAACCAGCCAATGTCAGACCAGGCACGATAGCCACCTTGATGGTCTCATACCAGTCGATGCCTGCCAAAGAGATGTTGGCGTTAGCGAAGAAAGGCATAGGCAAACCACCTGGGATAGCACCAATCAACAAGCGTTCTTCCATCTTGAAGAACAGCGATACCACCGTCATCACCAGTAGCGCCACCAACGTAGCAGGCACTTTCTTGGTGATTTTAGGCATCAGCCAGATAATTGCGATAGTGCCCAAGCCCATTAGCAAAGCCTCGTATGACACACCTGCTGCAACTCGCTCAGGCAAATCCAATATCATATCTATTGCCAATACAGGCGATTTCAGACCTACCAGTGCATAGAGTTGTTGTAGGATGATGATTACACCAATACCACTCATGAAGCCTGATAATACAGGGTAGGGGATGTATCTCACGTACTTGCCAATCTTGATGATGCCGAAAAGGATTTGGAACAATCCACAGAATAGACCTGCCATTGACATACTGATGAGTACGGCACTGAGCGAATGCTGAGAAGCCCACACACCACTGATGAGTGTGGCAGTAATTACTGTCATTGGTCCCGTAGGACCACTGATCTGTGAGTGCGTACCACCAAAGAGAGAGGCAAAGAAGCCCAAAAGGGTGGCACCCACCAGACCTGCCAATGCTCCCATAGAGCTGGCAGATGGGTCGTCAATACTTCCAAATGCTTGAATACCAAAGGCAAGAGCCAAAGGTAAGGCGACAATTCCGGCCGTGATACCACCGAAAATGTCGCCCTTTAAATTGTTCGTTTCAATAAATGCCATATAGTTGTATAAAATTTGAGGGTGCAAAATTACTCATTTCCCCTCAATCTACAATGAAAAATGGCAAAAGAAGTTCAAATATCTTTTTTCTTTGCCTCTTCCCACAAGGCATCCATCTCCTCCAAGGTCATATCCTTAAGGTTGCGTCCCTGCTTGATGCTATGTTCTTCCACGTAGTTGAAGCGACGGATAAACTTCTGGTTAGTATGCTCCAACGCGTTGTCAGGGTTGATGTGCATCAGTCGAGCCGCATTGATCAGACTGAACATCACGTCGCCAAACTCTACCTCGGCATCCTCCTTGCTCAACTGGCCCACGGCTTCCTCAAATTCCGAAATCTCCTCTTTCACTTTCTGCCAAGCCCCAGAGGCATCTTCCCAGTCGAATCCCACGTTGCGTGCCTTGTCCTGTATGCGATAAGCTTTGATAAGGGTAGGTAGTGAGTTGGGCACACCGCTCAGTACTGTCTTGTTGCCCCCTTTCTCCTTTATCTTCAGTTGTTCCCAGTTCTGCAACACCTGACCTACATTTTCTGCCACCGCATCGCCATAGATATGCGGATGACGATATATCAGCTTGTCGCACAGTCGGTCGCACACGTCCTTGATGTCAAATTCGCCCTTCTCGTCACCAAACTTGGCATAGAAGCATACATGCATCAGCACGTCACCCAGCTCCTTGCATATTTCCTGGTTGTCGTTCTTCATCAAAGCGTCACATAGCTCGTACGTCTCTTCTATTGTATTAGGACGCAGGCTTTCGTTTGTCTGCTTCCTGTCCCACGGACATTTCTCCCTCAGCTCGTCAATGATGTCGAGCAGTCGCCCGAAGGCTTCCATTTTCTCTTCTTTCGTATGCATAATATTCATTTTTCTGTTGCCATAATCAGTCCAATCACCTCCGAGTAGTTCTTGATCCCCTCAGGTATTCTGTGGTATTTCAAATAGAGGTTATACAGATACTCCTGCACCTCCCCAATCAGGTCACTATATCGCTCCTGCCAGTAGGCACGGTCGCTTTCAATCATCTCCTTTATCTCAGGGCGCAGACTCTCGTATAATGCAAAATAGTCGTCTGAGTTCATCAACACCTTAGCGTTGTTGAACACATGCCCAAGAATCGAGTAGTAGCCACTGAAGCGTATGCCCTTGTCCATCGATTGCGTGGTGGCAAGGTAGGCATAGAAGTTGGCCTCGCCCTCCGAAGTGATGCCTTGCAAGTGCGCATATTCATGAGCATAAGAAGCTGCATAATCATGCGCCAGCAAATCACCGTTTATCGTAAACTCGCAGAAGAAAGGCGCCATGCTGCCCGTTACACCCACCATCGATGCCACAGGTGTATAAAGCATTGTCTTCACTTGAGGATTCACCACCCGTATGCGATTCAGTCCTTGCAGCTTATATGCCGACATCACGTTCTCCTTTACCTTCTCCTCATCCTTCGTTTCCACCACCGTATAGTTGCTGTTCAGTGCCTCCACATAGCGGTGTGCAAACCTGCTGAATGCCTGTTGGTCGATGGCTACAGGCTTGGTGTTCGTCCGTTCATAGTAGTTAGGTTGCCCATAGTTCAGTCCCCATGCCCAGTAGAACCATACCAGTAGCCACAGCAAGTATTCCAACACGTTGCCGCATGCTTTTAGGAATTTCCTCTTAGGATGAACCAGTGCGTAGATAGGGTAGCCAATCAACCACAAGATACTGATGATTATAAAAGCGTCGCCTATAGCGAAAGGAATCCAGGAAGAAGCATTAGCCAACAGCGAACCAATGACAGGATATATGCTATTTGCATAGAACGCATTGCCACCAGGTATCACCATCATGGCAATGGTGACCACCAGCACTACGGCCAATAGCCGTCGCCTGATGTTCGTATGCTTATCCTTCAACCTGTTCTTTCCCATAGGTACTCACGAAATCTGACCACAAATTTAGCCATTTTTCCCGATGTTTCTCGTTATTCTTGTGCATATTTTGCAAATTAGTGGCTGGTTCACAACAGTCGCATCTATGATTACAGGTCGTTTGTCGGACTACATAGATGGCGATAGAGTATATAAACAGACAATCCCTATCCATACCCCCATGCAACACAAAAATACAAGCTAATGTTTGGTAGTAGTGGATTTAATAGTATCTTTGCGGCCAGAACTAACAATTAAATTCATTATAGCGATGAACGACTTGAAAATAATCCAAGAAAAGATTTATGAGATTCGTGGCCAGCTCGATGCCATCAGTATGGCGTTGGCCGAACTGCAATCTAAAGAAACAGTAAAGAAGGAACGAAAGCCCATAGGATTCATTCAACACTGATTACATAAAGTTGTATTCACCCCTCAATACTTAAATGTCCAAAGTGGGTAAGTGGGAAAGTGGGTAACTAATATATCTGTAAAAGATAATCATAAGTCCGTCCCATATGTTTTTTGATTGTATAAATGGAAAAAAGATTGTTATTTTTGCATCTGTTCCAATTCTTCTTTGTATATTTACAGCAATAAACTCATCGAATTATGTCGAACAATCAACAATCAATGATGCTCAATAGGCTAAAAGCCGCTTTGGCAGAACAAGGGAAAACCAATCGCTGGTTGTCAGAACAACTTGGCAAGTCAGAAAACACCGTTTCCAGATGGTGCGCTAACAAGGTGCAGCCATCCATACAGCAGTTAAATGATATTGCCTGCATTTTAGATGTAGATGTACGCAGTTTAATCACTTCAACAAAAGAATAAACAGTCATGAAGAAAGAAGATATATTGGAACTGTTTGAGCAATTCGAACGAGCAGCATGCTATATAAACAATGTAGAATGCTGGAGTGCACGCGAACTCCAGAAACTGCTGGGTTATAGCCTGTGGCAAAATTTTACTAACGTCATTAATAAAGCCAAAGAGTCCTGCATGAACGTGGGACAATCCCTGCCAGACCATTTTATTGACGTCAATAAAATGGTAGAGTTGGGAAGTGGTGCACTTCGAAATGTGGACGACATCCTGCTTACTCGTTACGCCTGCTATCTTGTGGCTCAAAATGGCGACCCTCGCAAGCCTCAGATAGCCTTTGCCCAGACCTACTTTGCTGTACAAACCCGTCGTGCAGAGTTAATAGAACAACGTCTGTTAGAAGTGGAGCGTGTGAAGGCACGTGCCAAGTTGCAGGAGACAGAGAAGAAACTATCTGGCATCCTTTATGAGCGTGGCGTGAACGACCAGACTTTCGCTGTTATCCGTTCCAAGGGAGACCAAGCTCTCTTCCGTTTAAGCACCAATATGATGAAACGTAAAATGGGAATGCCTCAAAATCGTCCACTAGCGGATTTTCTGCCTACAATCAGCATTAAGGCCAAAGATTTTGCCGCAGAGATGACCAGCGTAAATGTACAGACAAAAGATCTTCAAGGCGAGTCCGCTATTACCAAGGAGCATGTTGATAACAACGCTGCTGTTCGCAAGATGTTAACTGAACGAGGCATCGTTCCTGAAAACCTTCCACCTGCAGAAGATGTAAAGAAGGTAGAACGACGTTTGGTAAGCGAAGAGAAGAAGATGCTGGGAAAGAAAAAGAAATAAGAGTAATCAGGGTGCAACCATCCATCATACAACTGAATGAGATTGCAACCATTCTAGATGTGGATGTAAGAACTTTGATAACACCTACAAAGTAGATATAAGATGATACAAGATAATCATAATACTGATATTATAAAAGCAGCATACGACAATCTGTATTTTGCCTTTATGAGACACGATCGAAAAGCCATTGAGTATTATTGCTACAATTGCGAGAAACTTGGAATCGATCAATTTCATGAAAAAGCTAACAAGGAGGCAGAGCGCATGTACTCATCTATAGGGGTTAGGACTATTCCTGTGCTATGCTCTTTAGAAGTAATGCCAGATAATGTTTTAATGGTTTATGCTCAGGCATGCATGAATGTTCTTTTTAACGAACAGTTACATAATATCATGTATAATTGCCAATATGCCTATCATACACTTGCACAACCCAAGCAGTATAAAGATTGTGATGTCTTGTATTCCCAGAACAATAGCCAATTAACTGTTGGTAATTTCCTAAAGGTACTTAAATATGCGATTTCTATTGCAGAGATTATTAAACCTGAGGACAAAAAGTTTTCTAATGCTAGTGCATCCATATTAGCATTACAATCGTTATACCACCTGTTTAGCAATAGTTCAAAAATGGAATTAACAAATCATACACTTCATGTTGCCACAGATTTTCTGGTATCAAACGTGAAGGATTCTTTTACTGATATAAATGCGAAACGAAGCGTTGCAGCTTCTGCTTTAATGGTAAATTTGGCTATAGATTTCTTGGTTAGAGAATAAAAAGGAATAATTATATTTATGAGATATTTAGGAAGTAAAGAAACATTGACAGATTCTATTAGGACTCTCCTTCAGAATCACAATCTGCTTCAAGGAAATCTGGTTTTCTTTGATGCCTTTTGTGGTATGGGGTCTGTGGCGGATAGCATGAAGTCGATATATAGCCATATTATAATTAATGACTCATTGAAATGCTCAACGATTTTCACAAAAGGAAGATTATTTGCGAATAGTTGCACGTTTGAAAGACTGGGATTTGATCCTTTTACTTTCTTCAATGAGAATAACAATATGTTCCATGGATTCATATACCAGAACTATTCTTTAGGAGGTTCTGAGCGTATGTACTTTTCAGAAGAAAATGCCGCTCGTATTGACTATTTCAGGATGCAAATTGAAGAATGGAAAGAGCAAGATCAAATTACAGAGGAAGAATACGTATATCTCCTGGCTTGTTTGTTAGAATCGGTATCTGATGTTTCTAATACGGCTGGAGTTTATGGCGCATTTCTTAAGCATTGGGATAAACGTGCTTTAAAGCCTATTGTTTTCAGTAAGATTGATTCCAATGAAGGACAATGTGATATTGTTGAGAGCCAGAATGACAAAATTGAGAATATAATTTCAGATATAGAATGTGATATTTTGTATCTTGACCCTCCATATACTCAAAATCAATATGGGACTCAGTATCATCTTTTGGAAACGTTGATACTAAATGACAACCCTCCAATTAGTAGAGTAACGGGATCTCGTCCAACAACACCGATGCGATCAAATTGGTCGAAGATGTATCATGCCCACATCCTTTTCGAAAAGGTTGTGGCAGAAACAAGAGCATCACATATTGTCCTTAGTTATAACAACGACGGCTTTATGTCAAAGGATTACATTGAGAAGACCCTTAAACGTTTAGGTATTGAAGAAACGTATGATTGTGTTACCATCGACTACAAGAAATATAACAATACGAAATGTCAGGGAGCTGAAGGCCATCAGGAATATTTATTCTACATACAGAAGAAACCTGTTAATGAGGTGATTGTTCAATCTCCCCTTAACTATACAGGCAGTAAGACAAAGATGGTTCCTATCATCAAGGAATATTTGCCACAGGAGGTGTTACACACATTTATCGATGCATTTGGAGGCGGATTCAATGTTGGTATCAATATTTCAGCTGAACGTATTGTCTACAACGACATCAATCCGTTTGTTGAGGGACTTATACAATCATTCCGTTTAGATACGTATGGGTATTTGACTTATGTCTCTAAGTTAATTCAAAAATATAGATTAGCTCCAAACAGCACAGAAGGTTATGTGGCGTTAAGGAATAAATATAATAGTACGCCGATATCAAAGAGAGATCCACGTATGCTGTATACTCTTATATTATATGGGTTCCAACAGCAAATACGCTTCAATACTAATCATGGTTTCAATAACCCCATAGGTTCTCGTTGGTTCAACGAATGTTTGCTTTCAAAGTTCATTACCTTTGCAAGGTGTTCCAAATCAAAGAATGTTGAATACTTAAATGTGTCTTTTGAAAGATTGATTGACCAGATTACTCCAGACACATTCGTATATGCCGACCCTCCTTATCGCTCAACTTTGGGAGTTTACAATGATGGGAAACGAGGTTTTGAAGGTTGGACGATAGAACATGAGCAGCGTCTATGCTTGTTCTTGGACCAGATTCATCAACGTGAAGCCAAATTCATGTTGTCATACGTTATACAGGTTGAGGACTTTTACAATGCAGATGTCGCAAATTGGGCCGAAAGAAACGGTTATCACGTTATAGACATCAAGGTCCCTCAAGGAAGATATAATAATCGTCGTGAAGTCCTAATTATAAATTATTGATATGGTAGCAACAATAACATATAGGCCAGATGCTCAGAAAACGCCTGGTTTGTTCGACAGAATACTGACAAGAGAAGTATTGACCGATATTTGCCTGCTGGTTACAGGCCAAAACCTGTATCGTGTCGTCAAAGACCGCTCAACATATAATAGGGGAAGGCTATTGTTTGTTGAGTATGACGGCATCGTAAACTATGTTTCTTTATCAGAAGCAAGTATTGAAGGACGCAATTCAAGCTTACAAAGCGTTCCTACTGCTATCAATTTGTTCTATGCAGACCAGCGTCTTAACAAACGACTGTGCTACTATTTTATCCCCCATATTGGCAACGCTTTTACTGATTATCATCTATTCGTATATCGCTTGCTAATGACTGCTGGTGTTGATTTCCTAAATATTGGTCAATATTATCATGGGGAAGTCTTGCCATACAGAAACGTCGATGATTTGATTATTGACAGAAGGGATAATCAGACCTCTAATTCTTCCAATAATTCATCATACGTATCGAAGAGCAGTGAGAAGATTCAGATTTATGCCAAGACATTTGGAGCCAGCAAATACGAATCGACACTTCTTGCTGTCGCCATATCGCATATAGCTGACAGGCCCATTGACCTATTCAATATTTGTGAGCAAGATTTAACGAGATTACCACAGGCATCTTTAAACACAATAGAGGCATTAGGTAATATTTCGATGCACTATACTTCACTCTATCTGGATAGGCGTGAGTATTTAGAGCAGTCAGACAGAACTGTATTACGCTCTGCATCATATCTTTATAACCTATTTAGCAGACTTGGTACTAAAAGATGTGCCCTGTGTGGTTGTGAAATACAGGAAATTATCCAAGGTGCACATATTTGGGGAGTGTCTCAGATAGCTAGATCGTCAGAATTCGATGATGATACAAAATTTGGCCATGCTGTAAGTGGGCATAATGGTCTATGGCTATGCTCAAATCATCACAAATTATTCGATTCCAACATAATCTTATTCGACAACGATGGTCATGTAAGGATAAAAGACGACTTGGTAACAGACAATGTTGCATTCATCAGAAGTACAACGTTTAGAACTTCTCTTGATGCACGTTTCTTAAGTGATGAATTTAGAGGTTATTTGGCAAGGAGAAACGAGACTCTTGATTTGGAGCATTCTATTAGATTGGCTATATAGGAATGTTATCATCATATTATCATACGGAGAATAGCGACTTTACCCTTTACCAAGGTGATACGTTTGAACTGCTCCATCAAATAGATGGATCTTTCGATATGATATTTGCAGACCCTCCATACTTCCTTTCAACGGGAAATGGAAAAGTAAATGTGAATGGGCAATATATCAAATTCGACAAAGGTCTGTGGGATCGAGTTCGCTCAAGAGACGAAAAAGATACTTTCAATAGAAAATGGCTTGAGCCTTGTACCAAATTACTTAAACCGAATGGAACAATTTGGGTTTGTGGAACGTATCACAACATTTTCTCTGTAGAGAAATGTCTTGATGAACTAGGCTTCAAAATCATCAATATTATAGTATGGCAGAAACCAGATCCTCCTGTGACTTTATCAGATAAGCGATTTAATTTCTGTGCTGAATATTTAATATGGGCTACACGTAGAAGTTGTAAGGACTATACGTTTAATATGGACACGCTAATGAAAATAAATGGTGACGTTCAGATGCAAGATGTTTGGAAACTGTCAGCAGCAAGCGCATGGGAGAAGCAAAATGGTAAACATCCAACACAAAAGCCTCTTCGTCTTTTATACAGAGCAATCCTGGCTTCAACAAATATTGGAGATAGAATTCTTGATCCTTTCGCCGGTAGTTCGACAACAGGTATTGCAGCAAACCTGATGGGGCGGCAATATGTTGGAATTGACGAAAGTAAGGATTTCCTTAATCTGAGCATAAAAAGAAAAGAACAGATAAATAATCCAACCCATTTCCTTGAAATGAAACAAAGAATGGAAGAGGATCCTGAACAGGTTATGGTTCTTGTCAATCATGCTCGTCCTGAATTAAAATCAAAGATGATGGAAACAGGTATCTGTTATGTAAGGATTGGCGATTCGAAAGGTTCTGTATTGGTTACTTATGGTTTTGAAAGAATGCAATATGTTTTACTCCACACAAATGGAGAAGACACTCACTTGTTCAGACTGAGGTCGAAAGGGACATTTAAAATCTGGTCAAAAGAAACGCTGGAAGGATATGGGTTCCATCCTGAACATTCCCCCTATTATGCAGTTTTCAATTTTGACAATTCTCACGAGATAAGTTTTCCAAAGACCCCAAATTTGAAAAACAAAATCAATACGTATCGTGCAAGAATACGTCCATTGGAGGATTTCTTCGACGAATAAATTTTAATGTGATATTATGGGCAAGACAGTAACAACATATTTGATAGACGGAGATCCGAAAGGGACTCAATATGTGTTCATCAGCAATAAGATTTGCCAGATGTATGTGATTCCTCGTTCTAATCTTTCAATTCTGAATGAGCGACAGGAGTTACAAACCCCTGCTTTTTATATCTTGTTGGGTGAGGATGAAGCAACAAAGCCAAAGGCATACATTGGAGAGACGGAGAATTTCCGTGAACGGGTGAAAGATCACGATAGTAAAAAAGCGTTTTGGCAAAAGGCATTGCTCTTTATCTCGAAAGATGCAGCTATGACAAAGGCTGATGTGCAATACTTGGAGCACCGAGCCATCACAGAGGCAAAGGCTTCAAACACTTTCGTATTGAATGAAAACAAACAGACGCCTAAAGCACCTAATCTCCCAGAATACAGAAAGGATGATATGGAGGGATTCTTTGAAGATGTGAAGTTCCTCACTTCCTTTATTGGCTGTAATATCTTTGATGTAGCAAAGCCAAAGGAAGAACATCTGTTCTATACAAAAGGGCGTGGCTGTGATGCGAGAGGTTTCTATGATGCTAATGGATTCACAGTCTTAAAGGGTAGTATTATCGCCAAATCATCTGTCCCATCGTTTACATGGAAAGAGAAGCGTGAGAATCTTCTTAAAGATTATACCATAAGCAAAGGTGAAAAGTTGGAATTGGAATCAGACAAGACTTTTCCAAGCCCCAGCACTGCTGCCGACTTCTGCATTGGTAGCAGCAATAACGGTTGGCTCGTCTGGAAAGACAAAGATGGGCAAACTTTGGATGCTGTGTACAGAAAGCAATTGGAATAATAATTGTAACCTGTAAATAATAATTGAAAGTGTACCACGATAATAATTGGTGGTGCACTTTTTATATGGTGCGAAAATAGACGAGCAAATATTTGGTAGGAATATAATAAGCACATTTTTTTTTACTGAAGAAGATTTGCGGTCAATAATTTTGACCTAAAAAATGAAATCCGATAAGTTTTTACTTACCGGATTTCTATTTATGTGCTTCTTTTCAGAAGAATACAGGACCATGTCCCATGCACGAAGTAGTGCTGATGGCAGTCAGTGCTGCCGTAAGAACCGATATTACCAGTTGGATAACCGATTTCCAAAAATCTTTGTTTTTCATTTTATAAAATTGAGAATTGAAAATTGATAATTGAGAATTAATAATTAATAAGCTTTTCGCCTTATGGATGTGTCGGCAGCTGACCGCGAGCAGATATGCCGCCTACACACATCCATTTCGGCTCTCGAGCATTAAATCTGCATGTCGTCGCCACCGTTGTTACCACCGCCGTTTCCGCCAGTGTTACCACCGGTATTACCACCAGTATTGCCACCAGTGCTTGGTGCACTGCCGCCATCGGCACGGGTCTGTGCCACTGCGGTAGAGATAGGCAAGAGGGTCTGCACGGTGCGAATCTTGCCTTCTACAGTCACCTTCTCGGTATCCACGATGTTGCGCAGTTCCAGAGAGCAGGAGTTCTTGAATGCAGGACCACACAGGTTGTCCTCCTTAGAGGCATCTGGCTTGAAGCGGATGCGGATACCCTGTACTAGCGTGTTAGGGTTCAGGCCGTCCATCTCTTCGATGGTAGATACAGCCGCATTCTTGGCTACCTTTGCTGTAGGGTAGAAGGTACCTAGGTTGCCCAACTGTACAGGTACGCCCTGTGCTATCAACTCGGGCAGACACTCGGTGATTTGATAGAGCACACTCTCCAGTTCGCCACGGTTCCAGCGTGAGCCATGATCCACCATGTGCTGTGCGAAGCCTCGCAATGAGAGCGTCTGTTGACGGTCTACTTCTGGGTAATACTTGCCGTAGCCAGAATTACCACTGATTTTGTTCATTCGGAGATTGATTCCGAGCGCAATTTTTGATTTTGCCATTTTAATAAAAAGTTTGAAAGTTTGAAGCGAGCCACTTCCTTCGAACGTTTTCCTTGAGGCGAGAGAGGTGCAAACCAGATGTGAAATTCGCGACTTTACTATTGGTTTTGCATCTTTGATGCAAAGATAGTAATTATTTTTGATATACGCAAATTTTATTAGCTAAAAAACGCATATTTGTATCTAAAATAAAGGGACATCCCCCTGGTGGGCTATGAGGGTTTCCAAAAGATGTGGGAGAGGGCTTTCGAGGCGCAGGGAGTTCGGTTATTCCAAACCCCAGGTTCGATTTTTCCAAACGTGCAGTTTGGTTATTCCAAAGTTATGGGCTGCTTAAAGTCATGAGTTACCCACTTACCCAGTTACCCACTTTTGACATTTACATTCTGAGGTTCCATCATCTTACCTTCATATTTCCTTTAATAATAATATATAATATATTATATATATTATATATTATTATTAAAAAATTCTATCTTCTAAATTCAAACTGTACTTTGTAAAAAAACATAGATGTACAAAGTGGGTAAGTGGGTAACTGGGTAAGTTGGAAATATCTCAGAATGCAGGATAAATAAGCGCCTAAAGGCTTTGCCGTGTGAAATATAATGCCTACCTTTGCCGCCCAAAGCCAGAGCCGTCCTGGATAATGACGGCAAAACATATTTTTAAAATGAGTAGAGTGAGAAATCTCACTAGGTAACCCCAATTGTTATTAGGATCTCTTCTCGCAACAACTTTGCGAATGACAGAGATCAAAGTACCCCCCGAAAAACTATATACCACCGAGATATATCAGGCAGCCTGCAATGGTTGGCTGATTATAAAATATCCTGATAACCATCACGACAGTAGCGCCATCATCAACAAGGTACAAGCGTACGTGTTACGCATAGAGCCGTTCGTCACCACCCATTACAAATCGCTTATCGTCACCCTCTGGACTGAAATATGCCAGTCGGAAGAGCTGAATGCCATGCTTATTCCCAAGTCCAAGGCTCGCAAATGCAAGGATTTTGATAAATATAGCGTTGTACGCATCATTGGCGTACTGCGTGAACTGGGTGTCTATGAACAGCGTAGCGACCCCAAGTTTGATGCGCTGTTAGAGCCTGATACTCACGATAGTCCTTATCGTCGATACTTGGGACAGAGCTTCGAGAAACGTTCCCAAATGCAAGCCTTGAAAGAAATAATTGAGCACATACGAAAGATTTAACATTTTGGTAAAATCGATTCTTTTTACCAACTTGAAATGTGCCCTACCTTTGCACCGTCACAAGTGATAAAAAGGAAATAGTAACAAGGACATGCAGGTGTTTTCCAAATAAAAACAGAATATGGAAGCAACAGTAAGAATTTTGAATCAGAGCGAGTTGGTAACTCGCAAGTACAATGACAAGAAAACAGGGGAGGAGAAGGTGATCAACGCCGTTACCCTGAAGTTGACGGACGGTATCGACACCTTCCTGGGTGAGATTACGGGTGAGAGGGCAGTAAGCTGTCCGAAGTGAGATGATCCCCGAAAGTTAGACAAAAACTTTTTGGGGTCATATCAAATCGGCGGGGATAATCTATGTTCAGTCGTAGGATAAAGGATTTATTCTGTTTCCTCTTTGTCTTCTTTCTCCCAGTCGTTTTCGATGTCCTTCAATACATCCTCGAACTCGTCTTCAAGCTCTTTGAGGTCTTCTTCGTTGAAGATATCCATGATGCCTTCCTGGAACTCTTTGGCAATGGAACTTAACTCCTTCAAGAGGCCTGCACCTTCTTTGCTCAGTACTTTGGCACCCTTCTTGGCGATGGTGGCAGTAAGTTTGCCGTCGGCACGTACCACCTGTTTTAGTTGCTCGCTGGTAAAATCGCAGTCTTTCATGTCTTGGTGAATCTTCTCAAGATCCTTGAAGGCTTTGCCCCAATCTTCAGAGTCGAAGCTTGAGCCATTTCTGTCTATGCGATCCGACAGCTTTTCAAGTCGGCTAATTACTGCCTCCTCTGATGTCTTGCACGATGTAAATGAAAGAGCAATGGTGGCTAAGAACGCAATGGTAAGTAATAAATTCTTGTTCATAATACGTTTTTTATGTTAGTTATTTTATAGTTCCTATAGGCAACGGCTCACGCTTCCTGCTTCCAACAGGCGTTTGTGGGCTTCTTCATAGCTCAGTCCCAACGATTCTTGCAGCATCCTGGTGCCTCGGTTGATGAGCTTGTCATTGGTAAGCTGCATGTTCACCATGCGGTTGCCCTGCACGCGACCGAGTCGGATCATCAGGGTGGTGGATATCATGTTCAGCACCATCTTCTGTGCCGTACCACTCTTCATGCGGCTAGAGCCTGTTACGAACTCGGGGCCTACGATGGTCTCGATGGGATATTCAGCCGCTTGTGCCAGCGGGGTGTCGGGATTGCTGGTGATGCAACCTGTGAGAAGTCCGTTCTTGCGAGCCTGACGGATGGTACCCACCACATAGGGCGTAGTGCCAGAAGCTGCTATGCCAATCACTGAATCGTCTTGGGTGGGATGGTGCGTTAGCAGGTCTTTCCATCCTTGCTCGGAGATGTCCTCTGCTCGCTCTACGGCATGTCGCAAAGCCTGGTCGCCACCAGCTATGATGCCCATTACCCACGTCTCGGGCACTCCGAAGGTGGGAGGCAACTCACTGGCATCAAGCACGCCCAGGCGTCCGCTCGTGCCTGCTCCGATATAGAACAGTCGGCCTCCTTGTCGCATCTTGGGCTCAATGGCTGATACCAGTGCCTCGATCTGTGGAATGGCCTGGCTCACCACCTTTGCCACGTTTCTGTCTTCCTCGTTGATATGCTGCAAAAGCTCGAGTACCGACATTTGTTCCAAGTGGTCGAAACGTGAGGGCTGCTCGGTGATGAGTTCTGTATTCCTTATGTCGTTCTCTTTGTTCATTTATCTTATTCTCGGCTTGGGTTTAACAGGGCTGATAAGGCGTGTGACATGGTCGTATTCCACCGTTGTAACCCCCTTGACGCTCCTGAAATATTGCATGGTTTCCTCAAGGGTCTTGTTGGCTGGTTTCCTCAACGCCATACCGTTGATAGTTTTATAATCGTATTTGATTTCGGCACCATACTCTTGAATAGCTTTCAGCAACGGTTCTTTGCCCACTTGCGGGTCGTACATCACCAGAAATACTTCAGGCGAGTGCTCTTGCACATCTTGGAACTTTGTGGTGGCTACAGGCGTTTGTATGTTGCCGATGTCAAAGTGCACAGGCAGGGTCATCAGCTGGTAATAGAGTGTTGCTGCCATTCGCTGGTGCCCAGCGGTGTTGGGATGCAGACGGTCAGTCTCGGCATTGATGAAATAGGGCACTTGCTCTTCAATCATAGGATTCAAGCCTGAAAGGGCACTGAGGTCGATGACGGGGATGCCCCATACATCAGCAGCTTCTTTTGATGCCTGGATATAGGCGTCGATATATTCACCGGCACTGTTTTGATAGCTCTCGTCGGGTTGCAGGTTGCGGTCGCCGAAGTTGGCAAGGCCACGATGCAGGGGTGTCAGCAACACAATCTGCTTGGTGGGATAGAGCTGCTTCAACAGGCTCACGGCCTGGTTGATGCGTCCTTTGTAGGTATCGTCGCTCATTACCATTGTACGTTTCACACGATTCACGGGAGCTTTGGGATGGCCTACCGCTTGCATCACCTCCTCGCGTTTTTCTGTCCACCATTCGCCGATGGGCACCCCAGCCAGGAAGTCATTGGTGCCTACAAACACGATAATGGCATCTACATCATCGCCGTGCTGCACTTTCAGTTGCTCGGCCTGATGACGGATGTGTGTCCACTCGTTGCCACTTACGGCATAGACATAGGGAGTAATTCCCAGCCATTCACTGAGGAAACTCCATGTTTTCTTGACGTCAGTATAAGCGTTAGGGTCCCAGATAGAGTCGCCTAAGAATCCTACTTTCGCACCCTGCCAGGGATGTTGCAGGGGAGCTTGCGCCTTCAGTCCGATGGCGAAGCAGAGTAGAAGACACCATAATAAGGCTTTGGTCTTGTTGTTCATGTCGTTACAACTTTTAATGAATAGTCAACAACCCACCGATATAAACGTCGTTATATGACGTTGGCAGGAGGTTGGGCTACAAAAGTATGGATATTTTTTGAAATCATACCAAAGAAGCCCTAAAAATGTGAGTGGCTTTGTGGCAGATAAAATAAGCTGCACCTCAACAATACTCAAATAAATTTGGTATTGTTTTCGGTTTGCATTATCTTTGCACCCTAATTAATGAAATAACGTAAAGAATAAGATAAAATGGAGTTAGCAAGTAAGTACAGTCCCGCAGAAGTAGAGGGAAAATGGTATCAGTATTGGACTGACCATAAGCTTTTTAGTTCGAAACCCGATGGAAGGCAACCCTATACCATCGTGATTCCGCCACCTAACGTAACAGGTGTGTTGCACATGGGACACATGCTGAACAATACCATTCAGGATATTTTAGTGCGTCGTGCCCGTATGGAGGGCAAGAACGCTTGCTGGGTACCTGGCACCGACCACGCCTCCATCGCTACTGAGGCTAAGGTGGTGAAGAAGCTGGCAGGTGAGGGCATCAAGAAACGTGACCTGACACGTGAGCAGTTCTTGGAGCATGCGTGGGCATGGACACACGAACATGGTGGCATTATCTTGCAACAGTTGAGGAAGCTGGGTGCCTCATGTGATTGGGACCGCACGGCCTTCACGATGGACGAGGAGCGAAGCAAGAGCGTGATCAAGGTCTTTGTTGACCTGTATAACAAGGGCTACATCTATCGTGGCTTGCGTATGGTGAACTGGGACCCTAAGGCACTGACGGCTCTTTCTACCGAGGAGGTGATTTACAAAGAAGAGCAGAGCCATCTGTTCTATCTGAAATATTATGTGGCTCCAGAATATCAAGATACTATTGATGAGAGTGGCGAGGGCAATGTGATTCACAAGGATGCCAAAGGCTACTATGCAGTAGTGGCTACCACACGTCCTGAGACCATCATGGGTGATACGGCGATGTGTGTGAACCCCAAAGACCCTAAGACACAGTGGTTGAAGGGCAAAAAGGTGATTGTGCCATTGGTGAACCGTGTGATTCCTGTGATCGAGGACCGCTATGTTGATATCGAGTTTGGTACGGGTTGCTTGAAGGTTACTCCTGCTCACGATACCAACGACTATATGCTGGGTAAAACACACAACCTCGAAACCATCGACATTTTCAATCCTGACGGCACCATTTCCGACCAGAGTACTTTGTATGTGGGTATGGATCGCTTTGATTGCCGTAAGCAGATTGCCAAAGACTTGCAGGATGCAGGACTGATGGAGAAGGTGGAAGACTATACCAACAAGGTGGGTTACTCAGAACGAAACCCAGATACCGCTATTGAGCCTCGTTTGTCTCTGCAGTGGTTCCTCAAGATGGAGCATTTTGCCGAGATTGCTCTGAAGCCAGTGATGGAAGGGGAAATGCACTTCTATCCACAGAAATACGTGAACACCTACAAGAACTGGTTGGAGAACATACAGGACTGGTGTATCAGTCGCCAGCTGTGGTGGGGACACCGTATTCCGGCTTACTACTATGACACAGATGATGATTTCGTTGTAGCTGAAACTCCAGAGGATGCACTTAAACTGGCACGTGAGAAAACTGGCAACAATAACTTGCAATTGAGTGACTTGCGACAGGACGAAGATGCGCTTGATACTTGGTTCAGCTCTTGGTTGTGGCCTATCTCTCTGTTTGGAGGTATCAACAATCCTGGCAACGAGGAAATCAAGTATTATTATCCTACCAGCGATTTGGTAACGGCTCCTGACATCATCTTCTTTTGGGTGGCCCGTATGATTATGGCAGGTGAGGAGTATATGGGTACCTATCCGTTTAAGAACGTATATTTCACGGGTATCGTACGTGACAAATTGGGACGCAAGATGTCGAAATCGCTTGGCAACTCACCCGACCCGTTGGAACTGATTGACAAATATGGTGCCGATGGTGTGCGTATGGGTATGATGCTTTCTGCTCCAGCTGGTAACGATATCTTGTTTGACGATGCTTTGTGCGAGCAAGGACGTAACTTCTGCAACAAGATTTGGAATGCTTTCCGACTGATTCAGGGCTGGGAGGTAGCTGATATCGAAGTGCCAGAAGCTTCAGAAATAGCGATGAAATGGTTTGAGAGCAAGCAAAACGCCGTTGCCTTAGAGGTGGCCGACCTGTTCGGCAAATATCGTCTGAGCGAGGCCCTGATGGCTGTTTATAAGCTATTCTGGGACGAGTTCTCTGCTTGGTATCTGGAATTGATCAAACCTGCTTATCTGCAACCTATTCCTCGTAAGGTGATGGAGAAAACCATCGAATTCTTCGACAATCTGTTGCATCTGTTGCATCCGTTCATGCCATTCATCAGTGAGGAGTTGTGGCAACACATCACCGAGCGTAAGGAAGGCGAGAGCTTGATGGTGAGTCCGATGCAACCTGTGGGCAAGGTGGATGAGAACCTGTTGAAGCAGGTGGAAGCTGTGAAGGAAGTTATCAGTGGTGTGCGTGCCATCCGTGTGCAGAAGAATATTGCCCAGAAGGAGCAACTGACCTTGCAGGTAGTTGGTGAGAATCCTGTAGCTAACTTCAATGCTTTGTTGAACAAAATGTGTAATTTGTCTAACATTGAGATTGTTGACAACAAAGCAGAAGGCGCTTCAAGCTTTATGGTAGGTACAACAGAATTTGCCGTACCTCTTGGCAACCTGATTGATGCTGAGGCTGAAATTGCACGCATGGAGAAAGAGTTGAAGGCGAAGGAAGGTTTCTTGAAGGGTGTACTTGCTAAACTGAACAACGAACGCTTCGTGGCGAATGCACCAGAAGCAGTGGTAGCTTTGGAGCGCAAGAAACAGCATGATGCCGAGAGCATCATTGCTTCGCTCAAGGAAAGCATTGCGGCACTGAAGAAATAATAATCCATACATAATTATGCAATCCCTCCTCAAATTAGGAGGGATTTTTTTTGTTTAATACGTACTATTCTTTATCTTTGCCTTAAATAATGCCATGAAGATATGAAGAAGTTCAAGATAGGATTGTTGCCTCGCATATTGATAGCTATTGTGCTGGGCATCATTATTGGTCAAGTGTTTCCGCTTGGGCTTGTTCGCATATTTGAAACCTTCAATGCTATCTTCAGTCAGTTCTTGGGCTTCTGCATTCCGCTAATCATTGTAGGATTAGTGACAATAGCTATAGCTGACATTGGTCGTGGGGCAGGTAAAATGCTGCTTGTCACCGTATTGTTGGCCTATGGATGCACCTTGCTGGCTGGCTTCCTGTCTCTCTTCACAGGTCTTTCATTCTTCCCATCGCTCATCACTTCTGGGGTGCCTCTGGAGGAAATTGCTGAGGCACAAGGTGTGGAGCCCTATTTCAGTGTGAAAATACCCCCATTGATGGATGTGATGACCTCATTGGTGCTGGCTTTCGTTTTGGGTTTGGGTGCTGCTTCGTTGAAAACAGACTACCTGAAGAACGTGGCGCGCGACTTCCAACAGATAATTATCAAGACAATTAGTAGTGTAATCCTGCCTTTGTTGCCACTTTATATTTTTGGTATCTTCCTGAATATGACGCATACAGGGCAGGTGTTCTCTATCCTGGTGGTGTTTATCAAGATCATTGGTATCATATTTGCCCTTCATATTCTATGGCTGATACTTCTTTATGTGGTGGCAGGTGGTATTGTGCACCGCAATCCGTTTAAGTTGCTGTGGAATATGTTGCCTGCCTATTTCACGGCATTGGGTACGCAGTCGTCGGCTGCTACTATTCCTGTTACTTTGGAACAAGCCAAGAAGAATGGTGTCAGCAACGAAGTGGCTGGCTTTGTGATTCCTCTTTGTGCTACCATCCATCTTTCGGGCAGTATGCTGAAGATCGTGGCTTGTGCTCTGGCTTTGATGATCATGCAGGGCATGCCCTATAGTTTTGGAATGTTTGCAGGTTTCATCTGCATGTTGGGCATCACAATGGTCGCTGCTCCTGGTGTGCCTGGTGGTGCCATTATGGCGGCTTTGGGCGTGTTGCAGTCGATGTTGGGTTTCGATGATGCGGCACAAGCCCTGATGATTGGTCTATATATCGCAATGGATAGCTTTGGTACGGCTTGCAATGTGACAGGCGATGGGGCCATAGCCCTTGTTATTGACAAATTTAAGAAAAAGAAAATATGAAAAGACTGTTGTTTTGTTTAGTGGGTTTATTTACCCTTGCAACATTTGCTGTAGCTGGTGATGTTGAAGTGGTGGATCTTGGCGATGGTCATGGGATGGTTCGCATTAATCCCACCCAAAAGTATCTGATTCTGCCTGTAGAAGATACGGCACCTGATGTAAGTATCAGTGTGATGGTAGATAATGTTCAGGTGGAGACGTTTACTGTGCGTTTGGCTATCAATAAGGTGGATTATACAGTGCCTTACGAATTGTCGAAGTATGCAGGCAAGCATGTGGTGTTGCGCTTCGCTATGAATCCTTTGGAGAGGGGAGGAGCCCGTCCGAAAGTGAAGGATGCAGTTTTTTGCAACAACCTGGCGTTGGCCAACAGTTATGATGCTTCTAACAAAGAGATTTTGTGGCGTCCAGTTTATCACTTTGCTCCACAATGGGGTTGGATGAACGATCCTAATGGTATGGTGTACAAGGATGGCGAGTATCATCTGTTCTATCAGTATAACCCTTACGGTTCTCGTTGGGGAAACATGAATTGGGGTCATGCTATCAGTCGCGACTTGGTGTCGTGGGAGCATATGCCCGTGGCTATTTCTCCTGATGGCTTGGGTACTATCTTCAGTGGCTCTGCAGTAGTAGATAAAGACAATACAGCTGGCTTTGGTGCTAACGCTATTGTAGCTTTCTATACACAAGCGAGCGCCCGACAGATGCAGAGCATAGCTTATAGTACTGATAATGGCCGTACATTTAAGAAATATGCAGGCAATCCTGTGCTGACAGGCGATGTGGCTGATTTCCGCGACCCAAAGGTTTCGTGGCATGAAGGTACCCATAAATGGATTCTGACTTTGGCAGTAGGGCAGGAGATACGTTTCTATTCATCACCTAACCTAAAGGATTGGACCTATGAAAGTAACTTTGGTGAAGGTCAGGGCAATCATGGCGGCGTTTGGGAGTGTCCCGACCTGTTTGAGTTGCCAGTAGCTGGCACGAGTCAAAAGAAATGGGTGTTAATTGTGAATATCAATCCTGGTGGCCCATTTGGAGGCAGTGCAACACAATATTTTGTGGGCTCGTTCGACGGACATAAGTTTGTTAATGAATCGCCTAAGGCTACCAAGTGGATGGACTTTGGCAAGGATCATTATGCTACCGTTACATGGAGCAATGCTCCACAAAATCGTGTGATTGCTTTAGCGTGGATGAGCAACTGGCAATATGCCAACGAGGTGCCTACCATGCAGTATCGTAGTTCTAACTCTGTGCCTCGCGATCTCCGACTTTTTGTGAAAGATGGTGAGACCTATTTGCAATCGGCTCCATCTCCCGAGCTCTTGGCTTTGCGCAAGGACAAGGTGATGAGCAAGTCGTTTAGTGTGGGTAAGGCTTACACTATCGACCAGCTGATGTCTGACAATAAAGGCACGTATGAGATAACGATGACAGTACGCCAGAAGAAGCAGGGTAATCTGTCTATGCGTCTGATGAATGAACAAGGCGAGGAGATAGAATATAGCTTGGATATGGCAAAACGCGAATTGACATGCATACGCGATAAGAGCGGTGTGGCAGGGTTCAGCAAGGACTTCATAACGCCTACTGTGACACAAGTGGATGGAGGCGATTTGCAGTTGCGTTTCCTGGTGGACCGAAGCAGTGTGGAGGCTTTTGTTAACGATGGTCGCTTTGTAATGACCAATCTTGTGTTCCCACATACACCTTATAACAAGGTGATGTTCAGTGCAACAGGTGGTAGTGTGAGTGTGAAGAACTTTACTGTTTACAGATTCTGATTTAGTCGTAGGCTAACAAATTAACAAACTAACAATATGAGTAATCAAAATCAATCGAAAATGGCGAAGCTGGTGCCCGTGATGCTGTGCTTCTTCGCTATGGGCTTTGTCGATTTGGTAGGCATCGCCTCTAACTATGTAAAAGACGATTTGCAGCTGACGGACTCAGTCGCCAATATATTCCCGTCGTTGGTATTCTTCTGGTTCCTGATATTCTCAGTGCCTACTGGGATGCTGATGAATAAGATTGGGCGTAAGAAGACGGTGATGCTCTCTCTCATTGTGACAGTATTCTCGTTGCTGTTGCCGTTGTTTGGCAATAATTTCGGCATCATGTTGGTGGCATTCTCTTTGCTGGGTATCGGCAATGCTTTGATGCAGACCTCTCTCAATCCATTGGTATCATCCATTATTGGAGGCAAGAACTTAGCATCGACCTTGACTTTCGGTCAGTTTATCAAAGCTATCGCTTCTTTCATTGCACCTTATCTAGCTATGTGGGGTGCTACCCATATGATTCCTGATTTTGGCTATGATTGGCGTGTGTTGTTTGCCATCTTCCTAGTAGTGGGTATTATCGCTACGTTGGCATTAGGTGTTACTAAGATTGAAGAAGAACCAATTGAAGGAAAGCCGTCTACCTTTATTGAATGCTTGCAGCTGTTGGGCAAACCTATAGTATTGCTTTCTTTCTTCGGCATTATGTGCCATGTGGGTATCGATGTGGGTACTAACACCACAGCACCGAAAATCTTGATGGAGCGTTTGGGTATGTCACTGAATGAAGCTGCTTTTGCTACTAGTCTCTATTTCATCTTCCGTACTTTGGGCTGTTTAACAGGTTCGTTCTTCCTGCGCGTTTTGAAAACACGCACATTCTTCATTATCAGTGTGGTGATGATGGCGTTGAGTATGGCACTTCTGTTTGCTGGCCAGTCCCAGTGGGCGCTCTATGCAGGCATAGCTTTGGTGGGCTATGGCAACTCTAATATCTTCTCCATCGTGTTCAGTCAGGCATTACTCTCAGTGCCCGATAAACAGAACGAGGTAAGCGGCTTGATGATTATGGGCCTGTTTGGTGGTACCATCTTCCCTTTGATCATGGGCTTTGCAAGCGATGCTGTTGGCCAGGGAGGTGCAGTAATAGTGATGGCCATAGGCGTTATTTATTTGTTGTCATTTATCAAACAAGTTAAAGCGTAAAAAATATGAAAGATATTGTAGTAGGAATGGGTGAGGCGTTGTTCGATTGCTTGCCTGAAGGGAAAAAGATAGGTGGCGCTCCTGCCAATTTCGCTTATCATGTGTCCCAGTTCGGATTCAAAAGTTGTGTGGTGAGTGCCGTTGGAAACGATGAGGATGGTGATGAGATAATGCGCATTTTCAATCAGCGAGGATTGAATACACTAATTGAACGCGTACCCTTCCCCACAGGTACTGTTCAGGTGACATTAGATGAGAAGGGCATACCCTCATACGAAATTAAGAAAGGAGTGGCTTGGGATAACATCCCATTTACTGAGGAATTGAAGGAATTGGCTCATAACGCTCGTGCCGTATGCTTCGGATCATTGGCACAACGCAATGCAGTTAGTCATGATACTATTGTGAAATTCCTGGAAGAAATGCCGGAGGATAATGATACCTTGAAGATCTTTGATATTAACCTACGTCAGAGTTTTTATACTCCTGAATTGTTGGAGGAGTCAATGGGACGTTGTAACATCTTGAAGATAAATGATGAAGAATTGGAACTGGTGAGTCGTATGTTCGGCTTCCATTCTATCTCCCAAGAAGACAAGTGTTGGCTGCTCTTGGCAAAGTATGGTTTGAAGATGCTTATTCTCACCTGTGGAGTGGAAGGTAGCTATGTTTTTACACCAGGCAAGATGTCTTTTCAACCTACACCACGTGTGGCAGTAGCTGATACCGTTGGTGCAGGCGATAGCTTTACGGGTTCTTTTACTGCTGCTATCCTAGCAGGAAAATCTGTAGAGGAGGCTCATAAGTTGGCAGTAGAGGTGAGTGCTTTTGTTTGCACGCAGAGTGGTGCTATGCCTGTTTTGCCTGACGAACTTAAAGCACGTATGGCTTGATTGTGGATGCCACAGAAAAACTAAGAGCGCTTGCCGAAAGGTGAGCGCTCTTATTCTTAACCCAATATGTGTTTGGTTTAGTTTGCCAATAGGTCCTTGAGAAACTCGTTGAGCTCCTCGTCTAAGCCTTCGAGCAAACCATCAGTGACGATGAGTGTATCGTCATCCATAAGCAGTAACTCGGCAATGGTTTCCTTGTCTTCGTCTACATATACAAAAGAGTAGGGTTGGATGATTTGTAGCTTAGCAAAATCGCCAGCATCTTTCATCTCCTGTAGTAAAGTGGTAAGGGTGTCGGTTACTATCTGGTCGAAATCATCACCCTCAAACGCTACCCATTCCTTGACGGTAGTGTGTCCCAGCTCCTGATCATCGTCATCAATTAAGCTACAAGTGCCGGTTTGAGGATTGGCCTGTATGTACAGATCAGTAACAAATGACTCATTCTCGACAGTGTATTTGCCGATAGCCTTGCGTATGGTAGCTTTGAGCTGTGTGGATGAAGAATCGTTTAATTTCATATTGCAATGAATAATCATCAGGCAAATATAAACATTTTTTATAAAAGTGATTACATGATAGCCTAAAAATCTTCATTAAAACGTTGCATCTGCATCTTAACACTGGCAAAACTTTGCTTTCTGGTGTTTAATTGCTGCAAATAGATACTGGCCAGTTGTGCGACCTCACCTTGATTGGCTTGGATGGCATATTGTTGCGATTTGGTGGCCCATTCAATGGCTTTATCAATGTCGTCGAGCATTTCGCTACCCAATGCCAAGTTGTAGGATGCATACATTTTCTTTTTTGCGCTCTTGCTCTCATCGAATGACTTTTGCCATAGACTTACGGCTTCTTCCCACTTGTCTTCCTTAACATAGAAGGCTGCATCACGCATAGTAACTGAGCCATTTGGGAAATAGAAACGGTTGGCAGTTTCCCAATATGGAACGAATGTTTTGGCAATAAATTCTCCGGCAAAAAGACTTGCTTCACGTACTAACAACTGATTATTAGGTAACTCATGTATAGACTCATTAAGGTCATCACCAAATCCTTGCCAGAAAATGCTATCTATCTTGTTGACAGGTAAGCGTGGTGACTGTTGAGGCAGATACACACGAACAGTCGGAGAAACCTTGACATCAGTGCTGGCTACAAACATTCCCATATATGCATCGGGCTCTGCCTTAGATACGGCACGCAATTCAAGGTTCTCGAGGGAGATGAGAAAATCGGCATCCAGTTGTTGGGTTAGTTCTTTTACTTCATCGTTAGTAAGTGCTTGTTGGCGTTCTTCTTTGTCACCTGCTCGCAAAGCAGAGTCACAGATAATTACAGTATCGAAATAATCACCATCAGCCAAAGCCTGTGCCAATGATTCGGTAGCTATCTTACTGTCGCCAGAGTAATAATTTGTCTTGTGGTACTGCAAACGAGCATTTACGTCAGGCATGTCGGTAAACTGGCGATTCAATGTGATAGGAGCCTCCTGTGGCATATTGTTCACCACTGCTACCTTCCTTAACTGGTTTGGAAAGCTCATCTCAGCAGGAAGCAGATAGTCTATGGATAGATAGTCAATGCTCTGGCATCCCCAGAGCATTGTCAACCCCACTATAGTAAGCAATACCTTTTTCATATTATCAATTATTATAAACCTTTTCCGTGACAGTTCTTGAACTTCTTGCCACTACCGCATGGACATGGATCGTTACGTCCAACTGTCTTTGGAGCAACGTACGGTGTTCTCTGCTGCTCACGTGTGTCATGAGCCGCAGCAGCCTGCTGTGCAGGATCACCACCTGAAACTGTTTCGGCATCACGTTTGTTCTCGCGCAGTTGACTCATATCTTGTCTTCTCTCAGGAGCTGCTTGCTGAACCTGTTGTGGTTCCTGCAGAGGAATTTGCCCACGCATCAAGATAGAGATAGTGTCATTGTTGATGACCTCCACCATATCATCGAACAGTTTTGCAGAGTCGAGTTTGTAAAGTACCAGGGGATCTTTCTGTTCATATCGTGCGTTCTGTACAGAATTACGCAATTCGTCAAGGCTACGCAGGTTTTCTTTCCATTCCTCGTCAATCACATGCAATAGGATTGACTTTTCAAACTGCTTAACGATAGTTTTGCACTCAGTTTCATAAGCCTCTTTTAGGTTGCAAGAGATGTTATATACCTTACGACCATCGGTAATAGGGATGAGGATGTTTTCATACATCTGTCCCTGTGTCTCATATACCTGCTTGATGACTGGATAAGCAATTTCGGCCATGTGGTCAGTGCGTTGCTTGAAGTGAAGCATAGCGCTATCGAATATCATGCCTGCCAGATCTTCTTTATTCTTGTTCATGAAATCGTCTTCATTGAACGGAGTTTCTAAAGCAAAGGTCTTAAGCACTTCCATCTTGCAGTCATCGTAAGTAGCCAACTGGGTAGCATTGACGCATCGCTCCCAAATCATGTTAGCGATATCCATACCAATACGTTCACCCATCAAGGCGTGACGACGTTTCTCATAGATAACGGTACGTTGCTTGTTCATTACATCATCATAATCGAGCAAGTGCTTACGAATACCGAAATTGTTCTCTTCCACTTTTTTCTGAGCATTCTCGATAGATCGGGTGATGAGGCTATGTTCCAATACTTCGCCATCCTTAAATCCCATGCGGTCCATCAAACGAGCTACCTTCTCAGAAGCGAACTTACGCATTAAGTCATCTTCCAATGATACGAAGAATACTGATGACCCTGGGTCACCCTGGCGACCTGAACGGCCTCGCAACTGGCGGTCAACACGACGTGACTCATGGCGCTCTGTACCGATGATGGCCAAACCTCCTGCCTCGCGTACCTCCGGGCTCAACTTGATATCGGTACCACGACCAGCCATGTTGGTGGCGATAGTAACAATACTTGTTTGGCCGGCTTGTGCTACAATCTCTGCCTCACGCTGGTGCAGTTTTGCATTCAAAACGTTATGCTTAATCTTTCGCATAGTCAACATTCGGCTCAAAGTCTCGGAGATTTCAACCGAGGTAGTGCCCACCAATACAGGGCGACCTTGGTTGACCATATCTTCAATTTCCTCAATAACTGCCTTGTATTTCTCGCGCTTTGTCTTATAAACACGGTCGTTCATATCCTTTCGGATAACTGGGCGGTTGGTAGGAATAACAACTACCTCCAGCTTGTAGATATCCCAGAACTCGCCTTCTTCTGTTTCTGCCGTACCAGTCATACCTGCCAACTTGTGATACATGCGGAAATAGTTCTGCAGTGTGATGGTTGCGAATGTTTGAGTAGCACCTTCAATCTTCACGCGCTCCTTCGCTTCTACTGCTTGGTGCAATCCGTCTGACCAACGACGACCTTCCATAATACGGCCTGTCTGCTCATCAACAATCTTCACCTCACCATTAAGCACCACATAGTCAACGTCTATCTCAAACAATGTATATGCTTTGAGCAACTGAATCAAAGTATGTACACGCTCGGCTCTTAATGAGTAGGTATTCAGCATCTCATCCTTTTTAGCTAAACGCTCCTCATCGTTCAGACTATGGTCGTTCTCCAACTCAGCCAGTTGTGTTACAATATCAGGAAGCACGAAAAAACTTGGATCTGAAGTATAACTACTCAGTTCGTCAAAGCCCTTGTCGGTAAGTTCTACACTCTTCAGTTTCTCGTCAATTACGAAGTAAAGTGGTTCAGTTACCTCAGGCATACGTTTCATGTTCTGCTCCATATAGATCTCCTCGGTAGCCAACATACCAGTCTTGATGCCTTGCTCACTGAGGAACTTGATCAATGGCTTGTTCTTTGGTAGAGCCTTATGGCTTCGATAGAGGGCGAGGAAACCTTCCTCGACTTCTTTTTTATCTTCTGAATAAATAAGTTTGCGGGCTTCAGCCAAATATTTGGTAGCCAAGTCACGTTGCTTTGCCACAATACGCTCTACATAAGGTCGGAAATCCTCGAACAACTTGGTGTCGGCGTTTTGAGGTATAGGACCAGAGATGATAAGAGGTGTACGGGCATCGTCAATTAACACAGAATCGACTTCATCGACAATGGCGTAGTTATGCTTGCGTTGCACAAGATCTTGTGGACGGGTAGCCATATTGTCGCGCAGATAGTCAAAACCAAACTCATTGTTTGTACCGAAAGTAATGTCGGCCAAATAGGCATTGCGACGAGCGATAGAGTTGGGTTGATGCTTGTCGATACAATCAACGCTCAGACCATGGAACATGTAGAGTGGTCCCATCCATTCAGCATCTCGTTTTGCCAAGTAGTCGTTAACAGTTACCACATGCACACCGTTGCCTGTCAATGCGTTAAGGAATACAGGTAAGGTCGCTACCAGTGTTTTTCCCTCACCAGTTGCCATCTCGGCAATCTTGCCTTGGTGCAGAACTACACCACCGATAAGCTGTACATCGTAGTGTACCATATTCCAGGTCACTTCGTTGCCACCAGCCATCCAGTGATTCTGGTAGATAGCCTTGTCGTCTTCTATTCTCACAAAATCATGTGAAGCAGCTAAATCACGGTCGAAATCAGTAGCGGTAACTACAATTTCTTCGTTTTCAGAGAAACGTTTAGCAGTTTCCTTCACTATGGCGAAGACTTGAGGCAGAACCTCGTTCAGCTTTTCCTCGTAAAGGTCTAGAATCTCTTTTTCTATCTTATCTATTTGTGCGAAGATAGGCTCGCGATCTTCCAGCTCTGTTACTTCAATCTTAGCTTTCAGTTCGTCAATCTTGGCACGTTTCTCTATTGAGGCATCTTGAATATAGCGTCTAATTTCCTGAGTTTTAGCGCGCAATGCATCGTTATCAAGTTGTTCAATTTCTGGTGAGGCAGCCTTGATTTTGTCAATCCATGGCTTGATTTCCCTCATGTCTTTCTGCGACTTGTTGCCGAAGATTTTGGTCAAAAAATCATTAAATCCCATTATGTTATTCTTTTATTATTATCGTTAATATATTTGCATGATTTGCACATACGGGGTGCAAAGTTACACTTTTTTACTGACTTATCAGTCTATTTTTGTAAAAAATAGCTTATTCTGATAAAGGAAGAAGGGAACATCCATTGGGAGCACGGATATGGATGGCGTTAGCAATGGTTGGTGCTATGCATTCTGCCACAACAGGAGTCGTGATTGTAATAGCTTTGAAATCAGGATGCAAAATGATGAGTGGGGTAGGTGTAAAAGCCTTGCTTACCACTTTCTTTTCATGTGTCTGTTCATTGACAATTTGCCATCCAGGTAATACTTCGATGACTAAGTCGCCAGAACGATTGCGATGATAACCATTGCGATAGCGTTCTGAACGTTCTGTATAAGGTGCTAATAATAGACGATTTGCAGAATATACTTCATTTACTCCACTAAATTGTATAAGAAACTCTGATGCTTTCTGCTGGATTTCAGCCATATCAAGGCCCTTGTTGTCTATTAACCTGTGGTTGAGGAATATCTGTTGATCATAGTAATACTCCACATAGTTACCTTCCCCATAGGTAGCCATGAGGAACATGTTCAACAAAGTGGCACAACGGTTTAGGTAGAACTCTCCGGAAGGGATATTGTATGCAGAGAGATCATCATATACAGGGTCGGTAAAACCTGTAGAAGTGATGTAAAACAACACATGATTCATACCTACTTTGCGCTCCAACATGTCAAACAGGTTACTTATGCACTGGTCAATGTTGGTATAGATAGTTTGCAGCTCCTGTTCAACTTTCTGTAAAGGTTGATGTTGGTAAGTGCCTGCATAATAGGTTAGTGCAAGGAAATCAGTGGTATCGTCTCTGCCTATATTGCTTTGTGCAATCAACTCTTCTGTTAATCGGTTCACTTCATTGTTTACGGCAGGTGTAGTGAGTAAGTGTCGATAACGATTCACACGATCATTATCGTTTACCCTAAGATCTGGCCCCTGTTGAATGTTAAAATTGTTAAGCCACCAGGGAAAATCTTTGTAATAGGTGGTGCTACACCACTTGCCAGTTTCTGGATTGATCCAGAAAGCGCTATTGGCGGCATGACCTGCAGATAGAACAGCTGCATCACGGAAAGGAGCGATTGCATAAACCAATGCCTGATTATTGGTAGCTATTTTCAGCTCGTCAGACAGGGTAGAGGTAAGGAGTAAGTTAGCCGATGTATTTTCTGTAGTATTGTTGCCCATAAATGCAACATCATCTACACAATTACGAGGCCTACCTGTCTCGCGGTCAAGCCATTCGTTGCCAATGATGCCATTGACAGACGGAGTGGTACCAGTATTCAAGGCAGCCATTGCCGCTGCCCTGTCTTTGACATTGAAAGAATACTCTACTCGTTTATATATCTTGCCTTCACGCAAGAGTCGTTTGAAACCTTGTGAGCCATAGTAGGGTGAGTAAGCATCGATATAGTCACTGCGAAGTTGGTCGATGGTAAGTGATACCACCAATCGTGTCTGTGCTGATGCTTCATGTACCTGCCAGCCTCCAATCGTAAGGATTAATATGGTAGCTAATAACTCTTTTCTCATGCCTTATAGGGTTGTGACAACAGCCAGTTGCTCGCAGAACGTACAAGCAAACATAGTGCCAGAGGAAGAACCGCGAGCGGAAATTTCTGTGGAATTATCGCCCATAATACAATAAATAATAATAATTCTATGGTTAGAACTACTAAATAGCTGCTTCTTTGCATCTTCTTTACCTTTTTTATAAACCAGGGCAATAATAACAGATGAAGTGGTTGGAATAGAAACAGCAAATAGTTGGGACTTACTGTTGGATGCTCGGAGAATGTTGCCAAAAAGGCAAGCATACACCCTGCAATGCCGGCAGCGGTAAAAAGAATGAGGTCGAACCCCCACAAACTTTTACGAGAACGTATCTCGTAAATGGTGAGAACCGTTGTCACTATAAACATGAACGTAGCACAGCGGAAAGGAGTAAATGGAGTATCTTTTTGCACCTTGTCTGCCTCGGGTATGGTCACCAACTGTTTGCTTTCGGTAATTAGAGGATAAGTTCCATTGCTTTTTTCTCCAACGAGGTTTTTATTTTTCTCTCGTGAGGAATTATTATTTCTCTCGTGGGGGAGTATGGTAGCCTTGTCGAAATATTTTTCCAAGTATAAAGGAATGAACATCATTGCCCGACGCGAAATAGGTTTATCTGCTTCACTGCCTAAGCATAGGTCAATGCCGAATTGTGACCATGAATTGTTGGCTGTAAACTCATGGACAATGCTTCTGAACGATTGGCCTGTGGATGTTGTAGTCATATCGTCTGCATATTGTAATTTGCTTTGTAAGCATTTCTCAATCAAGTCTCTTGGTCGGGTGGCGCAGTTGTCGTAAAAGAAATTATAACGATAGGTTCTGTTCTGAGGTTTGTAGTTTTCGTTAAGCAACCCAATGAGGGTGTTTTTTTCTTCTATGCTGAGGTTAAGCACCTGTTCCCTAACATCTCTGTTGCAATAAGCATACCAGTCAACAAAGTCCTGATAGGCTTGGATACCCAATAGGTAGTCAGTTTTTCCCAAAGTAAAGCGGAGAACGAAATTGGGGGTGTTGAAGCTGAAAATGCCATAATTATATATAAGGTCAATGTTACGAGATACGTTCTTCATGCGTATGGCAGTATGCCCAAACTGATTGTACACTTCTACGCCAGGCCCACATGTTATAAGACTCACCTGCCAAGTGTCAGCCGTATCAGTAGGTAAAGTCAGTGAACGGGTTTGAGCAAAAATGTTGAGTTCGCAGAGAAGCAACAGCAACCATAAACCATATTTAAGTTTCATTTGTCTCATTTGGCTACAAAGATAATGCAAACAAGAGAATTTTTATATCACTTTTGTTTTTTTAACGGCATTAAGGGCAAAAAACTTTTGTTACGTGAAATAAAAGTTGCATCTTTGCAAACAAATTTCTATCTTTGATGAATTGTGTACGAATTTTAATTAGAGAAATGAGATATAAACAAACGCTTTTGGCGCTGGTACTCTGCCTGATTTCAGGGATAGTCGTTGCCCAAAACAACACAAATTCGCCATACAGCCGCTATGGTTATGGTCAGTTGGCTGAACAAGGGGCAAGTAATAGTAGGGCTATGGGTGGCGTGGCTTATGGACTGAGAGACAAGGCTCATACTAATTTTGCCAACCCTGCATCATATACTGCCGTTGATTCACTTACTTTCATTTTTGAGGGTGGTATGTCATTGCAAAATACCAATTTTGACAACGGTATCACCAAAATCAACGCCAAGAACACTAGTCTTGATTACCTGTCCATGCACTTTCGTATAGGTACAAGGTTTGGTATGAGTTTAGGCCTGTTGCCATATGCCAATGTGGGTTACGACATGGAGAATGTGACCAGGAATAATGAAGATAATGAAAAAACAACTGTTACAAATTATTTTGGTGAAGGTGGTTTGCATCAGGCATATGCAGGTTTAGCATATAAAATTAACAGAAAATTTTCAATTGGCGTAAATATTTCATATCTTTGGGGTGATGTTGAACATTCTATGATGCATACGTTTCCTTATTTTACTGATGCAAATGGTGTAATGAAACGTGAGCATGTTGGTATAAACAGTGTGAAATTTGATATAGGTGCACAATACTCTTATCAGTTCGGTAAAAAACATTTTGCTACTTTTGGTGCAGTATTTTCGCCTGGATATAATTTAACTAATACAAGCTATATTCAAGAAATTGAAGGTAGTTCTAGTGAAATTTTGAGTGGTAATACTAGCGGATTGAGCGTTAATGAAACAGACCTTGATGTTAAGACTGGTATACCAATGACAATAGGAGGCGGTGTCGCCTATGTTTACGATGGAAGACTCACTGTAGGATTGGACGTAACCTATCAGCAATGGAGCAAGGTTTCATTTATGGGTAATAAAGATGCGTTCGTTGACAGAACTAAAATTGCTGTAGGAGCAGAATACCTGCCAGATCCAATCGGTAGTAGCATTTTGAAGAGAATCAAGTACAGAGCTGGTGCTTATTACAACAATCCTTATTATAAACTTGATGGTGTAAGGGCATCTAAAGAATGGGGTGTATCGGCAGGTCTTTCAATACCTTTGCTCAGGTCACGTTCCTATTTCAATATTTCTGCTCAGTACGCTAGGGTTAACGGGCAGACAACCAATTTTATTAATGAGAACCAGTTGAGAGTTAACATTGGTGTTACATTCAACGAAAGATGGTTCTACAAGACTAGAGTAAATTAATAATTAATAATAACACTTTAAATTTAATGGCAATGAAAATTAAGAATTTACTTGCAATCGCCCTCCTCGCAGGAGGTTTCAGCACTGCTTTCGCTCAGAGCCAGGAGTGCATCACCAATAGTTCTATTGGTCACGAGGCTGTTAAAGCAAAGAATTATGCTGATGCTTACGAACCTACCAAGGCTGTCCTCAAAGAATGTCCTACGATGAAGTATTACACTTTCTCTGACATGATTGACATTCTGCATTCATTTCTGAGCACAAATCAGAAGGGTTCTGCTGACTATCAGAAGTATTTTGATGAGTTGATGAACATTTATGATTTGCGTACTAAGTACCTGCCTGAATTCAGAGCTAAAGGTACTAAGGTTAAGTCTGATGCTGCAGCATTGGCTGACAAAGCAGCTGATTATTTGACTTATGCACCAGAGCCTAACCATAAGATTGCTTATGGATGGTTTAAGGAATCAGTTCAAGGTGATGGCGTTAATACTAAGGCTTCCACTATCATGAACTTCCTCAATGAGTCAATGGCAGTAATGAAAGCAGATCAGTCTCATAGCAACCAGTTCTTGGATGACTATTTGTGGGCTTCAGACCTTACAGATCAGGCTATTGCTGCTGCCGATGATGAGAAGTCTAAGGAAAATATGGAAGCTGCTAAGCAAAATGTGCTTGCTGTTTTCATCAACAGTGGTATGGCTGACTGCGAGACTTTACAGAACGTGTTTGGTCCTCAGGTAGAGCAGAATAAGACGAACGAGGCATTCTTGAAGAACACAATCGCTATTCTTCGTATGATGAAGTGTAACGAGAGTGAGGTATATTTTACCGCTTCTGACTACATGTATCGTATCAACCCAACAGCTGACGCTGCTAACGGTGTAGCTTATATGTACTTCAAGAAGGGTGAGTACGAAACCGCAGTTAAGTATTTCGATGAGGCTTTGCAATTGGAATCTGACAATGCAAAGAAGGCTGAAATCGCTTACGCTATTGCTGCTTCTCTGTCAACCATCAAGCAGTGGGGTAATGCCAAGAGATATACTCAGCAGGCAATTAGTTTCCGCGATGACTGGGGTGCTCCTCATATACTGATGGCTCAGATTTATGCTGCTAATCCAAACTGGAGCGACGAGCGTTCACTCAATGCTTGTACTTATTATGTATGCGTTGATCGCTTGCAGCGTGCTAAGACTTTGGATCCAAGTTGTGCTGAACAGGCAGACGAATTGATTCGTACTTACTCTCGTTACTTCCCGAAATCAGAAGACCTGTTCATGCAGGGTCTGAAGAAGGGTGACCGTGTTACCGTAGGTGGTCTGATTGGCGAGACTACTACCATTCGTTAATTTAAAATTGTTTATGCAACTTATAAAAGTTCGCATATATAAAACTATTAGCATAACCACTGTCTTCGTGGCAGTGGTTATGCTTCTTTTTATTTCTGCATGCTCAGGTAATAAGAAACAACTGGGTGATGCAGTTACTAACCGCGATTCATTGCCTGCTCTTGAGACTCATGATGTGACGACATTAATATCTGATTCTGGTGTTATACGTTATCGTATTACAACTCCCCTTTGGTTGGTATACGACAAACTTAACCCTTCACACTGGTCTTTCGAAGAAGGTGTTTATTTAGAGAATTTTGATGAGAACAACGATGTACAAGCAGAAATAAAATCAGATACGGCTTATTATTATGATAAGCAAAAGTTATGGGAACTACGTGGACACGTTGAGATAAAAAATCAACAAGGAGAGCGTTTTAATACGGAACTGCTCTTTTGGAACCAGGACACACAGAAAGTGTATTCTGATCAATTTATCCGTATTGAACAGATTGATAGAATCATTACAGGTCATGGGTTTGATTCTAACCAGCAGTTTACTGTCTATACTATCCATAAACCTGAAGGTATCTTCTATGTGGATGAAGACAAAATGGCTGCTGCTCCTACAGATAGTCTGCAAACAGATACAGTGGCATCTGTCAATGCAGATAGATCTGTTAGGAAACGGCATTAGAATATAATGGGAACTATATAAATGAACACATTGATTTGCCTTTTGGTTGCTGTGCTATTCTCTGCTTTCTTTTCGGGAATGGAGATAGCTTTTGTTTCTGTTGACAAACTGCGTTTGGAGATGGATCGCAAGCCAGGTATCACATCTTCTATCCTTTCACATTTCTTCCGTCATTCAAGTAATTTCATCTCTACCATGCTTGTAGGCAATAACATAGCTCTCGTTATCTATGGTATCTTAATGGCGCAGATTCTCGACAAATACATATTGGGAGATATTGGCAATGAATTTGTGGTACTATTTCTTCAAACAGTTATTTCTACCTTGATTATCATTGTTACAGGTGAATTCTTGCCTAAGACATTCTTCAAGATGAATCCTATTCTCATGTTACGAATATTCGCTGTACCTCTTTATATATTATACATTATTCTTTACCCCATTTCCAAATTTGCATCAATGCTTTCCTATGTTTTATTGAGGATGTTTGGGCAGAAGGTGAATCGTGATGTTGAAGAGAAGGCGTTTGGTAAAGTAGATCTTGATTATTTTGTATCGTCCAGTATTGAAAATGCAGAAAACGAAGATAACCTGGGGGCAGAAGTAAAGATTTTCCAGAATGTATTGGACTTCTCTTCAGTTAAATTGCGAGACTGCATGGTGCCTCGTACAGAGATATTAGCTCTTGATGTTAAGACCCCAGTAGAAGAATTGATTAGTACATTCATTGAATCAGGTAATTCTCGTATTATTGTGTTTGATGGTAATATTGATAACATACTGGGTTACATTCATTCTGCTGAGATGTTTCGCAATCGCAACAATTGGATAAAAAGTATCAAGACCATGCCTATTGTGCCAGAAACTATGTCAGCGCAAAGGTTGATGAAAAAGTTCATCAAAGATAAGCAGAATATGGCTGTAGTGGTTGACGAGTTTGGAGGAACATCAGGCATCATAACACTTGAAGATTTAGTGGAAGAGATTTTTGGCGAGATAGAAGATGAACATGACAACTCTAATTATGTGTGCAAGAAGGTAGGGGATAATGAATATGTTCTTTCCGGTCGTTTGGAAATTGAACGCGTGAATGAATTGTTCGATCTCGGCTTACCAGAGTCTGATGATTATCTTACTATCGGAGGCTTGATACTAGATCGTTATCAAAGTTTCCCAAAATTGCATGAAACCGTTGAGATTGATAAGTACAGCTTTAAAATCATTAAGGTGGCAGCTACTAAAATAGAACTTGTACGGTTAAAAGTGAACGAATAGAGATATTTGATTGATTTTTTTTGAAAAAAAGCAATAGGGTATTAGTATTTTTTTGTACCTTTGCACCGTTTTTGGAAATAAAAACCAAGAACATAAAAACTTATCGAATAAAAAACTTAAAAAAATAAATATGGCAGCTTTACAAGAAATCAGGTCTCATGGACCGTTGTTGATTGGTGTGATTGCCTTGGGCTTGTTTGCCTTCATCGCTGGTGATGCATGGAAGGTAATAGCTCCCCGTCAGTCACAGGATGTAGGTGAAGTTAATGGAAAAAAGATTTCTGCTCAGGACTTTCAGACACTCTTTGAGGAGTATTCTGATGCAGTGAAGTTCTCTCAGGGCCTTTCAGCGCTTACTGATGAGCAGAATGATGCAGTAAAAGATCAGGTTTGGCAAGCATATGTCAACAATCAGTTGATTGAAGGAGAAGCTTCTAAATTGGGCCTCACTGTTTCAGATGAAGAGGTACAGGACATTATTGATCAAGGTACTGCTCCTATTTTGGCCAACACTCCTTTCCTGAATCAGACTACTGGTACATTTGATAAGGATATGCTGAATATGTTCCTTGTGAACTATTCAAGTATGAATGCTTCAAATACCTCTGCTGACGTTATGCAACAATACCAACAGATCTATAGATATTGGACTTTCATAGAGAAAACTTTGCGTCAAAACCGTCTCGCAGAAAAGTATCAGGCTCTGCTTAGCAATTCATTACTTTCTAACTCAGTAGAGGCACAGAATAGCTTTGATGCTCGTACTACTCAGACTGATTTCTTAATGGCAGCTCTTCCTTATAGCTCTGTACTCGACTCTTCAGTTGTTGTTACTGATGCAGAAATTAAAGCTCGCTATGAGAAGAACAAGGAACAGTATCGTCAGTTAGTTGAAACACGCGACATCCGTTATATAGATGTGCAGGTAGAAGCAAGCGCGGAAGACCGTGCTGCTCTTGAGGCTGAGATGGATGATTATACAGAGCAATTGAAAGGCGAGGTTGCAGACTATACTACTTTCGTTCGTCAGTCAGGTTCTGAACAGCCATTTATTAATCTATATTACACTTCTAAGGCTTTGCCTTCTGACGTGGTCGCTCGTCTGGATTCTGTAGAAGTAGGTGGCGTGTTTGGCCCTTATTACAATACTGCTGACAATACTATCAATAGTTTCAAGAAACTAGAGGTGACCAATATGGCAGATTCAATACAATTCCGTCAAATTCAGGTTACTGGTGAGACTCAGGCTCGTACACAGGAGTTGGCAGACAGTATCTTTACTGCTATCAAGGGTGGCGCTCAGTTTGCAGATATTGCGCAGCGTTATGGTCAGACTGGCGAACCAGTATGGATTACTTCTGCTAATTACGAGGGTGCTCAGGTCGATGGTGACAACCTCCGTTACATTGAGGCTATTACTACTTTGCCACAGAATCAACTCACCAACCTTAACTTGAGTCAAGCTAATGTGATACTTGAGGTGGTTGCCAAGAAAGCTGTTCAACCTAAGTATAAAGTTGCTGTCGTAAAGCGTGCAGTTGAGTTCAGCAAAGATACCTATAATAAGGCATACAATAATTTTAGTGAATTCGTTGCTGCTAACAATACATACGAAAAGATGGTTGCTAATGCAGAAGATGCAGGTTTCCGTCTTTATACACAGGGTGAAGTGCAGAATTCCGATCATACAATTGGTTCTATTCGAAACACTAAGGATGCTCTTAAGTGGGTTTTTGAGGCAAAAGCTGGTGATGCTTCTGGCTTGTACGAATGTGGTGAGAATGATCGTTTGATGCAGGTAGGTGTGGCACGTATTAACAAAGTTGGATATCGTCCATTAGCTCTTGTTCAAGATGAAATTAAACGCGAATTGATTCGCGAGAAAAAAGGTGAGCAGTTGTTAGCTAAGGCTGCTGGCGCTTCTCTTGAGCAATTAAAGTCTATGGCTGAAGCTGTAAGCGATTCTGTGAAGCGTGTAACATTCTCTTCTCCAGCTTATGTTGCAGCGCTTGGTGGTGCAGAAACCATCCTTAGTGCAGATGCATTGGTAGGTAAGCAAGGTGTAGCTAGTGCTCCACTAAAGGGTAACTATGGTGTTTATGTATTGCAGCCTTATGCTCAGAACAAGACTAATGACACTTACGATGCTTCTGCAGAAAAGGAAATGTTGCAGAACAACAAGGTGAACATTGCTCGCCAGCAGTTCGGTAATGACCTTTATATGAAAGCGAATGTGAAAGATACTCGCTATCTGTGGTTCTAAGATAGTTTTTTACTTGATATATTTTAGGGTTGGCTTCTCATTGGGTAGCCAACTCTTTTTTTATAAAATGTAGGCACAATTAAAATAATATTGTACCTTTGTCACAATGAACTATTATATTTAACAACCATGAGACGATTTCTTTTGTTTTCTTTGCTCTGCATAGCAGTAGGCTTGCAGGCTCAGCAGCGTAATAATGTTACGAGCATATTGGAAGTATTGGATATACTGACTGGTCAGCGTACAGTACTTAAAGAATTCAATTACTTGATAGAGGCTCCAAATTGGACTCGTGACGGTAAATGGATATATTTCAATTCTGGCGGTCTTATTTATAAAATTGACCCAGAAGGTAAAGGTGAAGTAGGGCTGGTTGACACACAGTTTGTGAGTAAGTGCAATAATGATCATATCTTATCATTTGATGGCAAATGGCTAGCAGTGAGTTCTTCTTCAAATTCCACCACGGGTTGGGGATCTTATGTGTATGTTTTACCCGTAGAAGGTGGAACACCCCGTCTGGTCACTCCATACAGCCCTAGCTACCTGCATGGATGGAGTCCTGACGGACAGACTTTGGCATACTGCGCTTTCCGTAGCGTAGCAACAGGTGCCGACATCTATACTATTTCAGTGAATGGTGGCGAGGAGAAACGTCTTACTACAGCAGAAGGTTTGGATGATGGTCCAGAATATAGTCCAGATGGCAAGCATATTTGGTTCAATAGTGTACGTACTGGTCTTATGCAGGTTTGGCGCATGAATGCCGATGGTTCTGAGCAGACCCAGATGACGTTTGACGAAACCCGCAATGCATGGTTCCCACACGTTTCTCCAGATGGCAAGCAGGTAATCTACATCACCTATCATGTCGGAGATCTGGAACCAGGACAGCATTTAGCTAACTATAATGTTGAATTGTGGTTGATGCCTGCAGCAGGTGGTCAACCTAAGCTTGTAGCAGAGCTCTTTGGTGGTCAGGGCACCATCAATACCAACTCTTGGGCTCCTGATAGCCGCCATGTAGCTTTCGTTAGCTATCGCTTAAATGAAAAGAAATAATAGCGTTGGTACTAAAATAATAAAGCGTCCCGATTGAGGACGCTTTATTATTTCTATGAACTGCCTGTTTATTTCGTCTCGATACTGTTCTTCCCCTCTTTCAGGTTATAGTTCTTGCCATTCCAGATCAACGAGCCAGATACATTGGCTGGCAGTTCAATCTCAGCTTTTAAGTTTTGGCCATTCTTTTTGTAACTTACTTTAATGTCACCCAGTGGATGAGGCATTTTACCCCCTATTTGCTGAATGTCTCCAAGGTGAGGCTCAATCTTCACTTTGGCAAATGCAGGAGCCGCACTATCAATGCCTAAAAGGGTTCGGAAGAACTCGATGTTAGGACTTGCACCCCAGGCGTGACAATCAGAACGGGTAGTTACAAGGTTAGAGGTTTCAGCCCAAGTGGTCAGCCCCATAGCAATATTCTCACGCCAGATGTTGAGCCATTTCAGGTAGTCGTTACCCAGACCAGCTTTCACCAATGCCTCGTGCAGGTAATATTTGTAGTAAACGGTACACTTCGACAGAGTAGGGTCGTTCAGCATCTTCTCTGCCACCTGTTTAGCCTGTTCGCCCGTCACCATGTTGGTCAGGATGGCCAGCGAGTTAGCATGCTGTGAGAACAGCTTCTTCTCGATGGTCTGTGCGTACAAACCCTTGCCTGAATCCCAATAAGCATCCTGAATGCCCTTTTTCAGCAACTCTGCCCGTTGGCTATATTGGTTAGCCATGTACGTGTTGCCTTGATAGTTTTCCAGATCAGTCATCATCTGTAGAGCCAGCAATAATTGCAAGTCCATCAAAATACCACCACCATCAGGCCCAGCTAAAGCTACACCTTGCTGCCAGCCCTCTGTCTCTACCCAGTCAGAGAAATTCCAGCCAGGCAGGTTCTTGATGCGCCCATCCGCCATTTGGTATTTGCTAAAGTAAAGCAGAATCTGCTCGGCACCAGGAATCAAATCCATCACCAGTTGCTGGTCTTTACCATAGCGCATATAGTCATGGATAGAATAGATGTAGCTCAGCGCATAGGGCGTGATATACTGGGGCAGTTCAGAAGGCGCACGTCCCATTGTCACACCTTCGGCACTACGACTCATGTCTGACTGTCGTAGGAAATTCTTCCAAAGCGTATCATCACCACTATTATATATAGATACTAAAGCTTGAATGCGTGTGTCGCCCAAATATTGCAACTGCTCGTAGTATGGACAGTCGGTATAAGTTTCAATGGCACACAGACGTGCGGTTCGCCAGCCAATCTCCATCATCTTCAGCAGTTCCTGCCTGTCGGTGTTAAGTTGGGCATTCAGTTTAAATGGGAATCCAGTGAATGTGCTACTAATATTATTGATTTCTAAAGCATCATCTTTGGTAGTAATGGTCAGCTTTATATATCGGAAAGTGCGCCAGTCAAGCGATGTAAACTGCTGATTATCTTTGCCGCTGGATATCAGCTTATCATTTCTGCCTCTGAAATACAATCCTTCCACATCGTTGCGGTTGCCCTTCTTTGAACCACGGTCGGTATAAAGAGCTTCGGCATAACCAATATTGATTTCTGCTCCTGCTCCTTTACTAAAAGTAAGGTGGAAGAAACCGTTTGTCAGTTCTTCCTGGTCAAGCAATATTTCCACTTTCTGGTTAGCAGGAATAGTGGCCTTGACAACTAGTGCAGGCCATCCCTTTGGCAACTTCACGCCACCATCCAGTCGTACCTTGCTGATGCGCTTTTCAAAGCGCTCCACTTGAGGCAAGGTGCTGGGCACCAACATATGGTCAAACAGCCCTCCTGTACCAAAACTATTGTCGTGAGGAGCACCCATCTCGAATGGCTTGGCATCTTTCCACAGGCTCAGGTCGGCATCACTATCCTTCCAGCCTATGATAGCTTTGTTGAAATCAATAGCTTCGCCCGCGCCTAAGGCGTAATAGCCAGAAACCTGCTGACGGATGGGGGTATAAGAAGGGTCTTGAATAGCTTTCCACGTCTCGTCGGTATTCACCACCTTGGCATCACCTTCGCCCATCATCAGGAAACCTGTGTGCACGGTAGCATTAGGCACTGGGGTAAAACTGCCCTCGTTCCATACTTGTGCAGCCAGTACATTCTTGCCAGCCTTGAGATAAGGAGCCAAGTCAATGGTTTCATAGTTCCAGTGCCTTGAATCACTGCGCGCTGGGCCTAATGAGGCCAACTGTCCGTTGACATATAGTTTGTAGCGGGTGTCACCACTGACATATACCACAAATTCGCGAGGCTTGCTTGTCAGGTTTACATCCTTGCGGAAATAGTAAACACCATAATCCTTGGGTTGTGCCCCAGGAACTTCAATCCATGTGGCTTCCCACAAGTCAGTTTTCATGTCGAATGTGGTGCGGTCTTTCAACAGCATCTTCACATACTGAAGTGGATACTGTGCTGATGCTGACAGCATAGAGGCAGCCATAACAATCAAAGTCAATAAACCTTTTCTCATATATTATCTATTTTTTGATGGTCGTTTTGTGTGCTCTGCGCCACTTCATATATTCTTCCCAAAGTTGCAGCTGAGGCAGGTTGTGAATGCCAGTCAGGTAAGCACCGTCGCGGAAGTTCATCACAGTTTCAGTTCCTTCGGCATACACAGGCCACAGAGGCAGGTAGCCTCCATTGGGGTCACCCGTCTTGATAAAGTTGATCCAATACTGCATCACCAAGCGTGACAATGCCTCGTCGCTTGGGTTGGCAGGACCACCAAAACCGCCTAATTGTCCGAAAGTTAGACCCAGTTCGCCAGCATGCATCGTCATATACTGACGGTTGGTATTCTGTCCGTTGCGGAAGAAGTTCTGCTTAGCGTGGTTGAAGAAGAACATATATACCTTGCCTTTGCCTTTTCCTTCAGCGGTATTCTTGCTTTGCAGGTTTCCCCATGCATAGGTAGGCCAGGCAAAGGCAGCCTCACGGAAGATGTCGCTGTGGGCGTCAAAAGCCTCTTGGTCGTTCTTGCCAGGATACATCTCACGGAACTTCTGCTGCCATGTAGGGTCAGGGAAGCTTTCTTTCATTTCCTGCTCATATTGTTCAGGTTTGAATCCACCTAAGAATCCGGTAAACATTGAACCTTCATCGCTGTTGGTACCCATCAAGATATTCACATCGTTATAGTCGCCCTGTTGGTACATAGGGTAAGGGTCGCCCTTCAGCACATAACCGTCATATACAGGCCACAAGGCACCACCTGCACCAAATGCGATAGGGTCGCCCATGAACTTTTCAGGCTCCACCTTGCGCAAGTCTTTCAGCTTCAGCTTGCCCATACCGATGCGGTTGATGAAGTCCTTGCCATATTGCTCACTACCAGCCATATTGCGGATAGAGTTGTTGTCTATGCGTATATTATCCTCTGGTGCCATATTGCCTCCGCTCTCAGAGATTGCTCCACGGAACAGCCCTTTTGCCAAAGGACTCTGGCAGAGCATCGCTACCGAAATAGCCCCAGCGCTCTCGCCCATGATGGTCACCTTCGCAGGGTCACCGCCAAAGGCAGCAATGTTGTCGTGAATCCACTGAAGTGCCATAATCTGGTCCATTAAGCCATAGTTGCCACTGATGGCACGACCGTTTTCCTTCTGGCTCTCCTGGCTCAGCTCGGGCAATGAAAGGAAGCCAAACACGTTAGTGCGGTAAGTAATGGCAGCATATACGATGCCAGCCTGTGCGAATTTCTCACCGTTATTCTCCCATGACGCACCCGTATTGAAGCCACCACCATGAATCCATACCAACACAGGCAACCCTTCGCCAGCTTTCTTGGCAGGAGTCAGAATATTCAAGTAGAGGCAGTCCTCGCTCACACCAGGCTGGTCAGGTCGCGCAGGTCCCTGGCTCTGTTGATATGGCTTAGCCTTGAAGCTGTCAGCCTTATACACTCCCTGCCATTTCTGGGCAGGACGCGGAGCTTTCCATCGCAAGTCGCCCACAGGAGGTGTAGCGAACGGAATACCCTTATAGTGAGCCAGTCCGTTTTGCTCAACACCTTCCACTTCGCCTTGAGCCACTGTGGTGTGCAGCATCTGGGCATTCATGGTAGCTGCAAATAATGCTATGCAAGCAGTAGTAAATATCTTCTTCATAAGTTTGATGTTTCGTTTCTATATTGATTTACTTTACTCCATCGGGATAGCGATAGCTGATGTTCACTCCAAAGTCACGAATGCGGGCATTCAGTCCCAGCATGGCTTGGTCTAACATATTTCCCTCACGTTTGCCCTCAATCATCTCTTCTGACATTTTCTTCAGATCACTGATGCGTTGTTGAGTCTCTGGGTTACTGCCCATGTAGTGACCAGGATACATCTTCTCAATGTTGTGGCGCTTCATGTAGCTCTCAATGCGAGTAGTGGTGGCCAAAAGGGTAGAGAAATTAGTGGTAAGTAGCAAGTTGCCAGAGCCGAAAGCATCGCCGCTATAGCCCCATTTCCTACCATCCATCTCAAAGAAAGTAGCGCTGCCTGGTGTATGACCAGGAGTGAATATTACTTCAATTCTCCGGCCACCGAGGTCAAATACCTGTCCGTCTTCTAAAAAGTTTACCTTGCCTTTGTAGTCGGTCATAAACATAGGAACATTCACCTCATCACCAGCGTTGATCCAAATCTCATCGAAATCATGAATTGCACTGCCTGTATGGTCAGGATGGACGTGAGTGGCAATTAGCGTAATCGGCTTCTTGGTGATGCTTTCCACAATCTTTTTCAGTCCATCAATTTTTGTGCCGGCATCTAATAAGATGGTGCGTTCATTACCCTCAATGATATAAATGGTCTCGTTAGCCATCAAATGACCGTTGCCCTCCCAAGTATGCTCGTCAATTTGGCGAATAATCACATCTGGACCCTCATACACCACTGGCTCGATATATTTTGGCTGCGGCATTCCCTGTGGTGTCTGTGGCAAGTTGGTCAACCTACTCATGGTTGCTTCATCCAATATGTCAGTGGCTTTTACAAAGGGTGCGAAAGCTAGTCCTGCAGCTCCCATACCCATCATCTTCAGAACATTTCTTCTTCCTGTATTCATATTTATAATGTATTTAATCCTTTTTCTATAACTGTTTTTTTTACAAAGATAGACTATTATGACAAATATATCAATTCATTTGCGCCTCTTTGAATTTGTATCAATAGCTAATCACTTTTACAGGGCCTAAAAGACCGGCAGGGAGCAATGGCTCTTGACCATTGAAACCTTGGGCATCAGTCCAGCCGATTCGTGTGGCTCCAGGCTGTTCGTCACCAATCAGGCGATTCACCCATACATTGGCAACCTTCACCTCAAGACTGTTGCTACCAAGCTTTACCGCTTTGGAAATATCCACTAAGTACGGTTCCTTCCATGCTGCACCACAGTACTCTCCATTCACATATACCTTTGCTAAGTCGGCTACACGCCCCAGGTCGAGTACAGTCTTTTCTCCTTGTTGGACTTCAAAAGATTTGGTAAAACTAGCAATGCCTGAAAAGTACTTGATTCCTTCGTCAGTGGAATCTGTATAGCTTCCTAAAGTAGTAAATTCTGCTGAAGTTGGAGCACCACGCTTCTCCTGGAAATATACTGTCCATTTGCCATCCAATGGCGTCTCACTCTTCTTCACTACTGCCGGGGATATAAATTCGTTTTCTGCTTTCCCTGAGAAAACAACAAAAACAGCATCATCTGGGACAAGATTTAGTCTAACATCAGTCCGTCCATCGTGTTGAGTATAAGATACTTCCTCTTGTAGACCATTATCAGGATGCCATAGCATGGGCTTCATACCATTCACACGGAAAGAGAGGGTAGTAGTCTGATAATCTTTAGCGGGTTTATTAACCCAATATATTTCTATGCCAGGGAGGGTACGGTGCAAGAACTTAAATCCAACAGGGATATTTACGTCTTCTGAGATGCCAGCAGCTTTTAGCAAGTCTGCCAGTTCCTTGGTCTCCACTACATTGTTTCTACCGCTGTCCCATATATCAGCTACAAGGGCAGCAAATTCAGTGACGTCATCATTAAGTGATGCTGGTCTCGAAGGACGTACACCGCCAATCCAAGCTCCTGCCTGTACGAGGGATGCAATCTTTTTGAGAACAGGCATAGACATAACTTCCATATTGCGGTCCATCCAAAGAACCTTATAAGCAGTACCACCTGTTGATACCAACTGTCCTTTATCATATGAAATATGATGTAGCAATCCGTCTGGGTTAAGATAATCCCATTGATAACCTATAGGAATAGATGGGGAACGCTGGAAAAGAGAAGTAATATTGGCATCTTCGCCATAATAATAAAGTATGTCGGCAACATTCTTGCCTGCCTGCAACATAAAGCAGCTGCGTGACATGTAATCCGCCCAAATGTCAGCCATCGGAGCCCAACTGTCATGACGGTTGAACCATTGCCCGATGCCACCCAAAGACATACCTGGTACATGCACATCATCTGGTTGGTGAGCACTTTCGTGGATGACAAAGCGGTTGATACCATTAGAAAGTTCACGGTCAGCTACATACTTGAGATTTCCTGGATGATAAGAATATGATTTACCTCCACCACCAGGAGCCGTCATTGACTCGGCTGCAGCAATGTTTTGTCCGTAGATATGAGCAACAGAAGCCGACTCCTTGTCGTCTGCATCATACACACTCATGTCTGGCTGCCCGTCCGGTCCAACTGGTACCCAAGGCGCTGTTACCCACATCGCACTCATCGGCACTTCTGCGGTAGCTTTCAGATCCATACCGTCACCCACATAGGCACGACCGCCTTCATGACTTTCGGTATAGCGTCCCAACATGCCATAGTCCTCTTTTGCAATCTTGGAAAGAAGTGTGTAGTTGTCGGCAATCAGTTCTCCAATGGTTGTGCGCCAATCGAAGAGGAAGGCATCGCTTTGCTGGGGAGAACCAATGATTTCACCAGATAATACTGGAAGCCATTTCTTCAGGTCATATCCCCTACGGGTCTTGAACTCATTGAACATAGCGGGAGTCCATGTCTCACATTCAGCCTCGTAGCTATCGGTGAGTACATATTGCACGCCTCGTTGTCCCATCAATCCATCGGAGGCATCCTTATACATATCAAGATAGTTGTGGAAATACCTTGTCCAAGCTTCGGGGTCTAATTTGTCCACCTCCAGACCTGTTGCCTCCAATGGGGCAGGGTGGTTCTGTTTACCTGTTAGCGACCATCCGTAGCGGATAATTTTCCAGTTGCCCTCAGGGGCGTTCCAAGAGAGTTTGCCATTAATATAATTTGCAGTTACATCCACAACATCTTCAACAGAAGGAAAAACCTCATTCTGCGCTGTAGGAGTAGGTACAGCAGTAAGATTTGAAGCGGAAGAGAAAGCAGCCTTATCCTCAAAACGATGCACCCTTGAGTAAGGGTATAGTTCAAGTTCGGCAATCATGGTGCCTGCAGGAGGAGCGGATGGACCACCGCCCGTGCCAAAGAATCCTCCTCCCATAGCTCTAGGGTTAGCCACTTTCACACGGAAATACTTGGCAGTTGTTACAGGAACAGACATCGTAACTTGAGCCACACTGCCACTACGGACATCACATACAGTCTTGAAAGTTATTCCATCATCACTGGCTTCCAACTGTGTCATAGCTGGCCCGTCGCCAAACCTACCGCTTCCTGCACCCACCATTTTCAGTGACTTAATGGTGACTGAGGTTGGGAATTCGTATTGTATCCAGGCAAATCCAGCCTTGTCGTCACGAGGTAGCATTACGGCATCTGAGATACTGCCATTAGTGAGTTGTTGCAATGTGAAATTACCACCACTGGCTGTCACCTTAGCTCCTAATGATGAGACTGTCTGACGGTCTGCTGGCTGTTTGACGGCGATAACCGCAATGTCTTCATAGTATTCATAGTTCGTACCAGCAGTACCACGTCCTGCAGGAGCTCCGTCCAAGAACGCACCTGTAGTGTGTGGTGGCTCTGGTAGGGACATATTAACATTTCCAGAAGCATATGCTTCGCTCCACACCAGCTTTTTCATTGCATCCTGCTCGCTCACCCACGGACCGCCAGTTGAACTCCATCCCGGAGCAGAAGCCACAGTAAACTCCAATCCCAATGAATCTGCCACTTTAACAGCGTAAGCAAATGCGTCCTTCCAACCTTCATCCATATAGATAAGACGTTTATCCACTATAGTGGGTGTACCCAGTGCTGCATCGAAGTTATGAACGCCTCCTTGACGGGTATCTTTCATCCATTGGAGGTCTTTGCGAATGCCTTCTTTGGTGATATTTCCGTTCATCCAATGCCACCATACGCGGTTGCGGGCACTCAGTGGGGGATTCTCCCAACCTCTCTGCAACTCCTCAATAGAGTTTTGGGGAGTACATGAGATAGCTGATAGTATTATAGCTATAGCAACTGATATTTTTTTTGCTAGCATAAAAACAAAACCATTTTAATACTTTTCTTTACAAAGTTAATAATAAGTGACAAATCAATCAAACCTTACGCGAAGTTAATTCTCATTTTTTCCCCCTTAATACGTAAAAACACTAACTTTGCATAAAATTTTAATTATTTCAGATATGCCTAAAATTACTTCAGAGCGTGTATTGAGCATTTTTAGAGAACTCAATCAGATACCACGTCCTTCACATCACGAAGAGCGCGTGGCCGACTATCTTTGTCTTTTTGCACAACGTCTCCATCTAGACTATGAGCGCGATGCCGAAAACTGTATAGTCATTCGTAAATCAGCTACACCGGGTTACGAGGCAGCAGAACCTATTGTGCTGCTTAACCACATGGATATGGTGTGCGTGGGAATGCTTGATCCACTCAACGATCCCATTAAGACATACATTGAAAATGGATGGATGAAGGCGATTGGCACATCTTTGGGAGCCGACAATGGTATTGGCTTGTCGATGGCGCTAGCTGTTCTGGAAAGTGACAGCATCGCACATCCTGCTTTGGAAGTAATCACCACCACTAACGAAGAGGATGGAATGTCAGGTGCTGCCCAGCTGTCAAAAGATTTTCTGCGCGGGCGTAAGGTTATCAACCTCGACTCAGAAGACTACGACACAATCACTACAGGTGCTGCAGGAGCATGTTTGCAGTTCCATCGTCTGCCAATGCAAATGGAACAAGCACCGTTAGGTCTATATACTTGGTACCAAATCCGTTTTGAAGGTGGATTGGGAGGACATTCAGGTGTTGACATCAACAAAGGACGTTGCAGTGCCGTTGTTGCTGTAAAGAAATTGTTGGAGACTTTCGGCAAAGTATGCGACTATCTCCTTGCCAACATTCAAGTGGGTGAGGCTAATGCCTCCATCGCATCAACTGCTAGCTTAACAATCTGCATTCCAGCGAATGAGGCTACAGTAATTATTGAACAGGAAAAGTACATCAACGAATGGATGCGCCATGAATACCCCACTGATGCTAATATGCATTGCTCTATTCTTCCTTGCGAACCACAGGAAAAGATTATCCCTAAAGATACTGTCAATGCACTGCTTTGTGCTTTATCGAAAACGCCACAGGGGGTAGTAAAAATGAGTGAGTTGATGCAGGATGCAGTAGAAACATCCAATAATATTGGACGCATCGTGACAGAGTCCGACCACCTCTTTGTTTCTACCCATACACGTAGTTTCATCGATGCCGTGATGGAGCAACTTAGCAAGGATATTGCCTCTAATTTTGCCTCAGTTGGTGCTACGTCAGAAACCATCATGTCGGCACCGGCTTGGCAAGAAGACCAACACTCACCCTTCCTGCAACTCACCAGCGATACCTTTTTCGACGTACTGGGTTGGCGCCCTCGTATGGTGGCCATGCACTTCGTGCTCGAAGCAGGTTTTTTCGTGCAGCACTATCCAGGCATCCAAATGGCTAGCATTGGCCCCCGCATTGTGGAACCACATTCTGCTAGTGAGCGCGTGGAGATGAAAACCATCGACGACATTTGGCAAGTACTATTGGAACTACTTAGACGCTTGAAATAGTGCAATGGATTTTCAACTAAGTACTCATCGATGAAGTCCGTACTTTTCCAGTAGCCGACGAAGTGTGCCATCTTCTTTCATTTGATTGATGCAGTTGTTTACCATCAGCAACAAATCTTCTTGCCCCTTTCGCATCAGCACGCCAATCTCGCCGTGAGTGAAGGGCTTGTTCAGAAGTGGAGCGGCCAGACGGGCATCTGTCTGCACATAATAGGGAGCCTCAGTTATCTCTGTAATCATCACATCGGCCATGCCTTCTGCTATGAGTGAGGGAATTTCCTCGTTTTGTTGATGCACGATGGTAGTAGCATGCGTTAGGTATTCGTCGGCAAATTGCTCGTTCAGCCCTCCAGGATTTACCATCACACGCACATCTGGTTTGTCAATGTCGGCCAAGCAATGAAAACGGTTTGCATCTGCTGCTCGGCAAAGTATAGTCTTTCCGTTTGCTAGATAGCCATCGCTCATCAGCATGTTCTTCTTTCGAGCATCAGTGATGGTGATGCCCCCAATGGCGAGGTCAAATAGCTGAGGCTCTGCCAACACGTCAGCCGAAAGTGTAGGCCATGAAGTCTTGGCAAATTTTGTTTCAACGCCCAACCTTTTTGCTATTTCTTTTGCGACCTCTATGCCGAACCCCCAATATGTACCATCTTCTTCACAAAATGATAGTGGACGATAGTCCCCTGTTGTACCAACTAGCAAAGTATCTCGCTCTATTATTTCAGCCACCTTTCCATTTACAGGAATTTCAGTAGAAGTGGAAAGAATAAATACCGATAGCTGTCCGTTTGCTTTCCCAAATAGGAGCGCCTCTTTCAATGAAGTCTCAGGAAATAGCTTTGAACTGTCAAAGAAATATAGACTATCAGCACTACTAAACCACCCTCCTATATAGCCATCGTTTCGTAGCGCATGACGCACCACCATGTCGAGTTGATTTCGCGAATGACTGTTCTGTGTCATACTATAGCTCACAGCAATACCTTCTTTAGGTTCAGACATTGTACGGATGTCAAGTGTGAATCCGTTTGGGTGTCCTTGACTATATGCCCATACTTTGTCCGATATCGCTTCAATGCTGTCCTGCTCAATTCCATAGGTTGAGCGTTGTGAAACAGAAGATGTCCCACAAGCGCAGAGGAAGAACAATGCTATTTGAACAATTAATATAAGAGGTATGCCATATCTGAACTTCTTATGCAAAGTCTTGTGATGCCACACTCTCATTCCCAGCCAAGCCCCGATGCTCCCACCTATTATTGCCATTCCAAGTAGAGTAGCCTCAGGAATCCTCCACATTGATTCTTTTGCCTTCCACTTGTCGATACCATACATGATGAAAGTGACTACGTTGATAACAACAAGGTAGATAAGCAATGCATCACCCCGCGTAGTAAGTCTTTCAATCATATCTATCAAGTACTCAACCATTTTATTACGATCCCTTTTTGCAAAGGTACTCCTTTTTTTACTTGGTTTTCAATAAGTGTTTTAAGGCAAAGTAATTTTATCCCAGTTGGTGCAGGAAGGATCGGACAGGCAATCATCCGCCGTATTTTGATAGGGATGCAAGTCTCTCTGCCATCCGCTTTCCTGCCTCATATGCCTTTTGCAGATCTTCTTCCCAATGCTCCTCACGGTACTGACGCTTGTTTTCTTCTGAGAATCCTGCCAGTTCAAAACGTTCGTAGTTCTTCACCTGGTAGGTATTATAGGCAATAAGACGTTCAGGCTCGCCGTGGGCAGCTTTGATACAGTACTCCATTGAACCATAGCCCTGACTGTTGTTCCTTTCTGGAGTCCCGTTCATAGTCTCCACTAACACTACAGGCATCTTCTTCGGGGCAGTTATGCTATAGTCGTTATAAGAGAGCCAGGGAAATGTAAGACGCTCCAGAAATGTACGCATCTGACCTGTCACATCGCCAAAGTATATCGGTGAGCCTAATACCAGGCCATCGGCATTGGCTATATCTTCCAGTATAGGAGTCAGCGCATCCTTGAACTTGCAGATGTTAGATGCCTTGCCTTTCACCTTACAAGCCATACACGACATACATCCTTTATAATCGATGCCATAAAGACGTATGGTCTTTACTTCAATGTCGCTACTTACAGAGGCAACTCCATCAGCAAATTTCTGTAGCATCGACGCTGTGTTGAAGTTCTTTCTCGGCCCTCCATCAATTATGATAACCTTCTTCATTTTACAATTCTATTATATGGGTTCAACTTATATGTATTTCTTCTTATGACAAAGATAATTATTTTGTGCATTATTTTGTATTTTTGCATTAAATAATTGTTCAATAGAGTGTAATAATTATAGGACTTCATGTTATGTCACAACCTAAATTCATAATAACATTAGACGGGGTGCTTCGCCTCGGTATGGTCAATCTTCATAAAGACCTGCTGCAACCAGGTGACCAGTGCATCGGAGGAGGCTATTATCGCTTTGATTATATCGCCAACCGCCTTTTGCTTGATCGTGCGTCATATGATTACGGCACTCCGAAATGGCATTTACTGGATACCCTGAAAGTACCTTCTGTATATCGGGGGCTGGGCATTGTATATTCATACGATGATAGCTATCACGAAGATATCTTAGTGAGTGACGAGCTTCAGATAGAGTATTATGATTGAATCTTTATTGCTTGTTTCTCCTTATATTAAAAATACATTGATGCCCTATTGTGTAAGAAAACAAATTCAGTTTTATAATTATGGAACAGTTCAGACCTATGAGGCGATTCCGCCAACAGCTATCTGATGATGAGAGCGTTGGTATATTGAAGAAAGCAACATCTGGCACATTGGCGTTGTTGGGTGATAACGGCTATCCATACGCTGTGCCTATCAGCTATGTATATGCAGAAGGGAAACTTTATTTTCATAGTGCCTTGAGTGGTCACAAGGTAGATGCCATCCGTAATTGCGACAAGGCTTCCTTCTGCGTTATCGAACAAGACATCATTCATCCTAAGGAATATACTACCTATTTCCGAAGTGTGATAGCCTTTGGGAGAATACATATAGTAGAGGATGATGCTGAGAAGATGCAGGCAGCACGTTTGCTTTCTGAAAGATATAACCCAGGCGATGATGAAGGCTTTCAGAAAGAGCTTGAAAAAGGTTGTGCCTGTATGCTGGCCATCCGCTTTGATATTGAGCATCTTACTGGCAAAGAAGCAATAGAACTAGTAAGGAAGAAATAAAGAAAGCCCAGACTTTTATAAGTCTAGGCTTTTTGGGGGGTGCAGTTAAGCTGATTATTTTACGCTATATACATTCTTACCCACTACAGCAGTGATGCCCACCAGTTTCATGAAAGCATAATCAGGATCATCAACTGGATGTGCCTCTTTCATGCTGGGGTATTTGTCAAGGAAATGAGTGCGAACCTCGGGGTTTTCAGCTTCCACCAATTTGCAGGTGATACGCATCCAGCCACGTCCTTCGTTGGGGAATGCTGCAATTTGCACCTTAGGATTCTTTACCAGTTGCTTATATACATCCTTGTACTTGCGTGTCATGAAATACACCTCACCGTTGATGACATCGCAGAAACTGAAAGGACGGACACGTGGCTGATCACCATCCATAGTAGCGAGGAAATACTTGCCACAACTTTCCAAATATGCTACGAAGTCCTCTGGACTCATGGTAGCGTTAGCTTTCGGGGTTGCAGAGGTTGTGGTATCTGCTTGTTCCTGACCTTCTTCTACGTTTTCTTGCTGAGCCTCTTTCTGTGAGCATGAAATCAAGCATGTCGTCAATACGACAGCCATCATCCTGTTGAAGTCAAGAAGGTATCATCTCGCCCATCCACAGAGAACGCCCCACAATATCAAGGGGCTTACCTATTATTACGATAATCCCATTATGCAGATGAACGCCCAAGATATGGAGTTGTGCCTGCGTGATTTGGATGACATCAAGTGCCGCTTGTCACAAACAGACCATATCTATCATCAAGAAACATTAGATCATTCGATGGAGAATTTTGTCTATGAAATTTTCCACATCTACAGTAAGTGTAACAGTCATCAGGCATCAAAGGGGGGTAGGGAGACACAGTTGGCTCAACAATTTATCGATTTGTTGCAGCAATATGTGCGCCAGAAAAGGACAGTTGAGTTCTATGCGGAAAAGTTATTTGTCACTCCCAAATACCTTTCCAGAATTTGCCTGCAATCTACTGGTCACAATGCCTCTTATTGGATTACCCATTTTACTTTGGCACAGATTATGGAAGAACTGACAGCTACTGATCGTACGCTCACAGATATCAGTAATGACTTTAATTTCCCTTACCTATCACACTTTACTCGTTACGTCAAGCAGCACTCAGGTAAGACACCTTCGGAATACAGAATAAAGAGGTAAAAGAATCCGCCATCTGCATGATAGTAAATGGCGGAAACTATTATATTTTCTTTATAAACTTTGCTGGGTTTCCGCCTACGATGGTATTTGGAGCAACATCCTTCGTCACTACGGCACCAGCTGCCACAACTGCATTCTCGCCAATGGTCACACCAGGTAGAATGATAGCCCCCACACCAATCCACGCACGGCTCTTGATATGTACTGGCTTGCAACGCAATACCATGCGATTGTCAAAGTCGTGGTTGTCAGTCACGATGCGCACGTTAGGTCCGATCATTACTCCGTCATCTATGGTGATGCCGCCAGCTGCCATGCAGGTTAGCGAATGATTCACAAATACACCTTTCCCGATTTTCATTTGGCAACCAAAGTCGATTTGGATAGGAGGCATCAGATAGCTCGTTTTGTCAAGCCCACCATTGAAAAGCTCTTCTTCCATAGGATGCACCAGCTCAGCGTTTGGCTCAGTGGTGTTCACTTTAAAACAAATATTGTTGCAACGCATCATCTCCTTGATGGCTTCTGCATATCCAGGTGTTGACATATCAACATCAGCCCCTGAACTTAATTGATTGAAAATATCCATATCTTTTTCTTTTTTAATTTCATTGCAAAGTTATAACGAAAAAGGCAACCCATTGTTAACTGGATTGCCTCTGAACTTTCACATTTTACGGAATGTGCCTATTACTATAAATTTCTGTTCAGTACTTCACTGACATCAGCTGTTGCAGGTTGGGGTTGCCATTTGCTCATCAGTTCGCAAACCACCACACCTTCTTCATTAGTTAGCGTATGGAGGTAACAGTCATCAGCTGTATGTGACATACTACACGTAAGTAGGTCGTCAAGATAAGTCTCGTGTAGCCAATGTACGGTAAGAGAAGCCAAAGATTGTGATGTCAGCACTTCATCGGGCATAGTCATCAGAGCTATGCTGACATAGCTGCGGTTGCTCACGTGGAAGTTGAAGTCAAGATCAAGACGAGTGGCACGATGCTGCATCTGCAAGTCGAATGACTGTGGTTTGGGGAACCTTACTTTCTTATGATTCCCTGTCATCAGTTCTGGCACTATTATTAACTTTTCGGCAAGAAAATCAGTCGGTTCTAATCGCTTGGTGTCGAGGTTGAGAATATTCCATTGGCTTGTGCCACTTGCTATTAACTGTTCATTATCTTTGCGTACAATGCGGAAGTCACAATAGATGCGGAGTGAAGTCAGTTCGCTCACCCATAGTTCTACAGTAAAGTCTTCCGACCAGTAAGTGACAGTTGGTTGTATATCTATATGGACCTCGGTGATGACCCACATCCGATGTTGTTTTACAATGTCGAATGCTGCAAAGTTGTGGATAGTCATCAAGCGTGCAAAACTATCTTGGAAGTACATCAGCAGAGCATTAGGTGTAAGCTTGTAAAGTGGTGTGATATCTGATGCTGTCGATGTATATGTATGTCTGTATTTTCCTTCAAGCATATTATATTTATTCTAAAATATTATGCAAATATACGAATAAATACAACGTAAATAGCGACATTTTGTAAAAAAAGTTTACGCCATTCTGCAATAAACGGCAATCCTCAAGTGATGACTAATTCATTTCTTTATATTCGTCCATAGTAATGACGGTGCTATATCCGCCAATGCGTTGTTCGCCCTCATGACGGTCAATACCTGCGTATGAGAGACTGCTGTCTTCATAGCGTTTGAATTTATATACAGCATCATTCATCAATGCTTCATTGAATACGTTGAGGCTCACTAATAAGGAAAAATCTTGTTTAGTCAGACCTGTCACTCGTTCAAACAACTTAGGTTCCAGTTGTAAGATGACATCTTTTAATGAATATTCGCGATAGTCAGTAAGATACATGAAGATAGGGATGCGAGTAGCAAACTTCATCAGCTTTTCTTGAATCTGTTTGCGCTTGCTCTTTATCTCTTTCTCAGCATCAGTAAGTTCTTTCTTCTCGTGTGTTGTCAATCCCCCTTCATTTTCTTTCCTCTTTTTCTTAATCTTATCCGTTTTATTAATGATGGTTTCAATATCTTGGTTCAGCGAACGGAATCCCTCAATTTTCATTAATGCAGCCATTGCTTGCTCATTGTTCATCAGTCGCTGAAGTGTGAAATTATCTACATTCACTAACGTTGCACTTTCCCATTTTCTGGCCAGCAAGGTAGCAGAAGTGTTGCTCATAGCCATATCCAATACGTCACTGGCAGAGAGTTGTTTCATAACACCATTCTCATAACAAAGCACAGGAAGGAATTTGATGAAGTCATCCACACATTTCTCAGGATTTCCCTCTTCAACATTTAGCTGGCAGGAGTATTCTGAAACCTTACGCAAAGCTCTATTAGGTGCGAAATCAAACACATAGCATATCTTTTTCAAAATCTCCACTTGGTTTGGATGCAACCCGTCACTATTAGTAATAGTCCAAGGAGATTGTACTCTGAATGCCGACTGGAAATAGGTTTCCGGAGAAGAGGTGTCACGCAACATAAAGATACCTGTCCACGGACGCACGGTAACGCCTGTCGTCAGTTTTCCGCAAGTTAGGGTGATGGTCTTGCAATGCAGAGGGTCTGGATGCGACATAGCCTTCTCAACCGGAGGCAAGGCCTGTTGGCCTACACCTGCTTGTGTGCCAGCACAAACCACCACATGGTAGTCGTGGTAGAATGTGTTTTGCAATTCTGTCAGTAAGTTCCTCATGGCAAAACAAGAAGCTACGTTAGGCAAGAACCATAAAGTATGGTTCATGTTTGAATATAAGTCACCATTCAAGAATGGCAAAGGAGGCTTCCTATTGCCGGCTTTCAGGTCGTTTACAGAAGTCGGCAGATACTGTCCTCTAATCATATCCAACCATTTTTGTACTTCATCATGATGCTTGAATACAGCATTATCACCTTTTCCCTCTGCAGCAAAAAAGGTGTTTAAATCAAATTCATCAAATTCTCCCTCTTCTGCCACGCGAGATATTTCTGTAGGCAACTGATAAGTAAGCAAAACCATTTTAGGTAATGATGCATACGGATTATCAGACTTCGAGCCCCATTCTTCTTTTGCTCTCTGCTCATCAGAGTAAGTCCAGTTGTATATCTGTTCCTCAATGAATTCGCCAGAAGCTATGGCTCGGAAAGGAGTGCCTGAAAGATAAAGATAATGATTTGATGTAATAGGAATAAGGTCTTCGTCAAAATAATCAGGGTTCTCTATTTCGTTACCTAAATCTTCGCTCACACCAATCAAATCTTTCGCGTTTTCACGCCAGGCGCCATAGTGATATTCATCCAGCACGATACAGTCCCAATTAAACTCCCTTGCCCATTCGTGTTTCAGCTTCATGCCACCATTGGCAGTATTCTTGCCAAGAAAGTCTTGGAATGAGCCAAATACCACAATAGGTTTAGTGAGGTCGGCATGTTGGAACTGGTAGTCAATGGTGGCTTCCGAGTTTCTTGCAATGAATTGCCACCCGTCGAAGTCTACGTGTGTCATCAAGTCCTCCTCCCATGCTTGAGCCACAGCAGGTTTGAAAGTTAGAATCAGCACCCTTGTCCATCCCATGCGTTTAGCCAACTGATAAGTCGTGAAGGTCTTCCCGAATCGCATCTTGCAGTTCCATAGGAAGTGAGGTGTGCGACCTTCCTCAGACGCGTAACTCTTGAAATAGGCAGCTGTCTTCTCAACAGCTTTTTGCTGCTCTGGGCGCATACCGAAACACTTGTCACGTTTCCATGTTACATCAAGACGCTCACTCACAATTATAATAGCTGCCCTGACATCGCTAGGGGTGCATCTATACCATTCGCCCTCAACGTGCTGACAGCCCATCTTCAGCAATTGGCGGTGCACGTCATGATCCATAAATGTGGTGCCGTCTTTACGCATAGCACTTTCCTCAACTACAATGCGATAGGGTGGTTCGCCTGGGCGCACTATATTATATTGCTGGCGCACGCGCTCTTGCACGCCAATTGTGGTATAACCCACTTTCAGTAAGCCTTTCAGATTTGGGTCATACTTGTCTTCGTATGCATAAATCATCGGAGCTGACTCCGACTTCTTTGGAAAGTAATTGCTTGCAGCCATAACTGTCTGTTTGTTATGGCGCAATCTGAAAAGAATTTAGCTTAAAGCATTTTAATTAATCTTTGAGGGCCCATCCTCATTGGGTGAGAACTCAACGTGCATAGTTCTTGATTCTGTTCTCAATCATTTCTGTGGCAGTGTTCCACGAAACACCTTTCCCTTCTTTGAATTCCCGCTCTGACTGCTCAATATCAGCCATAAGTTCCTCTAAAGTAGCATTTGGGAATATAGGAATCCGATTTTCCCAATCCACTTCCTGGTCAATAGCTTTTGAATAAGCTAAAGCACTTATAGCAGATTCGTAAACTTTGTTAGTTGTCTGCTCTTCTTCTGGCATCTTATACTTCTTCTTTTCCATGTTAGTTCTTGTTATGATATGACAAAGATGAGTGGTTTTAATTAAACTACAATGCTTTCATGTCTAAATCTTATCAAAGAGCGCCTTGTTAATATTATCTGCTTATTCCATAGGTCGAATCATCGACTCAATGAATTGTATTTCGTCTTCTGAAAGACCATACTTCTTATATAGTTCTTCGTCTGTCCAGGGCTTGCTGAAGTCTTGGAGGGGGATTAAACTAAATACGGTTTTATTAACGTGCATTGTTCCCTTTCCATAATATAATAAGAACCTAAACAAATTTGTATGAAGATAAGATGCACAATTATCTCTTTCAGTCTTACTTTCAAAAGGGCCAATAGACAAGAACGTTTCTGTACAAACTTCTTTAGGTTGAGATAATATCTCTGCAGGGGGAATCACTGCGTTAGTAGAATAACTTGTAGTAAAAAAGATTTTGTATTTATTGATCCATTCCCGATTTGCAGTTATTATATCTGAATTTATAAATCCAACAACTCTTTTAGCTCCGCCTTTGATGCCTCTTACTCCATAGATTTTAACACAACCTTTGAATGGGGTTTCTTGCAGATTAGAATTAGGATATCTTTCTGGCTCATTGAACAAATAACCTCGAATACCATATGGCCTAACATTTGATATAATCATGCTAAATGATTCATCTACTGATGTTTTTTTTAGAATAGAGAAAATCCTGTTATCTCTAATTACATAATCAGAGAAAGTATTTGTTAAATAATGGTTTGCCTGATTGATTGTCCCATCATTAGCATGGAAAGTATATTCAGTCATACCATTATAATTACTATCCCACAAAAAGTAAGAAATACCACCATCAATATGTAAACCTGTAAAACATTTCGAAGAATCCTCGAAATCAACAATCTTACTAATTCTTGTGTCATTCCTCATTTTTTCTCTAAATTTAGACAGCCCTCTACCTCCAACCATCCATTTGGAAGGTATAATCATCGATAAATAATGTGGATTAAGTTTTATTGCCTGTTCTATAAATCTATTATAAATAGGCATAGCTGTGTCATCAGACGCTCCACCTCCATCACTCAGTTGGTACGGCGGATTGCCGATAATTACATCAAAAGTCATATTGTTATAAAGTTCATTAGGGTTATCAGTGTGAATAAACTCGTAGGCGTGAGATTCAAGGCCATCGCCTCTGTCATACACCTCTTGCGAAGCTCCGCAATAGCGGCACTTGCCATTCTGCCATGAGTGCTGAATGTCATTATAACGGATGTTGCCATCTGCATTATCGAAGTGGGAAAGGCTATATTTACCACTGGCATCCTTTGAGCAGTAGAGACTTCTGCGACTCATCAACGAAGTGAGTTGGGTAATGGCCATTCCATATAGTTGATAGTGCATAATATGGTCAATGCGTTCTTGCAGGTCAGGTATCTTTGTGGCCAATCCGTCAATCAGTCTTTTGGCTATCTCTCGCAGAAACACACCACTCTTGCTGCAAGGGTCGAGAAATTTAGTGTCAGGACTCTGGAACAATTCTTGTGGCAACATATTCAGCATCTGGTTGGCCAGTTGGGGTGGGGTAAACACCTCGTCGTTGCTCAGATTGGCTAAGCACGACAAAACATCGGGGTTATAGTTCAGCTTAGTCATAGTCGGGCAATTTCAGATAGTCGGTCAGTGGATACTCACGTTTGGGAAGATGCACGAAAGTAGGCTCGCCTGTGTCAGCAAATAGATTTCCCTGCTCACCAGGCTTGGGTTTGTCGTACTCCACATTTTTCAGCAGTTCGCTCAACTCAAAGTCACGACGCTTCACCTTGCCACTAATGCCAATGAAAGTCCATTCGCAGAAAGTGATGGGCTGACCGTCATTTTGAAGCATTGTCAGCGCGTCACCACACAGAATGTTTTTTCTGAGAAGATATTGGATGCAGTTTTTCAACTCGTCAGCTGCTTCTGCATGCTGCTGTTGCTGGTAGATGTCAAGAAACAGTTCAAAGAGCCTTTGCCTGCAAATTGCGGTATTGTCGGGCAAGAGCTCAACACCATACATCGAACTGACGGCCTGTGCCGATGCAAGGTCGTATTCATAGCGGTTTTTGGCAAATTGCTTGCGCACCGCTTCCATTTTCCTGTTCAGGATTTCTACGAGGAAATTCCCCGTACCACAGGCAGGCTCCAAGAAACGGGAGTCAATGCGTTCCGTCTCTTCTTTCACCAAATCCAGCATGGCGTTGACTTCTCGTTTGGCGGTATATACCTCGCCATGATCAGCCACACGTTGCTTTGAAACTACCTGCTTTTCCTGCTGATCGTCCGTTACTTTCATTATTGGTCGGATTCTAGCGTGAAACGATTCAGTTAAAAGCGTAGATACAAAGAAAGTGTACCTCGTTCCGATATATGCTTCCCGCTGGTATCCGACCAAAGACCCGTAACAGAGACATATATGGAACGGGTACACCTATAACAAGGTGTATCCCGATTCCACGAGGCTCTGTTAATTAATCTGGTCGGATTTTACGGGAACCTCAAAGAATATAGATACAACTATCTATTCACCCACAAAAATTGGCATTGCCACCCCGCTGGGCTAACATGCCCTCGCTTATTCAGCAAGGTGTTTGGCAGTGCACTGACTACAAAGTTACAAATATGTATGAGAAATGCCAAAAAAATTTTTAGTTTTTCAGCAACAGTTGTTGGAAGCAAGCAAACTCAGAGTTTGATAGTATCTAACTGGGAGTTTGATAGTAGCAAGCCGGGAAATTCTTATGAGAATTTCTGCGTTTAGCGGTAGCAGAAGGTGGGCTTACTTCCTCTAAGCTGCCCTTTTACTTCCGTTAAACGGGGTGCTTACTTCCGCTAAGCTGCCATTCCTATTTTTCCCTCGTGAGGTTTTTATTTTTCCCTCGTGATGAAAAAAGTTTTTTCATATAAACACCCCAACACTTCATATTTTATGATTATCAAACTGAGTTTCTGTTTGTTAAGCTTATGAAGTGATGCGCTAACACTTCATATCTCCTCATATCATTTAATTATACGTATGAAGTCATTATGAAGTGTTATGAAGTGTTGAGATACCTCTTCATGCATATAATCAATTGTATTTGTGAAACTTATAATGAAAATATGAAGTGTTGGGGTGTTTACTCGTGTTTTCCTTTCTGCACAAACTCTCAAAAAAACTCTTCACTCTTCACAAATATATCATAATACACTGATATATAACCAGATAAATGCGTGAAGAGTTTACGCAACTCTTCACATCTCTTCACACCTCATCACACCTTGTCATCTTTTGACTAAGCCGAAAATAGTTTACTTTGACGTGAAGACCTGTGAAGACTTGTGAAGAGGCAAAGCAACTCTTCACGTAGTAAACAAGTTGTGCCACAGTTATTTATACTGCATCTGTGAAGAGTGAAGAGTTTTTTACGATTTTCTCTGTTTCATGGGCTTCCAACCCTATGCTTTGCGCCCTGCATTCTTATGCTTTTAAGCCTCCAAACCTATAGTTTGTAGCCTGCAACTTTATGGTTTTCAGCCTTCAAAAATAATATTAGTCAGTCACCACATCCTCGAAATGCTCTTTACTCCATTCGATGAGGGAAGTGATGATTGGCATCAATGATTTTCCTGTATCTGTGAGGGAATACTCTACACGAGGTGGAACCTCTGGGTATACTTGACGATGTACAAGATGGCTCTGCTCCAGATTCTTCAGTGTCTGCGAGAGCATTTTCTGGGAACAGTCAGACATGAAGCGTCTGATTTCATTAAAACGCATTATCCCTGTATCGCTCTTATTGAGAAGAAAAAGTACGAGCATGGACCACTTGTCGCCAAAACGACTGATAACATTCCTGATTGGACAAGCCAAATATTCTGCTTTAATATCTGCCATAACTGTTGATTTTTCTGCAAAAGTAGCAAATGGTTACCAGGTTTCGATAATATACTATGTTAATATGAGTTAAAGTGTTTTTTAGCAAAATCCTATCACTTCGCAATTCCTACTTTTTGGTAACTATGTTACTTCACAGTGCCTTCTTGCACGGATGATTATAGCATCGTATCTTTGTAATGTCAAAACGAATTATAACAATTTAAACAATATGAATTATGAAAAAGATTGAGACTATTAAGTGTGGTAAAAACTACAGCGCAGTAAGCGTAGGTAAGATGAATGAGATTATTGAGCATGAGCTTCCCATGGGACCAAATGTAACTATTCAGGGTAAGGTGTTCGTAGGACAGGCAGTTGGCGCAACAGGCAGCGAATTCTCTTTCCAGACACTGGTGCCAGGACAAGACAGTGGTTTCCTGCACACGCATAAGACACATGAGGAACTTTACTTCATCCTGAAGGGAGAGGGACAGTATCAAGTTGACGGTGAAATATTTCCCGTTAGTGAGGGTACCATTATCCGTGTAGCTCCCGAGGGCAAGCGTGCGTTGAAGAATACAGGTAGTGAGAACTTGACAATGCTCTGCGTACAGTATAAGGCAAATGCCTTCACTGAGGCTGACAGCCCTATGACTGATGGTAACATTCTGCAGGAACCGCTTAAATGGTAAAACAACTATGATGCAAAAAGCACTTGATTTTTTGAGCAGCCATAATGAGATTGCCTTCGCTACATGTGAAGGCAATCTGCCTAAATTGCGTATGTTCCAAATTATGAAGCAGGAGAATAACCTGCTTTATTTCGCTACTTCTGCCAAGAAGGCTGTATGGAAGGAACTGAAGCAGAATCCCAATGTTGAAGTGCTGGCTTATGCTGATAACATATCTGTTCGTTGCTCTGGTATGGTGAACTTTGATGTGGAGGATGATGTGAAACGATGGATATACGACAACAATCCCGTACTGTCTCGTCTCTATAGCAGTTATGACCAGTTGGAGTATTTTTGCCTGCCTATTGCAGAGATGGACTATTATGACTTATCGCCGACTCTTCCTGTGTTCCTTCATTTTGACCTGATGGCAGGTGAGGTGGGCAAAGGTTTTGTTGGTGATAGATTCAAATGATTTATTCATAATTCGAATATTTTTTGTAACTTTGGCTTCGCCGAACTTACTATGCACTCGGAAAAGCAAAGAAAATCAAGCTTTCCCTTGACTTTTCTCTCGCTTTTTGTAACTTTGTGGGTGAAGAAATAAACGAATTATGAAACGAATATTCTCTGTCATTATTTTAGCTTCGCTGCTGACAGCCAGTGTGCTGAAGGCACAGAACGCTAATGAGCCTTTTGAAGCAGGCAAGCGTTATAGCGTGATTATTGACAATGACTTCTGTGGTGATCCTGACGGACTGTTTCAACTGGTGCATCATGTGTTGTCAACCTCATGTGACATCAAGGGCATAATAGGCGCTCATCACAACGGTTTTTCTTTCTTCCGTGATTTGCAGGGGAAGGATGATGCAGAGAAGTCGGTCAACAAAGTGAATGAGGCTTTAGAACTAATGGGCTTGAAAGAACAGCTGAAGGTGGTGCCTGGGGCTGCAGAAAAGATGACCGATCCCAAGCAACCCATTGTGAGCGAGGGAGCAAGGCTCATTGTGGAGGAAGCATTGAAGGCAACACCCGAGAAACCTCTGTATGTGTGCGTGGGTGGTCCTCTGACAGACATCGCTTCTGCTTGGCTGATGAACCCTGAAATTGGCAAGAATATCATATTAATATGGATTGGTGGCCAGGAATATAAGGAAACTGGGGCTATTGTGCCGCCTGGCTATTCCATGCCTGAATACAATCTGAACTTGAGCATTGCTGCTGCACAGGTGGTGTTCAACAAGAGTGACATGCGTATCTGGCAAATCCCTCGTGACGTATATCGCCAGTGTATGTACAGCATGACGGAACTGGAGGTGAAAGTGCGTCCTTATGGGAAGCTGGGGGCTTACCTTTATGATTCACTGGCAGGCATCATGGCTGGCAGGAATGGGTTCTCAATGGGGGAGACCTACATACTTGGCGATAGCCCGTTGGTACTAATGACGGCGTTGATGAGCAACTTCGAGACTGACCCTGCGTCGTCGCACTATCAATATGTGACTATCCCGACTATAGCTGATGACGGTAGCTACCGCTATAACCACGGTGGGCGTCAGATTCGTGTGTATGACCGTATTGACACGCGTCTGATGTTTGCTGATATGGAAGCTAAACTTCAGCTTTTTGCCAATAAAAGGCCATGACATATGTGTTTAACAAATAATATAATAAAAAACTACAAATTATGAATAATCAATTAAATAAAGCATGTAAAGAAATATATCTAGCAGGAGGTTGCTTTTGGGGGGCAGAGCATTTTTTCAAGCAGATTGAAGGGGTAGTGGAAACCGAAGTGGGTTTTGCCAACGGACACACGGAGAACCCAACTTATAAAGAGGTATATACTGACCAGACAGGCTTTGCAGAAACAGTGCGCGTCAAGTATGATCCGCAGGTGGTGGATCTTGAATTTCTGTTGCAGATGTTCTTCAAAGCCATTGACCCTACCAGCCTGAACAAGCAGGGGCATGACGAAGGAACTCGCTACCGCACGGGTATCTATTATACCGATGCTGAAGATTTGGAGGTAATAGAGAAAGTATATGCCACAGAACAACTACACTACGATCAGGCTTTCGTGGTGGAAAAACTTCCGTTGCAGAACTTCTATACAGCTGAAGAGTACCACCAGGACTATCTTGACAAGAACCCTGCAGGCTACTGCCATTTACCCCAGTCTTTGTTTGAATTTGCTAAAAACGCCTCTGCCAAGTATACTGCAACTAAACGTAACTGAAAAAGTTTACTGACCGAAATTGTGATTATAGTTATCAAAGGTGATTAGTTAACGATCATCTTTTTTGAGAAAATAGCGAGATTTTTAATTAAGTATTGTATCTTTGCGGCTATGAATTCGACGAAGAGACGACATTTAACATCGTGGATACTATTGGCCATTTTTGTGCCAATGCTGTTATTCTCGTCGCTTCATGTGCATGAGGAAGGTGTTCCGTTAACCTTAACGGAATGTACCGACTGCGCACATCACGTTTGTCACGGTCACTTGATACAGACATCATTGCTGACGCACGATTGTGTGCTATGTCAGTTTTTGTCGCTTACTATGCTGGCAGCTGCGGTGGCAGCTGTTACAGTATATTCTCATGTATGTAAGAAATATCACGCCCAGTCTTTGTGTGGTTATCATGCTACCTGCTGTGGCACCATCGTTACACGTGGGCCACCGTCGCTCAGATTCACATAGTTTTTTTACATACATTTTTCCATTATAAATAATCACAGAATGAAAACAATATATATCATTCTGCCATTGCTGTGTATTTGCATGGCGGTGGCAGCTCAAGATGATGTAAAGATACATCAACATGCGGAGGACTCTACGGATGTTTTCTTCCGCCATCTGAATTTAAACGAAGTGACAGTAACGGGTGTTGCGGGCGACACCAAGCTAAAGCATTCAACTGCCCCCATCAGTGTCGTTACACCTCAAGAGTTACATTCTACAGCATCAACTAATATCATCGATGCTATCAGTCATCAGCCTGGTGTCAGCCAGTTAACGACGGGTGGTAGTATCTCAAAGCCAATTATTCGAGGGTTGGGTTACAACCGTGTTGTCGTAATGAGCGAAGGGGTACGCCAAGAAGGACAACAGTGGGGTGACGAACATGGAGTGGAGATTGACGGTAGTAGTGTCAATTCTGTAGAAATACTGAAAGGTCCAGCCTCGCTGATGTATGGATCGGATGCAATGGCGGGCGTAGTTATCATGCATGCTCAGCCTACACTTGCTGAAGGCGAAATGCGTGCTAATGTCAGTTCGGAATACCAGACTAACAACGGCCTTTTTGGCTACAACATCTCAATGGCAGGCAACCAGAGGGGCTTTGTATGGGATGCACGTTATAGTGACAAGATGGCCCACGCATATAAGAATAGGTATGATGGCTATGTACCTGGTTCGCAGTTTCGTGAACGTGCTGGCAGACTGATGCTGGGTCTTAACAAAGCATGGGGCCACTCGCGACTTATTTGGACAGCCTATCATCTGACGCCAGGTATTGTAGAGGGTGAACGTGATCCAGAAACGGGTGAACTGGAGCATGCTGACGATTGGACTGGGCATAAATATGGCAAGACGCTACCTTTCCAACAGGTGAAACACTATAAACTAGTTTGGGACAATTCGCTAAACTTGCCTTTTGGAAATATAAAGGCAATCATGGGCTATCAGCAAAACAGACGTCAGGAGTTTGAAGAAACAGCTGATGAATATGAATTGTATTTTAAGCTTCACACGCTGACATACGATTTCCGCTTTGTAACTAATGAAAGTAACGGTTGGAAGTTTTCAACAGGTATTGGTGGTATGTATCAAAAGTCTGGCAATACAGGTGAGGAATTTTTGATCCCTGACTATAATATGTTTGACTTCGGCATCTATGCCACTGCTACAAAAAACATTGATGAAAGATGGACATTGAATGGTGGATTACGTTATGATCACCGTAGGTTGCATGGCAATGAACTGATAGAAGATGGGAATATACGCTTCAATGATTTTTCTCGCCATTTCAATGGTTTAACAGGAAGCATTGGCTCTGTATATAATATTAATGAGCATTTCAATGTACGATTCAATTTAGCACGTGGCTTCCGTACACCTAATATGAGTGAGCTGGCTTCAAATGGCGTTCACGAGGGCTCCATTCGATATGAATTAGGTAATCAACAATTGAAGGCAGAGTATAGTCTTCAAGCTGACTTAGGACTCGACTTTACTTCAAAATATGTGTCTGCACAGGTAGCACTCTTCGCTAATCGTATAGACAACTATATTTATACCCATCGTCTGAATCAGGAAATAGAAGAAGGTTATCTTACATACGCCTATACTCAGGGTGATGCTCGGTTGCTGGGCTTTGAGGCGGGTATTGATTTCCATCCTGTTCATTCCATCCATTTCTCCAACTCTTTCTCGTATGTTGATGCTCAATTAATGCATGCCAGTGCCGATAAGAAATATCTCCCTTTTACACCTGCACCTCGATGGACATCTGAACTGAAATGGGAAATCTTCCATCACTCGCACTCTACCGTTGACCATCATCATACGGCAGATACTGTTCATCGCTCTCTGTTTAATAACTTATATGTAGCAGCAAGTCTTGACTTTTATCTGAAGCAGACACATATCTACAGCGCTGATGATACAGAGACCGTAACACCAGACTATGCTTTGCTCAGTCTCTCTGCTGGTACCGATATTCAGGTGAAAGGCAAGAAGATAGCCGAACTGTATGTAACGGCTGACAACCTGTTGAACAAGGCTTATCAGAACCACCTGAGCCGATTGAAATATGCTGCTGATAATACAGCTACTGGTCGCAGAGGGGCCTTTAACATGGGCCGTAATATTACATTTAAAATAGTAGTACCAATTCAGTTGTAATACAAATTATCGAGTAAAATTAGTATCTTTGCACGCATAATAGTTATCGTATGAGCATTGATCAAAAACTGGTATTACACAAGAAAGCGTTCCATGAGCTAACTGTGGATGAACTTTATGAACTCCTGAGAGTGCGCAGTTTGGTTTTCGTTGTGGAGCAAAACTGCGCTTATCAGGATTTAGATGGAGACGATCAGGATTCTATTCATTTGTGGTTGACGTTGGAAGGTAAAACCGTTGCTGTTGCCCGGGTATGTCCTGCTGGGACACACATGCATGAAATTTCTATCGGCAGAGTGGTAACTACCGAACGAGGACAGGGCTACGGAAAGCAGATAATGCGTCATGCTATTGAAGTTGGCATTGAATGTTTCGGCGCGGAACGCATCGATATTGAGGCACAGGAATATGCAAAAGGTTTTTATGAGGGTGTTGGATTTAAGCAGTCATCCGACACTTTCATGCTTGACGGTATTCCGCATATTAAAATGACTTGGACGAAAGGATGAAGAAGATATTGTTCCTTCACGGTTTTTATGCTAGTGGGCAGTGTGTACCTGCTTTGGCATTGCGCGAGTCTTTCGATGGGAGTGCAGAAGTGCTGACTCCCGACTTGCCCATGCATCCGAAAGAGGTTATCAGCTTTATCTATGAATTGGTAAATCGTGAAAGACCTGACCTATTAGTGGGCAACAGTTGTGGTTCATTCTATGCGCAGATGATTGCGCCTCTTGTTGGCATACCTGCATTATTGGGCAATCCGCACTTTCAGATGACTGCATTCCTAAAACAACGGATAGGGGAACATCAATACAAGTCGCCACGAAAAGATGGCCATCAACAGTTTGTTATCGACGAAACTTTGATTGATGAGTTTGCTGAGTTGGAAGCCATTCAGTTTGACAACTGCAACCCAATGTACAAAGATCGTATTTGGGGATTGTTTGGGGAACAGGATACATTGGCTCACTTTGAACCGCTCTTTCTGAAACATTATAACCAGTCATTCCACTTCCCAGGAGGACATACTCCAACGGCAGAGGAAGTCCATAAATGGTATGTCCCTTTAGCTGATAAATTGCTGCATATAAATGATTCATCACATAAGAGTTTAGGCATTAAAATCTGAACAAATGAAATGTTTTAGATTATTATTTGTATTTGTAGTTTTGTTTTTATGCTCATGCCAGAATAGCAAAACGAGCTCAACGCAGTCATCGACTATTACTGCAGAAATGGCCTATGAAGGCATCAGCAATTATTGTCATAGCGAGTATGACTGGAGTATCGCAGAGGATAATCCGTCCATAATGAATATTGAGATGGGAGAAGAGACGGAATCTGAGTATCAGATAGTCTTTCGCAGTTATACAGGCGCATTGGTGTATTTTTATGTCGATAAAGCAAGTGGCTCTACAAGGCTGGTTGACTATGTTCCAACTCTTAATATCGAGAGCGAAGCAGGAACCATCAATTTGTTTGATTATTTAGAAGAAAGGGACTAATCTTTTTAGTCTTCAAAATAACACAAAATAAGCAAAATCAGTAAAAAAGGTTACTATATCAGTAAATCATTTATGCTGTGTTTGATGAATTTGGCGTAACATTGCATTGTGATTCTGTCACTCAGTGAACAACTACTGTATCTTAACAATAACAGCAGGATTCATTGAGTGGGGATGCACGAGTTTTGCAGTTATTTTGATGTTTCATAATAAATAGTATTAATATGGCTAAAATTGCATTAGGAACCTGGGCTTGGGGCTCAGGTGCATTTGGTGGAAACATGGTATTTGGTAGCAAGACCGATGTGGAGAGCCTGAAACCCGTTTTTGATACGGCAATTAAGGCTGGACTTTGTCTGTGGGACACTGCTACAGTTTATGGTATGGGTGAGTCAGAGCGCATACTTGGTACGCTGGCTAAGGGAGTTGAACGCAAGAATGTGCAGATTTCTACTAAGTTCACCCCTCAGATAGCTGAAATGTATGATAACAACGTCGAGAAGATGGCTGATGCCTCTATTGAACGTATGGGATGTGATTATATAGATGTTTACTGGATTCATAATCCGATGGATGTGGAACGCTGGACACCAGGATTGATTCCTCTTCTGAAGTCAGGCAAGGTGAAGCGAGTTGGCGTATCGAACCACAACATTGCTGAGATTCGTCGTGCCAACGAGATTTTGGGTGAAGCAGGCTTCAAAGTGAGTGCTGTGCAGAACCACTTCTCACTGCTCTATCGTTCTTCTGAGAAGGGCGGTGTGCTTGATTACTGCAAAGAAAACGGCATTGAGTTCTGGGCATATATGGTGTTGGAGCAGGGCGCACTTTCAGGGAAATACAATAAGGAGAACCCGCTACCTGCAGAAAGTGATCGAGGCAAGAAATACAACCCTGTTTTGCCGCAATTGGAAGCATTGACTAACGAAATGACTGCCATTGGACAGAAATACGGGACATCATGTTCACAGATTGGTATAGCCTGGGCCATTGCCAAAGGTGCATTGCCAATCATTGGAGCCACAAAGGAACGCCATGTAATCGAAGCTGCCGAAGCCGCAAAGATAAAGTTGGTTGCGGAAGAAGTTACACGTCTTGAACAACTTGCAGAAGCTACGGGCATTGACACACGTGGCGACTGGGAGCATTCGATGGAATAATATTCAATCTTTAAATATTGACTAAACAGTTAAGCTGTCGTTCAAGGGAGCGACAACTTAACTGTGATATTATTATGTCCACCTTTTAAAAAGGTTTTCAGCTCATCGGCAGAGAGTCCATTGATTTTTCCTAATCGAGTGTAGCTGTATGAGTTGGTACCATAGAAGATGCAGATATTACTACCGCTATAGAGAACGACATCGCCAGGTTGTCCGTTGATGTATTCGTTGGCCGTAGGCAACGAGAACCCCAGCGCTCCCCAGATTTCAAAATTACCGTTAGTGTTGAGCGACAATGTAATAGGACCTTCTCGCAGTTTTGTAAATAATGCTTTTGTGGCAACATTGTCGACTAGTTTTATTTCGTTAGTCACGTTGCCAATAGTTATATTAATTGTCATTGTAGTTGATGTCTCTTTAGTGTCCTTCACAATCTTGCTATCAGATGTTGGTTCAGCCAGTATCACGTTGTCTGACGAACAACAGGCGAAAAACACCCCAATCAATATTAGGAGATAATTCCTCATAGTTATTTCAGATTATCATTGAAGAATGATTCTATTTTATCGTAAGGAATGACTCCTGCCACATCGTCATAGAGGTCAACGTGAGATGCTCCTGGAATGACAAGTAGTTCCTTATTGCCCTCCTTATAAGAGCCTGCGTATTTCCCTGTGGGAATTTCATTGGCAGTGGCACATTCGGTAATGGAAGAGTTGAAGGGTTTCTTGCCGGTCATCCTCTCGAAGGCATATTCAGAAAAATAGCGTGAGTGGGCTTTCTCTCCATGTATGAGAAGTACAGGATTATCTATCTCATGTGCCCAGGCTAACAAGGGTTGATTCATAAATGATTGACATCCTATAGTATTCCATCCATCATTAGAGTTGCCACTACGTTCGTGGTAGCCACGCTCTGTTTTATAATATGAATAATAGTCTTTCACGAACCATGGAGCATCATCGGGTAGGGGATCAATCACACCGCCTGCACGTTGGTATGTACCAACCTTATAATCGACAGTTCGTTGTGCTGCAATTGCCTTACGGTTCTCCATACGTTGAACAGGCGTGTTTTCACTGGCGAAGTAGCCCTCTACATTCACCTTGCTCATATCATACATGGTCATAGCCACAGTAGCTTTTATGCGAGGATCGAGAGCAGCTGCATTGACTGCCATACCACCAAATCCGCAAATGCCGATAATTCCAATTCGATCAGCATCCACATTGTCTTGTACAGAAAGATAATCAACTGCTGCCAGGAAATCTTCAGTATTGATGTCTGGTGACGCCATACGACGTGGCTCACCGCCACTCTCGCCCGTAAATGATGGATCGAAGGCTATCGTAATAAAACCACGCTCTGCCATGTGCTGAGCATAAAGACCACTAGACTGCTCTTTCACAGCTCCGAAAGGACCAGAAACGGCAAGGGCAGCTAACTTACCATCTGCATTCTTAGGTATGTACATATCAGCTGCCAATTCAATACCATAGCGATTATGGAATGTTACCTTCTTGTGATCTACTTTATCACTTTTGGGAAATGTTTTGTCCCACTCTTGTGTCATTTTTAATTGTTCCTTTACATTCATTTCATTTGTTTGTTTTTCACTTGTGGTACAGCTTCCAAAGAATAAAGCTGCAATCATTGAATAAAAAATTAAATGCTTCATAAGACAATCATTATTGATTTTGTTGCAAAGTTAGAGATAAATATGGTGTCAGCCACTACATATTTTTACTGATTATCTACCAATTTTGCAGAATTATGATTAACTTTGCTATCGATATGAAGAAGATACTGAAAGTTGACAATCCGAATGTTTTTGCGCAATATGTAGGGGCGCAAGAACAGCATCCGTTGCTGAGTATCATTCATTTTGATGAAGTATCTCCTCTACACAATAGTCTAAATGATTATGGTGTCTATGGGCTTTTCATTCAGCGTGAGTTCCCTAAGAATCTTAGCTATGGGATACGTTCGTTGCAAGTGAACGATGCATCAATAATCGCTGTTGCTCCTGGTCAATTAGGTGGAGGTGAAGACGATGGCGAACTGCTTACGATAAGCGGTTGGGCATTGCTGTGGTCGCCAGAATTGATACACAATACCGACCTGGAGAGGAATATGCATGACTTTCCTTTCTTCTCTTATTTCTATACTGATTCGTTGAGGTTGAATGATATAGAATGGAGTTTCTTTACGCAGCTCATCCAAATGATGCGGCAAGAGTTAGTGATTAATGAAGATTCTATGGCTCTTCGCAAAGTCCTGGTGGGTTATATCAGACTGTTGCTTGAATATTGCCTCCGTATCTATCAGCGGCAACTCTCAGAAGATAATAAGAGTACATCAGATTTCTTGAAGCGTTTCCATTCCGTACTCGAGCAATATTACTACGAGGGGAAGCAGCACCAACAGGGATTGCCTTCTGTCGCATATTGTGCATCCGAAATGGCTTACTCACCTCATTACTTCGGTGATTTGTTCAAACGCTCTACAGGTACTACTGCAATCAGCTACATCCATACCTATATCATAAACATTGGGAAGAGTCTGCTAATGCAAGGGTACAATATTAACGAAGCATCTCACTTGCTTGGCTTCGAGTATCCCCACCACTTTTCCCGATTGTTCAAGAAAGTAGTAGGCATGACTCCTAGCGAATTCATTGAAAAGTAAACCAATTAATGATTACATAGAAATGACAATAGAAGAATTCAGAAAATAAATGGCTTCAGGCAAACCGGTGATAGGTGGCTCCGATGTACACATGATGTTTCACCAGTTGTCACAAGAGGCGCTTCGCATCACCGCTGAAATCAATGGCATATATCACACGCCAGAGGAATTACATTGTTTATTAGAACAATTATGGGGGCGTGAAGTACCTAAAACAATAGGCATGTTCCCTCCCTTCCATACGGATTGTGGCAAGAATACTGTTGTTGGTGAACATGTCTTTATCAACATGGGCTGTAAATTCCAGGACCAGGGAGGTATCACTATCGAAGATGGCGCATTGATTGGTCACAACGTTGTTTTAGCTACCCTCAATCATAATCTTAATCCTGCTGAGAGGCAAAGTATGAGTTATGCGCCTATTCATATTGGAAAGAATGTCTGGATTGGAGCCAATGCAACAGTACTTGCAGGAGTGAAAATCGGTGATGGAGCTGTTGTTGCTGCTGGTGCAGTAGTGACTAAGAATGTAGAACCTAATACGATAGTTGGCGGCGTTCCTGCCAAAGTCATTAAAAAGATAGAATTATAAAAACGACGAATGATAGTAACTCTGATTATAGGATTATTAATACCACTACTTGGTACCATGCTTGGTTCTGCATTTGTCTTCATGATGAAAGATGAAATGTCACTTCGACTGCAGAAATCATTGCTTGGTTTCGCTTCAGGAGTGATGGTGGCTGCATCGGTGTGGTCGCTGCTGATTCCATCAATGGAAATGGTGGAGGGAAAAGGGGCATGGTCAGTATTGCCTGCAGCCATAGGTTTTCTTCTTGGTATGGGATTTCTCTTGCTTGTTGACGAATTGACACCGCATCTTCATATTGGGACAGACCAACCAGAAGGAATGCGCTCGCACCTTTCCAAGACTGCGATGCTGGCATTAGCGGTTACCATTCACAATTTGCCTGAAGGAATGGCCGTAGGTGTGGTCTTTGCTGGCGCAGACAGTGGTGTAACGAATATATCGTTGGCTAGCGCTGTTGCCGTTTCATTAGGTATTGCTATCCAAAACGTTCCAGAAGGAGCTATTATTTCTATGCCGATGCGTGCAGCTGGGAATAGCCGTTGGCGCTCATTTCTAATTGGCTCGTTGAGTGGAGCTGTAGAACCTATAGGAGCTATTGCTGTTTTATTATTGGCTTCATTGCTGATGTCTGTCCTGCCTTATATGTTAGCATTTGCTGCAGGAGCCATGTTCTATGTCGTGGTTGAGGAACTGATTCCAGAAGCATCTAATGGACAGCACTCAAATTTAAGTACCATTGGCTTCGCTATTGGCTTTGTGCTGATGATGGTGCTTGACGTGGTAATGGGATAATAAAGCGAAGTAAAACAAAAAAACACTTTTGTCGTTTTTTTGACAAAAATTTTTGTTGTGATTTGGGTGGCTCTATTTAAAATTGTATCTTTGGCATATTAACTTAAAAAAATAATTATGATTATTAAAGCAATTCGCATGTTCGATGGGGGTTTTATGAACCAGCAGTTTGCCTTTGGTGGTGAAGAGGGCAAGGACAAGTTTGATGAACAAATCATTTACCGTAGCAGTCTCCAGAACTTTCTCATTGAAACGGGTAGTGAGGTTATATTAGTTGATACAGGATTTAAGACTGGTTATGTAGCACCAGCTAAGAAATTGGGTGCTCCACTCTTTATGGGTGAAAAGGTAGCTGATTATATGGATGCATTTGCTGCTTCTGGTTACAAACCAGAGCAAGTGACGAAAATCCTCATTACTCACAAACATCCTGACCACAGTGATTGCATTAAGGAATTCCACAATGCTAAAGTGTACATAGCTCCGGAAGATGCAGATGCTATGAAATTGGAAGGTGAGAAAATCGTTCGTGCTCAGTATGGCAAGGTTTATAAAAACTTTCCAAATGCCCAGCAGGTGGCTGATGGTATTTGGTTTATTGAGGCTAAGGGACATACCAAAGGCAATAGCATAATCATTGCAGAGAATGATGGCCTTTATTATATGTTCCACGGTGATGTGACATATTGCGATGCTGCCCTGAAGGCCAACAAACTTAGCATTGTCTTCGAGGATAAGGAGGCTGCCCGTCAGACACTTGACCGTGTACGTCAGTTCATCAAAGATAATCCTACAGTTTATCTCTCCACTCACTGTCCTGAGGGCTATGAGAATTTGGAGATGAAACGAATAATGAAACTCTGATGTAGTCTAATGCTATTGCTTGACGAGCAAAGTGCTAGGACTTATAAATAATTAAGAAACATTTTATTTTTAGTTGTATTTTTATGATGAATTTTAAATCAACAGCATGGTTATTGCCGCAACCAGTGCTGATTATCGGAACTTTTGATAACGATGGTAAACCTAATGCGATGAATGCTGCATGGGCTGGTCATTGGGATATGCATGAAATAATGATTTCACTAGGATCACATCAGTCAACGGACAATCTTGCCGTAAATCCTGAGTTTACTGTCGCTTTTGCTACCACTGGTACAATGGTAGCTGCTGATTATGTAGGTATTGTCAGCGGAAGGAATACTCCTGAAAAGTTGAAGAAAACAGGGTGGACTATAGAGAAAGCTCCCAACGTGAATGCTCCTGTATTCAAAGAGTTCCCTATGACATTGGAGTGCCGCGTTAAACAAAAGTTAGACGAGAGTGAGAGTGGCTATTATCTTGTAGCTGAAATCGTGAACATTCTTTGTGACGAAAAGTTTTTAGCTGAAGATGGTAAGCCTGATGTGGAAAAAATGGAGTTGATTACCTATGATCCTGTACATCATACTTACATCCAGCTTGGCAAAACTGTTGGTAAGGCATTTTCTGATGGTAAACAGTTGAAATAATTTATAATTAAATAAGGTCTTGGCAGAGACTAGAGCTGTGACTCGAAACACTCCAAAGTAATTATTTATGAAGAAGTTATTTGCTTTTATTGTTTGTGTCAGTCTCTTCATAGGAGCATTGGCACAGAGTGCATTACAGTTTGACAGCAATGCGGGCATGAAATCGTCGATCGTTCTCTATGATGGTTCCTCTGTGGGCTATACTGCCTATGAACGGTTGTTTTATGTGACAAATGTAGAGGATTCTGTTTATCAGTTCCTTAATGTCTTTGTGCCAGATGGTGCCACTCAGAATACTCCGATATTTCTTCGTACTTATGTCGGTGGATATATGGCTTCTCCTGCAGCACAGCCTCAAGCTGGTGATGCCACGGGTAGGGCGTTGAAAGAAGGATATGTTGTGGTTATACCTGGTACTCGTGGCCGTAATTCTGCCTTTGTTGCTGATAAAGCCTATTCTAAGGCTCACAAGGGAGTAAAAGAGGGACAGACTATCTATACAGGTCGTGCTCCCAAAGCTATCCTTGATTTAAAAGCTGCTATCCGCTATCTGAGGCATTTTGATAAGGATATGCTGGGAAATGCCGAATGCATTATTACAGATGGAACAAGTGCTGGTGGGGCAATGTCGGCATTAATGGGAGCAACTGGTAACAACCCTGAATATGCAGAACTGCTGAAGAATATGGGTGCAGCAGACGAACGTGACGATGTGTTTGCCTCTATATGCTATTGTCCCATCATAGACCTTGAACATGCAGATATGGCTTATGAATGGTTGTTCCAACAGACTGATTCCCGCCAGAATCTTGATGATTTACACAAGAGTTATACAGAGGAATTAGCTGCATTGTTTCCAGCATATTTGGAGAGTCTAAGATTGAAAAAGTCGGATGGAACTCTGTTGACAGCCGATAATTACCTGGATTATATCAAGAGCGAGATTATCCGTTCTGCTCAGATAGCAAAAAATGCAGGGGCAGATATTCCCGATAGTCTTGGCTTTTCATTCAATAATTCTGCAGGTGGCATGTTTGCAGCTCCGATTAATGGAGGCATGCCTCCTCAAATGCAGGGTGGACAACTTCCGCAGGGTATGCGACCTATGCGTAGTGGATTGAGAGTTCGGCAAGTAGGTGAATACATTATAGATCTCGATATGAAGCAGTATCTTAATTATGTCGTTTCCACCCAACCGTTAAAGGGCGTTCCTGCCTTTGATAGTCAGATAGAGATAATTAACAGAGCCAGTGGAGAAAATGACTTGTTTGGTGATTGGACAGGCAATAGTGTAAATTTCACAGATTTCACGGCTCGTAAGAACAATGTCACTTTGAGTGATGCAAATCGACAGAATGTGAGATTGATGAATCCTATGATCTTTATTGATGATAGCAATACAACGATAGCCCCTCATTGGTATATTCGACATGGCGCACGAGACAGAGATACAGCCTTCCCTGTCCCTGTAAACTTCGCAACAAAGCTTCAGAATGCAGGTAAGGAGGTGAATTTTCTCCTTGCATGGAATCGCCCACACAGCGGTGATTATGCGCTGGATGAATTGTTTGATTGGATTGCTTTTATATGCAAGTAGTGGTATAAAAGTCGTTTTATGTTAAAGAGAACAATTGTATGGATATGAATTACAATTCACTCGTGCTGGTAGACGGAAGGAATTGTAAGATTTACCAATCTGAAGGGACCAATTGTTTATTGATTCAGCCCATCGATGAGCATGACTTTGCGGTGTTAGAAAAAGAAGTGAATGCGATTCGGTCATTGACAAGAATACCTTTTACACTTGTGACTTTCGAAATAAAGGACTGGCAGAGTGATCTTACACCATGGTCTGCTCCTGCTGTGTTTGGTAAAGTTCCATTTGGTGATGGGGCTGTTGCGACACTTTCATTCATAACAGATAAACTGATACCTCAATTGATACAAATTGGTTTATACAATAAAAAAACGATGAGATGTCTATTAGGTGGTTACTCTTTGGCAGGTTTCTTCACCTTATGGGCTGGGTATCAGACAAGAGTTTTTGATGGTATTGTAGCTGCATCTCCATCTGTTTGGTATCCTCGTTGGATGGAGTATGCTGAATCTCAGATACCTTCCGTGCATGATATCTATCTTAGTCTTGGTGACAAGGAGGAAAAGACTAAGAACCCACTTATGGCGCAGGTAGGTAAATGTATTTGCAGACAAGAGGAATTGTTGGCAGCACAAGGAATCAACACTATTCTTGAATGGAATCCAGGTAATCACTTCCAGCATACAGATGAAAGGATAGCTAAAGGATTTGCTTGGCTAATCAATCAAAATCATTAGGTTATCATTGATTAATTACATAAAATACTATGGCTATGGGAATAATGAATGATAGATCTCGGCAAATTATACGAACCAGTTGGATAGGTATTATATCCAATATGCTGCTGGCATGTTTCAAGGCTGTAGTTGGTACTTTGTCGAACTCGATAGCTATTGTAATGGATGCCATTAACAATCTGAGCGATGCTTTGTCGAGTATTATCACCATTATAGGTACTAAACTATCGCAACGGCCTGCTGACCGCAAGCATCCTTTTGGTTATGGACGTATCGAGTATTTTAGTGCTATCATCATTGCCGTCATCGTATTGTCAGCAGGTATTACTTCTTTGTTAGAATCCGTTAAGAAAATTATTAATACTTCTGAGCCGGAATACACAGCTTCAACACTCGTGGTCATCGCGGTAGCTATTATAGTAAAATTTGTACTAGGACTGTATGTCAAGCGCAAAGGTGAACAGTTGAAGAGCGATGCTCTTAAAGCGTCTGGGTCGGATGCTTTATTCGATGCCATCATCACACTGGCAACGCTCATATCTGCAGGGGTAATGCTGTTCTGGGGTATTTCTCTTGATGGCATTTTAGGCGCTTTGATTTCCCTAGTTATTATTAAGGCTGGTTTTGAGATGTTGGCTTCGCCTGTCAACCAACTGTTGGGCACTAGCATCTCTGCCGAACTTACCAGCGAGATAAAAAAGGAAGTTTCCAACTTCGAGGGAGTGCATGGCGTATATGACCTCATTCTTCATAATTATGGACCAGATGTGATAATTGGCTCAATTCATATTAATGTTTATGACACGATGACGGCACACGATATTCACGGTTTGACACGTAAAATCACCACACAAATGTATGATCATTATGGTATAATCATGACTGTAGGCATATATGCAATTGCTACTGGGAATAATCGCCGAGCTGAGTTGCAGTCATTTGTAATGCAGACACTATCATCCCATCATGACATTGTCCAAGTTCATGGCTTCTATTATTCAGAGGAGGATAAGATGCTCTCTGTAGATGTCGTTCCTGACATTTCTGTTCATGATGATGCTGATCTTATAAGCCAACTCACCAGTGAGATACAACCGTTGGTGCCCGGTTTGTGCGTGGTCATCGTGGTAGATCATAATTATAGTGAATAAAGATAATAAAAGATATGAAGGTTAAGAACATCATGCTTATTTCAGCGATAGTTGCTACCACTTTAATGGGCTGTAACAACAATGGGGAAAGATCCCAGACAAAGGTTTTCGTAGATGACGTAAAGGTGTCGCTAGCAGATGGTGGACGTATAGATTTGAGTAAACTTCAGTGGATAAGAGAACCTGCTAGATATGAAGTGAAGGATAATACTATCATTGTCACCACTGGTCCTCATACTGATCTCTGGCAGCGTACTTATTATCATTTCCAGAACGATAATGCGCCTGTTCTCCAGATGAAGACTCGAGAGAAATACTTCAGCTTTGTCGTGAAGACTGATTTTTCGCAAAGTCATCGTCGTTTCGACCAGTGTGGAATCGTGATGTATCTGGATAGTGAGAACTGGTTGAAGGGTTCTGTAGAATATGAGAATGAGAAGATTCAGCATCTGGGCAGTGTGGTAACTAATAAAGGCTATTCTGACTGGGCTACTACCGCAATTCCTGCTGATGTAAAATCCATGTGGTATCGTTTCTCCCGGCGCGGTGACGATTATTGTATAGAGTGTTCCACAAATGGTGTTGATTATAGCCAGATGCGTATCTGTCACATGTATGCTGCAGCAGATGAAATTCAGTTTGGTATCTATGCCTGCTCACCTGAGGAATCATCTTTCACTGCAATTTTTTCAAACATGAAGATAACGGAGTGTGCATGGAAAGCTCATGATGGTCAACAACCTGACTAATATTTATAGTATATGATAGATAAAATTATTGAATTCAACAGAGACTTCGTAGCCCGGAAAGCTTATGAGAAGTATTTAACGGACAAATACCCCGACAAGAAACTGGCCGTATTGTCATGTATGGACACCCGACTGACAGAATTATTACCTGCAGCTTTGGGCTTGAAGAATGGTGATGCTAAGATTATTAAAAATGCGGGCGGTTTGGTTATTTCTGCATTCGATTCTGCTATGCGTAGTTTGATAGTGGCTATTTATGAGCTAGGAGTTGAAGAAATCATGGTTGTTGCTCATTCTCATTGTGGGGCTTGCCATATGAGCTATAATCATTTCCACCATGAGATGATAGCCCGTGGTGTCACTGACGACACACTTGACACCATCCGTAAGTGTGGCATTAACCTAGATCATTGGCTAGAGGGATTTAAGGACACGCCTGAATCAGTGAGAAATACTGTCGATACCATTAGAACGCATCCGCTTGTTCCAAAGGACATCGTAGTTCGTGGTTTCATTATTGATTCAGAAACTGGGAAATTAGAAGAAATAAAATAGCAAAGATAACAATTATGAAAGTTCTATTAATCAATGGTAGTCCCCATAAGCAGGGCAATACTTTTTTGGCACTGAGTGAAGCAGCTAAGACGTTGGCGGCAAATGAAATAGAAACAGAGATCGTTCAGATAGGAGTTAAGCCTGTTCGTGGCTGCATCGCTTGTGGGCAGTGCAAGCAGAAGGAATTGGGGAGATGTGTGTTTGACGATGACATTTGTAATCGTATTTCTGAAAAACTCGATGATGCCGATGCACTTATTGTTGGTTCGCCAGTATATTATGGTCAACCTAACGGTGCTGTTCTTTCACTGATTCAACGCATGTTCTTCTCTGCAGGTGAGAAGGTGCAGAACAAACCTGCTGCAGCAGTTTGCGTATGTCGCCGTGGTGGTGCTACAGCTGCTTTTCAAGCTATGAACATGCCTTTCCAAATGATGAATATGCCAGTTGTCACATCTCAATATTGGAACATCGTCTATGGTCGTGAAGAGGGGCAAGCAGCACTAGATACTGAGGGTATGCAGACTATGCGGACGATGGCTAATAACATGGCGTGGCTCTTGAAGAAGATACATGCCGAAAGAGAACTCAACTATCCCGAACGTGAACCGTGGAAGCCTATGCACTTCATTAGGTAAAAGATTGTATTATGGGTGTATTGAATATAGAATAAGTGCGTGAATACGTATTGTTTTTCAGTGGGGGTTACCATTTGGAGATGATGTTGTTGCCTTTATGGAAATAGAGTAAGAGGATGGAGATTATGCCTCTTTGGACGTTTCTCCTAAACAGTTTTTGAAACTATTGCCAGAAATGAATGAAAACTACAGAAATAGTACACCACTGTGACTCCTGCTTGGTGTTGGCATAAGAAGCATTGGAGTGGGGTATATTATGAACAGATAGATAAGGCCATAATAAAGGAATGGATTAGAGATTCATACCAACTTGTAGCTGCTAAACTTCCTAAAGTTGTTCGGCAGAAATATATTGTTATGTTAGATTCTCTGATTTTAAAAGTTGTTGGGTAGAGTATTTATACTCAAATCAATATTATCCTCCTTTTCTGAATTTCTTTGGAGATACACCAAGTTGTGTCTTTACGAATTTACCGAAGAAAGAGAGACTTGGGAATTTCATATCATCAGAAATCTCTTTGATGGATTTATCCGTATATTTAAGTTGCCGTACTATAGCGTGAATGGTAGTCTCGTGGATTAGAGCTAGTGCTGTACGACCGCTTAATTGTTTTACCACTGATGAAAGGTACTTAGGAGAAACGTACAGCATGTCAGCATATTCTTGAACTGACCGTACACGCCCTTCATGCTCAGCCAAAAGCTCTAAGAAATTTCTAAATAGCACATCGCTCTGGCTGGCCTGTTCATTTTCTTCGAAATCTATACTTTCTACCTTGTTTGTTAGTGCCAATAGCTCAAATACTACGCAATGGACTAGGGACATCATAATGGCTTGGTGAAAGGGTGACCGTTCGCTACGTATTTTTAGATTGGCTAATTCATAATAATGAGAAAACAGCTTAATTTCATTATCATAGATATCAAGCACAGGGTTGTTGAGTAGAAAGTAGAAATCTTTCCAGATGTTCTTAGTCATAAACACAGAACTATTCAAGGCACGAGTTGAGATGCCAATTATTTTTACTTCGAAATTATCAGTTAATTTCATGTAGTTTGAATAAACTGTGTGTGGCATTCCTATTATCAATTGATTGCGTCTTAGTTGATATCTTGTGCCGTTCATGGTTACTTGTCCTACTCCAGATAAACAGAAAATCACAATAATTGCTTCCACCTCCACAGCACCCATTTTAATTGTAGGTAGTTTTTCTACATCTTCAATGAGAAAGAGGTCTCCATCTATATAGTCTACATAGTCCTCGTTCTTTAAATATTCGATACTAATTTTTTTCATAAAGCTGCCATCTTATAAGTGAAGTCGCATATCTCTTCCCAGTTTCTTGCCACACTTTCAAGTAAGGCATACTGGTTTTTTGCTCTTACCAAGTTTTGCTTCTTATAGCCTACATGATAATATATATTCCCATTCATAAAGTCGGTTAGGAACCTTACACTTTGCATCAATGGGAATAGTAGCACAGAATAGGGTAGCAGTTCTTTTTCTACGAGCGTTAAGGTGCCTTTCATCTCTTGAAGATATCCTTGTGTGAACGATTTGAATACATTCATGTCAAAGTTCACATGGCTATAGGCTCTGTCATTTTCGTGGGTTGTGTTAGCAGCTGTACGCAGGAAATCACCATAATCTGATGTAATATATCCTGACATGACAGTGTCCAAATCAATCAAACAAAGCACATTACCGTTGTCGTCAAATAGCATGTTACTAAGTTTTGTGTCGAAATGACAAACACGCAGAGGCATCTCCTTAAATCTGTCGAAATTGGGCTTGAAATATTTATAGCTCATGAACAGATCCTCGTACAAGTCTCCCATACCATTTAAATCGTGATTATTAATGATCGCATTAGTAAGTGCATTATTCATTTCCCGGATTCTGAAATCTATATCATGGAAATGAAGAATGGTTGGTTTTAGCTTAGTGGGGAAATCTGCTAGCATACGCTCAAAATGACCTATGGCGACACCACCTTTATAATACAGGTCATGACTCATTTGGGGCTGATCTGCGTGTGGAATATATAACATCATACGCCAATATGAATTACCGTCAGAATAGTAAGTTTTTCCGTTCAATGTAGGTATCAGTGTCAGTACTTTCTGGCTGATGTCAGTTTCGCCCTGAGCCTCCAATTTTTTACGTAAGTGACGGGTTACCTTGCTGATGTTATTTTGCAGTCTTTGCACGTCCTTAAACACATAATTATTGATACGTTGTAAAATGTATTGTGGCGTGTCTAATTTGTTTACATATACAAGATAAGTGTTATTTATTAAACCACCACGTAAAGGCTTAACTTTAGCGATATCTTTTACTTTAAACTGTTTAACAATATCAATGGTACTCATAGTTGTATCAACTGTTAATTCTTACTCTGCAAAAGCATATTTAAAACCCTTCACCTTATCTTGTCCACCACGGGTGAAATCTGGAATCTCTACAGGCACACAGCCATTGTCCATTGATATGGCCGAAAGTTCACCTATGCAGCACCATTCAGCCAAGTCATATACGTCCATATCCAGTGGCAATCCATTGTGAAGACAATACACCAAGCGATAGTCCATAATGAAGTCCATGCCACCATGACCACCCACTGTCTTAGCTGTCTCTTCCAGATCTTTGGTCAGGATAGGACTTCTGTAGGCTTCCATAACCTTGTCCTTGGCTTCGTTAGTAAGCGTCACCTCGTAACGCTCATCAAATTTCTCTGGTAGCAACGACCGGTCTAGTTGTTGTGGAAGCACACAGAACTGCTGAATGGGATACTTGCCAGCATAGCCTTTTGTGCCCACCACTTGATACATACGGCTATATGGGCGAGGGGTCATCACTCCATGCTCCAGTAAGATTGTCGCACCATTCTTGGTTTTTATCATGGTAGTGGTCTCATCTCCATTTTTGAAATCGGTTACTGTCTCGCCTGTAGTTTGCTTGATGTGAGCAGGACCGTTTACTGCTTTGGTGTCCATTGCGACAAGGGTTTGCAGTTGGTCGCCACGGTGTATGTTTAGTACCTGACAAACAGGACCAAAGCCGTGGGTAGGGTAGATGTCTCCTCGATGAGTTCGGTTGAAATCCATACGCCAGTTGTTCCAGTATTCCTCCCAGTATGGATCAAGATTATGCAAGTATGCACCCTCTACGTGTAAAACGTCACCAAACACTCCTTGTTGTGCCATGTTCAGTGTTGTCAATTCAAAGAAATCGTAGCAGCAGTTTTCTAACTGTATGCAGTGCTTTCGAGTACGCTCAGATGTGTCAATCAGTTTCCAAATATCTTCCAGAGATGTAGCTGACGGGACTTCTATAGCTGCATGTTTGCCGTGTTCCATTGCATAGAGAGCAACGGGCACGTGATGTATCCAATCGGTAGCAATATATACCAAATCAATGTCATTGCGTTCACATAGTTGTTTAAATATCTCTGTATCACCGCTGTATCCAGCTGCTTCTGGAAGTCCAGCCTTACGCAAAATTTCCTGACACTTTTCAACATTTTCAGGTAGCACGTCACACAATGCTACAACTTGTGTGCCAGGTATATGAGTAAACCTTTCTACCGCATCTGGTCCTCTCATGCCCAAACCGACAAAACCCACGCGTACAGTTTCAAGTTTTGGCGCGGTAAGCTGAAGCACATCCTCCTGCCCTGCAGGACGTTGAGGCACTATGGTCTTTATTGGTTCAAATGGTTTATTCTCTTCTTTGGGAGTTGTTACACAACAGGTAACCAGTAATCCAACGATTAAAATACCAAAAACAGAGCGTTTCATAGTTGTATATTCTTAAAATAGGTTTATTATAGTTCAAAGGTAAAGAAAATATTTAAAAAACAATGTATGTTTCCAACTAATTCTTTAACTTTGCCTAAAATTTAACGATTATGATGAAGAAAATCATTATAGGCTTATGGGTTTTGCTAGTTATTGGGCTGGTAGCCATGCTATTGGTGTTTACAGGCATTGCTAAGGGATGGATAGGTTATATGCCTCCCGTTGAAGACTTGGAAAATCCTAATTATAAATTTGCTACCGAAGTAATTTCTGATGATGGTGAAGTTCTTGGAACCTATTCCTATAGTAAAGAAAACCGTGTATATGTAGGTTATGACGAGATATCCCCCAATCTGATTAATGCTTTGATAGCTACAGAGGATGTGCGTTTCAATAGCCATTCGGGTATCGATTTCATAGGCTTGACTCGAGCTATCATTAAGCGTGGTGTCCTGATGCAACGCAATGCAGGAGGCGGTAGTACCCTTACCCAGCAGCTTTCTAAGCAGCTATATTCTCCAAGTGCCAGCAACGTTATGGAACGCGCTATGCAAAAGCCTATCGAATGGGTGATAGCAGTTAACCTTGAACGCTATTATACAAAGGAAGAGATTATCACCATGTACCTTAATAAGTTCGATTTCCTTAATAATGCTGTAGGCATCAAAACTGCTGCTTTCACTTATTTTAATTGTACCCCAGCTGAACTGAAAGTAGAAGAGGCTGCTACCCTGATAGGCATGTGTAAGAATCCTTCTCTATACAACCCTGTGCGTTTCAATGATCGCTCACGCAGTCGCAGAAATGTAGTTTTGGGGCAAATGGAAAAGGCCGGTTACTTGACTAGTCAGGAGGCTGATTCACTCAAGGCTTTACCATTGACACTTCATTATAACCGTGTTGATCACAAAGAAGGAATTGCAACCTATTTCCGTGAATATTTACGTGGTGTAATGACAGCCAAGAAGCCTGAGAAATCTAATTACCGAGGTTGGCAGATGCAACAGTGGTATGAAGATTCTCTTGACTGGGAGACCAATCCTCTGTATGGCTGGTGTGAGAAGAATGTGAAGAAAGATGGTGAGAAGTATAATCTATATACAGATGGCCTGAAGATTTACACTACTATCAACAGCCACATGCAACGCTATGCTGAAAATGCAGTTGAAACTCACCTCAAGGATTTGCAAAAACAATTCTTTAAAGAAAAGGCTAAATCAAAGACGGCTCCTTTTACACGTAATTTGTCTGCCGAGCAGGTGAAGGATATAATGGATCGTGCCATGCAACAGAGTGACCGCTATCGGAATATGAAGAAAGATGGCGCTACTGATGCAGAAATTGTTGAGGCATTCAATACACCAAAGGAGATGTCTGTATGGAGTTGGGATGGCTTAAAAGATACCGTGATGACACCATTAGACTCTCTGCGTTACTATAAATATTTTTTGCGCTCAGGTTTCATGTCGATGGATCCACGTACAGGTCATGTAAAAGCATATGTAGGAGGACCTAACTACAACTATTTCCAATACGACATGGCTATGCAAGGTCGCCGTCAAGTAGGTTCTACAGTGAAACCTTATGTCTATACGTTGGCTATGGAAAACGGTTTTTCGCCATGCGACTTGGTGCGTCATGTGTCGTATACATTGCTCGATGAGAACAATCGTCCTTGGACTCCACGTAACGCAAGCAACAAACGAATAGGTGAAAATGTTACCATCAAGTGGGGCTTAGCGAATTCAGACAACTGGATTACAGCATATTTGATGGGTAAACTTAGCCCATATAGCCTCAAACGGCTCATACACAGTTTTGGAGTGCGCAATCAGGAAATAGACCCAGTGGTTTCTCTTTGCCTTGGTCCATGTGAAATATCAGTAGGGGAGATGGTAAGTGCTTATACTGCTTTCCCTAATAGAGGTATTCGTGTTGCACCAGTATTTGTCTCACGTATTGAAGATGCTGATGGAAATGTGGTTGCTACTTTCTATCCAGAAATGCAGGAAGTTATTAGTGCCTCAAGTGCCTACAAGATGTTGGTGATGTTGCGTGCCGTAATTAACGAGGGAACAGGCGGCCGTGTACGTCGTTTAGGTATCACTGCTGATATGGGAGGTAAAACAGGTACTACTAACTCTAACTCCGATGGTTGGTTTATGGGCTTTACACCTTCATTGGTGTCTGGTTGCTGGGTAGGTGGTGAGAATCGAGACATCCACTTTGATACGATGGCTTATGGTCAAGGTGCCTCTATGGCTTTGCCTATTTGGGCAGCCTATATGAAGCAAGTATATGAAGATCCCACCTTAGGATACGACCAGAGTGAAAGTTTTAAATTCCCAGCTAACTACGATCCTTGCAGCGACGATGGTATTGATATGACAGACAAAACTGTTGCAGAAGGATTGGATGAGATTTTTGAATGATTGGAATATGAAATATATCTTATGTATAGGTAGCAATACCGATTCTGAACTTAATATGGCTTTGGCCATAAGAGAACTAACCCATTACTTTCCAGACATACACTTTAGTAGTGAGCAAACATCTGAACCCATGGGAACCTTGCGTCCAGATTGGTTTCTGAACCGTGCAGCATGTTTTGATTCAGACATGCCATATGACGATGTACGTGCCATTACTAAGAAGATTGAGCAAATGGCAGGTCGTACTCCCAACGAGAAATATCAGGAAATCATACGTCTTGATATCGATATATTACAAGCTGGCATGCAGCGATTCAAAGAGTACGATTGGCAGAAACCTTATGTTCAGCGTTTACTACGTCAACTTAAAATGAAATTTGTTGGTATCATTCCAGCTCGTTATGCATCTACTCGTTTCCCTGCTAAACCGTTGGCTATGTTGGGAGGAAAACCTGTGATTCAAAGAGTTTATGAACAAGTAGTTGGAGTACTAGATGATGCTTATGTTGCCACTGATGATGAACGCATAGAACAGGTTGTTAAAAACTTCGGAGGAAAGGTTGTCATGACATCTACTCATCACAAGAGTGGTACAGACCGTTGTTGGGAAGCCTTCCAAAAAATTGGAGGTGGGTTTGACGTGGTGGTCAATATTCAAGGCGACGAACCTTTTATCCAACCTTCCCAACTGGAAGTAGTCAAAGCCTGCTTTCTTGACGAACAAACACAGATTGCTACACTGGTTAAACCATTTACTATTGACAGCAATTATCAGGCATTGGAGAATGTCAATGGTGTGAAGGTGGTAGTTAATAAGAATATGAATGCACTTTATTTTAGCCGTTCTATAATTCCGTTCCAACGCAATGTTGAGAAATCAGAATGGTTATCACACCATATTTATTATAAACATGTAGGATTGTATGCTTATTGTTCAGAGGTGTTACATCAGATTACTTCTTTAAAACAGTCATCTCTTGAACTTGCAGAAAGTCTTGAGCAGTTGCGATGGCTAGAAAATGGTTACTCCATTAAATTAGGATTGACTAATGTTGAGACGATCGGTATTGATACTCCTGCTGACCTTGAGCGTGCTGAAGCTTTTTTGCAACAACAGCACAAAGTCTGAATTATTCATTCGATGATTGATCGTAGCCAACAGCCGCCTTTGCATGACCTCAAAGAGTTCAACTTACTTTCACCTCAGGGTGTTGAGCTGCCCAATAGTGTTAAGTTATGGATACTTGATGTTGGCGATGTAGATGTTACTCGTGTAGATCTTGTGTTTAATGCTGGTTGTCACCAGCAGTCGCAGTTCTTGCAGGCATTATTTACAAACCGAATGTTGCGTGAGGGAACCAAGTCTCTTAACCGCGCTCAAATAGCAGAGCAACTTGATTTCTATGGCGCTTGGATGGAACAAAATGTGTCGTTTGAGCATTCATATATAACTCTATATACACTCAATAAGCACCTAGCACCAACCATTAATCTTTTGTCACAGATGGTGAAGCAGCCCATCTTTGATGTTCAGGCACTTGAGGTTGTGAAACAAAACAATCTACAGCGGCACCTTATAGCTATGCAGCAACCCAGCACACAGGCGCGTCGTCTTTTCCAGCATATAGTTTATGGCTCTCAACATATTTTAGGCCAAATGGCTGAGGCTACTGATTATGATAATCTCAATGTAGATTTATTGAAAGAGTATTACCAGCTGTGGTACAATAGTAACAATCTTACTATCTACCTTTCCGGTCGCATTACAGATTATTGTATCGATCTCATTCGTCAGACTTTTGGTGAGCCTTTCGGTAAAGGGGAAAAAGGTGGAGCTAACTACCAAGGCATTATCCCTCTTCAATCACGAAGACAAGAGTTTAAGGAGATGAGGGGTACGGCTCAAAGTTCAGTTCTTATTGGCAAATCCACTATTGATTTGCACCATCCCGACTACCATCAGTTGCGAGTGCTTGTTACCCTGTTGGGAGGCTACTTTGGAAGTCGTCTTATGAAGACTGTACGTGAGGAGAAAGGACTTACGTATGGAATCTATGCTCTACTTAACCCATCACCTTATGACAATACACTCATGATACTTAGTGACTGCGACCCTAAATTCGTACAGCCGTTGCTTGCTGAGACTTATCACCAGATAGATACATTGCAAAACGAACTTGTGAGTGCTGAAGAGTTGATGTTAGTGCGTAATAGCATGAAGGGCGAATTGTTACGGAGCTATGATTCATGCCTTTCTCTTAGCGATGTCTGGATATACTTGCATACATTAGCACTACCGGATGACTATTTTCATCAATTTTGGCAGACCATTAATACAATAACGGCTTCTGATCTGCAACGTCTTGCGTGTGTATATCTCAATAAAGACACTTTAACAGAAGTGGTGGCAGGTGAAAAAATGTCATAAATCTTGTCCTCTTTCTTTCTCATTTAATGAACAATTCTTACCTTTGCAACATGATGAAACATACGACAGCTATCATATTGGTATTTTTTAGTCTTCTGCCAGTTACCTTAGTGGCACAAAGCAAACATAATACAGGCATTGTTGATAGGATCAAAGGCGTGTTCTCTACTTCTATTAAAATCGGGACGTACACCTTCAATGATGGAGCCATTTATTCTGGTGAACTTAAGAGTGGTAAGCCCAATGGGAAAGGCAAGACCACATTTCCAACAGGCGATATCTACGAAGGTGAATATGTTAAAGGTAAACGCCAGGGATCAGGCACATATATATTTACCGATGGTGAGAAATATGAGGGGGAATGGTTCCAAGATCAGCAACATGGCCACGGTATCTATTATTTCCAAAACAACAATCGTTACGATGGTATGTGGTATCAGGATTACCAACAGGGCAATGGTACCATGTACTATTATACCGGAGATGTTTATGTAGGAGAGTGGGATCACGACCAACGTGAGGGACACGGTACCTATACATGGCGTAATGGAGCCAAATACGATGGGCAATGGCATGCAGACAAGAAAGAAGGGCAAGGAGCCTTTACATGGAACGATGGCAGTAGCTATACTGGTGGATGGAAAGCCGATATGCGTGAAGGTACAGGCACTTTTGTCTATACAAATGGCGACCAATATGTAGGCGAGTGGCATAACGATATGCAACATGGTCAAGGTATTTATACATTCCATACAGGTGACCGTTATGAAGGTTCTTATCAAAATGGTGAACGTACAGGCACTGGAGTCTATCTATATGCTAACGGCAACAAATATGTGGGTGAATTCCAAAATGGAATGCAGGAAGGACAGGGTACTTTTACTTGGGAGAATGGCGCAGTTTACGAAGGCCAGTGGCATGAGAATATGCGTCATGGAAAAGGCACATACAAGTGGAATGTAGGTGATAGTTACGAAGGAGAGTGGGCTAACAACGAGTTTAATGGCGAAGGTACGCTTATTCAAACCGATGGTACTCGTTACAAAGGACACTTCGTCAATGGCATGGAAGATGGTCATGGTGTGCGCATCGACAAGACTGGAACTCGCTATGAGGGCACTTTTAAGCAAGGAAAGAAAGAAGGAGTTTTCACTGAGACCGATTCTGCAGGTAATACCCGCACCATCACTTATCGTAATGACCGTATGGTGTCACAGTAATTATAGTAAAGTCATAGTGTACGTAATTATATAGAGGTGTCCGAAATCGGACGCCTCTTTTTGTATGCTTGTACTCATTATCAATGAGTTATAAGTTTGGCACGCTAATTGCCGATTTGAATATGGCATCGCGCTGAGTGGTGCCCAGTAATCAACAAAATAAGTATGGACAGACAGATAACAAAAGAAGAAAAAGATTTAGCTCGCCGCAAGAAACTTATCAAGGGCGGCATTATGGGAGGTGCAGTTTTAGTGGGGGGCATCATTGTGATGAGCTTGATGCGCACCAGCGTTGATAGGAATGAACTGACGGTGAGTGAGGTGAGCCGAGGCACCATTGAGGTAAGCGTGACAGCAACGGGTAAGGTATCGCCAGCTATTGAGGAAATCATCAATTCGCCTATCACCACCCGTATCATGGAAATATATAAAAGAGGTGGTGATAGCGTGGATGTGGGGACACCTATTATGAAACTGGATTTGTTGAGTGCGGAGACCGACTATGGTAAGCTGAGCGACGAGCAACATATGAAGGTGTTGCAGTTAGAGCAGCTGCGAGTGAATAATGAGACTTTCCTAAGCGACTTGGCCATGAAAGTGGAAGTGGAGGAGATGAAGCTGAGCAGCATGGAGGTGAACCTGCGCAATGAGCGTCGCTTGGATAGCCTGGGCAGTGGTACTACTGACCGTGTGCGCCAAGCAGAGTTGGACTATAATACAGAACGCTTGGCTTTACAACAGCTTCGTCAGCAACTCGCCAACGAGCGTAGGGTAAAGGAAGCTGACTTGAAGGTAAAAGAACTTGAACTGAACATCTCTACAAAGAGCATGAACGAAATGCGTCGCACATTGGAAGATGCACAGATCCGTTCTCCACGCAAGGGCATCCTCACCTTTATCAATACACAGGTGGGCGCTCAGGTTGGGCAAGGTAGCCAGGTGGCCATCGTGAGTGACTTGAGTCACTTCAAGATAGATGCAGAGATAGCCGACAGCTATGGCGACCGTGTTGCTCCCGGTGGCAAAGCTATTGTTAAAGTTGGCAGCAAACGGTTAGAGGGAGTGGTGAGCAGCGTTACGCCATTGAGCCGAAATGGAGTTATTAATTTCAGCGTCCAGCTGAATGATGACAACGACGAAGCTTTACGTTCAGGCTTAAAAACCGATGTATATGTGATGAACTCCATCAAGGACGATGTGCTTCGTATCGCATCGGGCAGCTATTATCAAGGACCTAACGACTATGAATTGTTTGTATTCAATGGTGACAATGAGTTGGTGAAACGCGATGTCAGACTGGGTGAGAGTAGCTTTGAGTATGTGGAGGTCCTATCTGGTTTGAAAGAGGGTGATCGAGTAGTGACCAGTAGCATGAGCAACTATCGAGGCAAAAACTCACTGAAAGTAAAATAAAACGTACCTTAATTATCAATTAAATAACTATGATTAAAGACTACATTAAACAAGCCTGGGAGCTGATGAAGCAGAATCTCTTGTTCAGTTCCCTTTACATTATAGGTACAGCGATGGCCATTTGCTTTACCACAGTGATGGCGGTGGCCTACTATGTAAAGCTGGCACCACTCTATCCGGAGTATAACAGGAGTCAAACTTATTACAGTGATAATGTAAGGGTTCAGACACCTGATCACAAAAACACCGTGAACTCAGCCTTCAACTATACTTCATTACGCGACTGGCTCTATCCATTGAAGAATGTGGAAGCAGTATCGGGTGTCTTACAGGATGCAGATGAGCACTGGATCCGTCCTTCGGATAGCAACGATTTTAGCATAAGTGCCATCTATACCGATCCTGGTTTCTTCAAGATTTATGAGTTTGAGTTTATAGAGGGCACTCCTTTTAGTCAGGCTGATTTCGACAGCGGTGTGCGTACAGTGGTCATTAGTGATAGATTAGCGCAGAAAGCATTTCGGCAAACTACAGGTGTTGTAGGCAAAATGCTAAACTATGATATGATTGATTATCGTGTATGCGGCGTGGTGAAAGCAGGAAGTAAATTAGGGAGCATGAGTTATAGCGATATTTATTTACCTTATAAGACCTATCCTAACTATCAGAATATATTTTATTATGATGTCGTGGGTGCTTTTGAAGCCCGCTTCTTGACGAAGGATGCTGCACAGGCAAAAGCATTGCAGGAAGAACTGGATGCAGTGATTGCCAATGTGAATCAGCAGCACAAAGGTGAATGGACTGTTACCATGCGTCCGCTGCGCAATCACACCAGTAAGGTGTTCGACGATGTATATTATGGCAATCAATACAAGGTGACACCATGGATCCTATTCAAGAAGTTTTTCCCGATTATCCTGGTGTTACTTCTGATTCCCGCTTTTAACCTGAGTGGTATGATCAGTAGCAGGATGGAAGACCGGTTGGCAGAAATGGGTGTGCGCAAATCGTTTGGTGCCAGCAGGAGTGTGCTGCTCTCACAAGTGATGTGGGAGAACCTGATTCTTACATTGGCTGGAGGTCTGGTGGGATTGGTTGTCGCTTGGAGTATGCTGCTCTTGGGTAAGAGTTGGGTGTTTACCCTCTTTGAAAACTATCCCGATGCGCTTTATGACAACAGCGTAACGATTACGGGAGAGATGCTGTTTTCACCCACAGTGTTCATCTCGGCACTCTTGGTATGCGTCATCATCAACCTGCTCTCTGCCCTGATTCCTGCATGGAACTCATTGAGGAAGCCTATAGTAAGCTCGTTAAACGAAAAGAAATAACCAATTTTCAATTACATAAGACTATGTTTAATTTAATAATCAAGAATATCTGGGCTCGCCGCAGGCGTAATGGATGGCTCTTCATCGAGCTAGTGGCGGTAGCCATTGTGTCATGGGTTATCTTTGACCCAGTGGTGGTAGGTCTGTATGTGCGTAACTTGCCTACAGGCTATGATACCGATCGTTTGTGCCGCATCTCCTTAGGGAGGTATTACGAAGGTGCCTCTGAGTTTAGTGCTGATGCCGATTCCACCCTCTTTGAGGATATCGACCGCATCATGTATCAGGCCCGCAACATGCCTGATGTGGAAAGCTCCACACAATTGTTAGGCTTTGCTTACCCTGGATCGTCTGGCAATTCCAACTCAATGTATTGTAACCCTAATGACACCACCAAGTTGCTGAGAGTAAGTAATATGTATTATAAACCCCGTACTGACTTTTTCAAGACTTTTGGCATTCAACCAGCCGAGGGCTATACAGTGGAGCAACTGGAAGAGGCTGCTTTACCGGCTAACAGTATGCTGCTTTCAGAAGATGGAGCGAATGAGTTGTATGGGTCTAATCGCAGTAATATGCGCGCATCCTTACCTCCCCGATATCTGTCAATGGTGCCAGATTGGAAAGACAAAGAGGTTACTGGCGTGTTCAAACCTTTCAAGATGAACAATGGCAATCGCGCTATCCCTGTGGCTTTCTACCGATTCAGCCCAGAAGATAATATTGGAACAGAAGTACCAGGACAAACATTTATTTTGGTGCGTGTGAAAGATGGTGTAAAGTTGGATAAATTCATTGATAGCTTCAATGAGAATGGCATGAAGCAGTTGCACAGTGGGAATCTCTATGCTCGTAGCATCACCAAGTTCAGCACTGTTATGAAAGACAGAGATAGTTATTACCTTAACGCGATGCGTATGCGATATGTGTTGGCTGCATTCTTCATGATCAGTCTTTGCTTGGGCGTGATTGGAACATTCTGGTTGCAGACCAAGGTGAGGAAGGAAGATGTGGGTGTGATGTTGTCCTTCGGTGGTACACCTAAGACAATCATGGGTATGCTGATGGGCGAGGGAGTATTGCTCACCACCATCGCTGTGGTCATAGGTTGCCTCATTTATATGCAGTATGGCATCAGTGAGGGCTTGGTGAATGATTACCTCTGGGGAGGAGCACGAGCTGACTCGCCGATGGTAGCAGATTCCTGGATTGACAGTTTCCCACAGCATTTCCTCATCGTGAGCGGCATTATCTGGGTGATTATGACCATTGTGGTACTGATTGGCATCTATATCCCTGCACACAAGATCAGCCATATCCTGCCAACAGAAGCTTTAAGAGATGAATAATTATCAATTTTCAATTATCAGTTAAGAATCATGGAGACAATTATCAGATTAGAAGGTATCAATAAGATATACCGTACAGACGAAGTGGAAACGCAGGCATTGGAGAATGTAAACCTGCAAGTGAACAAGGGCGAGTTCCTCAGCATCATGGGACCATCTGGCTGTGGCAAATCCACCTTATTAAATATCATGGGCTTGCTCGATGCGCCTACCTCTGGCAGTGTGCTGATTGACGGCACTGCTACCGAGAAACTGGGCGATAAGGCGTTGGCGGCTTTCCGTAATGAGAAGTTGGGCTTTGTGTTCCAAAGCTTCCACCTGATCAACTCCCTCAACGTGATCGACAACGTGAAGATTCCTCTGCTCTATCGCAAAATGTCAGGAGCCAAGCGTGAGGAATTGGCGAAGCAGGTGTTGGAGCGAGTGGGCTTGAGCCATCGTATGCGCCACATGCCCACCCAGTTGAGCGGTGGTCAGTGTCAGCGTGTTGCTATCGCCAGAGCTATTGTGGGTAATCCAGAGATTATCCTGGCCGATGAGCCAACTGGTAACTTGGACAGCAAGATGGGTGCTGAGATCATGGAACTCCTTCATCAGTTGAATAAAGAAGATGGCCGTACCATTGTGATGGTAACGCACAACGAGGCGCAAGCCAAACTGACCGACCGCATCATCCGCTTCTTCGATGGACGACAAGTGGAGTGACCTTTAGGCGATTGATGATTGTTACCATAAACCAAACATACTTCAACATATTGCGATGAAAAGAATACTCTATTCCTTATTAACCTTAATGATGAGCACCCTTTCGTTGCATGCTCAGGTGGAGACCTCGGTCCGTAGCATCTCGCTCGATGAGGCTATCCGCCTGGCAAGGGTGCAGAGTGTGGATGCTGCGGTAGCCCTCAATGAACTGAAAACAGCTTATTGGGAATATCGCACTTATCAGGCAGAACTGTTGCCTGAGGTGAATTTCAAGGCCACCTTGCCATCCTATAACAAGAGTTATACCGCCTATCAGAATGATGCTGGTGAATACAGCTACCTGCGAGGCGACTATATGCGGATGAGTGGTGAACTGAGCATCGACCAGAATATCTGGCTTACGGGTGGTACGCTCTCACTGAACACCTCATTGGATTATTTGAAACAATTCACAGGCAGTAAGGATCATAGCTTTATGACAGTGCCGATTGCCTTGACATTGAATCAACCTATCTTCGGGGTGAACCACATCAAATGGGACCGTAGAATCGAGCCTGTGCGTTATCGGGAGGCAAAAGCAGCCTTCCTCAGTGCTACCGAGGATGTGACCATTGCCACCATCAACCATTTCTTCAACTTGCTCTTGGCAAAAGAGAAGGTGGCAATTGCACAGCAGAATCTTGACAATGCAGAGAAACTCTATGAGGTAGCGAAGGTGAAACGGGAAATGGGGCAAATCAGCGAAAATGACTTGTTGCAACTGCGGCTCAATGTACTTGATGCACAGTCATCTCTCACAGAGAATGAGACAACCTTAAAAAATTGTATGTTCAAGTTGCGTTCTTTCCTCGCTATTGGAGAGGATGTGGAGCTGGAACCTGTGTTGCCAGAAACAGCACCTTCTGTAGAACTGTATTATGATGATGTGTTGCAGAAGGCTCTTCAAAACAACTCGTTTGCTCATAATATCCAACGTAGGCAATTAGAGGCGGATTATGAAGTAGCAAAAGCCAGAGGTAACTTGAGAGAGATACAGTTGTATGCCCAAGTAGGCTTAACAGGAACAGACCATTCTTTCCGTTCTGCCTATGTTGGGTTGAAGTCGAACCAGATTGTGGAGGTGGGCGTTAAGATTCCTATCCTCGACTGGGGCAGGCGCAAGGGGCAGGTACGCGTTGCTAAAAGTAATCGAGAAGTAACGGAAAGTAAACTAAGGCAAGAAACGCAGGAGTTTAACCAAAATCTCTTCGTGTTGGTGCAGCAATACAACAATCAGTTGGCTCAGTTGAACATTGCTGATGAGAGCGACCAGATAGCACAAAAGCGTTATGCCACGAATGTGGAGACTTTTATGATTGGTAAGATATCTACCCTCGATTTGAACGATGCCCAAGTACGTAAGGATGAGGCTCGGCAGAAACACGTCAACGAATTGTTCTATTATTGGTATTACTACTACCGCTTGCGTAGCCTCACTCTTTGGGACTTCGAAAAAGGCACTAATATAGATGCCGACTTTGAAGCAATCATCAAAGGATAATTTGGCTGTTTCATTTGAATGCTTTATTTTTGCAATGCTATGATATTAGTAATTGATGACGATAGTGCGATAAGAACTTCATTAAGTTTCATGCTGAAACGTGCAGGCTATGAGGTGCTGGCAGTAGATGGACCTAAGGAGGCGATGGTGATTGTCCGCAATGAAACGCCTCGCCTGATACTGATGGACATGAACTTCTCGCTTTCCACTACTGGAGAGGAAGGATTGACCTTGCTCAAGCAAGTGAAACTATTCCGTCCTGAGGTCCCTGTAATTCTGATGACTGCTTGGGGCAGTATTGGTCTTGCCGTTGATGGAATGAAGGCTGGGGCATTTGACTTTGTGACAAAGCCTTGGAATAATATGGCATTGATGCAACGCATAGAAACTGCCTTACAGCTCACAGAGAAGCAGCATGCTGTAAAAGAATCCATTTCGGGGTTTGATCGTAGCTTCATCATAGGCGATAGCCGTGCCTTGAACGATGTGCTGAAGGTGGTAGAACGCATCGCCAAGACCAACGCTTCAGTCTTGATAACGGGTGAGAGCGGAACAGGCAAGGAGCTGATTGCTGAGGCTATTCATCGTAACAGCAAGCGTGCAGACAAGCCTTTCGTGAAGGTAAACTTAGGCGGCATTTCCCAAAGCCTGTTTGAAAGCGAGATGTTCGGACATAAGAAAGGAGCTTTTACCGATGCTGTGGCTGACAGAAAGGGACGCTTCGAGTTGGCTGACAAAGGCACCATCTTTCTTGATGAGATTGGAGAGCTCGACTTGAGTTGTCAGGTGAAACTCTTGCGTGTACTACAAGAGCAAACTTTCGAGCCTTTGGGCGAGAGCAAGCCAAAGAAGGTTGATATTCGTGTGGTAAGCGCCACCAATGCTAACTTGCAGCAGATGGTGCAGGATAAGACTTTCCGTGAGGACTTGTTCTATCGCATCAACCTCATCACGATTCATCTGCCAGCTTTGCGGGAACGCAAGGAAGATATTCCACTCTTGGCAGCTCATTTTGCCCAAAAGCAATGCGAGGCTAATGGCTTACCTATAGTTACTATTTCAAAGGAGGCCAATGACTATTTGTCATCACTGCCTTACCCTGGTAATATACGTGAGTTGAAGAACTTAGTGGATCGTACTATTTTAGTGAGTACTAATAATCCATTGCAGGTATCTGATTTTCAGCAGCAGTATCAAGGGAATTATTCTTTGCAAAACGCTGATGCCGATGGTCTGACTTTGGATGAGATGGAGTATATTGCCATAAAGAAAGCATACGAGAAGTATCATGGAAATGTGTCGCAGATGGCGTCAGCCTTAGGATTGAGCCGTCAGGCGCTTTATCGGAGGATGGAAAAATATCAATTAGAGTGAGGCTTAAACATTTATTCTACATATTAGCTGCTCTGCAACTGGCACTGCTTGCTTTGTTGTTTTATTCTGCCTCACAGAGGCAGGATACCTTATTCTATATAGGGGAAGGTTTGGTAGTGCTGGTTTTGCTGTTTCTTGTGTATTTTTACTATAAGGTGTTGAAACCTTTGGACTCGATAGGCAATGGTATGGACTTGCTAAACGAACAGGATTTTAGTAGCAGATTGAAGCCTGTAGGACAGCAGGAGAGCGACCGCATTGTTCAGGTGTTCAACAAGATGATGGACCAACTGAAAGACGAGAAGTTGCGAATGCAAGAGCAGAACCGTTTCTTGGACTTGCTAATCAGTGCCTCGCCGATGGGCGTAGTGATGCTGGATTTCGATGAACGCATCACGATGATGAACGATGCTGCTATCCGCTTTCTGGAAGTAGATAATGTAGAACGGGCCCTTCATCAGTCCATGAGGCAATTTAACTCTCCATTGGCACAGGAGATTGCCAACATTCCGTTAGATAAGGTTGAAACAATTCGTCTGAGTGATTCCATGATTTATCGTTGCAGTCACCTCAGTTTCATGGATAGAGGGTTTGCCCGCCCTTTCATACTGATAGAGAGCTTAACGGAAGAAGTGATGAAGGCAGAAAAGAAAGCGTATGAGAAAGTGATACGTATGATTGCCCATGAGGTGAACAACACAGTGGCTGGTGTAACATCTACCCTCGATACGGTAAATGATGTATTATCAACGATGCCAGAGACGGAGGATTTGCGTGAGGTCATAACTGTTGGTAGTGACCGTTGTATGGGCATGAGCCGTTTCATTACCCGCTTTGCAGATGTGGTGAAGATTCCCGAACCTCAATTGCAGTCGGTTGACCTTAACCTGTTAGTAGCTGGTTGTAAGTCTTTTATGGAAAGCGTCTGTTCCCATAGGAATATTAACATCTACATGAACCTTTGTGAAGGTCATGCCATGGTGAATATTGATCCTACATTGTTTGAACAGGTACTGGTAAACATTGTTAAGAATGCAGCTGAAAGCATTGGTTCTGATGGGGAGATTACTATTACCACGCAGACCAACTCTATTGAGATAGCTGACAATGGAAAGGGCATTAATCCTGATGATGAGAAGAAACTGTTCTCTCCGTTCTTTTCTACTAAACCTAATGGGCAGGGTATAGGCCTAATGTTTATTCGCGAAGTACTCATTAAACATGGTTGTACTTTCTCTCTTCGCACTTATCCTGACGGATACACCCGCTTTAGGATTGTGCTTCGATAGCTTCCTATGAATGATGTTATTGTCTCCTATGGGTGATGCTAGAGTCTGCTATTGGTGTCGCTAAAGCTTGCTATCACCTGTCGCAAAGCTTACTATCACCAGCCGCAGTATCTGCCATCACCCGGCGCAGTATCTCCTATAGGGGGATAGAAGATATTGCGATAACTCATGCGAGGCTTTCCAACGACCCGTGGCAGATATTGCAACAACCCGTAACGATGCCTCCTTTCAGAGATGGCAGTTTTTGATACTAAAAAACAAAAAATAGGGGCACCTTAAATGGTGCCCCTAAATAATTAATGAGTGCTTACAGTTTAGATGATGTACTGAGAGCTGATAGACTCGTTGCAAACCACACGACGGATGGTTTCTGCGAAGATATCGGCAATGCTCAGCTGCTTTACCTTATCACACTTTTTACTGTAAGGGATACTGTCGGTAAAGACCATTTCTTCCAATTGTGACTCCTGTACACGGAATGAAGCAGGATCAGACATTACACAATGGCTGGCAATGGCACGTACAGAACGAGCACCATTTTCCATCATCAGGTTGGCTGCCTTAGTGATAGTTCCGGCAGTATCTACAATGTCGTCAATCAGTATAACGTCCTTATCCTTTACATCGCCAATTACCTGCATAGACGCTACCACATTGGCTTTCTCACGTGTCTTGTTGCAGAGTACCAGAGGCACATCGAAATACTTGGCGTATGCACCTGCGCGTTTTGAACCACCCACGTCAGGAGAAGCCATAACTAGGTTATCACCCAGGTTGAGTGACTCGATGTATGGGATGAATACACTGGAAGCATACAGATGGTCAACAGGCACATCGAAGAAGCCCTGAATCTGGTCAGCATGGAGGTCCATGGTGATAAGGCGGTCGATACCTGCAACTGACAACAAATCAGCCACCAGTTTGGCACCTATTGATACGCGTGGTTTGTCCTTACGGTCCTGGCGAGCCCAACCGAAGTAGGGGATAACGGCCACAATAGATTTAGCAGAAGCACGCTTGGCTGCATCAATCATAAGCAGCAACTCCATGAGGTTATCGGAGTTGGGGAAGGTTGACTGTACCAGAAATACGATTGCACCACGGATAGACTCTTCGTAGGATACAGCAAACTCACCGTCAGCAAAATGAGTAATATTCATGTTGCCCAACGGACAATTCAAGCTGGCGCAGATGCGCTCGGCAAGGTACCTTGAGTTGGTACCAGAGAAAACCATAAAGGGGGATGTCTCGTTCATTATATAAATAATTAAATGGATAAATCAGATTTTTTCGCCAATAGTATAGAGTAGGTAATAGAGGTATTCCCAACCGCCTACCTTCTCAATCTTGAGGGGCATACCATCGTCGTCACGGTCGAGGATAAGGTCTGTCTTCTCTACCTTATAGCACTGTGTTTTCCCTTCTGGGCTCACAGCTATAAGTTGCTTCACAGGGCGTGGATTCCATATCTTACCAGTATAACCAGTAAAAAGGTCACGGTTGTCAGCATAAAGATTTACATCCAACTCTTTGTCGCCGTCAGCCAGACTATCATACTTCTGCTGGTTAAGTGGTAAGGTGAGTATACCATCACTAGTGAGTAAAGGTTGCTGTATGTCAATAGTCTCAGGCAGATGTTTCTCGTCGATGACTGGCGTGTCAAACACAAACTGCTCCTCAGCATCACAGGGAATAGGCTGCTTGAGTGTGCGAGGATTGGCTAACTTCCAGTTGACACAGTCTGGCAAACTCCATACAGATTCTTCCTTGTCGGAAAAGCCTGTAACATCTACATAACCCACAATAACTCCTGTTGGCAATGAGGTGAGAGTGGCTATTTGTCCCATCAGCAGATAGTTGTCGATGCGGTACGACCAACATTCAGGTAATGCCTGATGATAGTCTTCAGGTATCTGCATCTGTGTGGCAACAATTGCTATTTTGCCAGGATTCTCTTTTGGCTTCCATGCCATACTCATTACATCTTGTAGTCCAGCACAAAGTAGTGAGGCCCAAGGTTGTGGCATACAGATTGCTTTCATATCATTTAAACAGTAGAGGAGTAAATTCAGTTAAATAAATGCGCCAATTACGCCATATGTGACCACCATCGGTCTCCATATACTGATACTTATAGCCTAGACCATCGAGTTTCTGGCGATAAGCATTGTTCGCTTGAATCAGGAAGTCGGTTTTGCCAATACCAATCCAGTAGAGGGCAGGCTTCTTGGCAAACTGAGCCTTTAGTTTAGCATCCTCATTCTGATAGATAGGTGAGATAGATGGATCAGTTACACCTAGAGCTGCCGAGAACAGTCCTACGTAGTCGAAAGTATCAGGGTTGTTCAGTGAGATGAACTTAGAGTGGAAACCGCCCATTGACAAACCTGCAATGGCGCGGCCCTGCTTCTTGGCGATGGTACGGTAGTTGGCATCGATAAATTTCACTACATCCATGAAGCTACTTTCGAAAGAACCCTCCATAGTCTTTGGCAAGTTCATTGAAGGGGGAACGAAACCAGCAGATGTTTCTCCTGGAGCAGCTTCCTGAGATACGTTGCCATTAGTCATTACCACAATCATAGGTTCAGCCTTGCCCTGTGCAATGAGGTTGTCAAGAATCTGAGCAGTGCGACCTTGTGTTAACCAAGCCTCCTCGTCACCACCCATGCCGTGTAACAGGTAAAATACAGGATAACGCTTGTTGCTTGTTTCATAACCTGCTGGAGTGTAAACGCTCAATCGACGGGTCATGCCATCCTGGGTGTACCAGCGCTTTGCTACGGTGCCGTGAGGGACAGCATTCACCTTGTAGAGGTCAGAACGACCACCTCCAATGAGCAAGATGCTACTCAGGGTAGAAACATCGCGGTTCACATACACGTTGTTCATGTCAATCACACGCTGACCATCAATCAGGAAGTGATATGTATAGAACTCAGGTGCCACTGGTTCTGGGGTAGTGTATTCCCACACTCCGTCTTTCTCTGTAAGATCAGCCACTCCAGTAGCGTCAATTTCCATTTCGTTGTCACCAAACTTTACTTTCTGCTTCTGTGTGGGCAAAAAGTCGCCAGTAACTTGTACAGATACTGCTTTTGGAGCTACAATACGGAATGTCACCGTGTTATCTGGGTGAATCTCAGGAGACACAATGCTTGCGCCTCCAAACAAAGCCTGCTGAGCAAAAGTCAGTGTAGTGGCCAGCAAAGCAATAATTGTGAATAATGCTTTTTTCATGTTATTATTAGTCTAAAAGTTCTGCAATTCTCTCATACAGTTTTTCTCCGCGTAAATTACGCTCAATGATGGTGCCGTCTTTGTCGATTAGTACGGTGTGTGGGATAGCATTTACGCCATAAATAGCTGCTGCCTCACATTGCCAGTACTTCAAGTCAGACATCTGAGGCCATGTGATGCCTAGATCAGCGATGCCTTTCTTCCAGGCCTCCTCAGTCTGGTCAAGTGATACACCCACAATTTCAAATCCTTTGTCCTTATATTGATTATACACTTTTACAACGTTAGGCATCTCCTGACGGCAAGGACCGCACCAACTTGCCCAGAAGTCCACCAATACCACTTTGCCTTTACCGGCATAGTCGCTCAACTTAACAGCTTTGCCTTCAAGATTCTTTAATTCGAAATCGGTAAACTTTTGACCTACAGCTGTTGCAGTGAGTTTGTTGATTTGCTGCTTGATATTGCTGATAGCTTCATCGTTGGCAAACTTGTCTGGTATGAGGTTAACAATCTCTGCCAACTGAGGCGTATCCATGTAGTAATAGAAATTTTTGAACAAATATACACCTACTTCGCTTGTAGCATTTGCTTTAGTAGCATCTACAAGGGCATTGATATATTTCTTATCCAACTCGTCACTCTGCTTCTCCAAAGCTGCGCGTACGTCATCTGACAAGTTCTCGTCACTGAGCTTGTCATACAATTCGCTCATCTCATTCTGCAGATTGTTGATGTTGTCACGTACCTTTTGATAAGCATCGTTGCTTGGAGTACCTGTAACCGATGGGTTCACGGCATCCATTTTCACCTTGATAGTTCCGTTCTCAAGGAAGAAGTCAAGAGCTTGGTCGTTATCGTCGTTGCTCTGATACATAATATATCTGAGCACAGGCTCGTTTTGATCGCCTTTGAACTGGAATTTTCCGTCTTTGATTACAGCACTTTGTTGAGTTGTTACTTGTCTGCCATTCATCTCTACCAGATAGATAGAGTCACCGTCGTTGACATCGGATATTTCACCATTGATGGTGTAACCATTGCCGGTGCAAGCAGATAGCGCTAGTAATGCGCTTGCATAAAAGAGTTTTTTCATCTGTTTTATTAAATTGGTAAGTAAATATGTTACAAAGTTAATGTAAACCGAAAACAGAACAAAATAAATTCATCTATTTTTAATAAAAAAACCTCCCCGATAATAACATCGGAGAGGTGTTTTCTGAATCATTCAAATGAACCCTGACTTTATTCTGCAGCAGGAGTTTCAGCAGGAACCTCAGCAGGAGTTTCTTCTGCTGCCTGAGCAGCAGCTTCCTCAGCAGCTTTAGCAGCTTCTTCTGCAGCCTTAGCAGCTTCTTCTGCAGCCTTAGCAGCTTCTTCTGCAGCTTTCTTCTCAGCCAGAGCCTTAGCCTTTTCTTCGTTGACCTTCTTCTCTGCAGCCAGACGAGCAGCGTCAGCAGCCTTTTTGTCAGCAGCAGCCTTGTCAGCAATAGCCTTCAAACCATTCTGCTTGTCTTTCTTCCAAGCCTCGAAACGCTTCTGAGCCTCAGCCTCGTCGAATGCGCCCTTCTTAACACCTGTGAGCAGGTGTTTCATCAGATACACACCCTCGTGTGACATGATGCTACGTACTGTGTCAGTTGGCTGTGCACCTACATTAACCCAATACAGTGCACGATCAAACTTCAATTCTACAGTGGCAGGATTGGTGTTTGGGTTATAAGTACCAATTCTCTCGATGAACTTACCATCACGTGGAGCTTGTGCATCGGCAATGACGATGGTATAGAACGCATAGTTCTTGTGACCATGTCTTTGCAGTCTAATTCTTGTTGCCATAAATTTTAATTACTTTAAATATTAAAAATGAATTGATGCCCTTATCTCGTAAAGGCGGGTGCAAAGGTAGTAGTTTTCTTCGACTTGCCCAAACTTTTTCTTGCTTTTTTAAGAATATTTGCGAGGCAGACGAAGCAAAATAGCAAGAATAGCACATATACCCATGCAGAAAGGGTAGTATAGCGATGTTGTGATACTTACAGGCGAGATCCCAGCAAGTCCGGAGGCAATAAGCATTTGTGCTCCATATGGGATGATACCTTGGACCATGCATGAGAAGGTGTCTAGGATGCTGGCTACTTTGCGTTTGTCTAAGGCAAATTGCTGAGATATCTGTCGTGCAATAGGGGCAGTAGTAATGATTGCTATAGTATTGTTTGCGGTACAGAGATCAGCCAGTCCCACTAAAATACCAATGCTCATTTCTGCACCACGTTTACCTTTGATATGCTTTGTCATCTTTTTGATGATGAACGCTATTCCTCCATTGAAGCGAATCATCTCAAGCATACCACCTGCTAACAACGTAACGATGATGAGTTCACTCATCCCCATAATACCTTCACCCATTGCACCCAACCAACTGAAAAAAGGTGTGCCAGTAAGTGTACCAACAATGCCTGTGGTCACTAAGCCAATGAGCAGTACCAACATCACATTCATACCCCAGAGAGCCAGGATAAGCACTAATAAATAAGGAATCACTAGTGGCCATTCGATAGGACCTATTTCTGGAGTAACATCAAGTGCCATTCCTTTTAAAATATAGAGAACGAGCGATACGAGAGCAGCTGGAAGGATAATCAGAATATTTACACGAAATTTATCTTTCATCAGACAATCCTGCGTTTGTGTGGCGGCAATGGTGGTGTCACTGATAAATGACAGATTGTCACCAAAGAATGATCCGCCTACTACCACAGCTGTGATGAATGGTAGGTCTATACCTGTCTTTGCTGCCAATCCGCTTGCTACGGGCACCAGAGCTGCTATAGTGCCTACGCTGGTTCCTACAGACAAGGAGATGAAGCAAGATGCTATGAAAATACCTGCCAGTAATAGGTCGCCAGGTAGAACCGTAAGGGTTAGGTTTACCACTGAGTCAATGGCTCCCATCTGTTTGGCTCCTTGGGCAAATGCTCCAGCCAAGATAAAGATCCAAACCATTAGGAGGATGCTCTTGTCACTGGCACCTCGAGAAAACACGCTAATGCGCTCGTTGATGGTCATTCCGCGAGTGATGGCCACTGCATAGCATGATGAGAACAAGAAAGCTACTGTGATAGGAATCTTATAGAAATCGTTGAGCAGCAGTGAGGCCCCTAAATAAGAAAGTAGGAAAACCAACATGGGGCTCAATGCTAGCCAACCATGAATCCTGTATCTTTGCTTTGTTTCAATAACTTCGTCCTGCATTCTTGCTTAATTGTATTATTTGGTGGTCAAAGATAACGAAAAAACTCCGTATGCAGTGCTATTCTATATTAAAATATCAAACTTTTTATTTCCAACTATCTTTCGCCTATATTCATGTGCCATTCTCATATGCCGATTAGAATCTTTTCTGAGCATATTTTGCTTACTACGGGTAAACCACCCTTTTAGTTCTGGTAAACCACCCTTTTACTAGTAGTAAAGCAAAAGCGTTCAATAGTTGGGAATAATATAGCTAATTCCTTCTTCGTCTTTTATACTGTATATGCTCGTAACGTATGAATCGTGAGATGGGTCTGACAGTTACAATAACGGTAACAGCAGAAAGCACCATTAAGATGCCAATGATGTTCTTGAATGTAAGTACCTCACCAAACACCAGGACGCCACAAACTAATGCAGTGACAGGCTCTAAAGCTCCAAGAATGGACGTGGGAGTAGAACCTATCAAGTGTATTGAGGCAGTGATGGTGATTAACGAAATGACTGTAGGCAATAAAGCTAGTCCGATGGCATTCATCCACATAAAAGGCGATGTGAGTGGCTGTAAGTCGGTTAGGCAGTTCAACCTAATTAAATAAATACTGATGCCAAACAGGATACTATAGAAGGTAAGTTTCTCTGTTGGCATTGATTTCAAGACAGATCGGTTTACACCAATTAAATAGATGGCATATGACAAAGCTGATAATACTACAAGCGATAAGCCAATCATATTCAAAGACTTGCCTGATCCATTCTCATTCAGCAAACTGATGCCCCAGAAAGCGAGAGCTATGGCAATTATTGTCATTAGCGACAACTTCTCACGGAATACCACCGCACTGATTACTGCCACCATGATAGGGTATAAGAAAAGAATAGTGGAGGCAATGCCGGCATCCATATAGTTGTAACTCATAAACAATGTCAATGATGATATAGAGAAAAGAATTCCCATAATGGCTAAAGGCAATATCTCATTACGTTTCAATGTAAAAGATTGACCATGATATTTTATTAGTATAGCCAAAAAGAGAATAGCGAAGAAATAACGGTAGAACAAAACTGAGTCTGGAGTCAATCCTTTTTGGTAAAGCGGTAGGGCAAATAAAGGATTCAGTCCATAACAGGCAGAACCAATGACTCCCAGCATATATCCTTTGAAAACTCTTCCTTTCATAGTTTAATATAAAACTCGTCTGTAAGCTGTTTGTATTCTGTAGAATAGCTTCCGTCTGCGTTCATTAGACATAAAGACTGCTCCTCGCATAGGTAAGGATAAGACAGGTCGTACTCATTTCCCATCCAATAGGTCACAAAGATGCGTCGACAAGGTTTGCCTATTTTAGTGTATATACGTATCACTTTTTTGGGAAAGAAATGGTTTTGATAAGCATTCTCGTTGACATATGACTCAGCTTCAGCTGGAATAATCAGACAACAATCACCACCTATATTAAGCAATTGTCTTGCATGATGAAACAACTGATAATAGTTCAAAGTCTCGTTGTGTCGAGCTACCGATCGCTGAAGGTCTGGATTCCTTAACGCATCAGTAAAATAGGGCGGATTGCTCACAATAAGGTCGAACTTCGTTTCAGAGGCATAATCATTGAAATCTCCGTGCACCAGATGAATGCGCTCGGACCAGTTCGAGCTGGAAAAATTATTTGCAGCTTGTGTGGCGGCATCGTCATCTATTTCAATGGCTATAATTTGTGCCTCAGGACATCGTTGTGCCAACATCAGTGCAATCAGTCCGCTGCCAGTACCCACATCAAGGATGCGCTGAACGCCAATGATAGGAGCTAAAGCCCCTGCCAGTACACCGTCAGTACCCACCTTCATAGCACATCGGTCGTGCCAAATTGTGAATTGCTTGAACTGAAAATAAGCGTTCGACATATTGCTGCTTATAAAAAATTGGTGCAAATTTATGCATTATTCGGCTATTTCAGTAGTTTTTGGCATATTTTTTGTTTTTTAATAGGCGAGAGCGTGGGAAAATGAATAATTAGCCGTAACTTTACACGCTTTTTAGGCTTTGTCACATGTGTGGCATTATTTATAGGTGAAAAGACGATGAAGAATTACAGATTTGACGAAGAAAACGACAGACAAGAGAAAGTTATTTCCGTATTCACTGACTTGGATAGTGGTTCGGAAGATAGATTTGTGAATTTTGAAGTTAATGACGAGATACCTTTGTTGCCCGTCAGAAACATGGTGCACTTCCCGGGTGTAGTGCTGCCTGTCACTATTGGACGGAAATCATCTTTGCGTTTGGTGAAGGAAGCCGAACGCAAAGGTTTGCAAATAGGTGTGTTCTGCCAAAAACAATCAGATACCGAGGAACCAATTATGGAAGACCTTCACACTGTAGGTGTGGTGGCCAAGGTGTTGCGTATGTTGGAAATGCCTGACAATACCACTACAGTGATATTGCAAGGCTTTAGGCGTGTAAAACTCTTGGAGGTTACCCAGCATGATCCATATCTCAAAGGAAGAGTAGCCCCTTTGAATGATATTATGCTCCCTAAGAATGATAAAGAGACACGTCCTCTTTTGGAGGCTATCAAAGATATGGCAATCAAATTCATTAGATTGTCAGAAATAGTTCCACCAGATTCTGCCTTTGCAATAAAAAACATTACTAGTTCCCTCTTCCTTGTAAATTTCCTTTGTGCTCATCTTCCTATTCAAATAGAGGAAAAGATGGAACTCTTGATGATCGATTCAATGAAAGACCGCGCTTATCGCTTATTAGGATTGATGAACCGTGAGGTACAATTGGCAGAGATCAAGGCATCCATTCAAATGAGGGCGCGTGAGGATATTGACCAGCAGCAGCGAGAGTATTTCCTGCAGCAGCAGATCAAAACTATTCAAGATGAATTGGGTGGAAATGGCTCTAGGAGAGAGATTGAAGAAATGCGCCGAAAGGCCAATACTATTAAGTGGAATGAGGAGGTGAAGAATACATTCCTCAAGGAGGTAGATAAATTAGAGCAGATGCACCAGCAATCTCCGGAATACAGTATGCAACTGGATTATCTCAAGACCATGATGGGTTTGCCTTGGGGAATCTATACTACCGACAATTTGAACATACAGAATGCTGAGAGGGTGCTTAATAGAGACCATTACGGATTGGAACGCGTGAAGGAACGCATTCTAGAGCATCTGGCAGTGCTTAAATTGAAAGGTGACATGAAATCACCCATTATTTGTCTCTACGGCCCTCCTGGAGTAGGAAAAACCTCGTTGGGCAAATCTATCGCTACGGCTCTGAAACGCAAATATATCCGAATGTCATTAGGTGGTGTGCACGATGAAGCAGAGATTCGTGGACATCGCAAAACATATATCGGAGCTATGCCAGGTAGGATTATCAAGGGTATGATGAAAGCTGGTTCGTCTAATCCCGTTATTGTGCTCGATGAGGTAGACAAACTAGGTAACGATATGCATGGTGACCCCTCATCTGCTTTGTTGGAGGTGCTCGACCCAGAGCAGAATGCTACCTTCCACGATAATTACTTAGATGTGGATTACGACCTTTCGAAGGTGATGTTCATAGCAACAGCCAACAATCTCCAAACCATACCGCAGCCTTTACTTGATCGTATGGAACTGATTGAATTGAGTGGCTATCTTACAGAAGAAAAGATAGAAATTGCCCGAAAGCACTTAGTGCCTAAGCAACTTGAAGCTAACGGAATGAAGAAAGGTGAAGTGAGATTCCCTAAGGCTACTTTGGAGGCAATTATCGAGAACTATACTCGTGAGAGTGGTGTACGAGAGCTGGAAAAGAAGATTGGCAAGGTGTTGCGTAAGATGGCATATCAATATGCTAAAGATGGTAGTTTGGCAAAGACAGAAGTAAAACCAGCTGATTTGCGTGGATATTTGGGTGTTCAGGAATACAGCCGAGACAAATATCAGGGTAACGACTATGCTGGTGTGGTAACTGGTTTGGCTTGGACTGCTGTTGGAGGAGAAATTCTTTTCATTGAAACAAGTTTGAATCACGGAAAGGGAAAACTCACCTTGACAGGAAGCCTTGGTGATGTGATGAAAGAGTCGGCTATGTTGGCTGTAGAATATATCAAGGCTCATCCGCAATTGCTGGATATTGATGTAAGAGTATTTGACCAATGGGATATCCATATCCATGTGCCTGAGGGTGCGGTACCAAAAGATGGCCCTTCCGCTGGTATCACGATGGCAACATCGTTGGCATCTGCATTGACACAGCGTAAAGTGAAAGCCAATGTGGCAATGACAGGTGAGATTACCCTTAGAGGTAAAGTGCTGCCTGTAGGTGGTATTAAGGAAAAAATACTGGCAGCAAAGCGTGCTGGTATTAAGGAAATTATTTTGAGTGAAGCCAATCGCAAGAACATAGAGGACATTCAACCTATTTATATTGAAGGACTAACTTTCCATTTTGTGAAAGATGTAAAAGAAGTATTCGACTTGGCATTGCTAAAAGAGAAAGTTGCGGATGCTATTGACCTGACTGTGGTAGAGGATAATAAAAAGAAAGAAGAATAAGCGTTATTTGTCGATGATGACTTTTGAATTACAATATTCCGATAGTAAGACAAATGCGCGTGCAGGTTTGATTACTACTGCTCACGGGCAGATAGAAACGCCTATCTTTATGCCCGTCGGAACTGTTGGATCAGTGAAAGGTGTGCAGGTTTCTGACTTGAAAGATGATGTGAAAGCACAGATCATATTAGGTAATACCTATCACTTGTATCTGCGTCCTGGTTTGGAAGTACTGGAACGAGTTGGCGGTCTTCATAAGTTCAATGCTTTCGATCGCCCTATGCTGACTGACAGTGGCGGTTTCCAAGTCTTTTCTCTTACTGGTATTCGTAAAATGAAGGAGGAAGGTGTGGAATTTCGTTCACATATTGATGGTAGTAAGCTATTCTTTACTCCTGAGAAAGTGATGGATATTGAACGAAGTATAGGTGCAGATATCATAATGGCATTTGATGAGTGCACTCCTGGTACAGCCGATTATGCTTATGCTAAACCTTCAATGGAACGTACCCATCGTTGGCTGGATCGTTGCATTCAACGCTTTCAGGAGACAGAACCTAAATATGGTTATCATCAATCTTTGTTCCCGATAGTTCAAGGCTGCGTGTATCGTGATTTACGCATCCGGTCTGCAGAATATATTGCTTCTAAAGAGGCAGAGGGCAATGCCATTGGTGGTTTGGCTGTGGGAGAACCAACCGAGGTGATGTATGAGATGATAGAACTGGTGAATGGAATTTTGCCAAAAGATAAACCTCGTTATTTAATGGGGGTGGGTACGCCTGCGAATATCCTTGAATCGATTGAACGTGGAGTGGATATGTTCGATTGTGTGATGCCTACCCGAAATGGTCGCAATGGTATGCTGTTTACCAAGCAGGGCATTATCAATATGAAGAATAAAAAGTGGGAATTTGATTTCTCTCCTATTGAAGAGGATGGTGCCTCTAAAGTGGATATGATGTATAGCAAAGCCTATTTGCGTCACCTCTTTCATGCACAGGAATTATTAGCCATGCAGATAGCATCTTTGCATAATCTTGCTTTCTATCTGTGGTTAGTGGGAGAGGCAAGGCAGCATATTATAGCAGGCGATTTTGCTGCATGGAAACCTAAGATGGTGGAACAAGTATCTCAAAGGTTATAATGAAAATTACTTGGAACATAGGAGGTTGGGTAGATAAATTGGAGTCTTGGTCGAAGGATCATGCATGGGCTCAAAAATTGTGGGAATTGATGCCTCACAAATACCTGAAACGATTGGACTATTATATCATGGCCAAGTTTTTGGGTACCTATATCTTTGCTATAGCCTTGATCATTTCTATTGCTGTTGTATTCGACTTTAACGAGAAGATGGACCGTTTCATGGAGCATGATGCCCCATGGAGTGCCATCATCTTTGATTACTATAAGAATTTCATTCCTTATTTTGCCAATTTGTTTAGTCCGTTGTTTGTCTTCATTGCTGTGATTTTTTTTACTGCCAAGATGGCAGAGAACTCTGAGATTATTGCAATGTTTTCAACGGGTATGAGTTTTAAACGCATGCTTCGTCCCTACATGGTTTCAGCTGCTATCATATCTATTGTGACATTCTTCTTGGGTGCCTACATTATCCCTAAAGGTAGTGTGACACGCATCAATTTTGAAGATAAGTATTATAAGGAGCGTAAATTAAATACAGCTAGGAATATCCAGATGGAGGTGGATACTAATGTCGTTGCGTATATTGAACGTTATGAAGACAATAGTAAAATGGGCTATCGTTTTTCGCTTGATAAATTTGATGGCAAACAACTAGTGTCTCATATGACGGCTCGTACCATTGTTTATGATACGGCACACGCCTATCATTGGTCGGCTCGTGACTATATGATTCGTGAGTTAGGAGGCGATCGTGAGATTATTAAGCGAGGCAATAGGATTGATACATTGATTCGGCTTACACCTGATGATTTGATTCTGATGCAGAATCAGCAGGAGATGATGACTAACCCAGAATTGAGCGCTTATATCGAACGTCAAAAGGCGAGAGGGTTGTCTAATACCAAAGAGTTTGAAATAGAGTATCACAAACGCATAGCTATGTCGTTTGCTTCTTTTATTTTAACATTAATAGGTGTTTCGTTGTCATCACGAAAGATGAAAGGTGGTATGGGGCTTAATTTAGGAATTGGATTAGGCTTGAGTTTCAGCTATATTTTGTTTCAAACAGTTTCTTCTACTTTCTCCGTAAATGGTGCTATGCCTCCTATCTTAGCTGTATGGATCCCTAATTTCCTATATGCTTTTATTGCCTTCTTCTTGTATAGAAAGGCTCCCAAATAACAAGTTCGGGAGAAGGATAATAGATGAGTTGTGAACAATTTTAAGAGGATATAATAAAAGGCGGATTATTTCCGCCTTTTAATTATATATGGTAGATAGGATGGTTATTCCTCTTCTGGTTTCATGTTGGTATACACATTCTGAACATCGTCAAACTCCTCCAGACGTTCTACCATCTTATCGATAGTTTCACGTTGCTCAGGTGTCACATCTTTCAAGTCATTAGGAATGTAAGTAAAGTCACCACCCACATCCTCAAAGCCTTGCTCTTCCAAATGCTTCTGGATAGCGGAGTAGCTCTTAGGATCACCATAGATGGTAATAGTTCCTTCTTCTTCGTCAATATCGTATTCTTCCTCAACGTCAAAGTCAATCATATCCAGAATAAACTCATCCATGTCGAGCCCTTCTTTCTTCTTGAAAGTAAACACTGCCTTATGGTCGAACAAAAATGCCAAAGAGCCCATAGTACCAAGGGTACCACTGAATTTATTGAATACTGAACGGACGTCAGCTACCGTACGAGTAGGATTGTCAGTCAGTGTATCAACAAAGATAGCTACTCCATGAGGGCCATAGCCTTCATAGGTCATGCTCTTGTAATCGCTTTGGTCTTTACCCAAAGCATTCTTGATAGCACGATCAATGTTATCCTTAGGCATGTTCTCACGCTTACAGTTGGCGATGAGTGAACGCAAAGTAGGATTATTCTCAGGTTCTGGGCCACCAGCCTTAACGGCAATGGCGATTTGTTTACCCAGACGTGTAAAGGTCTTAGCCATGTGACCCCATCTCTTCAGCTTAGTAGCTTTTCTATATTCAAACGCTCTTCCCATTGGTTTAATATGTTTTAATTATAAAATACTATCTTTTATCAATTATCTTAATCTCGCTCCTGCTCTTTCTTCTAGGCTCTTGATGATCTTCTGCATTACCTTGTCAATGACCTTGTCGTTCAGTGTCTGATTCTCATCTTGCAAAGTAATGCTGATAGCATACGATTTTTTGCCTGCCTCCAGGTGCTTGCCTTCATATACATCAAACAGGTTAACAGACTTTACCAGTTTGCGATCTGCGTCAAATACCAATTTCTCAATCTGGGCAAACTGTACGTTCTTTTCAACCAACAAAGCCAAATCTCTACGAACAGCAGGGAACTTAGGTAATTCTTTGAAGCTAACTTTCAAAGAACGGATGCTCCGCATCACTTCAATCCAGTTAATATCGGCAAAATATACCGCATTGTCAATGTCAAATTGCTTAAGCAGCTTGCGAGTAACTGTGCCAATCATAGCCAAACGCTTGCCTCCTTGAGTCTTGATAACGACAGCAGAAGCGTAGATGTCTGTACTCAGGTTCTCAATGGTGAGGTCACGCATATGCAATCCTACTCTGCCCAGTATATTTTCCACATATGCTTTCAGCATATAAACATTGTTATCTTCATCGGCATGTATCCATGATCCTTGTTTGTCCTTACCTGTTAGCCACAAAGCCAGGTGATAGCTTTCAGAGTAGGGGGCCAGTGCCTTTTCTTCATTTCGCTTCTCCTCACGATAGTAATAGCAATTGCCAAACTCAAACAGTTTCAGGTCAGGGTTCTTATGATTCGCATTGCGTGCGATAGTTTCCAAGCCGCCAAACAGTAAAGATTCTCTCATTACATTCAAGTCACTGCTCAGTGGGTTCATCAGTCTTACCAGATTCTTGGCAGGATATGATGTCAGATCATCATAATAAGCGGCCTTCGTCAATGAGTTGTTCATGATTTCATTAAATCCGGCACCCACTAGCTGTTCAGCCACCAAGTTCTGCAACTTATTCGACTTGTCTGTTTCAGTCTCAGCCACCAAACTTGATTTCAATGTAGTAGGTATCTCCACATTATTATATCCATAAATGCGAAGGATATCTTCAATCACGTCACAGTCGCGCTGAACATCTACACGATACTGAGGAACATCGAGTGTCAGCCCTTCTGCGGTCTCTGCCACTATGTCCATTTCCAAACTCTTCACGATGCTCTTCACTGCCTCAACAGGAATGTTCTTGCCAATCAATTCGTTCACACGCTGATAAGTCAGTTCTACACGGAACGGTGGGAAATCCTTGCAAGATACATCCTTGATTTCAGAAGAAATCTCACCTCCAGCCAACTCTTTCACCATCATGGCAGCTAACTTCAAAATGTAGATAGTGTTGTTGGGGTCAATGCCACGCTCGTAGCGGAAAGAAGCATCAGTGCTCAGCCCGTGGCGACGAGCAGTCTTGCGAATCCATGTAGGGTGGAAGTAGGCACTTTCCAAGAAAACATTTTTAGTTTCTTCAGTAGTTCCAGACTCCAAACCTCCAAATACACCACCAATACACATAGGCTCTTCAGCATTGCAAATCATTAAGTCACGAGAACTTAACTTACGCTCTACGCCATCCAATGTAACAAAGGGTGTACCTTCAGGCATACATTTTACTATCACTTGATTACCTTTAATCTTGTCGGCATCAAAGCAATGCATGGGATGTCCGTAAGCAAACAATATGTAGTTAGTGATATCTACAATATTATTGATAGGACGCAGGCCTATCATGCGAAGGTCATTCTGTAACCACTCTGGGCTTTCCTTTACAGTAACGCCTTTGATAGTGATGCCTGCATATCGTGGACATGCCTCGCTGTTAACAATGGTTACATTGATGTCGAGGTCGTGGTTGTCCACTTTGAAATCATCAACACTAGGCTTGTGTAATGATGTCTGAATGCCACGCTGTGTTAAATATGCATAAAGGTCGCGTGCTACACCGTAATGTGAACAAGCATCTGCTCTGTTAGGAGTGATGTCCACCTCTAAAACATAGTCACTTTTGATGTTGTAATATTCTTTGGCTGGCATGCCCACTACAGCATCGTCTGGTAATACGATGATACCCGAGTGGTCAGTGCCTATACCGATTTCGTCTTCGGCACAAATCATACCACATGATTCAATGCCTCTTAGTTTAGATTTCTTGATAGTGAAGCAGTCGTCGCCGTCATACAGCTTAGTCCCGATGGTAGCCACTATTACTTTCTGTCCTGCAGCCACATTGGGTGCACCGCAGACAATTTGTACAGGCTCACCAGTCCCTAAGTTCACATTGGTTACATGCATGTGGTCAGAGTTAGGATGGGGTTCGCAAGTCAGCACTTCGCCAATAACAAGTCCTTCCAACCCACCTTTTATGGCTTGAATTTCTTCAACACCACCCACTTCCAAGCCTATAGAGGTCAGAGCATCAGCCAGTTCTAATGGGCTTAAGTCAAAATCTATAAACTTTTTTAGCCAATTATAAGAGATATTCATATCATTGATAATTTTAGTTTCCTCATAAAATCATGCAAAGTTAGCATATTTTTTCTGAAAGAGACATATAAATCGCAATAATTTGATTAATTTCGCAGGGCAAACAATCGATAAACATTTATTAAGGTGGGTGTAAGCAAGAAATATCATACAGGTTTTGTGTTGAGTGGAGGCTTCATCAAAGGTTTTGCTCATCTTGGTGCCATTCAGGCATTGATTGAACGTGATATACGTCCGCAAATTATTAGCAGTACCAGTGCTGGTTCGCTGGTGGGTGTCCTCTATGCTGATGGTAACGAGCCCTATCAGGTGTTGGAGTTTTTTGATGGATTGACATTTACTGACTTTACCAAGCCTGTTTTGCCTACTACAGGGTTCTTAGAACTTGATGAATTGCAAGATTTCCTTAGGTCACATCTAAAACGTGAGCGCATAGAACTATTGCCTGTGCCAATGGTTATCACAGCAACAGATCTTGATCATGGTAAATCTGTTTTTTTCCGTAGTGGTGATATAGCCCAGTGTGTGGCGGCTTCTTGTAGCATGCCAGTACTCTTTTCTCCCATCACAATTGATGGTACACATTATGTAGATGGTGGCGTTTTGATGAATCTGCCCGTTTCTCCCATTCGTGATGATTGTCAGCGTATTTATGCCATCAACGTCAGTCCGATGTTGACCCCCGAATATAAGTTAAACATCATAAATATTGCAGAACGTAGCTATCAGTTCATCTTCCGTTCTAATACTGTGGCTGAGCGAGAGATGGCTGACGTTTTGATTGAGCCTGTCAATTTGTCTGGTTACAGTAACATGGATCTTGATAAGTCTCGAGAAATTTTTAAAGCGGGCTACGAAAAAGCAAAAGAAGTTTTAGATAATAAATGAGTACATGATGAAAAAGATAATATATCAGGTATTGCCCCGATTGTTTGGAAACATAAATGAACGTTGTGTGAAGAATGGTACCATCCGTCAGAATGGATGTGGTAAGTTGGCTAACTTTACACCTCTTGCTTTGCAGAAAATCAAAGAATTAGGTGCTACACATATTTGGTACACAGGAGTCATTGAACATGCTACACAAACTGACTATTCTCGATATGGTATTCAGCCAGATCACCCTGCTGTGGTGAAAGGCAAGGCTGGCTCTCCATATGCCATCAAGGACTATTACGATATTGACCCCGATTTGGCGATGGATGTGCCTGGGCGAATGCTTGAATTTGAATCATTGGTTGAACGTACCCATCATGTAGGGTTGAAGATGATCATGGACTTTGTCCCCAATCATGTGGCGAGACAGTATCATAGCGACCAGCTCCCTATTGGTGAGAAGCAACTGGGTGAAACAGATAATACCGACTTTGCCTTTAATCCCACCAATAATTTCTATTACATCCCACGTACAGAGTTGCAAGGACAGTTCGATATGCAGCAAGATGCATCTTTGCCTTATCATGAATATCCTGCTAAAGCAACTGGAAATGATAAATTTGATGCCTATCCTGGTAAGAATGACTGGTATGAAACTATAAAGCTAAACTATGGCATAGATTACCAAAATGGTTGGCAAAGATATTTCAATCCAGTTCCAGATACTTGGCATAAAATGTTGCACATTTTGCAGTTCTGGGCTAACAAGAATATAGATGGTTTTCGCTGCGATATGGCAGAAATGGTACCTGTAGAGTTTTGGGAATGGGCAATACCTCAGGTGAAAGCCCTGCATCCTGATATCGAATTCATAGCCGAGGTATATAACCCAGGACAATATCGCGACTATATCCATCGTGGGCATTTCGATTATTTATATGATAAGGTAGGATTGTACGATACCCTTTTCGCTGTTATTCAAGGTCGCCAGTCTGCTGCAGCTATTAGTCAGTGTTGGCAAAGTGTTGGTGATATACAAGACCACATGCTCAATTTCCTTGAAAACCACGATGAGTTACGCATCGCCTCCAGCTTCTTTGCTTGTGATCCTCGCAAAGCCATTCCTGCTTTGGTAGTATCGGCTTGCCTGAATACTAATCCCATGATGATCTATGCAGGTCAGGAGCTAGGTGAGGCAGGCATGGACGAGGAAGGTTTCAGTGGCAAAGACGGTCGTACCACCATCTTCGACTATTGGAGCCCTGATACTTTACGACGCTGGTATAACCAAGGAACCTTCGATGGGAAAAAGTTGAATCGCGTTGAGAAGACGTTGCTTAAGACATATTCAAAGATACTGAACCTCTGTAATAGCGAAGCAGCCCTACGCGAGGGACAATTCTTCGACCTTACTTATGCCAATATAGGCGGGTGGCGCTATAACGAACATCGTCAGTTCTCTTTTGTTCGCAAGGCCAATAAAGAACTCATTTTTATCGTGGTGAATTTCGATGCTGATCCTGCTGATATTGCAGTGAATCTGCCTATCCATCTTTTCGACTATTTCCATCTGCCAGAGATGGATGGTGTCAAGACGCAGGAGTTGCTTACGGGCAAGACAGAAATCATCAATTTCTCTCCTCGCCATGCTACAGATTTGATAGTGCCAGGCTATAGCGCCAAACTATTGAAAATAATAATGTAGATCATTTTTACTTCCTTTGCACACCCAAAACAGATTTTATATAGATTAATGATATTAATTAAGAAGACCCTATATGCTTGCTTTTTCCTACTGATAATGTGTCAATTATCAGTGCAAGCCCAAGATATGGTAACCAGTGTTGGTGACCAGGGTTTGGAAAGAACTGTAAGTTATAATGTGGCCAGCTTCACAGATATTCGCGACAAAAAACTAGAAGATGTGATGAGTAAGATGCCTGGTATCTCACAGAGTGAAATGGACGAAGGCACCTATACATATAATGGCTTGATAATCGACCGTATGTATATCAATGGTAAAGATGTGCTGGAAGGCAACTATGCTGCCATCTATAACATGAAGCCTGAAGATGTGGAGCGTTTGGAAATTACCGAGAACCATGTATATATGAAAGTGATGCGAGGCAAGCAGTTTAGCAACTCAGCCGCTATCAATGTGGTTTTGAAAAATGAAGAAACTAACCAGTGGTTTGGCTCCGTTAAAGGTGGATTGGGTTTGAGCCCGTTGTTGGTCAATACTGACCTTATAGCCATGAAGATGGGTAATAAGTGGCAAACCACATTGCTGTTTCAAACCGATAATACAGGTCTTACTTTGGGCAATGCCGTTAGGGGCTTTGGCGGAACAGCTATGGAAGGTGCCTGGGATGATGACCCGTATTCTCTGAGTGGCACTAACTATAGTGTCAAGAGTTTTCTCGACCTTGAGCCCGACTTGGCACCTTTGTCGCTCGACAGAGTGCGTTTTAATCGCAGTGGGCTATTCAATCTTGGAACTACAGTGCAGCTAAAGAACGACTATCAACTGAATTTCCAACTTCTCTTTCATTCCGATCGTCTTACTGCTTTCAACAGTTCGGAAACCACTTATTATATGGATGGTGGTCAAACTATCGATTATCTTTCTACCGAGCAAGCCAAGAACCACCAGAACGACATTCAGGCCGATATTGTATTACTCTCCAATACTGACAAGCATTTCTTGCGCAATAATTTGAGTTTTGCCACCCAGTGGTATGATACCCACACTGTTGTAACTGGCTCTGCTCCCAATACGATGGATGGAACCAACCATCCACTGCTATTGAAGAACAATTTCCAGTATAAATTGCCGTTGGGGGAGAATGTGCTGACCATAGGTGCCAATGCCGGCCTCTATTCGCGTCCGCAAAACCTCACCGTTTCGAAAGAGCTTGAAGGTGTTATCCGTCAGGAAATCAGTTCCTATTCAGCCTATGCTGAAACTAAAGTCATGTTAGACAGGCGCATCAGCAACCATCTTACTTTTTCGCTCGATGCCGGACTTTCAGGCAATCTGCGTCAGCTCAAAGCCGATATGCTAGATTTGGTTGATTACGAATTGCCGGATGTAAAGTCGCGCTTCAATGCGTTTGACGTTTATGCTGGCGCATCGCTGACTTATATATCCGACCAATTACAGGCTACACTCAGACTTCCCCTCAGTTTTTCGCGCTATGCATTGAGAGACCTGATGAATCATTCCAAGCAGCATAAGTCTAAAAACTTTTTTTCACCAGAGCTGACACTTACCTATATACCCTTTCAATTCCTTTCGCTCAATCTTGAAGCAGCTGTCTATGATAACGAACATCCCCGCATGAATATTTATAACGGCATGGTGTTCAGTGATTTCAGAACCCTTAATGAAGGCTATACAGGTTTTAATGGCAGCAAATCTACCTATGCTCAGCTCACAGCCAGCTTCAGTTGGCCCAAGAGTTCCTTTTTCGTGACCGCTAATTTGGGCTATTGGGGCACGAAAGAATACTGGGGTGAGGTAATGGATCTTGATACTCAATATGTAGTCAACAAATATACTGACGATGAAGGCGATGAAAAGAGCTATGATGCCAGTATCGACATCAGCAAGGGTTTTGAAGCATTGAAAGGTATGGTGGGGGTAAAAGTGGCATCCTCTCTGCTGGATAGTGATGTTGAGCGTAATGGGGTTACATTGCCTTTCAAAAGCCGGATGCTCAATATTTCGCCATATATTAATGGGCGTCTGAACTCTTGGTGGAATGTGGTATATAAGCTACAATATTCAAGGCATAGTACAGAAATGGACGATAGTTCAGCTGCATTTGTTTTCCATGACTACAATCACTCGCTCGAGATGATTTTCTCTCCTTGGAATAAATTCAACTTTAGTATTTTGGGCGAACATTACCATACAGAATTTTCAGATGACCTGACTAAGAACCTGGTGTTGTTTGATTGCAAAGCTGAATACAACCTTACCGACAATTTGCAACTCATCTTGTCGGCAAAGAATATCCTGAATCAGAAAAGCTATAACCTCACCATCGAAGATACTGACATGTTTTCCAAGTCATTTTCTTCTTACGATATCCGTCCCCGGAATGTCTTGTTGAGTTTGTACTATAAGTTCTAACAATAAAGGCTGCATTTCTGCAGCCTTTATTATATATCTATAATTAACGGTATCTTATTTGGCCAGTCTTAAGATCTCAGCCTTCACGATAGGTTCCATAATGGCATAGCCCTCCAAGTTGGGGTGTACTCCATCAGGTGATAACTTCTTGGGTAAGGCCTGGTTCTCATCTTTCATGATATTGAACAAGTCGATATAGCTTACACCATTCAGTTTGGCATAGCTTTCCAGCATTGCATTGATTTGCAGAATCTGCTGTGTAGAGTCGGTAATCTCTTTTCTCCAAGGATACTCAGCAGCAGGCAATATGCTCAGGATGATAGGTTTGATGCCATGAGCCTGTGCCAGTTCCACCATTGAAATGATATTGCCGGCAATGTGCTCTACAGGCACATATTTATCGTTGCGTGCAATATCGTTAGTACCAGCCAGAATTACCACTACTTTTGGATGAAGGTTCAACACGTCAGGACGGAAGCGCACCAACATTTGAGCTGTAACCTGTCCACTGATGCCACGACCCACGAAATTGTTTTCCGTAAAGAAAGCCTCATGCATACGAGCCCAGTTGTCGGTAATGGAGTTGCCCATAAATACTGCGATAGGGGAGCCCACGTTTTTGTTGGCTTCGGCATAGCGCTCATAGTTAGCCCACGTTCTCAGATCATTGACATCAATACTCTGTGAGAATGCAGGTAGATTAGCCATTGTCATCATTATGCCCACTAAGGCGCACATGATGGTTGAATAGAAATTGTTTTTCATAGTTCAAATATTATTATTGTTCTTTGGTGTAAAGGTAAACAATAAATCATTACGTTGGCATCTTATCCGAAAAAATATTGATATAAAGTTTGAAGTTAGGATAAAAAGCATTACCTTTGCAGCCGAAATTTCAATGTATGGATTTCAAAGTGTAGGTTCCGTAGCTCAGCTGGATAGAGCAACAGCCTTCTAAGCTGTGGGTCATGCGTTCGAATCGCATCGGAATCACAAGAAAATATTAGGGAAACATGAAAGTTCGCTTTCAGATGTTTCCCTATTTTTTTTGCTTGTTAGATGGCCCGTGGCTGGGCAGCGATGGACAAAGTCAATCCATCGGAATCTTCCCGTTGCAGAGTCAGCGATGGACAAAGTCAATCCATCGGAATCTTCCCGTTGCAGAGTCAGCGATGGACAAAGTCAATCCATCGGAATCCTACTGTTGCAGTTTTCTTTGTACGCTACATTCATTTGGTGAAGGTGTATACCATAAAATAAAAACCCTGGACTTCTTTCGACGTCCAAGGATTTTATTTGCAAACTAATACTCTTTTTGGGAGTGGTGTCACCAGGAATCGAACCGGGGACACAAGGATTTTCAGTCCTTTGCTCTACCAACTGAGCTATGACACCATCATTTTTTTGCTATCGTTTTCTGATAACGGCTGCAAAGGTATTACTTTTTTTTGAATCTGCAAAACTTTCTGGCGAAATTTTTCTCCCTTTTTACAAAAGTGTTTCTATATGTACAAACTTGAAGTTATCTGACAGACTGCCATTCCTCTTTGGAAAGGCATGTTATGTGTTCCGTTCGGAGAACGCCCTCTATGGCACAGGGCACATTATAGG
>CACYLU010000004.1 GCA_902775375.1 uncultured Bacteroidales bacterium | reverse complement strand
AGATAGGTGAAAAATCTGACATGGCAAAATCCTGAGCAACTTTTTGTTGCTCAGGTACTTAAAAAGTTATATTTGTAATAGTGTTGCGGAATTAAGGAAATAAACGTAGTTAAAGAAAAAATCCCTTATTTTTATTTTGTCGTTTGACGCAAAAGGCATATCTTTGCACAAAAATAATAATTTTGTGCAATAATTGACATGGAACAAGGTTTTTTGCAATTAATAGAAAACTCAATTAAAAAGAACTGGGATTTAGATGCTCTGACCGATTATAATGGAGCTACATTGCAATACAAAGATGTGGCTCGCAAAATTGATAAAGTGCATATCTTCCTCGAAGAGGCAGGTGTAAAGAAAGGTGATAAGATTGCTATTTGCGGTAGAAACTCTTCACATTGGGGAGTCACCTATCTTGCTATCCTCACATATGGTGCGATAGTTGTGCCTATCCTCCATGAGTTCAAAGCTGATAACATTCATCATATTGTAAATCATTCTGATGCGCGAATGTTATATGTAGGCGACCGAGTATGGGAAGACCTCAACGAACAAGAGATGCCTAAATTAGAGGGCATCATGTTAATGACTGACTTCTCTGTATTGGTAGCACGTAATAAGAAACTATTGCATGCACGCGAGCATCTGAACGAAATTTTTGGAAAAAAATATCCTAAGAATTTCCGACCAGAACATGTACAGTATTATAAGGAACAAAGCCCCGATGAACTTGCGATGATCAATTATACATCTGGTACCACTAGTTCATCGAAAGGTGTAATGATTCCCTACCGAGCTTTATGGTCTAACATGGCGTTTGCTCAAAGCGTACTTGACTTGTTCCCGGGCGACAAAGTAGTAAGCATTCTTCCAATGGCTCATACATTCGGTATGTCATTCGAATTTTTATATGAATTTGTTGTAGGCTGCCATGTTTATTTCCTTACGCGTATTCCTTCTCCAAAAATCATAGCACAAGCATTTGCAGATGTGAAACCTCGCATCGTCATCGCAGTGCCTTTGGTGGTTGAAAAGATTATCAAAAAGAAGGTACTCCCTCAATTAGAAAAGAATATCTGGGCACAACTCATGCTAAATCTACCTGTGCTTAGCGACATCGTGAAGAAACGTATTTGCGAGCAAGTTACAGCTGGTTTTGGTGGAAACTTTATTGAGGTCATCATGGGTGGTGCACCGCTTAATAAAGAAGTGGAGTCATTCCTGCGTTCTATTAACTTCAAATACACCGTAGGTTATGGTATGACTGAATGTGCTCCTATTATATCTTACGAGGGGTGGGATAAATACAAACCTTATTCATGTGGCAAAGCCGCTCCACGTATGGAAATCAAAATTGATTCGCCCGACCCACAGAATATTCCTGGTGAAATTCTCACCAAGGGTATGAATGTTATGTTAGGTTATTATAAGAACGAAGAAGCTACTAAAGCTGCGATAACTCCCGATGGTTGGTTACATACTGGTGATTTGGGCGTATTGGACGCAGAAGGTAACCTTACGATTCGTGGACGCTCTAAGAATATGATTCTTGGGCCTGATGGTCAGAACATCTATCCTGAGGAAATTGAAAGTGAATTGGGTAGCATGCCATACGTGTCAGAGTGTATTGTCATCCAGCAGGAAGGCAAACTAGTGGGTCTAGTTTATCCAGATTTCGATTTGGCCAATAAGGAAGGTATCGTGAATGGCAAAATGGCTACGGTAATGGAAGAGAATCGTGTTCAACTGAATCAGAGACTGCCTAATTATTGCCAAATTAGCAGAATTAAGATTTTCTACGAAGAATTCGAAAAAACACCGAAGAAATCTATTAAGCGCTATCTCTATCAAAACGCATAAAGTAGAAAGGCTCCCAATTGGGAGCCTTTCTTATAATTGCTAACTCGAACAGTTCATGTGCTTATCTTGTAGTCTTATCTTTATGATACCAAAGACTGAACCAGGAAATAGCTACAAGTACAATGCAACCACCAATGCCGTAGGATATCAGGTTGCCTATACCAAAGGCGATTGGCGATATCAGTAGGAAGGTACTGCATACAAAGGTCATGAACAAGGCAGGTATTAGCGTGATGTAGAAAGGTTTGCGCTGTTGTGCCAAATATACAGTGAGTGCCCAAAGAGTAAAAATGGACAGTGCTTGGTTGGCCCATCCAAAGTAATTCCAAATCACATTGAATCCATCTTCATCGGCAATGTTGAACCAAAGTATCAAACTGGTAACAACAAACAAAGGGACACATATTAGCAATCTGTTGCGTATGGGCTTCTGTGGTAGGTGGATAAAGTCAGCAATGATCAATCGTGCGCTACGCAATGCAGTATCACCGCTAGTAATAGGTGCTGCAACCACACCCATCAGAGCAAGTATAGCACCTAACCCACCCAGCCACTGCCGCGACACGATATTCACTATCTGAGGGGCACTGGCAGATGTTTGTGCACCCAATTCTTCTGCCCCACCACCATAGAAGAAATAAGATGCCACCGTAGCCCATACCAGTGCCACTATGCCCTCGGTAATCATAGAACCATAAAAGATAGGGCGGCCCAGTTTCTCATGCTTCATACAGCGTGCCATCAGCGGACTCTGGGTAGCATGGAAGCCACTGATTGCACCACAAGCTATTGTAATGAACAAAATAGGAACAATAGGACCCATCTTAGGATTACGGTTGCCTATACCCTCCCATATTTCAGGAATATCTGGCATCTTAATCAACAATCCTACAAACATGGCAGCAGCCATAAACATCAGGGCAAAAGCAAATAATGGATAAATCTTACCAATGATACGGTCAATAGGCATCATGGTGGCAATAACATAATATATGAAAATCACAGCAATCCATATCTCGACATCACCAACTATGCCCCCCATGATAATAGCTGGGCTATATACAAATACAGCGCCTACCATGACTAGCAACAAGACAGAGAATATTAACATGATAGTCTTTGTACGATTCCCCAAATATTTACCTATGATATCAGGCAAGCCAATACCTCCGTTGCGAACAGAAAGCATTCCACTCAGATAATCATGAGTGGCACCTGCAAATATGCAGCCCAACACTATCCATAGATAGGCCGACGTGCCAAACTTAGCACCCATGATTGCACCAAAGATAGGACCTGTGCCAGCAATATTAAGAAACTGAATCATGAAGATCTTCCACAATGGCAAAGGAATAAAATCCACACCGTCGGTTTTCGTCAATGCTGGAGTACGATGATTAGTAGGGCCAAACACATGCTCCACAAACTTTCCATAGAACATGTAACCCGCTATCAATGCCATCAATGCTAAGAAAAAAGTAATCATAACTAACAAATACCTATTGTAAGCACACAAAACTGTGCAAAATTAATAGATATATTCATAAAAAAGAAACTATTTAAAAGAAAATTGTCAATTTTCATGTTTAACTTGGTAGTCTTGAAAGATTGTTATACCTTTACAGCATGAAAACAAAAGTACTCATTCTTCTCGCCATAATCTGGAGCCAGCTATCCATGTCACAAATTCCTATGCCCAAACACGAAGTAAGGGCTGCTTGGATAACTGCCGTATATGGTCTTGACTGGCCAAAGACCAGAGCTACCAATGCAGAGAGCATACGCCGCCAAAAGGCTGAAATCATAGATATTCTCGACAAATTGAAGATGGCCAACTTCAATACCGTTTTGTTCCAGACACGCACTCGTGGAGATGTAATATATAAGTCAGTATATGAGCCTTATAATTCCATTCTTACAGGTAAGGTAGGTGGCAACCCTGGCTATGACCCTTTAGCATTCGTGGTAGAAGAATGCCATAAGCGAGGCATGGAGTGCCACGCATGGATTGTGGCTATTCCCTTGGGCAATCGCACCCATGTCAATTCGTTGGGCAGCAATTCAGTCACCAAAAAAAGGCCAAATATCACCATAGCCTATAAACGTGAGTACTTCCTCAATCCAGGACATCCCGACACTAAGAAATACCTGATGGACATCACCCGTGAGATTGTACAGAACTACGATGTAGATGGCGTACATTACGACTATTTAAGGTATCCCGAAAACGCTCCTCAATTCCCTGACAGGAATGAATTCCGTAAGTATGGCAACGGCCGAGACATCGACCAGTGGCGCAGAGACAACATCACAGAAATAGTTCGGTATATATACAATGGTGTGAAAGCCTTAAAGCCTTGGGTAAAGGTAAGTACCAGTCCTGTGGGCAAATACGACGACACCACCCGTTACCCATCAAGAGGCTGGAATGCCTACAATGCTGTGAAGCAAGATGTAGTAGGTTGGATGGGCGAAGGCATACAAGACCAGATATATCCCATGATGTATTTCAAGGGCAACAATTTCTACCCTTTTGCATTAGACTGGAAAGAGCAAAGCAATGGTCGTCAGGTGATACCAGGCCTGGGCATCTATTTCCTTGACCCTAAGGAGGGCGACTGGGACATCAGTGAGATAAAACGGCAGATATTGTTCAGCCGTAGCAATGGTTTACTAGGACAAGCCCACTACCGAGTGAAGTATCTGATGGACAACGTGCAAGGACTTTATGACCTGCTTATTGATGAGCTATACACTACTCCGGCCCTACCTCCTGCTTCCCCGTGGCTTGACAATGTAGCCCCAACCGCGCCACGCAATCTGGAGGTAAAGACCGATTCAGAAGGATACACTACTTTGAGATGGGAAGTAGCCACTGACAACGACAAGCAAAATGCCCCCATGTATGTAGTATATGGTTCTAACACCTTCCCGGTTGACACAAGCAACCCAGCCAATATTATTGCCCAGCGTGTTCAAACGACTGAATACACATATACTCCCATCTTTCCTTGGAACAGGAAAACCTATTTTGCCGTGACGGCGATTGACCGCTACGGCAATGAGAGTGAAGCCACACAGTGATTGTTCCCTATGATGTTAGAATATATGCTAAGTTCAGTGAATGAGGCGTAATATGGACTAATGGTAAGAAACCTGAAAGAATTTTCCCTTGTTTAATGTTCAAAGGGAAACTAAATTTACTTTCGTCAACGAAAGAGGTGAGTTGTTCATGGGTACGGAAATGCTGAATCATGAATTTACCTTGCACCCCTTCTGCCAAGAATCTATCTGCAATAACACGAGCTACATAACCCATGGTATGACGATAGTTGATTTCAACACAAGGATGGATGCACATGCCTCCTGTCTCATGACATATCATCATATCTACTCCCACAAATCCTTTGTAACCGTTTTCTAGCAGGAAACTACCCACCACATGCAATGTTTTGTCTAACGATGCCTTGGACACATAGGCCATGAGGCGACGCTCTATCTCCTGGTTACTAAGCAGGGCATTGCCCTTGTAGAAACCTTTATGATCGGTAGTGAACAATGAATAACCTAAGAAAGACACTGCATGATTCGGCTCATCCCCCACAAAAAACTCCATGGCAAAATCTTGCACCTTATTATATACAGGTGAAATGGTGACATAACCTTGCGTATCTATCACTCTCTGGCACCAGTTCTTGTCTCTGTCATTCAAGCTTTCTCGACACCACAGCAAACCCTTGCCACTACTAGACCACGGTTCTTTGAACACTACCCCACTCTGACCTTTCAACGAATTGTAATACTGCTCGCAACCAACTACATCTGTCACATTGTGGGAAATGCCGCAAAAGCCTGGCTGACCTTGGAACTGCAGCAATGCTGATTGTACCAATCCCCGCTGAGACAAATTGCGATGGGCAGTAAGTTGAGCATCAGAGGGCAGACACTGCGGGTTGATACCTGCACGTATCAACATGTTGCAAAAAGAAGTGTTCCACCCCCACGGACGGACCTCAATAGGTTCAGCAGGCATTTTTATATCTACTACACTCCCATCAACAAGTTCTTCAGAGTGCCCTGACAAAGTAGCTTGCTTGATGCGCGAAGGCAGAGCCTTCCACAAAAGCAATCTAACATCCAGTCCAAAAAACTGAGTCATTTCTTCTAAATAGGTATTGCCATACATGCTGTCTGTCACCACATAACTGCCTGGTTGGGCATACCATACAGGCAACAGCGACAAGTCACTTATCATTTGCCGCACCCCCTCGGTAGGGGTATAGTTTCCCCTGCCATTGGCCAATGCCAAATCAGTATCAGGATTGAATATATAGAGCACCATTTCTGCCAGATTCTAATATCGGTCATAAAGATAGTTAATATTTTGCATTTCCTGTTTTGAGAATAGGCAAAAAAGAAGTATATTTGCAAACTTGAATAAATAAGACGAATAAACAACAATCAATAAACAAAAAACAAAATTATGGCTAAAGAGAAAAAATTCATTACTTGTGATGGTAACGAAGCTGCTGCTCACATTGCGTATATGTTTACGGAAGTAGCTGCTATCTATCCTATCACACCTTCTTCCACCATGGCAGAGCATGTGGATGAGTGGGCTGCTGCTGGCAGAAAGAACATCTTCGGCGAGACAGTAAGCGTGCAGGAAATGCAGTCAGAAGGTGGAGCTGCAGGTGCTGTTCACGGTTCACTGCAAGCTGGTGCACTGACCACCACTTTCACTGCTTCACAGGGTTTGCTGCTGATGATACCTAACATGTATAAGATTGCAGCTGAGAACCTGCCATGCGTATTCCATGTTTCTGCTCGTACACTAGCTTCTCATGCTCTTTGTATCTTTGGTGACCACCAGGATGTGATGGCTTGCCGTCAGACTGGTTTCGCCATGTTGGCTGAGGGCTCTGTTCAGGAAGTTATGGACCTGGCTGGTGTGGCTCACCTGTCTGCATTGACAGCTCGCCTGCCTTTCCTGAATTTCTTTGACGGTTTCCGCACATCTCATGAGATTCAGAAAATTGAAAAGTTAGATAATGATGACTTGGCTCCGCTGATTGACAAAGAAGCACTGGCTGAGTTCCGCAAGAAGGCGCTGAACCCAATGAAGCCAGTGATGCGCGGTATGGCTGAGAATCCAGATCACTTCTTCCAGCACCGTGAGGCATGCAATGGTTTCTATACAAATGTTCCTGCTGTTGTTCAGCATTACATGGATGAGATTGCCAAGATTACTGGCCGTTCTTATCACTTGTTTGACTACTATGGTGACCCAGAGGCTGAGCGCGTAATCGTGGCTATGGGTTCTGTTACCGAGTGTATTCGTGAGGTAGTTGACCACCTGCGTGCTCAGGGCGAGAAGGTTGGTTTGGTGGCTGTTCACCTGTTCAACCCTTGGAGTGCTAAGGACTTGCTGGCTGCTATGCCTAAGACTGCTAAGCGCATTGCTGTTTTGGATCGTACCAAAGAGCCAGGTGCTGCCGGCGACCCACTTTATATGAACGTGAAGGATTCATTCTATGGCGCTGCCGATGCTCCTTGCATCGTGGCTGGTCGTTACGGTTTGGGTTCAAAGGATACCACTCCTGCCCAGATGATTGCCGTATTCAAGAACCTGGCATTGCCACAGCCTAAGGATCATTTCACCGTAGGTATCGTTGACGATGTTACCTTTACTTCTCTCCCACAGGAGGAAGAAATTGCATTGGGCGGCGACGGCATGTTCGAAGCTAAGTTCTACGGCTTGGGTGCTGACGGTACCGTTGGTGCTAACAAGAACTCAGTGAAGATTATCGGTGACAACACCAACAAGCATTGCCAGGCTTACTTTGCTTACGATTCAAAGAAGTCAGGTGGTTTCACTTGCTCTCACCTGCGCTTTGGCGACTCTCCAATCCGTTCAACCTACTATGTAAACACACCTAATTTCGTAGCTTGCCACGTGCAGGCATACCTCCATATGTATGATGTAACCCGCGGTTTGCGCAAGAATGGTTCATTCCTGCTGAACACCGTTTGGGATGCAGAAGAACTGGCAGCTAACCTGCCTAACCGTGTGAAGAGGTATTTCGCTAAGAACAACATCACCGTTTATTATATCAACGCTACCAAGATTGCACAGGAGATTGGTTTGGGCAACCGCACCAACACCATTCTGCAGAGTGCATTCTTCCGCATCACGGAGGTTATTCCTATCGACCTGGCTATCGAGCAGATGAAGAAGTTCATCGTAAAGTCATACGCTAAGAAGGGCGAGGATGTGGTGAACAAGAACTATGCAGCTGTTGACCGTGGTGGTGAGTACCATACTCTGACCGTTGACCCTGCATGGGCTAACCTGCCAGACGATCCTAAGCCAGTGAATGACGACCCTGCATTCATCAACGAGGTGGTTCGTCCTATCAATGCTCAGGACGGCGATTTGCTGCCAGTATCTGCCTTCAAGGGTATCGAAGACGGTACTTGGTACAGCGGCACCGCTAAGTACGAGAAGCGTGGTGTGGCTAACTTCGTTCCAGTATGGAACTCTGAGAACTGTATCCAGTGTAACAAGTGTGCATTCGTTTGTCCTCACGCAGCTATCCGTCCATTCGTTATGAATGAAGAAGAAGCTGCTGGCATCGATGCTGCTAAGATAGCTGTTTTGGCTCCTGCACAGCTCAAGGGCATGCAGTTCCGCATCCAGGTAGATGTAATGGACTGCTTAGCTTGCGGTAACTGTGCTGATGTCTGCCCGGGCAAGAAGGGTGAGAAGGCACTGAAGATGGTAGCATTTGATCCTGAAGCTGAGGACATGAAGAAGGAAGCTGCCAACTGGGAATACTGCGTAAACAAGGTAACCAGCAAGCAGAACCTGATTGATATCCAACAGACTCCTAAGAACTCACAGTTCGCTACGCCTCTGTTTGAGTTCTCTGGCGCATGCTCAGGTTGCGGTGAGACTCCATACGTGAAACTGATCAGCCAGTTGTTCGGCGACCGTGAGATTGTAGCTAACGCTACTGGTTGCTCTTCTATCTACTCTGGTTCTGTTCCATCTACTCCTTATACTACTAACGCCGAAGGTCACGGACCAGCGTGGGCTAACTCATTGTTCGAGGACTTCTGTGAGTTCGGTTTAGGTATGACATTGGCTAATGAGAAGATGCATCTGCGTCTGACTGAAACCATGCTGGCTGCTATTGCTGACGAAAACGTTCCTGCTGAGGCAAAGGCTTTGTTCCAGGATTGGGTAGACAACCAGAACGACCCAGCTAAGACCAAGGAGCTGTACAAGCAGATTGTTCCTATGGTAGAGGCTAACAAGGACAAGTGCAAGTATTGCGCAGTAATCGCTGAGTTCCAGAACTACCTCGTGAAGCGTAGCCAGTGGATCATCGGTGGTGACGGTGCTTCTTACGATATCGGTTACGGTGGTCTCGACCACGTTATCGCATCTGGTAAGGATGTCAATATCCTCGTTATTGATACAGAGGTTTATTCTAACACTGGTGGTCAGTCATCAAAGGCTACTCCTATCGGTGCTATTGCCAAGTTTGCTGCTGCTGGTAAGCGTGTACGCAAGAAAGACCTCGGTCTGATGGCTACTACTTACGGTTATGTATATGTAGCACAGATTGCTATGGGTGCTGACAACGCTCAGACCCTGAAGGCACTGCGTGAGGCTGAAGCTTATCCAGGTCCATCACTCATCATTGCTTACGCTCCATGTATCAATCATGGTTTGAAGGCCGGCATGGGTAAGAGCCAGGCAGAGGAAGCTAAGGCTGTTGAGTGCGGTTACTGGCACCTGTGGCGCTACAACCCAGCACTGGAAGCTGAGGGCAAGAACCCATTCACATTGGATAGCAAGGAGCCTAAGTGGGAAGGATTCAAAGACTTCCTGAAGGGTGAGGTTCGCTATGCATCAGTGATGAAGCAGTATCCTGCTGAAGCTGACGAACTGTTCCAGGCTGCTGAGGACAATGCTAAGTGGCGTTACAATAGCTACAAGCGTTTGGCTCAGAACAACTGGGGTGCTGAAGTGAAAGAATAATTTCTTTTCTTTCTAGAAAGAAAGATAATTATTTCAGGTGCTGAAGTGAAAAAGTAATCCTCAACACCATATTATATAGTAATGGCGATGCCTTAAAGGTATCGCCATTATTGTTTATTACCCAAAAATGACTATCTTTGCAGACAGAATAACAAACAGGAATCTTATGCAAAGCGAAAGCAAGGTGATATTCGAGCGTAACAGCGTGGAATTTGTAACGGTAGCTGCCCAATACTGCCAATTCTTAGAGAATGTGGAAGGAATGCAGCGTGAAGAGTTTATCGATACCGTGCTGAAGATACTGCCCCTACTCTACGTCAAAGCTTTATTGCTGCCAGAAATGGAAATGATAGACGAAGACGACACACTGGAAACTTGTGTGACAGAAGAAACCTATAGCGTAATGAATGTCCAATTGGCTGACATCATGGGCGACCGTGACGATTACCTCGATGTTTTCGTGGAGGACATGAAATATAGTGACCAACCTATTACACGTTTTATTTCTGAAGGACTGGCCGATATCTATCAGGACATCAAAGATTTCATATTTGTGTTCCGTCAGGGTGTGAACCGCAACATGCATAATGCTTTGGCCACTTGTCAAGACAACTTCAAACTGTATTGGGGACAAAAGCTGGTCAACACATTGAGGGCCTTGCATGAGGTAAAATTTGATACTCACAGAGAAGATGATAATTAAAAACAAAATAACGAAGGAAGAGATTAATGAAATGCCTAAGGTAGAATACCAGGGGCAGATATATATTATCGATACGCCTCAGCAGGCTGACTTTGCCGTCAGGTACCTCAGTCAGTTCCCCTTGCTGGGTATTGATACAGAGACTCGTCCTTCTTTTAAAAAAGGTGTATGTCACAGGGTGGCGCTGCTTCAGGTGGCTACCGACGAGCGTTGCTATCTGTTCCGCTTGAATGTATTTGGATTGACGCTGCCCCTCATACAGCTGTTGGAGAATACACATATCGCCAAAGTGGGCACTTCGCTGAAGGATGACTTCCACCAGTTACATAAGTGGGCACCATTTGAGCCCAAAAACGTGATTGAACTGCAAGCTTTAGTACAGGATATCGGCATCAACGACAAATCATTGCAAAAAATCTATGCCAACCTGTTTGGCTGCAAGATATCCAAATCGCAGCGACTGTCTAATTGGGAATCTGAAGAGCTGAGTATCTCTCAGCAACATTATGCAGCTATCGACGCATGGGCGTGTATTCAGATTTACCGCAAGGTGGAAGAACTGAAAGAAACGGGTGATTATGAACTAATCATCGTACCAGAGCCAGAACCAGAATCAGCACCAGCTGAAGAAAAAGATGAAGAAACTACCAACTTATCAATATGAACAACATCTATCTTAAATCAGGCAAAGAAGAGTCGTTGAAACGCTTTCACCCTTGGGTGTTTTCAGGAGCTATCAGCCGCATAGAAGGCAATGTACAGGAAGGTGACCTCGTGGAAGTGTTCACCTCTCAACACGACTTCATCGCAAGGGGACATTATCAGGTGGGCAGCATCATGGTACGTGTACTTACTTTCGACGAGCACGAAGCCATTGACGAACATTTCTGGCAACATCGCTTGGAAGAGGCTTACCTGAAAAGAATAGCAATTGGTATTGCGCAACGTGCCGACAACAACACCTATCGCTTGGTACATGGCGAGGGCGACAATCTGCCTGGACTGGTGGTCGACATCTATGGACGTACTGCCGTGATGCAGGCACATTCAGCTGGTATGCATTTCCAACGAATGGAAATAGCGCAAGCTTTGATGAAGGTGATGAATGGCAAGATAGACCATATTTACTATAAGTCGGAGACCACCCTGCCCTACAAAGCAGAACTGGGACAGGAAAATGGTTTTCTGATTGGTGGAAGCAAGGAGAACATTGCCACTGAATACGGTTTAAAATTCCATATCGACTGGCTGAAGGGCCAGAAGACAGGCTTTTTTGTAGACCAACGTGAGAACCGCGCCTTATTGGAACACTACTCACAGGGAAGAAAAGTGCTCAACATGTTCTGCTACACAGGAGGTTTCTCGGTCTATGCCCTACGTGGAGGAGCAACACAGGTGGATTCCGTAGATAGTTCTGCTAAAGCCATCGAACTGACCAAACAGAATGTAGCTCTAAACTTTGCAGATGATGGCAGACATCACGCCTATGCTGAAGATGCGTTCAAATTCCTCGACGAGATGGAGAAAGACCAGTATGACCTCATCATACTTGACCCACCTGCCTTTGCTAAGCATCGTGACGTGTTACGCAATGCCTTGCAGGGCTACAGGCGCATTAATGCTAAGGCTTTCGAGAAGATTAAACATGGTGGCATCCTGTTCACTTTCTCTTGCTCACAGGCAGTAAACAAAGATCAGTTCCGCACATCGGTATTTACGGCTGCAGCTGCTTCAGGACGCAAAGTAAGCATCCTGCACCAGCTAACCCAACCTGCCGATCATCCTGTGAATATTTATCACCCAGAAGGTGAATATCTCAAGGGGCTGGTACTATATGTAGAATGATGCGACGTTTCCTTCAAACACCACAACGGGCATAAATTTCGCAAGTAAGTAGCATTATACATTGAGGAACGCTTAAATAATGTTAAACAAATGTAGTTTTTACACGAATTATTATGTTGGATAACATAAAAAGGCTACCTTTGCACTGTGTTTTTCATGGTATTAGATTTAAGGTTGATAAAGATTGGGTGTCTGAGATAGATACCCTTCTTTTTTATGCCCTGTTCATGCGTGTTTTCAACAAAAAATAAGTACCTTTGTCCCCATTAAAACACTTTATTACGATGAATCTGAAACTCCGACTTATCATTATGAACTTCCTGCAGTTTGCTGTGTGGGGAGCTTATCTTACCTCTATGGGTAGCTATTTGGCCAGTGCAGGGCAAGGCGCACATATTGGTGCATTCTATGCCATGCAAGGCATTACCAGTATCTTCATGCCAGCCTTGATTGGCATTGTAGCCGACCGTTGGATACCAGCACAGAAGATGATGGGCATCTGCCACTTCATATCAAGCAGCTTCCTGTTGGGAATGGCCTACTACGCAATGCAGGCTGGTACTGATGTCAACTTTGGCATACTGATAGGTCTGTTCACTGTAGGCATAGGATTCTACATGCCGTCGTTATCACTTTCTTACTCTGTGGCTTATAACGCACTGGAGAAGGCAGGAATGGATACCATCACCGCTTTCCCTCCTATCCGCATATTCGGCACCATTGGATTTATCTGCACCATGTTGCTGGTGGATGTTCTTGGCTACCAAACCACCTATATGCAGTTTGTAGTATCAGGAGTGTTAGGCATTCTGTTGGGCTTCTTCTCAATGACATTACCTGAGTGCCCCATCAACAAGGCTAGCAAGAAAACAATGGTTGATGCATTGGGCCTCAGGGCTTTCAGTTTGTTCAAGGATCGCACAATGGCCACCTTTTTCATTTTCTCAATGTTGCTGGGTGTTGCATTGCAGCTGAGCAACAGCTATGCCAATCCTTTCATCACCAGTTTCCAAGACATACCAGAATATGCCAACACCTTTGGTGCCAACCACGCTAATGCGTTGATATCACTATCTCAGTGCTCAGAGACTCTTTGCATCTTGCTCATTCCGTTCTTCATGAAGCGTCTGGGCATCAAGAAAGTGATGCTGTTGGCTATGTTGGCTTGGGTATTCCGCTTCGGTTTGTTTGGTGCAGGCAATCCTGGCAGTGGAGTTTGGATGTTTATCCTTTCCATGATTGTCTATGGTGTGGCTTTCGATTTCTTCAACGTATCTGGCTCGTTGTTTGTCAACCAGTTTACCGATAAGAGTATGCGAAGCAGTGCACAAGGACTGTTTATGCTGATGACCAATGGCATTGGTGCTACATTTGGCACCTTAGCCGCACAAAACATTGTGAACTATTTCACTGAGAATGTAGAGGGCAAGATGATAGGCGACTGGAGCAGTGTTTGGTATATCTTTGCAGCATATTCACTGGTCATCGCCATCCTGTTTGCCATCTTCTTCAAATATGATTTCAAACCTCAGAAGAAAGAAGCCTGATAGCCTATGAAGAAAAACGAGAAAATACAGCTACAGTTAGAAAGCATCTCCAATATACCTGGCGACCTCAACAACTGCAAAGTCACTATGAGGGCAGTAGGTACTGACGACATTCTGAGCATTGTCATTGGTGCATACGAAGGACGTGCCATCTATATGGGCGCCAAAGGCATACAGCAAAACCGCCCTATGACGCACGATCTTTTTGCTGGGGTGATGAACGCTATGGCAGTGAAGTTGTGGAGAGTTGTCATCTACAAAGTAGAGAAAGGCATTTATTATACTTACCTGTATTTTCAGAAAGACTATGGAGTGATGAGGGTAGATGCCCGTACCAGCGATGCGTTGGCAATGGCGGTACGCATGGGTGCCCCCATCTTCACCTACAAAGAGTTGTTGATGAATGCTCTGATTGGTCAGGACTGCAGTATCAAGGTGGAAGACGATCTCGAAGAGTTCAAGGAAATAAAAGTGGTAACACCTGGTGTTGATACACTGAAACAGCAGCTGGATGAAGCCATCCAGAAAGAAGACTACGAGAAAGCTGCAGAGTTACGCGATCAGCTCAAGGAAATGGGTTACCAATAAAGCGCTCCGTCATGCACGTATTCTATACACCCGATATCGAACATAGCACTGTGCTGCCAGAGGAAGAGGCGGCTCATGCAGTGCGTGTGTTGCGTCTGCAACCAGGTGACGAGGTGATGCTCACTGACGGCAAGGGCTGTTTCTATAAAGCAGAAATCAGCGTATGCGACAAGAAACACTGCTTGGTAAACATACTGGAGAAGCAACCACAAGCCCCTTTATGGAAGAATCATATCCACTTGGCAGTAGCTCCCACCAAGAATATAGACCGCATGGAATGGCTGGTAGAGAAAGCTACAGAAATTGGACTGGATGAGATAACATTCCTCGATTGTCGCTATTCAGAGCGTAAAGTTGTTAAGACGGAACGCATCGAGAAGATTCTGGTATCAGCCATCAAGCAATCATTGAAAGCCCGCTTGCCTCAGCTGCATGGGATGACTGATTTCAACAAGTTTGTCAGTCAGCCATTCAGTGGGCAGAAATTCATTGCCCACTGCTACAAAAATGAACGGCAGGAGTTGAAAGACGTCATTCAACCTAGTCAAGATGCAGTCGTACTGATAGGTCCCGAAGGTGATTTCAGCGAAGAGGAAGTAGCCCTCGCCCTCTCTCACGGCTTCACTCCCATCAGTCTCGGTCCTTCTCGCCTACGTACCGAAACAGCTGCCCTTGTCGCTGTTCACACCATAAATCTGCTCAACTATTAATGTGCAAAGCATGATTATTCGTTTTGCAGGCTTCTAACCCATAGGTTAATGCCCTCTAAAGCATAGGTTATCGCCCTCCAAACCATAGGTTTGCACCCTCTAAGCCATAGGTCTGCAGCCTCCAAACCACAGGATTACAGCCTGAAAATCATAAGGATGCAGGGAGCAAACCATAGAGGTTAAAAAACAAAATCTTACAATCTTACAACCTTACAATCTTACAATAAGGATGTTCCACACCATCCCATGACAGTATAAGAAGAATAATATAATATATAATTATATATTATATTATTCTTCTTAATCCTCTCAGGTTATTCACTGCATATATGCTAGGACCTTAATGTAAGAATGTTGGAATGTTAGAATGTAAGAAAGCAACCCGTTTACTAGAACTAAACCACCTGCTTACTAGAACTAAACGGCCTGCTTACTAGAACTAAGCCACTCGTTTATTTTAAATACTATTTATTCTGAATGGCTTAAATCAAAGAATTAAGCTAATTCGTGTAAGTGTGCACACTCGTGCCTTGAGCAGAAGGCAAATAGTTGATACCCCACCAACACATTTGCAACAGGACAAAGGCAATAAGTAGCACCCATAGCGCTACTTTAGGGTTATGCTTAGGCATCAGCCGATAATGGATATACGCCAAATATGCAAACCAAGTAATGGCAGCCCAAGTTTCCTTTGGATCCCAAGCCCAATAGTGCCCCCAAGCCTCTTTCGCCCACAAGGCACCAAACAACATGCCGAAGGTCATAAATGAAAGACCTACATAGACAAGGTTGTCAGTGATAGCAAGTTCCACAGAACCTGACGCATTAGTTAGATTGTTTCTTTTAAAGAACAACAGATAAAGAGCCATTACTGTAGCTGCACCCAGCAAGGCGTATGCAAACATATATACGATTACATGAGGGGCAAACCAAGGGCTTTGCAAAGCTGGCATCAGCGTCTTGTTGTGAATCTCTGGCTTGAAGAGGTTCACACAGATGAACACCACTGCCATCATGGTTGAGAAACTCAATATCCATTTGTATTTCCATCGGCCATAAACAATGATGCCTGCCAGTGGCAAGAAGAAACTATACCACAGGCGTGTCTCCCCCATCGTTCGCAAAGGAGGACGCTCCAATGATATCCACATGGAGACGATGAAAGACAAGAAAACCAACAACCCTGCTATGGTGGCAGTATATGCTGTTTTTGTCTTACCCTTCCATGCCACATAGGCGCCATACATCCAGCACAGGACAGAAGCAATCGCAAAATATATGAAGTAATCCCAAGTCATTTTAATTGATAATTATTCTTTACTGTTTTCTTCTTTGTGCTGTAAACAACAGCATAACGGCACCAGCTATCATCATATAGATACCTGTATAGACATATGGCAGCCAAGGGTCACGCACCAACTCCAACACGCTTATCTCGCTCCACTTGCCACGATCCACATCATAGCTCAGCTGGTAGATTTTCCATCCCATAATGCTATAAGGTTGGTTTACCAAGATATCTGCTTCCTCATGCTTGCCACTCTCTGTCAAAATCTCCACCTTAGAGACATAACGCTGTGGCTCACGCTCAGCCATTATGATATATTGGTGTTCAGTCACTTTCAGCAATTGATAGGGATACAGGTAACTGCCTGCCGTCACCCATCCTTCATATGTTTTTCCTCCATTTGATGGCGTAGCCTTCAGATGGATGGCAGTCAGTGCACCCGATTCGTGCCACTCTTCGTAATAAGTGGAATCACCAGCTGTTACAGGATGCGCCTCATCAATCACTTTGTCTACTTCAACATGCCAACCCTGCAAGCTACCACCGTTAAAGTCATCATCTATCAAAAGTGATTCAGGGTTGCCCTCAGGCAACATCACACCATTCACCTCGTCATAATACATCAGTTTGGGAGGATATTCATCAATAGTAAAATCTTTCAGCCGGATAGAGATATTAAGTTTCTTTGCTGCCCCCGTATTGCTGTCATACACCCTCGATTCAGCATAGTCTTTATTAACAGTCATGGTAAGTTGCTGCATATCGGCACTGCCCAATGTTGCCGTCAAGAGCGACATCAGCAGTCCCACATGACTGAACAGAGAAGGCAACTTACGCCAGCTGAAATGTGTGAGCTGCACCAAAGTTACCTGCGAGAGAATGAAGGCTACATAAACATATAATAATACGAAAGGCCAAAACGAAAGCATTCGGGTGATGCCTAAGGAATCGGTTGCCTGCTGTCCGTCAGGCACTTGGCGGGTCAGTCCCATCACTATAGTGATAAGGGCTGTAAGCACCAAGGCAGGCACTGCACAAGGCAATGTGGCAAAGTACCTCAATACACGAACTTTACTTCTCAAGAAAAAGAGAACAACAGCTGCCACAAGAAATACTGCCAGTATGATGATGTTGACAGGCCATCTAAGCAGTCCCCACTCCACAGCGCCAATGCTGAATTGCAGCACCAGTCCTATCACTATCAGAGCTATGCCAATGGCAAAACCCTCCTTCATACCCCACGGCTTATTCCACATATCTGCTTAATTCTTATAAATTTCTGCAAATATCTTAATTCTTATCGACTTACACAAGCACATCAGTTCAAAATACCTACTATTGGGTATGGGAAAAAATAGTTATTGCCATTTCACCAGTTTAACCGTACTGTTCAGTCCACTTGGCATAGGTTCCCAATGTTCATAAGTAGTGTGTTCATAATGAATATCCACCACATTGATGTTTTCAAACTTTCGCCAAGGAACTCCTCTTCTATCCATTTCACTGATACGATTGGCAGGTAAGTTAGTGACTTCAATGCGTAAGTCATTGTTCCCAACCTTCAGATTACTAAGCTTCAAGACAAAAGGTACTGACCATGCTGTACCAATGTATTTGCCATTCACGAAAACACGTGCACTTTCACGCACATCTCCTAAGTCTATGGCCCAGTGATTGGCCATCTCTCTAGTGGTAAGAGTGAAACGGCAAGAATAAACTCCCGTTCCCATTGTCACCTTCACTGAGTCATCATCGAGAGTTTCCCAGGTCTGTACCTTAGGCAATTTGAATGTCTGCTTTACAGCAGGAGCACTTTCTTCAAAACTAAGGGTCCATGCACCTGTTGTCAAATCCTTTGTAACCGCATAATCCAGAACAGGCTGTTTTCCAGCATTGGGTACAGACATATTGAAGGTTTGCAAAATAATGGATTCTCCTGAACGCAAACGAATACGTACCTTGCCATCACGCTTTTCTACGGTATAGTGTTCACTGTCATTCAATGGATTGAAGAGCATAGCATCCAGAAAGTCCACCCCTAATGTCACATACTGGTCCACATCATTGGGAGTCAGATTGGAGATAAAATAATGATACCCAGTAGGATTACTGCGACGAATCATGTGTAACCCACACACTGTCTTTAGTTCTTCTGGTTTTGCCAATCTGTTCATTTCAGCATTGTCAATGCGATACAAGATAGGCGCACCTTGTGCTTTCAAACGATCTAAGTGTGCTTTCAGTTGTGAAGTCATCCTAACTTCTCCAGGGATAATCAAAGCTTTGTAGCTTACGCCTGCAGCCGTTTTAAGTTTACCTTCCTGATAGGTAGTACCCAACAAATAGCTGTCACTAATATAGTCGCAGTCATATCCTAAGGAATCTATTAGCAACACATCACGAATAAACTCTGGCGCATTCTTGTCCATGTTGCTGATCTCAAACATCATCAGTAAATCGGAAGTACGCCTTGCCCACATGTCGCGCACTGGTAAGTAAACCAAAAAATCATTGTCTGGCTCACCCCATTGCAGGAAACGCTGGCAATTGTTCACATAATCTGTGAACTTGGCAGCATCACGCCAGATACTATTGGTAGGCGACATATCTATCGTTGCATAGAACTTCCATCCTGGCCAGGGATCATTCGTAGGAGAATAGGCCGTACCATGAAAATACACGCGATTTACCCCTGCGCAGAATATTAAATCCAAGTCAGGCTTCAACTGTGAAAGTGAAGTGCGAAAATGCTCCGTCAACCATGTGAATGATTCGCAACTGGTCAAAGGCTTTCCTGTGATATGGGCAGCCGAAGAGGCATACTTCAGCATAGAAAGGTCGCTATAATTTGGTCGCACCTTATCAGCATCCGTACGCAGTCCTTTGATGCCAAAGTCGGACAATCCGAACCCCTCTACCTCTGGGATATCCACCGCTGCATAATGGTCAATCAAATTAGCAGGAGAGCCATGTGCTTGATTACGTGTCTTCACGTTATGGCTATGTGCCCATTCTGTCCATTGTTTCGTGAAATTCTCTAAGAGAAGATCGCTCAATGTTTCTCGATAATCTATCAATACCTGCGTTGGATCTTCGCCTTCGTTGAGGAAGAGTTCTGGCAGATGTTCTTCCAATTTATATCCTCTTCGTTTGGCAAACTCTGTAAAGATGCCAGGTGTCCAATCAGCGCCATACACCTCATAACTATCGTTAAAGAAAGTATCAGGATAAGGTGTGCCGTTCTCGGCAAAAGCTTTATCAAAACGATCAAGATAATGTTTAACTGCCATTGCATCAAAATGGTCGATCACCCAACCTTCCCCACCTGGTGCTGCACGGTTCACACGTTGCTTGGTACGCGCTTGATAGACGGAAAAGATCTGCCACGTACTACCTTCCTTTATCTTAGGCTCCCACGTCAGCACATTATCTTGCACCAATGATGTCAGATCCTGCGTATCTGCTGGGGTGTCCAACCGATAAGCCATCACCCTTTGCAACAGGGCTGTTTGTAGTACGTTCTCTCCGTCTTCTTCTGTGGTTGATGCCACTTTCAGACGATTGTCTGGTGTAAGATCTAAACTCAGCTGCTTTAACACCTGAACGGTATCCACTCTATACATCACTCGACATGTGGCTTCCTCCAATGGCACCTCAGGACCGCCAAAGGGCCACCCTGTCCCACAGTTCATATCAATCTGCATTTGGTTTCTAACGCCCAGTTCTTCCACGTATTTCAGGATTTCCATCCATCTGGGAGACAGAAAATTGATATTGTTGACCTCATTACCCTTTACTCCATAAATAGGTGTGATCTCTAAAGTGCGGATGCCATGACTGGAATACTCTTTCATTAGTTCACTAAGCTCTTTTTCTTCCACTGCACTACCCATCCACCACCAACGGGTTCCAGCATATGTCTGAATCGAAGAGGCCGGCCATTCCTGTGCTTGAACAGTCATAGCCATCATACAGAACAATAATAAGAGTATCTTTTTCATTTCAACATTTGATTTTATATTGTCAACAAAGATAAGAATAAACGAGCGAAACGCCAAACATCTGGAGAATTTGAGATATGCTGTGGCTACCATCCACTACTACGACATATATTTCGACAGCGATAACAAGCTAAACAAGGCCACCTATCCTTTATTTGGCATCAACATATGGACAAAATTTCCTCTTATCCCTTGCAGATTAATACCAAAATTACCATATTTGCAAACACATAATTAATATTAGTTTTTTGAATATGAAAAAGACAATAATGAGTGTACTGTTGATGGCCATCATAACGCTGACAGTACAGGCACAAACAAAGAAGGTGTATGACGAGGAGATCAACCAACTGGAGCAGATAGATAAGGCTGTAGCTGAAGCAAAGGCCAACGGTAAGTTCGTGATTGCTCAGGTGGGTGGCAACTGGTGTCCCTGGTGCCTACGATTTGCCGACTTCATTACGAATGATAGTGAGATAGCCAAGACCATCAGCGACAACTTCGTTTATATCCACGTAAACTACAATCCGAGGAAATCGGAAGGCGAGGAAAAGACGAAACGAGCTGTCCAGATGCTGAAAAGGCTGAATAGTCCACAACGCTTTGGATTCCCAGTTTTCGTGGTGCTTGACGAAAACGGAAAGGTATTGCACCACCAAGACTCCAGCTTTTTGGAAGAAGGTCAGGGCTACAACAAAGAGAAGGTGCTCCGATTCTTTAATAGCTGGACACCCAAAGCGGTGAAGGAATGAAATAAGATGAATAGAAAACAACCATATATTATTACAAATGAAGAAGTCATTCATTTTGCTGGCTGCATCCATGTTTTTTGGTGTGGCTTCAGCACAGCAGAAGAATCCGCTTCTGCAACATGAGGCTGAGATTACGGAAATCATTAAAACAATGACGCTGGAAGAGAAGGTGAATATGCTGCATGGCAAAACCATGTTCTCTTCAGCAGGTATCGAAAGACTGGGCATTGCCGACATGAAGTATGCCGACGGTCCTTTCGGCATTCGTGAAGAGTTGGAAGACCACTCTTGGACCCCACTGGGCTGGGATACCGACCGTGCGACCTTCTTCCCTACTGGCTCTGCACTGGCTGCTACCTGGTGCCCTGGCATTGCTTATGAATATGGCAAGGGTATGGCCATTGAGGCTAAGTTGCGTGGCAAAGACATGATCTTGGGTCCTGCCATGAACATCCAGCGACTGCCTACTGGTGGTCGTACCTACGAGTACCTGAGTGAGGATCCACTGCTGAGTGGCATACTGGCTACTGGCTATACTAAAGGTGCTCAAGACATGAACGAGGCTGTATGTCTGAAGCACTTTGCTGTGAACAGTCAGGAGAATATGCGTGGTTTCATCAATGCAAACATCTCCGAGCGTGCTTTACGCGAAATATACCTCACCCCATTTGAGATGGCTGTAAAGGAAGGTAACGCATGGGGCATGATGGCTGCATACAACAAGATTTGGGGTCAATGGTGCTCAGAGAACTTCAACTTGCAGGAAAACATTCTGCGCAATGAATGGGGTTTCAAGGGTATGATCATCAGCGACTGGGGTGGTACTCACTCTACCGTTGGTGCAGTAATGGGTGGTTTGGAAGTTGAGATGCCAAGTAGCACCTATTTGGGTGATTCTCTGATTGCTGCCGTTAACAGAGGAGATGTGCCCATGAATGTGATTGACCAGAGAGTGCGCAACATCCTGCGCGTTCGACTAACTGTGAACCCTGTGCCTGATGACGTAGCCAATAAGAAGGTAACTTCTCAACCAGAGACTCAGGCAATTGCCTACAAAGTGGCTTCAAAGAGCATCGTATTGCTGAAGAACGAAGGTTTGTTGCCACTGAGCAACAAGGTAAAGACCATTGCTGTGATTGGTGACAACGCTACACGTACTATGGCGTTAGGTGGTGTAGGCGCTGGTGTGAAGACGCTCTACGAGGTAACCCCTCTGGAAGGTCTGCAGAAAGCACTGAAGGGTAAAGCTAAGATTCGCTATGCCCGTGGTTATGAACCTGCTCCACAAGCCCGTTGGGGCCAAAAGTTGCCTGAGAACGCAATGGAGGAATACGAGAAACGCATGGAGAAGCTGAAGAAGGAGGCACTGAAAGCTGTGAAGGGTGCTGATGTGGTTCTGTTTATCGGTGGTGACAACCGTGAGGTGGAAACTGAAGGTTCTGACCGTACTACTATCAAGTTGCCATTCGATCAGGAAGATTTGCTGGAAGATATTGCAGAGATAAATCCTAACATCGTAGTAGTAATGGTGGCTGGTGCTCCTGTTGACTTGCGTGAGGTGGAACCTGTAGCAAAGAGTTTGGTATATAGCTGGTTCAACGGCACAGAGGGTGGCAATGCACTGGCTGACGTATTGACTGGCAAGATTGCTCCTTCTGGCAAGCTGCCATTTACTTTCCCAAGAAAATTGGAGGACTCTCCTGCTTATGCACTGGGTGTTTATCCTCAGCAGGAACAAGGCGGTGGTGATGTGTTCGTAAACCTGGTTAACCGTGACCGTTTTGCTGTTCGTAAGGCTGATGCTGACTATTCTGAGGGCATCTTCGTTGGCTACCGTTGGTACACTACCAAGAATGTGAAGCCTATGTATGCTTTCGGCTATGGATTGTCATACGTACCATTCAAGTATGCTAACCTGGCTGCCAAAGTTGAAGGTGAGAACATTGAGGTTACTTTTGATGTGGCTAATCAGGGAAATATGGAAGCAGAAGAGGTTTCACAAGTTTATATTGGCCGTCCTGACTCTAAGGTGGAACGTCCAAAATATGAATTGAAGGGTTTTAAGCGTACTGCCATCAAGGCTGGCGAGACAACCAAGATAACTATCACTATTCCAAAAGATCGCCTTCGCCATTGGAACGAGTTCCAGCATGCTTGGAACGTGGAGAGCGGCAAAGCTGTAATCTATGTTGGTGGTTCATCTGATAACCTGCCTTTGCAGACTACAGTTGAAATCTAAAGTTCGTTAAAGTAAATAATGAAGGGATGCTTCTTAAAGCATCCCTTTTTCTTTGCTTTCACCAACAACTTATCTCTGCAATTATATATATTTAGTTAGTCGCTTCTATTTCCATGACCTCATTGATTGAAGTAAGACGCTCAGGAGAATCATAGCGATACCAAGATAGAATGAGAAATTGATTTCACGTCCTTCTCCAAAGATAAGGAATGCCAGAATGATAGTGTAACAAGGCTCAAGATTGTAGGTAAGATTAACTGTGAAGGCTGATAGACGCTTCAACGCCTGAATCTGCAAGAGGTACATACCAACGGTGCAGAACAAGGCATGACAAAGCATAAACCAGAGATTAGTACCTGCAGGGATAACCATCACGGGTTGATTACTTGGAAAGAAATATAGATATATGGGAATGATCATGCTTACGATGACTAGACCACCCGACATCTGGTATAAAAGAACATCACGGCTACGAATACCTACGCTGGCTTTCTTGTTGCAAATAGCATACAAGGCACATACCGCCGAAGATACCACTCCTATCATGATACCATAACGATATCGGGCATCAAACGAGAAGATGCACAAGACGCCAGCCACCGTGATGAGTGAGTAACAAAGTTCAACCCACGAGATCTTGCGCTTGAATATTATGGGTTCAAATATAGCTGTAAAGAAACCTATCAGAGAGAAACAAATAACACCAATGGAAACATTAGAAGCCTTGATAGAGCCATAAAACAATATCCAGTGAAAACCCAGCAATGCACCACACCCACATAGTTGCAACACCTTGCGCCATTCCAGTTTAGGTAGTCCTGTAAATACTAACAGAATACAACTGGTAAACAGCATACGATACCACACGATATCTACCTCGTTAAGCGTTATCAATCGGCCGAAAAGGCCTGTAAACCCCGCCAACAACACACTCAGGTGCAACTGAATAAATCCTTTTTGAGTTTCGCTCATGGTTTGCAATAGTCAAGTCTGTTTGCTTAGATTTTGTGTCAAAGTTAGGTATTTTCCGCCAATAATTCGTAAATTCGCATCAATGATTAATGCCAGTTATATGAATAAAAAGATTTATTTTGCAGGTTCCATCCGTGGAGGACGTATAGATGCAACTCTCTATCACCGCATTATCGAGTTTATGCAACGCACAGATACTGTGCTGACTGAACATGTGGGCAGTTCGAAACTTAACCTTTTAGAGCAAGGGCGAAGCCGTGATGCGCTGATATATGACAGAGATACCACATGGCTACAGGAATGTGACGTGGTGATTGCAGAATGTACATGTCCATCGTTGGGTGTGGGCTACGAATTGGCATATGCTGAACACTTGGGTAAGCCTTGCCATATTTTCTATAATAAGACGAAAACACAACTTTCGGCTATGCTGACGGGAGACGCTTACTTCCAAATCCATCCCTACGAGAGAGAGGAAGAGATTTTTGATACTTTGACTAAGGTTTTATTGACGACCACCCAATGATGCTGGTGAGATACAAGAAGTATCATTTCTGAATGAAAATTAATAGCAATAGCTATAAATATAGCGAAAGTCGGCACTAACGACAGTGGTGAGCGATGCTGGAGGATTGTGTAGTACCTGTTTCATATCCCTACTGATACCCTCACCAGAGAGCTTCAGTACAGCCTCTTTCTGTGTCCACAACTTGATAAACTCAATATCTGAACGTTCTGCCTGATAGATACGAAACACTTCCTCTTCATTCATTGTATAATCCACCAATGTTGGTTTGAATTCACGAATCGATTCGATGTCAATGCCTACAGGATGTTCAGCAATTATGCAAATAGCTGCCTCACGACAGTGACTGAGGTTGAAATGAATCTCGGGATGTCCCATGATAAATGGTTTGCCATGTTCACCATAATCAAACACAGGCTTATCAGTTATGCCATATTCCTTTTGCAGTCCCTCGCAAAGCAAGAGGTAGGCAGCTACACACGTACGCTGTCCCAGCTCATGCTTAAAACGTAAGGCTTGTTCACGGCGCTGGTCTGACAACTCAGCCAACGCCGTTTCAAAGTCAAAATCGAATATTCTATCATTGAGATAGATCATGGTAAACTCTACTTATTTTCTATTATCTTCGTACTTCTCTTTTCTTAGGAGGATTTGGTTGATGCTACTATCTCAAGACAACTGTATTCAGGGTATTCGGAGACAGCGTTACCGTCACATTCTTCCCATTCAACTGCAAAGTAACAGGCTGATTATGATCAGTCTGATTCCCCACTAATGCTACCACACTACCATCAGTATTGACAAAAGCCATAGCGTCAGTATAGCTTCCTGACAAATCCAACAGTTTAGCTCCTGGCAATACATAGTGGCTGGCATGTTTCAATACATAATATTCGGGGGTGTAGCGGAAAGTCTTATTATCCTTATTCACTGTTACCAGACTATTCTGGCTCCAGCCCCAATGGCTTACCCCACCCTCAAACAGTGAGGTGTTCCAATAGAAATAGGCCTGCACGCCATACTTGAAATAGTGTTTCATCAAGTCCCATGAATGCATAGCTCCTGCCCAATCGTTCTTGCCATCACCACACTCCTGTTCAGTCTGATAGCAGGGGAGATTGGGATATTCTGCATGCAAGGTAGGCAGAGCATTCTTGCCTGCCCACTGGAATCCCAATCCGCTAATATATTTACTAGCTGTTGGATGGTTCAATACGGTGCGACTCAGATCCAAGTTGGCGCGTTCTATAGTTCCATAATAAACTTCTACCCCACGTTTCTCCATTTCCGGGCCAAGGTAATTCCCTATAAAGTCGGCCAGGCTCTCTGGCTTCCACACGCAAGCAGGATAAGGCTGAGAAGAATTAAACTCATTCTGGGGCATTACAGTCTGGAAAACAACACCTTCACCACGATATGCATCAATGAACTTACCAAAATAACGGGCATAAGCATCAAGGTATTGAGGTTCCTGAATAAAGGCATCCTCACCTTCAGGAATCACCTTATCGATGGGAAGACCATTATCAACACTCAACCATCCTAAAATTCCAGAGTTGCCACCCATACGATGACGCACACTATCAGGCAACTGAGCCATGCGTTCCTCCACCATCTTTCGAATAGCTGCAGTAGAGTTGCAAGCATAGTGCTTGTTATATTTCATCCAAGCAGGAGGGCACCAAGGAGATGCAAACATCTTGATATGTGGCTGAACAGCCAAAGCAGCTTTTACGAAAGGCAGCAATGTCTGACGATCATGGTCGATGCTGAAATCTTTCAAGTCGAAATCACCATCGGTTTCATCATAACTATAATAGTCTAAGCTAAAATCGTTAGCACCCAATGGCATACGCCCCATTGTAAGATTGGCTCCCTTGCCAGGCTCGAAAAGCTCGTGCATGATATTTTGTATTTCATCATAGCCCAACTCACTCAATGAGCTCCACCCCAACTCGTTGAAGCAAGTGCCGAATCCCTCGATGGTTTGCAGCGTTTTGGTTGAATCAATTATCACCAAAGAATCGCTCACGGCATCAGTCAACTGTGTTGTAGCATTAATTTGCCAAGGGGCATCATATGAAGTTGTCACCCACTCAGTAACTTTTGGTCCTTGCTGGCAGGACATCATCAGTCCAACCATCGCCAGCATCATCATTGTTTTCTGCATTATCAATTTAGTTTTATGTTAATCACTCGCCTATAGGCAGTAGGCAATGCCCGGTATGCGGGGAAAATGCCACGTGCAGTGCACCCCACACCACTGGTAGCATAATCTAGGTTCAGCGTTACACCATCCTGCTTTTGCAGTTGATATTGGTAAACGGCTTTGGTCAGGTTCTCAGTACTGTAATTTGATACGTTGAAATTGAACAATTCGTTCATGGTCACTCCAATTCCCCTACCCTCAGCATCATACAGTTTCATTTCACGATTATCAGTCCGTAAACCATGATCTTGCGGAATGAGGTAAGGCTCGTACATACCATCCACCGTATTATGATATTGACCAACGGCATATCCCGTCTTGCGGTCTGGATAGTTTTCCTGAGGGCCCCTACCATAATAGTCAACTTGTTGCAACGATTTATCCAGCGTAAGAGTCAAGCCAACGCGAGGAAGCCACATCGGCATTGAGCCCTGTGGTGTCAGTTCGTGGGTTAAAGTCACACTGCCATCTGAATGAATGACATATAAATAGTTTTCTTCATAGCCATTATATTGCGCACCAAAGATGTAGCTATCCTGGCGTGCCATTGTAGGAGAGCCAAACTGCATAAAGTCTCTCACTCTCATATAAACATCTCCATCAAGCATCTGAGCCTCCACCTGGAGAGGTGTATAGGTAAGATGGTCAAGATTAGCATGATAATAAACAGTAGCAAGCTGCATGCCATAGACAGAAGATAGCATGTCACGACTCAATGCCCGCCATGAGTTCCATTGATCTTGCTCATTGGCTAGTGGAGCACGCCAAACATTCAACTTCAGTGGTGACTTCAACAGTTCCTTGCCACCTTTCACAATTGAGCATAGCTGACCATTTTTATTAAAATGGTATGTAAAGTCGGAGCCAGTAATTGTATAGCCATCGGCAGTCTGCGACAAATTAAGTTTTTCATTGCTAATACTGCTTGGGAATGAAGCCATAGAGACCTTATTCAAAGGCAACTGATCCCAGCTCACCTCAAAGCCTTTTTTTGCCCACAGTTCATCCTGTTTCAGCTTAGAGCTAATGCGTAGGAAATACTCTTTAGTAGAATCAATATCAGTCAGATGATAGGGCACCCTCACCACCTCTTTCTGAAGGGCTGGTGTCCGGATATCCAACGTACCTGAAGCCAGTACCTTTCCTTCACACTCAATCTGCCAGGTATTATCGTAATGAGAGGCAGGCAGGAAATGATTACGATTCCACACTTCCACCAAACCTTTTTCAACATCCAGCATTGAGAAGCTCAGAGGCTGAACTGTTTTCTTCATCTGCCACATCTCTGGTTGTGGAGTACGATCTGGCCAAATGCTTCCGTATGTCCTTGCACCTATGCCGTAGCTGAAAAAATTACCTTCTTTGGTCTCACTCTCAAAATCAAGCCAAAGAACAGACTTCTCTGCTGTCAGTTCTTCAACAGGCAAAGCTCTGTCGAACACCCCTACCTTATCAATTTGAGCATCACAGATATATACATCAGTCTCTTGTCCATGTGTTTCCTCATTACGCCCTATATTCAGTGGCATAGGCAGGTTCCTGATGTTACCCTTAGCTTCTGCTTTTGCCACCTCTTGTCCATCGATGAGCAAACGCAACTGAGCACCATCATATACGGCATACAGATTGTGCCAGTTGTACTCCCAATCTGCAGGCAATTTGCCTGTAGCCTTATAGAGTTTATCAGTATATATGTAGAAGATGATGTTTTCCTTGCCTTCCTGCTGTATGCCTAATTGTTTGCTACCTTTAGTAATGAACGATCCACAGCTACTGATCAGTTTACGCGGATAGACTTGCATAGTGATTGTCAGCTGATCAGAACTGATTTCCACATTATCAGCACGATATACCTCTACCCACTGGTCGTGTCCATTAAGGTCGAGTACTGTTCCGTTCTTACTTTTCAGCAACTTAGCATTACCCATCAAATGTGCTGGGGTGTGGAAAGGAGAGTCATCCTGCACCAAACGGGCAGGTTCTTGCAAGCCAGGACTTACAAAGTCCCAGATGGCACCACCCATTGTTCTCGGATGGTTGTAGATTACTCGCCAAAAGTCGTCCAAAGCTCCACCTCCATTTCCTGCAACAGAGAGATATTCATCCATAAACGAAGGGCGTATGTCACCATCGCCATGCAGACCTACCTGCAGGTCAAGTTCTTCTGGCGTAGGATAACGTGGGCCTATGATTTCCTCTGCAGGATGACTATAGGCATTGCCCCCATACATCCATGAACGAGTAGGATCATACTTCTTTCCTTCTTTAATAACCTCACCTATCAGATGCCCCTCACCACTTTCATTGCCTGCACTCCAAAACAAGACACATGCATGGTTGCGGTCTCTGAGCACCATGCGTCGCACTCGTTCTTGATACATACCCAGATACTGATCTTCTCCAGATATTTGTTCGGAAGCATGCGCCTCATCACCTGTCTCATCAATGATGAACAGGCCATATTCATCTGCCAGCTCCAGATATTTGTTTACAGGTGGATAATGTGAAGTACGCACAGCATTGAAGTTAAACTGCTTCAGTATTTCAAAGTCTTTGCGAATCACGTCCTCTGTCATAGCATGCCCCATCACTGGATGCTGCATGTGACTGTTCTGTGCATTCACTTTCAATGGTACGCCATTAAGATAGAAAGTCTCACCTATAATTCTTGTCTCCTTGAAACCTATGCGGGTATTTACCTCATCAATCACCTGCCCATTACTCAACAACTGTAAGTTAAGGTTATACAGATGAGGAGTCTCAGATGTCCATTTCAACGGGTTCGTCACATGATTTTTAAGGGAAGTCTCTGCCATCTGACGATCGGCAACAACTGGCACAGCACCCTGCATCACAGCCACCTGCTGTCCATTCTTGTCAGAGAGCAAAGCCTTTACCTGCAAACCTTCCATAGAGGCACCATAATTCTTTATGAAAGTATTTATCTGCAATTCAGCATCACGATAATTCTCATCCAGATCAGTTATTACCTGCCAATCCATCAGGCGAGTCTTGGGCGTTGCCATCACCCACACATCATCAAAGATACCAGCCAGTCGCCAGTAGTCCTGTCCTTCCAGGTAATAGCCATCATTATATTTTGTCACCATTACTGCAATGGTATTCTTACCTTTCTTCAGATAAGGAGTAATGTTATATTCAGCAGGTTCCTGGGCACCTTCATTATAGCCCACCTCTTGTCCGTTCACCCATACAAACGAAGCCGAAGCGACTTTCTCAAAGCGCAAGAATACCTCTTTCCCACTCCAATCTGCAGGCAAGTTGAACGAGGTGCGATAGGCACCGGTTGGGTTATACTCGCGAGGCACATGAGGCGGATTTGCCTTAAAAGGTGCATGAACGTTTCGGAACAGCTTATCGCCATAGCCTTGCATTTCCCAATTGGAAGGTACGTCTATCAGATTCCACTTGCTGTCATTATAGTTTGTCTGAAAAAATTGCTGTGGAATGTCTTCTGGCACATCAGCAAAATAAAACTTCCACTTCCCATTGAGCGAAAGATTGTTTTTGGGGATATAGTATGCATGTCCTTCTTCCTGTCCTTGCTCAAATACTTGCGTATTCTCAATGCGACTATAGATGTTATTTAGGAATCCCTGCTGGGCTTGCATAGTATTGCTGCAACAAACTGCCAACAATAGGTAAATTAGATTATTTTTCATGGTTTAAAAATAGAAGTATATCGCAAAGTTACAAAAAAAATTGTACCTTAGCATCATAAAACTATAACTAAAAGCTATAAAAGAAATAATCATGGAACTGAATAGTCAGAAAGTGAGACAACTGGCTCCTGAGAACGACCCGTTGAAAATTGGTATGGGATGGACGGTGGCCGATCTCGATAAGCCTCAGATATTGGTGGAGAGTACCTTTGGTGATTCCCATCCGGGAAGTGCCCATCTAGATCAATTTGTTGCTGAAGCTGTAAGTGGTATTAGCGAAGCAGGTGGAAAAGCGGCACGTTATTTCGTGACAGATATATGCGATGGCATCGCACAAGGGCATGATGGTATCAATTATTCATTGGTAAGCCGTGACATGATTGCCAACATGATAGAGATTCATGGCAACTCTACAGGCTTTGACGGAGGAGTATTCATCGCCTCGTGCGATAAGTCAGTACCTGCCTGTCTGATGGGACTTTGCCGCTTGAACTTACCCAGCATCATGATTACGGGCGGTGTGATGGATGCAGGTCCCGATTTGCTTACGTTAGAACAGATAGGTGCCTATTCTGCTATGTGCCAGCGTGGAGAAATCAGCGAGGAGCAGTTGCTGTTCTACAAGCACCATGCGTGTCCTTCATGTGGTGCCTGCTCATTTATGGGAACTGCCAGTACCATGCAGATCATGGCAGAAGCCCTTGGCCTGATGCTGCCAGGGTCAGCTCTTATGCCTGCTACCTCTCCTGAACTTAAAAAGATGGCATACGAAGCAGGCAAACAAGTGATGGAGTTGGCTATGAAAGGATTGAAAGTGAGCGATATCGTAACAAACAAATCATTTGAGAACGCTATCATGGTTCACGCAGCCATCAGTGGTTCTACCAACTCATTGCTACATATCCCAGCCATCGCCCACGAGTTGGGTATAGAAATAGACAGCGATACTTTCGACCGTATGCATCGTGGTGCCCACTACCTATTGGACATCCGTCCTGCTGGCCGTTGGCCTGCTCAGTTCTTCTACTATGCTGGTGGCGTACCAGCTGTGATGGAAGAAATCAAGTCGATGCTTCATCTGGATGTACTTACCGTTACAGGCAAGACCTTGGGTGAAAACCTGGAAGAGTTGAAAGCCAATGGATTCTACGACCATTGCGAGCAATATCTGGCCAAGTGGAACTTAAAACGTACAGATGTGATTCGTCGTTTCGATCACGCCATAGGAACAGATGGAACGGTGGCAATTCTGAAAGGCAACTTGGCTCCTGAAGGTTCTGTTGTGAAACATTCAGCTGTACCTAAGGAGATGTTCAAAGCTGTGCTGAAGGCACGTCCTTTTGATTGCGAAGAAGATGCTATTGCTGCAGTATTATCGCACCAAATCAAGCCAGGCGATGCGGTGATCATCCGTTACGAAGGTCCTAAAGGCTCTGGTATGCCTGAGATGTTCTATACCACCGAAGCCATTTCATCTGATGCTGAATTGGGCAAGAGCATTGCTCTGATAACTGACGGACGTTTCTCAGGGGCATCAAAAGGTCCTGCCATTGGGCATGTTTCCCCTGAAGCAGCAGAAGGTGGCCCTATCGCCTTGATAGAAGAAGGTGATTTGATACATATTGATATTCCTGCCCGCCTATTGGAAGTGGTGGGTATCAAGGGTGTTGAGATGTCTCCTGACGAAGTGAACAAGGTACTGGCAGAGCGCAAAGCTGCTTGGCAACCCAAGGAACCCAAATATAAGAAAGGCGTACTGAAACTGTTCTCCGAAAAGGCTGTCTCACCCATGAAAGGAGGGTATATTAATTGACAACGAAACAAAATCCATTGGAAATAGTAAGTCATAATTATGAATGAAGTAATGTTAGATCCTACGAGATTAGTAATATCCGCTTTGATAGGACTGGTGATTTTGCTAGTGCTCATCATCAAGTTCAAGGTACAGGCAATGATTGCCATCCTGATAGGTGCTGTTGCTATCGGATTGATGGCAGGTATGCCCTATAGTGAAATAGTTGGATCTGTGAATCAAGGCATTGGAGAGACACTGAAAGGCATTGCTCTGTTGGTAGGCTTGGGTTCAATGTTTGGTGCTATCTTGGAAGCTTCAGGAGGCGCACAGACCTTAGCAGTGACTATGGTGCGCAAGTTTGGCGACCAAAAAGCAGCATGGGCGTTGGGTATCACCGGTTTGGTAATTGCCATGCCTGTATTCTTCGATGCGGGTCTTATCATCCTCATACCACTTGCTTTCTCATTGGCAAAGCGTACCAAGCGTTCCACGCTATACTATGCCATTCCACTATTGGCCGGCCTTGCTGTAGGTCATGCTTTCATACCCCCTACTCCTGGCCCTGTATTGGTGGCCACCATGCTGAACGTTGAGCTGGGTTGGGTCATCATGGTGGGTATCAGCTGTGGAATTGTGTCAATGATTGTAGCAGGTCCCATCTGGGGCAGCATAGCTGGTAAGAAGTTCCACATTCCTGTCCCTGAACATGTAGCCAACCAACCTGACATTGATGAGAGCAAACTGCCCTCTTTCTGGACAATCGTTTGCATCGTACTGATTCCTTTGGTACTGATTATCCTCAACTCTGTGGCAAAGGTAGTGCCTGCCATGAGTGGCGTACAACCCATCTTAGCTTTCTTAGGTGAGCCTTTTGTGGCACTGACTATCGCTGTTGTAGTAGCAATGATCATCCTTGGATATGGGCATGGATATACTAAAGAAGAACTTGAACGAGTAATGACTAAGAGTTTGGAACCCACAGGATTAATATTACTTGTTACAGCGTCTGGCGGTGTATTGCGCTATATCTTGCAGAACTCAGGATTGGGGCAAGTGATTGGCGATGCGGTGGCATCTGCATCCTTGCCTATTGTGGTGGTGGCATTTGTCGTAGCAGCCTTGGTGCGCATCTCTGTTGGTTCAGCTACTGTTGCAATGACAATGGCAGCAGGCATCATTGCTGCTATGCCTGAGGTAAGCAACCTCTCACCCATCTATCTGGCCTGCACCACAGCAGCCATAGCAGGTGGATCTACTGTTTGTTCCCATTTCAACGATTCGGGCTTTTGGCTGGTCAAATCATTAGTGGGTATGGATGAGACCACCACACTGAAGACTTGGACGGTGATGGAGACGCTTGTGGGTACCACAGGTTTCATCGTGGCATTAATCATCTCGATGTTTGCATGATATTCTTCCATCCATATCTATTATTCGTTGCTCTTAGAAAGAAAACTTTCCTGCTTTCTTCAGCACCTGTGTCTTGCCTGCAAAGTTTACAGTCACTTTGCATCCTGCAGGGATTTCCACCTCATTACGGCCATCCTTGTTCATGCTGATGCTGATAAATCCTTCCTTCACAGGAATACGGCCTTTCACCCAATCCAAGTGCAGCAAGTTGGGAGATAATGTATATTCATTGATGTTGGCAACACTCTGACTGAATCCAAAGATGCCATAGGCAGCCAATACCACAGGAGGTGCACCATTGGCCCCATGACACAAACTCAATCCGAAGGAGCGCCCGTAAAACATCAGTTGCTTGCTCACATCAGCATTCACCATGAAGTTCTCAGGGAAGCGACTATAGCCCTGCCTGAGCCAATCTCCCCACACCTCATCCAGCAGCTGCATAAACTCTTCTGTTCTGCCAGCCTTGATATATGCCAACGCCTCATAGCCTTTCTCATAAGAGATATTGTCTTTATAGTTTGGAATAGAAGGAATCACCGTTTCGTAAAGATAGTCATAGAGACGCTCAGGATAGAGTCCAGCTAACACAGCCCAATACTGGGCATGATGCGAAATACGCTTATCCAATGAGCCATCCTCACGATAGCCATTTACAAAGGCCTTCTCCTCTGTACTCCAAAAATTTTCTATAATATTCTTTTCTAACTGATTAGCCTTATTTGTATAAATCTTTACTTTATCATTCTCTTTCAGTAATTTCGAGAAATAGGCAGCAATGCGGAAGTTCTGATACAACATGATTTGCGGATAGCAGGCCACCCCATAGTCATCAGGACCATTGTCCCTACTCCATCCTGGAATGAAACCAGATGAAGGCTTGGCAGCATGGATAAATCCGTTTTCATCCTGCACGCTCATGTAAAAGTCCATCTGCTGGTCAATGCGGTCTTTGAACATCTTGTAAGTACTGAGATCGCCATAGCGCAGATAATCCTGTTGCAAGGCAATCAGTGCGTGCAGCGGATAATCCACAATACCCCAGTCACTCTGTTTGGGTGAAGGAGGCATCAGGCAGATACTTATGTTATTTCGACCCACCTGGCGGTCACCCATCAGCAGATTCATTCCATACATACTGGCCACTGCATCCATCGACCAAGGCAGGAAGTCACGCTTGATACCATCCAGGTTGAAGTCGTGCATTGAAGTATGCAGTGTAGCCACACCAGCATTAAAGAGATCATTCAATGACTGGTCACTACTCTCAAAGGTCATCAGCATCTCTTGCACAGGCCACATCATGGCACGGAACTTCACACTATGCAAGGTACAGGCTTCAGTTGCCGTTATCTTCAGATAACGCAAAGCACGCTCAGGCAAAGTGATGGTCTGACGCCCACCAGTCAGCGCCACATCAGCGATGGGTTGCTGTTCAAACTTCTTGGTGTCTTCGTTCATCACCTCCTCTATGCTCTCACCCACGGTGAAGTGCAGCTTACCACTACCAGATGCTACTACCTCAATGGTGCCCACCTCATCATACCAGAAATCGTAGATAATGGAGCCATTATGATGCAGCTGAGTCTTGTCTTTTACATTCTTCAAGGGGATAATATCCTTAGGCAGTAGCAGCACCTCGTCGTTGATACGGACATTGGGATTTATCTCTGGGTCATTATAACGGCTATCAGTCTCAACGGGCATCCAGGTCTTGCCATCGAGAGATGATTGACAACTGACAATTGAGAATTGAGAACTATGCTGAACCATCAAAGCAGGCAGCTGATTTCTAGTAGTAACTGTAAACACCAATTCGTGCTTGCCCTTCAACAAGTGTCCTGTAAAAGGTTTGCCGTTATCGGTGATTTCAACGCCTTGCGAACCTGCAGCAGCATATTCCAGCGGTGTGGAATCTTTTGCCACCAACTGCACCTTGAACCAAGTCACCTCTTGCATGGGATTGAACTTGCCCACATAGCCCACATCCATACAGCGGGCCTGACTTTGTTCCCTCAGCCATTGCTGCCGATAGGCTGCCAACTGGCCAGGGTACCACATGTAGGCAGAACCTTTCCATAATTCGTGACTTCGTGACGGCAACACCTTCACCTCTGGATCCAGTGTCGGGTCAAATACCTTCTGCGCTGAAGCACACAGACAGAGGGCTGCCGAAGTGACCCAACAAACAAGTACTCTACAACTCTTCGTTCTCAACATAAAACTCTATTGTCTTTACCCAATTCTACTTCGTAACAATTTCGCCACTACATGGCATAGCTGATGCGGGCATCACGCTGCGCACGCTGTTCAAAAAAGTATCAATGGTCAATAGTGAAACATCTTCACCTTCAAAGCCTTCACCTTGTCGTAGGTAGCAAACACGTTGCGCTCATCACCATTCAGCAGGCGACCAGGAATGAACTTACCATTCTCAAACCAGCCTTCCCAGATGCTGTCATAGCCACAGAACTTGCTCTTCACACCATCTTTCAGCTTCACATCGGCATTGAAGCCATAGCCCACCACATAGAACTCATCGGCACTGGTCTGCACAATCACAGCACCGCCCTGCTCTATCTGCTTTTGCTCGCCTTCGGCTTGGAAACCACCTCCTGCAGGTGCCATCAGCGCACCTATGTCGAAGCCTTTACGTGGGCTGAATGTCAGCACATAGTTACCCATCTCCACCGTATCGGTTTCATGACCAGTATAGAGATAGATGCCACGCATCTTGTCAGAGCCCAAGTTATCGGTAATCAAATTACCCATCTGCTGCATCTGGTCATAGCTTTCTGCCAGCAGGCGATGTTGCTTCTCCAGCTGAGGTGTCAGCTCACTGTCCTCATAGTCTATGCCAAAAGGAGAGAAAGCGATGGCATCGTGCTCACCAATGATGTACAGGCCTCTTGCACCTACCAGCGTACTTTCAGGAATCAACACAGGGTTACTTTCCAAGAGAATGCCTTGCCTATCCAGTCGAGTTGCTGCATATAGCTGTTAGGTGTCAATATATCAATGCTCGGAGCTGCAGCACGGTAGATATCGAAGAATTCAGGTATTGAGCAACCATTGCCCAAGCTCACTCCACGAGTGTTCATGCCAAACACACTGGCATTGATGAACACTGGCAACGGATAAACCTCCTTGCCAGCCTTTGCCATCTGTTCCAGATAGTTGGCATAGCCATAGGCGGTAAACAGATGTTCCGTCATGTTGCGTATAGGGTTCTCAGCCTGGTTGTTCACTTCGCTCTTGCCAAACAGCTCTTCCCAGTTGCCCACGGTCTTGTTGCCATACTTGGCCCACACCTGCTCCAGGTCGGGTTGCAGCTGCCCCTTGTTGGCTTTCAGGTAGTCAACGATTTGTTGGGGTACCTGTGCCTTCCAAGCCTTGTTGGCATCAGCACTGTAGTCGCGAGGTGTTCCCCTCAAGCCAGGCTCGTTCTGCAACTGTATCATCACCACCGTATGGTCTTTGTCGGTATCCTTGATGTGCTGCAGGAATGCCTTGTAAGCCTTCGTATCAGCTTTCAACACCTCACTTCCATACACAGAGATGTGTTCCATCTCCTGTCCTTTGTCATCCACTGCATGCGGATATTTCTTCGGATTAGCCTTCACCCAAGTAGGCGCATAGGTCATCATCGGGTTCTTGAAAGCGCCAAACCACAGGAAAGCAATTTTCATATCCCGCTGGCGGGCTTCAGCTATTATGGCATCCACCAGAGTAAAGTCGTATTGCCCCTCAACAGGCTCCACCAGTTCCCAACTGGCAGTAGCAATCACCGAATTGAGGTGCATCTCCTTTAGTTTGTCCCACACTCGGTGCTCCTGCACATAACTCAACGATGATGCTGTAGAGTTATGCAACTCACCACAATACATCACAAATGGCTTGCCATCCACTATCAGGCAAGTACTGTTCCCTACCTTCTGCAGCGAAGGAACCTGAGCGGAAACGGCTACAGAAAAGGCCAAAAACAAACTACAAACTATACTTTTCATATCTTCATATATATTTCTACAAAGATAGCATTTTTTCTTGAACTATGCAAGCGTCATTCACCCTAATATAGGGCATTGCAAAAGTTTTTCGCAAAAAGATGGCAACAAACCCACTCGCCAAATAAAAAACAAATACTCCCCAAAATTTTCACAAATTACAGAATTATTTATAACTTAGCTGCGAAAAACAAAAAAAGATGAACTCACCCTACCTCATATTCAATAACGTGCGTAATGGCGTGAAGCCATCAGATTACTTGCGGAGCTATCATGTGCATATTCTCTGTAAGACGGGCCACATGAGATTCAAGGCCAACAACCAGTGGCATGAAGTTCGTAGGGGTGACTTAGTCATCTGGCAAATGAGCAACCATATCACTGAGGTGACTTATTCTGCTGATGCTGAAATGGATTTCCTGCTCGTTAGCTGGGAATTCCTGCAGACCTATAACCCAGAGATGGTGTGGGCAACGAAAGGTTATGTCTTGCTGAAATTCAATCCTGTCATCCACTTAGATGACAACACATTTCATATTATAGATGCCGATTTTCAGCTTTTCAAGAGTCGCATCGACCATCCACAACCCTTGTTCCAGGACGAGACAGTAGGCAGAGTACTACAAGTGTTTCTCTTCGACTTATGGAATGTTGTCAGATTAGAGCTGGAACAATACGGCGCCGACGACAACCAGTCACGCATATTCTTGCGCTTCCTCTTTCTTGTTCAGGAGCATTGCAGGAAGAATCGCGATGTGGCTTTTTATGCCGACAAGCTGTGCATCGTGCCAAAGTATCTCTCTGAAATATGCCGAAAAGTGAGCCAGCAACCAGCTTCCGACTGGATAGAGCAGTTTGTTGGCAATGAACTGACACGCCTATTGAACGACAAATCGCTGTCGTTTACCGACATTGCCGATGAGATGAACTTCTCTACCCCATCTTTCTTCAGTCGCTATGTCAAGAAAGTTTTGGGAGTAACGCCCTCAGAATACCGCAAGCAACTATCATAAACTGCAATTTGTGCAAATTCTCCTCCATTATTGTTATCAATGCAACGAGCAGGATGACCTACTTTTGCAAACGGAAACAATAACAATGATCAATATGAAAAAGTTATTAGCTACAATGATGATGCTCGCAGTTGTTATGGGCATCCATGCACAGCAGACAATCTCTGCACAAGAAATGAGTGACAGAATCCAGATTCGCGCCCTGGTTGACAATTATGCCCTTTTAAGTGACCAGTTCAAGCAGGAGAACTATAACGAAGTTTTCCACAAAGACTTGAAACTTCGCATACATATGGGTGAAAATGTCAACGAGATCAATGGCGTTGACAACATGATCAACATCTACAAGGCAGCTGGTGCCGTTGATATCTCTTTCCACCAAACAGGACAACAGGTACTCGACTTTACCGACAGCACCCATGCCAGTGGATGGGTTTACCTGACAGCCCTAATGGTAAATCAAGGTAATGCCAGACACATGTATATCAGATACTTTGACAAGTATGAGAAGATTGATGGTCGCTGGTGGATTGTAGAACGTGACCAGTACATACTCTTTAGCGAGTAAAATAATATGATTAATTACTTATTGTACAGAATTTATCAACAATAACTAATTAGAAATTAAATCATGAATATTCTGAAAACAATTATGGCATCAGCAACAGGCGTATTGATGGCAGCATCATGCAACGCAGCAACGAACAAGGAGAAGGCAACAGTCATTGAGCCTACACAGGAAACACAGGTAACTAACGCCAGAGAAGGCAAGGCACTCATCGTGTTCTTCTCGCATGCAGGCGAGAACTATGCAGTGGGCAACATCACCGTAGGCAATACCAAGGTGGTAGCCGACTATATCAAGGACTATACCCATGCTGACCAGTTTGAGGTAGTGGCAGAGAAGAGCTACGACATGTCATACAGCGACCTTATCAAGGTGGCAAAGGAAGAACAGAACAAAGGCGAGAAGCCTGCCTTCAAGGGTGGTATTGACAACCTCAACCAGTACGACGTAGTGTTTGTGGGCACTCCTATCTGGTGGGGCACCTTCCCCCAGGTAATGTTCACCTTCTTCGACAAGTACGACCTGAACGGCAAGACCATTATCCCATTCACCACCCACGAAGGCAGTGGTCTGGGTAGTGTGGTCAACGACCTGAAGAAACTCTACCCCAATGCCAAGTTAGAGAAAGCATTGGCTGTCAAAGGCACTGACGCACGCTCTTCAAAAGAACGCGTGGAGAAGTGGCTCCTGGAATTAGGATTCTGACTCTTAGTGTTCATTTAAGTCACCTATGTTCACCTTGCCGTCATCGCCAATGGTGATTGGGGCAGTGAGTGTGGGCATGTCATCGTAGGTCAGCACGAGACCAGTGGTGAACTTCACACCAGGAGTGACAAGCAGACAGGGAGCGTCGCCACTCAGGTCATACTGTATTTGCTCGCCTATCCACACAGGTTGCTCACTGTCAAAGCCACCCATATCGGCAACGGTATTGGTGGCTTGTGCTATCTCACGCTCACCGTCATACAGTGTTATCTGCTCACCCTTGATGCGATAGCCCAGACGCTGGCATAGTTGCTGCTGAATGTCGTAAGGATCTACGGTGTGAACAATATACGCTATGCCGTTATCGCCGAAACCAATCTGATAGAGCCAGTCCACTTGTATGCCAGTACCCCATACGGCACTGCTGGTGAGCCATAGCGTATTGCTCTGCTCGTCATAGCGAGCCATAGGATTGCGAGCGTTGCAGATGTCTGGGAACGTGGTAGATATGTCACCCTTCACCACCACTATGCCGTATCCCTCGGTGGAAATATCGCCCACCTCGGCAATAGCCTCCACGCAGACAGCATTTGCCGAGTCACTCATGATTTCATAGTTATGGTAGCGTTCAGCCCGTTTCATCGCCTCATGCACACTGGGAGGAGCCGAGCTGGACACCAGCGGACCGTCCAGTGTGCCAGCCACCAAGCTATATCCCTCATTTGCGTCTTTACAAGCCGTAAATACCATACTTGCGCAACAGAGTGCCAGCATGGTGACTTTCATCCATAGCTTCATACTTTTCATGTCTTTTCTCTATAATGATAACAAAGGTAGATAAAGAGCTCAACTAATGCAAATAATAAGAGGAAAATAAAGCAAAGCACTGCAATGTGGAGTTAACAGACATAGATACTATGAAAGTTAATTTTTTTTTCATAGGGAGGTGAAGATTAAACATTGAGAACATAACAGACAGACCAACGTAACATAGTAACATAGTAACATCGTAACATTTACTTTTTTCATTTTTAGCAACAAGCAACCAAGAATATAACTTTTATATTTATATATATAATATATATTATATATATAAATATAAAAAATTAATCTCTAACAAAGTGTGCAAAATTTAGAAAATAAGATGTTACGATGTTACTATGTTACGTTGTTACTATTGCACTATAGGGGTCACCACTACTCGGAACGCTTAGTCCAACTAAACTGGCGGCTTAGTTCCGCTAAAACCACCTTTTACTTCCGCAAAACGATCTTTGACTTATTGTTACAATTAATTATTCATCCAAAGCAAACTAAACGGTGCTTACAAAAGCAGTCGTTTAAATGCTGTCCAAATCGATGATCACCTTCATGGTGGTCTCGCGATGGGCATCGATATACTGATATGCCTCATCGTATTGCTCGAAGGCAAAACGGTTGCTGATGAGTGGTTCGAGGTTTACCAGTCCCTTGTTGATGAAGTCGATGCTGGTGAGGTAGTCTTCATGACGGTACATCATGGTGCCTATCAGTCTCAGCTCGTGCTCGCCCAGATAGAACATGCTCAACGCTGGGTCTTTGGCGAAGACTGCCACCACCACAATGTCACTGCCTTTCTCGATGCACTCCATCAGTGAGCGAATGGATGACTCAACACCTGCCACCTCGAAACCTACCTGGAAACCTTCATCGCCAAACACGTCTTTTACAGTTTCTTTCAAAGGAGTCTTCGCAACATTCAGGGTATATGGGATACCACATTCGTGCGCCTTAGCCAGACGGAAATCGCTGACATCGGTAATCAGCACTTTCTTGGCTCCACGCGCCATACAGAACTGCGCCACCAGGTTGCCTATGGCTCCTGCACCACTCACCACCACATTCTTGCCTTTTACATCTGTGCGCTGGGTGGCATGGGCTCCAACGGCTGAGGGCTCTATCATGGCGCCATAATCAAGGCTCATGCCCTCTGGCAATACCACCACCCTATCGTCATCGACAATAAAATAGTCCTGTGCAGTACCATCAGCCTGGAAAGCCTGCACACGAAGGTGCTCGCAGACATTGTACTGTCCTCGCTTGCAGGGATTGCACTCACCACACACCAGTTGAGGACGTGCTGTGATATGGTCGCCTGGCTTGCATACGGTAACATCCTTGCCACAGGCCACCACAACGGCTGAGTACTCATGCCCCTGCACCACTGGGTAGAAGGTGGCAGGATGCTGTCCGTGATAGGAATGTATTTCACTGCCACAGATACCTATACGTTTCACGTTAATGAGCACCTGATGGTCTTTCAAATCAGAGGCTACAGGAGCCTGTACATCCCGAAATTCTATATGCTTGGGCTCTATCAATACTGCTTGTCTCATATCGTTTTCAGTTATTAAGTTTGTTAGCTTTTGATTCTTCCAATTCTGCTACAATCTTGTTATAGGTCTTTTTGTTCAAACGGTAGAGAACCAGACAACCTGCCGTCAAAATCCACAGCACACCAGGAATGGTGGAGAACGCATGGCGCATAACGCTGATGACTGCCTCGTTCTGGATGGCATTGGCCACATAGCCCGCACTGCCTAGGGCTGCAGCTAACAACGAAGTACCTAGAGCCATGCCTATCTTATTACCCAACGATACGAACGCATACTGGAAACCGTCGTTTCGGATACCTGTCTTCCACTCTCCATATTCCACGCAATCGGGGATGATGGCATAGATGGCGGTGTTGAAACCTGAGAAGAAGAACTGGCTCAAGGCTGCAAAGATATAGAAAGGTACGGCACTGCCATTGGGGCTGAAGAAATAGAGCATGATCATGGTGAGGCCTGTCAATGCGGAGAATATGGCAGCAGTCCACCCTTTGTTCTGAGTCCACCTGAACACCATGGGGAAACAGGCAGCTCCGATGATTGACGGCACGATGATGACCATCGAATAGAACGAGAACAGGTTGGCACTTCCTTCCACATAGGTAAAATAATACAGCATGTCGGCATTGCGACCATAGAGGATGAAGCCAAATAAAAACTGTCCGAGCAGGGCCAGCAAGTAGGGCTTATTCTTCACCACCGACTGGAGCTGCACTTTCAGGGGCAGTTTTTGACCAGGGGGAATGGTGACTACCTCGCGTGTCTTGGAGAAGCAGAACAGATGGCAGGCAGCAAAAATGATGCCATAGAGGATGGCAACAGTCAGGTAGCCGTTCTTGACATCGCCCTCGCCAAAGTACTCTATCAAAGGTACAGTAATGATGTTGATGACACCAATGGCAATCATCGCACTGACGGAGCGACTGGTATTCAAGGTAGCTCGCTCATCAATATCCTGCGTCATGGCTCCGCACAGCGTTCCGTATGGCAAGTTGACGCAGGTATAGCCTGTAACCAGGATGCAGTAGGTGACGGCCATGTAGATAATCTTGGCTGTCTGTGACCACTCGGGATGGGCCCAGAAGGTGAGCATCAGTACCAAAGCCGTAAAAGGGGCACCAAACAACAGCCAAGGACGGAACCTGCCCCAACGGGACTTGGTCTTGTCTGACAAGGCGCCTATAAGAGGGTCATTCACGGCATCCCAGATGCGTGCCACCAGCATCAGCGTGGCCACTGCACTCATGCCGATGCCGAACACATCGGTATAAAATATCATCAGGAAGTTTCCCACGAACATCCAACTGAAATTGCATCCCACATCGCCCATGCCATAGGCAATTTTACTGATAAAAGGCACCTTGCCCTTCTTTACTGGCTCCATAGCTATCTTGTCTAAATTTTGTCAATTTGCTTTACAAACATACACAATGCCTATTCCTGCACAAAATTAAAGAAAAGTAGCGAACAACAAAACAGTTTATAAAAAAACACTATATTTGTAGCAAATAATTACACCTTTATACTTCGTACTTTTACTTCCGAGAACAAAGCATTATGAAGAAAACGGTTTTATGGATAGGTGCCTTACTGGTAGGTGCGGTTTTAGGATTGCTGGGCTTGGATTGGCTCAACAATCTGATGGATTTCCTGGCAACGGTGTATACCAGACTGTTCCAGTTGCTGGCCGTACCAACGATTGTGCTAGCGGTTATTACGACATTCGCCACTTTTGGCTCGAAGGGCTCTGGCAGAATTTTCGGACACACATTGGCCTATACGCTTCTAACAACACTCGCTGCAGCAGTGGTGGGGGCATTGCTCTATGTAGTGGTGTCACCAGGCAATTTGCCTGTGGAAGCCATCAATCAGGGTAGCCATGCCATCGAAGAGGCTCCACAACAGACTTACTACAGCCATATCCTGAGCGTGATTCCGAATAACATTCTAAGGCCTATATTGGAAGGTAATGTACTGTCGTTGCTCCTGTTGGCCTTTGCCGTTGGTATTGGTCTGTCGAAATTGCAAGATAGCGAAAACAAGTCCGTTGTGGTCAAGGGACTGTTGGGATTGCAGGATTTGCTCTTCTTGCTGATTCGTGGTTTAATCTGGACTCTGCCTCTTGGCATTGTTGCTTTCTCAGCTCAGTTGTCAGCACAGGTGAGTGCAGGTGTGATGGCCGATTCGATAGGCAAGTACGTGCTGGTGGTTTTAGGGGGTAATGTGATACAGTTTTTCGTGGTCTTGCCACTGTTCCTGATGGTACGAGGTCTGAATCCCCTAAATGTATTGTCGAATATGATGCCTGCCGTACTGATGGCGCTCTTCACCAAGAGCAGTGCCGCTACCCTACCCGTCACAATGGAGACGGCAGAGCAGCGTTTAGGTGTAAAGCGCAATATCTCACGCTTTGTTTTGCCCATCTGTACCACTATCAACATGAATGGATGTGCTGCGTTTATCCTTGTCACGTCTCTCTTCGTGATGCAGAACGGGGGGACAGTCATCACGTTGCCTACCATCCTGCTATGGATTCTTATCTCAGTAGTCTCTGCCGTTGGCAATGCTGGTGTGCCTATGGGGTGCTATTTCCTGACACTCTCGCTCATGTCGGGGATTGGGGCCCCTGTAGCTATCCTCGGCATTATCCTGCCCATCTATACTATTATCGATATGATAGAAACTGCAGAGAACGTGTGGTCAGACTCCTGTGTCTGCGCTATGACAGATCATGATATTTCGTAATTTCAAATAATAGAAACAAATATAATAAGTATAATTCCCAAAAGCAGAATGTTATGAATACTGAAAAGATGAACATTTTCGACCTGCTGAAGAATCTATGGCCTTTCGTAAAGCCTTACAGATGGCTGATAATAGCCACCGTGACACTGACCTTCGTTGGGTCACTCATGGCGCAGGTCAATGCTGTGGTACTCGACAAGACAGTGGACGCCATTAATGCCCTTATACAGAACATTAACTTTGAATGGAGCAAGGCGGCACAAATACTGGTTATCATAAGTGCCGTGCTGTTGGGCAAGGAGGTGGTGTCGGCATTTATCACCTTCTTCCAACGCTATTTTGGTCAGAAGTTGCGCATCTTGGTGAGCCGAGATTTGTCGTTGCAGGTAATCGACAAGATACTGACCTTCCGTATGGCGTTCTTCTCGGCAGAGGACAACGATACGGGTAAGCTGCAATCGCGCATAGACCGTGGTGTAATGAGTCTGAGCAATACAGTGAACAACTTCTTTATCGATATTCTGCCACTGTTCACCAGTGCGGTGCTGGCATTAGGCCTGATGTTTGCTGCCAACTTCTATGTGGGCTTGGTAGCACTCTGCATCGTTCCGATATATTTCTACATCACCTATCGTCAGGCCAAACGCATGAAGGGAGGACGAAGGAGTATCTTCAGCAGTCACCAGGCTGTTAGCCAAGGCATTCTGAACATCATCGAGAGCATCAGTGTGATTAAATCATTCAACCGTGAACAGATTGAGGCTGAGAAGCAAGCTGCGGTGCAACAGGCAATGACTGACCAGCAGATGAGCACACGTCGCTGGAGCTACCTCTATGATGGTCTGAAAAGTTTCTTCGAGCAGATAGGTACTGTTTTGATTATCATACTCACTGCATACTTAGTGCTGATAGATTATCCAGGTATGTCAATAGGTAAGATTATGTATCATGTGATGCTGTTCAGTAACGTGAGTGCGCCTATCCGACAACTGCATCGCATCTATGACGACATGAACGATGCACTGATCTATGCCGAGGGATTCTTCGGTATCTTGCATGCCCACAACGAGGTGGAAGAAACGGGTAAGTATCATCCTGATATGGTGAATGGTGACTTTGAGATGAGTCATGTGGACTTCACCTACGGCAACGGCACAAAGGCACTATTTGACGTGAGTCTGAAGATTCCTCATGGCAAGATTACGGCGCTAGTGGGATTGAGTGGTGCTGGCAAGACTACTATAGTAAACCTACTTGACAAGTTCTACAACCCTGATAGCGGAAGCATAAAACTGGATGGCGTGGATCTGAAGGAATGGGACACCCAGTGGCTGCGTGACCACGTGGGACTGGTACTGCAGAAGAACCACATCTTCAACGGCACAATTGAGGAGAACATCAAGTATGGCAACCCCAATGCTACCCACGAAGAGGTGGTGAAAGCCGCCAAGCAGGCTTATATCTACGACCAGATTATGCAACTGCCCAATCAGTTTGATTCCCAAGCACTGCAGCTGAGTGGTGGACAACAACAACGCATCGCCATTGCCCGTATGTTTATCAAGAATCCTCCTATCATCTTTTTGGATGAGCCAACAGCCAGTTTGGATGCAGTGGCAACAGAACAGATCAAAGCGAGTATCGATGCTATTAAGGCTGGACGCACTGTGATTATCATCAGCCACAATATAGGTCAAATTATCGATGCTGACCAGATTTACGTGTTACAGAAAGGACATGTGGTGCAAAGCGGTTTGCCTGATGAGGTGTATCGCCAAGGAGGGCTGTATAAGGATATTGTGGATGCCAGCGCTCGCAGCATGAATGTTGACAGGATAGCCAGCATCACACAATAAAGGAAGTAGGGTTTATTTATCCACCAGACATTTATCGAGGGCAGCTGAAATAGCTTCCTTGTCTAAGTGCTGACCGATGAACACTAGTTTCTGCATGCGGTCACCATAGTGCTCATCCCAATCACGACGAAGACCTGCCTCACGTTCCATCATATCGTGCAGTTCGTCTTTAGGCATAGTGGCATACCACTGTCCTGCATTGCGAAGTGACACCTGATGGCCTGCCTGCTCAAACACATAGCAAATATCATACTCCTCAGCGAAGTAGCACAAGCCTTTGGCACGAATTACACTCTTCGGCCAAAAGCGTGCCACAAACTCATCAAAGCGAGCTGAGTCGAACGGCTTACGGCGATAATATACGAATGTGCCAATACCATATTCTTCGGCTTCTCCTTCTTCGTGATGATGAGGGTGATGATGCTCATGATGGTGGTGTTCATGTTCTTCTTCATCTCCATGGTGATGGTGCTCGTGTTCATCTTCATCATCATCGTCTTCATCCTCTTTATATTCAGCTTCTACCTCACTAATCCAACGAGCAGATGTAGCTACCTTATCAAAATCAAATAGTTGTGTATTAAGGATGCGTTCTAATTCCACATCGCCATAATCACATGGAATAATCTCAACTTGAGGTTGCAAAGCCCGTACGATATCCTTGAGTCGCTGCAATTCACTTTCACTAACCTCACTGGCTTTGTTGAGCAACACGATGTTGCAGAACTCTATCTGCTGAATCACCAAGTTCTCAATATCTTCCTCGTCTATATTGGCTTTCAACAGGTCGAGGCCTCCAGCAAACTCATCTTTCATGCGCAAGGCATCAACAACGGTGACAATGCAATCCAAACGTGCAGTACCTATGCCTGCATAAGGTGGATAGATTTTATCCATCGAGCAAATGGTTTGCGCAATAGGTCCAGGTTCACAAATGCCGCTGGCCTCAATGACGATATAATCAAAGCGGTGCATACGCATGATGTCACTCAACTGTTCCACCAAATCCATTTTCAAGGTACAACAAATACAGCCATTCTGTAAAGCCACCAGACTATCGTCCTTCTGTCCAACGACACCACCTTTCTCTATCAAGTCGGCATCAATATTTACTTCTCCTATATCATTCACTATCACAGCAAACTTAATACCGCGCTCATTGGTCAATATACGATTCAGCAGGGTGGTCTTGCCACTGCCCAAATAGCCTGTGAGCAAAAGCACAGGCACTTCACTCTTTAATTTAATTTCCATGTCCGTTAAAATTTTGCACCGCAAAATTACACTTTTTATCTATATTTCGGTAATATTGGTAGAAAAAACAATAATCTGGATTACCAGCCATCATTGAAGAAGATGTATCTTTGTCATCAGGAATATCAGATTAAAACAGAACATTTTATGAAGAGAATTATTTTAAGCAGTGTATTATTAACAGTTATAACCTTGCTGGCCGTTGCATGCAGCAAAGATGATGCAGGACAAACAAACACGCCAGATTCCACTACCCCAGAATCTAATACCGACGCCAAGACAGGGGTTAGTTTCGGAAAAACATTGGTGGTGTTTTACAGCTATACAAACAACTGCCGTGATATTGTATCAAATCTGTCTTCACAGATAGAAGCTGACATAGTGGAAATCTCTCCTGCGGAAAAGGGACTGAAATATGAAGCCAACAACTACGCTCTTGGTACGGAGCTGCTCAATGCCATCAAGGCCAATCCAACGGATGCTAACAGCTATCCTGGTATTGACCCCGTAACTACCCAACTTGACAGCTATAGCACCATCATCATAGTTACACCTCTTTGGTGGAGCCAGATGTCACCTATCATGCAAACCTACCTGTTTACCAACGGTGCTCAGATGGCAAACAAGAACATAGGCCTGATAGTGTCGAGTGCAAGCAGTAGCATCAGCGGTGTGGTAAGCGATTGCAAACGCCTTGTGCCCAACGGCAAGTACTTGAGCGAGGAACTATGGATTAACAACTCCAACCGTTCTAACTGCAGTGCACTAATTCAAAGTTGGCTAGCTAAAGTAAAAGAATAAATGTAGTCATCATAGCAATTTGAAGTGGAGTATTAACCTGCTTTAATATCATTGCTTTTGATTCTTTAATAAATATGGTATAAAAAATAATTATAAAAAAAACGGCAGAATATTTGGCGAAATGAAAGCAATCGCATAAATTTGCCCACAGAAAATAACAAAATAGACAATTATGATGATGACAACTAACTTTTGGTGGTGGCAGAACTCAAGATTCAAAAGATCGTGAGATGATGGCCACGTACCTATAAGTTTAGGGTGATTAAATAGAGAGGCTCGTCGTTCTTACGACGGGCCTCTTGAGTTTTAAATACATATTACTACTAATTGTTGTTAGACAAATTTATTCACAAAAGTCAAAAATATGGGAAATTATCAAGTTGACAAGAATGGGTTTTATGGGGAGTTTGGCGGTGCCTATGTGCCAGAGATTCTTTACAAGTGTGTGCACGACTTGCAAGAAGCTTATCTACCCATTATCGAATCGGAGGAGTTCAAGAAAGAATACCACGCTTTGCTCAAAGATTATGTGGGCAGACCTTCACCACTCTACTATGCCCGCAGGATGAGCGAACGCTATGGGTGCCGCCTGTACCTCAAACGGGAGGACCTAAACCACACAGGTGCCCACAAAATCAACAACACTATCGGACAAATCTTGTTGGCCAAGAAGATGGGCAAGACACGCATCATAGCCGAGACTGGTGCAGGACAACATGGTGTAGCCACAGCTACTGTTTGTGCACTGATGGGTATGCAATGTGAGGTGTTCATGGGGGCTACTGATGTGGAACGCCAGCACACCAACGTGGAACGTATGAAAATGTTGGGTGCAGAGGTGCATCCTGTACGGACTGGCAACATGACACTATCAGATGCTTGTTCAGAGGCCATACGCGACTGGTGCTGTCACCCTAAGGACACTTTCTACATAGTGGGTTCTACGATGGGCCCTCACCCCTACCCCGATTTAGTGGCAAGGATGCAAAGCATCATCTCTGAGGAGATCAAATGGCAGCTACTGGAGAAGGAAGGTCGCGACTATCCCGACTATCTCATGGCATGCATAGGAGGAGGTAGTAACGCCGCAGGTACCATCTATCACTACATGAACGACGAGCGAGTGAAGATTGTGCTGGCAGAAGCAGGAGGTCAGGGCTGGGAGACAGACCACACAGCAGCCACTATACATCGAGGCACAGTGGGCATATTGCATGGTGCAAAGATGCTGGTGATGCAAAATGAGGATGGACAAATAGAGGAAGCTTTCACGATTTCAGCAGGCCTAGACTATCCTGGTGTTGGACCCATGCACTGCCATATGGCAAAAAAAGGGCGTACACAAGTGCTCAGCATTAATGATGACGAAGCTATCTATGGAGGCTACGAACTGACTCGCATGGAAGGCATCATCCCTGCCATCGAGTCGGCTCACGCCATTGCTGCACTGAAAAAGATGAACTTTAAAAGGGACGATGTGGTGGTGCTGACAGTGAGCGGACGTGGAGACAAAGACGTAGAAACTTATCTGAACAATAAACAAATGGCAAAAGAATACGGAAACTTTTAATTGATAATTATGAAAACATTTCACTATACAACTATAAGCAGAACAATAATGGGCGACTTATACACTCCAGTTGGTGTCTATCTGCGACTCCGTGACCTCTATCCGCAAAGTGCTTTGATGGAGTGCTCCGATTATCATGATGCCAACGATTCACGCTCCTTTATTGGCGTCAACCCTATAGCGAGTGTGGCTATCGGTCATGGTATCGCCACCATTACCTACCCAGATGGTAGTGTGAAGCGTCACGAGGTAGACAACAAATATAGATCGGATAATGCCATACATGATTTAATTGATAATATCGTGGTGAGTGGAGATAATGCTACAGTATTTGGCTTATTCGGATATACGAGTTTCAATGCTGTTAGATATTTCGAGAACATTAACGTTAAAGACGAGACACAGGAGAAGAACGACGCACCTGACTTGCTTTATATCCTCTATAAGGTGGTGATTGTTTTTGATCATCATGGCAATATGCTGAAAGTAGTGAGCTTAAAGGAGGAGAAAGAGAATAATGATACGCAAGATAATGATAGTACTATTATCAATAGTATTCTCAAGGCAATGAACAAGGCCAATGTACAAACCTACGATTTTCATCCTATAGGTGATGTAAGAAGTACCCTGACAGACGAGGAGCACAAGGCAAATATCCGCAAAGGCATTCAACACTGCCTGCGTGGCGATGTGTTCCAGATTGTACTCAGTCGCAGATTCATACAAACCTACGAAGGTGATGATTTCAAGTTATATCGTGCTTTGCGGAGCATCAACCCCAGTCCGTATCTTTTCTTCTTCGACTTTGGTGGTTTCCGCATCTTCGGCTCTTCACCTGAGACGCATTGCAGGATTGAGAAATATACAAAGTCCGATGGTGAAATGGCATTCATGGCATACATCGACCCTATTGCAGGTACTACTAGACGCACGGGCAATGCTGAGGCAGACCGCCAGGGTGCTGAATACCTGAAGCATGATCCCAAAGAGAATGCCGAGCATGTGATGCTGGTAGATCTGGCACGAAATGACCTGAGCCGTAATTGCCATGATGTAAAACTTGATTTTTACAAAGACCTGCAATACTACAGTCACGTGATACACTTGGTCTCAAGGGTATCAGGGGAACTGAACGATGGAGTCGACCCTATCAAAACATTTATCGACACCTTCCCAGCTGGTACACTTTCAGGAGCGCCAAAGATACGTGCCATGCAACTCATCTCTAAATACGAGCCACATAATCGTGGTGCATACGGGGGATGTATTGGTATCATTGGCCTGGATGGTTCGTTAAACCAAGCTATCACTATACGTACCTTCGTATCTCGCAATGGTGAACTATGGTTTCAGGCTGGCGGGGGTATCGTAGCTAAGAGCAATGAGGACTACGAACTGCAGGAAGTAAATAACAAATTAGGTGCTTTACGCAAGGCAATAGATTTAGCAGAAATAATATAATTACCAACCACACCAATATATTGATTATGAAAATAGTTATCATTGATAATTACGACTCGTTTACTTATAACTTAAGTCATTTAGTAAAGGAATTGGGAGCAGAGGTGACGGTGCTTCGTAACGACCAGTTTCAATTAGATGACCTAGAGGAGTTTGACAAGATTATCCTTTCGCCAGGTCCTGGCATTCCTTCAGAAGCAGGATTACTGTTAGATGTGATTCGTACATACTCTGACAAGAAGCCTATTTTAGGTGTTTGTTTAGGTCACCAAGCCATAGGTGAGGCATTTGGAGCCCAATTAGAAAATCTCAGCGATGTATTTCATGGCGTAGCATCACCTTGCCACATTGATAGGAGGGATTTGATTTTCAGAAGTCTTCCAGAGACAATTACTGTAGGCCGTTACCATTCTTGGGTGGTTTCCTATGAGAGTTTCCCTGCTTGTTTGGAAATTACAGCATGGAGTGACGAGGGCCAGATTATGGCACTACGCCACAAAGAACTCAATATTCACGGCATTCAATTTCATCCAGAATCCGTATTAACGCCTTATGGCAAAACCATCATTAAAAACTTTATCAAATCATGAAACAGCTATTGACTAAACTCCTCAACCACGAGGACTTGACACGAGAAGAAATGAAAACCGTACTTATTGGCATCACTCATAGTGAATATCCTAACGAACAGATTACCGCCTTACTTACGGCATTGCAGATGAAAGGCGTAACAGTAGATGAGCTATTAGGCTTCCGTGATGGCATTTTGGAAACGGGTGTACCTGCCATCCTAGACTGCGACCGTTATATTGACGTGGTGGGAACAGGAGGTGACCGCAAAAACACATTCAACATCTCTACAACTGCCTGTTTCGTCATTGCAGGTGCAGGCTATAAAGTGGCTAAGCATGGTAACTATGCAGCAACATCTGTCAGTGGTGCCAGCAACGTGATACAACATCACGGTATAAAGTTTACTGATAACATCGATCACTTGAACCGCTCGCTCAACGAGACAGGCATCGTCTATCTGCATGCACAACTATTTGCCAAGGCGATGAAGTTTGTAGGCCCTATTCGTAAAGCATTACAGTTCCCCACAATTTTCAACCTGCTGGGTCCTATTGTCAACCCCAGCCAGCCCAAATGCCAGTTACTAGGTGTGGCCAACCTCGATCAGATGCGCCTCTACAATAATGTATATCAACGTATAGGCATCGACTATGGCATTGTGAACAGCATTGATGGCTACGATGAAATATCACTTACTGGCAACTTCAAGGTAACAACCAACAACTATGAGCGCATTTTCAAGCCACAGGACTTGGGTTTCGACATAGCCAAACCCGAAGAGTTGGTGGGAGGTGCTAGTGAGGAAGAAGCTGCACAGATATTTGATGCCGTATTGGAGAATCGCGCTTTACCAGCACAGAAGAATATCGTACTGGCTAATGCTGCTTTTGGCATCCAAGTATTGGAGAAAGGACAGAAAGACATTGAAGAGTGCATTACCATTGCCCGTGAGAGCATAGACAGTGGTTCCGCTCTTCGTACATTCAAAAAGTTTGCTGAACTTAATTCATAAATCATGGATATTTTAGAGCAGATTATTGCCCATAAACAATTGGAGTTGCCTGCTATCAGAGAAGTTGTTGATAAAGCTTTAAGTAACTATTCAACAGAACTATTATTCGCCCCAAAATCATCGCTACGTAAAGCATTGATTGAGAGCGACACAGGTATCATTGCTGAGTTTAAGCGCCGCTCCCCCTCAAAAGGGTGGATCAAAGAGGACGGACGTGCTGATATTATTCCACTTAGCTACCAGCACAATGGAGCATCAGCACTGTCTATTTTAACAGATGAACAGTATTTTGCAGGGCAAGATGATTTCATCCTAGAAGCGAAGCAGTCTGGTGTCACCCTGCCCATACTATATAAGAATTTCGTCATTGATGAGGCACAACTCTATGCAGCAGCTCTATGTGGTGCATCTGCCGTACTGCTCATTGCTGCTTGTCTCACGAAAGATCAATGCAAATCTCTTTTGGAGAAAGCGCATGAATTAGGATTGGAAGTTCTATTGGAGATGCACTCAGAAACAGAATTGGAATACACAGAGCTGAAGCCAGATCTGTATGGTATCAACAACCGGAACTTAGGCACATTTATTACAGATGTTGAAAACAGTTTCCATTTAGTTGAACTGTTGCCAAAGGATTCTGTAAAAGTAAGCGAAAGCGGTATTTCAAATCCTGAGACGGTAAAAGCATTACGAGCAGCAGGCTTCAGAGGTTTCTTAATGGGTGAACATTTCATGAAATCAACTGACCCAGGAATCACACTCAAACATTTTATAGAAAAATTATGATCATCAAGGTGTGTGGCATGAGAGATGCGGACAATATCCGCGAAATAGAGGCCTTAGGCATCGACATGATGGGCTTCATATTTTGGAGTGGTAGCAAACGATTTGTAAGCAAGATGCCAGTTTATATGCCTACAAAAGTGAAACGTGTGGGGGTGTTTGTTAATGAGAACGTAGAAAAGGTTAGGCGCATAGCTGAAATATATGAACTTGATTATGTTCAGCTGCATGGTTCAGAATCGCCTGCATATATCCAAAGTCTTAAATCCTCAATTCTCAATCCTCAATTCTCAATCATAAAAGTTATTAAGGCTTTCAACATAGCCGATGCCTCGGATTTTGCACAAACAGAACCTTACGAGGGCATGGCCGACCTATTTCTCTTCGACACCAAAGGCAAAATGGTGGGTGGCAACGGACAGAAGTTCGATTGGAATATGCTGAAGTTCTACAAGGGGAACACTCCCTATATACTTAGTGGTGGCATAGGCCCCGAAGATTCACTTAAACTACAATCGTTGGGATTGACAAACCATCCCGTTGGAAGTAATATCAATCCCAGATGTATCGGCATCGACCTCAATTCCCGCTTTGAAATAGCAGCGGGGATTAAAGATATACAGAAAATCAAAACATTCATCCAGTCATTAAACAGAACATCATTATGAATAACAAAATCAATAACCTATTTGAAAACAGTAAGGACAAAAAACTCCTTTCACTCTATTTCTGTGCAGGATGTCCCACCTTGGAGGGCACTGCAGATGTAATAATCTCTATGCAACGTCACGGCATCGCTATGATTGAGGTGGGCATTCCCTTTAGTGACCCGTTGGCTGACGGCCCTGTCATACAAGATGCTGCCGCTCGTGCATTGAGAAATGGAATGACACTCAACAAACTTTTCTCACAACTCGAAGCCATCAAAGACCAAGTGCACATTCCTTTGGTACTGATGGGTTATCTTAACCCTATTATGCATTATGGATTTGAGAATTTCTGTCAATCGTGCGTAAAAGCTGGCGTAAGTGGAGCTATTATCCCTGATCTTCCTTTTGAGGACTATCTACACATTGTTAAACCTATAGCCGACAGATACAACTTACGCATCATCATGCTCATCACACCAGAAACTAGCGAAGAACGCATCAGGCTGATAGATAACAACACAAATGGATTTATATATATGGTATCGTCAGCATCGATAACAGGTGCACAGAAAAACTTTGATGAACAGAAACAGGAATATTTCCATCGCATCCACAAGATGAATCTTCAGAACCCTCGTATGATAGGTTTTGGGATCAGCAATGCGCAAACTCTTAAGGCCGCACAAGACAATGCCGCAGGTGCCATCATCGGTTCAAAGTTCGTATCCCTTCTCAATGAGTCGAATGGTGATGCTGATGCTGCCTTAAATACATTAATCCAAGAATTAAGTTGAAAGGATTAGCACGACAGCCCTTGAAACACCTTTCATTTACTACGGGAGGATGGTCAGTCCTCCTGTAGTAGAGTAAGGGTCCTCCCGTAGTAGACGAAACACGTACCACTAGCATGAATATTTATAATACACGCTCGGCAGGAGTATATGCAAGTCCGAAGCAATCAGCCACAGCCCTGTATGTGACCTTGCCCGCAGCCATATTCAGTCCTTTCAGCAAGGCAGGATCATCTTTACAAGCTTGCTTCCATCCTTTATCGGCTAAAGCTAGTGTGTAGGGCTGAGTGGCATTGGTAAGGGCAAAGGTTGAAGTGCGACTAACGGCTCCAGGAATATTGGCTACAGCATAGTGTACGATGCCATCGAGCACATATACAGGATCGCTATGTGTAGTTGGCCGACTCGTCTCAAAGCATCCCCCTTGATCAATGGCCACATCCACCAATACGGTGCCTGGCTGCATAAGTTTCAACATATCACGAGTAATGAGATGTGGTGTCTTGTCGCCAGGAATCAAGACCGATCCTATCACCAGATCTACTGTTGGTAGTTCATGCTCTATCTGCATGCGAGAAGCATACATCGTGTGCACATTAGCAGGCATAATACTATCCAAATAACGCAAACAGTCGAGACTCACATCAGCAATGATAACATCAGCACCCATGCCAGCAGCCACGTGAGCTGCACTACGTCCGACTCGTCCACCGCCCAAAATCAGTACCTTGCCTGGTTTCACTCCTGGTACACCTCCTAACAGAACACCTTTGCCACCATAAATCTTCTTCAGATAAGTAGCCCCCTCTTGTACTGCCATTTTCCCAGCCACTTCACTCATAGGAATGAGCAAAGGCAAACTATGATCTGTACGCTCTACAGTCTCATAAGCAATACAAACGGCACCACTCTTAAGCATGGCATGCGTCAACTCTTCATCAGCAGCAAAATGGAAATAGGTAAAAATCACCTGACCAGCTCTTATCATAGGATATTCTGGAACTATTGGTTCTTTTACCTTAACAATCATCTCTGCAGTAGCATACACATCATTGATAGCAGGCAGTATCGTAGCACCTGCCTTTACATACTCGGCGTCTGAAAAGCCACTGTTTTCACCAGCAGTATGCTGTACCACCACTGTATGATGGTGTCGCACCAACTCAGCAACGCCCATTGGGGTCATGCCGACACGATTTTCATTGTTCTTGATTTCTTTAGGAATTCCGATAATCATGGTATTAGTTTTTTAAAGGTCATTTCAAAAATAATATAAAAAGAATATTTATACAAGTAACGCAACTATATTTCATCAATTTCAGTCCTTTTATTGACTATCCATTTGTTAAATTATGTAATTTTTATGTTGAATAGCATGTTTTGTTAACTTTTTATTATTATCTTTGCAGCGCCAAAAGAAGAAAAAGGATAATAAGAGAGAGATAAAAAAAGATTGTTTAACTAGTCTTTGGTGAGAGCAAAGACTTAAAGAAGGAGGTTAATATGACCAAGAATGCAAACACTATTTCAATGCTGAAATATAGCATTGAGCGTTATCAGAGAATGGGCAATGGAGCTATGTGTCAAGTATTGAAAAGCAAGCTGATGAAACTGCAGGACCAGCAAACAGAGCTTGCTTGATTTTTTACTAAAACAAATTATCTTTATAATAAAAAACGGAGGGCTGTGAAGCTCTCCGTTATTTATTTAATGACACAATGCAAGGCTATACTATCAAAAAAACTTTCCTTATTCTGCATTAGGGGCATCTTCTTCCGTTTTCTCCTCAAAGTCGGTGTTACCGCTCTTCACGAGGATATTATACCAACTGATGAGTTTCCGGATATCGTTGGGATGCACACGATCGCGATCGAAATCAGGCAACACCTGTTCGAGATAAGCTTGCAACTCAGCTGTGTTGGCCTTCTTGAAATCAAGTGCCACCTCTGCGCCATTTTCTTTTTCCAACATATTTTTCAACACCTGGCGAAGAGAAACATCCTCTGCATTAGTGAACATAGAGATGTCGCCCAAAGATACGATTTTGTCATTGCCGTAAGCTGGTGAACGACGGCCATCAATCAATGATTCAACAATGAGCATATTCTTACCTTGTGATACCAGCTTGTAAAGGCCTGGTTTACCAGCAATAGATAAAATGGTTTTCAACATAATATTATTCCTTATTTAGTATTTATTGATGCGAAGATAAACATTATTTTTGAGATAGCGTGTTAATAATTTGCAAAACCTGTGGAATGACAGGAGTTTTTCCATCATTAAGCACTACGAACTGGCTCCGAAGGCACTTCTCGTCATCAGACATTTGCTGACGAATACGCTTTTCAATAGCACTTCTTGAAACACCGTCTCGCTGCATGGCACGCTCAATACGAACCTCTATAGGCGCTAACACCATAATGACACTATCTACCACATCATCAAAACCTGCCTCAAAAAGGATAGCCGACTCTATGCCTACCATATCAGCCTCTTGTTTGGCAGTCCACTCCTTGAAGTATTCTTTTACTACGGGATGTATAATGCGATTGACCTGTAGAACGTGTTCTGCAGAAGCAAACAAGTATTGAGCTAAAAGGGGTTTGTTTAATTGACAATTGGCAATCGGAGGAAGATATACTTCGGAACCAACGATGGCTATTAACTGCTCACGAATGCCAGAATGCTCTACACAAAGCCGCTTGGACTCTGCATCGCTATCAAAGACAGGTATTCCTATCGTCTGTAACGTACGAGCCACAACGCTTTTACCGCTACCGATACCTCCTGTAATGCCTAACCTAATCGGCGTCATCTTTGGAAACATTTTCAATCAAAAAATCTATTTGAGCAGGATAGACACGCACTTGACTTATCCCCTTGGGCATCTTCTTAAGCTTAACTTCATATTTTTCACCTTCTAGCTTGCGTAATTCTTCATAGCTCACCAGAACATGAAAATCTTCAGGCTTTATGTCTAGGTATTTGGTTAACCCCACATGAAAAGTTACTTTCACTTTTGAGGGGAAAGCGCGTAATGCTTTGCCAGCAGGGAAATTCACTCCTTCTATAGGTACTTCAACAGATTTCTCTGTATAAATATCAACTGGTAAGATAAGCTCTACCACATCTGGTACAAATTTCACTCCCTTACTGCCAACCAGTTCAACTCGACGGTGCAATGTATCTTCTATCTGTGTATCTTCAAAATAATTGGTATAGGCCACCTGAATGGTGTCTAGTGCTCCTTGAGGAGCATAAACTGTAACCTGAGAAGGATTAAAGATAGTGTCACTAATATAATATTGCTGGCCGGGCGTCACCTTACCTTGCAAACGTACTGGCACTTTCTTTGACTTACCTTCGGAATAATAATAATCAATAGTATCAGGCTTTATGGCAGATACAGAAGTTGAATTAGCCAGTTGAGCAAGAATGGATTTATTATAGAAATTGCTCAATAACGAAACGTGGTGACGACGATTTTGATGTTCAGCAAAATCAATATTTATAGGATAAAAACGTTTTGTTAGCTGATAATTTAATAAAGTATTGCCTTTATCACGCAAAGTAACAGTAAGATTCTCTGGAAAATCAGAAGTGATGACGATATTCTCTGGCACATTCTTAAGTTTTAGGGGCACCTTGACTTCAATTTCATACTCTCGGTCAAGGGTTTGCTCTAACCAGAACAAAGCAGCTATGAGCAGAAAAAAAAGAAAAGTAAAGACCTCCCTACTACTTTTGCTGAGTAAGAAGTCTTTAATTTTACTAATAATATGCCAGAAACGTTCCTTCAATGCAAGTTATTTTGTCTGGTTGTTGGCATTAGCATCAGCAGCTGCTGCAAAGATAGAATTTTTGTCAACACACACTTTCACATTACGATCTATTTCAAGCATCACATCATTGTCATTAATTTCTTTAATAACTCCATGGATACCACCAGCAGTGATAACTGACTGACCTACCTGCAATGATCTGCGGAACTCCGCAATTTCCTTCTGTTTTTTGTTTTGAGGACGGATCATGAAGAAATACATGATAACGAACATCAGGATCAGCATGATCCACATCATAGATGAATCCATTCCCGCCGCGGGAGCTTGTAACATTACATTCATATTCATTATTTATTAGGTTACTAATTAATTATTATCTAAAACTAAAAAAAACAATTATATAAATCTATAATCAATTTTTGGTGATTTTACCTTCTTTTCGGAGTTTCTTCACAATACCATCCAAAGTACCATTAACAAAAGAGCTGCTTTTAGGAGTACTATAGTATTTGGCTATTTCAACATACTCATTAAGTGACACACTAACAGGTATATTTGAGAAACTCAGAATTTCAGCCAGCGCGACTTGCATAATCACCACATCCATAAATGCAACGCGGTTAATGTCCCAATTACGGGTGCTTTCACTCACTAGATGACGATACTCTTCGCAATTAAGCACCGAACGGCGCAATAGACGAACTGCAAAGGTACGATCATCTTCATCCTTAAACTCGGGAAGCAACTGCTGATCTGCACCATTAATACCATCAAAACGATTGATGGTTTTCAGTACGAAGGTATCAACAATCTCCTTGTCATCATTCCAATAAAGGCTCATTTCCTCTAGTAGATCTTCCAATTCTACATTTTTGTTGATAAAAGACTTATAGAGTGCACGCCAAAACTCACGATCATCTTCAAAGGAAGTATCTTTCTTGGTCATGTACTCATTATATATATCTGAACTCTGAATCTTATCTAAAAGTTGTTTGGTAAACTCCTCATGATCGATAAGCCATGAACGCTTTTGCTTATCCTGATAATCCAACAACATCTTGTTGCACTGTAATTGGGCAATAAACTTATTGGTTACAAACCGCATATTAGGGTGTATATCATCTTCTGTAGCCAGTTTCTTAAGTTTAGCATTCTCAATACGCCTTGAAGCACATTTTGTTAGATCTACCATGAGAAGTAATAAATAGTTATAAAGGTCATAGGCTTTTGATAGGCTGAAAAGTAACTCTTTTTCAGCAGCATCCAAGTTATTGCTGCCATTCTGATAGTAGGCATACACAATCTGAATAATCTTTAATCGGATAAGAACTCTGTTTATCATAATTAATTATTTTCTGCAAAGGTAGGCATTTTTTTTGTCGTTACCACATAAACACTGTTTTTTTCTTGGTCAGATAAAAAAAAATAACCAACTTTGGGCTGTAATTGAGAATAGTCATACTAAAATAATAAAATATGGAAGATTACAAGAAAAAAAGTGCTGTTGAAGGCGGCGACAAGGAGATTGTATATTCACAATCAGTAAAGGCCGGCAAGAGAATTTATTACATGGATGTTAAGAAGAGCCGTAAAGACGAGCTTTTTCTTGCCATCACCGAAAGCAAGAAAATTGTTACTGGTGAAGGTGATGATGCGCAGGTGAGTTATGAAAAGCATAAAATATTTTTATACAAAGAAGATTTCGACAAATTCTGTAATAGTTTGAATGAGGCTATTGCTTTTATCAAGGAGCGCCAGCCTTACGAAACTCCAGCACCTGTAAAAGAAAATACTCCAGAAGAAGTTCCTGAAATAGAAGTAGAGAATACAGACTTGAATGCCCCTTTAAAAATAGATATTGATTTTTAAAGAGAAGTTTTGATAATTCAGAAAAGTGTTGTATCTTTGCACCGCTTTTTTGCAATCATTGTGCGTCTTTACATGCACTGTGTGATGGTGAATTAAGCAAAACAACTTAATTTTAGAGTAACACAAAAAATTGAAAAAATGAAAAGTTTTGATTTAACTGGTTCTTTAAGAACAATTGCTGAACGTTCTTCTGAGCAGCAGAAGGTTTTGAAAGCTATGCGTAAAGAATGCTTGATTCCTTGCGTTATTTACGGTGGTGAGAAAAATGTGAATTTCAGTGTAAAGAGCGCTGATGTACGCAAGTTGGTTTACACTCCAGATATCCATTATGTAAACCTGACAATTGATGGCGAGGTTCATACAGCTATCGTTCGTGAAATTCAGTTCCACCCTGTAAAGGACACCATCCTGCACATGGATTTCCTGGAGATTAACGACAAGAAGCCTATCGTCATGGAAGTGCCTCTGAAGTTGCAAGGTTTGGCAGTAGGTGTAAAAGCCGGTGGAAAGATGCGTCAATTAATGCGTACATTGAAAGTAAAAGCTCTCTATACTAACATTCCTGAGATGCTAACTATTGACGTTACTGACATGGGACTGGGTAAGGCAAAGAAGATTGCTGACCTAAGCTATGAGAACCTCGAGTTGATTAATCCTAAGACTGCTGTTGTATGCATGGTAGCTGCAACTCGCCAGTCAAAGGATGCGGCAGTTGCTCAGTAATTACTGGACAGGAACAATAGAACTAAAAATTGCGGATTGGCGCATCACTCTTCGTGAGGCATCAATCCGCATATTCTTTATAAAATGTGGAGTTTCCTACATCTATTCGGCTCCGCTAAACGTGCAGAGCAGCAAATAACATACAATATGATAAAGTATCTAGTAGTAGGCTTGGGCAATATAGGCCCTGAATATTGTAAAACTCGCCATAACACAGGGTTTATGGTGGTAGATAGATTTGCAGAGAAAAATAACGCGGCTGCTTGGGAAGACCGTAGATATGGTTTTATCAACCGAGTTAACATCAAAGGTAGGCAAATTGTACTACTGAAACCATCTACTTTTATGAACCTGAGTGGAAATGCTGTACGCTACTGGATGAAAGAGGAAAACATTGCTTTAGAAAACCTATTAGTTGTAGTAGACGATTTGGCACTACCCATCGGCGAGCTACGGCTGAAACCAAAAGGAAGCGATGCAGGACATAACGGGTTGAAACACATCGCCGACATATTGGGTACTCAATCTTACGCCCGACTGCGTTTTGGAATTGGAAACGAATATCCTAGAGGTGGACAAGTAGACTTTGTGCTGGGCAAGTTTGATGACGAAGATCTGAGTTTTTTGTCTGAACGCATAGATATAGCTTGCGAAATGATTAAAAGTTTCTGTCTGGCAGGCATCACCACTACGATGAACCAGTTTAATAAAAAATAGTACTATCAATGGGAAGTGCAAGAATTGATAAATGGTTATGGGCTGTACGCATTTTCAAAACACGTTCAATGGCTGCAGAAGCATGTAAAAAAGGGCGTATATTGTTAAATGGGACTCAGGCCAAACCTGCCCATACTATAAAGGAGGGCGATATAGTAAGTGTCAAAAAACCTCCTATCACATGGTCATTCAAAGTGTTGCAGTCAATTGAAAAGCGTGTGGGTGCCAAGTTGGTACCTAGTATGATGGAGAATGTTACGGCCCCCGATCAGCTAGAATTGTTAGAGGTAAGTAAAATAAGTGGGTTTGTTAACCGAGCTAAAGGGACAGGTCGGCCTACCAAGAAGGAGCGTCGCGAATTGGAAGATTTTACTGACCCAATCTTTCTTGGAGACTTCGACTTTGACTTTGACAGCGATGATGACGAAGAAGATTTTGGAGACTAACCAATGAAAACAAACAAAATAGAAACCCTTAATAAAGTCTTTTAGTAATATATTATTTTAATTATTCAGATCTTGCCTAGGATTTTATCCATTACCCAATTAGTTAGCGTAGCACTTTCTCCATCGCAAGTGCATACTTTGTGCTCTAATAAATGATCAACAACGGCCTGAATGATAGGTTGCTGCACATAAATAGGATTCTCCACTAATATTTCCTCACACTTGCCTTCAGTATAAAGTCTAATGGGCTCATAAGTATATACAGAGAAGCTAATGGTACCCTTGTCACCTATCACTACAATGCGGTCTTCTCTTGCTGACTCTTGTGCGACAAAGCACCATGAGCCACTGCCCACTAATCCGCTTTCAAACTGGAAACAAGCACTTAGTGAGTCTTCTACTTGATAAAGTCCTCCGCGATTAGCCTTAAAACCGGAAGCCTCAATAATAACACCAAAGATATACTGTATCATGTCAATCTGATGTGGAGCTAAGTCATAAAAGTATCCTCCACCTGCGATATCAGGCTGAAGTCTCCATGGTTGCGTGCCACTAAAATCCAAGTCACGAGGCGGTACCTCAAAACGAATTTGTATATTGGCAATATTTCCAATAACTCCATCTTCTACTAGCTGCTTTACTTTCTGAAAATATGGAAGATATCGACGATAGTACGCGACAAAACAAGGGACACCAGTTTCTGCAGATATGCGATTGATACGGCAGCATTCTTCATATGTAACAGCCATAGGTTTTTCAATATAAACAGGTTTACCTGCCTTCATGGCCATAATAGCATAAGTAGCATGGGAGGATGGTGGGGTAGCTATATAAACAGCATTCACGTCAGGATCGTTTACTAAGGCTGATGCATCATCATACCATTTTGGTATGCTCCTCTCTTGGGCATAGTCTTTGGCTTTTATTAAATCACGACTCATCACACCAACCACTTCAGAATTCTCTATCTTCTGAAAAGCAGGACCACTCTTATACTTAGTCACTTCTCCGCAACCTATAAATCCCCAATGTACTTTTTCCATAATTTATTCTGTTACCATCTTTATAGTCAAAATTGATTTGGTCTTCGCCGCTATTTCCGTAGAACTATTGATCTTGTGTCTCAATCATATGAAATTGCGTATCCTCCGCAGACAACAGACTGAACAGCTGTCCGTTCTCCAACAATCCATACAACATCACCAAACTGGAACAACTCATGTGGATTAGCTGCATGCAACTCATCAGAACCACGCTCCACACCTACAATCATGCAATGATAATGATTACGAATACCGCTATCAATCATATTCTTACCCAAGAACGGAGAATTCTCATCAATCACAAACTGACGCAGTATCATCTCACCACGCTCGTAAATATCTTCCTCAAATTCCATCTTGGGTATTAGTATCCTACTGAATTTTGCTAGTTCAGCATCAGTACCTATCACTTGAATGCGATCATTAGGATACAAGCGATCACATGCTTTCGGGATGTTGATGCGCTTCTTCCCTCGCAGAATCGACACGACATGTACACCATAAAGTTTGCCAAAGTTAAGATCTTTCAATGTGCTACCCACCCACTCGACCTCTGCAGGGACCTCAAAGTCTGCTAAGTGAATATCCTTTGACATCAGTCTTCCCGCATAATCAGGTTTCTTTGTACCTAAATATTCTGCCTTCACTTCACGAGAACGTAGGTTTTTGAAAAAAATATTCTCAATGATATTCGACTGATGCTTCAATCCTCGAGAAATAATCATAACTGATGCCAGTATCAAGGCCAAGCCGAAAATCAAAGCTGTAGATATTTCAAAAAGAGATGAAATAACAAACATCAAAAAAACAATGGCTATCAGTACTCTAATTATTACCGTTGCTAACAATGGAGCATGATTTTTTGAATCTTGCCACAGAGCAACAAATTCTTTACCATGGTTACCCCTGACCATGATAGCACGTAACATCGGAGCTAAAAACAAAATAGTAATAACTGCTACTAACAGGTTACCCCATACGCCAGGAATGATGCCTACTACAAAAGGTTGTACAATATTGAGGGAAATAGTAACAATGGCCACGCATACAATAGAATAGATTACTGTATTGCGAACGATGTTTACTAAAAATCTCTTCCACACACTGTCATGATTGACATTGCGAGTACCTGTGGCATAGCGTGCCAATGTATGTTTCCATTTTTCTGGCAAGTGCGCTTCTACGAAATCTGAAGCTGGTTCAGCCAATCGTATCATATAAGGCGTGAGGAAAGTTGTAATGACAGACACAGCTACAACTATGGGATATAGGAAATTACTAGTAACACCCAATGAGACACCCAATGAGGCAATAATGAATGCAAACTCACCTATCTGGGTTAAGCTGAAACCGCATTGCATAGATGTTTTAAGTGTTTGACCAGAAAGTAGCACACCCAAAGAACCAAAAATACTCTGTCCCAATAAGATAGTCAATGTAATAGCTAGAATGGGGACTGCATACTCTAATATCATCGAAGGGTCTACCATCATACCCACAGACACAAAAAAGATAGCTCCAAAAAGGTCTTTTACTGGTTTAACAAGGTGGTCGATGTGTTCAGCTTCCACAGTCTCTGCCAAAATAGACCCCATGATAAAGGCACCAAATGCAGCGGAAAAGCCCGTTTGTGCTGCTATCACAACCATAAAGAAGCACATAGCCAATGACACAATCAGCAATGTCTCATCGCTCATAAGTTTGCGTGTCTTACGTAGTAACAAGGGAATCAACCATATACCAACTACAAACCACAAAATTAAAAAGAATCCTAGCTTACCAATGCTAAGCAGCAAATCTAAACCTTCAACATTGTTACTCACCGCCATGGTTGAAAGTAATACCATCAGCACAATAGCTAGAATATCTTCAAGTATGAGAATGCTCATCACTAACTGAGTAAACTGTTTATTAAACAAGTCTAAATCGGCAAATGCCTTATAAATAATGGTTGTAGATGACATCGCCAACATACCACCCAAGAAAAGACAATCCATTCGGCTCCAAGCGAAAAGCGTACCTACACTCACCCCCAGAAAAATCATACAGAAGATAATTGTACATGCAGCAATAATAGCTGATCCCCCCACTTTGACTATTTTCTTGAAACTGAACTCTAGGCCCAAAGCAAACAATAGAAATATTACACCTATATCTGCCCATAAATGCACGTTTTCACTATCAACAACAGATGGAGTATAACTAAGGTGTGGGCTGGCAAGAAATCCTGCAACTATATAGCCTAGTACCAAAGGTTGTTTGAGTTTTTTAAACAAAAGTGTCATCACACCGGCACTAAACAATATAAGCGCTAAGTCTTCAATCAAGGGAGCTAATTCAGACATTTTCTTCGCGTATAATAATTATCGACGAGGCAAAGATAATGCAATTTCTATTATTTTAGACAACAATTAGGGCTAAAAAAATTTTCTACTCTTAATAGAATTGTGTAACTTTGCAGTCAAATAGAAAATACTAATTTTTTAAATAAACAAAAACAAATGAAAATTTCACACATTGAGCATCTGGGCATCGCAGTTCCCAGTATTGAGAAAGCTCTCCCCTATTTCGAGAATGTTTTAGGTTTAAAGTGCTACAACATCGAGGTTGTAGAAGACCAGAAGGTTAAAACAGCCTTTCTGAAAGTTGGTGAAGTGAAGTTAGAACTTTTAGAGCCAACAAGTCCTGAGAGTACAATCGCTAAGTTTATTGAAAAGAACGGAGGCCGTGGTGGCATGCACCATTTGGCATTCTGCATTGAAGACGGTGTCGCCAACGCGTTGGCAGAAGCTGAAGGTTTGGGCATTGCATTGATTGACAAGGCTCCTCGCAAAGGTGCTGAAGGTCTCAATATTGCATTCCTGCATCCAAAATCTACAGCAGCCGTGCTGACCGAACTTTGTGAAAACCCCAATAAATAATCATAATCGTTACAATACAATGAGTAATCAGGTTGAAAAGATTAAAGAACTGATCGAGCTTCGTGCAAAGGCTCGTCTGGGCGGTGGCGAAAAAGCTATCGAAAAGCAGCACGCTAAAGGTAAATATACAGCTCGTGAGCGCATCACAATGCTGTTGGATGAAGGCAGTTTCGAGGAGATTGACATGTTTGTGCAGCATCGTTGTACTAACTTTGGTCAAGAAAAGAAACATTTCCTGGGTGACGGTGTCGTAACCGGTTGTGGTACTATCGATGGTCGTCTTGTATATGTTTTTGCACAGGACTTCACTGTATTTGGCGGTTCACTGTCTGAAACTATGGCACAGAAAATTTGCAAGGTAATGGACCTCGCTATGCGTATGGGTGCTCCTTGCATCGGCATCAACGACTCTGGTGGTGCTCGTATTCAGGAAGCTGTTAACGCTCTAGCTGGATATTCAGAAATCTTCGAGCGTAACATTTTGGCTTCAGGTGTAATCCCACAGATTTCAGGTATCTTTGGCCCTTGTGCAGGTGGTGCTGTTTATTCACCTGCCCTGACTGACTTCACCATCATGATGGAAGGTACTTCATACATGTTCCTTACTGGTCCAAAGGTGGTTAAGACCGTGACTGGTGAGGATGTGAATGAGGAGAATCTTGGTGGTGCCAGCGTACATTCAAGCAAGTCTGGTGTAACCCATTTCACCGCTTCTACCGAGGAAGACGCCTTGTCACTGATTCGCAACCTTATTAGCTATATTCCTCAGAACAACATGGAAGAGGCTCCACGCAAGGCATGCAACGATCCAATCGACCGTATCGAGGACTCTCTGAATGAGATTATTCCTGACAATCCTAACCATGCATATGATATGTATGAAGTGATTGGCGCTATCGTTGATAACGGCGAGTTCCTGGAAGTTCACAAGAACTATGCTAAGAACATCATCGTTGGTTTCGCCCGCATGAACGGCCAGTCTGTAGGTGTGGTAGCTAACCAGCCTAAGATGATGGCAGGTGTACTCGACTGCAACGCTTCTCGCAAGGGTGCCCGTTTCGTTCGTTTCTGCGATGCATTCAACATTCCTTTGGTAACATTAGTTGATGTTCCTGGATTCTTGCCTGGTACAGGTCAGGAATACAACGGTGTGATCCTTCATGGCGCTAAGCTGCTGTATGCTTACGGAGAGGCTACTGTACCAAAGGTGACCGTTACCCTGCGCAAGAGCTACGGTGGTTCTCACATCGTGATGGGTTGCAAGCAGCTGCGCGCAGATATCAACTACGCTTGGCCAACCGCTGAGATCGCAGTGATGGGTGCAGCAGGTGCCGTTGCAGTACTGTTCGCTAAGGAAGCTAAGGAGAAAGAAGATCCTAAGGCATTCCTGGCTGAGAAGGAAGCTGAATACCAAAAGCTGTTCGCTAACCCATACAATGCCGCTTCTTATGGCTACATTGACGACGTTATCGAGCCACGTAACACCCGCTTCCGTATCATCCGTGCTCTGGAACAGTTGAAGAACAAGCGCCAGACCACTCCAGCTAAGAAGCATGGTAATATTCCATTGTAATCTTTAAAATAATAGTATTTATGAAGAAAATCAATTTTGGAATAATTCTTGCCTTCGTGCTGGCAGTGAGCTTCACTTCCTGCCGTGACCTGTCAACCAGCAGCAAAGTACTGATTAATGAGGTCATGATGCAGAATGAAGACAACGCAACCGATGAATATGGTGTACACAGCGCTTGGATAGAATTATTCGTCAAATATTACGGTCAGATAGATGTAGCCGCTTACCAGATCGAGGCTCAGGCCGAAGGTGAGGCACCTGTGCGCTACACTATCCCTAAGGGTGACCAAATCACATCTGTTGCTGCCCGCCAGCACATCGTGTTCTGGGCAGACGGACAGCCAAACCGCGGTACCCTGCATACCAACTTTACCTTGGATCCAACCAAGACTACTACCATCCGTCTTTTTAATTCTAACAAGGATTTGATTGACGAGGTGACTATACCAGCTTTCAAGCTGAAGGCTAACCAGAGTCTAGGCCGTATCGACCAGCTTGCTACCGAACGTGGCATGGAAAACTGGGAGGTTAAAGATAGTTCAGACGGTAATCCTAACACTTACGTTACTCCTAACGCCAGCAACCGCGTAATGGATGTGAATGCCAAAATGGAAACTTTCGCTGAGAAAGACCCTGTAGGTGTGGGTATGGCCATCACCGCTATGGCTGTTGTATTCACCTGCTTGATTCTGTTGTACTTCGCATTTACCGCTGTAGGTAAGGCTTCTATGAACATGGCAAATAAGAACGAGCAGAAAGCTAAGGCTGCTAAGGGTGAAGACACAAAGGCTGTAGTCAAGACTGACGGTAAGGTTAATGAGACTCCAGGTGAGGTGTTTGCTGCCATTGGTATGGCTCTGCATGATATGCAGAACGATGTTCATGATATTGAAGACATGGTTCTGACCATCCAGACCGACCAGAAGGTTGAGGAATCAGCTTGGAGCAACAAGGCGTTCGCAATGCGCCAGATGCCTATTAGGAAATAATTACACCATATTTAAAAAGTAGTGATATAAACAATGAAAGAATATAAATATACAATCAATGGTAATAAATACAATGTTACCATTGGCGACATTGAAGAGAACATCGCTCATGTAGAGGTGAACGGAACTCCCTACACTGTAGAGATGGAGAAAGCTCCTGCTGCTCCTAAGAAAGTTGTCCGCCCAGTAGTTGCCGCAGCTCCTGCTGCAGCTGCAGCTCCAGAACCAGCTAAGGTTAGCCGTCCAGCTGCCGGTGGTAAGAGCGGCATCAAGTCACCTCTGCCAGGTGTAATCCTGCAGGTGAAGGTGAATGTAGGCGACCAAGTAACCAAGGGTCAGGTACTGATGGTACTGGAAGCCATGAAGATGGAGAACAACATTCTGTCTGATAAGGACGGTAAGGTTGCCGCAATTAATGTAAGCAAGGGTGATTCTATCCTTGAGGGTACTGACCTTATAGTTATTGAATAAAAGAGTATGGGAGAATTTATTAGTTTCTTAGGATCCAACCTGCAGACATTCTGGGAGTACACGGGTTATGCAAATGCAACCCTGGGCAACTGGATTATGATTCTCGTAGGTCTGGTATTCATCTACCTGGCTGTGACCAAGGAGTTCGAGCCAATGCTGCTCGTACCAATTGGTTTTGGTATCCTGGTAGGTAACGTGCCTTTCAACCTCGACGCTGGTCTGAAAGTAGGTATTTATGAATCTAACTCCGTATTCAACATTCTATACGGAGGTGTGACAAACGGCTGGTATCCGCCACTGATCTTCCTCGGCATCGGTGCCATGACTGACTTCTCAGCCCTGATTTCCCAGCCTCGTCTGGTGCTGATCGGTGCTGCTGCACAGTTCGGTATCTTCGGCGCTTATATGCTGGCTCTGCTGCTGGGCTTCGATCCTCAACAGGCAGGTGCTATCGGTATTATCGGTGGTGCTGACGGTCCTACCGCTATCTTCCTTTCTAGTAAGTTGGCTCCTAACTTGATGGGTGCCATCGCTGTGGCAGCTTACTCTTACATGGCACTGGTGCCAGTGATTCAGCCACCTATCATGCGACTGCTCACTACTAAAAAGGAGCGCGTGATCCGCATGAAACCTCCAAGAGCCGTTTCTAAGAATGAGAAGGTAATCTTCCCTATCGTAGGTCTGTTACTGACTGCTTTCCTTGTACCTTCAGGTCTGCCTTTGCTGGGCATGCTGTTCTTCGGTAACCTATTGAAGGAAAGTGGTGTGACCCGTCGTCTGGCTGAGACTGCACGTAACCAGTTAATCGACGTCGTGACTATTCTGCTGGGCTTTACCGTAGGTTGCTCAACTCAGGCTTCAGAGTTCATTACCGTTAACTCACTGCTTATCTTCGGTCTGGGTGCATTGTCATTTGTGATTGCTACCGCTTCTGGTGTGCTGTTTGTGAAGTTCTTCAACCTGTTCCTGAAAGAGGGCAATAAAATCAATCCGTTGATTGGTAATGCCGGTGTATCTGCTGTGCCTGATGCAGCCCGCATTTCTCAGAACGTTGGTCTGGAGTACGACCCATCTAACTACTTGCTTATGCAGGCTATGGGTCCTAACGTAGCTGGTGTGATTGGTTCTGCAGTAGCTGCTGGTGTACTACTGGGCTTCCTGATTTAAGAATCTATCTTAATCGCTTGATAAAAAAGCGGGGAAAGTTTGATACTTTCTCCGCTTTTCTTTTTACCTTTGTAGTATATACTAAACATCATAAAACCATGAAGAAACTATTCTCAATGTTGGGAGCCTTGATGCTCAGCTTCACCTCCCATGCCGCAACCATTAACAAAATCGATCCACCTTACTGGTATGCAGGACTTCAGCACCACGAACTGCAACTTATGGTTTATGGCCAAGATATCGGCTTCTCACAGGTGAGCACTGACTACCCCGGTGTCATCATTACTAATACCGTCACCCTCGAAAGCCACAACTACCTGCTTGTATATCTTGACATAAAGGATGCAAAACCAGGTAAGATTCAACTCACTTTCACGAAGGAAAAGCAGCAAATTAAACAAGAATACGAGTTGAAAGCACGTTCCAAAAAAGGAGAAGAACATATAGGATTTGATAGTAGTGATGTACTCTATCTCCTAATGCCCGATCGTTTTGCCAATGGAGATGAGAGCATTGACAACATAAAGGGTATGTCGGACTACAAAGTAGATCGCTCAAACCCAAGTGGACGTCATGGGGGTGACATGAAAGGTATAGAACAGCATCTAGACTACTTTACCGAACTTGGAGTTACTGCCCTCTGGTTTACCCCCGTACTAGAGAACAACATGAGAGGAGGTTCTTATCATGGTTACGCTACCACCGATTATTATAAGGTGGACCCACGTTTCGGTACTAATGAAGAATACCGCCAACTCATTGCTAAAGCCCATCAAAAAGGTCTCAAGGTAGTAATGGACATGATATTCAACCATTGCGGAAGCGAACATATTTGGTTGAAAGATATGCCCTCACGTGACTGGTTCAACCACTCAGACTATCAAGACAATTATGTACAAACCAACTATCGGCTCACCCCTGTGGTGGATCCCTATGCATCCAAGCATGACTATGACCGCATGGCTAACGGATGGTTTGTACGTACCATGCCCGATTTAAACCAGAACAACCCACATGTGATGACCTATCTGCTTCAGACCAGCATCTGGTGGGTGGAATATGCTGATATTGATGGCATCCGCATGGATACCTATCCTTATGCCGACTATCAAGCAATGAGTCAATGGATGAGTATTATAAATAAGGAGTACCCACACTTCAATGTGGTAGGTGAATCATGGGTCACCGAACCAGCATTTACTGCATGGTTCCAGAAAGATTCCAAACTGGCTAAGCCACTTAATAGCAACCTCACCACTGTAATGGATTTCAGTTTCTTCGATAAGGTGAACATCGCAAAGAAAGAGCAGAGTGATGGACAAGGACGTGGTCTCGACCGTATTTATAACAACTTCGTCTACGACTTCCTCTACCCCAACCCTTTGTCAGTACTGACATTCATCGAGAACCACGACACAGATCGTTACCTTGAAGAGGGTCAAGACTTCGCATCACTGAAGCAGGCAGTAACCATGCTGCTTACTGTACCTCGCATACCTCAATTATACTATGGTACAGAAGTGTTACTGAATGGAGTAAAAAATATCACAGACGGATATGTACGTAAGGACTTCCCTGGTGGATGGAAGGGCGATAAGCAGAATGCCTTCACTGCAGAAGGAAGAACTGTTGCCCAAAATGAGTGCTTCAATTTCTACAAGACTATCCTGCACTGGCGCAAAGGCAATGAGGTAATCAGCCAAGGTAGCATGACGCATTTCATAGTAGAGAATAGCGTATATGCCTATGCTCGCCAACTGAATGACAAGATTGTGTTTGTGATGCTAAATGGCAGCGATAAAGAAACAACTGCAGACCTCAGTATTTATAAAGAAATTATACAAGGTTATACTTCAGGCAAGGATGTACTAACAGGCAAAACCATTCAATTAGGCAAAGAGCTAAAAATGCAACCTCGCGAGACACTTTTATTGGAATTATGACATAAGTAATCTCATAAGTCAGACATTACTAATTTCTATACTTAGTCCTTAGTAATGAACAGACTAAACATGGTTAAGGAGGGCATGACTGTCGAAGTCGTGCCCTCCTTTCTTATGATGATATGATTAAAAAGGAAAAATCCACCAAAATTTATCCTGTATAGAACTTTGATAATCCAGATAAAGTAACGAATTTTGCACTCGGTTTAATAGATATTATTAAAAAGAAGCAATTTATATGAAATCAGTGACATTTATTGGGCTACTAACCATCGGATTAGTCATGGGTAGTTGTTCTAACGGCAAAGGCAAGCAGGAGAAAGCTCCTATACGTGTAAAGACAGAAGTATTACAATCAACAAGCAATGGTACAAGTCAATCCTATGTAGGCATTGTTGAAGAGCGAGAAGGAACGGCCGTTAGCTTTACCAGCATGGGTGTAGTACGGCGTATGCTGGTAAACGAAGGACAAGTCGTTAGTCGCGGACAACTTATTGCCGACATGGATGACACATCAGCACGCAACATGCTTGCTATAGCTGAATCAGGAATGACACAGGCGAATGACGCTCTACAGCGTTATGGGATGCTACACGATAATGGCTCTCTTCCTGAAGTTAAATGGGTTGAAATTCAGACCAAGGTACAGCAAGCAGAATCACAATTGGCTATAGCCAAGAAGAACTTAGCCGACTGCCAACTCGTTGCTCCCGTAAGCGGTATTATCGGGAAAAAGAACGTCAATGTCGGTGAGACCGCCATGCCATCCATGGCTGTGGTTACAATCCTTGATATTAGCAGTGTAAAAGTAAAAATTTCTGTACCAGAAGCTGAAATCAAGAAGATAAACAGCAACACACCATCGATTATTGAAGTTGAAGCTGCCGACAAGCAGGTGAAGGGAGGATTGATTGAAAAAGGCGTACAAGCAGATGCCTTGACACACACCTATGATGTACGCATCCAAGTACCCAATCCCGATCGTAAGTTGTTACCCGGAATGGTTGCAAATGTCACTTTTGGCGAAGGAGGCGATAATGATGCCGCTGTAGAGAGTATTATCACCCTGCCCGTAACCTGTGTGCAGAAAAATGCAGGCGGTGACCTCTTTGTCTGGACTATTGACAACGAGAATGCTGCCCACCGTACAAACGTAACCATAGGTAACACCTCAGGCAACCGTGTTATCATCGCTTCTGGCCTCAATGTAGGACAGCGTGTCATCACTGAAGGATATCAGAAGCTTAGCGAAGGGAACATCGTTGTTTATTGAGAAAGAAATTAGCATTAAATAACATGAATAATAAAATGAATTGGCTTCGTTGGCCATTGGAGCATTACTCTATATCCTTACTCATCATAGGGATCCTTTTTGTGATGGGTATCTATGGTATGTATGTCATGCCGAAAGACGAATTTCCACATTCCACCATTCGCCAAGGCGTTGTAGTAGCTGTTTATCCTGGTGCTACTAGCGAGGAAGTTGAGGAACAGGTGGCGCGTCCACTTGAGCGATACCTGTTCACCTATGGCGAAGTAAACCGAATTAAGACCACCACAACATCACAGAATGGTATGTGCATTGTAATGGTGAAGCTGAACGATGATGTGGATAACAAAGATGAGGTATGGTCAAAGATAAAGCATGGACTTAATTATTTCAAATCACAGCTACCTACAGGCGTATTGGCTATCGTAGTAAATGACGACTTCGGCAATACTTCAGCTTTATTAATTGCTATCGAAAGCTCCCAGCGCAGTTATCGCGAGCTGAAACAATACAGTGATGACTTAGGCGACCGTCTACGTCGAATTCCATCAGTAGCCAATGTAAAGATGTTTGGTGAACAGAAAGAGCAGATCAGCCTGTATGTTGACCGTCAGAGGCTGCAAGCCTACGGAATTGGTCAGCAAATGTTATTCAGCCGTCTGCAAGCCCAAGGTGTAACCACCATGAGTGGAAATATTAGTGATGATGATCAAGAGATACCCATTCATGTGGAGGCCATGGAGAACTCAGAGACGGAGATTGCCAACCAAATTATCTTTTCCGACCCTATTACCGACAAGGTGGTTAGAGTGAGAGATGTAGCACGAGTGGTGCGTGAATACGACACACATGCCAGCCGCATTGAGCAAGATGGACACCCCTGCGTGCTGCTCTCTATGGAGATGACTCCTGGCAACAATGTAGTGGAATATGGACGTGAGGTGGATCAAGTACTGAATGACTTCCGCCAGAACGAATTGCCCAACGATGTGAATGTCACCCGAATAGCCGACAAGCCCAAAGTGGTGGCCTTGAGTGTAAGCAATTTCCTGCGCGACCTGCTTATCTCTATGGCTATCATCATCCTTGTAATGATGGTACTGTTCCCTCTTCGCTCGGCAATCGTGGCTGCTACTACCATTCCACTTAGCACCTTCGTATCAGTTGCCATAATGTATCTGATGGGAATTGAACTGAACATTATCACGCTGGCAGCATTGATTGTGGTTCTGGGAATGATTGTAGATAACTCCATTGTGGTCATTGACGGTTATCTGGAGTATCTTGGCAAGGGCTTTAAGCCCATGGATGCTGCCATAGAATCGGCTCGCCAGTATTTCATGCCTATGCTGCTGGCTACAATCTGCATCTGTGCCATCTTCTATCCTTACTTGATAACAATGACAGGCTCATTCCATGATGCACTTGAGGATTTCCCCATTACCATCACTATCAACTTGATGGTATCACTTATATTGGCAGTAACCATCATCCCTTTCTTGGAGACACGCATCATCAAGCCTGGAAAAGTGAGCACAGATGGCAACGCCATCACCAAATGGGTGCAGCGAACGTATGAACGCGTGCTTGACTTCACATTCCGTTGTCCTTGGATCACTATATTTGGCGGCATCGCTATCATTCTGCTATCAACGCTTATCGCACCAACTTTGAAGATACGTCTTTTCCCTTACGCTGACCGCGACCAGTTTGCCGTTGAGATTTTCCTACCTGACGGTAAAGGACTGGCCGAGACCGAAGCTATTGCAGATTCTGTGCGTCACGTCTTAGAACGAGACGAACGAATAACTGGTATTACAAGTTTCATTGGTTGTTCATCACCTCGCTTCATGGATGCCTATGCGCCGCAGATGGCTGGCAACAATTTTGCACAGTTCATTGTCAACACTAAAGGCGATCTGATAACATTGGATTTACTGGCTGAATACCAACCTCAACTTAGTGAAGCGTTCCCTGACGCATACGTTAAATTCAAAAGGTTGGACTATATGCAACCCACCGAATTGGAATACCGCTTTTATGGCAACAATATCGACTCACTGCATGTGGTGGCAGAAAGGTTAATGGAGCACATGCGCCAAATGCCGGAAGTGGAATGGGTACATACCGACTTCTTCCAACCCCACCCCATCATCAGTGTACAGCTCGACCCTGTAACTTCTGCACAGCTTGGTATCACCCGTACTACTGCCCAATTGGCACTCAGTGCCACCTCATCTGACCTCCGCGTAGGTCAAATCTGGGAGGGTGATTACGAAGTTCCCATTGTGGTGAAAGACGATGCTGATATGACCTACTCTGATATTGCCAACTTGGGTATTGCATCCCCTATGTCTATGATATCAGCAGGAGTAAACCAGACCAACACTACTATCCCCCTTCGTCAGATAGCTAAGGTTGCACCCAAGTGGAGCGAGAGTAGCATCGTGCATCGTGGCGGAGAGCGTTGCATCACTGTTACAGGACACTTTGCACAAGGAGTATTTACTTCACCTATCGAACAAGAGATTGCCCGCATTATGCAGGAAGATATTGAGATACCACAAGGTGTACGCACTGAGGTAGGCGGAGAAATTGAATATGGCAATGAGGCACTGCCTCAGATCTTCTGGGGTACAGTCATAGCCATGATCATTGTATTCTTCTTCTTGCTGTTCAACTTTAAGAAGTACGGAATCACTACTGTCTGCATGGCCGCTTTAGCACTTATGACTCCAGGTGCCCTTATCGGCCTGGGGTTGATGGATCGCTCTTTAGGGCTTACCTCCATCTTCGGACTTATCACCTTGATGGGTATGATCATGCGAAATGAGATATTAATTTTCGAGCACGCCATCGACTTAGTCAAAAAGTTCGTAGCTGAACATCCTTTGCCAGTTGGAGTTTCTAAAGAGGAGAAGCGTGCCTATTATAAGCAATACAATGAGGCTGTGAAACAAGCTGCACGTGATGCTGGTAGTCGCCGCATGGTACCTATCTTCCTTACTACAGCCACTACTGCTGTCGGTGTAGTGCCGATGATCATTGCTCAGTCGTCGTTCTGGATGGCAGTGGGTGTCACCATTTTTGCAGGTGGAATCGGTTCTTTGATCATGGTAGTTACCATGCTTCCTGTAGTATATTGGAAAGTTTCGCTTAAATAATAACATAATAACATGAAAAGATTTTTATATACAATAGGTATTGCATGTTCAATCTTCAATTCTCAATTGTCTATTGCTCAGTCAACCTATACATTGGAACAAATCTTGGACTCGGCCCGTCATAACAACATCACCCTGCGCAATGCACAACGCAGTGTGGATGCAGCAGAGCAACAACGCAAGGAAGCCTTTACCAAGTATTTTCCCACAATCAGTGCCACTGGCTTCGGCTTCACCGCAAATAAAGGCATGGCAAAGATGGAAATCAATTTATCTGACTATATCACCCCCGAGATAGCAGCTGCTATAGCCCATTCAGGTATTATACCAGTAGAAGCATTGGCATCATTAGGACAGCCCATAAGCATGGAAATGATGAAGAAAGGAGTAATGGGAAGTTTAGTAGCCATGCAGCCCGTTTTTGCTGGAGGACAGATTATCAACGGAAACAAGCTTGCAAAGGTGGGTGAAGAAGTGAGTCGATTACAGCTTCAGCTATCCGAAAACGAGGTAGAGAAAACCGCCGAGCAGTATTACTGGCAGATAGTATCACTAGAAGAGAAACTTAAGACTATTGCTGCCGTAAAAGCCTTACTGAACGATATCCATAAAGATGTGTCAGTAGCTGTAAAAGCAGGTGTAGCAATGCGCAACGATCTCTTACAGGTAGAACTGCGTCAGAATGATGTGGAGAGCCAGGAGCTCACACTGAACAACAGCATCTCCCTCTTGCGTATGCTATTGGCACAATATTGCGGTTTGCAATCTACGGACTATTTACTGAGCTATGACCCCGAAGTGCAGTCTCCTATGATGGAGAAGCAAGACCACCAGCTGGCATTGCTCAACACGGCAGAATATCAGCTTTTAGGCAAACAAGTTGAAGCCACCAAACTGCAGCACAAAATGGCAATAGGAAGTTATCTGCCAACAGTAGCAGTAGGTGGTGGCCTCGTCTATCACAACATGCTGGAGTCTGGCCGCTCATTCGGTATGCTCATGGCTACAGTAAGCATCCCCATCTCTGACTGGTGGGGCGGATCTCATGCCATCAAGCGTAAAAAGATAGAACGCCAGAAAGCCATAGATCAGTTGGCAGACAATTCCGAACTACTGAAGATCAACATGCAGAGTGCGTGGAACAATGTACAAGAGGCTTACAATCAACTTATTATTGTCAAGCGTAGCATCGAACAGGCCTCAGAGAACTTGCGTTTGAATCGCGATTACTACAATGCTGGCACCATTACCATGAGTGATTTGTTGGAGGCCCAGTTACTTTATCAACAAGCACTCGACAAGCGCACAGATGCATACACCAACTACCATAACAAGCTCTTAGCATACAAACAAGCTATAGGGGAATAAAGATATAAAACCAACTAATCTACGTCATGATTTATAGTAATGCCTCGCGTCACCTGACCGAGGCTTTACTATTACCCGCCGCAATGCTTGTCATGAGTCATCGCAGTATCTCCTATAGGGGTATAACAGATATCGCGACGCCCCATAGTAGATACTGCGGACAATAGTAGCAAGCATTAGCCATAGTGATAGCAAGCGTTAGCCATAGGGATAGCAAGCATTAACCATAGGGATAGCAGGCATTAACCATAGGGATAGCAAGCATTAGCCATAGGGATAGCAAACGTTAACCATAGGGATAGAAGTTCACTAGAATAAAAAGGGGGCGCTTTTACGGCGTCCCCTTAGATAAATATGAGATTAAATCAAATTCTCTGCATCGCTTGCTGCAAATCGGCTATGATATCATTAACGTTCTCAATGCCAACAGAAAGACGGATAAGGTCAGGGGCCACGCCTGCTTCACGAAGTTGTTCGTCGCTGAGTTGACGATGGGTATGACTGGCAGGATGCAATACACAGGTGCGGGCATCAGCCACATGTGTTACGATAGCCACAAAATCAAGAGCATCCATAAAACGCACAGCATCTTCACGCGTGCCTTTCAAGCCGAATGCAATTACTCCGCATGACCCATTAGGAAGATATTTCTGAGCCAAGTCATAGTATTTGTTGCCTTTCAAACCACAATAGTTCACCCATGCCACCTTTGGATTAGCTTGCAGCCACTCAGCAACTTTCAGCGCATTTTCGCAATGACGGGGCATGCGCAAGTGCAATGTTTCCAAACCTAAGTTAAGCAAGAAACAGTTTTGTGGCGCAGGAATAGATCCCAAGTCGCGCATCAGTTGGGAAACCAGCTTAGTAACATAAGCCTTCTTGCCAAATGCCTTGGTATATGTAAGTCCATGATAGCTCTCATCTGGAGTAGTGAGACCTGGGAATTTGTCAGCATATGCCTCCCAGTCAAAGTTGCCACTATCCACTACGGCACCACCCACCTGGGTCGCATGGCCGTCCATGTACTTGGTAGTACTATGCGTCACAATATCACAACCCCACTCGAACGGGCGACAGTTAATAGGCGTAGCAAATGTATTATCCACAATCAGTGGCACACCATGCTTGTGAGCCATCTTGGCAAAGCGCTCTATATCGAACACATTACCACCCGGATTGGAAATGGTCTCACCAAAGAAGCACTTAGTATTGGGACGGAAAGCCGCCTCAATCTGCTCATCACTCCAGTCTGGGTCAATAAAAGTACACTCAATGCCCAATTTCTTCAGTGTCACACCAAAAAGGTTGAACGTTCCGCCATATATGGTGTTAGAAGTAATAAAATGGTCGCCGGCTTGACAGATATTGAATATAGCATAGAAATTGGCTGCTTGACCTGAAGAGGTAAGCACACAACCTACGCCACCTTCCAACTCATTAATCTTAGCTGCCACTGCATCGTTAGTGGGATTAGCCAAACGAGTATAGAAATAACCGTCAGCCTTGAGGTCGAACAAATCAGCCATTTCTTCTGTGCTACTATACTTAAATGTAGTACTCTGATAGATAGGTAATACACGTGGTTCGCCATTCTTGGGTTTCCAGCCACCTTGAACACAGATAGTCTCTAAATTCTTCTTCATATTAATAGTATTGTTTACTTTCATAACAAATCGTTGGCAAAGTTAACAAATAAATCACTATCTTTGCACACAATTTATTAAAACATCAATTGAGAAATGGAAAAAGTAGTAAGCGGAATACGTCCTACAGGTAATCTGCATCTGGGCAACTATTTCGGAGCAGTGAAGAGTTTTGTGGCTATGCAGGGCCAATATCAATGTATGTTCTTCATTGCCGACTGGCATTCACTGACCACACATCCCAAACCAGAGAATATACAAAACAGCGCACGTACCATTTTGGCAGAGTATCTGGCATGTGGTATCGATCCTCAGAAAGCGCCCATATATGTACAAAGTGATGTCAAAGAGACATTAGAGTTGTATCTGTATCTGAATATGAACACTTATTTGGGTGAGTTGGAACGTGTGACGACTTTCAAGGAAAAAGCTCGCAAGCAACCAGATAATGTAAATGCAGGACTGCTGACCTATCCTACTCTAATGGCAGCTGACGTGTTGCAACACAGGGCACATAAGGTACCCGTAGGTAAGGATCAGGAGCAGAACATGGAGATGATGCGCAAATGTGCCCGCCGCTTTAATAATATATATGGTATTGAATTCTTTCCCGAACCACAGAACTTCTACTTCAACGCCACAGCACTGAAGGTACCAGGGTTAGATGGCAGCGGCAAGATGGGCAAAAGTGAGGGAAACTGCATCTACCTGCGCGATGACGATAAGACCATCCGCAAGAAAGTGATGAAAGCGGTGACTGACAATGGGCCACAGGAACCTAACAGCAAACGGCCTGAGGTAATTGAGAACCTGTTTACCTTCTTAAAGATTGCTTCAACACCTGATACCTATCAGTATTTCGATGAGAAATGGAACGACTGCACCTTGCGTTACGGTGACTTAAAAAAGCAGATTGCCGAGGACTTAGTAAACATTGTAGCTCCTATCCGTGAGAAGATTGAGGAATACAGTGCCAACACAACTTTACTTGACAAGATTGCCAAGGAGGGTGCCGATCATGCCCGTCAGAGTGCTTCAGAAACGCTGAACGAGGTGCGCAAGATTATTGGCTTTAGGCTTTACTAACGCATGCAGATACGGCATTCAACACCTGATGACCTAGCCACCATTCTCGATTTGATTGAGGACGGAAGACAAATTATGAGGAGTGATGGGAATATGCATCAGTGGAGTGGAGACAGTCCGTCTGCCGACCTGATAAAAAGAGACATTGAAAACGGGAGCAGCTACTTGTGCATAGAGAATGGGAACGCCATCGGTACATTTGCTTTCATTCCCGGTCCAGACATCACATACCATAAGATTGTTGATGGTGCTTGGATAGACAACGTGAAACCTTATTTCGTGATACATCGCATGGCAAGTACACCAAATAGCCACGGAGTTTTTGCTGCAGTCATGGATTATTGCTTTCAGATAACAGACAATATCAGAATAGATACACACCATGACAACCACATCATGCAGCATAACTTGCTAAAGCATGGTTTCCAGTATTGCGGTATCATCTACCTATTGAATGGAGATGAGAGGCTAGCGTATCAAAAACTAAAATAATTATCCCCGCCGTTTGGCGGGGATAATTTCTTTTTAGATACCCAATGATGCTCGGACAGCCTCAATTTTCTTAGCAGCCAAAGCATCAGCCTCTACATAATCGGCAGCACTCTTAAGAATGCCCTTTACCTCTATGTAGAATTTAATCTTAGGTTCTGTTCCTGAAGGACGAACGCTTACTTTAGTATTATCCTCTGTATAGAACTGCAGTACATTGGATGTGTCAGGCATGTCCATATCGGTCACATTACCATCTGCATCGGTCTGCTTCAAAGTCTTATAGTCTTTTACAATTGTTACCTTAGAGCCTGCCAATTCCTTCGGACTATTTTCACGTAGGTTGACCATCATCTGCTGAATTTCTTCAGCACCGCTCTTGCCTGGTTTTACTACATTAACGGTATATTCCTTGGAGAATCCATATTCAAGGTAGATATCCATTAGCACTTCATATAGTGTCTTACCCTGGTCTTTTGCCCATGCGCAGATTTCAGCCAACAATGAGCATGCAGAAACAGCATCCTTGTCACGCACAAAATCTTCTGCCAAGAAGCCATAGCTTTCCTCACCACCACCGATATACTGCTTTACTCCCTCTGATAGGCGAATCTCACGGGCAATCCACTTAAAGCCTGTATAGCAGTCACGCATCTCAATATTATTCTTCTCAGCTATCTGACGGATTACCTCGGTGGTTACGATGGTCTTCACCACGAACTCGTTGCCTACCATCTTACCTAACTTCTTACGATTAGTAATGATGTAATAGAGGAAGAGCAGGCATGTTTGATTACCATTAATAAGCACCCATTCGCCCTTGTCGTTTTTGCAAGCCATACCTACACGATCTGCATCAGGGTCGCTTGCCATCACTATATCGGCATCAATTTCCTTGGCCAACTTGATAGCCAAAGTCAAAGCCTCAGCATTCTCAGGGTTTGGACTAACTACTGTTGGGAAATCTCCACTCTTAACCATCTGTTCTGGTACGCAATGAACATTCTCGAATCCCCACAACTTAAGAGACTGAGGAATGCCGTTCATACCTGTACCATGCAATGGAGTATAAACGATGCTTAAGTCTTTCTGACGCTTAATGACATCAGGGTCAATGCAGATAGTATGCACCTGATCCCAATAGATTTTATCTATTTCAGCACCTATAATCTCTATCAATTCAGGATTGCCTTCAAACTTGATATCCTCCACCTTAACCTTGCCTACTTCGTCAATGATTCCCTTATCGTGAGGAGCCAGCACCTGGGCACCATCTTCCCAATAAGCCTTATAGCCATTATATTCACGAGGGTTGTGGGAAGCAGTGATATTAATACCAGCCTGACATCCCAAGTAACGGATGGCAAAGCTCATCTCTGGTGTAGGACGCATATCGTCGAAGAGATATACCTTGATGCCGTTGGCAGAGAAGATATCTGCAGACTTCTTCGCAAATAGGTCGCTATTGTTACGGCAGTCATAGCCAATGGCTACAGAAATTTGCTCTCTATTCTTGAAGTTTTTCTTCAGGTAGTTGGCAAACCCCTGAGTAGCTGCTCCCACAACATAGATATTCATACGGTTAGTACCAGCGCCCATAATGCCACGTAGACCACCCGTACCAAATTCTAAATCACGATAGAAACACTCTATCAACTCTGTTTTGTCAGGGTTATCCAGCATTCGTTTCACTTCAGCCTGAGTTTCGGCATCATACGCCGGGGTAAGCCACTGCTGGGCCCTCTCAGTAACCTGCTTGATTAATTTCTGGTTTTCCATGATACATTTATATTTTAATAATTATTTTGGCATAACATAACGATCTCCTGTCTGACGTGCAATTTCTTTCTTCAAGTCATCAGGAAATCCTGGTCGCACTAATTTGCGGTCAATCTGCTTAGTATTCTTTCCTATATAATTAGTAGTAGGCATTTGCTTAACTACACCATCATTATATTTAACTACAAGGTACTCTCCCAACTTCTTCCACACATCGATTGTATTCATAGCCATCATATTGCTATAATTGGTAAGATAAGCCTTCGCTTTATGGGGATCCTGCTGATAAAGAGCCAATGCCGTAGCCTCAATGGCATCCTGTGCCTGGAAGAATGTGGTCTCCAAGTCACTTTGTATTGCTTTCACGTCCTCTATCATAAGGTCATATCGAGGATACACCATATTAGCGACCCAGTTCATCACCCAAAAGGCTGAGTTAAATGAAAAAGTAACATCGTTAGCACCATCAATGCCATCTTTATAACATGCAGGCACTACGTCCGTGCAGCAATAAACAGGAGTAAAGACAGTCATATTGGCATCGTCGCAACCAAACCAGAACACACCACCTATAGGGTCAACCATATTGGAACGCAACTGAGATACAAAAACCCATGCTGATTGTTGTGTAGAAATAGGACGCTCGTTAAAGTATTGCTTCCCATCCACCTCAAATGACAGAGGAGACAGACGATAAGGTGTATGATATGCACCAGCACCAACATCATGTGTGATATCCAAAGCTGTACCTTCATAGTGGTCGCGCATCATATTCTGCACATCCTGCAAGGTAAGTTTCTTGTTGGGTTTAACATACAATGGCATAGGGTCGGAGGATGTACCTAAAATATATGGCAGGAACTCTTCACCACGATCTGTATAACGGTTATAAAAGCTCCACACACGTGCTTCACAATAGCGTAAACCTCCAAAATCTAAAGGATTATAAGTTGCTGCGAAATCAAAATCCTTATTCACACCACTAAAATAGCCTTTCTCGCGTGCAAACGAGATAACATCAGATGCGTACATCACATTCTCCTTGTCATCCATATTAAACTTATGGATGCGGCTCTGATTTGCATGAGCAGCAATGCAATCATCTGGTATCCTCACAGCTACCCATACAGCTCCACGATTTCCTGTACCCTTTCCGATCATCTCCATAATCCATGCCTCGTTAGGATCGGCAATAGAGAACGATTCACCACTGCTAGCATAACCATATTGCTGTACCAAGTCAGTCATGACACGTATTGCCTCACGAGCTGTACGTGAGCGTTGTAATGCTATATAAATAAGTGAACCATAATCAATGATACCATTTTTATCTACCAGCTCTTCACGGCCTCCAAAAGTTGTTTCACCTATAGATACTTGAAATTCATTAATATTACCAACTACATTGTAAGTTTGCGCTACTTGGGCAATCTGTCCATGATATGTACCATCATCCCAATCATAGATATCAATCATCTCTCCTTTCTCATGTGTTCCAGCAGGAGAATGATATAAATATCCAAACATACCATATGAGTCTGCTGAATATGAAATCATAACAGATCCATCGGCAGAAGCATTCTTGCCCACAATCAAATTGGTGCACGCAAAAGCGTTAACATTTGCTACCACAATAGCAAATAGGGAAAGTAATAATTTCTTCATATTTTATAATCTTCAATGTATTATCCTTATTATAGCAACTTACCATGTAAAATTATATATTTCAGTTACCTCATTGCCACAATCATCTGTTGCTGTGAATACCAGTTCATGTTTCCTACCTTTCTGCACATGATCTGGATCAAGATAACAAACTATATGGTTGTTCACAGAATTATATTTACCGAATAAAGCATATTGTCCATCTATCGTACCACGATAACTGCTGATATCTGTATGTTCATCTTTGACCTGAAGGGTTACAACACCATTTCTGCCCCACTGTTGAGGATTCAAGGGTTTCACTACTGGCGGGATAGTATCAACACCGATGGTAAAAGTTCCTATCTCCCGTACCTTTGCCTTCATATACCCGTCTTCATACTTTCCACCTAAGCTATATCGCTTCCCTTTACTGTCAATACCTGCCACATAATACTTACCCATATCTTCAACAGGCACCTGTGTAAGACCTAAACTAATATCGGCATAATCATGCAATGCTATAGTTTGCTCACTCAGTTGATAGGTAAACGCTACGTCTTGGCTGTTTTTGGAAACTTTATAATCTAAATAAAGATCGTCATACAATCTTCCTCGTGGCACCACCATATCAATGCCTGGTTGCTGAAGTATATTTACTTCATCCCAATGGAATATAATTTGGTTTTCATCATTCGCCTCTGAAATATCCTGTTGCTTTCCTATAATAGTGAACTCTGCCTTTGATGTATTACCAAGTCCGTCAGACAAAGTATAAACTAAATGATATGGCCTTTCTTCATCGATGGTTAGTAAACCTCGATTTCCATTACTTGCCTTTAGCATACGTAATTTGTTGCCCGGCTCAATAAAAGATTTCATGTATTGACCTGCAGTCCATGAATTTATATAACGATGCTCACTCTCTGCAAATCGTGACACCTCACTACGGAAGACTTCCTCTCCATCAACCTCCAAAACCAAAAACTTGACACCATAACGGTTGCTGACTGTTTCCATGTGATCATAGGCTTTGAGGCCAACACCAATAATTCCCCAAGCTGTGATAGGTTTCAGTGGAGTTTTAGCATTAATAGCATATGTTTTGATCTTAGTCTGCCCGTCAACAACTCCCTTGCCTCGCACAGGGGACACCATGAAGCCCTCAACCTCTGGTGCTATATGGTCTTTCACTACTTGACGGAAAAAAGGAAGAGGATCAACAAACTCATCAGTTTTCACCTCAACTGCATCCAAATGAAGATGAGGGCCGAAAGAATAACCTGTATTGCCACTATAAGCAATAATATCTCCTGCCTTTACAAGATACTCGCTAGTTTCAGGAATAATATCTACCTCCCACTGCTCCTGTTCATATTGAATTTGCTTCACTCGTTCATCTATTGCAGGAGTAAACTTACTTAGATGACGATATATCAAATAATAGCCATTGTCATAGGTTACATTCAATACATAGCCAGATCCTGTGTTAACACGGATACGGGAAATATAACCGTTTGCCTGTGCCCTGATAGGCTTACCAGTTGTACCTTGTGTCTTTATATCAAGTCCTCCATGAAAATGGTTAGCACGGATTTCACCATAGTTACCAGAGAAGACCATTGGGAAATCGAAGGGGGACAGATAAACATCTGTTCCCCCTTGTGCCATTGCCACAAGGCTAAGCAATACTAACAAGCCTGTCAAATATAGTTTCTTCATGCAATATCTTCTACAATTCATCTTACAAATATAAGGATAATCCTTAAATTAATGAAATGCAAGTAGATTTTTATGCAAAAAAGTCTAAATATACGACAAGCTTAGAATGAATAGCTTGCTCCTGCCATTATCCATCTCCCGGGTTGTGGCACATTGCCATAATCATAATACGTCTTATCAAAAAGGTTGTTTGCCTCAACGTATAGCTTATACTTATCTGCATTCCATGAGAGACGTGCATCAAGTAAAGAATAAGCCCCGTATGGCTTCACCTCACCACTGAGCAATTGGTAGTTACCTTTACGCTCCTGAAGACGATAAGATAGATTCAAAAACAGATGGGAGTATAGGTTGAAATCAGCTTGCGCCGTGAACTTATGCTTGAGGTACTCCAATGCATACTGCGACTGCATATAACTCTCCAAATCTTTATCCTGGTCAATATAACTATATGCTAAGTTTATATTGCGCAAGAAACGTTGTTCGGGTAACATAGTAAGGAAGTCGAAATAGAGACTTGCCTCCACCCCAATGGAGTTTACTTTGGTATGGTTTACAGACTCCCACACAGCCTCATCACCCATGCGCGTATCACGTATCCAATCAATCATATTCTTGCCATGATGATGATAGACACTTACACTTCCTCGTATACCACCAGACAAGTACTTAAGTCCTACCTCATAAGCTTGCATTTCTTCTGGCTTCAGGTATTTATCCGCTTTGTGCCCACCTACAGAGTAGTAGAGCTCTGTAAATGACGGCATACGCAAAGATGTATTAAACGAAACATAAGCTTTAAAGTGTCGCGCAAACTTCCAGCTAGCATCCACCCCTGGATAAAGTCTGAAAGGCATCTCATTCCAAGTGTTCTTCACGGCAATAACCCCAGCACTTAGAGTGAAATTTCTCAACAATATATTATGTTCCAAATGGAAACTCAAATTGCTTCGGTTCAAGCCCAACGTATATTGCCTATCAGTGCCATGAATAGACAAAGGTCGGTTAAGAGGTTCTCCTAAGTTACCACTTACAAGGTCTTCGTTGCGAAACTCAGCACCGAAAGCAGTCTTACCCAACGACCAATCGATATAACTATTCAGGTTAATACCAAATACATCAGTCCGATGATAGTTAAAAGGTACTTTATCTTCACTACCACGGAAGAGTTCAAACCTGTCGTGGCTGCGGTTCCAATAAATGGTGGGTTTAAAGTGGAACAAACCTTTCGTTTCTGCCTGAATAGCTGTAAAAAGTTTGAAAGTATGTTCAAACTGGTCATCGAACTTGGCACTGTAGAAAGTATTTGAACCAAAATTCTTATTGCTAAGTCCTGCATGCCATGACAGAGACAAATCATCTGTGTCATACTGTCCTTGATAAAACATTTTCAGCGTCTTGAAATCGCTATTGAGGGATCCAGACTGAGTTCGGCTATAGCCATCACTTCGCGTATAAGAAGCTGATAGCTGGTTGTTCAATTTGCCACGTAGGAGATTAACCCTTCCACCACCAGAGACATATCCAAAAGATCCAGCCTCTAAATGCACATCAGCACTGGTTTTATCTGCTTTTCGGGTTACTATATTGATGGCACCAACCAAAGAAGAGGTGCCATACACGCGCCCTGCAGGTCCTTCGAGAACCTCGATACGTTCAATTTCAGAAATATCAACTGGGAAATCGGCTGCATTGTGACCAGTCTGAGGGTCGTTAATGTTTATGCCGTTGAGAAGGATGGTAATTTGTTCGTTGGTACCTCCACGAACACTGATGTCGGTCTGAGCTCCAATAGGGCCTCGCTGGCGGACATCCACGCCTGCAGCGATTTTTAGTAAGTCGTTAACACTTTGCGCAGGGGCGGCAGCTATTGCCTCACGATCCAGCACAGTTACCATTCGCGCTGACTGACCTAACGTCAGTGGCGCACGACTGCTTGTCACTTCCACTTCCTCTAACTCGTAAAGTTTTTCCTGGCTCTGGGGAGAAGTAACAACCTGTGCTGTTGCCGAGTCAGGTGTTGCGAATGTAAGCATTGCCACAGACAACACACCGATGGTCACTTCTACTTTCAGACTGCGGAAAGCCGAATACGAGTCATTCTGGAATTGGCGGAAACGCACAATCTTTCTTGACTGTAAAACTTTTTCTTTCATCTGTTTATAATTATTAATAATGAATATAAGCTCTTTTGTAAAGAGCCTATTTATGCTTCAACAATATAATTCTTGGCAATAGCCGTAAATGTAGCGACTTGCTCTTCAACCCATGAGTTGGGCTTATTCAACTCTGACGCCATAAACTGGGCTACAGCAGGTGCAACTCTCAACGCTTCTTTTGCATCAATATACAACAGGCGGACTCTACGAGCTAACACATCATCCAAAGTACGGGCCATCTCATATCTTACCGCCCAAGCTACCTCACCGTAAGTATAGTCAAAATGCGATGATATTTTTTCTTGATACTTAGAATTCTCTTGCTCCAGTTGATGAAGAGCTGGTTCATCACTACCATATATATAATAATGACTGGCAAGATCGGGATTAGGTCGCCAACCATGAATCTTCAATGTCTTAGTTATGCACTTGCGATTCTCAACAAGTTTTAAAGCAATCGCTCTGTCAATGGTATCCTCCGCCATCAATCTATAACTTGTCCATTTACCACCTGTAATAGTAATCAATCCATTATCTGAAACAATAATTTTATGGCTGCGTGATATTTCTTTGGCACTTTTCCCTTCCTTTTTAGGCGCAGCCAAAGGCCTTTGACCTGCATATACACCCACGATATCCTTACGAGTAGGTGCAGGAACCATATATAGCCCTGCCGTTTTTAGAATAAAGTCAATTTCTTCTTCCAAAGCATGAGGCTCACTCTCTGGATGGTCACGCAGCACATCGGTAGTTCCTACCACCACCCTATTATGCCAAGGAACAGCAAACAACACCCTACCATCACTTGTCTTAGGCACCATCAAGGCATCGTCGCTTTGAAGAAATTTCATATCCAACACAAGATGAGTACCCTGACTTGGTTTAACCATTGGTTTATGCCCCACCTCATCCAGTTTCATCACTTCATCCACAAATATTCCTGCAGCATTAATAACTGATTTAGCTCGTAGTTCGTAAAGATTGCCAGTTTCATTATCAATAGCTTTTACACCACATATTTTGCCTTGAGCATTATGCATTAGCTCAACAACTTTAAAATGGTTAATCGCTACACCACCATGCTCTATGCAGGTTTCTGCCAGATTGACTGCCATACGAGAATCATCAAACTGTCCATCATGGTAAACAACACCTCCTTTTAAACCTTGTTGTTTAATAGCAGGCAGTCTTTGCAATACACTCTTTTTACTGATAAATTTGGAATGGCCATAGCCGAATCCTGCAGATAGCAAGTCATAAAAAGTGAGACCACAAAAATACAGAAAGTTTTCCCACCAGGTATAATTGGCTATTACGAATGACTGGTTTTTAACTAGATGAGGAGCATTTGCCTTCATTCGCCCTCTTTCATGTAATGCCTCTAACACCAACATAACATCTCCTTTTTGGAGATATCGCACACCGCCATGAACTAATTTGGTACTGCGACTAGATGTACATTTGGCAAAGTCATCTTGTTCAAGCAGAACCACCTGATAACCTCGAGAAGCTGCATCGACAGCACAACCTAAGCCTGTAGCTCCACCGCCAACGACTACAAAATCCCATATTTTATTGCAATCTTGGATCTTATTAATTTGTTCTTCTCTTTTCATAGTAAAGTGATATATTCTCTTGTCAGCACTTCGACTTTCTAATGCAAAGATAAGATGTTTTTTTCTTCCATCCTAAGTTTCCCCTCCTTTTTTGGATTATATTATTCTGGAATTATTGTAAAAACAAATTATCTGCGATACGGATTATTTTTTAAGTTTCCTGGTCTCTCGCTTGGCATTTGATTACAAAATCACTTATCTCAATGTAATCAGCATTGTGTCAGGTACTCATCAAATTTACGACTAAGCAATTTCTCAATCCTTGCTTTCACCTCCTCTTTGCTAACCTTTTTAACCTCTGCCTTTGCCTTTTAAGTCCTCAAGAATAAAAAAGCATTTAAAACAAACAGGCGGCTTAGTTCTAGTAAACAGGAGGTTTAGTTCTAGTAAACAGGAGGTTTAGTTCTAGTAAGCAGGTGGCGTTCTTACATTCTAACATTCCAACATTCTTACATTAAGGCCCTAGCATATATGGTGTGAATAACCTGAATGGATTAAGAAGTATAATATAATATATAATTATATGTTATATTATACTTCTTATACTATCATGGGATGGTGTGGAACATCCTTATTGTAAGATTGTAAGATTGTAAGATTGTAAGATTGTAAGAAATTCCCAGTTCTTTAGCCGGAACGGTATCAACGCCTCCACATTGGCATTATTCAAATCCGCTTCAGGCAATATTGAAGTAGTATAAAAATAAGCGACTACGTTTACACGTAATCGCCTAATTTCCTTTGTTAATACCAACCTTATATTGTCGGGGTACCAAGATTCGAACTTGGGACCCCCTGCTCCCAAAGCAGGTGCGCTAACCGGACTGCGCTACACCCCGAAGGCTTTCTTTCAAAAGCGATGCAAAGGTAAGACATTATTTTCAATCGTGCAAATAATCTTTCACTTTTTTTCAAAAAAACTGAGGGAAAAGAAATTCACATCCCCTTTCCCCCATTCACTACAACATCTAATTCAAAAACTTACAGAGAGATTTAATATGTTTTGTCTGTTATTATCCGATGCAAATATAAATAAGATTTTTTATTAAACAAAAAAAATCAAAAAAATTTATATATATCACACATTTTTTACTGAATGATGTCTAATGAGCGGAAACATTTCAATAAATGATCCACCGCAAAGTCTATCTGTTCCTTTGTATGAGTAGCCATTAGTGCAACACGCACCAAAGTGTCTTGTGGAGCACAAGCAGGTGGTATTACAGGATTAATGAAGATACCCTCATCAAAAGCCAATTTTGTAACAGCAAAGGTTTTGTAAGTATCACGAACATACAAAGGTATAATAGGTGACTGGGTATCGCCAATCTCAAAGCCTGCATCACGGAACTTCTCTAAAGCATAGTTAGTGATTTCCCAAAGTTTTTCTTGACGCTCAGGCTCATTCTGAATAATATGCAGAGCTTCAAGAGTGGCGGCAGTAGCTGCAGGAGTACTACTTGCCTGGAAAATATATGAACGTGCACTATGACGTAAAGCATTAATAATAGCAGATTCAGAAGCGACAAAACCTCCAAGGGAAGCAAGTGACTTACTAAATGTACCCATTATAAGATCCACTTCATCTGTCACACCAAAATAATCGCACACACCACGTCCTTGCTTACCAAACACGCCAATGCCATGAGCCTCATCTACATATACACAAGCATTATATTTCTTTTTCAATCGAATGATTTCAGGCAGATTGGCCAAATCGCCTTCCATAGAGAAAACGCCATCAACCACAATCAATTTAATCGCATTGGGTTCGCACTTCTTGAGTTCCTTCTCCAATGCTTCCATATCATTATGCTTGTATTTAAGTTGGGTAGCAAAAGAAAGACGACGGCCATCAACAATCGAAGCATGATCACGGTCGTCGCATATAATATAGTCACCACGTCCTACCAATTGGGGGATAACACCCTCATTTACAGTGAAACCTGTTGAGAAGCACAATGCTTCGTCTTTACCTAAGAACGCTGCAAGTTCTTTTTCAAGTTGAACGTGTATATCAAGTGTTCCATTTAACAAACGTGAGCCAGCACATCCTGTACCATATTTTTTTGTTGCTTCGATTGAAGCATCAATAATTCTTTGGTCATAAGTTAAGCCCGTATAAGCGTTAGATCCAAACATTAGGACTTTTTTACCGCTCATCATGACTTCGGTGCCCTGGTGACTGTCAATTTCTCGGAAATAGGGGTAGACGCCTTTAGCCTTGTAATACTGAGGTTCTTGGTATTTACCTAACTTCTCTGATAGTAAACTCATTTTTAAAAAAATTTTATTATCGTTTAAACAAGGCTGCAAATTTACAAAAAATAGTTTGTATCATTGCACACTTTTTATAAAAAAGTGAATAATCATATCATTTTTTATTCAAAGAAATATTTATAGATTCTATATATGACAATACATCATCTTTACCAACTCCTGTAAGAGAGGATGTTATAAAATAAGGAGGCAACTCTTCCCACTGTTCTTTCATTTTTTCTATATATCCTCTAATATTGCTTTCAGTTCTTGACTTAGACTGCTTATCAGCTTTTGTAAAGACTATAGCAAAAGGCACTTGGTTCTCGCCAAGCCAGTTCATAAAATTCATGTCAATAGCTTGTGGTTCTAAACGGCTGTCAATCAACACAAACAAGCAAGTCATCTCCATACGATTCTCAAGATAAGAACCAATAACTCGCTGAATATCTGCTACGCTTTTTTTACTACGATTGGCATACCCATAACCAGGCAAATCAACCAGATACCATTGCTTATTAATTAAAAAGTGATTAATTAGAAGAGTTTTGCCTGGAGTTGAAGACGTCATAGCCAACTTCTTATTGCCTGTAAGCATATTGATAAGACTAGACTTGCCCACATTACTTCTTCCAATAAAAGCATATTCAGGGAAACCTGTCTTGGGACATTTATTCACATCCGTGTTGCTAATAACAAACTCTGCACTAGTTATCTTCATTGTTCTTATTCAATAATTTAATCATATACTCAGCCAAACGATTTTTGACTTCATCCATGGGTACATCAGTCTTCAATTCTTTGGCTATTGAAGTCACACCCTTATCAATAAAGCCACAAGGGTTAATGTAACTAAAATAACGGAGATCTGTATTTACATTTAGTGCCAGCCCATGCATAGTAATATACCTACTACTTCTCACTCCGATGGCACATATTTTACGAGCACGAGACGTATAAGCTTCCAACCACACACCTGTCGCTTTCTCCATACGCATTGCTTGAATGCCGTAGGAAAAGCAAACATGAATTACAGCTTCTTCTATCAAATGAACATATTCTTTTAGCCCAAGATGAAAATGTTCCAGATCAAGAATGGGGTAACAAACCAACTGTCCAGGGCCATGATAGGTAATATCTCCTCCCCTGTCGATTTTATAGAAAGACGCTTTTAATTGTTGTAATTGCTGTTCAGAAACTAATAAATTAGCAGTTTTCCCACTACGCCCCAGCGTATAGACATGAGGGTGTTCACAAAAAACAATACGGTCAACAGTTGCTGATTCTCCTCTTTGTTTTTGTTCTATCTTTTGATGGAATAGAAACTCTTGTCTTTCCCATGCTTCAGCATAATCAACAAGTCCCCAGTCTTCCGTAATCAGATTTCCCATGTTTTTTTCATTATGTTTACAAAGATAAGAAAAATAATTCGTATCTTCGCTATCTGAATTCGATTATTCATATTAACAGCCATAGGCATGAAAAGACAATTTGTCAGTACATTCTTTATAATACTTTCTTTCAGCATCTTTTTCTATGGATGCAAACAAGATAGCAGGTTGGTAGGACACCTAAAGTTTGACAATATAACACTGAAGGAAAGTCAGCATTTATTTGCTGATGAAAACAAGCCTCAGGCAAATCTGAAAATTAATTTTTCATTCATCAAGGAATCTTCGGATGAAACGATGAGAGACAGTATTAATCACATGTTACAAGGGTTTGTATTTGGAAACAAGTATTCTATGAATAATCCAGAACAAGCCATGAGGCTGTATGCAGATAATTACTTTTCCAGTTATCGTAAAGATCTAGAGCCAATGTATCGTGATGAGTCTGCTGAGATAGGAGATGAACCCAACAAAGCATGGTACTCTTACGAACATGAAACAGAGACTAAAGTGGAATACTATGATAAGCATCTTCTCACCTATAGATTTTATATGGAAGAGTTTACAGGAGGTGCCCATCCAGTGTATTATACCTATTTCTTAAACATTGATTTACGCTCTCTAAAGCAGATCGAACTGAATGATTTACTCATAGGTGAATATGATGAAGAATTAACTGAGATGCTCGTCTCGCAGCTAATGGAAGACACAGGGGCATCAACAAAAGAAGAATTAGAGGAGTTAGGATATGGCACTACTGCAGACATCATCCCGACAGAGAATTTCAAGTTGACGCCTGGAGGTATATCATTCCTATATAATATTTATGAAATCGCCCCATATGTAATAGGGCCTATAGAAATCGATTTAAGCTTTAAGCAGCTTGAGCCTATTCTGAATACAGAATATATGATTGTTAAAGAGTTAAGGAATTAGAGTTTACATCTTATTTATTTTAATTGATGGATAATAGTCGATGGGAAATAATTAACAAGTATTTCGATGGACTGTCTTTGGAACAACAAAGACAGTTTAAAGCATTGGGAGACTTATATGAAGATTGGAATGCTAAAATCAATGTGATATCTCGTAAGGATATTGACAATCTATATGAACATCACGTACTACATTCTTTAGGCATCGCCAAAGTCATTAACTTCAAGCCTGGTACTACTGTTATGGATTTGGGATCTGGAGGTGGTTTCCCTGGCATTCCATTAGCCATTTACTTCCCAGAAGTCAAGTTTCACCTCATTGATAGCATAGGCAAGAAAATACGAGTAGCTACAGAAATTAGCCAAAGTATTGGGTTGAACAATATATCTTTTTCACATGAAAGAGCAGAGGAAGAAAAAGCTAAATTCGACTTTGTTGTTAGTCGTGCGGTTATGCCTATGGGTGATTTAGTAAAAATAGTCAAGAAAAACATAAAGAAACAACAGCAAAATGCTCTTCCTAATGGCATTATTTGTCTGAAAGGAGGAGAATTAGAACAAGAAATTTCACATTTTAGAAACAGAAGTCTAACTTGGGACCTTTCTGAGTTTTTTGAAGAAGCCTATTTTGAAACAAAGAAAGTAGTATTTACAGCTATATGAAGATTAAGAGATTTGAATTTAACATGTTCCCTGTGAACTGCTATGTATTATGGGATGATACCCACGAAGCAGTACTGATAGACCCTGGGTGTTATTACGAGGAAGAAAAGACTGCTCTAAAGGATTACATTACCAGCAATGAGTTAGTGGTTAAGCATCTTCTTAATACACACCTGCACATAGACCATATATGTGGCAATCCTTTCTGCGAGAAAACCTTTGGTATTAAAAGTGAGGCGCATGAAGCAGACCTTTTCTGGATAGAAGAAGCTCCAAAACAGAGTAGAATGTTTGGAGTAAAGTTGGAACAAGAGCCTGCACCACCATCGATTCATTTACATGAGGGGAATTTTGTCACCTTTGGCAACACTAAATTGGAAGTTATTCATGTGCCTGGCCATTCGCCTGGTAGTATTGTTTTCTATTGTGCAGCAGACAACTGTTTGTTTTCTGGTGATGTCCTTTTTCAAGGTAGCATTGGACGTGCCGACTTAGCCGGTGGCAATTTTGATACCTTGATAGAAGGCATTTGCGAGAAATTGTTTGTTTTGCCAGATGAAACTATTGTTTACCCAGGGCATGGAGCACCTACATCTATTGGTATAGAAAAGACAGAGAATCCTTTTTTCAGGATTTAACTTCATTCTCGATAATAAGATAGTATAATACATAATAACCTAAAAACTAAATGAAAACTGACCTCTTAGTAAATCGTCATGTCGGCATCACAGAAGCCGACGAACAGTTGATGTTACAGAAAATAGGTGTTAAGAACCTTGACGAATTGATTAATAGAACAATCCCTGGTGACATCCGTCTAAAAGAGCCATTAGACTTGCCAGAAGCTATGACTGAATATCAGTATAGCAAACATATTGCAGAATTAGCGGCTATGAACAAGCAATATACCACATATATTGGCATGGGATGGTATAACACCATTACACCAGCTGTTATCCAGCGCAACGTATTCGAGAACCCTGTATGGTACACTTCTTATACACCTTATCAGTCAGAGGTATCACAAGGTCGTTTAGAGGCACTCATGAATTTCCAGACAGCCATTTCTGACCTCACAGGTATGCCTCTAGCTAACTGTTCTCTGCTGGACGAAGCAACAGCAGCAGCTGAAGCTGTTACAATGATGTACAACCTACGCTCTCGTTCTCAGCAGAAAGCTGGAGCTAATGTTGTATTCGTTGACGATAGTATTTTCCCACAGACCTTGGCCGTAATGAAAACCCGTGCTGTTCCGCAAGGAATTATCATCAAGACAGGTAACTACAAGACTACTGTTCTTACGCCTGAAGTATTCGCTTGCATCATACAGTATCCTAATGCCGACGGTAATGTAGAAGACTACCATGAATTTGTCGAAAAGGCACATGCGTCAGATTGCAAGGTTGCTGTAGCCGCCGACATTTTAAGTTTAGCTCTGCTCACACCTCCTGGAGAATGGGGTGCGGATATTGTTTTTGGTAGTTCTCAGCGTTTAGGTACTCCTATGTTTTATGGAGGTCCTTCTGCTGCTTATTTCGCCACACGTGATGAATATAAACGCCAAATGCCAGGACGCATTATCGGCTTGTCAAAAGATAAATATGGAAAGACATGTTTCCGCATGGCCTTGCAAACACGTGAGCAGCATATCAAACGTGAGAAAGCCACTTCAAACATCTGCACATCACAGGCGTTATTGGCAAGCATGGCAGGTTTCTATGCTGTTTACCACGGACAAGAAGGCATCCGAACTATTGCTGAACGTATTCACAGCATTACTTCACTTTTAGCAGAGAAATTAGATTCTTACGGCTATAAGCAATATAATGAACAGTTTTTCGATACTCTTCATCTTGGATTACCTAAGGGTACAACTATTGAGCAGTTGAAAGCGGTGGCACTTGAGCACAAAGTCAATCTCCACTACTTCAGCAACGGACATGTAGGATTGAGCATCGACGAGACCACAGACATTTCTGCTCTTAACGAACTGTTACGCATTTTCGCTACTGCAGCTCAGCATGAGTTTGAAGCGGTTGATGACGTACCTTATATTAATAGTATAAATAAGGTATTGTTACGCACATCCTCTTACTTAACACATGAAGTATTTCAGAAATACCATACTGAGATGGAGATGATGCGCTATATCAAGCGTCTTGACCGCAAGGACATCTCTCTTACCCATTCCATGATTTCTTTAGGATCATGTACCATGAAGATGAATCCTGCTTCAGAAATGCTTCCTCTAAGCTTGTCTGGATTTACCAATCTTCATCCATTAGTGCCTGCTGAACAAGCTCAAGGCTATCGTAAGTTGATAAACAATCTCTGCGAAGAACTGCAAATCATCACAGGCTTCGACGGCGTTACATTGCAACCAAATTCGGGTGCAGCTGGAGAATACACTGGGCTACGCATCATCCGCTCTTATTTGGAGAGCATCGGACAAAGCCAAAGGAACATTGTGTTAATTCCTGCCTCTGCCCATGGTACAAACCCAGCCTCAGCTGTACAAGCAGGTTTTACTCCCGTTACTGTAGCTTGCGACGAGAAAGGTAATGTTGATTTGAATGACCTGCGAGAAAAAGCAGTAGCCAACAAAGATGTTTTGGCTGCATTGATGATTACCTACCCTTCTACCCATGGAATTTTCGAGGTAGAAATAAAGGAAATATGCAATATCATTCATTCTAATGGCGCACAAGTTTATATGGATGGTGCTAACATGAATGCTCAGGTTGGCCTTACAAACCCAGGTACCATCGGAGCTGATGTTTGTCATCTGAATTTACATAAAACATTCTCTTCTCCACACGGTGGAGGAGGTCCTGGTGTTGGTCCCGTATGCGTGAAACAACACTTGGTTCCCTTCTTACCTGGCCATCCATTGTTTGGTAATGCAGCTAATGAAGTTTCTGCAGCTCCATTTGGAAGTGCAGGCATCTTGCCTATTGCTTATGGTTATATCCGCATGATGGGTACAGAGGGGCTAACTCGTGCGACAAAAATAGCCATTTTAAGTGCTAACTACCTGGCTAAATGTCTACAAGATACCTATGGCATAGTTTATCGTGGCGTCAACGGTTTTGTTGGTCATGAGATGATCCTGGATTGCAGGAAACTACACGAAGAAGTAGGTATTAGTGAGGCTGATATTGCTAAGCGCTTGATGGACTATGGTTATCATGCACCTACCCTTTCATTCCCAGTTCATGGAACATTGATGGTAGAACCAACCGAGAGTGAGAGTCTGACTGAGCTCGACAACTTCATTGTAGTGATGCAGACTATTTGGAAGGAAATTGAGGAAGTAAGAAACGGTTCTGCAGACAAAGTAGACAATGTATTGGTGAATGCGCCTCACCCTGAGTATGAATTGGTGGCAAACGAATGGACTCACAGCTATAGTCGCGAAAAAGCTGCTTATCCTATTGAAAGTGTGAAAGAAAATAAATTCTGGGTAAATGTAGCCCGTGTAAATGACACATTGGGAGACCGTAAACTGCTAACCACGCGCTATCAAACATTTGAAGAATAAAAGAAGGCAAAAGATGACAGGGAGTAAGGATCACTCAATGATACGCAAGGTCTCTACTTTCTGCAACCGTTCTTTTAGTCTATCAAATTGACTTTTTCTAATACGTAAGGTCATTCGGCAATTATTATCAAAGTCCTGGGAGATAATCTCAGGACTTTCTTCTTTTACAATTCTCATCACATCATTCATGAAGGAATATTCAAAAATAAAAGTAACCTCAGCATCCACCGTCTTTTCTATGATTACAGCAGCATTAAGCGCTTCTTGAGCAGCTGCCTTATAGGCAACAATCAAGCCACTTGTTCCCAATTTGATGCCACCAAAATAGCGCACCACCAACAACAAGATGTCAGTAAGACCAAAAGAGTTTATCTGTCCTAGAATTGGGCGTCCTGCCGTTCCACTAGGCTCGCCATTGTCATTGGCACGGAAATTAGTACGATCAGTACCCAACATATAGGCATAACATACATGACGTGCATCGAAATACTTCTTTTCATAGTACTTCAGATGCTCCTTTACCTCGTCAAGTGAATGCACTGGTATAGCAAATGCAAGGAACTTACTCCGTTTCTCGGAATAAGTTCCTTCTGCTAATTTTTCTATAGTTTTATAGGTATCGCTCAATGTTATTTATTGACTTGGAATTTTGTGATACCATCACGCAAGAATCCAACAATCTGCTTGGCAGCAGCAATGCCAGCATTGATATTTGCCTCAGCAGTTTGGGCACCCATCTTCTTAGGTGTAGCAAAATACCGCCCGGCAAATTTTGCTGCAAATTCTTCAGCAGCTGCAGGAGCGATATCAGATACATATTTCAAGTCTTCACGCTCCTCCATCAACTTAATCAAGCCAGCCTCATCAATCACTTCCTTGCGAGCAGTATTAATCAAGATACCACCCTTTGGTAGACGATTCACCATTTCATAATTGATAGAGTTCTTTGTCTCAGGGGTGGCAGGTATATGCAATGAAACGATGTCACAAGTATCGAACAAAGCTTCGGTAGAATCAACAGCATGAACACCAGCAGCTTCAATAACTTCTTTAGGGCAAAATGCATCGTAAGCATAAATGTCCATACCAAAACCTGCGGCGATGCGAGCCACGTTTCGGCCAACATTACCAAATGCAAGAATACCAAGTTTCTTACCTTTCAACTCAGTTCCTGCTTTACCATTATAGAAGTTGCGAACAGCATACACCAATAATCCAAATACCAGTTCGGCCACAGCATTAGAATTCTGACCCGGTGTGTTCATCACAACCACATTGTGAGCAGTTGCTGCAGCCAAGTCCACATTGTCGTAGCCTGCTCCAGCACGGACAACAATCTTTAATTGCTTTGCAGCGTCGAGCACTTCATTATCTATGATATCACTTCGGATTATCACGGCGTCAGCATCTTTCACAGCCTGCAGTAGCTGTGCCTTCTCAGTATATTTCTCCAACAATGCCAGTTCATAACCAGCAGCTTCTATTTCCTGACGGATACCGTCAACAGCCACTTTGGCGAACGGTTTTTCTGTAGCAATTAATACTTTCATCTCATTAATGTTTAGATTCGAACAATTGCATGCATGCCACCAATGCCTTCACACCTTCCAGAGGCTGTGCATTATAGCAAGAAGCGCGGAAACCACCTACATCACGATGTCCTTTCACGCCCACCATACCATTTGCTACTGCAAAGTCTAAGAAATCTTTCTCCAGATCTTTGTACTCATCAGCCATCACAAAGCAAAGGTTCATCAAAGAACGATCCTCAGGAACAACGGTTCCACGGAACATCTTGTTACGATCAATCTCATTATACAACATCTCTGCACGTTCTTTTGCACGACGGTCCATTTCCTCAACACCACCAGACTTCTTAATCCAGCGCAGGTTCTCCAATGCTGAATAAATTGGCACTACTGGAGGGGTATTGAACATAGATCCTTTAGCTACATGAGTGCGGTAATCAAGCATCGTAGGAATATAACGACTCACCTTGCCCAGCTCGTCGTCTTTCACAATCACCAATGTAACACCAGCCATTGCCAAGTTCTTCTGTGCACCTGCATAAATACATTTATATTTCTTCACATCGATTGGACGACTAAAGATATCTGAAGACATATCGGCAATCATTGGTACAGGCACATCCAAGTCCTTGCGAATTTCTGTACCATAGATAGTATTATTAGTGGTAATATGCAGATAATCAACATCGGTAGGACAGGTCCAGCCCTTAGGAATATAGGTAAAATTCTTGTCTGCAGAAGAAGCGACTTCTACTACCTCACCAAAGCCCTTAGCCTCTTTAAGTGCCTTTTTTGCCCAAACGCCTGTATTCAGATAGGCAGCTTTCTTTTCAAGGAAATTATAAGGAACCATGCAGAACTCCAGACTTGCACCACCTCCAAGGAAGATAACTGAATAGCCCTCTGGAATGTCGAGGATTTCTTTAATAAGAGCAACAGCCTCATCTACTACAGGCTGAAAATCTTTTGCACGATGGCTGATTTCCATCAAAGACAAACCTGAACCATTGAAATCAAGAATCTGTTGGGCAGTAGCCTCAATCACCTCACGAGGGAGGATTGATGGACCTGCATTGAAATTATACTTCTTCATAAAGCATTTGTTTATTAAATAAAACTATTTTGTTTCCTTTTTTCAATAAATATGATGCGAAGTTAGCAATTTATTTGTTTATGGCAAAGAAACGCGAACTTTTTTATATTGCTTCTTCTATAATGGTGCGCATTCCTTTTATCTTTTCTCCCGCCACCAACTTAAGCAACTGATTGACTTTCGACCGTTTGACAGCCACAAAAGCATAATGGTCTTTTACATCCACCTGTCCTATATCATTCCTATCAAGACATCCTTTCTTATAAAAGAAACCCACTACATCCACCTTGTTCAGTTTATCTTTCTTACCCCTACCAATATAGACAGTAGCCCATTCCTGCTTTGGAGGCATAGGCGTATTTTCAGGCAAGTCAAATACGGATACATTTGCATCCACATAGCCAGGCAATTGTTCCTCAGGCCCAAGAATCATGAAAGACTGCCCCGTAGCATCCCAGCGTGCAGTACGTCCGTTGCGATGTGTGAAAGATTCTTCATTGACAGGCAAATGATAGTGAATCACGTTGTCAATGCCTGGAATATCTAATCCTCGAGCAGCCAAATCGGTCGATATTAATACTGGACAAGTGCCATTGCGGAATTTGTAAAGTGAACGTTCTCGATCATCCTGTTCCATGCCACCATGAAACATATCACAAGGAAATCGTTTAGCCTGCAAATAACCCGTCACACGTTCAACACTCTCACGATAGTTCACAAACACCAACGAGGTTTGATTGCCAAGCTGGCACAACAAACGATACAGTGTTTCTAATTTATCCTTTATTGGGGAGTTTACCACTTGGAGCAACAAATTAGTAGCACCATAACTCGATTGAGAGAAATCAAGTTTAATAACTTTATTTTTTAACAACTTACCTTCTTCAGTTGTAGCCACACCAGTGAATTGGGGTATCTCATCGGCATTAGTTGCTGAAAGTAGCACGCGCTTCTTCAGTGAGGGCAGTTTCCCTATCACCTCAGACATTTCTTCTTGGAAACCGAATTCCAAGCATTTGTCAAACTCATCAATAACAAGAGTGGTTACTGTCTTAGCATTAAAATTCCGTTTCTCCAGATGGTCGTTCATACGTCCTGGAGTTCCCACTATCACCTGAGGATGAATTCCGTTCATAGTCCGATGCTCATCCATAGCAGGACGCCCACCATAGCAACTCATCACCTTGAAAGGTGTACCCATTTGCTTGAACACAGTTTCTATCTGTAGAGCCAACTCACGCGATGGAGCCAGAATCACCGCCTGAACATCATTGCTTTCAGCATCCAGTCGTTGCACCAAAGGTAACAGAAAAGCCAACGTCTTTCCAGAGCCTGTTGGCGATAGTAACACAAGGTTCTTGTCCACCCCAAATGCTTCCAAGGTAGCCAACTGCATAGGATTGAGTTCTTCAACCCCAAGGTTTTTCAATATCTCATTCTGCGCTATCATCTTCTACAATCTGCGCGTCTTCAATATCCGAGTCATTCTTGTCAAACTTTGTCACATCCTGTGTTTCATTTAGTTTAGGGCGAAGACGTGTGAACATATACCAGTTGACGAGTTCAAACACAGCATAAAAGATGCAAGTAATCCCTATTATAATAAATGCAGTAGAACGTGTTCCATTCGGATTGGTGATTGCATAAATGCCAGCCAAAAATATTAGTGATGGCACTATATAATAAACGAGTGGCACTTTTGACCACTGACGTGCAGCAATAAGGGTTGAAAGTTGCTGTATTCCTCCTATCAGTAGAAAGAAACCCAGTACAAACGTCAGGAAATTGGCAAAGAAACCTGGCATCAGCATCAACAACAAGCCAAACAAGATACCACCTATCGAATCAACAGGAAAAAATGCAGGATACTCCTTGCGTTGGGCAAAATAGCTAATCAGTCCTATTAAAGATGGCACCATAAACAATGCTCCTATGGTAATAACAAAATAGTTACCTGCTTCTGAAGGAAACATTACAAGGACAATTCCTGCCACTAAAGCACAAATGGCACGAATAAATGCATAATTTATCTTTTTCATTGACAAGCCTCCTTTTTTCGCAAAGATAATATAATCCAAAGATAGAAACAAATTTTGGAGCAGCGAAAACATAAATGCTAACATTTAATGTTGATTCGTGACAACAATCAACACATGAAACTTCTACTACTAGTAAGCTACCGTTTTACTACTAGTAAAAGGAGGCTTTACTACTAGTAAGCCACAACATTATTTTACGATAGCTGAAAAAAGATATTAGGGGGTTTGAAGGTCAAGAGGCTCTGGCAAGGTAAGTTTTTGTAACTGTTCAAAAGATCCATTGAATATATTCAAGTCAACTTGCTCTTTGATGCCTGGCACTGCCCCTGCGTCGTTATGTTGCCAAAAATCCCAGTGCCCTTGGTATTGCACAGAGTCAACATAATAATGGGCAATCCAATAAGGATAACGATCGAAAATAGTATCGTTTAAGTACTTCTCCTTAAATTTATAGCTAGCATACAATATGGGCTTTACGCCATAATATGCTTCCACCACATCGAGCCAGGTCTTGACATTCTGCACAAACTGTTGCTGCATCTTGCGTTTAGGTGAGACTTCTATGTCAAGCACAGGGGGCAAATCACCAGGTTGAAGATTTACCTGACTAATAAAGAACTGAGCCTGTTTCCGCGCGTCAGTGGTAGGAATGAAATAATGATACGCCCCACGTAGAAAGCCCCAGTCTTTGGCACGTTGGAAATTCTGCTGGAAAGTATCGTCAGTAAGATCACCTCCTTCAGTAGCCTTCATAAACAAGAATCGCAGAGGAAACTCTGCATCATTCTGTGTATTCGACAGCATAGCCCAATCCACTACTCCCTGATAGTGAGAAATATCTATGCCATGAACATTATATGAGAACGGCATACAAACTCCATAGCCTTTGTTGCCATAACAAGGTTTCCACCTATAACTATATGGATTGACGAAAAGATAATAAAAAGCCAGCCCAAGCACTAGCACTATGCCAATAGCTAGGAGGTTTCGCTTCCAGGTAGAATTGTCGTTAACCTTTCTGCTGCTCTTCCTTCTTACAGACTTCTTGTTATTTTTCGTCTTTTTCATTGGAAAAAGAGACTTCCTGCCTACTACAGGAAGTCTCTCAGATTACCTTTTATACATTAATAATGATTATGCTTTTTCAAGCTGCAAGGTCTTGGTCGGCTGGTCGCAAACCTCTGAAGGGCCGAAGTACTGGATAGGACCAGGATAAACAAATGCTGTTTCCTTAGCCCACTTAGCACGGTTAGCTGCCAAAGCCTTGAAAGGAGCACCATTCAGATCAACTAATGCCTTGCGAATAACTGGTTTCATCTCACCGTTACGACGCTCCATATTGAACATCATAGTGATTGGAATACCACCAGCAATCCACTGCTCAGCAGGAGCTGTCAGATTCTTTACAGAAGCCATGTAACCAGTCTTGCCATTGGCAATCAATACAGAAGCTGTGAAACCTAATGAGTAGCAATAGTCAGCATCGAAGTTAGAAGGAGCAGCACAACGTCCTTCGTAACCAAAGAAGTGGTGCAAAGCAGAGAACTTGCCCACATACTTGCCTTCCTTCTTCCATGCAGCCAACTTGTTACCCACCATTTCACTCAGCAACTTCTCAGTTTCAATCAGAGATACCTGTACGTTTCCATGTGGGTCACGCTCCAGTGACAACTGGCGAGCCACACCCTCTGGCAGAGAAGCATAGATCTCAGCATTCACCTTAGAAAGATTGTCAATGATATACTGACGCTGCTTGTTTGCAGGAACCTCAGCAAACTCAGCACCCTTAGCAGCAAGCAAGTCGTTCAATTCCGCAATCAGACGTTTCATAGCAGGGATAAACTCAATCAGGCCTTCAGGTATCAGCACGGTACCGAAGTTGTTGCCATCAGCTGCACGATCAGCTACAGTTTTAGCAATATCAGTAACGATATCATCCAGTGACAGATCCTTAGCTTCTACTTCCTCAGAAATGATGGTGTAGTTCGGCTGTACTTGCAAAGCACACTCCAGAGCAATGTGAGATGCAGAACGACCCATCAACTTGATGAAGTGCCAATACTTACGAGCAGAGTTGCAGTCGCGCTCAATATTACCTATTACTTCAGAATAAGTCTTGCAAGCAGTATCGAACCCAAAAGAAGTCTCAATCTGATCATTCTTCAGGTCACCGTCAATAGTCTTAGGACATCCAATTACCTGAATACCATAGTTTTTAGCAGCATAATACTCAGCCAGAACGCAAGCATTGGTATTTGAGTCATCACCACCAATAATAACTACAGCCTTAATGTCAAGCTTTTTCAGGATTTCCAGACCCTTCTCAAACTGATCCACCTTCTCCAGTTTAGTACGACCAGAACCTATGATATCGAAACCACCAGTATTACGATACTCGTCGATAATATCAGCTGTCAATTCAATGTATTTATGATCCACCAGACCACCAGGACCCATCAAAAATCCATAAAGACGGTTAGCTGGGTTCAACTTCTTCAATCCGTCAAACAGACCTGAGATCACATTATGTCCACCAGGAGCCTGACCACCTGACAAGATAACACCCACATTCATAGGAGCGAAGTCTGCAGCCTCATCAGTATTTTCAAACTTGATCAGAGGCATTCCATAAGTGTTAGGAAACAGCTTCTTGATCTCTTCTTGGTCTGCAACAGACTGAGTAGGCTCACCAGCAACGGTCTTAACATTACCTCTCAGTGCCTTAGGCAGTTTGGGCTGATATGCAGCCCTTGCGATTTGCAATGCACTTTTTGTCATTTTCTTATCTCTAAATAAAGTTTAACCTTAATTGGACTGCAAATATCGCATTTTTTTCGAAGAAATGCAAATATTTATTTGATTGTTGCATTGCGATTAAGAATTATTTTACTATCTTTACCCGTGAAAACTAATCCATAAACTTACAGGAGGTAATTAATATGGCAAAAAGAAAAGATTTAAAACAGTTCGTCAATGAAGTATCAAGCGCATTGTTCGCTGAGTGTCTGGCCGCAAAATTGTACCTTAAGGGGGTGAATCCTCATATGGCCGACGAAGTACTAACCGACATTCTCAAGACACAGGATGATTTTGTAAATCGTCTCAGTCACACGGAACCAGGTAACGTAAAGGGGTTTTATAAGCAATTCCATGCTGAGTTCGATCAAAAAGTCACTGAAATCATTGACGCGATCGACAAATTAACTTTAGCTGATTGATGAAGAAAAAACTGTTCAGTTTTATCTATTACAAGCTACTGGGATGGAGCACAAACTTTACCGTCCCACTTGAAGACAAATGTGTTATCTGTGTAGTCCCCCATACATCCAACTGGGACTTGTTTGTTGGCAAACTTCTATGGGGGGCTTTGGGAAGAGAAGCCAGTTTTCTTATGAAAAAAGACTGGTTCTTCTTTCCTTTGGGTATTTTTTTCCGCTGGATGGGAGGGATTCCTGTAGATCGCAGTAAGAAGACTTCTCTGACAGAACAATTGGCGACACTTTTCAACCAACGTAAACAGCTAAACCTTGCTATCACACCAGAAGGTACACGAAAAGCTAACCCGCAGTGGAAAAAAGGTTTCTACTATATCGCCCTAAATGCCCATGTACCTATAATGTTATTTGGTCTTGATTATAAGAGGAAAATCGTAGAATGCACCAAAACATTTATTCCTACAGGTGACTACGATAAAGACATAATCGAAATAAAGCAACACTTCAAGGATTACAAAGGAAAGCATCCTGAGAGTTTTGCAATTTAGAAATGGTAATCGAAAATTGAAAATTAAGCTATTCATACTGACAGGACTACTATTGACGAGCAACATATTCAGCTCATCGGCACAAAATGCGCAGACTCCTCAGGACGAACTGTTGGAGGGATTGAACTATTATCTAGGCGGCTACCAGGATCCTGATGTTAAACTGGAGAAGTTAGCGGTTGATAGCATCAAGATAGACAATGAGACACGTAAGTTGGATGTATACGTCAGTCTCCGATTGGCTTATATCCCTATGCGTCAAAACAACGTGCAGCAGCTCTACCAAGATTTCAAGAGCATTATCCCCAGTGAATACAAAGACTACCAATTAACCATTTATAGTGGCGAGCGTTCCATCGAACAATTGATACCCAACTATTACAATTCTCACAAAGATGGTAAACGCTTGTTTAGCCGTCTGGAATACAAGGGTAATCCGTGGACCAAGAACCTCTCTCGCCCTTTTACCCCCTCAAAAGCGTTAACCAACCGCCACATTGCCCTATGGCAGAGTCACGGCATCTATTATGATGTGAAACGCAAAGAGTGGAGATGGCAACGTCCACGCTTGTATGGCACCACCGAAGATCAGTTTACCCAGAGTATTGTTTTGCCTTTTGTAATTCCTATGCTGGAAAATGCTGGAGCTGTAGTTTATACGCCTCGTGAGAGAGACATCCAGAGACAAGAGGTGGTAGTAGATAATGACGGCATGCAGTTCTCACGCTCAGAATACAAAGAAATAGAAAGTAAGAAATCCAGTTGGATGCAAAGTGACAGCGCAGGCTTTGCCTATTGGAAACGCAATTATAATTATGGAGAGAACCCGTTTAAGACGGGTACAGCCCGTTACACTTTCACAGAGAAAGAAGGTGATGCCCGAGTCCAATGGATACCTGACATCCCCGAATCGGGCGAATATGCAGTATATGTCAGCTACCAAACCCTGCCCCGCAGCGTATCTGACGCACATTACCATATCTATCACGGAGGAAATGTCACCAAGATACAAGTGAATCAGCAGATGGGTGGAGGCACTTGGGTATATTTAGGCACCTACTATTTCCAGAAAGGTCGCAACCCTGCCAATATGGTGACACTTAGTAACGAGAGCAAGGAGACAGGTATTGTCACAGCTGATGCCGTACGCTTCGGCGGAGGCATGGGCAACATGCTAAGAGACGGTTCTTTAAGCGGCATGCCCCGCTACCTGGAGGGAGCCCGATATTGGGCACAATGGGCAGGTATGCACGACAGCATCTATTCCACCTATGAAGGGAAGAACGACTATAACGATGATATTAATGTGCGTTCAAAAACAGTAAACTACCTCTCAGGAGGTTCTATCTTCAACCCTGACGAAGTGGGAATGAAAGTTCCTTTCGAAGCTTTGTTCTCCATACATAGTGATGCAGGCATAGCCAAAGAGGACAGTATTTTCGGTTCACTTGCCATTTATACAACTGACTTTAACGAGGGGCTCCTGGCCTCAGGCATAGATCGTTATGCTTCACGCGATCTGGCAGACCTGCTACATACTCAAGTGGTGAACGACATCCGTGCCACCTATCCTAAGTATTGGCGCCGTCGTGCCATGTGGAACCGTAATTACTCTGAGACACGCCTGCCTGCCATGCCTTCGGCCATTTTAGAAACACTGAGCCATCAGAATTTTGAAGACATGCGTTTTGGCCATGATCCCAACTTCAAGTTTACTTTGGGTCGTGCCATCTATAAGGCCGTTCTGCGATTCGTCACCACACAGCACGGTGATGATTATGTGGTGCAACCCCTACCCGTCACCCACTTCGCTACACAATTCAGCGGCGACAAAACCATACAAATCAGTTGGCAGCCCAATGAAGATCCGCTTGAGCCTACTGCCAAGCCCGATGCATACATCATTTACACTCGCACGGGCGACGGCGATTTCGACAACGGCATTCGTGTAAACGACACATCATTAAACCTGGAACTCCAGCCAGATGTACTCTATTCTTTCAAGGTTACCGCCATTAACCAAGGTGGCGAGAGCTTGCCCAGCGAGGTGCTCAGTGCCTATAAGTCATCGCAGGAGTTAGCCAAGGTTTTGGTGGTAAATGGTTTCGACCGTTTGGCACCTCCTGCTTTAGTCAATACAGCTGACGAGGCAGGCTTTGATTTTGACGCCGATCCTGGTGTGGCATATCATTATGATATCTCTTTTGGAGGTCGACAGACAAATTTCAACCGCAAGGCAAGAGAGAGTGTTCGTGGCGACAGTGGCAAAGAATGGGAAGGCCTCACCTTTGGCGGTAACACCTTTAACTACCCCTATCTGCATGGGCAAGCCATTTCCCACGCTGTTTCTTATAGCTTTGCTTCCACTAGTGACGAGGCCCTTGAAGCTGGCTATGTCACTCCAGACGGCTATGCTGTCATTGACTATATCTTGGGTATGGAGCGCCATGATGCCGAGGCCCGTCCACTATTCAACCAAACTTATAAAACATTTAGCCCCGAGATACAGACCATTATGCGTGCCTTTACTGCAGCTGGTGGTAATGTGTTTGTCAGTGGAGCCTATATCGGTTCAGACATGCAAAGAGCCAATGAGGCATCCTTCACGCAAGACATCCTGAAATACCAGTATGCAGCATCACATCGCAGCATTGGTGACCAATTTGGTGTCTTTGGCATGAATCGCACCGTGAAAGTACCCTCCAAGCTCAATCCTACTTGCTATGCCGTGAGCAGCAGTGACATCATCACTGCATCGCCTGATGCGTTCACAGCTATGGTCTATACCGACACCAACGAGAGCGCTGCTGTTGCTTATAAAGGCAACCAATACCATACATTCTCGATGGCATTCCCGTTTGAAGCCATCAACGATGTCGTTGAACGCGACCATATTATGGCCTCTATCCTGCGTTTCCTAGTCAACAGAGATTAACTTTTATTGCAGTGTTTTTTTGCGTATAAATGCGATTCTTTGTACCTTTGCATCAAATTTTCGCGAATATGAGTATGAAGAAATTTTTTGGGGGCAACAAATATACCCCCAACGGCTATAGTAAAGAAGTAGAAGAAAAAGTACAAGATTGCATCCGCAGGGGGTATCACGTGCCCAAGCGCACCTTGCTTCGCAGCAAAGAACAGATTGAAGGCATACGCGAGGCAGGCAAGATCAATAAAGCCCTGCTCGACTATATCACCCCATTGGTAAAGGAAGGTGTTACCACAGCAGAGATTGACCATGCGGTATATGCATTCACTACCGATCATGATGCTATCCCAGCACCTTTCTTATATGAAGGTTTCCCCAAGAGTTCCTGCATCAGCATCAACGATGTGGTGTGCCACGGCATACCTAGCACGAAAGAGGTAATCAAGGATGGTGATATCGTGAATGTTGACTTAACCACAATTTATAAAGGCTATTTTGCTGATGCCAGTCGCATGTTCATGATTGGCAATGTTAGCGAAGAGAACCAGAAGCTGGTACGTGTGGCCAAAGAGTGCCGTGACATTGGCGTGGAGATGGCCAAGCCTTGGGCTCGCCTGGGTGATATCGGCGAGGCTATCCAGAAACATGCCGAAAGTAATGGTTACAGCGTGGTACGCGACTTGTGCGGTCATGGCTGTGGCGTTAAGTTTCACGAAGATCCCAACGTCAACCATTACGGCAAGGCAGGCACGGGTATGGTGCTGGTGCCAGGCATGACATTCACCATCGAGCCAATGATCAACATGGGTAAATTCCAAGTATTCATTGATGAGGATGATGGGTGGACTGTCTGCACTGAAGACGGCTTGCCATCAGCTCAGTGGGAAAGCCATATACTGATTACCGAAACAGGGAATGAGATATTATGTGAGTAATTAATTCTCAATTTATTAAATGAAGAACATACGAAACTTCTGCATCATTGCCCATATAGACCACGGCAAATCAACACTGGCAGACCGTCTGCTGGAGTTTACTAATACCATTCAGATTACTGAAGGGCAGATGCTTGATGACATGGAGCTGGAGAGAGAGCGAGGCATTACCATCAAGAGCCACGCTATCCAGATGGAATATCAATACAAGGGCGAGAACTACATCCTCAACCTCATTGACACTCCGGGACACGTGGATTTCAGCTACGAAGTGAGTCGCAGCATCGCTGCCTGCGAGGGTGCTTTGTTGGTGGTCGATGCCAGCCAGGGTGTGCAGGCACAAACCATCTCCAACCTTTATATGGCACTGGAGCATGATTTGGAAATCATCCCCATCATCAACAAGTGCGATATGCCCAATGCCATGCCTGACGAGGTGGAAGACGAAATCGTGGAACTGCTGGGATGTGATCGTAAAGACATCATCCGTGCCAGTGCCAAGACAGGCTTGGGTGTAGAGGAAATTCTGAATGCCATTGTGGAACGTGTGCCACACCCAGAAGGTGACGAAGACGCCCCATTGCAGGCACTCATTTTCGATTCCGTATTCAATTCTTTCCGAGGCATCATCGCATACTTTAAGGTGGTGAATGGCGTTATTCGAAAAGGCGACAAGGTAAAGTTCTTCAATACAGGAAAGGAGTATGATGCCGACGAAGTAGGCGTACTGAAGATGGATATGGTGCCACGCCCTGAGCTCCGCACTGGTGATGTAGGCTATATCATCAGTGGCATCAAGACCTCTACTGAGGTACGTGTGGGTGACACCATCACTCATATTGCCCGTCCTTGCAGCGAAGCCATCTCTGGTTTCGAAGAGGTGAAGCCCATGGTGTTTGCCGGTGTTTATCCCATTGCTCCCGAAGACTATGAGAACCTGCGTGCCAGCTTGGAGAAACTGCAGCTAAATGATGCAGCCCTTACTTTCCAGGCTGAGTCATCAGTTGCCCTCGGCTTTGGTTTCCGTTGTGGTTTCCTCGGCCTGCTTCACATGGAGATTGTGCAGGAGCGTCTTGACCGTGAGTTTGATATGGACGTCATCACCACGGTGCCTAACGTAAGCTATAATATCTACGACAAACATGGTGTGATGACTGAGGTGCACAACCCAGGCTCTATGCCCGACCCTACTACCATCGATCATATTGATGAGCCATATATCCGTGCCAGCATCATCACCGCAACCGACTATATCGGTCCTATCATGACGCTCTGTCTCGGCAAGCGTGGCGAACTGGTGAAGCAGGAGTATGTCAGTGGCAACCGTGTTGAGATTTACTACGACATACCATTAGGTGAAATCGTGATTGACTTCTACGACAAGCTCAAGAGCATCTCCAAAGGCTATGCCTCATTCGACTACCACCCCAACGGGTTCCGTCCATCCAAGCTCATCAAGCTCGACATCCTGCTCAATGGTGAGCCTGTCGATGCCCTCTCTACCCTCACCCACGAGAGCAATGCCTACGATTTGGGACGCCGTATGTGTGAGAAGCTGAAAGAGCTGATTCCAAGACAGCAGTTCGATATTGCCGTACAGGCAGCCATCGGAGCCAAGATCATTGCTCGTGAGACTATCAAGCAAGTACGCAAGGACGTTACCGCCAAGTGCTACGGTGGTGATGTGAGCCGTAAGCGCAAACTGTTGGAGAAGCAGAAGCGAGGCAAGAAGCGCATGAAGCAGATTGGCAATGTGGAAGTACCTCAAAAGGCCTTCCTCGCTGTGCTGAAGCTGGATTAACAGCTCTTTAAAGAGATATCGTTGGAGGTGGGTCTTTTGGCTCACCTTCATCAATATATAAAACCCATTTCAGTTCATTATCATCTTTTGCATTAGCCTACTTGTCATTTAGAAATGGCAAGTCAAACTGGTTTTTAGCTCATAGGTTTTCGCGATTACATCAGTGTGACTTTTATAGTGAGTCTTGCGGTAGAAGTAGCTGCCAGAGAAGTTAAGACTCCATTGATGATTCAAGTCAACCTCTACGATAGGATTCACCACGAGCAGGGCAGCATTACCCCTGTCGCCTTGCACGTTCAAGTAGAGTAGATCGTCGATTTGCGATAGGTCTTTTCCTTCGTAGCCTTTCCATGTAAACAGATGGAAATATTTGGCATGCATGATAAGACGGCCAAAATGGCCTAAATCCATGAAAGTTTTCGACTTGATAGAGAAGCCACTTCCCATGTTGTAATCACGATCAATAACGTTGAAATAATCACTCTTAGTACCGCCAAGTAAGATGCCGCTAAGGAAAATGCGCTGCTCCAGTCGGGTCATGGCTCCAACTCGTGGAAAAGAAAGAATAAAGCCTGGGCCGAAGGCTGCAGCCTCACTAATACGATAGGGTGTTAGGCCAGAGCCATCATTCACTGGTTTGGAGTCATAATAGTTAAAGTGCTGGTAAAAGCCGAACTCACCAGCCATCTCATTCTTGTCCAGTATAGGTGTGCTCCATATGCGACCCAGAACATTTAACGTATTAACCAGCGGTTGATTGCCGCTAAGTCCGAAGGTAACGTCTACGTCAAAAAAGTCATAAGGAGTGGTATGTTTCTTTCCATCCACAGGTAAGCCGTAGCTAAGATACATATTCACATAAGGACTGTACTCACCTCGGAACATGGCGCCCTCGTCGGCTAAGTATCTCAGACCAGTAGTAATGGAGAAATCAATGGGCAAGGATTCATAGTCATGGTATTTGTAGTTAGTGTTCCTTATGCGCCAAGCATCTCCACTTATAATGCGGTGTATGCCCTGTATTGGATTGATGATGAAACCAGCTGCCTCACGCAGGAAACGACGGAAGCCACGACTGCGATCGTTAAGCGGCAATTGACTTAGGCGATGGGTTATCTCACCTAACGTGATACCGCCTATAGTAGTGGCTATGACATCGTTTATGGCTGGCGGCTCTGTTTCACCGAAAAACTCCCACATCAATGACCCACCAAGGCTGAAGGGAGCAGACTCCCAGAATGATAGCCCATTGGTACGAGCTGCATTAAAATAGAGGTTGCCGTGATAGGGGTGGGCAAACATGTTAGTGGCAAACTTGTCGTTATCCCATACAAAGCCAGTTTTGAAATTGTGGCGGATAGTATGCAAAGTTGTCTGAGCAAAATCCTCGTTAAGCAGAAAACGGTCGAAAAGATGAACACCTGCATTGATGCCGAACACCTCAGCTGCAGCCCGCCAGTAATGCTTCTTTGGGCTAAGCGCCATAATACTATCGCTAGTTTCTTCTCGGTCATCATGTTTGGGAGTCTTATTATCAAGTACATCTCTGTGCCTTTGTCGGATAGTGATACCTATTTCAGCCAACGGACGATTACGATAGTTAGCGAAACCTTTATAATAACGCGTAGTACCCCAACCCACAGAGGCAAAGGCGCCAATATGATTGGTCAAGCGGTAGTCGACGTTCACTCGGGCTTGCAGTGAGAATAGCCGTTCGGGTGTATCGTTGGAATGTTGCTGAAAAGTCTCCACATGATAGAAACCTATATCACCGCTGAGCGATAATTTAGGAGTCAAAGTGAAGTATTGCCCTAATCGGTAGAACACAGCCCCTGAGAATTTCTTGTCCAGCCCCATGAAGTGGGTGCCCACACCAACGATGCTATAAGTGCTGCGGTTACGAAAGCGAATGCCCAAGTTGGTTGTCGTTACTGTTCCCCCATAGATCATAAAGTCAATGGCGGTTTTTGGGTTAATGTTAACCAAACCAATCTTATGTGCAATGGTGTCGTTGGTGATATTCACCAACCCTATCTGCCAACCTTTCGGATGTGTGCGTGCCACGTTGACAAGCCCTATTTGCGAGCCGTTGAGCGAGTCAACATAGTTGACGCTACCTAGTTGCAGGCCACGCATGTAGTCACTCGACACATTTAGCAGACCTGAGAGCTGAATGCCTTTTGGCAGACCACGAGCGATATTACTCACGCCACTCAGTTGAATGCCACGGAAAGCCGTTGCCGACATATTGGAGAATCCTGACAGTTGAAGGCCTTTTCCGCCATCAGTAGCAATATTGGAGATGACGCCTAACTGGATGCTCTTTGCCGAGTCCTGTACACTGACGATACCAACGGGCAAGCGTTGAGCCATCAGCGCAACGGGCAAAAATATGAGGCTAAGTAGAATGTACTTTTTCATTTAAATAGTTAACCACAATAACTGAACTATTTCTAATATTTCTATGGGAATATTTGCGGGCGACAGTTATATAAATCCTCTACATAATTTTATTATCTAAGAAATAAAGTCCATTTCCCGCATTTTCGACGGCAAATGTACAGCAAATTTTAGAAAATGAAAAGTTCTATCTTTACCATTATTTGGTCTAAAAGTATTTTTTTGAGGAAGTAATGTGCATGGCTTGACATTAGTAATATGTTTGAGGACTGAAAGCTATATGAATGTAGGGCACAAACCATAGGTTTGCAGGCTGAAAGCCATAAGGAGGCAAGCCGCAAACAACAAGGATGCAGGGCGCAAAGCATAGAGTTGCAATATTGCAAATCACATCATTATTCCTAGTTTATTCCTAAGGGATAGGAGCAGAGAAAAATGAAAATCGTAAAAAAGTCTTCACTCTTCACAAATACGGTATAAATAACTGTATTACAATCAATTTACCGCGTGAAGAGTCACACCAACTCTTCACAACACTTCACAACACTTCACTCATTTATAACACTATATATCAGAATATTACACTACATTCGTGAAGAGTGAAGAGTTTTTTCGAGCATAGTATCATTTCTAAAGTAGAATGTCCTTTATTTCCACTTGTTTTGCCGTAGCGTTAGGAAAATATTTTTCCCTCACGAGAGAATAATAAAAGCCTAACGAGGGAGAAAAAAGAAGTAAACACCCCGCTTAGCGGAAGTAAAAGGACGGCTTAGCGGAAGTAAGCCATTCATTAGCTACCGCCTTGCTCCATACGAGCTATGGGAACAAAAAAGAGGATGCGCATTTGCACATCCTCTTAATTTATAATAGCGTTACTTCTTACTTGAACAGCAACTGTGCTGAAGTATTCAAATACAAGCGCCAGTTCTTCCACTCATGGCCACCAGTGCTTTGGAAGAAGGTATGAGGCATACCATTGCGGGTCAAAGCCTTGTCGAGCACTTGATTACCTTGATATGCAAAGTCGGAAGTACCGCAACCTATCCAGTAAAGCTTGTAGCCAGCCTTCTTGATGCCTTGCAGCTGAGCATCGAGTTGGTCGCTCTCACGGGCACCAGCACTAGTAGGCAGGATATAGTCGAATACGTCTGGATACAAAGTAGTTGCAGCAAAGGTGTGACCACCACCCATGCTCAAGCCAGAAATGGCACGTGAAGCTTTCTTAGGGATAGCACGATATTCCTTCTCAATGAATGGAATGATCTCGGTTACCAAGCTCTTTACAAAAAGGTTAGCATTCTCTGGCGCACGAAGGTCGATGTTCTTAACTGGCAAGCCCAAAGTATTGGCAGCTTGCTGGCCAGGGTTACCGTTAGGCATCACCACAATCATAGGCACAGCTTTGCCTTGCTCAATCAGGTTGTCCAAAATCTGGGCAGCACGTCCCATGCTTGACCAAGCTTCCTCATCGCCACCACCACCATGCAGGAGGTAGAGCACTGGATATTTCTTGTTGCTCTTCTCGTAGCCATAAGGAGTATAAACTGCGAGGCGACGATTCATGCCAAGAAGGCTGCTGTCATACCACCTATAGCTCACTGTTCCGCGATGTGCAGCCTCCTTATAATTGGCAGAGCGTTCACCAGGCACAAACAGCATGTTCAAATAACGAGTGCCGTCACGCTGCACCATATAGTTAACGGGGTCATTCACGCTTACACCGTCAACGATGAAGTTGTAGGTATAAATCTCTGGTTCGGGAGCAGCGATGGTGACTTCCCAAACGCCGTCGTTGCCTTTCTTCAAAGGCACTACATCGGTGTAATTAGCCATCCAGTTGCCATAGAGGTTGACTACGGTAGCATAGTTGGCACTCAGACGGAAGGTTACTGAATCACCCTTGATCTCTGGTGATACGATTTGCTGTGCATTGCGGCTGAAATTAGCCAACTCCTGTGCACTTGCACCTACTGCCATCATAGCTGCAAATGCCAAAAAAAGAATTTTCTTCATAACTTCGTCTATTATAGATTGAAAAACTATTGTGCTACAAATATAAGGCTTTTTATAATATCATGATATATAAAAGTATTTTATTGTGCAACGAGGCATATTTCTTGACTCGTTAATAAGCTGCTACTTCACTGATGCACAGTGGGCCACGAGCATCGGTAAAGTTAACCCTTATAGCACTGGTCGTTACCTCTGGGAATCGCAGAATACGCTTATAGCCAATGGTGGTGGTTTCTTCATCTAATGTCAGTGATTGCCAGTTGCCTTCATGCTGGTATTCCACGTTAAAACTCTTCACACGTTGTCCCAATGGGATGTATTCCTGCAATAGGAGGCGAGTTACAGATTGTGGCTGATTAAAGGTGAATGTCAGCGAGCCAGTAATTACGTCATCAGGCGTTGCCCAATAGGTATCAAAATCACCGTCGTTAGCAAGAGTGGCAGCAAAGCGTCTTCCTCGCTTGTCTGATGCCTCCACCTTGGCACCTAGCAACAGGTTATGACTCAATTCCTGCATAATGCGCTGATGGAAGGTCACAGCATTGATAGAGTCGGTCTTTGAAATCAGTCCTTCCTTGTTGACAGGGAAATTGAGTAACAGATTACCGTTGCGTCCCACACTCTGATAATACAGGTCAACCAGATAATCGGCAGTTTTCACTTCATCATCCTCACTTTCATGATAGAACCATCCTGGACGAATAGAGACATCACATTCAGCAGGGAGCCAAGCATCACCGTCAGGATGTCCTACGTTCAGCTCGTCAATATTTGGATAGCCAGGATATACCTCTGCTGCTCGCAGGAACGACCAGTTGGTAGTGCCTGCTTTGCCATCTTCATTTCCTACCCATCGACACCCAGGTCCAGCATCAGAGAAACAGATGGCATTAGGTTGCAGTTCTTCAACCGTTGCCCATGCACGAGGGAAGTCATAATAGTTTCTACGATCAATGCTACGATGCTCAACGGCTCCACCATAGTAGCCATCACCACCATTAGCGCCATCAAACCATATCTCGAAGATATCGCCATAGCGAGTCAGCAAGTCTTTCAACTGCGCATGATAATACTCTACATACGAAGCAGAACCATAGTCGGCACGGTTTCTGTCCCAAGGCGAAAGATAGACACCAAACTTCAAACCATACTCTCGGCAAGCAGATGCCAGTTCACCCACCACATCGCCATTGTATGACGAGTGGGTGATATTGTAATCGGTCAATGTCGTGGGCCACAGGCAGAAGCCATCATGATGTTTGGCAGTAATAATTACACCCTTCATGCCAGCTGCTACTAACGTACGTGCCCATTGCCTGGCATCCAAATGGGTGGGGTTGAATGTCTTAGGGTCAGTATCGCCAAATCCCCACTCCATATCATTGAACGTGTTGAGACCGAAATGGATAAAGGCGTATGTTTCCATCTTCTGCCACTCCACCTGCTTCTGTGCAGGTATAGGATAAACGGGAGCAGGCTCAGGGGTATTGTCTGCACACGAAAAAAGACCTACTGCAGCACATAATATCAAAAACTTTTTCATTGTCTTAAACTTCTTGAGATTTACTAAGTGCAAATATATAAAAATAATGTGATTGTTTCGTTTCATTAATATTATTTACGACTCTACATGTCATTTATTTGCAAAAAAATTATCATCTTTGCAGACTAAAAGCAAATGAAATAGATGAATCCGTTTTTCAGCAAATATAATACACCACATGGCACTGTGCCATTTGACCAGATAAAACTGGAGCATTATGAGCCTGCTATTGTGGAAGGTATGGCACGACAGAAAGCCGAGATTGATGCCATCATCAACAATCCTGACGAACCTACCTTTGCCAATACAGTAGAGCCTTATGAGTTATCGGGCGAGATGCTTGAACGCACCACCACAGTGTTTGGCAACCAGCTGAGTGCTAACACTTGTGATGAGCTGCAAGAACTGGCCAACAAGCTGATGCCTATGCTCAGCGAACATGAGAATGACATTAGTCTGAACGAACAGCTCTATGCTCGCATCAAAAAAGTATATGACAATCGGGCAAATGAACAGTTGAATGCTGAGCAGCAGAAATTGCTCGAAGATATCTATATCGGTTTTACTCGTAACGGAGCCAACCTGAACGATGAGCAGAAAGCTACCTTCCGTGAAATCACCAAACAGCTGAGTTTGCTTTCCCTGCAATTCAGCAACAACTTGCTGAAGGAAACCAACGACTACCAGATGCACCTTACTGACAAAGCCGACTTGAAAGGCTTGCCAGAAAGTGCAATAGAAGCTGCCCGTGAAACGGCTGAGGAAAAAGGGCTGGAAGGATGGGTATTCACGCTGAAAGCTCCCTCTTACTCGCCTTTTATGACATATGCTGCCAACAGGGAGTTGCGCCAACAACTCTATATGGCCTACAACACTCGCTGTACACACGACAATGCACAGAACAACATGGAGGTGGTGAAACAGCTTGCCAACCTACGCATGCAAGTGGCTCAATTGCTGGGCTACAAGACCTATGCTGATTACGCATTGGAAAGACGTATGGCGCTAGACCAGACACATGTATATAAACTGCTGAATGACTTGTTGGATGCTTACACTCCTACTGCCCATAAGGAGATAGAGGAGGTACAAGCTCTAGCCCAAGAGCTTGAAGGCAATGATTTCAAGCTAATGCCTTGGGATTTGGGCTACTATTCTCATAAGTTGAAAGAGCGTAAGTTCAACTTAGACAACGAGAAACTACGTCCTTATTTTGAGTTGAGCAACGTGAAAAAGGGAGTGTTTGGCTTGGCCACACGTCTATATGGCATTACATTCAAGGAAAACAAAGATATACCAGTATATCACCCCGATGTTAATGCTTACGAGGTCTTTGATAAAGATGGTAGTTTCTTAGCGGTACTCTATACTGATTTCCATCCACGTGCAGGCAAACAAGGAGGAGCTTGGATGACTTCCTACAAGGAACAGTGGATTGACAGACAGACAGGAGAGAACAGTCGCCCGCATATCTCACTGGTGATGAATTTCACCAAACCTACCAAAGATAAGCCAGCCTTGTTGACTCATGGAGAAGTAAATACTTTCTTACACGAGTTTGGTCATAGTTTGCACGGCATGTTTGCTAATACCACCTACAAGAGTCTCAGTGGCACCAGCGTTTTCTGGGATTTTGTAGAACTGCCCTCACAGTTCATGGAGAACTATGCAGTTGAAAAAGAATTCCTGCACACCTTTGCACGTCATTACAAGACTGGCGAATTGCTGCCTGACGAATTAGTGCAAAGTATCATTGATTCACAGAATTTCAACGTGGCATATGCTTGCCTTCGTCAAGTAAGCTTTGGCCTTTTGGATATGGCATGGTACACCCGTCAGGAAGCTTTTAATGGCGATGTGGAAGCCTATGAGCGCAAGGCATGGGAAAAGGCACAGGTTTTGCCTCAAGTAGAGAATACTTGTATGAGTGTGCAGTTCTCGCACATCTTCGCTGGAGGCTATGCAGCTGGTTACTACAGCTACAAATGGGCTGAGGTGCTGGATGCAGATGCGTTTGCCCTTTTCAAGCAAAACGGCATCTTCGATTCATCTACAGCTGCCTCATTCCGTGAGAATATTTTGTCGAAAGGAGGCACTGAGCACCCGATGACGCTTTATAAGCGTTTCAGAGGACAAGAGCCGACCATTGACGCATTATTAATCCGTAATGGTATCAAAAGATGAAAAGACTACATATATATATAATAGGAATGATGCTCGTCCTGTCGTTACCAATCTTAATGGGTGGATGCAGCAATAATGATGATGACGTTAAAGTTATCTTTACAGGGAAGACATGGAAAATGAGTTATATTTTCCGTGAAGGAAATCCCAAAGCTTATGTAAATTTCTGGGGTGAAGACCGAGATGCAGAAAAAAAGAGCATAGAACTGCAAAAGATTAACGGCAACTATGAGGTTGAGTTTAACGGTGCCAATATTGATGGTGCTTTCTCTGGTTCATTTCTTGGAAGAGGCGTGCTGTCAACCTTTACGGGTACTTGGAGGGCTGATGCAAAAAACAGGGCAATGAGTACCTACGACGTGAAATGGAGCGGAGAAGAGACGGATGTGCTTGCAAAGCAATTTCAAAAAGGCATGAACACGGCATTCAAGTACAGTGGCGACTCTAATTCCTTGTATATCTATTATAAAGATGGAGAGGTGACATACGTAATAGCTTTATTACCCAAAATCAGATAATGAAACCTGCAGATAAAAAAACCGAACTGGACAAAAGATACTTGCGCATGGCTTGTATCTGGTCGGAAAACTCTTATTGCAAACGCCGTCAGGTGGGAGCATTGATTGTAAAGGACAAGATGATTATCTCTGATGGCTATAATGGCACTCCATCAGGTTTTGAGAATGTATGCGAGGATGAAAACAACGTGACTTATCCTTACGTATTACATGCCGAGGCAAATGCCATTACCAAGATCGCACGCTCTAACAACAACAGCGAGGGGGCTACACTTTATGTTACCGATTCTCCCTGCATCGAATGTGCTAAACTGATTATCCAAGCCGGTATCAAACGGGTGGTGTATTCTCGCCAGTATAGGTTGGACGATGGTTTGCAACTGCTGAAGAAAGCTGGGATTGAAGTGGTGTATTTAAACATTGAACAATAAAGATTACAGATTATAGAGGATTTTGAGAGATATGGCTTCGAACAACAAGACTACAAGATTTCTACCATTTATTATTGCCATCAGCATTGTTGGTGGCATACTGATTGGGACTTTCTACAGCAAGCATTATGGAGGCAACCGTCTGGGCATCATCAATAGTTCGTCTAATAAAATCAATGCCTTGATGCGCATTGTAGAAGACCAGTATGTTGACACCATTGATATGAGTAATGTGGTGGAAGGCGCTTTACCTCAAATACTGGCACAGCTTGACCCCCACTCTACTTATATTCCCGCACTGGATGCTGAGGAAGTGAACTCAGAATTGGAGGGTAGCTTCAGTGGCATAGGTATTCAGTTTGTGATTCAAGATGACACAATACATATCAATAGCGTAATTGAGGGAGGACCATCTGAGAAGGTGGGCATCATGGCTGGCGACCGCATCGTAAAAGTAAACGATAGTCTGTTTGTTGGCAAAATAGTGAACGAGCGTACTGCCAAAGAACACCTGAAAGGTCCGAAAGGGACAGAAGTAAAAATATCTGTTAAGCGCTCTGGAGAGAAAGATTTACTGGACTTCATCGTGGTGAGAGGTGACATTCCCCAAAACTCCATCAATGCTGTCTATATGATAAACGATGAATTCGGCTATGTGAAAATCAATAAATTTGCACGTACCACACATGTAGAATTGCTGAATGCCATTGCACAACTGAGTCACCAAAACTGCAAAGGACTCATCATTGACCTGCGCGACAATACAGGCGGCTATATGGATGCAGCCTTGCGTATGGTGAATGAATTCCTTCCAGAAGGCCGATTGATGCTCTTCGCTCAAGGTCGCAAATATCCTCGAATGGAAGAATATGCAAATGGAACAGGCAGCTGTCAGCGTATGCCATTGGTAGTGCTGATCAACGAGAGTTCTGCCTCTGCCAGCGAGATTTTTGCGGGCGCTATCCAAGACAACGATCGTGGCACTATCATAGGCCGTCGTTCGTTTGGCAAAGGATTGGTTCAGCAACCCATTGAATTTAGTGACGGCTCTTCCATCCGACTCACTGTTGCCAGGTATTATACACCTTCTGGCCGATGCATCCAGCGTCCTTACGAGAATGGTAAGGATCCTGAGTATGACACAGATTGGATCAACAGATACGAGCATGGTGAATTCTTCTCAGAAGACAGCATCAAACTGAATACCGAAGAGGAATATTTCACAACCCTTGGACGACCTGTTTATGCTGGTGGTGGTATCATGCCCGACATCTTCGTACCTCAAGATACAATTGGTGTAACATCATATCTGATTGAGGTAAGCAACAAGGGATTGATTTCCCGTTTTGGTTTCTCTTACAGCGACAATAACCGTGAGAAACTTCTGGCATTGGGAAGCTATGAAAAGGTGGCCAACTATCTGTCAAAGCAAGACATCACGGGCCAGTTCATTCGCTATTGCGACAGTAAGGGCGTTAAACGTCGTAACCTGCTCATCAACAAGTCGCACAAGTTACTAGAGAAATACCTCTGCTCTAATATCATCAGTAATGTACTTGGGACACAGCCTTATATCCAGTACTGGAACCTTGATGACAAAACAGTACTGAAAGCTGTTGAGGTATTGAAAAAGGGAGAGGCTTTCCCAAAAGCACCGGAAAATAGAGATGAATAATCAGTGATGAATAAGACCGAACTTCGGAAACATATAAAACTTTTAAAGTCGCAACATCAAGCCACGACAACTGCTGACTCCGGAATTATTATGCAGTTGCTGGCTGATGATGCGCATTTCCTTGCAGCTAAGACAGTATTGTTGTACCACTCTTTAAGTGACGAGGTCAATACTCATCAGTTTATAGAAGAATGGTGCTTGAAAAAGCAACTCCTCTTACCTGTGGTAGTAGGTGAAGAATTAGAGTTGCGTCTTTTCCAAAACATGAATGAGCTGAAGATTGGTTCTTTTGGTATAGCAGAACCTACAGGCCCTCTATTTACGGATTATGCAAAGATTGACTTTGTTGCTGTCCCAGGTATGGCATTCGACAGGAACGGTCACCGTTTAGGCAGGGGCAAAGGTTATTATGACCGTCTGCTACCCAAACTTACCAACGCCTATAAGGCAGGCATCTGTTTTCCTTATCAGGTTGTAGATGAAGTTCCTGTAGAGCCCACTGACATAACGATGGATGGAATCATAACCATCTAATCTTAACTATAGCAAGGAAAAAAATGCCTCCTGTGAGCGAAGGGCGATTATTCGATTATCTAAAAATAATATTGGAAATCACTTGTGCTCCTACGTGCTGATTTAATTTGTTCACCAGTTGTCGACGACCCATCATCAATTGCTGGCGCAAAGGAGCCGATGTTACCTCTACATATAAAACCTGATTCTTGATAAACTGTGGCTTAGACCATGAAGCGATGGCAGGTCCCATCACCTCTGCCCAGGCATCAATTAGCCTCTTTTCGTTCAGGGGTGTTTCCAAACCCTCCTGCCGAAGGAACCTACGGATCAACATTCCCACCGATTCTGCATCATTCCTTTTCATGGCCACATCAGTTTATAGGTGTCACCACACCATCTGTCACACTGAACAAACTATAATCAACCTGTGTTTTTTCCAGTATTCTGTCAAGGTTCTCACGGTTGGTATCGGTAATGAATATCTGTCCGAAACGGTCACTGCCCACCAATTTAATAATCTGCTCCACCCTATGAGCATCCAGTTTGTCGAATATATCATCAAGGAGCAACAAAGGCACGGTGCCAATACGCCTCAAGAAGTCAAATTGTGCAAGTTTCAGGGCAATCAAGTAAGTCTTGTTTTGTCCTTGCGACCCTTCACGTTTCAAAGGATAGCCACCTAATTGCATTTCAAGATCATCTTTATGAATACCATGCAATGAGAAACCCATAATACGGTCTTTCTCACGACTTTGTCTGAGCACCTCTTTCAATGAATTGTTCCTGGCATGACTCTCGTAAGTAAGTCCAACCACTTCTTTATCTTCAGAAATGTAGGAATAAAACTGTTGGAAAATCGGTATGAATTCCTGAATAAAAGACTCGCGCTTACGAAATACTACTTCCCCTTCCTGAGCCATCATTTCTTCCCAAATAGCAAGCATTTCGTCATCCACTTCCTCTTCTTTCTTTAAAAGGATGTTGCGTTGTGCAAGTGCTTTGTTATAGCGTATCAGTGCCTCCAAGTACTCTTTGTCATATTGTGAAATAACCACATCCATAAACTTGCGACGTTCTTCACTTCCACCTGCTATCAAGATAGAGTCATCGGGTGAAACCATCACCAAAGGAATAAGTCCTATATGGTCAGATAACCGATGATACTCTTTTTTATTGCGCTTAAATTGTTTTTTCTGCCGACGTTTCATCCCACAGAATATCTCTTCCGGCCTACCGTCATCAGTGGAATACGCTCCTTGTATCATGAAAAACTCAGCAGTATGCAACATATTCTGAGAGTCAATAGGGTTACCTGCACTTTTACAAAACGAAAGATAATAGATGGCATCCAGCAAATTAGTCTTACCCATACCGTTCTGCCCAAAGAAACAGTTCAGTTTGGAAGAAAAAGTCAGATCAGTCTGCTCAATGTTCTTATAATTCAGTATGGAGATGCGGTTTAATATCATATTAAGTCATTTCACAAGGCAAAAGTAGCCAAAATTTTGATGTTTTACGTAGTTAAAGCAAAAAAAGATGCCTTGAAATTTCGCAGATAGTTCAAAAAGCTGTAATTTTGCGGGTCGAAAACTATAAATGCGTAAAAATATAAAAAACATTCAATAGATATGGCAAATCAGAAAAATAAGGAAGAAGCCTTAAATGTAGAAGAAGTCCTCTCATCATCAGAGGCATTTATCCTAAAGAACAAGAAAACAATTGTAGGTGTCATCGTAACACTGGTAGTTATCATTGCAGGCATTTTCGCCTACAACAACTTGTATAAGGCTCCTCGTGAGAAGAAGGCTAATGCAGCTCTGTTCAAGGGTGAGCAGTATTTTGAGGCTGGGCAATACGACTTAGCACTTAATGGCGACAGCATCGGCTATAATGGTTTCTTGAAGGTGGCTGATGAATTCAGCGGTACCAAGGCAGCTAACCTGGCTAATGCTTATGCAGGTTTAAGCTATGCACACTTGGGTAACAACGAAGAAGCTGTAAAACTGCTCGACAAGTTCAGCGCTAACGATGAGATGATTGCTCCTGCCATTAAGGGTGCAATGGGTAACTGCTACGTTGAGTTGGGTGACATCAACAAGGCAATTTCACTGCTACTGAGTGCTGCTAAGGAAGCCGACAACAACACATTGAGCCCTGTATTCTTGCAGCAAGCAGGCGAGTTGCTGGTAAAGGAAGGAAAGTATGACGAAGCTATTGAAGCTTACCAGACTATCAAGGATAAGTATTTCCGTTCTTATCAGTCTATGGACATCGACCGTTTCCTTCAGGCTGCTGAACTCTTGAAGAACAATAAATAATACAATGGCTACCGCATACCATATTCTCCACGACAACCATGAGGCAAATCTCTACGCTGAAGGCAAGAAGTTTGCCATTGTGGTGTCTGAGTGGAACAGTAACATTACTGATGCACTCTGCGAGGGGGCTGTTGCTACCCTACTCCAACATGGAGTTGATGAGGAAGACATTATTGTCAAAACCGTTCCCGGAAGCTTTGAGTTGACTTTTGGTGCTGCAGCATTCATGAATCAAGGGGAGGTTGATGCAGTGATCGTATTAGGTAGCGTTGTCCGTGGCGACACACCACATTTCGATTATGTTTGCCAGGGTGTCACACAAGGCATTGCACACCTCAATGCCGAGGGGGACATTCCAGTCATTTTCGGTGTATTAACCACTGATAATATGGAGCAAGCAGAAGAAAGAGCTGGTGGTAAATTGGGCAATAAAGGCAGTGAATGTGCGGAGACTGCAATAAAAATGATTAATTTCGCTTGCAGTTTACAAAAATAGTTGTAACTTTGCAAACGCAAAACTCCCATAAGAGTTATACATAACGGTTTGGGCAAATACCAGAGTGGCCAAATGGGGCAGACTGTAAATCTGCTGGCGTACGCCTTCGGTGGTTCGAATCCATCTTTGCCCACAAAACAATGGAGATTTATTCTTCGAAATCGCGGAATTGTCGTGCCAACGAGGGCAGAAGCAAAAACTTGTTTTTGATTATGCCGAGTGCAGCCTGACAATGCCGTAAAATTCAAAGAATTTTGCGGAAGTAGCTCAGTTGATAGAGCATTAGCCTTCCAAGCTGAGGGTCGCGGGTTTGAGCCCCGTCTTCCGCTCTAAATGAAGCAATTGATATCTAATAAAGCTTAGATGTTAATTGCTTTTTTTGTTTTTAACAACGTCATGATTAGCTAACTAAAAGAAAGATTATGTTAAAAGATTCCAACAAGATTGCGATTATTGCAGGCGAACGCAATATAACCTATTCAGAATTACTTCAACGCGTTTTTATATATAGCCAGTTTTCACCTAAGGAAAAAGGAGAAAAGACGCTTATATTTGCAGACAATTGTGCAGGCTGGATTTTTGCTTTTTATTCAATCTGGGCTAATCATGGTGTCGCTGTGCCTGTGGATGCATCTTCCACAGTGAGTGATGTTGCATACATCATCAACGACTGTCACCCTCTGTGCATATGGACCACCCGCAAGAAGTTGGAGGTTGCGAAAGCAGCTCTGAAAGAAACAGGACACAAAGCAGACATTCATCTCATTGAGGACCATGAAACTGACCCTATCGACCATGTTGAAAAAGCCAACATCAGCTATGATGAAGAAGATACCGCACTTATCATCTATACATCTGGTACTACAGGTTCGCCAAAGGGAGTGATGTTATCGTTCCGCAATATTCTTGTTAACATACGAGCTGTATCTGAAGATGTGCCTATCTTCACAGAAAATAGCCGTACCCTGATCTTGCTGCCATTACACCATGTGTTACCATTGGTAGGTTCGGTTGTGATGCCTCTTTATGTAGGCGGTGGTGTGGCCATTTGCCCTACGATGTCTGGACCAGACATCATGGACACACTCCAGCGTGGACAGATTTCTATCATGATTGGTGTTCCTCGTCTATGGCAAACACTCTATGATGGTATTAAGAAGAAGATAGATGCAACAGCTTTGACAAGAGGCCTTTTCAACCTCTGTGCCAAAATCAATAACAAGAAGCTTTCACGCATCATCTTCAAGGCCGTACACGAAAAGATGGGTGGGCACATACAATATTTAGTAAGTGGTGGTGCTGCATTAGATCGTGAAATTGCATTGGGTTTGCAAACCTTAGGTTTGGAACTTTTGGAAGGCTACGGCATGACTGAATGCGCTCCGATGATAGCCTTCACACGTCCAGGAGACTTGATTCCCAACTGTGTGGGTTTGCCTTTAAAGGAAGAAGAAGTAAAGATTATTAATGGAGAGATATGCGCCAAAGGACCCAATGTCATGCAGGGCTACTATAACCGTCCAGAAGAGACAGCTGCTGTCATCGACACCAATGGATTCCTACATACAGGCGACTTGGGGCATTTGGACGAGAAAGGCCGTATCTACATTACTGGTCGTAGCAAGGAAATTATTGTGCTCTCTAATGGCAAGAATGTGCAACCTAACGAGATAGAATACAAGTTAGAGAAATACTCAGAGCGAGTGAAAGAAGCTGCCGTAGTGCAGGATGGCGACATGTTGCGAGCCATCATTGTGCCAAACGAGACGTGGGCAAAAGGCTTGTCTGATGCTGAAATAGAAGAAACACTTAAACGTGAGGTACTCGAGCCCTATAATCTTACTGTTACGAACTACAAGAAGCTAATGAGTCTGTTTGTATATCACAACGACTTGCCACGCACCAAACTGGAGAAGTTGCAGCGCTTTAAGCTGAAAGACATACTGGCAGGTGCAGACAACCCACCTGTCCCACAAGAAAAGAAACCTGTTGAAGAGCCTACCTCCGAAGAATACCAAATACTGAAAAAATACATCGAGAGCGAGAAGGGTATCAAAATACTTCCAACTGACCATATTGAAACAGATCTGGCTTTCGATTCATTGGATATGGTGGCAATGGAAGGGTTCATCCAGCAAACATTCGGCACGAAAGTCAATGCTGCCGATATGCCAAAATATAAGAGTATTCAGGCATTGGCAGAATATTTAGAGGAAAACAAGACACGCATGGAGGTAGAAGGAGAAGATTGGCATCAGTTCCTGCACGCAGACTCTTCCAAGTTGGAGTTGCCTCACGGCAATCGATACATGACCCTGGGCAATACCATCATTCGTGGATTCTACAAATCATATAATAGACTCAGCATCAATGGAGTGGAGAACATACCAGCCAATGGCCCGATGATTATCGCGCCCAACCATCAGAGTTTCCTTGATGGTCCGTTGGTATCGTGTACCCTACCTACTCCCGTCATGAAGGACACATTTTACTATGCCACTGAGGAGCATATGCGAGGAAAACTGCGTAAAGCTTACGCCCGTAACAACAACATCATCCTGATGGAGCGAAGCAACTTGCGCGACTCTATCCAAAAGCTGGGTGAGGTACTTAAGCAAGGCAAGAATTTGGTTATCTTCCCAGAAGGACGACGTACAAACGCAGGTGAGTTGGGGGATTTCAAAAAGACTTTCGCCATCTTGAGCAAGGAACTGCAAGTACCTGTGGTACCCGTATGTATCAAAGGCGCTTTTGAGGCACTGCCTCGCTCTAAGCGCTTCCCATCACCTCATAAGATAGTGATAGACTACCTGCCTCCTATCCTACCAGACAGCAACCTTACCTACGAGGAAATAGCCAATCAAGTAAAACAAGTCATCAACGAACGACTACACGCATGAGACAATTTCTACCTTCTAAAGAAGAGCTCGGCAACACCTGGACACACCTCATTGGAGTGATCTTCGCACTCTCATCCATTTGGATGGTGTGGCCTGCCATCAATACCAGTTGGCAGATGGCGTTTGGTGTTTTCTTCTTTATCGTTGGTATGTTTTTGATGTTCCTATCCAGTACCATCTACCACTGGGTTCGACCTGGCGTAGCAAAGAATATACTTCGCAAGTGCGACCATATCAGCATCTACGTGATGATAGCCTGCTCTTATACTCCTATCTGCGTGGGCGTCATCGGTGGTTGGCTTGGGTGGCTGGTTTTCGGATTTCTTTGGGCTGTAGCACTGATAGGCAGCATTGCCAAGATAGTGGCGATAGGCAAGCATCCACGCCTCTCGCTAGCCATGTATCTTGTCATGGGATGGAGTGTTTTGATTATATTCCCTAAGGTAATGGAGAAGCTTTCGCCTCTCTCGTTGACCTTCCTCATTGCCGAAGGTATTCTCTACACGGCTGGCACCTACTTCTATGCCCACGACAAGCAACCACACTATCATGCCATCTGGCACATCTTTGTCTTACTGGGTGCCATAGCCCACTGGAGCGTCATTCTCACTATCTTGCTGTAACAAAAGACATACTTTCTTTGTTCTTTCGCCAACTTGTACTATCTTTGTAATATAAACCATTATTACTAATTACCATGAAAAAGATACTAAGCATTGGGTTGGCATTGCTGTGCCTCAGCATAGTTGCTTTGGGTGCCGATACAGTTGTCACCTCTCCGAACGGACAAATCAAAGTTACTATCAATACTGCTGACGGTCTATCCTGGACAGTGAGCCGTAATGGAAAGACGGTCTATACCGAAAATGGCATTGCCCTGATCATTGGAGGTAAAACCTTGGGCGATAAAGCCAAAGTAAAAAGCATCAAGCAGAAGCCTGGTAATCAAATCATCCACCCTATTGTACCTCTCAAATTTTCAGAGATTCGCGATAACTACAACGAAGCTACTATCAACTACGGCGCCTACCAAGTGCTGCTACGTGTGATGGACAACGCTGTGGCTCACCGTTTTGTACTAAACCAGAAGGGCAATGTAGAAATCATGGACGAGCGATTCAACTTGTGCCCTGCCAATGACTTTACTGCACATTACCAGACAGCTGGTTCTTTTAATACTTCCTACGAAGAACCTTACCAGCACAAGAGTTTGTCCGAATGGCAACAGGACGACAAGATGGCCACTGCCCCATTGCTGTTATCTGCCCCAGATGATACGCAACTATTAATAGGTGAAAGCGATGTAGACGATTATCCTCATATGTTCCTCCTCACAAAAGACGGTGCTATCACAACTACTTTCCCTAAAGCACCGATCAGTTGGGAACCTCGTGGTGATCGAGGCGAGACTATCACTCAAGAAGCTGATTATATCGCCAAGACCAATGGACAAAGAGCATTACCTTGGCGCTGGGTGGTGGTGACTGACTCAAAAGGAATCATTGAACAAACTGTTCCCGTGCAATTGGCTCGCCGTAATGTGCTGGCTGATACCAGTTGGATAAAGCCTGGACAATTCTCTTGGGAATGGTGGAACGGAGCCACACCCTATGGTCCTGACGTAGATTTCAAGGCTGGGTGTAACTATGATACCTATTGCTACTTTGCCGATTTTGCTGCCAAGTATGGCGTTAAATACATATTGCTTGATGAGGGATGGGCTAAAAGCACTACCGACCCCTTCAACGGTAACGACGAGCTGCGTTTGCCAGAGCTGATTAAATATTGTAATGCCAAAGGCGTGAAGATTGTGCTTTGGCTCCCTTGGCTAGCAGTGTATAACAACTTCGACACTATCTTCAAGACCTATGCAGACTGGGGCATCACAGCTGTAAAGATAGACTTTATGGATCATGCCGACCAATGGATGGTGAACTTCTACAAGAAGGTTACTGCCGAAGCTGCCAAATACCACATCATCATCGACTGGCACGGGGCATTCACCCCTGCAGGTTTGGAGCAGGAATATCCTAACCTGCTGAGCTATGAAGGCGTGCTAGGTCTGGAACAAATGGCAAGGTGTACTACCGACAACACCCTCTTCATTCCTTTCATACGTAATGCTGTAGGTCCTGCAGACTTTACCCCTGGTGGTATGTATAACATGCAGCCTGAGCGCTATCGTGCCACTCGCCCTAACAGCGGTGCTATGGGTACACGCGCATTCCAGATGGCACTTTATGTAATATTGGAAAGTGGTGTGCAGATGTTAGCTGACAATCCTACACGCTACTATGAGGCAGACGACTGTACTCGCTACATTGCCAGTGTGCCTACCACATGGGACGAGACACGCTGCCTGGCTGCACAAGCAGGAGAATACGTGGTGGTGGCTAAGCGAAAGGGGGCAAAATGGTTTATAGGTGCTATCACCAACGGAACGTCACGCGACCTGACTCTCAACTTGAATTTCCTGTCAGCAGGCCAGCATCAGCTCACTGCCTATAAAGACGGAAAGAATGCTGACTATCAGGCCATGCATTACAATAAGGTGATACAAAATGTGAATGCTGCTACCCAGTTGAATATCCATTTAGCTAAAAACGGTGGATGGGCTGCAGTTATTGAATAATCACTTTTTGTTTCGTTTTTAGTCATTATTTTTCGTTTTTGCTATACACAACTTTTATATTTAAAGGAAAATGACTATATTTACGCCCATTAAATTAAAATCTGACAAATTATTTTATTATGGTACGTAAAATTAGACTGACGCTGGCCACCATTTTCTTCGTGTGCATCACCCTGATGTTCTTGGACTTTACTGGAGTGACCCACACTTGGTTCTCATGGATGGCAAAACTGCAGTTCCTGCCTGCCGTACTGGCACTCAACGCAGGAGTTATCATTCTGCTTATCGCACTGACACTTATCTTCGGACGCATCTACTGCTCGGTGATATGCCCTATGGGTGTGTTCCAGGACATCATCGCATGGCTGGGCAAGAAAGCCCGTCCAAAGAAGGAGTGCAAAATCCCTTACACCTATTCTAAGGCCAAGAGCGCACTACGCTACTCCGTACTGGGCGTGTTCATCGTGGCACTCATCGCTGGTGTGGGCTCATTCGTTGCACTGCTCGCTCCGTATAGTTCTTACGGACGTATCGCCAGCAACATCTTCCAGCCCATCTACCGCTGGGGCAACAACCTGCTGGCTTCCATCGCTGAGAAGTATGACAGCTATGCCATCTATGACGTCGATGTTTGGATCAAGTCAATGCCTACACTCATCATCGCTGTCGTTACGCTGGTCATTATCTTCATCCTGGCTTGGCGCAATGGCAGAACTTACTGCAACACCATCTGCCCTGTGGGAACCGTGCTGGGATTCTTCGCACGCTTCTCGTTCTTCCATGTAACCTTCGATGCCGAGAAGTGCAAGAGCTGCAGCATGTGCTCACGCAACTGCAAGGCTTCTTGTATTGACTATAAGACACACACTGTTGACTACAGTCGTTGTGTCACCTGTGGCAACTGTCTGGAGAAATGCAAGTTCGGTGCACTGAGCTATAAGTTTGCCGTGCCTTCTATGGCTACTGCATTCCCAAAGCCAGTAGTTGTTGAAAAATCTGCCAAGCCAGCTCCTAAGGCAGAGGCTAAGGCTGACGTGAAAGACCCGGGCCTGCGCACTTTCCTCACCACCATCGCAGTGGGTGCAGCAGCTGCAGCTAAGGCACAGATCATTCCAGAAGCTACCGACAAGAAGGTGGACGGTGGATTGGCTGATATAGCCGACAAGGTGGCTCCCAAGCGTGCCACCAAGATTGTGCCTCCAGGTGCCAAGAGCCTGAAGAACATGGCTAGCCACTGTACTGGCTGCCAGCTCTGCGTTTCCGCTTGTCCTAATGGCGTACTTCGTCCAAGTACCGACCTGATGACACTCATGCAGCCGGAGGCAAGCTACGAGGTGGGCTATTGCCGTCCTGAGTGCGTGCGTTGCTCTGAGGTGTGCCCTGCTGGTGCCATCAGCCTCATCGATGTGGCAGAGAAGTCTTCCATCCAGGTGGGTCATGCCGTATGGACACGCGAGCTCTGTGTGCCTATCAAAGATGGTCAGGAGTGTGGCAACTGCGCACGTCACTGTCCTTCTGGTGCTATCACGATGGTGCCACTTGATGCCAACGATCCTAAGTCACTGAAGATTCCTGTGGTAAACGAGGAGCTCTGCATCGGTTGCGGTGCTTGCGAGAACCTCTGTCCTTCTCGTCCGCTGAGTGCTATCCACGTGGAAGGTCACGAAGTACACAGAACCATCTAATTGACAATTACGATGGCTAATAACAATATAAGTCGCCGTGGATTCCTGAAGGTGATGGGAGCTGGCGCCACAGTAGCTGCAGGCGCGGCAATGGAAAGTTGCCAACCTAAACAGCAAATTTCAGTGGCTGGCACTCATACTGGGCCTTTGCCAACAGGACAAATGACCATGCGCGAAAATCCCAATACTGGCGATAAGGTGTCAGTGCTAGGATATGGTTTTATGCGTCTGCCAACAGTTGACGGAGGCAGTGCGCGTGAGACAGCAGCCGACATTGACCAAGAGCGTGTAAACGAACTGACAGATGTGGCACTGGCTCATGGCATCAACTATTTCGACACATCTCCAGCCTATTGCCGAGGTGGTTCTGAGCGTTCAATGGGCATAGCCCTAAGTCGTTATCCGAGAGACTCCTACTATATAGCTACTAAGATGTCGAATTTCGCTCCTGCACAATTCCCACGCGAAGCCAGCATGGCTTTGTTTGAGAATTCACTGAAGGAGCTGCAGACTGACTACATAGATTACTATCTGCTGCATGGCATCGGCATGGGGGAAGGTTTGAAAGAGTTCAATGAGCGATTTATCGACAATGGCATACTTGACTGGTTGGTCGAACAGAAGAAAGCTGGACGCATCCGCAACCTGGGTTTCTCCTATCATGGCGACATTAAAGTGTTCGATCTGCTACTACAATGGCACGACGAGGGCAAATACCACTGGGATTTCGCACAGATACAGCTCAACTACATGGACTGGCTTCATGCAAAAGAGATCAACGCCCGCAATACCAATGGAGAATATCTCTATGGAGAGTTGAACCGCAGGGGCATTCCTGTAGTGGTAATGGAACCCCTGCTGGGAGGTCGCCTTTCCAGACTTCCTGATGATGCCGTGGTAATGCTCAAACAACGAAGGCCGGAAGACAGTGTGGCATCATGGGCATTCCGATGGGTAGCATCACTGCCAGGAGTGCTGACTGCCCTAAGTGGCATGACTATGATGGAGCATCTGGAAGACAATCTGCGCAGCTTGGCTCCATTAGTGCCTCTTACTGAAGATGACAAGGAATATTTGGAACAGACCACCTTACGAGTTCTCGCCACACCTACTATCCAATGTAATGATTGCAAATACTGCATGCCTTGTCCTTACGGACTCGACATCCCTGCAATTTTCATACATTATAATAAATGTGCATACGAGAAGAACATCCCTACAAGCAAGGGTGACTCCAACTATAGGTCTGCAAGGCGCGCTTTCCTTGTGGGCTACGACCGCAGTGTGCCGAAGCTTCGTCAGGCAAGTCACTGTATCGGTTGTAACCAATGCTCACCTCATTGCCCTCAACGCATAGATATACCAGGTGAAATGCAGCGTATAGACAAATATGTTGAAGCATTAAAACAAGAAACTATCTAATTATGGCTAATAATATCAACCGTCGTGGGTTCCTGAAGGTCATGGGAGCAGGTGCAACAGTTGCTGCAGGAGCCGCTGTAGCAAGTTGTGCCCCCAAGAAAGATGCCCAATACGACCCAGCAGGCCACCACACCACTGAGGTGCCTGTAGGACAGATGACCTATCGCACCAACCCCACTACAGGCGATAAGGTTTCGCTCTTGGGTTACGGCTGCATGCGCTGGCCTACCCTGCCTCAGCCTGATGCTAATGGCAACATCATCGACCAAGAGCGTGTGAACGAACTGATTGACTATGCAATGGCGCATGGTGTAAACTACTACGATACGGCTCCCGTTTATGTGCAGGGCCAGTCTGAGCGTGCCACCGGCATTGCCTTGAAGCGCCATCCACGCGAGAGTTTCTACGTGGCCACCAAGATGTCCAACCAACGCTTTGCTGGTCAAGGACTCTCGCCACAGGAATTGCTGAAGCGCTCACAGGAGATGTACTACAACTCGTTCAAGGAGTTGCAGATTGACTATATCGACTACTATCTGCTGCACTCTATCGGAGGCGGTAGCGGCATACCTTTGCTGATGGAACGATTCTTCGACAACGGCATGCTCGACTTCCTCGTAAAGGAGAAAGAAGCAGGCAGGATTCGCAACCTGGGCTGGTCGTTCCACGGTGATGTGGCAGTGTTCGACTATATGCTGCAACTGCACGACGAAGGCAAATACAAGTGGGACTTCGTACAGATTCAGATGAATTACCTCGACTGGACCCACGCCAAGGAGACCAACCCACGCAATGTCAATGCCGAGTATCTGTATGGCGAACTGGCAAAACGCAACATCCCTTGCACCATCATGGAGCCGTTGTTGGGTGGCCGTTTGTCAAATGTACCTAACCACATTGTGGCACGCCTCAAGCAGCAAGAGCCAGAGAACAGCGTGGCATCATGGGCCTTCCGCTTCTGCGGTACCTTCCCTATGGTGCTGAGTGTGTTGAGCGGTATGACCTATATGGAGCATCTGCAAGATAACATCCGCAGTTTGGCACCAGTAGTGCCATTGTCAGAGGCCGACCTGGCCTATCTGGAAGACACCGCCAGCTTGATGGTCACCTACCCCACCATCCCGTGCAACAGCTGCCAATACTGCATGCCTTGTCCTTACGGATTGGATATCCCAGGCATTCTCGTGCATTACAACAAATGCGTGAACGAAGGCAACGTGCCGGAGAGCCGTCAAGATCCTAACTACAAGAAAGCCCGTCAGGCCTTCTTGGTGGGCTATGACCGCTCTGTGCCCAAGCTCCGCCAGGCCAGCCATTGTACCGGCTGCAACCAATGCTCACCGGAGTGCCCGCAACGCATCAACATACCACAGCAGATGCAACGTATCGACAAGTATGTGGAAGCGTTGAAACAAGAAACACTGTAAAATACATAATGCTTGAAGCAAAGGGGGAGTGCAAGATTGTACCTCCCCTTTTTTCAACTAGCTTGTCAGTTTGGGAATTCATGGTCTCAACCGAAATAATACTACCATACCACTTACCTAAGGCTGAGGTGAAAGAGTTTTTGTTATATCCTACTTTGAAAATAATCATACGTTTTGGCTATAAGTGAATTTATTAACTTTCTACCTTCAGGATACTTTTGCAGCTCGCTTTCCTTTTTCCTGAAGGCACTGCAAAAGTAATGCTTCCTGCACCTTCCGTTGACAATCTTTGACCGACAATGACAAGAAATGACAAACATCAGCGTTTTTTTCTCGCATATGGCAGTTGAACTTCAGACAATATAATCTCAAAGCCTCGGCAAAATATTTCACGCCATATTAGTTTGCTGCCGAAAGCAGGCTCTTTTTGCTGGCTTTGCGCCCTACATTCATGGTAAAAGCAGGCTGATTTCTCTATAAAAAGAGGCACTTTTTTGCAAGCATTGTAAATCGTTGATATTTAGCAGCTAATGCAAACATTATGACTTTAATGACTCAAGGAAATCAAATTTTTCCTATACATGACATTTAAGCCCCGACTAAATGTCGCGCGTATGAGGATTTCGCATTTTTATTGTCACTATTGTCACTTTTGGACTGTTCATGAGGCTTTTATTTATTGTGCTTCTATTTGATTATCGGCACTGTTATCGTAGATTTCATGACTGAGTGTGACATTAACTTCGCTGACAGCCATCAGCACTACTACGTGCTTTGGGTTAAGGGTATGACGCTACAATTTGACTTGATATTCTTTTATAATAGAAAAATAATACGTAACTTCGCAAGGTATTATTAAATCAAACCAACAAGAAGAATGTACAGTTTTACATGCGACTATTCAGAGGGGGCACACCCAAATATCCTGAAGAAACTTCAGGAGAGAAACTTGATGCAGCATCCGGGCTATGGCGAGGATGAGGTGACAAAAGAAGCCATAGAGCTGATTCGCCAACGCATCGGTAACCCAAAAGCAAGCATTTATTTCGTAATTGGCGGAACACAGGCCAATATGGCGGTGATCTCTGCCTTGCTGCGCACACCGGAAGCAGTGATTTGTGTGGACGGAGGTCATATTTGGGCTCATGAGACGGGTGCTATCGAGGCTACAGGACATCGTGTCATCACCGTGCATGGCATACAGGGCAAACTGACGCCTGAGGGGATTCAAAAAGCGCTCGACGACTATTTCATGCGTCCGCACATGGTGAAACCAGCTATGGTATATGTGTCTGACGCCACCGAGGTGGGCACCATTTATAAGAAAGCTGAGTTGCAGGCCATCAGTGACTTCTGCCGCTCGCACAACCTATTGCTTTATCTTGACGGAGCACGCCTGGGCAGTGCACTAACCTCAGACGAGAACGACCTGACGCTGCATGACCTGACGGAGCTGACGGATGTTTTCTATATCGGCGGCACCAAGAATGGGGCTTTGCTGGGCGAGGCTATTGTGTTCAACAATCCTGACTTGTATCCTGACTTCGATTATGTGCGCAAAGAGCGTGGTGCCTTGCTGGCTAAGGGATGGCTGCTGGGTGTGCAGTTTGGCGAGCTGTTCAAGGACGACCTGTATTTCAAGATTGCCCGTCAGGCCAACGTGCTGGCCAAGAAACTGTCGGCAGCATTGAAGGAAGCTGGCTACCAATTCCTAGCTGAATCACCTACCAACCAGGTGTTCCCCATTGTCAGCAAAGAGGAAATGGCAATTCTGGCAAAGAAATATATTTTTGAAGAGTGGCAACCGATGGATAAAGACCATTCTGCCATACGCTTCGTAACGTCATGGGCTACTGACGAGGCGCATGTGGATGAATTGATTGAAGACTGTAGGCGATTGAGGATTTAACATATTGGTTAATTATCAATTATCAATTGTCAATTAAATACAATACTATGGAAAAATACATTTTAGCAGTAGATCAGGGCACCAGCAGCTCGCGCGCCATCATCTTCAACAAGGCTGGCGAAAGCTGTGCGGTAGCGCAGAAGGAGTTTACCCAATATTTCCCGAAATCGGGATGGGTGGAGCATAACCCTCACGAGATATGGTCGTCGGAGGCATCGGTCATCAGCGAGGCTATGGCGAAGATGGGATTAAACGGCAGTGACATTGCTGCCATAGGTATCACCAATCAGCGCGAAACCACCATTGTGTGGGATGTGGAAACCGAAGAGCCTATCTATAATGCCATCGTGTGGCAAGACCGCCGCACGGCTGAATATTGCGACGAGCTGAAGGCACAGGGAGTGACTGAGATGATTCACGAAAAGACGGGTCTGATAATCGATGCCTATTTCAGTGCCACGAAAATCAAGTGGATACTCGACAACGTGAGTGGTGCAAGGGCTCGTGCCCAGCAAGGCAAGCTGCGTTTTGGCACCGTTGACTCATGGCTGGTGTGGCGACTGACGAAAGGTGCATTGCACATTACGGATGTGACCAACGCATCGCGCACCATGCTGTTCAATATCCATACCCTGCAATGGGACGAGGAACTGCTGAAGCTGTTTGACATTCCTCTGTCAATGATGCCCGAGGTGAAGTCGTGCAGCGAAGTTTATGGCTATACACAATCGGCCATCTTCAGTGAGCCAGTTGCTATTGGCGGTATTGCTGGCGACCAGCAAGCTGCTCTGTTCGGGCAACTGTGTACAGAGCCTGGCAGTGTGAAGAACACCTATGGCACGGGATGCTTCCTACTGATGAACAGTGGCGAGAAACCTATCATGTCGAAGAATAATCTGCTGACCACCATAGCACTGAAAATAAATAATAAAGTAACCTACGCACTAGAAGGCAGTATCTTCGTGGGTGGTTCGGTAGTTCAATGGTTGCGTGATGGATTGGGCATAATCAAGTCATCGGGTGAGATTGAAGCTTTGGCAGCAACAGTGCCCGATACGGGTGGTGTGTATTTCGTGCCTGCACTGACTGGTATGGGCGCTCCATATTGGGACCAATATGCTCGTGGCAGCATCACTGGCATCAGCCGAGGCACCACAGCAGCCCATATAGCTCGTGCTGCCTTAGAGGGCATAGCTTTCCAAACACTCGACATCGTGCAGGCCATGCAGCGTGATGCGGAGCTTCCATTGGCTGAGCTGAAGGTGGATGGTGGTGCTTCACGCAACAACCTGATGATGCAGTTCCAAGCCGACATACTGAACACCAAGGTGATTCGTCCTCGTAATCCTGAGACAACGGCCTTAGGTGCTACTTATCTGGCAGGTTTGGCTGTGGGCTTCTGGAAGAGTGTGGAGGAGATTCGCGACCAGTGGCAGATTGACTCGATGTTCATGCCTACTGATGACCGTCAGCGAGTGGAGGCACAGGTGAAGAAGTGGCGTGAGGCTATACAACGAACTTTGACAATTGAAAATTAACAATTGATATAATCAACAAGCTATTATGATAGAGAAAATGATATTCGAGTTCATCGGAACGATGATTCTGATACTGATGGGCGATGGCGTTTGTGCCAATGTCAGTTTAGAGAAATCAAAGGCCAAAGGTGCCGGCTGGGTGGTTGTAACCTTCGCCTGGGGTTTGGCCGTGATGTGTGGTGTGTTTGTAGCTGGCCCATATACTGGGGCTCACCTCAACCCCGCTGTGTCCATAGGTTTGGCACTAGCAGGAACATTCGACTGGAACCTTGTGGTGCCTTATATCATTGCCCAGATGCTGGGTGGCTTCGTGGGTGCTGTTTTGGTATATATCTATTTCAAAGACCACTACGATGCAACGCCTGATGCTGACACTAAGTTGGGTACTTTCTGCACCATCCCTGCCATCCGCAACAAGTGGCGCAACCTGCTGAGCGAAGCCATCGGCACCTTCGTACTGGTGTATTGCATCCTTGCCATAGGTAACGTGGGCAACACGCCAGAGATGGGCATGGGCAGCCTGGGAGCATTCCCTGTCACCTTCCTGATTGTTGCCATCGGTATGTCATTGGGCGGAACCACTGGCTATGCTATCAATCCTGCCCGTGACCTGGCTCCTCGTTTCGCTCATTTCATTCTGCCTATCAAGGGCAAGCGCGACAGTGACTGGAGTTATGCATGGGTGCCAGGCTTGGGACCTGTCATTGGTTGTGCTTTAGCCGCAGGCTTGTATTTACTCGCATAGAAAGAATGATTATGTTAAGAAAATATTTCATAGGTGGTTTGCTCCTGGCACTGACTGCTTGCGAAACAGCACAGAAGACAGACGAACTAACCATGATTGTGGGCACTTATACCAATGCCGGCAGCGAGGGTATTTACACTTTTAAGTTTGACCAGGAAAAGGGTACAGCAAGGCCATTGGAGGTAATCAAAATGGACAACCCCTCCTACCTCACCCTCTCTGCCAACCAACAGGTGATGTATGTGGTAAGTGAGAAGAATGATGAAACTGCAGCATTGGCTGCCTTTAAGTTCAATAAAGAAGACGGTACGGCTGAACTGATTAACCAACAACCTACCTACGGTGAGGATCCCTGCTATGTGGCCACCAATGGCAAAATCGCTACTACAGCTAACTATACAGGTGGCAGTATGTCAGTGTTTCCCCTACGATATGATGGCGGACTGGAACCTGTGGATACCATCTTCTGTGGCAATATAGGTGGCCCTGACATGAGTCGTCAGCAGACTCCGCATGTGCATTGCACCGCCTTCAGTCCTGATGGGAAGCTGTTGTTGGCTACCGATTTCAGTGCCGACCGCATCCTGCATTTTGATGTGGAAGCCGATCCTACTAAACCTTATCTGAAGTTAGACAATACGCCCATCAATGAAGATTCGGGTCCTAGACACATCATCTTCAGCAAAGACGGGAGATTTGTGTATATTATCAGCGAGCTGAGCGAGGCAGTGACTGTTTGCAGCTATAACGAGGGGAACATGCAGGTGATACAAACCATTGAAACACATCCACAGGATGATCGTCATGCAGCCGACATTCACCTCTCACCCGATGGCAAGTTCCTCTATGCCAGCGTGCGTAATGCTGATGATGGGTTGGCCATCTTCAAGGTGGATCAAGCAAGCGGATTACTGGAGAAGGTAGGCTATCAGCCAACTGGCAAGCATCCTCGTAATTTCAACATCACCCCTAATGGCAAGTATGTGCTGGTGGCTGATATGAATGACAACAAGATCGAGGTATTTGAAAGGGTCATAGAAACAGGCATGCTGCTTAATACGCAACGCGATATCAACCTCAGTCAGCCAGTATGTATAGTTTTTGCGAAATAAGTCAGATATTATGAGAAAGAGCATACAAAAGACAATAATTGCATTGATAGTTTTCAATTGCCAATTATCTATTTTCAATTTGTCCTATGCACAGACAGAAGTGACACAAGGTGTTACTTTCGGCAAGAAGTTTGGGGTGACCTACATGCTGCCCCAGACCGAAATAAAGATCGAAGCAGAGGCGACACGACAACACTACGAACCAGGACAGTTCAGCAAGTATGCCGAGCGCTACTTGCGTTTGCGGGATGTGAAACAGGAAGCTGAAACCTCGTGGACACTGGATGAGGTGAAGGTAAATATTGTGGGTGTGCCGGATCCTTCCAATATCTATTTTGTAGAGATGAAAGACCGTACCACTGCCCCGTTGATGGAACTCACTGCCGATGGTATTGTTCGGTCTATCAACCTGCCTTTCTCTGGGGACCAAAAAGCTGAACAGCCCCAAGCAAAACAGCAAGAGGATGAGGTTTTGCCTGACCCTCGCACATTCCTGACTGAAGAAATATTGATGACCAACTCAACCGCAAAGATGGCAGAGCTGGTGGCTCGCGAGATATACAGCATTCGTGAGAGCAAGAATGCCCTGCTTAGGGGTGAAGCCGAAAACCTGCCCAAGGATGGTGCACAACTGCAAATCATGCTGGACAACCTGAACAAGCAAGAGAAAGCAATGGTGCAAATGTTTGAGGGAAAGGTTACCACAGAAAAACATCATTTTACGAAGAGAGTTACTCCCGAGGAGATGAGCAATCATGTGGTATTCCGCTTCTCCAAGAAACTGGGTTTTGTAGAGGCTGACGACCTGGCTGGCGAACCTGTTGAACTGAGCATCGTAAACAAGCAACTGATTCCTGAGCAGCCTGCAGAGCCAGAGGGGAAATCAAGCAGATCAATTATCAGCATACTGACCAATGGCAATAAGTCGGCCATTGAAGGTGTTGCCTACAATGTGCCAGGGAAAGCTGATGTGAAGCTGACCTATCAGCATAAAGACATCATCAATACAGAGTTGTCGCTCACTCAGTTCGGCACGCGCGAATACCTGGCAGACCAGCTGTTTAACAGAAATACGGTGACCCAAGTGCTGTTTGACGTAAACACGGGGGCCTTGCTGAAGATTGACAGGCAATAAAATATTGAATAAACCTTAAAACAACCATTACGATAGACATGAAACGATTATTACCACTTATTTCTTTGTTGGCAGTTGTAGCTTGCCAGCAAACACAGGAAACAACAACTTTTGAGTCTCATTCACCTGTCGATTATGTGAGTACGCTAGTAGGTACCCACTCCAAATATACGCTTTCAACGGGTAATACCTACCCCGCTATTGCGCTGCCCTGGGGCATGAACTTCTGGACACCGCAGACGGGCAAGATGGGTGACGGATGGGCGTATGTATATGATGCCGACAAGATTCGTGGTTTCAAACAAACACACCAGCCCAGTCCGTGGATCAACGACTACGGACAGTTCAGTCTGATGCCAGTGACTGGCAAAACGGTATTTGATGAAGAAGAGCGTGCCAGCTGGTTCTCACACAAGGCCGAGACTGCTACACCCTACTACTATAAGGTGTACCTGGCCGACTATGATATCACGACAGAAATCACGCCTACAGAACGTGCTGCCGTATTCCGCTTCACCTTCCCTAAAAATGAGTTTTCATCTGTTGTAGTCGATGCATTCGACCGAGGATCATCTATCAAAATACTGCCTGATGAGCAGAAAATCATAGGCTATACCACCCGTAATAGCGGAGGAGTACCCGAAAACTTCAAGAACTATTTCGTGATTGAATTCAGTAAACCATTCTCACAGGTTTCTGTGGTTGATAACCAAAACATCAAGGGTGGCGCCACTGAAACTGAGAGCAATCATGCTGGTGCCATTGTAGGTTTCTCTACTCATCGTGGCGAAGTGGTGGAAGCTCGAGTAGCCTCCTCATTCATCAGCTACGAACAGGCTGAGCGCAACTTGCAGGAGATAGGCGACCGTAGTTTTGACGCTATCTGTACAGCAGCACGTGATACATGGAACGAAACATTGGGCAAGATAGAGATAAATGATAACAATATAGACCACCTTCGTACTTTCTATAGCTGTCTGTATCGTTCGGTATTATTCCCCCGCAGTCTCTACGAGATAGATGCTGCAGGCAAACCTGTGCACTACAGCCCGTATAATGGCGAAGTATTGCCAGGTTACATGTTTACCGATACAGGTTTCTGGGATACCTTCCGTTGCCTGTTCCCCTTCCTCAACCTGATGTATCCCAGTATGAATGTCAAGATGCAGGAGGGCTTGGCAAATGCCTATAAAGAGAGTGGTTTCCTACCCGAATGGGCTAGTCCTGGGCATCGCAATTGTATGGTAGGTAACAACTCAGCATCAGTAGTGGCCGATGCCTACCTGAAAGGATTACGTGGATATGATATCGAGACTTTGTGGGAGGCAGTGACACATGGAGCCAATCATGAACATCCTACCATCGGATCTACAGGTCGAAAGGGTGTTGAGTATTACAACAGTCTGGGCTATGTTCCTTATAATGTAGGTATCAACGAAAGCGCTGCCCGTACCTTGGAATATGCATACGATGACTGGTGCATTTATCAGTTGGGCAAGGCATTAGGTAAACCTGAGAGCGAAATTGGCATCTATGCCCAGAGGGCGATGAATTATCGCAACCTCTTTGATGAGGAAAGCAAACTGATGCGTGGCAAGAACGAGGATGGCACTTTCCAGAGTCCATTCAACCCGCTGAAGTGGGGCGATGCTTTCACCGAGGGCAATAGCTGGCACTACACCTGGTCAGTATTCCACGACCCACAGGGTTTGATCAACCTGATGGGCGGCAAGCAGGAATTTACCCAGATGATGGATAGTGTATTCTCTGTACCGCCTATCTTTGATGACAGCTACTATGGCTTCCCCATCCATGAGATTCGTGAGATGCAAATCATGAATATGGGTAACTATGCTCACGGCAACCAGCCTGTGCAGCACATGATTTATCTCTATGGATATGCTGGTGAGCCCTGGAAGGCACAGTATTGGATCCGTGAGGTGATGAATAAGCTCTATTCTGCTGCTCCTGATGGCTATTGTGGTGACGAGGACAACGGCCAGACTTCTGCTTGGTATGTTTTCTCAGCATTGGGCTTCTATCCTGTATGTCCGGGCAGTGGACAATATGTGCTGGGTACTCCCTATTTTAAGAATATAAGATTGCACTTGGAGAATGGAAACATTGTCGAAATCAATGCCCCAGCAAGCTCTGATACAAACAAGTTTATTGACAGCATGCAGCTCAATGGCAAAGATTACCAGCATAACTACCTTACTCATGAAGACTTGATACAAGGTGCCAAGATTGAGATGCAAATGGCAGCAGAGCCCAACAAGAATCGTGGCATTGCTGACGACGATGTGCCCTACTCTTTTACTAACCAGAAATAAACATACTCTTTTCCCTATGGATAAGTTTCCCTTTGCATAGGGAGAGTATGGAGAAAATACTCATCTATAAAGAAGGAGAGTTTAAACGACCCTCCCTCTGGGTCAGGAGAGGTTTCCTGAGAGGGCAAGGGGGTTTAAATAACAAATAATATTATGAAAATCATCGATATACAATTAATGGATAAAGTAACAGCGGAGGCAAAGCAATCGCCTCGCTTACGCATGAACTATAACTTCCACCAAAGTCTTGATGACAAATGCCACCGTTTCCTCAATGCGATGGAACCTGGCACACAGGTGGCTGTTCATCACCACATCACCAAAGACGAAACTTTGGTAGTTCTGCGAGGCAAAGTCTGCGTACTTATCTATAATGATGAAGGAGAGGTTACCGAGCAGGCCGTTATAGACCCAAAGCAAGGCCGTTACGGGGTAGATATTCCCAAAAACACATGGCACACTGTAGAATGCCTAGAGCCAGACACCGTTGTCTTTGAGGTAAAAGAAGGTCCCTTTGTGCCCCACGAAATCGATGGTGTATTGGAAGTAAAGAAATAAGCTACTCTTTAGGAGTAAAGATAGTGACCCATCTATAGAGGTTGCAACCCACGAAATTGCCCAACACCTCAGCGATATAGACCACCAGCACACTGCTTGACAGCAAAACATCTGATGGTGATATCAAGAAGTAGAAGGCATCAGCTATAGAGTGGGCAAAGCCACATAGGATGAACACGGGTACGCCCAGCAGCAAGGCAAGCATCTTACCTTTTCTGGCAAACTCAACAGCTGTGGTCATGATGAATCCGCATCCTATGGCCAACAAGAAACAAGCGATAGGCCCCTTTGCCATTCGTCCTGCCAAAATCTTGGCAGCAGGCTCAATACAATCAGGCTGAGCATAGGCAATCATCCAGGCCATCAGCAAGCAGCCCACTATGTTACCAGCCAACACGGTAGCCAGCATACTCCAGTCACCATGACGACGGATAAAGCCTGCTGTACCCGTATAAAGTTTCAGGCCGTAATAGACAACGGTGGTCAGTCCAAATGCAAAAAGCACGGCACCAGCCACGCCTCCAACCCTCAGGTTGACAACACATCCTATAGAAATACAGATTCCTGCCAGTATGGCGGATGGGAAAATATCACGAATCAATTCTAGTTTCTTCACTTTATTTCTTATTGAAAAACATTCTATTACTCGATGCAAAGGTATAGCTTTTTCTTCAGTCACACAAACTATTTAGTCGAAACCTATGGTTAATACTCCCTAAACCTATGGTTAATGCTTGCTATCTCTATGACTAAAGGTTGTTATTCCATAGGGTTATGCTTTCCAACTACCCATGGCAGATACTGCAGCAACCCGTAGTAGGTAATAAAAAGAAAGGTGTGACCCATTGCTGAGCCACACCTTCAAATATCTTATTTATGTGTTAAGTGTCGTAGATTACTTCACCTCCTCAAAGTCGGCATCCTGTACATTATCACCGTCCTTGTTGTTGTCTTGAGGACCAGCCTGCTGACCTCCATTGAAACCAGCACCGCCATTAAAGCCTGCACCATCCTGAGGACCAGCCTGTGGGCCACCCTGCTGTGCGTACATCTGTGCGCTGGCAGCCTGCCAAGCTGTATTGATCTCAGCCATTGCAGCATCAATAGCAGCCAAATCCTGAGCCTTATGAGCATCTTTCAGTTTCTGCAGAGCAGCTTCGATAGCAGGTTTCTTATCAGCTGGAATCTTATCACCCAACTCGGTCAACTGATTCTCAGTAGTGAAGATCATTGAGTCAGCCTGATTCAGCTTGTCAACTTTCTCACGCTCCTTCTTATCAGCAGCCTCGTTAGCCTGAGCCTCAGCCTTCATACGAGCAATCTCATCTTCGCTCAAGCCACTTGAAGCCTCAATACGGATAGCCTGTTCCTTACCAGTAGCCTTATCCTTAGCACTAACCTTCAAAATACCATTGGCATCGATATCGAATGTTACCTCAATCTGAGGAACACCACGACGAGCAGGTGCGATGCCAGTCAGATTGAACTGACCGATACTCTTATTCTGTGATGCCATAGGACGCTCGCCCTGCAGCACATGAATGGTTACCTCAGTCTGGTTATCAGCTGCAGTAGAGAAGGTCTCGCTCTTCTTAACAGGGATAGTAGTGTTAGCCTCAATCAGTTTGGTCATCACACCACCCAAGGTTTCAATACCCAAAGTAAGAGGAGTAACATCCAGCAATACTACATCACCTACACCCTTCTCATTGTTCAGGATAGCACCCTGGATAGCAGCACCAACAGCCACCACCTCATCTGGGTTCACACCCTTTGAAGGCACCTTACCGAAGAAGTTCTGTACCAATGTCTGTACGGCTGGTATACGGCTAGAACCACCTACCAAGATAACTTCATCGATATCTGCAGGCTGCAGGTTAGCATCGCTCAGAGCCTTCTGGCATGGAGCTAAACAAGCCTGGATCAAACCATGAGCCAACTGCTCAAATTTAGCACGAGTCAAAGTCTTAACCAAGTGCTTTGGCACACCACCTACTGGCATAATGTATGGCAGGTTGATTTCTGTAGAAGTAGAAGAAGACAATTCAATCTTAGCCTTCTCAGCAGCTTCCTTCAGACGCTGCATAGCCATTGGGTCAGCCATCAGGTCTGCACCCTCATCATTCTTGAACTCCTGTACCAGCCAGTTGATGATTACCTGGTCGAAGTCATCACCACCCAGGTGAGTATCACCGTTGGTTGACAACACTTCAAACACACCACCACCAAACTCCAGGATAGAGATATCAAATGTACCACCACCAAGGTCGAACACTGCAATCTTCATATCCTTGTTAGCCTTGTCAATACCATATGCCAAAGCTGCTGCTGTAGGCTCGTTCACGATACGCTTTACATTCAAACCAGCAATCTGACCAGCCTCCTTAGTAGCCTGACGCTGAGAGTCAGAGAAATAAGCAGGAACAGTAATCACTGCATCTGTCACTTCCTGTCCCAGATAATCTTCAGCAGTCTTCTTCATCTTCTGCAGCACCATAGCTGAGATTTCCTGAGCGGTGTAAAGACGACCATCAATGTCAACACGTGGCATATTGTTGTCGCTGCGTACCACTTTATATGGCATACGAGGAATTTCTTTCTGCACCTGATCCCAGTTCTCACCCATGAAACGTTTGATAGAGAACACTGTCTTTGTTGGATTAGTGATAGCCTGACGTTTTGCAGGATCACCTACCTTGCGCTCGCCACCCTCAACGAATGCTACGACTGAAGGGGTTGTACGCTTACCTTCGCTATTCGCGATTACTACAGGTTCGTTGCCCTCAAATACAGCAACGCATGAGTTAGTAGTACCTAAGTCAATACCAATAATCTTTCCCATAATTCTTATTTTTTATTCGTTATTATTCAAGTTATCTTTCGTCCCACCCCCTATGAGAGGTAGTCGGACACAAGATTTGTGCAAAGCATGTGCCAACCTCGTTTCAAGCATGGTTATATGTCAGTTTGGCAGATTATGCGACAGCAGAAAAATGTTAGCAAATTAGAATTGAATATTGAGAATAAAATTATATCTTTGCGAGAAAGAAAATGAATCAATCCATATTTAATATTAAGTAGAAATGGGAAAAGTGCTAATTATCGGTGCAGGCGGTGTAGCAACCGTTGCTGCTTTCAAGGTGGCTCAGAATCCTGACGTGTTTACTGACATCACCATTGCCAGCCGTACAAAGGCTAAGTGTGACAAACTGGCTAAGGCCATTGGCAATCCAAATATCAAGACAGCCCAGGTGGATGCAGACAATGTTGACGATTTGGTAAAATTGTTCAACGAGGTGAAGCCTGATATCGTGATGAACTTGGCGTTACCTTACCAAGATCTGACCATCATGGAGGCATGTCTTAAGACGGGTGTCAACTATCTCGACACTGCCAACTACGAGCCACGCGATGAAGCTCACTTTGAATATAGTTGGCAATGGGCCTATAAACAGCGCTTCGAAGATGCTGGGCTGACTGCCATCTTGGGTTGTGGCTTTGACCCGGGTGTCAGTGGTGTCTATACAGCCTACGCAGCCAAGCATTATTTTGACGAGATTCACACACTGGATATCGTTGACTGCAATGCAGGTAACCACCACAAGGCATTTGCCACCAACTTCAACCCCGAAATCAATATTCGTGAGATTACCCAGAAGGGTCTCTATTATAAAGATGGTGAATGGATAGAAACTGAACCATTGGAGATACACCAGCCCATTACCTACCCCAACATTGGTCCGCGTGAGTCATACCTGATGCACCATGAGGAGTTGGAGTCACTGGTAAAGAATTATCCTACCATCAAGTTGGCTCGCTTCTGGATGACCTTCGGCGAGCAATACCTGAAATACCTCGATGTTATCCAGGGCATCGGCATGAGCCGCATCGATGAAATAGAATACGAAGCACCATTAGCAGATGGTACAGGCAATGCCAAGGTGAAGATCGTTCCATTGCAGTTCCTGAAAGCTGTACTGCCTAACCCACAGGATTTGGGTGAGAACTATGAAGGTGAAACCTCTATTGGTTGTCGCATTCGTGGTGTAAAAGATGGCAAGGAACGCACCTATTATGTATATAATAACTGCAGTCACCAGGCAGCATACAAAGAGACTGGCATGCAGGGTGTGAGCTACACCACTGGTGTACCAGCCATGATTGGTGCCATGATGTTCCTCAAGGGGCTCTGGAAGCGCCCGGGCGTTTGGAATGTAGAGGACTTTGACCCAGATCCATTCATGGAGCAGTTGAACAAGCAGGGTCTGCCTTGGCACGAGGTATTTGACGGCGATTTGGAATTATAATATCATTCATAAACAAATTATTTTATTATGGCAAAAAATGAAGAATTGAATTTTGACAAGCCTGCTCCATCAGCAGAGAAACTGAAAGCGTTGCAGGCAGCCATGTCAAAGATTGAGAAAGATTTTGGAAAAGGCTCTATTATGAAATTGGGCGAAGACCACATTGAGCAAGTGGAAGTGATACCTACCGGTTCAATAGGTTTGAATGCCGCATTGGGTGTGGGAGGCTATCCACGTGGAAGAATCATTGAGATTTATGGTCCAGAATCATCAGGTAAGACAACCTTGGCCATCCATGCTATTGCTGAAGCACAGAAGCAGGGAGGCATTGCTGCTTTTATTGATGCAGAGCATGCTTTCGACCGCTTCTATGCAGCCAAGTTAGGTGTTGATGTAGATAACCTGTTGATTTCCCAACCTGATAATGGTGAGCAAGCATTAGATATTGCTGAGCAACTGATTCGCTCGTCAGCCATTGACATCATCGTCATCGACTCAGTGGCAGCACTGACTCCTAAGAAAGAAATCGAGGGTGAGATGGGTGATTCCGTAGTTGGTCTGCAGGCACGACTGATGAGCCAGGCATTGCGCAAACTCACAGCAACTATCAGCAAGACTCGCACCACCTGCATCTTCATCAACCAGTTGCGCGAAAAGATTGGCATCATGTTTGGCAACCCAGAAACCACTACTGGTGGTAATGCGCTGAAGTTCTATGCCAGTGTGCGCATTGATATCCGCAGTTCATCTCCTATCAAGAATGGTGAAGATGTGATAGGTCGTTCTACCCGAGTGAAGATTGTGAAAAACAAGGTGGCTCCTCCTTTCCGCAAGTGTGAGTTCGACATCATGTTTGGCGAGGGCATCAGCAGGACAGGCGAGATTATCGACCTGGGCGTTGAATATGGCATCATCAAGAAGAGTGGTAGCTGGTTCAGCTACAATGACACCAAACTGGCACAAGGCCGCGATGCTGCCAAGCAGGTGATTGCCGACAACCCAGAGTTGGCAGAAGAGTTGGAAGCAAAAATCTTTGAAGCTATGCAAGAACATCCTTCCATTGCAATAGACTAAGGGAAGCATCTCCAAAGCACTTGACATAATAATCCCCCACCAGTTTGGCGGGGGATTATTATATTACAAATATCCCCGCCGGATGGCGGGGATATCCTTTATTTCTTCACAGTGTCAGCGAAGTGATTATAGTCAACCGCTTTGCGACCAGCACGCTTATCATATCTATCCCCGCCGGCGGCGGGGATATTCTTTATTTCTTCACAGTGTCAGCGAAGTGGTTATAATCAACCGCTTTTCTGCCAGCTCTTTTACTCATGCTAGGGAACCAGATATCGTCGGCTGTGATACCACACTCCTTGATAGCCTGGATAGCATACTCACATTTGCCGAAGTCAGCATCCACATTGTTCGTACCAAAGGTAAACTTCAGACCACGAGCCTTAGCCTTCTTGATAACATCGAAACTAGGAATTTTGTAACGAGGACTAATCTCCAATGCAATGTCATATTTCTCCAAAACATCCAGCACCTTATCCACACGCTCATCTGTCCAGTACTGAGCATAGTCAACATTCATATCGTCAGGAATATAAGTAGCATTTGCATAGATATCAGCAGGCTCATTGGTCAGAATCTTCACGGTCTGGTCAACAATCATATCCATATACTGCTGCTTGGTACGACCATCAAGATGAACCTCCTCAGGACGGTAGATGCGGCAGATACGACCCTTATCCACTACTGTCATTGCGTCAGTAAACAGATAGTCGAACTTATTGATAGCCTCCTCAGAGAACTGCACAATCCAACGACGGCCCTCACCCTGAGCACCCATCAGGAATGCCATAGGCTTCACCTCGTTATAGTAGTCGAAAGCCTCCTGATCGTTAGAAAGCATACGGCCTACACCACCTTCACCCAGGTTAGGAGCCACACCATAGTTGATACCATAGTTCATCTCCATAGCGTGAGCCATCTCCTTGGTCAAGCCACCCTTCAGGTGCACATGGTAGTCGATAACAGGGAAGTTCTCCTGCTGCAGACGGATGATTTCGTCAGTAGTTTCATCCACCACAGGCATGGTATCATTAGGATTAGTTACTCCATCATGGAAACGAGTAACTGTAAGGTTCTGCAGTTTAACATTGCCCTGCTTGCCTACCAGTGCAAAACCACCCTTGCCCAACACCTTATCTTTGTTGGCCTCAGTACGGTAAGGCTGATCAGGTTCAGTGTAGCAAACCACATCTGTACCATTGATCTTGATAGAGATATTCTTTTCGCGCACAGCGATATCGAAGTCAAACCACTGGCCATCCTCGCCCAAAGAGCGATAGAGGTTTCTTACAGTTGCCAAGCTACCCGTCTTGCGAGTACCATCGATAGCACCATTGTGCAATATCACTTCATAACCCTTCTTGCCATCTGAGTGGAAAAGCAGAGAAGCTTCTGCACCCTCCTCCAATAAAGCCTGGCCTTTCAATTCAAAATTACGATAGTCACCCTGTGCAGTCAGTGTCTCGCCAGCTGTCACTTGTAACTCTTCACCTACACTGCCTTTATCCGATTTCCAGTTGTCCAAAGGCTGAGCAACGTCATAGGTAGGGCCGCAAGCTGCCAAAGCCACAGCTGCCAAACCTGCCACTGCAAAAAATAGTTTCTTCATTGCTTTACTTTTAATAATTAATACATAATGGGTGCAAAGTTAGTATTATTTTCTTTTATCATAATGCTATTTTTAAGAATTATTTGTAGCTTTGTAAGGATTATAAAACAACCAACCATGAAAATCAGTCATCTCATATTAGCTAGCATACTATTGATTGGAGCACCATTACAGGCATCAGCCCAGCAAGAGGTGTCGAAAGACTCCATACCTCCTACCCGTGAGGAAAAGAACCGCAACGTAATGCTCAACGCCAAGAACGACCGTGAGCCACGTCAGATATCCATCGGTTTGCCAGCCCAGTTTGCTGCCGATATCTTTGAAGACGGACTGCCTGTGGCAGAACTCTACTGGCCCGTCATGCCTTCTACCACGTGGAGAAACTCCTTAAGTCTCAGTAGTAACAAACTGATGTCGCTGGGTGAAAGCGCCCTGCTATTTGGCAAGATGGAAAACATCGTATCGAGTGAGAACCGTCATGGTGGTGACAAATTCCTTGGATTGGGCAGATACTCTTTCAATCACTTTGGCAAACAACAGGTAGATTTCAACGTCTCAGGACCAATCGCCAAAGGATGGGGCTACACCTTAGGTTCTTACCAGAGCTTTGATCCTGGCAGCAACAAACTGGATGTCATGAGTCTGCAAGACCGTATGGAAATATATAAAGCAGGCATCAACAAACGCTGGAACAATAACAAGGGCGAGGTGAGCCTGTTGTACCAGTATTCAGCTAACACCACTTTTGCAGATGCAAGCGGTCCATTCTACTTCAACGGCGAGGACGGTAGTGTAGAACCTTTCGAGGACTTCAACTTGGGACGCGACCAGTACCTGCCCCACTACCGTGCTTTCCACTATCTCTCGCTGGAAGACAACAAGGAATATGATGTTAATATAGAAAAGGCCAACAGAGACCATGCACACCAGTTGACCCTCAACTTCAAATATACGTGGGACAACGGTACCACCCTTACTGTAGGCTCCAAACTGAAGGATGCCCAACAGCGTACCGCCACCTATAACATCGCCGGTATCTTCGAAGTTACAGAGGCAGATGGCTACACCTACGAAGATGGTACGCCTTATGCAGGCTATGTGCAGAACCGCCATGCTCGCAGGCCCTATGGTATTGAACGCAGTTGGATGACCAGTGCCCAACTAACAGGCAAGGCAGGCAAGCGCCAGCAACACAGTTGGCGTATTGGACTCAACGAGTGGTTCTCTTACCAGAGCATGTCATACCCCACTGGATTGCTGCCCCACGAAGTGAAGAAGAACCCTCGTATCTTGCTGAATAACGGACAGCAGATGACTGCCTTTAACTCGGGTGCCGACTACTACTTAGGCCACGAGAACCGCTTGGCAGCGTATTTCTCTGATGACTGGACCGTCAACGACCGACTGTGGCTCTCGGCAGGCTTCCGCCTCGACTGGCAGAAGTTGCACGGAAAGGGCGCTTTCTCTACCGATGTAGATGGCAATGTTTTTGACCCCAGCAATATACGTCGCCCAGGCTTTACTGTAGCTACTGGCAAGTTATATCCATTCAAGGGCAACTGGCTCAACCCATCGTTCACCTTCAACGGAAGGTATCGCATCGTGGGAGGCTTGGGAGTGCTGGGCGAAGCCGTATTTGTGCAGCAACGCCCCAACATGCAGGACTATGCAGGTTGCGACCTGCCCAACGAGTCACCAGTTATCAGCGACATCCTCAAGGGAGGTATCTATTTCAACAACGACTGGCTGGAACTGACCTCGCAGGTGTTCCATATCCAGCAAACAAACTACAAGAGCCGTACCCAGTTTACCAACCCCAACGACCAGAGCGAGACAGTGACCATCGCTGTGCTGTATGACGTGGCAACAGTGGGCTGGACCACCGATGCGGTGATTACTCCTTTTAAGGGCTTCACCTTCCACGGCCTGTTGACCTTGCAGAACCCTCTCTACAAGAATTTCAACTTCCAGCCCGTATTCAAGGACGGTCCTGGAGAAAAATACAACTTCACCGACAAGAACGTGACTGCCATTTCCAAGATGATCATTGAGTTGGACCCCTCCTACCAGATTGAAAAATGGCGCTTCTGGCTGAGCTTCAGGTACCAGAGCAAGCAATATATCAACAAGACCAACACCTTGTATTTCAAAGGTCGCTGGGAAACCTTCGGTGGCATTGACTATACACTGAACGACCACCTGTCGTTCTCGCTAAATCTGGTCAATATCCTAAACCAGAAAGGTGCCAGCGGTAACATCGGTGCAGCCGACTTGGCAACAGACGTAAGCAAATACCAACATCATCACCTGATGGCTGGCAACTATATCCGTCCGTTTACCTTGGAGCTTGGCGCATCAATAAAGTTTTAATATAGCTAAAGTATGGTGCAAATGTAAATAAAAAAGTGTATCTTTGCACCTATGAATGAGATTGCGACCATAGTCAGCATTGTTTTCAAGGGCATGATGATAGGTATAATCGCCTCTGCCCCCATGGGGCCTGTGGGAGTATTATGCTTGCAACGCACGTTGAACAAAGGCCGTTGGTATGGCTTTGTAACTGGTTGTGGAGCAGCCTTGAGCGACTTGTTCTATGCCCTGATTACAGGCTATGGCATGAGCTTTGTGTTCGACTATGTCAGCAACAATGTTTTCTATCTGCAGCTCTTCGGCAGCATCTTGTTGCTGATCTTTGGTATCCATACCTTCAGAAGTAACCCTGTAAAAGCTTTGCGTGCTCCCAGTGGGAAGAAGGGAAGCTATATGCATAACTTCCTGACTGCCTTTCTGGTAACGCTCAGCAACCCCCTGATAATTTTGTTGTTCATCGGTTTGTTTGCCCGCTTCTCCTTCGTGAGTGAAGGCATGCTGGTGAGCGAAACCGTCACCGGCTATGTGGCAATCGTGGCAGGAGCCCTGCTGTGGTGGTTCTTGCTGTCTACAGGTGTCAGCAAGGTGCGCACACAATTCAACCTCCGCGGCATCTGGATAATCAACCGGACTATTGGTGTAATTGTCATAATAGTAGCTGTTGTTGGACTGATCATTACCTTCTTAGGAGAATCGTTATATTGACATGAAAACGGCACAACAATTAAGGAAAGACAATATCGCTGAGTATCTGCTGTATATGTGGCAGATGGAGGACATCCTGCGGGCTTGCCACTGCGATATGGAGGTGGTGAAAACCCAACTGTTGCCAAGATTCCCCGAAGAAGAGCGACAGCAGGAGGAACAGTGGCTGCATGAACTCTGCGACATGATGCACCGCGAGGCTGTGACCGAGCATGGGCACTTGCAGATCAATCAGAATGTGCTGCAGCAACTCACCGAGCTGCATAATGTGCTGCTGTCCACCCCTAAGTTTGCCTATTATAGTGCTGCCTATTACAATGCCCTGCCCTTTATCGTGGAATTGCGTGCCAAGGCAGGAGCAGAAGCAGCCCCTGAAATCGACACCTGTTTTCAGGCTCTCTACGGAGAGCTGATGCTCAAGCTGAAGCACCAGCCGGTGAGCGAGGAGACCGAAGAGGCCCTGCAAGCCATCAAACGTTTCATCGCCATGCTGGCAGCCTATTACTCCGACGAGAAAGAAGGCAAACTAAAACTTGAGGACTGAAACTATTTAGAGCAGCGAAGGCAGAACCAAACCAGTTTTGAGTGATGCCCCAGTTGCGACAATATTGCGAAAGCGTTTTTTATAAGGCGAAGTCAAAATGAGAATGAAAAGAAGAACAGTTGAGATACTCCTTTCATTACTGCCAGTCATCATACTGATTGTCATGCTGGCATTGGTCATCAGGGCCTTTGGCTCTGATGCGCTCAACGGAGGCAGTCAGGTATCCCTACTCATTTCTGCCGGAGTATGCAGTGCCATCTCACTGCTTTATTTCCGTATTCCTTGGAAAACGCTGGAAGAAAGCATTATGCGCAGTGTAGGCAGTGTCACCACCGCCATCATCATCCTGCTCATGATAGGTGCCATTTCAGGTGTATGGATTCTCAGCGGTGTGGTACCAACACTGATTCATTATGGCCTGATGCTCATACACCCCAAATTCTTTCTGGTCACCACCTGCATCATCTGTGCCATCGTGAGTGTGCTCACGGGCAGCTCGTGGAGCACCATCGCCACTATTGGCATCGCCCTGCTGGGCATCGGTCAGGCACAGGGCTTCAGCAGCGGACTCATTGCCGGAGCCATCATCTCCGGAGCCTATTTCGGCGATAAGATGTCACCCCTGAGCGACACCACCGTACTGGCTTCCACCATGAGCGATGTGCCGCTCTTCAGCCACATCCGCTATATGATGTATACAGTGGTACCCACGATGGTGATCACCCTCGTCATCTTTACCATCATCGGCTTCAGTTACAGTGTTTCCGACGCCACCCTCATCAACCTCTACCAGCAGTTGCTGCAAGAGCATTTCAACCTGTCGCCCTGGCTGATGATAGTACCCCTGCTCACCATCTTGATGATTGTCAAGAAATGGCCGGCAGTCATCGTGTTATTCCTCAGTTCGTTGCTGGGAGCCATCTTCGCGTTGATATTCCAGCCCCACATCTTGGCAGAGGTAGCAGGCACCACCGAAATCAATGCCTACAGTCAGTTTGTGGGAGTGATGCGCGGCATGTACGACATCACCGCCATAGATATGGGACATCCGCAAGTGAGCGAGTTGGTTTCCACACGAGGCATGACGGGTATGCTCAGCACCATCTACCTGATACTGTGTGCCATGTGCTTTGGAGGAGTGATGACCAGCAGTGGTATGCTGCAACGCATCACCCACCTGATACTGCCCTTCACCCGCAGCCGTACTTCCCTGGTTGCCAGCACCGTCAGCACGGGCTTCTTCATGGACTGCATGGTGGCCGACCAATACCTGAGCATCATCCTTACCGCCAATATGTTCAAGGGTGTGTATCATCGTCGTGGCTACGAAGAGCGCCTGATGAGCCGCAGCATAGAAGACAGTGCCACGGTTACTTCCCCCCTTATCCCTTGGAGCAGTTGCGGCATGACACAGGCCACCATCCTGGGGGTGCCTACCCTCACCTACCTGCCCTATTGCTTCTTCAACATCATCAGTCCGCTGATGAGCATCATAGTAGCCGCCATTGGCTACAAGATATTTAGGAAAAAGAGGTAGTCAAACCAATATTGACTACCTCCTTATCTTTATAGTAGAACGCTGTTATCTTACACCGCTGCCGCCACCGCCAGAGTGACCTCCACCGCCGCCAAACGACGAGTGGCCTCCGCCACCGCTGTATCTCTGTGCACGGGCAGCTCTCGCAGCTGCCATCGCCGCAGCTTTGTCAGCCCTGATTTCTTCGGCAGTACGGAAAGTATTCACATAGCGGTAACTATGCTGCATGGCATCTATCAGCGAGCCCACCAAAACGCCTGATGTACCAGCCGCCAGCAGCATACTGGTGATCTCGTCCAGCTTCATCACATCGGGCGCCAGCTTCTTCATACCCTTGCGCACTTCGTCAGCTACCCCATACAGTGAGGCATACACCAGGTATTCCTTCCAGAGACCCACTTCCGACACCTCACGCTCGTTCACTAAGGTAAAGTCTTTCAAGAACTTATAAAATCCGTATATCTCCTTTGCCCCTTCCTTAGGCACCAACTTCAGAGGGATAGTGGCATTCACCATAAAGTTCATCATCTGGGCATAAGGCCTGATATTCAGCACATGCTCCTCGATATAGTTCTTCAGCTCATCGGGCTGCAGCAGATGGTCTTTACCAGCTGCCATGTAAAGCAGGCGATGCAGCAGGTTCTCCAGATGTTCATCATCCATCTGCACCCCTAAGTCCTGCTCCTTTTTCTTGATGATGTCACGCATATTAGCATGATACAGTTGCATGATATCCTGATGGTCCTGAGTCTCCCCAACGGTTTTCAGAGGCTCAGGCATACTGATTTGGAATACCTCGCGCACCTTGCCTTTCTCCGTCTGCTCGGAGGTTATCTGAATGGTCCCTTTATAGAGCATGCGCAGCATAAAGGCCTCTATCAGCTGACCGATGCCCACCTTATCCTTAGGTCGCAAGGCCGTAAGGATACGCTGCGAGCAAGTTAGTTTGCCATCCATCGGAGGGTCACGGTGATAAGGCAAATCAGCTACCTTCTGCCCTATCAGTTTCGACACCTTCTTATCCCATTTCCACTGGTCGATTTTCTTCCCCCAGAAGAGACGTGCAATGGCATAGATAATGCCAAACACAGGCAGCAACAGCAAGAGCAGGATCAAGCCACCCACCACGAACATAATCAGGTAATTCACCCACACAGGAGTAGTCGAGTCCCCACCTGCCAGCGAGGCCCGCCTTGCCGTACCGTCCTCCTCGTCGTTCAGTGAGTAGTCACTGTCCAGGAAAGCCCGCTCTTTGATGGTTTCAAATTTAGCCACATCGCCTTTCATCGCAGGCTGGAACAAACCCTTCTCAAACTCAGCCATCACGATGATGCTGTTGCCCTCGTTCATCCACGTCGATTCATTGTCAGCCATGATGCCACCGTCAGCAGTAAAGTTCAGCTCACCATTATAGCCAAACGCCCACGCCTTGGCAGCAGGATGTTGCAAAACCAGCAACCTCGGGTCCAGTATAGCTGTCACATTCATCCTTTCCCACTCCATAGGCGTCGTGGCCTGGAAACAAGGCAGTGCCCAGATGTCCTCAACTGTATATCCCACCGTATCAGGTTTCAGCGCCCTGATGGTCACCGCAGCATGTTCGGCAGCAGGTGAAGCAGCCTCATAGAACGAGTGGTTGAAGCCGTCAGCATCGTCATACGAGCGCACCAGATTGGTGATTACATAACGCACGATATAGTTATGGTAGCCCTCCTCGCCTACCCCCCAGCACAGCTCAGGGCCAAAATCAGTTCTGTGGATGCCACAATGAAAAGTCTTCTCCCCGCGAGTGCGATCCAAGTCCCAATGCTCGTCATAGGTATATGCCTGCCCATCCTCACTGACACTCAAGTCCTTCACGTCCATTCCCTCAGGCAAGTCTTTCATCGCGATATAGTTCTCGGTACCATAGCTGCCGATATGCATAGAACGCAGCTCCTGCACATATGCATCGCCGTTGGTATCAAGCACCACATCCATGAGCAGATGGTCAAGGCTGTGTTGCGCAAACGAAGTGGTGGCTATCAAGCAGACAGCCACCCATGTCAACCATCGTTTCATCATAGTTTTTTACGACTGGCTGGGTGCGTTTTCACCAAGTCCCCTTGGATTGCCAAAGTTCGGCATGTTAGTGATGTCACGCTTGCCCTCGTTGTCCATCTTCAGATAGTTACGGGTACTGAAGTTCAGCATCCCGGCAATGAAGCTCGACGGCCACTGACGCACATAGCGGTTCATCTTGGTAGCCGTGTCGTTATAGATCATACGACTGTTACGCACATTGTTCTCGAAGTTGTTCACAGCTTCCATCACCTTCTCATACAGTCCAGAAGCCTTCAGTTCAGGATACTGCTCCACCACCACCATCAAGCGTCCGAGCACCGAGCCAAAGGCACTGTTCTGGTCGTTCACATCGTCAGCCGTCTTGATCTCAGAGCCTCTGCGGGCACGGATAGTCTCAATCAGTGTCTGGCTCTCGTGCTGCGAATAGTTTGAAGCCTGCTGAGCCAGCTGCATCAGTGCGTCCCAACGGCTGTTGAGCTGCACTTCTATCTGACTCAATGCATTGTTACACAACTCATCCAGGTTCACCAGCTGACGCTGGGTACTCACGAACCAATTCACCAGTGCTATCACCAGCAGAACAATAACACCTAAAATAATCCATCCAGTCATAATTATTTACTTTAATGGTTAGTATTATGCCGTAAAAGTATGCAAATTATAATGAAATAACAAAAATATAACGTAAAAATAATGACCTCTTGACTAAGGTTCTGCAGCTACCTGAGGCGTTGGTTCATTTGGCCCATAAGGATCTAAAGCTGTACTGATGTCGTAAAGATATTCAGGAGCGAAGGCGGCATCCATCTCTCTACTTGCTTTTCTCATAGTTGTTTATTCACTAATGCTATAAGTATGTACACTTGAACCTTGGGCTGATGGCAGGTA
>CACYLU010000003.1 GCA_902775375.1 uncultured Bacteroidales bacterium | reverse complement strand
TTGATGTTGTGCTGTTGCTTTTTACTGAAAGCTGCTACTAACGACTCATAAATCTACCCTTAATCGTGTATTGGATGATAGTTGCGGATTTTAGGATGTTCTAATATCTGCTAACAGGTGTCGCAGTATCTGCTATGGGGGTAAAGAAGATATTGCGACGGGTGACGGGAGACTTTGCCACGACCCTTAGCAAGCATCTCAACAACCCATAGGAGGCATCAGAGTAACCCCATAGCAGATATCGGAGCAAGGCAAAGGAGGCATTAGTATTGTACAGAATAAAACAGGCGAGGCAAATGCCTCGCCTATATTTTTGCCAATAATATAGCAGTTGGCACATTTTTTTGTGTCTGTAAACAGGGTCCTTAATGAAAATGGTTTAAGAATCATTATAAACCTACAACCTTACACCCTTTCTAAAAAGATTATGATATAAAAGCATTTTATGGTTGTAAGTAGGGTTGTAGGTTCTTTAAATATTTATTGCTGCATTTGAAAAGGAGAGCTTAGAAAAACTAAAAGGTGGGCTTAGCGGAAGTAAGACGCTTGGCATCTTCTGTCCTATCAGTAAAGAAAGCCCCCTCTGCTGCCTTGCCAAATACGAACGGATTATCTGTCGTCATATCTCCTAACATTTTGTTGTTCTGCCTCAAAGGTAAGAAATAAAAATGTTACTAACAAGTTTGTTACTTACAATACTATTACTTACAATGTAAGCAATCACCATTCTATTATTCATTAAATAGCCAACATAAGCAAAATCCCCGCCGATTGGCGGGGATTAATTATTTAATGAATCACCATGTATTGTCCTATGTAACACAAGGCACCAGCCAGGTAGCCAATGAAAGCAATCCAAGTGATATGCTTGAAGTACCAGATAAAATCAATCTTCTCGATACCCATAGCAGCCACACCAGCAGCAGAACCGATGATCAGGATGCTACCACCAGTACCAGCACAGTAGGCCAGCATCTCCCAGAAGTAGTGATCCATTGGGAAGTCATACATACCCATTGTACCAGCTACCAAAGGTACATTATCTACTATACTTGACAACACACCGATAATAGTATCAATAGTGAAGTACTTATAAGGCTCTGCCAAAGCAATACCATCGAGGCTGTTTGCCAACATTGACAAATGACCGCAAACCTGCAATACACCAACTGCCATCAGGATACCCAAGAAGAAGATGATGCTTGACAAATCTACACGTGCCAGGATATGAGACAACTTCAATGAATGATAGTTCTCTTCAGCAGGATCTTTGGGGCGCATCAGTTCTGTAACCATCCAAACTATGCCCAATGCACCTAAGATGCCAATATATGGAGGCAGATGGGTAATGCTCTTGAAGATAGGAACGCAGATAAGCACACCTACACCTAAACAAAGCACAATCATGCGTTGACGTGCTGGCACACGTGATGCAGGACTGTTATCTACCTCATCATTTGAGGGAGCCTCGATATGACCGCCACGCAAAGTATAAGAGAGGATAGCAAAAGGCACCAGGATACTTATGATACTTGGCAACAAAGTCATCTGCATGATGTTCAATGCGCTTACCTTACCTGCAATCCACAGCATGATGGTGGTAACGTCACCAATAGGTGTCCAAGCACCACCGGCATTAGCTGCGATGACAATCATGCTGGCAAAGAACCAACGATCGTGTCTAACAGGAATAATCTTGTTGAGCAGCGTACACATCATGATGGTAGTGGTAAGGTTATCAAGAATGGCAGACAAGCAGAATGCCAGTACACCCAATATCCACAACAGTTCTACTTTTGACGTTGCTTTGATATGGTCGGTAATGACACGGAAACCACCCCAACGGTCCACTACTTCAACAATGGTCATGGCTCCTAGCAGGAAGAACACGGTCTCGCCAGTCTCTCCTAAGTGATGAGTAATGTTATCGCTCAAGAAATCACGAAAATCGCCAGAGATAGCGTTTGCAAAAGCAGTTGACATAGCGCCTGTGCCAGACACAGCGAAAATGGTCCACAGTACCGCACACATGAGCAGTGCCGTAGCAGCCTTGTTAATTTTCAATGGATACTCCAAGGCTATGCAGAGGTATCCAAAAACAAACACACAAATAATCAGATAAAACGCAAATGACATATCTTATAATTTTTTACGAGGGGCAAAGATAGTGTAAAAGCCCCAATTCTGCAAACAAAAACATTAAAATCGGTTACTTACCTCTTCCACGCCACATCTTGCTCATATCCTCTAAAGTCTTACCTTTTGTCTCAGGAACAAGTCGCCACACAAACACGGCTGCAATGACACAGATGGTACCATAAAGACCATAGGTGAACCAATGACCGAAATTGGCATCATCGCCCAACCGCATATTGAACATTGGCACAAATGAAGAACTGACTATCCAGTTAAATATCCACTGGAAAGCTACTGCGATAGCCACAGCCTTACCTCGAATGGTATTGGGGAAGATCTCGGCAATGAGTACCCAGCAGATGGGTCCCCATGACATCATGAATGAAGCGCTATATACCATGATGCTCACCATGGTAACAATCTCCAAACCAGCCTTGCCGAAAGTGAGAGCCACACCAAATGCGCCAATCGCCATACCGATAGAACCACTAATAAGGAGAGGCTTGCGTCCCCATTTCTCGACAGTAAACACAGCTACAAGGGTGAAGAGAATGTTGACAACGCCCATAATAACAGTTTGCACCATAGGATTATCCATACCCATATCGCCGAAGATACGAGGGGCATAATAAAGCACGGCATTAATTCCCACGGTCTGCTGGAATACGCTCAGCATGATACCGATGAAGATGCACAAGAAACCATAGGAGAACAACTTTTCTGTCTTTTCTGTAATAGTATCCTTGATATCGCGCAATATCTCTTGTGCTACAGAAGTGCCATTGATACGTTCCAAGATATGCAGCGCCTTGGCATCATCGCCCACCATCACCAAGTAACGAGGCGTTTCAGGTACCAGACAAATGAGCAGGGCAAACAAGCCGGCAGGCACTGCCTCGCTACCAAACATATAACGCCATCCTGTTTCAATAGTCCAGGGGTCACTGCCTGGAGCTACAGCATTGATACCCTCGCCAATGGAAGCAATAATAGGATTAGTATGTTCGCCTAATATCATGAAATTGACAAAGTAAACCACCAGCTGACCGAAAATAATGGCAAACTGGTTCCACGAAACCAACATGCCTCGAATGCCTGACGGTGCTACTTCACCAATATACATAGGGCAGATGGCTGATGCCAAACCCACGCCAATACCTCCAATAACACGATAGATATTGAATACCACCAGCAGACTCATCGAAGCCTCACCATGATTGAAGAACAGGAATTCGGGGTTCATAGAGCCTAATGCCGATACAAAAAACAACAAGCCTGCTACGAACAACGAGCGCTTACGTCCCAACGAAGAGGCCATCCAACCTGACAAGGCGCTACCTATCACACAACCTATCAGGGCACTGGCACAGGTGAAGCCATGCCAACTATCGGTATACACAAAATCATCCGCACCCAGGAAGAAGGCTTGCAAACCTTTTTCTGCGCCAGATATCACTGCGGTATCATAACCAAATAACAAACCTCCCAATACTGCCACTAAAACGATGGAGAACAAATAGAGTTTGCTTCCTTGTTGCTGCTGATTCATACTGTTTTACTATTATTTTTTGATATTTATTTGCAAAGATATTAAGAAAACCGAGAAAAAACATTACCTTAGCGCATAAAAATAAGAGCCACATGAAAACCTTGCTCAAAATAACAGGCGGATTAATTGGCGGAATCTTCATTCTACTATTAGTAGCATTAATAGCTGTTAATACAGACTTTGTACAAAACAAAGCATTGCAATATATCACTCGCCATCTTAGTGAGAAACTGCAGATGCCTACTAAGGCAAAACATATCAATATCAATATTTTCACACTCAGTGCCAAACTTCAAGGGGTAGATATTGAACTGCCCAAAGGTAAGAAGAATGAGACATTCGTAGCTATTGAAGAGCTAACACTTAAAGGCAAGAGAGTGGATATCAAGGGACTGCGTTTCCGCACTGAAAACCACAAACCTAGGAAGAACACCAACAAGCCAAAACGAGGCTGGTTTGACGCAGGACACATAGATTTCATAGCAGATGCGCAATTACAAGTGAATCATATTGACAAGGATTCCATTTCTGCATCCATCGTACATCTTAATGCCACAGACTCTGTCTCGGGCTTTTTCATTAGGGATTTGAGTCTGGATGCTACTACAGATTTTCATCAGATTCATGTACGCAATGCCAGTTTTCAACAAGAAAACACCTTTATTAATATACCAGGAGTAGACATATGGCTCCCTAGTAAGAAGAAAGGAATAGCTTTGAGCTATTATACTACCGAGCCACTGACTGCCCACGTTATCTTGCAAGACATCTCACACCTGTTTACCAAAGCGCTGGCACAGTTTACCATACCTTTGCATTTAAGTGTGATGGTGGAAGGAGATGCTGACTCTATGCTGTTTAAAGATATTGATATAAAGAATGAAGACGAACGTTTGCATATCAATGCAGATGGAGGAATAGAGAACTTGCGAAATAAATATTTGCTGAATATCAGTTTCCATGTTGACGAAATGCTGGCGAAGGATGATATTGCACGTGAGATTATCGACCAGTTTGTTGTTAAAAAATACATGATGCATGAACTTCGCAAATTGGGAGAAATCCATTACAAAGGAGACTTCAGTGTATTACGCAAGCGCGAAGTATTCTCAGGCACGATCTCTACTGCCGCCGGAGAGTTCAACTTGAGTGACCTTACTCTCAATGACAGTACCAAATATGTATCAGGTAGGGTCAGCACTCCTAATTTGGAATTAGGTAAAGTGATAGACTTGAAGGATATTGGCAAAATAGCGGCTAACGCATCTTTTGAGTTTGACATTTCTAAAGTGCGTACCGCCGAAATGAGAGCCAAAAAGGGTGGCAAACTGCCTATTGGTGCAGTAGAAGCGAAGGTGAAGGAAGCCAACTACAATAAAATAAAGGTGAGAAACATAGATGTAGGCATCATTAGCGATGGAGCCATCGCCGAAGGTATTCTAATGATTAATGGCAAAGTGGCTGAGACCTCTTTTACTTTCACCTTTGAAGACACACGGGAAATGCACAAGATGAAAGTCAAACCAAAAATCAAAATTCACACCCCAAAAGTATTGCGCATATTCTCGAAAAATAAAAAATAGCTCTTAGCTTGAAAAGTCAATACTGATAAAGCTGTTGACCTCGGCGATCCACTTCTGTAATAGTAAGTTGAAGACCTTCTCCAAACAACTGGATCAGGGCAGCACTCAGACGTTCTACATCAGCCTTGCGACGGCTCCTGACGAATGCATTGGCAGCCTGTGTCCCTTTTGTCAATGTCAAGTTCACCATATCTATCTGCAGACGCTGTCCTTGCTTGCTCAACTTCCATTGACGTGATGACCTGCCTTGTGTGAAATAACTGAACATATCTATCACAGAGTAGAGCGCTTCATCTTCTATATCACCCTGATAAGAAAGGATGCTTCCATCGGTAAATTTCACATATCTATTCTTGCCTGAAGCATCTACATAGAAATCATAATGCTTGCCTTTGCGTCCCACTCCGTCAAAATCGATGGTAAAAGGACGATAGCTATCACGAGGTTCAACTTCTACCTTAACGAACCTAATGCCCATAGCTTGCAACAGATTTCTCACCACCCGTTTACCATTATCTTCCGCCATTTGGTAACAGTTCTCCAACTCTGAGGTGCGTTTTAACAAAGCATTAGCACGATGTGCCAATCGCACATAGTCCTCATTTGTCCACGTACCCTCTTCAATTGGAGTCTGGTGAGCAGTTTCATCCAGGTACCACCCACCCTGGTTCAAAATTTCTACTGCAGGCAGTTTTACATAGGCCGTATCTTCACGCATCAGTAGCCAATCATCAGTACATTTGGTTAAATCAAAGCCCACATCCAATCGTCCAGGATATACTGAGTGAATCTGCTGAAGTTTTGTTCCGTAAAGCAATCCAGGCACCTCCTTATATTGACTTACAATAACTTCTTTATAGAGAGAAAGAACTGTCATTTTTTCTGTCTTAGCCAATTCTGATAGCATCACATGACTTATTTCAGAACGGCTGTCAAAAACACTGTGGTATATTCTTGTCACCGTATCTTTAGTCAGATACAGCAACAAGGCCACCACCATCGCAATGACCACTACAATAATATTTCTCTTCTTTTTCTTATCCATGGTTCACATCAGGGTCTTGTAAGATTGAACAATTCACGGTTCTCATATTGCTTCTTGTTTTCAAACACCACTTCCAGCCCCATACGATTCACGATGTTAGCAATAATCATCTCAGCCTGTTGTTGGGCTGGTAGCACTAGGTTATACTTCCCTAAATCACTACGTATGGCTTCGGTACCCTTATGAGCTATTTGTGCCAGTTCTTCATTAGTGAAGTCAAAACGAAGAGGAGCTACCGACGTTACGATTTCATCATTGCGAATGCGTGTGCTTTCTATCTCAATCACTGGGTCAGGCAAAGTTATATACACCGTCTTACCGCTGATACGTATGTTCTTGAGCTGCGACAAGTCAATGCCGGCCTTGATGTTGGCCTCGACAGGGATGATGGCTGTGCGCTGGCCAAGCCAATCCATTGCACGAGAAGAGCGTTCTATCACAGTAGTCTGCGCAACACACTGCACAGTATATAGCATCGGAGTAGTATTGATAGAGCGAAGCAATTCTTCCTCACTCACCTGCCTGCCGCCACATGAGATCATCAGCAGGCTTAACACCATATAAATAAATCTTCTAATCACTTATTTCTTGAAATCATTAATAAACCCTTCAGTTATCCAGTTTGCCAATGCCTGACGGTTAGAACTCAGCACAAACCGCTTTTGGTCATGCCTGTTCTGAATATTTCCCAGTTCCACAAACACTGATACTGGTTGCGTATGTGTCAAGACATACAAACCTCGAGAAGATACAGTTCCTTCAAAGCCTCGGTTGGGCTGGTGCTTATCATATTTTGCATGGAAAGTACGCCTCAGTTGTCCGGCCAGTTGAAGGCCTTTTGACCATCCATCGCGATGATAGAAAAATACATCTGTTTGTTCTCCAACACTTCGACTATCCACATGCAAAAATATGGCACGACAGTAGGTATATTCATCTTTCTCCTTTTCATATAAGGCATTAATGGCATCACAACGTTGCTGCAAGCGAGCCACCTGATTCAAAGGAATAGTCTTGCCCATGCAAGTCTCCCTTTTGCTATTGCTCAAGTACTGGCCATCACGGATGCCATCCTTCGCATCTTGTATGATGATATGCACCTCTGCCCCCTCCTGCATAAGGCAACGCGCTAAGCGCAAAGCCACATCATAGGCATACTCATCTTCATGTAGTTCAGTTTTGCCTATTTTACCTATTGCGCCAGGGTCAGGTCCGCCATGACCACTCACTACATAGATACAGGCACCTTTCAGCTTTCCGCTCTCCACTTTACCTTTAGCCAGAGATTTGCCAAACAACGGTTCATTGAACTCATAGCCTATTTCATGCTTACGATCCTTGGCTTTTGCGTCTTTAGGCTGTTGACCAGGTTTCCCTGCCTCTGCCTGCTTCGGCTCGTTGCTGGCTGTTGCTGGAACATTTTTCGCCTTAGAACGCTGCTGAGCAGTAGGCTTGATAGGAGGAAGTGCATAACTCACATCCAATAGTAAGGTTGTCTTGCCTTTCAACTTCTGTTTGTTAAGTTCTAAGAACTCTTTGTAATATTCTTGTCCGCTTCGTCCATGACGCTGTAGAAAGGTGGTAATGCCCTCCCCCTTCTTTGGTTTGGCATATTGCGTTTGTGCAAAACCTGTCAGGGATACCAGCATCAACATCATGAGCATGCAATGCCTTATCTGCTTAGTAAACAAAAAAACATTTGTCATAATCAACGGCAAAATTATAAATAATCACCTAATTTTCGCTCTCGGATGAAAGATTTTTAGTTTCTATAGAAAAAAATACGTATCTTTACAAACAAAAACAAAACACCTGCATGAAAAAGCCTTTATCCAAGTTCCAAATGACCAGTATCGTACTGCTTTGGGCACTCATCTGTTTCATCATCTTTACCCAAGCCGAGCGAATTGACGGCATGACCATTACCTCATTGTTCATAGGTACGGCATTGGTTTTTATTCCTGTGTTCAAAAGTTTGAAGAAATAAACACTTTTATATCTTCTTTCATCTCTTTCCCTTAAAAGCAAGGAAAGAAGTGAACACTATCATTTCATGACATTTTTATTCATTTTTCATTCAAAAACAAACAAAATAATTATTTTTTCTTCAAAAAAAGTAGAATTTTGTTTGTAGTTTCCATTTTTATCTATACATTTGCAGCCGTATTCATAATACTACGAAACAAATTAACGTAAACAGATAACAAACTAAAGTAAATTTGAATATGAAAGTAGCAAAGGTATTAGAGGACCTGAATCGCCGTTTCCCTAACGAGCCAGAGTATATTCAGGCAGTTTCAGAGGTATTAAACAGTATCGAAGAGGAGTACAACAAACATCCTGAGTTTGAGGCAGCCAACCTGATTGAGCGTCTCTGTATCCCTGACAGGATCAACTCTTTCCGTGTTACTTGGGTAGACGACCAGGGCAAGGTTCAGACCAACATGGGTTATCGCATCCAGCACAACAATGCCATTGGCCCGTACAAGGGTGGTATTCGTTTCCACGCTAGCGTAAACCAGTCAATCCTGAAGTTCCTGGCTTTCGAGCAGACTTTCAAGAACTCACTGACTACCCTGCCTATGGGTGGTGCAAAGGGTGGTTCTGACTTCTCTCCACGTGGTAAGAGCGCTGCAGAGGTGATGCGTTTCTGCCAAGCTTTCATGCTGGAGTTGCACCGTCATGTAGGTCCTGAACTGGATGTTCCTGCAGGTGACATTGGTGTTGGTGGCCGTGAGGTAGGTTATATGTTCGGTATGTATAAGAAGCTGACTCGTGATTTTAGTGGTACTTTCACTGGTAAGGGTCTGGAATTTGGTGGTTCATTGGTTCGTCCTGAAGCTACTGGTTATGGTAACATCTACTTCTTGGTAGAGATGCTGAAGACCCGTGGTTTGTCACTGGAAGGCAAGAAAGTTTTGGTTTCTGGTTCTGGTAACGTGGCACAGTACACCGCTGAGAAGATTCTGCAGTTAGGCGGTAAGGTGATGACCATGAGTGATTCTGACGGCTACGTATATGATCCTGATGGCATCGATCGTGAGAAGCTTGACTACATCATGGAACTGAAGAACCTGTACCGTGGACGTATCCGCGAGTATGCTGAGCAGTATCCTGGCGTTAAGTATGTGGCAGGTGCTCGTCCTTGGGGTGAGAAAGCTGATATTGCTACTCCTTGCGCAACGCAGAATGAGATCAACGGTGACGATGCTCGCAAGTTGATTGCCAACGGTGTGATTGCCGTATCTGAAGGTGCCAACATGCCTTCTACTCCTGAAGCAGTTAAGGTATTCCAGGATGCCAAGATTCTTTATACTCCAGGTAAGGCTTCAAATGCTGGTGGTGTATCTGTATCTGGTTTGGAAATGACCCAGAATGCTCAACACTTGGCATGGAGCGCAGAGGAAGTAGATGCTAAGTTGCACTGGATCATGGAATCAATACATGCAGCATGTGTGAAGTACGGTACAGAGCCTGATGGCTACATCAACTATGTAAAGGGTGCTAACATTGCTGGCTTCATGAAGGTGGCTAAGGCAATGATGGCTCAAGGTATAGTGTAAAAAGATTGATTTATCAAAAAAGGCAGCTCAGTTGAGCTGCCTTTTTTATTATAGCGAATAGCAATGATGTACTTATTACAAATATGAATTGCTATTTAAGTATAGACTTCCAAAAGAGTAGCCTTTGGAGATGGGAATAACTGAACATTCTTGGTAGTAGCAGGTAAGAGCAATGTTTCTCCTGCGCAGATGGTTTCTTTAGCAGCATCCATTACTACCTGACATGAACCCTCTGTACAAATCAAAATGACAAAAGAGTCCAAATCACTATAGTCACATGTCACTTCATCAGTTAGACGATAGACAGATGTTGTAAATTTTGGAGAAGACACTACTTCCACAGGCTCGTTATCATCAAGCTGATAATCTATCTTGGCTTCCCCTGCGGTATCATCAAAATCGATAGCATCTAGAGCTTCTGCCACATGCAACTGGCGCAGATGACCATCCTTATCCCTACGATTATAGTCAAAAATGCGGTAAGTGATGTCAGAAGTTTCCTGTACCTCTGCCACCATAGTCCCCTTACCGAGGCTATGCACCCTGCCGGCAGGGATGTAATACACATCACCGGGCTTTACAGAATATGAGTATAAAGCGTCAACAAATGAGCCATCTGCCACCATCTCTCGATATTGTTTAGGACTAATCTTTTGTGAGAATCCTGCAATAAGATGTGCATCCTTATCTGCCCCCAACACATACCACATCTCGGTCTTACCCAGACAATGATGACGCTGCATTGCCAATCCATCATCAGGATGTACCTGAACAGAGAGGTCATCGTGTGCATCAATAAACTTCACTAAAAGAGGAAAATTATCTTTAAAACGAGCATAGTTATCAGCGCCCACCAATTCTTCCTTCAACAGCCTAACCAAGCTACGCAAAGTATAGCCACGATATGTGCCGTTGGCCACTACCGACTCAAAACCTTCGACAGCAGAAATCTCCCAACTCTCACCTACAGCTGGTTGACCATTGGATATTTGTTTCAATTGATTAATCTTATCTCCACCCCAAATGGTTTGTTTAAGTATGGGATGGAATTTTAGAGGATATATCATCATCATTCCTTATTTGATTTTTGGTTTCAGGTCGCGAAGTTACGAAAAAAAAACAAACATTATTTGTTAGAATAAAAGAAAATGGCTTTATTTGCATAATAATTAAATTAGCCGTACTATGACGAGCACAGTTTTTGACGAAAGCAACAAGTCGGGCTTGAGACAAGAGGATTTCAAGGCTACCGTACAGGGCAAAGAGACCAACCTGTACATACTCAAGAATCCCTTAGGTATGGAGGTGGCTGTTACTAACTACGGTTGTGCAGTTCTCTCCATCATGGTACCCGATAAAGAAGGCAAATATGCCAATGTGGTGCAAAGCCACGATTCCATACAACATGTCATCAACAGTCCAGAGCCATTCTTAGGTACTACCATAGGCCGTTATGGTAACCGCATCGCCAAAGGACATTTCATCTTAGGCCTGGAAGATTACCAACTTCATCTTACACAAGAAGCCTACACTTTACATGGTGGGCCTGCAGGATTTCATACCCGTGTATGGGATGTGGTAGATGCTAATGAATCGAAAATCATTTTCAGATATGTTTCAGAAGACGGAGAAGAAGGTTTCCCCGGCAAACTGACAGTAGATATGATGTACGAGTTGGCTGATAGCCATAACGGATTATACATAACATATAAAGCCACTACTGACAAAGCGACGGTAATCAACTTGACCAATCATGGTTTCTTCAACTTACGAGGTATTGCTAATCCAACCTCCTCTATTCTTGACAATATCGTTACCATCAATGCCGATTACTACTTGCCAATTGACAAAGATTCTATCCCTACAGGAGAGATCCTGAAGGTGGAAGGTACTCCAATGGATTTCCGTACGCCCCACACTGTGGGAGAGCGCATCAATGACCCATTCGAGCAATTGAAGAATGGCACTGGCTACGATCATTGCTATGTATTGAACAAGAATGAGATAGAGGAGTTTGCCGAGGCTGCCACCTGTACTGACCCTGTCAGTGGACGGCGTATGACAGTATTTACCACTGAACCTGGTGTGCAACTTTACACTGGTAATTGGTTGAATGGTTTTGAAGGTGCTCATGGAGCTACCTTCCCCGCACGGAGTGCTATTTGTTTCGAGGCACAACATTTCCCCGATTCTCCCAATAGGCCTTATTTCCCCTCTACCAGACTAAAGCCGAAAGAGACTTATCATCAGACTACGGCCTACGTGTTTGACGTGGTGGATTAAATATTGATGTTTTCTGGAATAACAACAAGAGTTTCATCAGACAATAGCATACATATCTGATGTGAATTAAGAAAAGGATATAATTAACAATATTAATAACTTAAAATTTAAAAGAACTATGTCACAAGAACAGAAAAAAAGCGGTAGCATGGTAGCCATTATTACCATGTTCTTCCTCTTCGCAATGATTGCTTTCGTAACCAACATGGCTGCGCCAGTAGGTAACATTTGGACAATGGACGATGCTGTGGGTAACAACCCAGCACTCGGTTTCATGGGTAACTTCATGAACTTCCTGGCTTACCTGTTCATGGGTATTCCTGCTGGTAACATGCTGACCAAGGTCGGTTACAAGAAGACAGCGCTAATTGCTATCGTTGTAGGTATCGTAGGTTTGCTGATCCAGTATGCTTCTGGCTTCAGCGCAGGTGTTACAGGCTTCAGCATCTATCTGCTGGGTGCTTTCGTTTGCGGTCTCTGCGTATGTATGCTGAACACAGTGGTTAATCCAATGCTGAACCTCATCGGTGGTGGTGGTACTAAAGGTAACCAGCTGCTGCAGTTAGGTGGCGCATGCAACTCATTGGCAGGAACTATCGCTCCTATTATGGTGGGTGCATACGTTGGTTCTATCACCAAGACTACCAAGATTACCGATGTCAGCCCAATGCTGTTTGGTGCTATCGCTATCTTCGTTATAGCATTCATCGTTATCTATCTGGCAAAGATTGATGAGCCACGTCAGCAGAAGGCAGAAGCTGCTGTTAAGGATCCTCATAGCCCATGGAGCTTCCGTCACTTCATCCTTGGTACTGTAGCTATCTTCTGCTACGTAGGTATGGAAGTTGGTATCCCTAATACATTTGGTAATTTCCTGAGCAAAGCTGAGAACTTCACCGCTTTCGACTCAGCTAACGCTGCTAACGCTGCTGCCATCATTGGAGGTATGACAGGTCTGTACTGGCTGCTGATGCTGGTTGGCCGTCTGGCTTCTGGTTTTATTTCTGGTAAGGTGTCAAGCCGTGCACAGTTACTGACTGCTTCTTGCGTAGGTATCTGCTTAGTACTTATTTCAATGTTCGTTCCTGAAGCAACTGGCGTTTCAATGGTAGGTTTCAGCAATGGAACATTCGCTGTTAACAACGTTCCTTTGTTCACCGTATTCCTGGTACTGATGGGTCTTTGCACTTCTATCATGTGGGGTTGCATCTTCAACCTGGCAACAGAAGGTCTGGGTAAATATACTGAGAAGGCATCTGGTATCTTCATGATGATGGTTGTTGGTGGTGGTATCCTGCCACTGATCCAGAACTCTATCGTAAGTGACACCATTGGTTCACTGCGTGTTAGCTACATCATCGTTGTAGCCGTTCTCGCTTACATGATTTTCTATGCACTGATTGGTAGCAAGAACGTGAACAAGGACATCAAAGTAGATTAAAATCCTATTATTCATTATAGAGACGGGGCAACGCCTAAGAGACGGGGTCCATGCCCCGCCTCTTCTTAACTCTTATGAACCATGGAAATAGAATACGTTAGAAGTCGCTTCATCAAGCATTTCGATGGACAGACAGGAGCCGTTTACACCTCACCAGGACGTGTTAATCTGATTGGTGAGCACACCGACTACAATGGTGGCTTTGTATTTCCTGGAGCTGTTGATAAAGGTATCATGGCAGAAATCAGGCCTAATGGTACTGATAAGGTAAAAGCATACTCCATTGACCAAAAAGATTATGTAGAATTTGGCCTTAACGAGGAGGATGCTCCAAGAGCCTCATGGGCTAGATATATTTTTGGTGTATGCCGTGAAATGATAAAGCGTGGTGTTGAGGTAAAGGGCTTCAATACAGCTTTTGCAGGCGATGTACCACTGGGTGCAGGCATGTCATCATCGGCTGCACTGGAAAGCACCTACGCATATGCACTCAACGAATTGTTTGGCGACAATAAGATTGATAAGTTCGAACTGGCAAGAGTTGGTCAGGCTACAGAGCACAACTATTGTGGTGTGAAGTGTGGCATCATGGACCAGTTTGCTTCCATCTTTGGCAAAAAAGGCAGTCTGATGCGCCTTGACTGTCGCTCAATGGAATACAAGTACTACCCATTCGAACCCACTGGCTATAAACTAGTATTGGTAGATAGCGTAGTGAAGCACGAACTTGCTTCATCTGCTTACAACAAACGCCGTGAGAGTTGCGAGAATGTTGTGGCTGCCCTGCAAAAGAAATATCCTGAAGTGCAGTTCCTGCGTGATGCCACTATGGACATGTTGGCAGAGGTAAAGGCAGAAGTATCTGAAGAAGATTACATGCGTGCTGAGTATGTAATAGAAGAGATACAACGAGTGCTTGACGTTTGCGATGCTTTGGAAAAAGGCGACTACGAAACTGTTGGCCAGAAGATGTATGAGACTCACCAGGGTATGAGCAAGTTGTATGAAGTAAGCTGCGAAGAGCTTGATTTCCTCAACGATGTAGCCTTCGATTGTGGAGTAACAGGTTCGCGTGTGATGGGCGGTGGCTTTGGTGGCTGCACCATTAACCTCGTAAAAGAAGAACTCTACAGCACTTTCGTTAATCAAGTAAGACAGCGTTATGGCGAGAAATTCGGCAAGCGTTGCAAGATTTACGATGTAGTGATTGGTGACGGTGCTCGCAAGCTTATCTAAGTATTCTATAATGAAAAGAAAATAGGAATTAGGAAGTCTCCTAATTCCTATTTTTGTAAACAATCAAAGCGATGAAGATTCTTTATATCATGGATCCATACTGCAAATGGTGTTACGCGACGAGCGATGCCATTCAGCAGCTGTTCGACACATTGGAAGGCAAGTTGCCATTTGAAGTGATACCTGCCGGCATGTTAGCTGGTGAGTTCACACAAATACAGTCACCCGAATATGCTTTGGCTCACAGGAAAGCCGATGCCAGTATCACCAAAGAGACAGGCAAGGAATTTGGCGAGGGATATAAGTCGGCACTGAATGAAAAAGAAATGCTACTCGACAGCATGATACCAAGTCGTGCCATCATGGCTTGCCGTGCTACTGCCCCCCAACTTTCCTTACAATTTGCTCACTGCATCCTTGATGCCCGCTATCATGACGGCAAGGATTTAACCGACCATACGGTATATTTAGAAATCTGCGAGCAGCTTGGCATTGACAAGCCTACATTCTTCCAACATTTCTCATCACCAGAGAATGACGAGAACACCCGACAGGCCTTCCTCTTCGCAGAGAAATATGCAGAACACTACCCCACTCTCATCTATGAAGAAGAAGGCGAAATGGATATCCTGACGGAAGGCTTTTCACCCTATTCGCTATTAGAATTGCGCCTCAGTAAAATACTAAAGAGAAGAAAGACAAATGTTCAGGATTAAACATTAGTAATGTCTAACCCTGAACATTAGTATAAGTTGGATGAATCGTTATTAATGTGATTACGGCAATGCTATCAGTTTAGCTTTAGCCTCCCTGTATTCTGCCAGCATCTCAGTCATGACTTCTGCCACAGTCTGTATGCCTTTGCCTTTGAACTGCGAAGCATTCTGACCAATCTCCACCTCTCCGTTCACCAAATCACCTTCAAAGATACCTTGACGGTTTCGTCCTGCTCCAATTATCTCCAACAGTTGCTCAGCCGTAGCACCTTCCGCCTCTGCTTTATCGAGCTGTTCACGATAAGGATTCTTTGCCATACGAGTTGGCGACAGTTTCTTTAATATCAGCATCGTATCGCCCTCTTCCAAATTCAGGCAGAAATTCTTAAATGCCTCACTGGCAGAACTCTCTACTGTAAGTGCGAAACGAGTACCAATCTGCACGCCCTCAGCACCTAACGCATAGGCTGCCAACATAGACGGGCCATTACCTATACCACCAGCGGCAATCAAAGGCAACGAAGTAGCCTGACGTACAGCTGGAATCAGGCACATGGTAGTAGTTTCCTCACGCCCATTATGACCACCAGCCTCAAAGCCTTCTGCCACCACAGCATCTACACCTGCATCTTCACACTTCTTGGCAAACTTGGAAGATGATACTACATGTACTACCGTGATGCCACGCTCTTTTAGCCAACCCGTCCATTTCTTTGGACTGCCAGCTGAAGTAAAGACAATCTTCACACCAGTCTCTGCAATGATATTCATCATCTCCTCAACACCGGGTTTCATCAGCGGTACATTCACTCCAAAAGGTTTATTGGTAGCTGCCTGACATTTCTCAATATGCTCTTTTAGCAACTCAGGTGTCATTGAGCCAGCACCTATCAAACCTAAGCCTCCGGCATTACTCACCGCAGCTGCTAAACGCCAACCACTGCACCAAGCCATACCACCTGCAATAACAGGATATTCTATTCCGAAAAGAGAGGTTATTCTATTCATAATTATCTTTTTTATTAATTTGAGGCTGCAAGATACGAATTATTTTTCACTCTGCAAACTGTCAGGCATCACTGTATCATAGTTTTTCAGCACTTCAAGGGTCTTCTTTATGTTCCGTTTGTTTCGAAAATCCCAATATTCTCGGGTGAAGAACTTGGTGAGATGATAGGCTAAATCGCCCGTGAGGGTCAAACCATTTGAAGGAGGAGTATAAAGCGGCATGTCTATCTGCATTTTAATCTCTGCTTGTTTGGGAAGTTTCAATTGAGGCATGGTAGCATCAAATTCCAGCCATGGTTTCTCGCTAACTGTCGACTGGCTCCCAACAAAACCATTCTCCTTCAGTTCCTCCAGCGCACGAGGGTTGAGTTTGATTTCCCCATCCGTTCTCAGCAACTGGTCCAGTCGCAAGGAATCAGCTGGTGTCCATTCTTGGGCACACACGAAGCTCCGTGCCATCGACATTGACAGCACCAATAATAGTCTTAGTCTCATTAGTTCAAGGATTGATTACCACCACCTATAACCTGAGCCAGCCAATGGTTCATCTTCGGTGTTATCGATAATAGAGAATACGCCCGAATGCTTTGTCTTGTTCCACCACCTACGGTAATGGGCTGCAGCATCTAACAGTTCATCGTCACTTAGGAAATATATGCCTTCGTAATTGACAGCATCTTTATGCACCATGCGGCTTCCCAAAGAGGCATTGCTCCCTACACGGATAGACTCAATCACCCACAGCACACATTCACCTAGCCGAGGCTTGCCACCTGCTAAATAAGAGACAGGAGCTAAAGGAAAAGATGGTATCTCTGAAAGGTCCTCGGCATAATAAAGCAAAGTCTCAATGTCTTCCGTCGTAAATTGTGGCATTAACACAGTACCTGTATCTTCACTCACTGCCAAAGTGCCATCTTTCAGCTGCTTAACAAATAAATCCACATCAGGGTTCTCCATGTCCAGTGTATCTTCTGAGCAGCTCACCCATGTAAGTGCCAATGACAGCAACATCAGCAATAATCCATTACGTCCTATCGATTTCATAATTCTGTGGATTTAAGGGTTAATAACTCATGCGTACACCGCACAATAGATTCACGTTGACAGCCTGTTCTGTACGAAGCGTACGGGTAGTGCCATTGGTATCAAAATAGTGAGAAACGGAAGGCTCCGCATAGACAGCCAAGTTATCATTGAACTTATAGCGTAATCCTAGCCCAGCCGTAGCAGCCAGTTGCACAGGTTCTTCGCTGAAGCTTTTCCCTAGCAGTTTCTCTACCACACCACCTACGGTGGCATACACATCCACTTTCTTGCCTTCTGCAAGATTCACATCCAACTTCACTGGCAAAGAAAGAGAGGATTGGTTTTCGTCATTATGCACTGGCATATAATTATACAGCAAACCTGCCTCCAGCGCTAAAGTCTTGTTGAGTTTACGTTCTACCATCATACCCGCCGTCAGTGGCATATTATAGTCACCCTTAGGGATTGCTGAACCAAACGCAGGCTTCAGCGCCCACTTGGACGAACTACCCTTTGCATAGCCAGTAGAAGTTGCAGTTTCGCTCTCAACATCGGCCAAGTCACCATTCGAGACGTTTTTCAATTCATTAGCAGGTTTCCCTCCATTGATATACCCATGTTCAATGATTTGGAAGGTCACTTCAACAGGCACCATCTCATCATCGTCATCCGTCTCTGAATTCCCTATCGTCCCTAAAGAGACGGGAGTAAGACCATTGACGATGGAAGGTTGATGATGGGGACTTGCCAATTGACCATTAGTATGACTATTGGCCACCAACAGTTGTTTTTCCTTATTATATATGATAGGAGTATCAGTTTGAGGCAACGTACTCATGGGAGAGGTTTCCAAACTGGCTGACACCTCAGAAAAGGCTTGCTGTATTTCCTGCTCCTGGGAATTAAGGTACCAGAACACCACAGAACCCATCGCCAGCGCCAACAGCACCGAAGCAGCTGCAGCCCATCTGCGATAAACGGGGCGGAGTACAGCACGCTTGGCAGAAGCCACCTCTTCAGGCTGTGCCATAACTGCCGACAGGTCTTTCTCCAAGCCCTCCCAGAAGCCCTCCTTCACAGGCATCTTTGCATTGGCTAAGCCGCTGAACAATGCTGAAAAGTCATCTTTTTCCTTCATGCTCGACATATTGTTTAATCTTTGTAGCTAACAATTTCTTAGCATATCTGAATTGAGACTTCGACGTATCAGGCTGGATGTGCAGCAATTCGGCAATCTCTTTGTGCGACTTGTCTTCAAAAACGAAGAGGTTGAACACCATCCTGCAGCCCTCCGGCAACTGTGCCACCATATGCATCAAGGTTTCTTCGTCTATTCCCCTGGCCTCCTCCATTACCGCCTTCTCATCTACATCAAGCAAGTCGGGCAGTTCCTCACTATCCATCAGCATCAGTCCGCTGGCGTTTTTCCGCCTCATGAAGTCAATGGCCTGCGCACTCATCACTTTATACATCCAACTCTTCAAGGCGCTATCACCTCTGAAAGAGAAGTGGGTAAAGATCTTGATAAACCCATCGTGCAGCACATCGTGAGCGTCGTCTAAGTTGCCAGTATAACGATAGCAAACGGCCAGCATTTGCTCCGCATATAGAGTGTACAGTTGTTTGCGAGCATCCGCATCGCCTTTCCTACACCCCTCCACCAGTTTCAACTCATCGGCTTCCACAACTATCGGCCCTATATCTTCGCTCAATCCATCATGCTTTCTATTATTAAGACGCAGGGAAAGCTAAAAAGGAGGTAAACTTTTCTGTTAATAAGTATTAATACAACAATGGCTATGCCCTACTTAGGGCACAGCCATGTCATATGTATGCTAAATCAGCAGGCTTTGAAGCTCATGTCAAGTCCCTTGACAGAGTGTGTCAGCGCTCCTACAGAGATATAATCCACCCCACACTCAGCGTAGTCACGCAATGTGTCGAAAGTGATACCTCCGGATGACTCAGTTTCAAACCTGCCATTCACCATCTGTACTGCCTTGCGTGTCATTTCTGGGGTAAAGTTATCAAACATGATACGATCCACACCACCCAAGTCGAGCACCTGCTGCAGTTCGTCGAAGTTGCGCACCTCAATCTCTATCTTCAGGTTCTTTCCTTTCGCCTTGCAATATTCCTTGGCACGGGTAATTGCCTTGTCAATACCACCTGCAAAATCCACATGATTGTCTTTGAGCAGAATCATATCAAACAGTCCGATGCGGTGGTTCATACCTCCGCCAATCTTCACTGCCATCTTTTCCAGAATGCGCATGCCAGGAGTGGTCTTGCGAGTATCAAGCACATGAGTGTGCGTGCCTTCCAAACGACTCTGGTACTTATGCGTCATGGTAGCGATACCACTCATGCGCTGCATAATGTTCAGCATCAGTCGCTCCGTCTGCAACAGGCTCTGCACCTTGCCCTCTACCACCATTGCCACATCGCCAGGTTTCACAGGGGTGCCATCTTCCATATAGACCGTCACCTTCAGTTCGGGGTCGAAACGATGGAATACTTCTTTGGCAATCTCCACACCTGCCAAGATGCCCTCTTCCTTGATGAGCAGTTTAGATTTGCCCATAGCTGTTGGGGGGATACATGATAAAGTGGTGTGGTCACCATCACCTATATCTTCTGCAAACGACAGATCAATGAGTCTGTCAATCAATTCTCTTTCTTTTTCCATAATCTTAGTGTTTTATTGCTACAAAGATAGACAAATATCTGAAAATATACTAACTTTGGAAGCAGATTAAAAAAGGGAATTCCATGAAGACTGTTTTATTGGTGGTAGGAAAGACGGTGGAGAAGTATTTCGTTCAGGCGATAGAGGAATATGTTCAGCGCACCAAGCACTACATTTCATTCGATTTGGAGGTGATACCCGAACTGAAGAACACCAAGAGCCTGAGCGAGGAGCAGCAAAAGGAGAAAGAAGGCGAGTTGATACTGAAATCCTTGCAGCCAGGTGATACCGTGGTGTTGCTCGACGAGCATGGCAAGGAACTGCGTTCCGTCGAGTTTGCCGACTATATGAAGCGCAAGCTCAACACCACCAACCGCCGTCTGGTATTCATTATAGGTGGTCCCTATGGTTTCTCCCCTGCCGTTTATGAAGCAGCCCAAGAGAAACTCTCACTGAGCAAGATGACTTTCTCGCACCAAATGATACGCCTCATCTTTGTAGAACAGCTTTACCGTGCCATGAGCATACTGAATGGCAGTCCTTATCATCATGAATAATCACAAGCAGAGTGATTAATAGCCAGCAATAACAAGAATCAAAAACATAGGTTTGCATAATTGGATTATCCATTTTATCTTTGCCGCCAATGAAACGATTGCCTAACATCATTCCGTTTGTCATATTGCTTTGCATGATATCCTGCCACAGGCACATAGGCAGCAAAGCAGAGTTGGCTCTTGCTGATAGTCTCATCCAAGAGGTAAAGGTTAATCATAGTAATCATCCTACCATGCTAGCATTGCAATATTGCCAGCGCGCTATCGATTTACTGCCAAACAATGATACAGCTTCTTTATCCCGAAAAGAAAGACTATATATTGAGATGGGTAGCCTATTTGCCAAACAGTTGCTATACGACGAAGCCATTGACAGATTTCATCTTGCTTATGGATGCGCTACTGAGTTGCATGATACCATCATCATGATTGATGCTTATAAGTGCGTGGGCGACATGTATCGCAAGAAACATAATCTTGGGGAGGCGGTGCATTTCTATGACCTTGCGGAACAATTAGCTATCCAATCAAAAACAGAGAAACCACGCATCTCTTTGGCACTCCGCTTAGCTGCAACTTTTATGGAAGATGGCAAATTGGATTTGGCAATAGAGTTTTTACCCCCAGCACCTTATGAGGTTGAAGCTGTTGACAATGACCTCTACAATTATGTGATGTGGCATGTCTATAGTTTCACCAATCGTGAAAATAAGGATTCATCCGAGTATTATTTGCGCAAACTATCAGAATCTCCTGATATTTATTATCGCAAATATGCAGTTGATAATGAGCATAGTGCTGCCATCGCCGGCGGTGATTACAAAAAGGCATATTGGACTAATCACCAAAAAACAAAACTGGAGAAGGAGATGAGCGATAGTTTCCGTGAGGAAGCTTTGGAAAGCCTCAACTCCATGTATCATACACTGAGTATGGAACGACAGAATGCCTCATTGCAGGAGCGCAACCAACAAATCAAGTTTTATGCCATGCTTGCCGTACTGCTTTTGGTGTTGGTGGTAGCGGTATCAGCCATTGTTATCTATCGAATCATCAATAACCGAATCCAACTTGAACATACCAAAACCATGACAATTCGTGATGCTGATATTTACCAATACTTGTTATCTACTACGAAAGTCATGAGCGAGACAGAGCAACATGAAGCATGGGAGCTTATCAATAAGGTTTATCCTGATTTCTTACCCACTCTCCAAAAGTTGGGTGTGGAGAAAGAGCAGGATATGAAAGTTTGTCTCCTGCTTAAAATGGGCTTCAAGCCCTCTCGCATTGCGGCATTAGTGAGCCGAAGCGATAGTGCTATCGCCAACACACGTGCAAGGTTGTATAAAAAAGTGTTTGGCAAAGACGGCAAAGCCGAAGATTGGGACAAATTCATAATAAGCCTGTAATTCTGCTATTTATCAGCCATCATCATTTTTGTGAAGTTTTTGTGAAGCGTGTTTCTTCTGAGTTCTGCACCCTTATTCATTACTTTGTGGCATGAACTTTAAAAAACAGTTTTATGAAAACAATCGTGTATCTGACTGCGATTATGATGGCAGTCGTCATAATGAGTTCCTGTACCGCCAAACAAGTGGATACTGACACCTATCTGCGTGAGATGAGAGAGAGGCTTGACCAGATTCAATCGGCAAGCTATATGATAGAATCATGGGATTATTTGCCTGGCAACCCCGAACCAAGGCAACATATGTCTATTTATTACAAGGAACTGAAGAACCCTGCTGATACAACTGTGGGAGCCATATATTTGTACTTCTCAGAAGACGACAGTACCCTTTTAGATGGAGCATACGATGGCGAGGCTAAATACGCAGTCTATCATGAGCACAAAGGTATTGTACGTGACGATTTCACTGCACGAGATTTGCCATTCAGGGTAGTAAGCAACCCATTCTTCCGTAGTGCATACCACATCATTGATTATGCCTTGGCTACTCACGACAGCATTGAATACTCTCTTACAGACTCCGTTGACTATTACAAATTCCACCTCATCACCCATGAGGAAGAACAGATAGAATTTATTGGTGGCAAGGCTCAGCACATCTATTCAAGCCGTCCTCTTATAGCCGATCCAACCTCTGAATACGAGATATGGTTCAGTAAGCAGAGCGGCTTGCCTTATCGTATCAAGCGTATCCAAGACCATGATATCAATGATCACATCTGCCACAACCTTATATTGAATGCTGAGAATCCGGCCGATTTTGACTTGAATGATTATTTACCACAAGGTTACACCATCAGACCTTATAAGGTAAGAGAGAGATCAGCGGTTGATGCCAACAGCATGCTGAACCATCCGGCTCCTATCTGGTCGCTCACTGATTTGGAAGGCAAAGCTATCTCGCTGAAAGGCCTTCATTCCCAAGTCATACTACTGGAGTTCTCGGCAACAGCTTGTGGTCCTTGCCAAGCAGCCATTCCTTTCCTAAAGCAGCTGAGACAGGAATATAGTGATGAGGAACTGCAGATTATATCTTTCGAATCGTGGGGTGCCAGTGACTCAACGATTAAGTTCTATGCAGAGAAGAAAGAATTGACTTATCCATATATCCGTGCTTCCGAGGATATACTTAACTCCTATAAGACTGGCGGATCTGCTCCTTGGTTCTTCCTACTGGACAGTAGTCACTTTGTCCGTAAGGTATTTTTTGGCTATGGAGAAGGTACAACTGATCAGGAAATCCGGGATGCTATTATGGAGCTAATCAATTAGTCGTAGCATAGCACCCGCCTCGCAGGCCGATAGAAAAATATTTATTGTGCATTAAAACATAAAAGAACAAAGAAAAACATTTTATTTAATAACGCAGAAAAGAAGCAGCCTTATATTTGCAGAACGAACTGCTACTGGGTGAGACTTATGTAAGCAGCGACGCCACAACGCGTAAGGAGGGTGGTTATCTCTACCCCTACCTAACCCCCTTCTTACTATAGCCCATACCCTCTCTTTAGAGAGAGAGGGGTATGGCTATATAAGGAAGGGGTGTAGGGTATAGGGGATAGGAGATACCACACGCCTCAAGTAGTGGCGCTGAATGAGCAGTAGCGTCTGGCATGGTTAAAGGGAGACGTCCCCAAGACCCGTCGCAGTAGCTGCCATGACAGAAGGGAGGCCTTCCCATAGGGGTACGGGAAGCATTCCGACGACCCGTGGCAGATAGCGCCACCACCCGAAGCAAACTCTCCTTCACCCCAGAGGAAGCTTGCCGACGGCAGAGAGCAGACGTTGCGACGGATGACGGTGATAGGTGGAGTTGACAAGAGCGATCTTTGAAATATTTGCCTAACTATTTGTCGCTACCTCTCATCGTTCTAATGATGACTACTCCGTTGGCCCCACGGGCACCATAGCCACTGCCATCACGATCAACAGTAAGCTCGGCCACATCATCCATGGAGAGAACGTTGTCTACCTCAACTCCCGTCTCGTAAGGAATGCCATCGATGACAAACAACGGTTGCCCCAGTTGGTTACGTAGAGAGTTGGGGCCCCTGACTATAGATATAATCTTTTCATGGGATAGTGGATCCTCGACATACCGTGCTCCAGGCACTATGCGTCTGATAGCATCAAGCACCGTCTTTACATGCTCTCGCATAATGACATCATGGGTAACCTTCTGCATCCTCTTTAATGTGATTACTGATGTATAGGTGTTTCTCATTGTCGAAGGTGCCGTAACTGTTACTTCCTCCAGTCCTCCCGACACGGTGAATCCCTCATCTTCCAAATTTATGATGATGTCTTTATGCTCTCCGACCAAAAGCTGCGCATCATATTTCGTGCTGACACCCATCACCAATGTATCAGAAGGATGCACTAATGGCAACCAGAAATGTCCTTCTTTGTCGGTCTTGACCACACCCTTATTGTGCTTCAGCCATACCCTGATATTCTTCTGGGGCTTCCCATCCTTCAGAATTGTACCAGTCAACTCCTGCGCCTGCATAACCTGACATAATAGTAGCATCAGCAGTCCTAAAAAATAAACTAGCTTTCTCATAACCTTATTGTTTTATATTCAATGCCATGCTATAATCAACATGTTTTCACCTGTCGCTACCTCTCATCGTGCGAATTATTACCACGCCGTTGGCACCACGGGCACCATAGCCACTGCCATCACGATCAACAGAGACCTCAGCCACATCTTCTATGGCAAGAAAGTCTTCAATATCATTTCCATTATCGTATGATATGCCGTCAATAATGAATAAAGGAGGTCCTGGAACTCTAAACGAATTACGCCCTCTAACGATAGTGAAATGTTTTTTAAAAGTTATAGGGTCCGTTTCAATTTTAGCTCCAGGCACAATTCTTCTGACTGCTTCAAATACCGACTTGATACTCTCTCGCATAATCATGTCGTGGTTCACTACCTGCATCTTCTTCAAAGTAATCACAGAAGTATATTCTGTTCTCTTGCTTGAAGGGGCAGTAACTGTCACTTCCTCCAAACCTCCGGAAACAGTAAAACCGTCATCCTCCAGGTTCACGATGATGTCTTTGTGTTCGCCTACCAATAGCTGAGCATCATACTTGGTGCTTACCCCCATGACCAAAGTATCTGTAGGCAACACTCTCGGTAACCAAAAGTGCCCTTCTTTATCTGTCTTGGCCAAACCCTTATTGTGCTTCAGCCATACCCTGATGTTCTTTTGAGGCTTCTCATCCTTCAGGATTGTGCCAGTCAGCTCTTGGGCCTGCAATCCTTGGCAAAAGAGCAATGTCAATAAACCTAATAGTCCAATCGTATTTTTCATAGTCTCATGTTTTGTTCTTTACATAGGCAAATGTAAAGATTAATAATAAAGCAAATATAATCCAATTGTAATAATTCATCCTATGCGGCGCTTTTTAACAGACATGTCCAAGCTAAAATGGTATAATTTGCTTATCTTCGCAATGAAGAAAGAAACATTATGAAGATTCTGATTATTGACGACGATATAGCCCTTTGCGCTCTCGTGAAAAGACACCTGGAAAAAGGGGGTGATGAATGTGAGTGCCTTTATGATTTGGAGAATATCAGTGCCCAAGTCAAGGAGGTTCAGCCCGATATCATCTTGCTGGACATCGGTTTTGAAGGAGCTGATGGCGTTTGGTCTTTGCCAGCTATTGAAAATGCTGCTCCTTTCGCTTCCATCATCTTTATCACCTCCCATACTGAGAGTTCCGAGATGGTAAGGGCACTCAAAGCTGGTGGCAATTATTACATCAAGAAGCCGTTGAACATGGAGGAGCTAACGGCTATCATCAACAGCCAGAAACGCAATTTGATTACACACAATGCTACTATCAAAATGGGGACGTTCACTTTTACTCCCAAAAACCAAACGTTGAGCAACGGAGAACAAACCATCCTATTGACAGCCTTTGAGAGTAAATTGCTGAATCTGCTGGCAATGAATCAAGGCAATACGGTAACACGAACTGAAATTTACCAGCACCTTTGGAAAGGCAATGATACTACGGCTGCCAGCTTGAACAATCTTGTGAGTCATCTTAGGGAATACTTCTCACCTGAAACTGGGGTGGAGATTGAGACTATTTGGGGAGCAGGATATAAACTGACTGTGAAGGAATGAAGAAGTATTATATCATAGCGCTGACAGCGATTACGGCCATAATGGTGTTGCTGATAGGCAATATCAAAGGACGGTTTGACAGCTATGTGCAGGAGGTATCTGAGAACATAGACAAAGCATTCAACTATGCAGTGGAAAGAGAAGGTCAAATCAGGGGCAGGCTTCCACATCCCGACAATGAAAGGCCTGTGATTTCTTACAATGTTGAAGAGACTCCCCAGCAATGGGTGGACAGTGTGTTTAGTCTTCCAAAAGTGAAGAACGGGGACTATATTATATATGCCATTGATGGCAGGGAGGCAAGAGCAAAGGGACTTGCCAAGTCCGACAGGGAAGTTTATGCGCTCTACTGGCAAGACAGGTATATCGACAGAGGTTATAATATAAACCTGACAAAGCTGGATAGCATCTTCTGTTTATTTATGAATATGGATGTGCCACACCGATATACGTTATTGAGCAAAGATCATCAAGTAATTGATTCCTTAGGTGATTTCACCTTCAAACGGGCAAATTATCAGTGCGAGCATCAGATAGGTTTATTGGGAAGACAGTTCTTGCAGGTGGAAGGACATATTTCTTTCATTAAGTTTGTAGAAAAGGAGTATTCCCCCTTACTACTCAGCACTCTATTAATGCTGGTAGCTTTGGGATGCGTCTTGACACAACTCACTGTTATTCGTAAAAAAGAGAAAGCTTTGACGCTAAGGGAAGCTGCTACTGGTGGCATTATACATGACTTGAAAGGGCCCGTCACTACAGCAATTTCTATCATGGATGTGCTCAAGGACATAACAAGTGATGAAGACATGAAAGTGATAGAAAAACAAAACGGAGTGATGCTCAAGCATGTCCAACATGAAATCGAAACATTGGGCAATACCATCCGTGAGGAACGAATGCGCATCATCGTTAATAAAAAGCCTACAGACTTACTTTCATTGGCAGATGCAGTAAAGCAGGAGATTGATATGGTGTATCAATCTAAACAGCATACCATCAGTATTGATAATCAGTTGCCCCAAGGCATAAGACCGGAAGTGGATGCTGATAAAGTGGAACGTATCCTCCGTAATCTGGTGGAGAATGCCGTCAAGTATGCTGATGCTGGTGTAGAAGTGAAAATCACCCTTGCTCTTCAGAATAATACACCTATGGTGATGGTGCAGGATAATGGTTGGGGCATTGAGCAACAATATCTCAAAAAAATATTCAAGCCGTATTATCGCATTGAACAGCCAGCAGGCCGCCATCGTAATGGGCATGGTATGGGACTCACCAATGCCTTGCACTTAGTAAGTGCCCATGGAGGCAAAATATGGGTAGATAGTAAACCTGGGAAAGGCAGTACATTCAGCTTCACATTACCTCAGTAAGGCAGGTTGCCAATTACCAGCCCAACTTACTTAACCCTGCATCATTATACCATGCTGTGGATCTATACTCTGCATCTCTGTTGGTTGCCGATTTTCCCAACGCCGATGGAATATAATGAGACACGCCATTAGCTCCTTCCATGGAAAACATCTTGGCAAAAGAGGAATAGTTTTTCGGTGTGGTATTCCAGAATGTCAGCACATTTTTATAAGCTGTTTCCCATTCGTCAAACTTTGTCGGCGTAAGCAACTGCTGCATGAGTCCTTCCATGTCGTAATATCCTACATGGCCATTAGTGCGTTTATCATAATCGAATACCTGATTGCGCAAGCTCGAAACATCAGATGCTGCTGACGACAGGTTAGCCTTGGTAACGTCAGCCAGATTTTCAAGCTTAGAAGTATCCATTACGGTAATAGAAACACCGCCTGTCCAGTTGGCATTGGAATTGGTGACATCCGGGTCATATTTATCGGCATAATAATTATAATAGTCCTCCCCTATTTTTGCAGCAGCCTGTGATGAAGCAAACATCATGGGCACCACCTCTGTATAAGGAGCGCCAGGTCCTGGGGTTTCTGTAGGAGAACTGATAATAAAATCAGTACAATCCTTCAATTCGTAAGCTACCTCAACAGACAACATGAAACAGGCATCAAACATCAGGAAATCAAGTTTCTTAGGTGCATCTTTCAACACCTCTGCCAATTCGGGGATACCTGTCTTGAAAGAATTAGAACTATTGGCCGAACTATTGTTCCAGTCAGCACCAATCCATTTGATAGGAGAAACAGAACGCAAAGCCATTTTCTCATATTTGCCCGGTAGCCAGCCATCGCCATGCGACCAATAAACAAATCCATAGCTCTTAGCTGGATAATCGCCAAATGCCCTCTGCATTACTTCCTTAATGATAGAAGGTTCGGTGGAAGTTACTTCTGTAGGATACTCCATGATGAGCTCCTGCTCGGTAGTAATCACTAGCGTTTTTTTATTTGGATCTGTTTCTGACGGCTGGAGTTCACCTTTCTTTATAATACGGAAAAGCTTGGGATGCAAAGTTTCAGAAAACTGGTCGTAAAATACCAGTAGATTATTATTACTGTAGAGACTGGCATCCATCGTACGAATAGCCTCCTCCATTTCTTGTATATCGCTGGAGGCAAAGCCATCACGCCCCAAATTGCTATCGCCGCCCAGATAAATCAGAACCGTTCGGTCAGCCACGGTTCCTTTTGACGGTGGCTGTGGGATATCCCTTGGATCGGGATCAGGATCGGGTATCGGGTCATCCTCATTGCTACATGCCATCATCAACAGCATGCATGGTAAAATCCATAAATATTGAAGTAAGTTTCTAATATGCATTTGTGTTATACTTATAATTCTTCTGGCTTAGTGAACTTAAAATCGGCCTCCTTAATCTCTATCAAGCTTATATTGTCCTTTGCAAAACGAGCTTTTACCTTGTCCAACTCTTTCTCCAATTTCGCTTTTTTAGCATTGAACAAGACCAGGCAAGTAAAGTTTTCTTTCCCCTGCCCTAAGAGGTAGTCTCGCAACTGGAAAGAATAGCCCGAACGACGATGCAGGTATCTGTCACGATCAAGCGTAGCATCATTGAGCACTTGCATTTCAGTAAAATAGGCAACTGAGTCGTTAAACGAAGTAGCCACACCTACCGCATAGACAACAATAGCCTTAGGGGCTTTGGGCTCTTTAGCAGATGCCTGAGCCACACCAAAAACCATCAGAACTGCTATTAATATTTTAATCAGTTTCATAACTATCAATATTAGATATAATTAATGTTGCGAAGGTACGAAAAAAAACCGGTATTCCTACACAGGAGTACCGGTTTTTAATCTTTTTTGGAATTGATATGGCTATTTATCCCAAATAAGCCTTGAGCAACTTACTACGATTACTTTGTCTTAATCTTCTGATTGCCTTTTCTTTAATCTGGCGAACACGCTCACGTGTGAGACCAAACTTGTCGCCGATTTCCTCTAATGTCATTTCCTGTTGACCGATGCCAAAGAACATCTGAATAATGTCCTTCTCGCGCTCGGTTAACGTAGAAAGTGCTCTATCAATTTCCTTCGCAAGAGACTCGTTCACCAATTCACGGTCTGCCATTGGAGAATCGTCATTTGGCAACACGTCAAGCAAGCTGTTGTCCTCTCCTTCAACAAAAGGTGCATCTACGGAGATGTGACGGCCTGATACCTTGAGGGTATCTGCCACCTTATCAACAGGAACATCCAGCGTTTCAGCAAGTTCTTCAGCCGACGGACGACGTTCGTTCTCCTGCTCGAACTTAGACAGAGCCTTGCTGATTTTATTCAGCGAGCCCACCTGGTTCAAGGGAAGACGTACGATACGAGACTGTTCGGCTAGTGCTTGCAAGATTGACTGACGGATCCACCAAACGGCATAGCTGATAAACTTAAAACCACGCGTTTCATCAAACTTCTCGGCTGCCTTAATCAATCCGAGGTTGCCCTCATTAATCAAGTCAGGCAAGCTAAGACCTTGATTCTGATACTGTTTTGCAACAGACACTACGAAACGTAGGTTCGCACGTGTCAGCCTTTCCAAAGCCTCACGGTCACCCTTTCGGATGCGCTGAGCCAGATCTACTTCTTCTTCTACAGTAATCAATCCTTCACGACCTATCTCCTGCAGATATTTGTCAAGTGACTGACTTTCGCGATTGGTGATACTTTTGGTAATCTTTAATTGTCTCATCCTTTCAAAAAAACCGAATTTGGGTACAAAAGTAGGTAATAAATTTATAAAACCCAAAAAGAGTGCCGACTTTTTTTGTCGGCACTCTGATATATTTTCATCTAAATACTCCCCTGTCCTAACACTCCTTTATAGCATGAAGAGTAGAAACTGGGGAATAAGTTATTTATTCCTGGGTCAGGTCAACAGCATAGTTGGCACGACGTCCACTTGGATAGATACCTGAGATAAACAGCACCTGCTCAGGAGATTGTGTAGCCTGCTTCAATACGGTTTGCAGATCTTCCTCTGAACGGATGGTCTCATTATTGGCCTTCTGGATGATGAAGCCCTTACGGATGCCTGCATCCTGCATCTTACCCTTGTTCACACCTGTAACTTCCAGACCATAGCTCAAGTTGAGCTGACGCTTGGTTTCATCAGAGATAGCACGGAAGGCAGCACCCAAGATCTCCATATCAGCACTCTTCACCACCTTGGTATTACCCTGTGAGTTCTTCAAAGTGATATCGAAAGTCTTCTCGCTCTTCTTACGCATCACGGTCACCTTCACTTTGTCACCTGGACGATGCTGAGCCAAAGCCTCTTGCAGGTCGCTGAACTTATGTACTTTCTTATTGTCAACGGCAGTAATCACATCATCTACCTGCAGCACTCCGGCAGCAGAGCCACCTTCTACAACTTCAGCCACATACACACCGTCTTTCACGCCCAGTTCGTCAATCTTCTTGCGCATTTCCTCAGCCTGTGCGTCACTCATAGTGAGATCTGTACCTAATGTATTTCCACGGATACCCAGCAATGCACGCTGCACGGTACCGTACTGCTTCAAGTCAGCCACCACTTTAGTCATAATGCTAGAAGGAATGGCAAAACCGTAACCAGAATAAGCACCAGTAGGAGAATACAACATAGCGTTGATGCCTACCAATTCACCACGGGCATTCACCAAAGCACCACCAGAGTTACCTGCGTTAATGGCTGCATCAGTTTGAATGAACGACTGGATATTAGCAGCCTGTCCGTTAGATGCCGTAGGACCCAGAGAGCGAGCCTTAGCACTTACAATACCAGCTGTTACAGTTGAATTGAGGTTAAAAGGATTACCTACTGCCAGTACCCACTCGCCTACCTTCAGAGCCTCAGAATCGCCTATTGGCAGTGTTGGAAAATCATCACCCTCAATCTTTACCAAAGCAAGATCGGTATCAGGATCCACACCAATTAAACGACCTTTCAACTCACGCTCATCGTTCAATTTGACAACAATCTCATCTGCACCTTCTACAACATGGTTATTAGTTACAATATATCCATCCTTAGATATAATGACACCAGATCCGAAGCCCACACGAGGCTGGGTTTGAACCTGACGCTGCTGACCACGTCCATCTCCAAAGAAGAAGTCAAAGATGTCAGGCATGTCCTGTACAGTTTGCGTACGGCTCAACTGGGTAGAACGGATATGCACCACAGCGTGTACAGAAGCCTCTGCTGCTGCTGTCAAATCAACAGGTTGTGCATTTGTTCCATTGTATGAAGCCAGGCGCATATTGTCATTCTGCTCAAAAAGATCCGTGAAAGTAGCTGCCGGCTGATTCTTTTCCATCAGTTTATAGGTGGTAACTCCTGCCACCCCTGCACTTAGCAACACAATTGCCACAATGCCTAAGAAAGTTTTTGTCTGTTTCATATTTTCTATCTTAAATGTTAATTTATTCGTTTGATTTAACTTTTCGACGCTAAGATAACGGCAAAAACCTTTCCCCTGTATCTTTTGTCATTGATTTTTGTCCTCTTTTAACTAAATACTTAAACAGCTTAACAGGGCTTAACGACAAAGTCTGCCATTTTTACATTTCGTAAGGCAATTATAGGAAATTATGTCAAAGTAACGCCAATACCCGGTCTATCAGGCAGGGTAATCTTTCCATCTACTACTTGCATACCTTCAAACCTGTCATTTGAGATAAGTAGATTACCATCCAAATCAGCAAAGTCAACTGCTGGCGACAATTGGGCTGCTGCACTGACAGCACAAGACGTTTCCGTCATGCACCCTACCATTACTTTCATACCTAACGCCCTTGCGAAATTCACCATCTTCCATGCCTCACGCATGCCAGTGCACTTCATCAGTTTGATATTGATGCCATGAAAAGCACCTTGCAAGCCTGCCACATCCTTAAGACGCTGGCAAGACTCATCAGCGAAGATAGGCAACGGACTACGTTCAGTTACCCAAGCAGTATCATCTAGTTGGTTGATAGGCATGGGCTGCTCTACCATCACAATGCCATGTTCCTTGAGCCAGTGGATCATCTCAAGTGCATACTCCTTGTCTTTCCACCCTTGATTAGCATCAACTGCAATAGGCAGGTCGGTCACCTCACGGATGGTCTCAATCATTTCCTTGTCGTGGTCAGAGCCTATCTTTACTTTTAAAATATTGAACATGTCGGCACACTCTTTTGTCTTCTCCCTCACTACTTCTGGTGTATCAATGCCAATAGTAAAAGTAGTGTCAGGAGCCAAGGTTTTATCCAAACCCCATATCTTATACCAAGGAGCGCCCAACAGCTTGCCCACCAAGTCATGTAAGGCAATGTCTACTGCTGCCTTAGCGGCAGGGTCTGCATCACTCAGGCCATCAATATAGGTAAGGATCTCCTCCATCTTGAATGGATCGTCAAACTGTTCAAGGTTTACCTTACTCAAAAAAGTGCTGACACTCTCAACTGTTTGTCCCAAATATTGAGGCATGGAAGCTTCGCCATAGCCAGTCACGCCATCATATTCAATCTCCACCTGCACATCAGGCGTAGTGGTACGTGAATAGGATGATACAGTAAAGACATGCTTCAACTTCAGCTCATAGGGAAAGAAACGGAGTTTCATCCGAGCCTGTGCGCCATGATTGATGTTTGGAGCTGCAATCTCATTGCCTTTGCATCTGTTAATAGCAAGCCCTACTGCTGCACCTATTCCTACCAATCCGGCAGTTTTCAGGAAAGTTCGTCTGTCTGTCATTGTATTTGATAATTGATAAATCCTAATTGTAATACGGGTTCTTATCAGTTGTATTTAGTCCTGCCTCTTTATTTATATACGGGAGTATACGCACGGCATAAAGCAAACGATTAAGGTTCATTTCATCAAACAGCTCGTCATCAGGCAGCAAGCTGCTAATATGCACATTGCCTTGAGAGTGGATAAACCTTCCATTACCCAGATACATACCTACATGTGAAACGCCCTCTTTGCGCTCAGGCGTAGCCTTGCGACCAAAGAATATCAAATCGCCCGGCTCAATATTGCTAAAATCGGGAGCTATCTCAATCTTCTGCCCCACCTTTACCATCTGAGAAGCATCACGAGGGATAATCATATCGTGCATATAGTAGATGTTACGAATGTATCCACTGCAATCCATGCCTTTAGAAGAAGTGCCTGCCCACATATAAGGGAATCCCATCATGGTATAGGCTGTCTGGATAAGAGAAGCCGCATCTTGTTTCAAGCTCTTCCGCCATTCATTTATAGGCTGCGCAGTTTTGTCTGATATGAAACCTTGACGGCCATCAGGGAATTCTACTTGATAATAGTTTTTCACTTTACCTGCCAACTTGAGTCGGTCGCCTGCCACAACATCGGAAACGGTTTGCGACTGGTCATCTGCCTCAGAATATACTGTACCAAAATGTTGTATCACCGTCACCTTATCGGCTTTGTTCCAAGCATCATATTCAGCTTTCGTCATACGATAAATACCGACAGGATGTACCCAGCCTGTGTAATCATCGGGGGTCTGTATCTCATACCAAGTATCAAAAGCCAGCACCTTTACAGGCATACCCAGCAATGCCTGTGTACTCATTTCGGCAGTGAAGTTTGGTGTTTGTCTGAGGTTGCAAACAGAAAGATTCACCACTGCATAATCCTTACCATCGTGAATAGTTGTATCTTTTTCCTCTTGTTCCTCTACAACAGTCTGCTTAGGTTCATCTTTAGATATAAATGGCAACATGATAGCCAATACAACAAGTGCGGTGAGCAACGACACACCACACATCAATAGTAATTGTTTCTTATTTGACATAACATCTTTATTATTGAGTTATGCAAAGGTACACAATATTTTATTATAGGCAATAAAAAACAGGAAACTTCACAGATTCTTTATGCTTTCCTTCACCTGTGAGATATTGCTGCGCGAAACAGGAAGATAGTCATGGCAATGCTTGATAAGCAGCTGCATACTACCCGACTTGGAGATAATCTGCTCCACTTGCTGAAGATTAACAACGAAAGCACGATGGCATCGCACAATCAACGGATAGGCACGCAAGTCGTTTTCAATTTGTTTAGAAGTAGCTCTCAGCATATCGGAATGTACTTTCCCTTCGCGGAGATGGTATACTTTTACATAGTTGCCCACAGCCTCAACATATAATAAATCGGATATCTGAAAACTAATGCTATCATTTGTTGTGCCCTTAAGTTTGATGACATTATTCGACAGAGTTTCACCTTTATGAGATTCATCTAGCGGTGACAATACAACTTGCTGCATCTTTTGCAACTGCTGGTTTAACAAACGTGTTTCTTCTAATTCTGCCGCCAAGTATCTGCTACGATATTTGAATCGCCAGTACAAACCAATGGCAAATGAGCAAAAAGCAATAAGAAGAATTGTCTGTAGCAATCCCTTCAATGAGAGAGGGTCATCTGAGCCTCTGCCACTCAATATAAAATGCAGATAAACGCAAATCATAAGTGCCTCGAAAGGTGTATTAATAAGCTGAAACCACAGATTACGATGGATAATATACTCAGCGCCTTTGTCCAATGACGCAGGATGACGAAGCAGGTTGGTGAGAATAATTTCTGTGATATAACAAACGCCTATCCCTATCGCCCAAATGGCAAGAAGATGAACAAACATCATCCACCCGAGCTGATTGAGGCCAAGAGGTTGGAACACCGCAAAAGCGAGGATGGTGAATCCTACACTGGTAATACGTACAATCAAAGTTTCTTTTTTAATCTTATCCATGGTCTGGCAAAGGTATGACAAATATCTGTTAACAGCAACCATCCATCACGCTATTCATCCCAAAACTATACAATTCGTCACAAATACCTGCCATATATCCCAGATTTTTGGAGGTCATTTCATCTCAGTCTACATTTGCATCAAAGAAAGCATGATAAATTGCAACTTTCAATCGAATAAAAAAGTCTAACAATAAAATACAATGTTATGAAAACGAAATCCACTTTCAGAGGTATTATTGGTATTATCCTAGTGGTAGCAAGCCTCCTCAAATTAGCTACCATGTGGGGCATCATGCACCTAAGTTGGCTTGAGAATGCCACCGAAGAGCCTAACGTATATTATTTTGCTGCAGCGATTCTCATCTTTGTGGGCCTTCACCTCATCTATGAAGGCTTTAAGGGCTATCATGCCAACAATTATATAACAAAAAGGTTGAAGATTGTTGTCGGCATAATAATGGTAGTGGCTTTGTTGCTTAAGTTGGCAGTTATGTTGGGCATCCTCCATCTAAGCTGGTTAGAAAATGAGCCTTCAGATTCATTGGAACTTTATTTAGCAATCTTTATCCTATTATATCTAGGATGCTGGTTGATTATCGATGGATTTAGAAGCGATCCAGGCCAGTGGCTACAACGTCCTTTACCCCTCAATGAGGATGGCAAGCGCATCAGTTGTTCTGCCAGCTTTGGTGGTGATGAATACATCTATCATGGTGAGCTATTCCATGGGGCTCGTTTGGTAGCCACTTTCGGAGGCATCCGTCTGGACCTGCGCAATGCTGATATTAATGAAGACGAGGAAATTGACATTCGCACCTGCTTTGGTGGTGTGGAATTGATGGTTCCCCCCACCATTAATATAGAGGTAAAAAGCCGCAGTTTTTTTGGAGGCGTGGGCAATGAAACAATGAAGTGTGATGACCCCGAGGTGCCATGCCTTCATGTCATAGTAAGCAACGTCTTTGGTGGAGTAACAATTAGAAATTAATTTAGTTATTTTATTTACTACAACAATGAAGAATATATTAATGAAAATGGCAGCACAGATGACTGCCGTGATGATGACAATTAACGTTACAGCTAAAACACATGACATCGGTGGAAAAGTAACAGACACACAAGGTACACCTATTCCTTATGTAAATGTGGTGTTATTATCAATCCCTGACTCAACTTTTATACAGGGGGCAGTGACCAATGGCGAGGGTTTGTTTAAGATTGTAACTAACAAGAGCGACGGACTGCTTCAGGTATCTTGCATTGGATATCAAACGAGCTACCAGCCTGCTGCCGATGAGCAGATCATTGTATTAGCAGAAGATACCCAGCTGTTAGGTGAGGTAGTTGTAAAGGCACAACTACCAAAGACCAAGCTAACAGGTGAAGGATTACAGACAAACGTCAAGGGATCTGTACTGGAGAATGTCGGCACGGCCGACGACGTATTGGCGAAAACACCTGGCCTTATCAAAGGGCCTAACGGGTTGGAAGTAATGGGAAAAGGCTCGCCATTGGTATATATCAACGGCCGCAAGATTACCGATTCCTCTGAGTTAACACGATTGCAAAGCAACGAGATACAGAGCGTGGAGGTAATCACTAATCCTGGGGCACAATATGATGCTACCGTACGCAGCGTGGTACGCATCCGTACCATACGTAGGCAAGGCGAAGGTTTCGGTTTCAACTTCAATGCCTCAGACTCTCAATCATTACAATGGAGCAAAGGTAATGACCCCTCAGCTGCTTTCAACATGAACTACCGCACAGGGGGCTTGGATTTCTTCGCTGGCATTAATTATAACAGGAATACCTCCCGCCAGATTGCAGAAATTAAAAGGGAAACATACGCCAAGCATCTGATTGATAACAACAGTGACCTGTCACTGGATTATATAGGACAAAGCCTATATGGAAATGCAGGCGTGAACTGGCAGATAGACGATAAACATTTTGTGGGAGGTAAGTTTGAGTGGGGAAAAGAGCTAAGTCACAAAACAATAATGAATACTGGTGACACAGTGTTTGAGGATGGTGTACTTGTTGACCAATTGACCACTAGGTCTGAAGACCGAATCGGCAAGAAGACTCCTTATAATATGGGGGTAAATCTGTATTACAACGGCACCATCGGTTCGAAGCTGGGGCTCGACGTGAATTTAGACTACTATGGATCTGAACGCTCTGCAAAATCGGTCTCAATAGAAACAAGTCCCATGACTCACGATGCCGAGATACACAGTCATAGCGAAAACTGCAGTCATCTCTATGCAGCCAAGGCCATTGTATCCTATCCAGTATGGAAAGGGCAGTTACAGGTGGGAACTGAAGAGTCTTTCTCTCGTAGGAATGACAATTATGCCATTACAGGCGTTGACATTCCTGCTTCAAAGGCAGAGGTGAAGGAAGACATCTATGCAGGTTTTGCCAACTATGGCTTCAACCTTCCAAAGATTGGTCAAATAAGCGCAGGCGTACGCTATGAGAACGTACATTACATTTATCATGACGCAGTGACACCAGCCAACAATCTATCCCGCAACTATAGTAACTGGTTCCCAACCATTTCATTTGCTGGCAAAGTGGGTAAAGTACAACTAATGCTGAACTATAGTGCAAGGACTCGACGTCCCAACTACGCCCAGCTGTCAAGCGCCATCAGCTATGACAACCGCTATCTGCTGCAGAGCGGCAACGCCCAGCTACAGCCTGAGTTGATTCACAACGTGAGTGCCACAGCCGTTTGGAAATTCCTGACCTTCATGGTGAACTATTCTCGCACCAATGACCCGATAATGACTTGGTCATCGCCTTACAACGATGAGGGTGTTATATTGGTGAAGCCTCGCAACATTGACAGCCCGTTCCGTATGCTGGTAGCATATGGCATGCTGAACCATACCATCGGAGTATGGACCATGAGCTATACCTTAGGCATCCAGAAACAGTGGCTCACCATCAATGCGCCTGATCCCCGTATGGCTTCAGGCTTCCGTGAAACCAAGTTCAACGACAAACCAATAGGCGTGATGCAGCTGAACAATACTTTCAAGTTGAATGGCGGTTGGCAACTTGAACTGGGAGGATTGATGCAGACCAAAGGTTACACGCAGAACATCTATATGAGGGATGCTTTCTTCAACCTGACGGCTGCTGTGCAAAAGACGCTCTTGAGAGACAACTCCCTGGTGCTTCGCATAGAAGGCAACGATCTGACTCATACCGCCAAGACAAATGTAAACAGCGACTTTGGCAGCCATACCATCAGTCAGAACAACACGATGGATACGCAGAGGGTGAAGTTCTCCGTTCGTTATACTTTCAATGCAGCACAAAGCAAGTATCGTGGTTCAGGTGCTGGAAGCGAACAAAAATCGAGGATGTAGCATTTGCTTATCATTGAAATATGATATAACTTTGTGCCGTCTGATTTGTAATTAGTAGCCAGCTAATAAAAACAAGCATTATGAATATCAGATTAGAACAACCCAAAGATTATCGTGAGGTAGAGAACCTAACGCGAGAAGCATTTTGGAACATCTATCGTCCGGGATGCACTGAGCATTATGTGCTCAATCAGTACAGAACGAATCCTGACTTTATCCCAGAGTTGGATTTAGTGATGGAAGAGGATAATATGATTATTGGTCATGTGATGTTTTCAAAAGCAGAATTAGTACTCGATAATGGTAATCGCAAGCCGTCTTGGACCTTTGGCCCAATCAGCATCCATCCTGACTATCAGCGCAAAGGCTATGGGCTCAAACTGCTCCAGTATGCCTTAGAAAGAGCCCGAATGATGGGAATCGGCTTTCTCTGCATGGAAGGCAACATTGACTTCTACAAACACGCAGGCTTCGACCTCGCCAGTAAACTGAACATCCATTATCATGCCGAGCCTCGTGATGCAGAGGTTCCCTATTTCCTCGCTCAAGAGCTGACACCAGGTTGGCTGCAAGAGCATGGTGTGGATGAAGCCACCTATTGTCCTCCCAAAGGCTACTTTGTGGCAGATGAGAATCCAAAGGCTTTCGAGGCCTACGAAGCGACTTTCCCAAAGAAGGAAAAACTCCGCCTTCCAGGGCAATTGCCTCAATTCTGTCAGAGTTGCGGCATGCCGCTCACAGATGAAATTCTCGGCACCAATGCCGACGGTAATAAGAACGAAGATTATTGCCAGTACTGCTACAAAGACGGAAAGTTTTTGCAGGACTGCACCATGGACGAGATGATAGAACATTGCGCGCAGTTTATTGGCGCAGTAAACAAGGGATTGGAGAAGCCTATTACCAAAGAGGAATATATTGGCATGATGAAATCATACTTTCCCCAGTTGAAGCGTTGGCGCCAAACGTTGGATGTTAGTAACGATGAAGTCATGAATGTTAACCCTGCTTTGGCAGGGGTTAAAGAACTCATTGCGCAGATGGCCGACAAACTGCCCATCGCTTACATCTCATCCGTAGATCAAGAAGGTTTTCCTTGGACCAAGGCCATGCTGAAGCCACGCAAGCGAGAGGGTATCAAAACCTTCTACTTTACGACCAACACGTTCTCAATACGTGTGGCTCAATACAAGGTTAACCCTAAGGCAAGTATCTATTTTTGCGATGCCAAAGGATTTAAAGGCATGATGCTAAGAGGTACGATGGAGGTGTTGACGGATGCCGCTTCGAAAGAAATGATCTGGCACAAGGGCGATGAGCAATACTACCCCGGCGGTGTGACCGACCCTAACTACTGTGTGCTAAAGTTCACCGCCTACGATGGCCGTTTCTACAGCGACTTTTATCCTCGTAGTTTCGTAATTGAATAATGTCAAGATGAAAGATAAAATGATTGGATATTGCGGCATTAACTGTGAGAAATGCGAAGCTAGCATTGCCACAATTAAGGATGATGACAAAATGCGTGAGGAGGTATCTCGTAAATGGTGCGAGTTGTTTCATACCGATATGATTACTCCTGATAAAATAAATTGTACGGGATGTAAGGGCAATGGTGTGAAATACTTCTTTTGTAATCAGATGTGCAAAATCAAGCCGTGTGTTCTCAGCAAGGGTTATGAATCTTGTGCTGAATGTATTGAAATGGATTCATGTGCCAAACTTACCGCTGAGATAAGTAATAACGAAGATGCAAAGAATAATTTGAAAATAACGACGCATAATAATGAAATTAAATCAAGCTGAAATTGAAGATTATGACTCCATCATCGCTTTCTATGATGATGTGACAGAACGTACACCTGACATGACTGTATATGCCCGATGGAGTAAAAGAAAACATCCTACATTGGAAGGTATAAAAGCTTACATTGAAGAGGGCAGCATGTATTTATATAAAGAGCAAAGTGTTATCGTAGGAGCGATGGCTGTCACTATGTATCAAGGCGAGGACTATCATGCTATTGAGTGGTCTCAACAAGTATCAGACGATAAAGTGGCAGTGTTACATATTTTAGCAATCAATCCTGACTATCAAAAGAAAGGGATAGGATCGGAGATGGTTCGTAAGGCCATCAACTTAGCTAAAGAGAAAGGCATGCAGGCCATCCGCCTTGATGCCCTTGCTCCCAACACTCCTGCCCACAAAATGTACGAACGCTTAGGCTTCGAGTACAGGGGCAAACAACACCTCTATGCAGAGAACACAGGCTGGACGGACTTTTATTTTTTCGAATTAAAATAAAGATATGAAACAAGAGATTGATCCTAAAGACACCAATCGTAAAGAGGCGTTCGAGCACTGGATGAAGTCGCCCATGCCGATGGTGACGCTTACAAAGACCTTTGACGTCACTCGTCTATACAAGATGAGCAAGCGAAAGAATTATAAGTTCAACATGCTCTTATGCTGGTGTATTGGAAAAACGGCATCAAAGATGGAAGACTTTTACTTATTGCCAGAGAACGGGAAACTGTATAAGTACGACCGTCTTGCCATCAACATGATAGTAAACAACATAAAGGGTGGGTTGAGTTTCTGCGACATTGTTAGCAACGACAATCTGGAAGAGTTTAACGCCAATTACCTGTACCTGACAAAGACCAGCAGTCAAACCTGTCAGGATATGCTTGACAATGAAGCCGTCATTGTGGGTACGTCAGCACTTGTAGGCACAGAGCTCGATTGCATCGTCAACCAATACTCCGGCATCTACAACAATCCGTTCTTAGCATGGGGCAGATATCGTAAAGGTTGGTTCAAAACCACCCTGCCCATCTCTTTCCAATTCCATCATGTACAGATGGATGGAGCTCAAGCCGCCAGGTTCCTGAACAAAATGCAACAAGTAATCAACCAATTGGGATAATGTATGAAAGATATATTCGTTGGTAAATCATTTCAAGTAAATAAAAAAAGATGAATATGCGAAAACATTGGATGGACAATCTGCGCTGGGTAACAGTGCTATTGGTGCTGTTCTACCATGTGATATACTTTTATAATAACAAAGGAGTGTTTGGTGGTATAGGCGGTTTTGGTGAATACCCTGAGTATCCGCAATATCAAGATGTGGTGATGTATATCCTCTACCCGTGGTTTATGCCATTGCTATTCCTCTTGGCAGGAATCAGTTCCAAGTATGCATTAGACAAGCATAGCGGTAAGGAATGGTTCAAAGCACGCACACGAAAGTTGCTTGTACCAAGCACTATAGGGCTATTTGTATTCCATTGGGTGGTGGGCTATTTCAATACTCTTGTGGCTGCTAGGGAAGGTATGTTCGATGGTCTCCCTGCTATAGCAAAGTATTTCATAATGGCCGTTTCCGGCACAGGGCCGCTTTGGTTCATTCAAGTGTTGTGGCTGTTTAGCTTAGTGTTACTGCTGGTGCGTGCGTTAGATAAAAAAGATAAGTTTTGGAAATTGTGCGACAAGGCAGGAATAGTGGTCATTATACTTATGGGTGTACTTTTCTGGCTTGGAGAGCAGACAATAGTACAACATCCTCGGCCAGAAACTTTAGACGGACTTTGGAATCTCTATAAACCTTTCTTCTATATTGTGCCTTTCTTGATGGGCTACTTTGTATTCTCACATGATGAAGTACAAAAGAAAGTTGCCAAAGCTTGGATACCCTTGATGGCCTGTGCTGTGGTTAGTGGCATTGTATTGATTGCTACCACTTTTGGCGAGAACAACACCTCGCCACAGTACTTGGGGAGCCCACTCAACTGCCTCTATGGATGGCTGATGTGCTTGGCAATGATAGGATGGTTTAATGCTTGCTTCGACAAGACATCCAGTTTTGCCAAATACATGACTCGTAGCAGCTACGGACTATACATCGTTCATTATTTGTTTATTGCCAGCATAGGTTATATGATGAAGACTTATACTGATTGGCCCCCAGTAATGATGTACCTGATTCTTACAGTTGCAGTCTTCACTTTATCACCATTGACGTATGAGATCGTCCGTTACATACCTATTATCCGTTGGTGTGTGTTGGGAGAGAAAACGAAGCAAGTTATTTTGCATGTTTCCTAATTATTCTCTACTTTTGCCTAAATAAAACAATGAACGATGAAAAAAAGAATTATATGGATGCTTGCCGCCATCCTCATCTGCGGTTTATCAAGTGTGCAGGCACAAGTGATGAAAGTGGCCGACTTAGAGAAATATGCTAAAGAGCGCTATGGCGACAAGTGGCTCGATGCCGCCAAGAACCTGTCAAAAGACCTAACGCTCGACAAGAATGAAAGCCTAAGCTACCAGCAAATTATAGAGGTGCCAGACAAAAACAGCCAGCAAATCTATATAGCACTGAACTATTGGGCAACAGCTACCTTTAAAGACAAACAGGCCATTACCCTCAACGACAAGGAGGCTGGTTGCATCATCGTATCTTCCACCATACATAACATCGTCGAGCACATGGGTACCATTAACAAATACTCGGTAAGCATCACACCTGTCATCAAAATAGACATCAAAGACGGGAGGGTACGTGTAACCTATACCGTACAGAGCTATGACATACTTGCTGACATTTCAGGTGGATGGCTCAGCCCTGTCGACAAAGACCACAAGAGTTATGGCGACTCCAAACGCAAGGCCGATGACAAGACTAACCCCAATCTTTGGGATGAGCAATGGGAGATAGCCAGACACTATCCTTTTGTGGAGAAAGATGCCCAGAAGCGCACCTGTGCCAAGGCGCTGGTGATGACACATGCCTACTCGAATGCCATCATGGACAAAGTGGAGGAAGCCCTTCACAATGGCATTGTGGGCAACGAGGATGACAACTGGTAAAAAAGATGAATAGGAACAAAGAGATTTATAAGGTGACCATTATCGGAGGGGCAGTAAATGTTATTTTACTGCTCTTCAAATTTGTTGCTGGCATCTTGGGAAACAGTGCCGCCATGATAGCCGATGCCGTTCACTCCCTTAGCGACTTTGTGACTGACATCATCGTAATCCTCTTTGTTCGCATCAGTGGCAAGCCCAAGGACAAGTCACACGACTATGGGCACGGCAAATATGAGACATTGGCTATGACCATTATTGGTCTAGCTCTGCTTGTCGTAGCGGTGGGTATTTTATATAATGGCGTCATGAAAATAGTCAGTTGGGCCAATGGTCAGCAACTGGCAGCACCTGGCTTACTGGCACTGTGGGCAGCCATCCTGTCTATCATTTTTAAAGAAGTTGTATATCAATACTCCATAGCGAAAGCAAATCAACTCAACTCGCCAGCTGTAAAAGCCAATGCATGGCACCATCGCAGCGACGCCCTATCTTCTATTGGCACAGCCATCGGCATCGGTGGCGCCATCTTTCTTGGTCAGCGGTGGACGGTGCTCGACCCTATCGCATCGGTCATCGTGGGCATCTTCATCCTACATGTATCAATTGGCTTGCTGCGCAACGGCATAGGTGATCTTATGGAGCAGTCGTTGCCAGATGAAGTAGAGGCAGAAATACTGCAACTGGCAAGTTCAATAGAAGGGGTGGATGAACCTCATGACTTACGCACACGACGCATTGGCAATCATTACGCTATCGAACTGCATATCCTGATGGACGGTCAGTTACCCCTTCGTGAGGCACATGACAAAGCCTCAGAGGTGGAAGACCTGCTGACACAGCACTACGGAGAGGGCACACATGTAGTGGTGCATGTAGAACCGAAATAAGAAAAAACTTCTCTTTTTTATCTTCATTTTGCAACCTTATCCCATCTTGAAACGTCTAATTCACAAATTAGACTACTATGATTATTCTTAAAGACATCAACAAAACATATAACAACGGCACTCCATTGCACGTTTTGAAAGGCATTGACCTGCACATCGAAAAAGGAGAGTTCGTATCCATTATGGGAGCCTCAGGTTCGGGCAAATCTACCTTGCTAAATATATTGGGGATGCTTGACAACTACGACACGGGGGAATATTACCTGAATGGTACTCTCATTAAAGAGCTAAGCGAGACTAAAGCTGCCGAGTATCGCAACAAAATGATAGGTTTCATCTTCCAGTCGTTCAACTTGATCAGTTTCAAAGATGCGATGGAGAATGTGGCTTTACCACTGTTCTACCAAGGCATCTCGCGCAAAAAGCGTAATGCGTTAGCACTGGAATACCTCGATAAACTGGGGCTGAAGGACTGGGCTCACCATTATCCAAACGAGATGAGCGGAGGGCAGAAACAGCGTGTCGCCATAGCACGTGCACTGATTACCAAACCGCAGATAATCCTTGCCGATGAGCCTACAGGTGCCTTAGACAGCAAGACATCAGTAGAGGTGATGGAGATATTGAAAGACCTGCACCGTGAAGGCATGACCATCGTAGTTGTAACTCACGAAAGTGGTGTCGCCAACGCGACGGATAAGATTATCCATATCAAGGATGGTATTATAGAAAATATAGAAGAAAACTTGCACCATAATGCTTCACCTTTTGGTACTAACGGATTGATGAAATAATCATGAGAGACTTAATACAGGAAATATTGGTTTCACTGAGCAGGAATAAGCTACGCACCACCCTCACAGGCTTTGCTGTGGCTTGGGGTATCTTTATGCTGCTGGTACTATTGGGAGCAGGTAATGGCATTATCCACACTTTTCAGGCAAATGTCAACACCAATGCACTGAACACAATCACCATATACGGAGGAATGACCACAACAGCCTATAATGGCTATAAGGAAGGACGCTATATACAATTGGATAATCGCGACCTGAAAGCCACCGAGGAAGATTTCCCCGAAAACATCACCAGCACTGGAGGTCTGGTATCTCAGAGCAACGTAACTCTAAGCTTCGGGCCAGAATATGTAACCATACGTCTAAACGGAGTGCATCCCAATTACGATCATATCAATGCATTGCAGATAAAGGAAGGCAGGTACATCAACCAGATTGACATTCGCGAAAAGCGTAAATCCATCGTGTTGCATGAAAAAACTGCTGAGATACTATTCAAACATACCAATCCATTGGGCAAGTTTGTTAAAACAGGTGATGTGGCCTATCAGGTAACAGGTATCTACAAAGATCAGGGAAATGACCAGAACAGTCCGGCTTACATCCCATTCACCACCTTGCAGCAGATATATAACAAAGGTAACAATGTAAACCTGATTGTAACCACAACAGAGGGGCTGGATACAGAAGAGAAGTCGGATGTGTTTGAAAAAGAATATCGCAAGACGCTAGCTGGCATTCACGACTTCGACCCAGAAGACAAAAGTGCTATTTATGTCAGCAACCGCCTCACGCAATATCAACAGGTGATGACGGCTATGGGCATGATGCAATTAAGTTTATGGATTATCGGCATCTTCACCTTACTAAGCGGTATTGTGGGCGTATCTAACATTATGTTCATCACTGTAAAGGAGCGCACTCATGAATTTGGCATCCGCAAGGCATTGGGGGCCAAGCCGCGCTCCATCTATAAACTGATTGTATTGGAGAGTATTGCCATCACCACATTATTTGGCTATATAGGCATGGTATGTGGAGTAGCAGCTACTGAATGGATGAATAAAGCCTATGGAAGTAGTACCATTACTTTAGGTGACGAAAGCGCAACGATGTTTATCGACCCCACCGTTGATATCAGTATTGCTATTGGCGCAACCTTACTACTGATTGTTGCCGGCACTTTGGCAGGGCTCTTTCCTGCCAGGAAAGCAGCGATTGTTAAACCTATTGAAGCGTTGAATGCAAGATGAGAATAGATAGAGATAACATAGAGGAGATACTGCTCACCATCAGCAGAAACAAAACCAGAAGTGCCCTTACCGCCTTTGGTGTGTTCTGGGGCATCTTCATGCTGGTATTCATGCTTGGTGGAGGTCACGGCATGAAGAATATGCTAGTGAACGAACTGTCAGGCATTGCCAATAACTCTGGCTTTGTGATTTCCAATCGTACCTCCGTTCCCTTCAAGGGATTTCGCAAAGGACGCAGGTGGGACTTGGAAATGAACGATCTGGAGGCTCTTCAGAGAATTAATGGCCTTGAGATAGTGTCAGGCAACAGCTCTCAATGGGGTAAGACCATAATCTATGAAGAGAAGAAATATGATGACGGCAACTTGCGAGGTCTCACCCCTTCTTTTGAGAAGATAGAAGAGCAAAACATCAAATATGGCAGATTCATTAACGATGTGGATATCCGCGAAGAGCGTAAAGTATGTGTTATTGGCAAGGAGATCTATCAGCGTTTTTTCGATGAGGACGAAAATCCTTGTGGGCACTACGTACAGGTGGATGGGGTATATTATTTGATTATTGGTCTGTCGATGACCGATGGTAATTTCAACATTAACGGTCGCCCGTCACAAAGCGTCGTCATCCCTTTGACTACCATGCAACGCCTTTACAACTATGGCAACAGAGTGGAGCTTATTGCCTTCACCATGAAACATGGTGCGCATGTAAAGGATGTGGAGCCCCAAATCAAACAAATCATTAAAGAGAGGCATCTCATATCACCAAACGACAGTCAAGCAGTGCAAACCATCAATGCTGAAACGCTTTTCAAGATGGTGGATGACCTAATGGGAGGCATTGAGGTACTAATCTGGATGGTAGGACTGGGCACCCTGCTGGCAGGAGCCATTGGTGTGAGTAACATCATGATGGTAACGGTAAAGGAGCGTACTACAGAGATTGGCATACGCAGAGCCATTGGCGCTCGTCCTGTTGACATCTTGCAACAGATACTATCGGAGAGCATGGTACTCACCTGCGTGGCAGGCATGGGAGGCATCTGCTTCGGAGTTGGATTGCTCGACCTACTAGAGAAAGCCACTGGAGAAACCAACCTGCAAGTTTCATTCTGGTTAGCCATCGGCACTTGTCTGATCCTACTGCTACTAAGCATACTGGCAGGATTAGCACCGGCCTACCGTGCGATGGCAATTAAGCCGATTGACGCTATCAGAGACGAATGATATAATACACAGTTGATAATAAAAAAGAACAAGATATGAAAAAGTATGTGAAGTATGGAGTAATGGCACTTGTTGCCTTTGTGTTTATTGGAACTTTCGTGTTCCTGTATCAAAAATCGTTGCCCAAGGTAACGGAATATGAGTTACTCACACCCGAGCGTACCACACTTGAAAAAACCACGGTGGCAACAGGCAAGGTGGAACCTCGCGATGAAATTCTTATCAAACCGCAAATATCAGGCATCATAGCGGAAGTATATAAGGAAGCTGGCGAGACGGTGAAGGCTGGCGAGGTCATTGCCAAGGTGAAGGTCATTCCCGAACTAGGTCAACTTAACTCAGCTGAGAGCCGCCTACGTTTGGCAGAGATGAACGGCAAGCAGGCCGAAAACGAATTCGGTCGCAACGAACAGCTATATAATGACAAGCTCATCAGCCGTGAGGAATACGAACAAGCTGAGGTGAAAGTAAAGCAAGCTCGCGAAGAACTACAGACAGCAAAGGACAACCTTCAAATAGTGAAGGAAGGCATCACACAGAGCAGTGCTTCATTCAGTTCTACATTGATTCGCTCTACCATAGATGGCCTAATCCTTGACGTTCCTATAAAGGTGGGTAACTCAGTTATCATGAGCAATACTTTCAACGATGGTACTACCATCGCCAGTGTGGCTAATATGAACGACCTCATCTTTAGAGGGAAAATTGACGAGACGGAAGTGGGCAAAGTATATGAAGGCATGCCTGTCAAACTCACTATCGGTGCGTTGCAGAACCTCACGTTTGATGCTACCCTAGAGTATATCTCGCCAAAAGCTACCGAAGAGAATGGTGCCAACCAATTTGAGATCAAGGCAGCTATAAAAGCTCCTGAAGGCGTGAAGATTCGTTCTGGCTATTCGGCCAATGCCGAGATTGTACTTGAGCGGGCAGAGAATGTGCTGGCGATACCAGAAAGTGCCATTGAGTTCAGTGGCGACAGTACCTTTGTCTATGTGCTCACCAAAGCAGGTACTCCCCAAGAGTTCCGTCGCCAGTCAGTAGAAGTGGGTATGAGCGACGGCATCAAGATTGCCATCAAGAATGGCATCCATGAGAAAGAGCAAGTGAGAGGTTTAGTAATCAACGAAGAATAAGAACATGAAAAAGAACATACTACTATCAGTCATCATAGTACTGGGCATTCAGGCTAATGCCCAGCAGAGCTGGTCGTTGCGTGATTGCATCGAATACGCTACTGCACACAATGTAACTATCCTCCAGGCAGAAAATAAGGTATTGCAGAGCGAAGTGGAAGCGAATACCGCCAAGTGGGCTCGTCTGCCCAACCTGAATGCCAGTGGCAGTCAGAGTTTCAACTGGGGCCGAACCCAGACCGCCATAAAGGATGAAGATACAGGTGACTACACCACTAAGTTTGTAGACACCAGTAGTCGAGGCACCAACATGAGCCTCAACACCAGCATCCCAGTGTTTACTGGCTTTGAAATTCCCAGTCAGTATAACCTCTCTAAGCTGAACCTGAAGGCATCGATGGCAGACTTGCAAAAGGCAAAGGAAGATTTGGCTATCAATATTGCTTCAGCCTACTTGCAGGCTTTGTTCAACAAAGAACTCCATCAGGTAGCACAAGGACAGGTAGCTTTGAGTCAGGAGCAGTATAGTCGCATCGAGGCTTTGGAACATATAGGCAAGGCATCTGTGGCAGAGTTAGCAGAAGCAAAAGCTCGTGTGGCACAAGACGAACTGAATGTGGTGCAGACGCTCAACAACTATCGTCTTTCTATCCTTGACCTCACTCAGTTGATAGAGTTAGAGACCCCAGAGGGCTTTGAGGTGGAAGACCCCGATCAGGCATTCCAACTTAATCCCCTTACCCCACCCGATGAGGTGTTTGCCACTGCCATGTTGAACAAGCCAGCCATCCAGGCAGCACAGGCTCGTTTAGAGGGTAGCAAGGAGAGCATCAAGATAGCACAGAGTGCTCTTTACCCAAGCATCAACCTCAATGGTAGTCTGGGTACTAACTACTACTCTACCTTGAACCGTACATTCAGTCAGCAGTTAGGCGATAACTTCAGTCGCTATGTGGGCATTAGTCTCAGCATTCCTATCTTCAACCGCTTTGCCACTCGTAATCGTGTGCGCACAGCTAAGTTACAGCGCGAGAACTATGCCTTACAGCTGGAGAATACCAAAAAAGCGCTATATAAAGAGATTCAACAGGCATGGTACAACGCATCTGCTGCAGAGAGCAAGTACGCCAGTAGCGAAGTAGCCACCGCCGCCAGTCAGGCCTCTTTCGAGCTTACCAGCAAGAAATATGAGAATGGCACCGCCACCGCTGTTGCCTACAATGAAGCCAAGCAGAACCTCTTGAAGGCACAGAGCGACGAGTTGCAAGCCAAGTACGAATATATCTTCCGTTCCAAGATACTTGACTTCTATAAAGGCATAGAGATCAACTGAAGATACAGGCTCCTTATTTCAGGAAGCCCGAATCTTTCATAAAGCGAACCATCGCCTCCATCCAGAGGTCGGATGATTTGCCCGTAGGTACAGCACCGAAGCCATGCTGGCAGTCGCTGTAGCAATGCAGTTCCACTGGCAGTTTGGCTTTTTGCCATATCTGATAGGCGGTGATACATTCTTCAGGATGGAAGATATCGTAGGTAGGCGAGCATACAAACAACGGCGCTGCATCAGCCGGAGCCTCCCAGCCAGGTACCCATCCGCCATACACTACGCCAGAGAAATTAGGACGGCCAGCTTCTGAGTGCTGCAATGCCTGATGCATGGCAATCACTGCTCCAGCCGAGAAGCCCACGATGCCTATCTGCTCAGGATTAATATTCCACTTGGCAGCATTCTCACGTACCAAGCTAATGGCACGGTCAGCATCCTCGAACGACAGATGACTGTTCTCCATATTCAGGCAGTTTTGGGTTGCTGTCAAATCGGCAGTATTCGACTTACTCATCAGATTCATCACGAACTTCATCACATCTTCCATCTTGTTGCTCACCTCACCCTGCTCGTTTATAATAGGTGTAGTGCGATATTTCAAAACGAAAGCAGCAATGCCACGCTGGCAAAGTTCATTGGCCACCATTGTGCCCTCAGAAGTATATGATAGGATTGAGAAAGCACCGCCTGGGCACACCACCATCGCTGCCCCAGTAGCCACTGAAGGGTCAGGCAGATATACCGTCATCTCAGGCGTTGACACATTATAATAAACAATAGCGCCATTGTTCTCACTCTTTCCCTCTGGATGTGTCCAACTCTCAGAACCAGGAGCCACACCCTCATACAATCTGATGGTCTCAACAGGCTCTACAGCTGCTGCACCACCAATATCTGAATGACCAGTTCCAGCAACTAATTGAAACTGGTCATCACCGGCATCTTTAGATGCTCCATTACCACTACAACCACCCAGTACCAGCAAGGCAGCCGCCATTAACATCATTAATTTCTTCATTTTGATTAAGTCATTAAAGTTATTCTTTGCCACAAAGGTAATCATTTTTAGGAAAAAATTGCAACAGATTTGACAACTGAGGAAGCAAATATCCACCATCGGGAATGGCAATAGCCTCTATGGGTGGCTCCAATGTCTTCTATGGGTTGTCGCGATGCTTGCTATGGGGTGACGCAAAGCCTCCCATCACCCGCCGCAGTATCTCCTTTACCCCCATAACAGATACTGCGACGACCTGTAGCAGATATTAGAGCCAGTGATGGCAAGCATTACCCTATGAGATAGCAAGCATTAGTCATAGGGTTAGCAGGCGTTAGTCATAAGGTTAGTAGCCATTAACCTATGAGATAGTAAGCATAACCCCGAAAGCTATTTGTCTTGCTTTCGGGGTTCACTTTAATTCAGAGAGAGGGAATAATTAGGATTATTCTCCGTATTCCCGCTGTGTCCAACCTGCTGGGATTCCACTGGTGCCTTCAGGCTTTTTACATATTTAGTAAAAAGAGGTCTGTTTTAGCTATAGACATCTAAGACTCATTTATGGCTATCCGCCATAGTTCACTACACTCCATCCACTCGGAATGCCATTATCGCCATCACCCCAACTTTGACCTTCATCCATTGTGGCAGCTCTGGTAAAGGTACCACCGCTAGCTACTTTTCTCATCCATCTGTAAGTACAACGAAAAGCAGAAATATTGATAGCCAAGCAGGTCACAGCCTTAAGGGATGTACAACCTGAGAACATCTCTTCGTAACAACTTTCTTTCAAGATGGTGGCTGGCAACATTGGGGCTGTAGTCAAGCTGGTGCATTCTTTAAACATACGAGAATAGCAACCTACTTCCAAGGTGGTGGCTGGCAACTCAGGGGCTGTAGTTAAGCTGGTACATTCATAAAACATTAATCCATAACAACCATTTGCTAAGGTGGTGGCTGGTAGCTCTGGGGCTGTAGTCAAGCTGGTACAACCTCCGAACATCCTATTATAGCACCCTGCTGTTAAGGTGGTAGCTGGTAAAACAGGAGCTTCTTTCAAGTTTGGACTCCAACAGAACATATCCTCATAGCAACCTACTGCTAAAGTGGTGGCAGGCAACTCTGGGGCAGAAATCAATCCGGAACTAGCAAACATGCCAAAATAGCATCTTTCTGCTAAAGTGGTGGCAGGCAATTCTGGGGGTGTAGTCAAGTTTGTGCACATCCTAAACATGTAATAATAACAATCATCAGCCATGATGGTGGCAGGTAATTCTGGGGCTTTAGTCAAGCCTGTGCAGTTATTGAACAAGTATGCATAGCAATAGTCTGTCAATGTGGTGGCTGGCAGTGTCAAAGCCTTGTTGGGATGATTCTTGATACGAGTATTATTATCGAATAATCTAGCGAAAGTTTCTACCCCTGTCAACTCTGTTTTTGTAATATAGTTTTCAGAGTCAATCAGACTCATGATGTTGCCATAGATATAGCAGTCGGCAGAGCACTGGATATTGGTATAGTATGTATATTCTCGTGTCGCATACGCCTCATTGTCACCAAAGAGCTGCACTTTGCTACCTGCGGGAACTGTGAAAGTGATATTATTTCTATCACCTTCAGTATTAGAAACCTTTTCTCCTCCATCTAATACATAGCTGATTACCAACCCCAGTTCATTTCTGATAGTAACGGTAACATCTTCAGAGATTGGCTCCAAGGTCAACGGAGTTGTATCAACTTCCTTCAGATTCTCTTGTGCGAAAGTATAGATGTTGCCAGCCTTAAAACCTCCAGGCAGTGAGAAGGTTTTTCCACCTACTGAAAAAGATGTAGGAGTTGTACGGTAAACAGCTACATACAAATCCTGACTTAACTTTCCATTCGTAAGGTTTACGTCTTTTACAGTGATATCACCTTCGATTCCATCAGAATAGGAAGCATGCTTATTCACTCCTCCGCTGAAAACAAAATCCGAGGTGGTGGTTTCTGTACCGAAATCTATATTGGTAGGGAAATGTAGGAAGACCATAGTAGGATAGAAGAATTTTTTACCCAAAGGTTTAATCTTACCTTCTTCTAGTGAAGCATCAAATGAGAATAAATCATATTTTCCCAAATCCTCGATAGTTCCTTCTTGTGTTGAAAAATCGAAGAGGTATTCACTTATTGGTTTATTGGCATCGTAATTAGGACGATAGCCAATTCCAATTATACCAGACTTGTCTGCCAGCTTGCTGTCAGACTTTGCGAACTTGGCAGTTTTTTCACCAGCTCCCTCGACGAGATCAAACACCTCGATGATCTCATTAGCAGTCTGTGCTTCATAGAATACCACCACCTGGTCGCCTTCGCTCCAAGTTACGTCCAGTCCGTTATCTTCGTTTAAAACATAAGCGGTACGAGTATCAGCACCACGTGAAATAGTGAACTCCACATAGCCCGTCTTTCCTTCTTGCTGGGCCACCTGTGGTTCGTCATCGCTGCTGCATGATGTCAGGGCATTGCCAGCCAAGAGTGCCATCATGCCCATCATTAAAGTGCGTAATGTCTTTTTCATACTTCTTACTCTTTTTAAAGGGTTCAACACTTAAGGTTCTGGCACAGTGCCTGGGCCATATCCTGGCAAAGTAAATCCATCGGTGCTGGCGGCAATCATGCCTTGCACTTCCATCTCAATTACTTGCACCTCTGGTGCCTCATAAATTTGTTTCATACGCTTTCGATTTTAATTATTTTCACAGATATGTCGTAAAAATAGAGTAAAGAAATTACAAAGGACTGCCAAAATAAAAAAAAGGACTGCCAATTTAATTTTGGCAGTCCTTTTACCTAAATTATACGAAAGAAGAAGACTAATCTTTCTGATTCATCCACTCCTGAGCAGTCATACCAGTGAACATTTTGAAGATGCGGAAGAATGAACGCTCGCTGGCGAAACCGGACTCTAAACATAACGCAGCAATCTTAATATCTGGATTCTGACGGAGCAACTGCTTAGCATAGTCCACACGATAACCATTGACAAACTGGACAAAAGTGACACCTCGGTTAGCTTTGATGCACTCTGCCACATCCTTGACATTCACATTCAGGCGTTGAGCCACATTGGCTACCTTTAATTCACTTTCACGGAACAACTGTTCTTTGAGCATCACTTCATGGATGCTATTCATAAGTGTTTCTGCAGCATTGTCCTTTGGTGATGCAGTGATATCTTCTTCATGTTTTACTGTCTTATTTCTGCGATAGAGCCATAGGGCAACAAACAATGCTATAACTAACAATGCTAACAGCCACCATATCCATTGTCCAAAAGCGAAACCAGAAGAAGAAGCAGCGGCATATTTTGTTCCCAGATGCATCAGATAGACTGAAGATACCGGGGAGAAATTACTATCCACAATACCACCTGCCAACATTATATCGCCCTCAGGAGTCAGTGCAGGCATATAAGGATCCAACCTACTCTCTAAAGGATCGGTATGATAGAGTGTCAACGGTGCAGGTGACTGACTATAATCTACGGCAAGTGCATAGAGTCTCCAGTCATCATCTACGCCTAACACATAGCAGCGCTGTGCCTGACGGTCAGCCATAAGGTATCCCAAATATTGAATACGTCCATATCCTGCCTCCATTGGAATAGGTGAAGCAGTTGGCAGTAGTGAAAAATCAGTTCCTTCCACTTTTACTATGCCCAAATTGCTGTCGTGCCTATTTTTCACAGCCAGAAGATAAGCATACACTCCAGCATTTTCATTACCTATAAAGCCACATTCATTGCCTAAAAATTCCCAATTACTAAGAGTCCAGTCATCAAATAATGGGTCCATAAAGGACTTGCCTTTCAGACGGTCTATAATTACAGTACCCATCTCCTTCCCGAATTGATCATGTGAACCAAACACCATGATATCATCGGCACTGATGCGACACATAATAGGGGTAAAACGCTCAGAACTCACAGACTTGAGGTGCGTAAAGTGTTTTTGTCCATCAAAGATTTCAATAGCATCATCGGCATACCAATTACCAGAAACTACCACCTTGCCACTGTCTATCTCAAGAGCAGAAGCCAAGGCACGCTTCTGATCCAGAATGGTAAAACCTTCAAAGGAATGGGTATCGGGATGATAGTACTCCACACCATAGGTCTGCCCAATGCCATGAGGTTTTTCCGCTCCTCCACCTAAAAGTACTTTTCCAGACTTTAATGCTAATGCGAAACCATTGTCGTGCGTATAGGTCATCTGCATCAAATGCCATTTTCCATCCTTGTAATACTCAGCAGTGGGGGTGGGCACAAAGCCTGATGTATGCCCTCCAAATACCACCATCTCACCCCCAATACATAATAAGGAATGTCCACTGCGCGGGACGTTCAAGTCTGATAATCGCTCAAGTTCCACCTTGACTAAAGGACAAGTTGGATTCTCAGCCATCACCCCAGAGGCATGCAGGGGGAATTGCAGTATGATCATATAACATATAAGGTGGAAAATCCGTCTCATTTGTCAAACATTTTATTCTGATGCAAATATAATCACTATAGACATATTACCAAAGAAATCTATAGGCGAATCATACGAAATCCCTTAGAACTAATGTAGTGCAAAGCATTTGTTTCAGCTATTTGATTATAATATCTACAACCGCTTCAAGAGCTTTTGCGCCTCTTCGCTTTTCAGCAATTCTGGGTTGATAGGTGATGACTTGATAAGGGTAGTGAGCCTACGGTGCCATTCTACGTCACGCCACATACCTACAAACTGAGGAGCACAGAAGTTGCTGGTGGCAATGCCTACCCACTGACCTGTGGCAGCTGCCTCCTTCACTCCCATCTCGCAAAGATCCTTTACCCAATCCCATTTAAGCATGGGCCAATCTTTGTAGTCGATGATGCCCCAACACTCAGTGGTGATAAGGGGTTTGCCAATACCTCGTGCCGTTTCTGCCATTGCATCAATCTGCTTGATTAGCAACCCACTCCAATAATCGGGTTTCTCTCGATAGACACGCTCGGCATTGGCCTGTACGTTCTTATAAGCCTGTGGGTCAAAGCGTCCATTCTTATAATCAATGGCTTTAAGGAACTCGCCTTGATTCTGGTTGGCCATCCAGATATGATGCTCTACCAAGTCGAAATAGCTCAGGTCATTGTCAAAGCGCCAAAGATCTTGAGAATCGGTAGAAAATACCAACGGCAGGTCAGGATACGCCTCACGTACCAAGGCAATGGCTTTCTTCATCCATTCCATAGATTCAGGCGCATCCCACTGCCCCCAATACACCTTGGGATACTGTGCATTGAAAAAGGGTGCCCAGATGTTGCCCGGCCATTCGTTGCACAAATCAACATAAAGGATATTGTCCAACAACCCAGCATCATCGATAGTTTTTAGGGTATTGATCCAGCGCTGCGCCATAATCTCTGGCGTGGTGATGGTCATTTCCTGATGGGTGGTATCGGTGCGATACCACGAAGAGAGCCCAACTCTGATATCACGTTCACCACACTTGCGGATAAACTCGTTAAGAGCAGGCTGTACCTGCACCTTGATACGGTCAGGACTGCCCCAATCCTGCTGGTTCCACACCTCATCAAGTACCCACTCTTTCGTTGGGTTCACACCGACGAGATGAGGGTATGCCTCTATGCGCACGGCATCGTAGCCTCGCTCAGTGAGTTCATCGAGTGCCACATCCCAGTCTTCGAAGCCAGCTCCAGGCCAGCGGCGCTCGAGCCAAGAGAAGTCCCACATAGTAATGGCACGAGGGTGAACCTGCTCCTGCTCGCCATTTGTACAACAACAGAAACAAATGGCAGTCAATATATACAATAACTTCTTCATTTCACAAACTCTATATCACGCATAAAATGCACCATCTCGTCTATCCACATATCAGAAGACTTGCCTGTAGGAGTAGCTCCAAAACCATGTTGGGAATCTGAATAATAATGCAACTCCACAGGCAACTTGGCTTCCCTCCAGGCCATATAGACATCATAGCTTTCTTCGGGATAGAAGATGTCGTTGACAGGAGCGCAAAGGAACACTGGAACAGCATCAGCTGGGGCCTTCACGTCATGTGTCCATCCGCCATAAATGATACCACCAAAATTGGGCTTACCAGCCTCAGAGTGCTCCAATACCTGATGCATAGAAGTAACGGCTCCTGCCGAAAATCCAACAATTCCTATCTTATCAGGGTTGACACCCCACTTTGCAGCATGTTGGCGAACCATACTGATGGCACGGTCGGCATCTTGGAAAGCCAAGTGGGTATATTCCATGCTCAGACAGGCAGCCGTAGCACTCTCACGAGTCAGCGAGCCCATCACCTTATTCGACTTTATCGTCAAGTCTTCTCCGTCAACTTTTCCATCAACATTCTCATCACCTATAGGATGTGTGCGGTACTTCAGTACAAAGGCGGCGATTCCACGCATGCAAAGCTCTTCCGCCACCTTAGTACCCTCGTTCACGTAGGAAAGAATATAAAAACCGCCACCCGGACATACCACCATAGCGGAACCTGTAGCAACAGATGGGTCGGGCAAATAGACCGCCAGTGTTGGTGTAGATATATTGAAAAGAATATCCCCCGACTCATCAGTAGGGGCCTCCACATTCGTCCATGACTCAGAGCCAGGAGCCTTGCCCTCATACAAGTTCAACACTTCGGTAGGCTCCATCTTTGGAGCATTTCCCAAGCCAGCAGTGCACTTCACCGGTGATAGTTGGCTGTCATCAGTGTTGTTTGTTTGGTTACCTTGACCACAACTGAATAATAAAGCTGCAACCACCATTAATGTTAGCGTTCTTTTCATATCAAATTTATTAGTTTATTCATACGACAAAGATAATCATTTTTTAACAAACATTTTGACAATAAAGAGGAATAATATAACTTTGTAGAGTAAATAATCTTAAAGCAAAATGAAAAACGCTCTTATTGCCTTAGTTTTATCGCTGACAGCTTTATCCGCTTGTCAGCAGAAGAGTCCAGAAGAGGAAAATGCCTCACTGAAAAAGATAGAGGCTGTAGATTTCTCACATGTTAAGATCAACGATAGTTTCTGGTCGACCATCTTAAAAAAACATGTAACGGCCACCATTCCTGTATGTATTGATCAGATAGAAAACCAGACAGGTCGCATACAGAACTTTGAGAATGCTGCCAAGAAACAAGGCGAGCACTCTGGTATCTACTTCGACGACTCTGATGTATATAAGGCATTGGAAGGCATTGCCTATACTTTGGTAAACAATCCCGACCCTGCCTTGGAACAAAAAGCAGACGAGTGGATTGATAAGTTTGCTGCAGCTCAAGAACCAGACGGATATATCAACACCTACTATACTTTGACGGGTCTAGAAAACCGATGGACAAACATGAACAAGCACGAAATGTATTGCGCTGGTCATATGATAGAAGCTGCTGTAGCTTATTATCAAGCTACTGGCAAGCGCAAGCTCTTGGATGTAAGTGAAAAGATGGTGCAACACATGATGAGTCTGTTTGGTCCTGGCAAACGTCACTGGGTACCTGGCCATGAGGAGATAGAGCTGGCATTGGTGAAGCTCTATCAAGTGACGGGTAAGCAGGAATACTTAGACTTCTCCGACTGGCTTTTGAATGAACGTGGTCATGGGTATGGTAGTACAGGTGGAAACGGAGAATGGAATGCTGGCTATTATCAAGATAATATCCCTGTAAAAGAGATGAGCGATATCAGTGGCCATGCAGTAAGAAGCATGTATTTGTATTGCGGTATGGCAGATGTGGCTGCACTGAAGGGTGATACAGCCTATATTGCAGCCTTGCATCGTCTTTGGGATGATGTGGTTCTCCGCAATATGTATATAACAGGAGGCATCGGTTCGAGCGCCGACAACGAAGGTTTCACAGAAGACTACGACCTGCCTAATCTAGAGGCTTATTGCGAGACTTGTGCATCTGTAGGTATGGTGTTATGGAACTGGCGCATGAACCAGTTTACAGGAGACACAAAATACATCGACGTACTGGAACGTTCATTATATAACGGTGTATTGGCAGGCATCTCTGCCGAAGGCGACAGGTTCTTCTATGTGAATCCGCTGGAGTCAAAGGGCGACCATCACCGTCAGGCTTGGTACGGATGTGCTTGCTGCCCAAGTCAAGTATCGCGTTTCATTCCATCAATAGGTAACTATATCTACGGCCTCAGCAAAGATGCTATTTGGGTAAACCTGTTTATTGGCAACGAGGCTGTATTGCCAACCTCACAAGGTGACATCCCTGTAAGCATACAAACCAATATGCCTTGGGGTGGAGAGGTGAAAGTGACAATCAATAAGGACTACAATGGTGAAATCCGTTTGCGTGTTCCCGAGTGGACTACCGGCTATCAACTGCAAGTCAATGGTGAAGAAGTCAAGACGTCTATTGAAAAAGGTTATACCGTACTGAATCGAATCTGGAAGGAAGGAGATGAAATCAGCCTCAAAATGGCAATAGATACCAAAATGGTAGCTGCTAATCCACGCGTAAAAGCAGACGAAGGCAAGCGTGCCATCATGCGCGGACCATTGGTATTTTGTGCAGAGGAGATAGACAACAAGCAAAGCTACGACAAGATGGCTCTGAATAATAATACCCAGTTTACTGAAACCTATAATGCCAATCTGCTGAATGGCATTGAGCAGATTCAGGTGCAGACAGGCAACACTTCATTCTCACTTATTCCTTATTATGCATGGGATAACCGTGAAGCTGGCCGTATGAAAGTTTGGTTGGATTATATTAACTAAAAACAATAAGAACATGAAAAAAGTATTTGCATTGATGGCCATGGCATGCGTAAGCATGATGGCTAATGCACAATTTCCTCAGCGTACCCCAACTCCTAACGATACGCTGAAGTCTGTTACAGTAAACGCTGATAAGAGCGTTACTTTCCGAATTTATGCGCCAGGAGCTAAGACCGTTACTTTAGGTGGCGACCTCGCTGGCTATGGGGATATCATTCCAGCTCCTAAGTTTGTAAAGCAGGCCAACGGCGTATGGGAAGCTAAAGCCAATACTGTGAACCCCAATGGTGGTACTTATCGCTATAACTTTGTAGTGGATGGCGTACGTGTTAATGACCCAAAGGCAGCTGCTACTGCTGATCTGACAGCTGTAGTGAACATAGATCCAGAGGGCGATGGATTCTGGTCAATGAAAGAAAATGTGCCTCATGGCGCTGTAGCAACAGTGTACTACAAATCTTCTACATTCAACAACACCCGCCGTTGTCACGTCTGGACACCTGCCGGCTATGAGAAGGGTAACCAGAAACTGCCTGTGCTATACCTGATTCATGGTGGTGGCGACAACGACTATGCTTGGCCTAATGTGGGTAGTGCAGGCAATATTCTGGACAACCTGTTAGCAGAAGGCAAGATGGTACCAATGGTAGTTGTAATGCCTAACGGTAGTGTGAACACCGATTTGTTCACCGATGATATGATGAACGATTTGATTCCTTATGTAGAATCTCATTACAATGTTTATACCGACAAAGATCACCGCGCTTTGGCAGGTTTGTCAATGGGTGGTTTGGAAACCCTGAATGTTTCATTGTTACACTACAACAGCTTTGCTTATGTATTCCCATTGAGTACGGGTTGGTTTACTACCAGCAAAGATCTCTACGCTAAGTGGGAGCCTTATTTGAAAGAGCATGCAGCTGACATGAACAAGAGCTTCAAGATTTACAAGTTCTATATGGGTGGTGAAGAAGACATCGCTTACCAGAATTGTATTGCTACTCGCGAAGCATTCACCAAGGCAGGTGTAAAGCACGAGTACTCTTCCATGCCTGGTGGTCATACCTGGCACGTATGGCGTCACAACCTGCATGACTTTGCTCCATTATTGTTCAAATAAAACACAAAGCAAGGAGGTTTCCCCTCCTTGCTTCATTTTGTCATACACAACATTGATCCTATGTGTGTAACAGGAATATAATTGTTTGTAATATGAGAACGAACCTAACATCACAAATTACATTGAATCATGTAAATGTCAGCTATTACAAGCCCACGAACGCATTTGAGCAATCAAAACTGACACGGCTTGAAAAGTTGCCTACCTCTATCTATGAAAATGTGGATGAAGCTGTCAAGCAATTAGCACAGGAGATAGCTGACACCATTAGACAGAAGGAAGCTGCCTATAAACCTTGTGTGATGGTGCTCACTGGTGGTGCCACCCCACGACAGTTATATGCAGAGTTAGTACGCCTGCATCATGAGGAAGGATTGAGTTTCCGCAATGTAATCGTGTTTAACTTGTATGAGTTCTATCCTTTGGCAGAAGATACAGTATACAGCAATCTCAAAACTCTGAAAGAGATGCTACTCGATCAAGTGGATATCGACCCTGCTCGTATCTTCTCTCCTCCTGGCACCCTCAATCAAAACGACATCTTCAGCTTCTGTGAGGATTATGAGCGGAAGATTGTAGAAGCAGGAGGCATAGACATCTGTCTATTAGGTATAGGACGTTTAGGTAACATCGCCTTTAATGAGCCTGGTTCACGTATAAACTCTACCACCCGACTCATTTTGTTGGATGCAGAATCGCGTTCAGAAGCAGCACGTTCATTTGGCAATAATCCTCCTGTCAGTTCTATCACTATGGGTATCCATACCATCCTGTCATCAAAGAAAATCTACCTCATGGCATGGGGTGAAGACAAAGCAAAGATGGTGAAAGCCTGTGTGGAGGGCAAGATGACTGACAATATACCTGCTTCATTCCTTCAGATGCACAATAATGTGCAAGTGGTGGTGGACTTATCCGCTGCTACGTTCCTTACTCGCATACACCACCCTTGGTTAGTTACTTCATGCGAGTGGACTGACAAACTGATACGCAGTGCTATTGTCTGGCTTTGCCAACAAACAGGCAAACCCATTCTGAAACTTACTAACAAGGATTACAATGAGAACGGACTAAGTGAGTTGTTGGCAATCTATGGATCAGCTTACAATGTCAACATCAAAATCTTCAATGACCTGCAACACACCATTACCGGATGGCCTGGTGGCAAGCCCAATGCGGATGATACTTATCGCCCAGAACGTGCTTTACCATATCCGAAAAGAATTTTGGTATTCTCACCTCACCCAGATGATGATGTGATTTCAATGGGTGGCACTATCCGCAGATTAGTGGAACAAGGGCATGAGGTTCATATAGCATACCAAACTAGTGGTAATATAGCTGTTGGCGACGAGGAGGTGACGCGTTTCCTACATTTTATCAATGGCTTTAACCAGTTGTTTAATGCCAATCAAGACGAGGTAATCAAGAAGAAATACAAAGAAATTAAGACTTTCTTGAAAGAGAAGAAAGATGGTGACATGGATACACGCGACATTCTGACCATCAAAGGATTAATTCGCAGAGGAGAAGCCCGTACGGCTTGTACCTACAACAACATTCCCCTTAATAGAGTACATTTCTTGGATTTGCCTTTCTATGAAACGGGCAAGATTCAGAAGAATCCATTGGGTGAAGAAGATGTAAGGATAGTACAGCATTTGTTACAGGAGATTGAGCCTCATCAGATATTTGTAGCTGGCGACTTGGCAGACCCACATGGCACCCACCGCGTGTGTACTAATGCCGTACTGGCAGCTATTGACCTTGAGAAGGAGGCAGATGCAGCCTGGCTGAAAGACTGCCGCATCTGGATGTATCGTGGTGCCTGGGCAGAATGGGAGATTGAGGATATCGAAATGGCTGTACCTATCAGTCCAGAAGAGCTGAGAGCCAAACGCAACTCTATATTGCGCCACCAGAGCCAAATGGAGTCGGCTCCATTCCTAGGCAATGACGAACGGTTGTTCTGGCAACGCAGTGAAGACCGCAACCGCAACACCGCTGGCATATATGACAAGTTAGGACTGGCCTGCTACGAGGCGATGGAAGCATTTGTAGAGTATATACCTTTATAATTAACTGATTATAAATTCTCGAAAACTAAACATAACATGAAAAGAAACCTTTTATTACTAACTTTTTGCCTATTTATTGGCTGTATGTATGCACAAGAGATGGCCAATACTCGTAGGGCACGCATCATCTCACCAGAAGTAACAAAAGACAGTATAACTTTCCGCTTTCGTGCAGAATATGCTACCACAGTCAGCTTGACGGGCTCGTGGCAAGCCAGAGGAGAGTCAGCCATCGCCATGAAGCGAGATAACAATTTGGTGTGGAGTGTCACCATCCCGACCCTCCAACCCGATTTGTATTACTATACTTTCAATGTGGATGGTACCACAGTTTGTGATCCTGCTAATACATCAATAGACCGTGACGGCACCAGCTATCGTAGCATCTTCCTCGTTGATGGCGACCACTCTCGCCATTACAAAGATGCTTCTGTTAGGGGCAATGTATCTGCCGTATGGTATGATTCGCCTACCATAGGGGCAAAACGAAAAATGATGGTCTATACTCCTGCTGGCTATGATGACAACAAAAAAGCCAAATACCCCGTACTCTACCTTTTGCATGGTGGTGGAGGAGATGAAGAAGCTTGGCTTTCATTGGGCCGTGCTGCTCAGATTCTCGACAACCTCATCGCCGAAGGAAAGGCCGTTCCAATGCTAATTGTAATGCCAAATGGCAACTCCAACCAGATTCAATCCCACATCAATGACATTCCTGGTCAAGAGGCTAGCACATTGGCACAAAATAACATACAATCAGATCTTTATGTCACTAGTCTGATTAAGGATATTATCCCATACATAGACAGCCATTATCGCACCATAGCCAAGAAAGAGGGACGAGCTATCTCTGGTCTGTCAATGGGTGGAGGCCATACACTCAGGACTAACTATCTTTTCCCTGGCTATTTCAACTACATCTGTCCACAGAGCACTGGTGCTCATCCTCATAATCAAAAAACAACAGCTTACGCTTTTGATGAGGAAACCTTGTCAAATTATCTAGAAGGCATCAAGAAAGCAGGCTATAAACTATTCTGGTTGGGTTGTGGTGATGCAGATCCTTGGTTTGCAGAAGCGCAGGACCTTGACAAACTCCTCACGCAACATGGCATGCCCCATACTTTCTATGTAACAGGTGGAGGTCATGAGTGGAAAAATTGGCGTCATTATCTTGACACTTTTGCCCCACTATTATTTAAATAGTGTATAATAAAGCGGATTTGTGTACTTTTCGGACACCCTTAAGTGTACATAAAGCACTAATTTTGCATCCAGAGTAATAGTTATTTAACAATCAATGAAAAAAACAAATTTTTTGAAAACTATGGCGGCTGCATCAATAACTGCCATGTGTGCTTGCACCACGCCAGAGCAAGCTGACTTTAACCTCAACTGGCAGTTCTGGAGCGATAGTCAACCAACGAAAGTAAACGTGAATTTACCACATGACGCCATGCAGACAGAGACTCGTTCGGCTGATGTAAAAGAAGGTCGTCATAACGGTTTCTACCCTGGTAATGTATATCATTATGAAAAGACTTTTAATGCCGATGCCTCACTACTTGAGAAGCATGTCACCTTGTCTTTCGAAGGTGTATATCGCAATAGCAAGGTATTTGTTAACGGCACGGATGCTGGTGGTTACAAATATGGCTACATGCCTTTTGATGTTTGCTTGGACGGTTTACTAGTGGAAGGTGAAAACACCATCCGTATAGATGTAGATAACTCACAGATGCCCAATAGTCGCTGGTACTCAGGTGCTGGCATCTATCGTCCTCTGCACCTCTTGGTCCAGGAAAAGGACTACATTGAGCAGGTGAAAGTAAGTATGCTATCAATTGCCCCAGCCAAGGTGAAAGTAGAAACCTTGCACCAAGGTGGTGTGGTAAACGTCAGCATCTACGACGGCAACAAGCAGATTGTATCTGCTGAAGGCGACAATGTGGAACTGAACATTGATAACGCCAAGTTATGGAGTGCTGAATCTCCTTATTTATATAAAGCAGTGGTGGAACTCAAGCAAAATGGCAAAACCATAGAGAAGCAAGAGAAGCCTTTTGGTGTTCGCGAAATCACTTGGAGCACACAAGGTCTGAAAGTGAATGGCAAAGATGTGTTGCTGCAAGGCGGATGCATCCATCACGATAATGGCATCCTGGGTGCTGCAGAATACGAAGATGCAGCTTACCGCAAGGTAGCTTTGCTAAAAAAATATGGTTTCAATGCCATCCGTTCATCACACAACCCATTGTCAGAGGCCATGCTGAAAGCTTGCGATGAGTTGGGTATGTACGTGATGGATGAGTTGTGGGACATGTGGTATATCACCAAGACTGAGTTTGACTATTCAAAAGACTTCTATGATAACTACGTGGAGGACATTCGCCATTTCGTTAAGAAAGACATCAACCATCCATCAGTCATCATGTATAGTATAGGTAACGAGGTGGGTGAACCTGCTGAAGAGAAGGGTGTAGCTTTGGCTAAGGAACTGATTAATCGCCTGCACCAAGCAGATAACTCACGTCCAGTTACTGCTGGCATCAACCTGATGATTATCGGTCTGACAAAGATGGGCGTGAACATCTTCCAGCAGTCTAACTCTGCTATGATGGGTGGCGGACAGCAGATTACCAGTGAGCAGTATAACATGATGATGACAAACTCCAGTGAGCAGATGTCAATGGCGACACTCCAACCCGCTTTCGACGAAGCTACGACTCCTGTGCTCGATGCATTAGACATTGCAGGCTACAACTATGCAAGTGTTCGCTATCCAATAGAAGGCACCGCACATCCAAACAGAGTAGTAGTCGGTTCAGAGACATATCCACAAGACTTGGCCAAGAACTGGGCTATGGTGGAAGAAATGCCTTATGTGGTGGGGGACTTCATGTGGACTGCATTAGATTATATTGGTGAGATTGGTTTAGGTGCTTGGTATTACTCCAACGATCCCGACTTTGCCAACAAGACTTACCCTTGGAAACTCTTTGGTGGTGGTGCCATCGACCTGATTGGCAACCCTACAGGAGAAGCTTTCTGGGCTAAGGCTATTTGGACAAAGCAAGTAGAACCTAACATTGCTGTTCGCCCTATCCACAAAGAGAACTTAGTGAAGTCTATGTGGCGAGGAACTAACAGCATTCCATCATGGAGTTGGCAAGGTTGCGAGGGCATGAAAACTGTAGTAGAGGTTTACACTGCCGCACCAAAGGTAGCCCTGTATGTGAACGACAAATTCATCGGTGAGCAGGAGGTGAAGGACTATGTTGCATCTTTTGAGGATGTAACTTATGAGCCTGGCACGCTGAAAGCTGTGGCTACCGATGCCAATGGCAAGCAATACGAACAGACACTGACCTCAGCTACGGGTAAATTGGGTATCAGCATCGAGCCCGAGAAGAATAGCTACAAGTGTGGTGAGTTGGCTTTCATCAACATCAACCTCGTTGGTGAGAACGGAATCGTTGAGTCAAAAGCTGACCGTACGCTCACCGTAACCGTCGAAGGTGGTGAATTGCTGGGTTATGGCAGTCAGCAACTGATAACCGAAGCAGCCTTCAAGGATGGCGTTTATCCTACATACTATGGTCAGTCGCAAGCTGTAATACGTTCGCTTACTTCTGGCACCGTGAAGATTCATGTAAAGGGCGAAGGCGTAGAAGCAAGCTATGACCTATATTTTACCAAGTAATACACTAATACATACCATGAAACGAACACTTTGCTTTTTGGGATTGCTAATTGTGGTGTCGATTGGAAATATCTCACCATTGTTTGCTATTGGCTTAACACCTAGTATCAAGGAAATTTCGTTGTATCCCCAACAAAATACCCACCGTAACCGCCTTGACCTGAGCGGCATCTGGAACTTCCAGCTAGACCCTCAGGAACAAGGAGAGGTCGAAGGTTGGTTTAATGGCCTGCCTCAACCCACTTCCATTGCTGTGCCTGGTAGCTGGAATGACCAATTAGAGAACCAGCATAACTACTTAGGATGCGCATGGTATGAGATGGAAACATTCATACCAACATCGTGGAAGAACGATCAAGAAATAGGTTTACGCTTTGGCTCTGCAGTTTACATGGCCAAAGTATGGATCAACGGACAACTGCTAGGACAACACGAGGGAGGGCACCTGCCTTTCGCTTTCACTATTACAGATAAAGTGAAATGGGGTGAGAAGAACCGTATCACCGTCATGGTAGAAAATAAGCAGCAGCCCAACCGAGTACCAACAGGGAATCTGGTAGATGGTGCCATCGGTTCGCAGAACTATCCAAACTCCAACTACGATTTTTTCCCTTTCAGCGGATTGCATCGTAGTGTGTGGCTCTATTCTGTACCCAAGGCTACACACATCAATGATATTACTCTGACCACCACTTTTAATGGTACAACCGGCATCATCCATGCGCAAATAGAGAAGACTGGTAATGCGCAAAGTGGTAGGATTGTGGTGACTGATAAAACGGGCAACCAAACAGCCATACCCATTAAGTTCAAAGGTGATGAAGCTGCAGTAGATGTAGAGATATCTAATGTAAAACTATGGAGCCCTGACTCACCTTACTTATATGATGTAACGGTAGAACTCCTGAACGGCAACAAACCTGTTGATAGCTATATTCTGCAAACAGGAGTACGCACTATCGAGGTAAAAGGTGATGACATCTTACTGAACGGCAATCCTATACATCTGCGTGGCTTTGGTAAGCACGAAGATTTTCCCATTTTTGGCAGGGGCGTTGCGCAACCAGTAATAGTAAAAGATTTCAACTTAATGAAATGGATGGGTGCCAATTCGTTTAGGACAAGTCATTATCCTTACGATGAGTCGGTCTATGCAGAAGCAGACAAACAGGGCATATTAATCATCGATGAAATGCCCTCAGTTGGTTTGGTATTCTATGACCAGTCTGAGGCTATCAAACGCAGAAAAGAGTTGTGCAATCAAATGTTAGAAGAGATGATTGCCAGAGACAAGAATCACCCCTCTGTAATCATATGGTGCGTTGCCAATGAGCCATCACCCAAAACACTGGGTGCCAATGTACTGACAGGTACCAATGACGCGGCAGAACAGGAAAACCGCATAGCGAGAGAGTTCTTGGGAGATTTGATACATCAGGCAAAACGCTTAGACCCTACTCGTTTGGCTACTTTTGTAGGTGTAATGGGTGGACCTGCCCAATGGATGGAGGAATGTGATGTGATTGCCATCAACCGCTATTACGGTTGGTACACCCATACAGGCAATTTCTCTATAGCTGAGCGCTACTTCAATGGAGAGCTTGACAAACTGCACAATGAACTAAAAAGGCCTATTGTTGTTACTGAGTTTGGAGCCGATGCTATAGCAGGTAGCCATGCGTCAGAAGACGAGATGTTTTCTGAGGAATTCCAACAGAAGATGATCAATGCCTATTTAGACATAGCCAACTCCAAGTCTTATGTAAGTGGCATGATGATATGGGCTTTTGCCGATTTCAAGACAGCACAAGCCTTAATGCGAGTGAGAGCCATGAACCTCAAAGGGGTATTTACCCAAGACCGAAAGCCCAAGATGGCTGCTTGGTTGTTGAAAAAACGATGGGTAGATGAGGTGAAAGGTAACTACTAATTGGCGCTAACATATAAAAAGTGAGGTCCCATGATAGGACCTCATTTTTTTATCGACATCAAAATCGACTTTATTTTATAGCATGCAACTTTTTCATAGCCTCAGCCAACTTCTTCATGGCAAAGCGAGGAGCTAAGCGTGTGAGCAAATCCATTTGCTTGCAATCTTTTCCGATGATAATCTTCCACTTTCCAGCCTCCATGCCACTGACAATGGTCTCTGCAGCCTCGCTTGGTACAGTCACCTTAGCCTTGGCCTTCTTGAAATCCTCTTCTGAATAGTTGGCCACACTCTTGGCATTCTTCACACCAGAATGAACTTGAATATCAGTAGCCACGGCACCGGGGAATACCTCACTCACCTCTACATTAGTATCCATCAGTTCTGTCATCAGTCCTTCAGTCAATGCTTTAACGGCTGCTTTGGAAGCACCGTAGAAAGTCTGTCCAGGCACAGGGGCAAAGGCACCCATGCTCGACACATTGACAATGTGTGCCTCTGGACGAGTAAGCAGATGTGGCAAGAATGACTTCACCATATATAATGTTCCGTAGAAGTTGATGTTCATCACACGTTCAATTGTGCGATACTCCATTTCGTTTACTGATACAAAGTCTTGTATGATGCCAGCATTATTGATGATACCATCAACGGCACCAAACAATTTCACAGCCTCGGCTGCTGCTTGCTCTACAGCCTCACGGTTAGCAATATCCAACTGCATCATTTTCATGGCATTGCCGTTTTCACCTGCCAACTCCTGCGTTTTCTTCAAACCATCCATATTAATGTCAAGTCCTATCACTTTAGCCCCCTTGCCCAGCAAGTTCAGGCTAATGGCCCTACCCATGCCGTTACCGGCACCCGTAACTACAATTACTTTTCCTGCTACTTTCATATTACTTTCTTTTATTATTGATACTGCAAAGGTAGTGATTACCATACTGATTATAAAGCTCAAAAAGTTACCTGTTTTGTCCTAAAGGGAATAAAACGTTTCTGATGATGTTTTATATTCTTATGCCCCTCCCTTTTGCTATTTGAAGTTTTTATATTAACTTCGCACCAAGCCTTATATCCTATTAGGGGACATAGAGAGCTAACATAGACAACAAACCTGGTTATAAAAAGGGAAAAAGGATCTATAATGAAGTGTTATGGAAAACGAAGTGAAACTGACTGAGTTAAAGTTAGACATGCTGCCAAGCGGCAACAGGAAACTGGTACTAGAGAACTTTGTGCTGTTAGACGACAATATAGACTCAACTGAAGATCTTGAGTTAGACGGTATTGTACCCACACAGTCATTTCCCATCAAACTTACGTTTCCTCTTGTTATGATTTGCACTAATGGTGAAATGGTATTGCGAATCAACTTAGAGGAAGTGAGAATACAAAAAAATGAGATACTGACGATGGTGCCTGGTACCATTGGCGAGCATATCAGTATGTCGAAAGATTGCCGTGTGGCCATTATGGCAATACCTGAAGATGCCTTCCCATTGCTCTTGAAAATGGAAAACTCACTGAAATTCCGTGAACACATGAACCGTCCTTTGAAATTTCATTATACTGACGGTGAAATGGCGCATCTAGTCATGTTGTTTAGAATGATGCGCTCGGCCATAAAACTGCAATTGCCCTATACCAAGGAAATCTTGATGAACTACATGGAGGCCATGACCTACTTCTGCATTACCAAGTTTGAAAAGCTTGCAGACGAAGACACCAAAATGAGTCGAGGGGAGATGCTGTTCCATCAGTTCATGGATGAAGTAAGACGCAACTATACCAAAGAACGACAACTTGGTTTTTATGCCGACAAACTTTGCATCACCAGCAAATACCTCTCCAGAATAGTGAAACAATACAGTAATCGCCAGCCCAGCGAGTGGATTCGCGACTATGTGGTTTTGGAATCAAAGGCCCTGCTACGTCAAAATGACTTGACTGTTCAGCAAATCAGTGATCTGCTGAACTTCCCCAATCCTTCCTTCTTTGGAAAATATTTCAAAGGTGTGGTGGGTTGCTCACCCCGTCAATACCAGTTGCAGAAAAGCGAAACAGCACTTAAACAAGACGAGTAAAGTATACTGAAAAACTCAGAGGTTCTTGGTTTTCACCTCTACCCACTTCTTGTCAGTGAAGAGAAACGATTTGGAACTCTTAAACACTTTGGCAGCTTTCTTGCTATGTTTGAACTGCCAATCGAGCCAAGCCACACCTACCTGACCAAAAGAGCCCCCATTTTTCTCTCTGAAGGTACCTCCGTGGGCATCACCTGGAATCTCTCTAACGGCCAATACTACAGACACATTACTCTTTATATTGTCATAATCCATAGCAGAGTTTGGACGTGCAGGATCGGTATCACCCACAAAATAAGCTATAGGTATGCGCAAGTTGATAAGCATCTCTTTCAATGCAGGACTAATGCCCATCAGACTACTACGCGTAGGGTCAGCATTGTCGGCCATAGCACCCAAGCCACTGTTCCACAAGCCTAATAATGATACACGTGGGTCGCCAGAAAGTTTCAAAGCCTGCACACCTCCACATGACTGACCAAACAAGGCTATATGCTCAGTATCCACTTTTTGGTAGTACTTGCTTCCAGGTCGCTCGTTCTCGCTTATAATCCAGTCCAACCCAGCCTTCATATCTTCCTCGGTGGTGGCTCCCATAGCAGCACGAACGCCTTCTGGTACTGGCTCACCAGTAGCTATCACCATATAGCCGTGAGAAGCTATTTCTGTCCAAAACGGGCGAAACGAATCTCCATCATCGTCACATCCAGGTCCTGACATCAGCACCACAGGCAGTTTGTCTTTCTTGGGGAAGGCACTTAAATCAACAGGATGATAAATAGTATGACCTTCCAATGTGGGGTCAACCTCCATCACTACCTGGTATTTGCCCGTTGGGTCCATCCATTTGTCGGGCTTAGGTCGATTATTAAAATATTCTTTTAACTGCTCCTGAGTAAATGTTTGCGCATTTCCCTGAGCCTTGATGGCTTGAGGAAATAGTAAAAAAGCTATCAAGCCTACAGCTATTGGGTATGCTTTCATAAAACGAGAACACATTGTTTTCATAGTCTTTGTTTTTTATTCCTGTTACAAAGTTAAGAAAAAGCAATTAATTATTACCTTTGCAAAAGCAAAAAGGATACATTGAGAATGGATAAACTATGGAATAGCAATTATAAGAAGGTAATGGTGGCTAATTTCACCATGTCGTTTGCCTTCTATTTGCTCACCCCTCTCCTGCCCTTGTACTTAAGTGAGACATTCGGTTCGACAAAGGATATGATAGGTTTGGTGTTGAGTGGCTATACCATTACTGCACTTATCTTCCGTCCTTTCAGTGGGTACGTAGTTGATAGTTTTCCGAGAAAGAAGGTATTGCTGGTGTGTTTATTCCTGTATTTCATTATCTTTGGTGGCTATTTGCTAGCTAGTACCCTTTTGATGTTTGCCATTGTGCGTACCTTGCATGGAGGACCTTTTGGCGCATCGACAGTGGCTAACAACACGGTAGCCATCGATGTGGTACCATCTAGCCGACGCAATGAGGCTATTGGCTATTATGGCCTTAGCAACAATCTTGCTACAGCCATTGCCCCTACTATCGGCGTCTTCGTATATAAATATGTGCACAATTTCGATGCTTTGTTCTGGCTGGCTTTTATTGTAGCAGGCATCGGTTTTGCGGTAGATTATACGGTTAAGTTACCGACCAAACAACTCATGAAAGACAAGAAAGCCATCTCACTCGACCGTTTCTTTTTGTTGAAAGGCTGGGTGATAGGCCTCAACATCTGCTTCTTTGGTTTCTGCTATGGCATACTTAGCAACTACTTAGCCATCTATGGCAAGGAGGTGATGGGCATCACCAGTGGCACGGGTACCTACTTTATGTTGCTCAGTATTGGTCTGATACTCTCACGATTACAAGGAGCTAAGTCATTAAGAGAAGGAAAACTAACACACAATGCTGCTGAAGGCATTATACTCTCCACCATCGGCTACACTATTTTTATAGCTATGCCAAATATGGTGGGCTATTATGCTTCTGCCATCCTGATTGGCTTAGGCAATGGGCACATGTGGCCTGCTATGCAGAACATGATTATCAATGTGGCACAAAACAACGAGCGAGGCACCGCCAACTCTACCCTTCTCACCTCGTGGGACTTAGGGTTAGGCATAGGTATACTATTGGGAGGTTCTATAGCCGAATACTTCGGATATGCTTCAGCCTTCTGGATGATGGCTGTAGTACATATGGCAGGAATGGCTCTGTTTTTCATTCTTACCAAACAATCATTCTTGCGTCGCAAGAGAACAGAATCGTTTACATAGAAATACAATCATAAAAATCACCTATCATGAAGAAGATAATCATTACATTCGCTTTAGCATTGGCTGCAACCTGCATGATAAATGCACAGTTAATGAACCAGGCCAAAGACATGAGTCGCGGTTACGTGGATATGACCGCTACCTATTTCTTTGCCGACAAACTGACTCAGTTTGACACTACTACTGGCGAAGGTAAAGTGCAATGGGCTCGTTACAGTTTAGAGCCACGACAGGCTTTCAATACTAATACAGTGGTGGCCGACAAATTGCAGATGAAAGATTTCCCCAACACTGGCTACGAGAACGATCCTCAATTCCGCTTCAAGGTGGATTTCATCTCTGACCGTACTGTCAGGGTAAGAATGCTCACTTCATTGGTAGCTCCCAAAGATGTGGAAGAAATCATGTTAAGTCCGCAGTTTATGAAAGACAACCCACATGTAACCTGGACTTGTCAAGAGAATGAAAAAGAGATAATATATACCAGCAAGCAAGGCTCGCTGACCATACAGAAGCATCCGTGGCGTATTATTTTGAAGGATGCCAACGGCAAAGTCCTGACACAAAGTTGGACCAACGACGACAACTGGGTGAGTCAGGTAAAACTCTTGCCTTTCGGCTTTAAGAAGAGTGGTACCGACAACTCACGCATGCTCAACCCTGTGTTTAGTCTGAAGACTGGCGAGCGCATCTATGGTTGTGGCGAATCACCTACAGGCCTCAACAAGGCTGGTCAAAAGGTAAACCTGTTTGTTACTGACCCACAAGGTCCTGAGACTGACGAGATGTACAAACCCGTACCATTCTATTTCTCTAACCGCGGTTATGGCGTATTCATGCATACCTCAGCACCTGTGACCTGCGATTTTGGTGCTACTTATGTAGGAGCCACCAAACTGTTTATGGCCGACGAAGCCGTTGATTTTTTCTTTTTCATTGGTAACCCAGCCGAAATACTGAACGAATACACCAACCTCGTGGGCAAGACACCCATGCCTCCACTTTGGAGTTTCGGCACATGGATGAGTCGCATCACCTACCTGAGCGACAAGGATGCCTACAGTATTGCCAAGAACTTGCGCGACAATCGCATACCTGCCGATGTAATACATTTGGATACAGGATGGTTTGGCGTAGATTGGCAATGCGACTATAAGTTTGCCGAAGATCGCTTCGATAATCCGCAGAAAATGGTAAAAGACCTGTTGGATGACGGATTCCACATCAGTCTATGGCAATTACCTTACTTCACACAGCACAATGTATTCTATAACGAACTGATAGAAAAGAACCTGGTGGTGCGCAATGCCGACGGTTCTTTGCCTTACGAGGATGCTTGTCTTGATTTCACCAACCCCGAAGCCGTGAAGTGGTATCAAGGTCACTTGCGCAACCTGCTGGAAATGGGTGTGGGAGCCATTAAGGTAGATTTCGGAGAAGGTGCTCCCTACGATGGGTTCTACCACAACGGCAGAGGCGGATTGTATGAACACAACCTTTATCCTGTGCGCTACAACAAAGCAGTGTGGGATGTAACCAAAGATGTGCAAAAGGATGGAGCCGTGATCTGGGCTCGCTCAGCTTGGGCAGGTTCACAACGATATCCGTTGCATTGGGGAGGTGATGCTGCCAATACCAACGAGGCAATGCTCTCTACCCTGCATGCTGGCATGAGCTTCGGATTGTCAGGATTTCCTTTCTGGAGCCACGACATAGGTGGCTTTGTACAGTCTACCCCAGAGGACCTCTATCGTCGCTGGTTGCCATTTGGTTTCCTCACCTCACATACTCGTAGTCATGGCGCACCTCCTACAGAACCTTGGCTCTATAATCAGGAGTTTACCGACTATTATCGCGCCAATGCCGAGATGAAATATGCCTTGATGCCATATATTGTTGAGCAAGCCAAGACCTGTACGGAAACAGGATTGCCTATGGTGAGAGCCTTGTTTATCGAGTATCCTGATGACCCTGTGGCTTGGATGGTAGAAGACCAATATCTATTTGGCAAGGACATCATGGTAGCGCCTATCTTCGATGCTCCTCAAGATTTTGTCGATCCTAAGGACAATTACAACAACACTGATCACCGCCCCACTACAGGTTTGCGTCACTGGACCCGCAAGGTCTATCTGCCAGGAAGCGCTTGGGTAGATTATCAGACAGGCAAAACTTATCAAGCTGGATGGAATGACATCACTACCGACAAACTGGAGGCTGTGATATTGGTCCGCAAAGGTGCCGTTATTCCTACTGCCAAGGTAGCACAAAGCACTAAGGATATCGACTGGAAGAGCGTTAAGAACGTGAAATATTAAACAGTTATGGGAGCTTGGTTTAACAGAATCGTTGAATATATAGACAAGGTGTGGGAGTGGCTCATCAAGTTTGTCACCTTCGGCATCTGGCAAGACAGTGTATATCAGAAGCTGTCGTTGAAGAATGCGGTGGCGTATGTCACACGAGTGATATATATATTGGTGAACCGCTACTCTACCGACAAGATTAGCAACAAGGCTGCAGCATTGACTTACAGTACGTTGCTGTCTATCGTGCCTATTCTCGCTATCCTGTTTGGCATCGCCCGTGGTTTTGGTTTCGACAACCTTTTGCAGCAACAGATAGAACAAGGTCTGCTGGGCACCAACGAGGCCACCAAGTACATTTTCCAATTCGTTGATTCCTACCTTTCGCAAACCCAGGGTGGCGTGTTCTTGGGCGTAGGTCTGATAGCCCTGTTCTGGACTTTTATCAGTCTGGTAAACAACATGGAGAGCATCTTCAACGATATCTGGTATGTAAAGAAAGACCGAACGCCCTATCGCAAGGTAACCGACTATTTCTCGATGCTGATTCTGATGCCTATCCTAATTATCACGAGTGGAGGTTTGAGCATCTTTATGTCAACGCTGTTTAGCAAGATGGAGGGCTACGCATTGATTGCACCCATGCTGAAATTTCTCATCCGACTGATACCTTATATATTTAGCTGGCTGATGTTTACGGCACTCTACATCTTCATGCCTAACACCAAGGTGAAATTCGTTTATGCCTTGATAGCAGGCTTCATTGCAGGTTTCATGTTCCAAGCCTTCCAATTCTTGTATATCAGTGGACAGGTCTGGGTATCGAAATACAATGCCATCTATGGTAGCTTTGCGGCATTGCCGTTGTTCCTGTTGTGGTTGCAGGTTTCTTGGACCATCTGCATCTTAGGCGCCCAACTCACCCATATCATGCAGAATTTCAAACGCTATGACAACTATAAAGAGGTGAACAACGCTTCTTATGAATATCGCAACTACATAGCAGTGGTACTGATGTCAATGATCTGCAAGCAATATGATCAAGGGACTGACAAGCCCTATTCTGCTCGTCAACTCTCCAACAAATGCCATATACCTATACAACTAACTCAGATGGTACTGAATGAGTTGACCGAGGCTGATCTGCTAATCATGAATGCCACAGACAAAAGTCAGGAAGAGGTATATATGCCTGCATCAGGATGTGTAGATATCACGTTGGCAGAGACCATCGACCGCCTCAGTACAAAAGGATTTGGCTATAAAGACTTTATGGTAGATTACAAAGAGCAGTTCAAGCAACAATATGAGGTGCTTGAAGCAGCAAGGGCCGCATTCCGACAGACAGGCAGTACAAAGGTAAAAGACTTGTAACAGAACATCCTTTGTGCTCTCCGTCTCTTTGCATCCCACCAGACAGGAAGAGGCGCTTTAGAGACCAAAGTTTGGTTAATTCAACTAATTGTTGTAATTTCGCCCCCAGAAACAGTTGGTCGGCTTGTCGCGTGCATCTTCGCGATGCAGGAGGAAAGTCCGGGCAACACAGAGCATTCCACTTCTTAACGGGAAGCAGTCCGTGAGGGTTGAGTAAAGCAGAAGAAAACAACCGCCTCTCTCGGGAGGTAAGGGTGAGAAGGTAGGGTAAGAGCCTACCAGTCTTGTGGTGACACAAGGGCTGTGCTTCTTGGAAGTTGAAAGGTCATGTAAACTGGCGCTATAAGGGCTGCTCGTCCAATGCCAGAGGGTGGACCGATAAAGCCTGTTGGTGACAGCAGGCTCAGATAAATGACAGGCACCTCACTTTTGTGGGGAACAGAACCCGGCTTACAGACCAACTGTTTTTTTATTGTTAACGAGAGATTATTTTTCCCCTTACGAGAAACCATAAAAAAAGAGCCTCATTGGTGAGGCTCTTTTTATCTTAATGTTTAATCTGTTTTACAGGGAAAGTGAAATAAGTATTTGGGAAGGGCTCATCTTTCAGTGTGAAGTGCCACCACTCCGAATCTATAGGCTTGAATCCATGACGCAGCATAGCCTGACGCAAAATCATACGGTTCTTGAATTGCTCTTCAGTAATAATGCGCCCCACAGGACTCTTGCTATTATCACCCGTATATTCTCCCGTTTCTAGGTTGCCGCAGAAGTCTGGGTGACTTTCCTCACCAAACCAGTCGAAGGTACCACCCATATCTAATTCCTTCTCTGTAGCCATATCGAACAAGGTAAGATCCACCGTTGAGCCACGTGTATGCCCACTCTTCTCAGCTATATAATCTTGCGGGAAAAGAACATCTTTACTCAGGTCTGGATAGAAATAAGCTTTCATTAGCGTATCAGGAATATCTTTGGCCCATTGAACAAAATGATCTACACCCATCTGTGGACGATAAGCATCATATATCTTCAGTCGATAGCCTTGCGCCATCACATCTTTACTCACCGCCTGCAAACTGTCAGCAGCCCTGCGAGTCATAAGAGCCGTAGGCTCCAGATAGCCGTCAATGCGCTTACCCACAAAATTATAGGTACTGAAATAGCGAATCTCCAAGATAGCGTCAGGCACTGCATCTGTAATAGTAACAAATTCACTGTTATCATCTGTAGGTGCCACATGCTTGGTAAGCATACTTCTTGTGCAGGTCACTATGCCACAGCATAAAATCACCAGCAACGCTGCTACAACAACATTTCTCCAAGTCTTACTCAATGTCATCATACTTTACCCTTCTTTATGCGTATGTTTCAATCACTTTTACAAATACACTACAAAAATAAAGAATCTACATTGAAAACGCAAGAGAGGAAAAAAGATTAATGAAAAACTATTATTCTGAAAAAACATACAGCCCTACAACCTTTCTTAAAAAAAGAAGATATTACATAATAGGTTAGGTTGTAAGGTGCTTTGAGAGCCGTTCTATTATGTTAAGAGGTCCGTTCTCATATTTAGATTCTCATGAGAAATCTGGTATCAGCTTCTACTAAGCAGTGGATTTAGTAACGTTAAGCGGTTGGGTTACTTCCGCTAAGCAGGCCTTCAGCTACCGCTAAACGAAGCATTTACTCCGACTAAGCCACCATTCCTATTTTTTCCTCGTGAGGAAAAAAGTTTTTCTGCACATACGCTCAAAAAAAGTCTTCACTCTTCACAAGAGCATTTTATCTTACTGATTATCTGCAGATTATTAGCGTGAAGAGTTTACGCAACTCTTCACATCTCTTCACGGGTCTTCACCACAAAATCAGGCTTCAGATTTTGCAAAATGTTATTTCCATGTTTCAATGCTTTTCAAATAGTTCCAATATATGTATTACTTATAGCAGGATGTCATTTAGCCGTAGTGTGAAGTGTTGTGAAGACTTGTGAAGAGTTGAAGCAAGTCTTCACATAGCAAACGGCCTGTCATACAGCAATTTATGGTGCGTCTGTGAAGAGTGAAGACTTTTTTGCGATTTTCTTTTTCTCTGCTCACATCCCCTTTGGAATAAACAAGGAATAAAATGTGATTTCCATATTACAACCCTATGCTTTGCTCCCCACATCATTGTTATTTACGCCACACATCCTTATGGTTTTCAGCCTGCAACCCTATTGCCCAACAACCCAACTTACAACCTGATAACAAATCATTATAAGTCCTAATGCAGAATGGGCAGAAGACAGAGAATAGGTAATGCTTCATAACAGCTATCGCGTATCTACCTTATTTATACTCCATCAGTCGGCTAATGTATTTACCTATGATGTCGAACTCAAGGTTGACCACAGAGCCTACCTTGATATTGTGGAAATTGGTATTCTCAAAAGTGTAAGGGATAATGGCCACCTGGAAGGTGTCATCAGTGGGGTTGCACACTGTGAGGCTCACACCATTCACCGTAACCGAGCCCTTATCAACGGTAAAGTAGCCACGCTGAGCCATCGCCTTATCGAAAGCATATTTGAATGTGAAATAGTAGCTGCCATCGGCATCATCAACGGCTATGCAAGTGGCGGTCTGGTCAACATGACCTTGCACGATGTGGCCATCCAGACGACCGTTCATCATCATGCTACGCTCAACATTCACCTCATCACCCACCTTGAGCAAGCCCAGGTTGGAACGGTCGAGAGTTTCTTTCATCGCCGTTACCACGTATGTATCAGCTGTTTTCTTCACTACCGTAAGACACACGCCGTTGTGAGATACGCTTTGGTCAATACCCAACTCATTTACAAATGAACACGTTAGGGTGAAATGCACATTCTCTCTATCTTTCTCAATGCCCACTACTTTGGCACATTCTTCTACTATTCCGGAAAACATATCAATAAATTTTATTACTTTTGCAAATCTTTAGGCAAAGATAATGCAAACCGAACACAATGGCAAATTTATTTGCCCATTGTTGAGGTGCAGCTTATCTTATTTAAAGATAATAAAAGCTCCAAATACACGCAAATAAAAAAGCGAGGAGCTTTTCACAAAGCCCCTCGTTTTCAGTTTTCAATAGGTATTAGTTTTTTAAGGTAAAAAGATTGTTTTCAGGATAACGATGCAAATTAAACCCTTTTAAAGTTATTATGCAAATAAAAAAATATGTCTTTAAACATGTTTTCGACATTTAGATTTCCACTTCACAGAATAATTGATTACTTTTGTAGCATTATTTACATCTAACATACCTATATATAATATGGCAGAGATTAAAAGCGAAGAAACAGGCGAGAAAAAAAGCTTGAATTTCATAGAACAAATAGTAGAAAAAGACCTGGCTGAGGGCAAGAACGGAGGCAGAATACAGACGCGTTTTCCACCTGAGCCAAATGGTTATTTACATATAGGACATGCAAAGGCTATTTGCCTGGATTTCGGTATAGCAGCCAAATACGGTGGCGTTTGTAACCTGCGTTTCGACGACACCAACCCCACTAAGGAAGATATGGAATATATTGATGCCATTAAGGAAGACATCAACTGGCTGGGCTTCCAGTGGGCAAATGTTTATAACGCTTCAGACTACTTCCAGCAGTTGTGGGACTTTGCCGTGATACTGATCAAGGAGGGCAAGGCATATATTGATGAACAGACCTCTGAGCAGATTGCCGCACAGAAGGGCACTCCTACCCAACCAGGCACTAACAGTCCGTATCGTGACCGTCCTATAGAAGAGAACCTGCGTTTGTTTGAAATGATGAACACGGGTGAGGTAGAGGAAGGCAAGATGGTGCTTCGTGCCAAAATTGATATGGCGAGCCCCAACATGCACTTCCGCGACCCTATCATCTATCGTGTAGTGAACCACCCACATCCACATACTGGCACTAAATGGAAGGCATACCCTATGTATGACTTTGCCCACGGACAGAGTGACTATTTCGAGGGGGTTACCCACTCGCTCTGCACACTGGAATTTGTGCCTCACCGCCCACTCTATGACTTATTTGTCGATTGGGTAAAGGATGGCAAAGATTTGGATGACAACCGTCCTCATCAGTATGAGTTCAACAAGCTGAACCTGAATTATGTATTGTTGAGTAAACGTAACTTGCTGATACTGGTGAAGGAAGGGTTGGTGAATGGATGGGACGATCCTCGTATGCCTACTCTTTGCGGCTTCCGTCGTCGTGGCTATTCACCAGAGGGTATCCGCAAGTTTGTGGATAAGATTGGTTATACCACCTTCGATGCCCTTAACGACTTTGCGTTGTTGGAGAGTGCCATTCGTGAGGACCTGAACGCTCGTTCTACCCGTGTTTCTGCCGTGTTGCATCCAGTGAAGCTGATCGTGACCAACTATCCTGAGGGTAAGGTGGAAGAGATGGAAGCCATCAATAACCCTGAAAACTTGGAGGAAGGTACTCATCAGATAGAGTTCAGCCGTGAGTTGTGGATAGAGCAAGATGACTTTATGGAAGATGCACCTAAGAAATATTTCCGCATGACACCAGGTCAGGAAGTACGTCTAAAGAATGCCTACATCGTGAAGTGCACTGGCTGCAAGAAGAACGAAGCAGGCGAGGTGGTAGAGGTGTATTGCGAATATGACCCAGAAAGTAAGAGCGGTATGCCTGGTGCCAACCGCAAGGTGAAGGGTACTATTCATTGGCTGAGCTGTAACCACTGTCTTGAAGCAGAAGTTCGCTTGTATGACAGATTATGGAAGGTTGAGAATCCTCGTGATGTGATGCAGCAAATACGTGACGAACAGAATTGCGATGCCTTGACTGCCATGAAGCAGATGATAAACCCAGACTCGTTGGAGATTCTGCCTAAGTGCTATATCGAGAAGTTTGTGCAAGGCATGAAACCGTTGACTTACCTGCAATTCCAGCGCATTGGCTATTTCAGTGTGGACAAAGACTCAACACCAGAGAAAATGGTGTTTAACCGCACCGTAAGCTTGAAAGATACTTGGGGAAAAATAAACAAGTAAGCTACGAGTTAAATGGTAAAAAGGAATCCGCTGTCGGACAACGAGAAAAGGCTGAACGAACTGGCGCGTGAGTATGAAGCCCAGCGAAGTGAGGGGAAATATGTTTATATGGAACCTGACGACCTGGCCGACCTTTGTCTGTGGTACGACAACAACCATGATCCCGATAAGGCCGACGAGGTGATGGATTATGCCTTACGCACCTATCCTGACGTTACTATGCTCCAAATTGAGCAAGCCTATCGTTATCTTGACAAGGGAGATCTTGATGCAGCCATCATTTTGGCCAATCAGATTGAGAATGACAAAACAGGTGATTTGCAATTGCTGAAGATACGTTTGTTGATTGAGAGTGAGGAATATGAAAAGGCTGAAGAACTGCTAAATTCGTATCCTCCAGATGACTTCGACCCCATCATGGTGGCCAATATGTTTATGGAGGCTCACTTTTCAGAAAAGGCCATTGACTGGTTAAAAAAGCATGGGCAGGGCTTTGAGGGAGAAGAAGACTATATGTCGATACTCATGAATGCTTATTTCTATTCAGGCAGATACCAAGAAGCCATTGAAATGTGTGAGAAGTTGATTGACAAAGACCCGTTCTCTGCTCACTACTGGCTCAGTCTCGCCAGATGCCAATTGGCGTTGGGAGAGTATGACAAGGCACTGGATGCTTGCGATTTCTCCATCACTAACGACGAAGATATGGGAGAGGCTTATTTGACTCGATGCAATCTCTTTGCCTTATTGAGCAATGATCGAAAGGCCAAGGAAAACCTTAAACATGCTATCGAACTGCATGCTGTTGTTCCTGGTGACATGAATGAGATGGACCTCGCTTTGCTGCTCGACCAGGACAGAGTTGAAGATGCCATCAAACTGATGAACTTCTACCTTAAGTATTTGGACCTTACTGAAGAGCAGATTGTCAATACCTATTTTCGCTTAGGGGTGTGCTATGCTCACATGCGATGGGACAAACAAGCTTTCGAGTATTTTGACAAAGTATTGGAACACAGGCCTAACGATGCAGAAGTTCTCACACAGAAGTCTATGCTTTATGTGAATCAAGAAAACTTCGACGCGGCATTGAACCAATTGAAAGCAGCAATTGAAAATGAGCCTGAACGGAAATATTTGTACAGGACAATGGGTATCATATCGCTGATAATGAAGAACTATGATGACTTTAGAAAATACAGTTCGATTAGTGACGAGCCCCTTACGGAGGACGAATTGAATGAGGCCATCAAAATGGCAGAAACCAATGATGAGTTTTCCATCAACTATCTGCTGGAAGGTGTGAGAAGAAACTTAGGTATATAAACGATTACAATGGAATCAGTAGCATTTATACAATGGTGCCTTGACCACCTCAACTATTGGACTATCACACTGCTGATGGCAATAGAGAGTTCGTTCATTCCCTTCCCTTCAGAAGTGGTAGTGCCACCTGCTGCTTGGAAATCAGCGAGTGACAGTAGCATGAACGTCTTCTTAGTGGTGTTTTTCGCTACTCTAGGAGCCAACATCGGAGCACTCATCAACTATTACCTCTCTCGATGGCTGGGAAGACCCATCATCTACAAATTTGCCAATAGTCGTTTGGGACACATATGTCTCATCGATGAAGCGAAGGTGAAACGTGCGGAAGATTATTTCGCTGAACATGGGGCCCTGTCTACATTCATTGGCCGACTCATCCCTGCTGTGCGACAACTAATATCCATTCCTGCAGGATTGTCGAGAATGAGATTGAGTACTTTTATAATCTATACAACCTTAGGTGCCGGCATTTGGAATTCTATCTTAGCTGCTATAGGTTATTATTTGAGCAAGGTGCCAGGCATAGAGACTGAAGAACAATTGTTGGCAAAGGTGAATGAATATAGTCATGAAATAGGCTATGTGTTCATTGCGATAGGCATACTAATTGTGGGATATCTCATTTATAAAGGAACGAAGAAAAATTGAAAATTAATAATTAATAGATTATGGCATTACATACTTGGTTTGAATGCAAGATTCAATACGAAAAGACATTAGAAAACGGAATAACGAAAAAAGTAACGGAGCCTTACCTCGTTGATGCGCTGAGCTTTACTGAAGCTGAGGCTCGCATCATTGAAGAGATGACTCCTTTCATGACAGGTGAATTTACCGTATCAGATATTAAACGTGCCAACTATTCAGAACTTTTCTATAGCGAAGACGCTTCGGCCGACCGTTGGTACAAAGCGAAACTGGTATTCATCACTTTAGACGAAAAAAGTGGCAAAGAGAAGAAAACCAGCACAATGGTATTAGTACAGGCAATCGATTTGAGAAATGCCCTGAAGAACCTTGATGAGGGAATGAAGGGGTCCATGATGGATTATGTGATTGCCAGCTTGCAAGAGACTCCACTAATGGATGTGTACCCATTTGGTGTCAAGAATGACAAACCTGAAGTTGAATGATTGCAGAAGTAATTAAAAATATTACCTCAGAACTGCCTGCAAGTGTTAAGCTGATAGCTGTATCAAAGTTTCATCCCGTAGAAGCGGTGATGGAGGCATACAATATTGGCCAGCGTTTATTTGGTGAAAATAAAGTGCAGGAGATGACTGCCAAACATGAAGTGCTTCCAGCCGATATTCAATGGCACTTTATTGGGCATTTGCAAACCAACAAGGTGAAGTATATCGCCCCTTTTGTAGCAATGATACACAGCATCGACAGTTTACATCTTCTACAAGAGGTTAATCGGCAGGCAGAAAAGGCTGATCGGGTTATAGACTGCTTGCTCCAGATTCACATCGCCCATGAGGAGACCAAGTTTGGCATGACTTTCGAAGAGTGCAGAGAATTGCTTAACGAGGGAACATGGAAGCAACTGACCCATGTGCGCATCTGCGGACTAATGGGTATGGCCACCAATACTGATGATATGGTACAAGTAGAGCATGAATTTGCTAGTTTACAAGCATTTTTAGAGGAGCTGAAAAGCAAATGGTTTGCTGGCGAAGCAGCTTTTAAGGAACTATCGATGGGCATGACAGAAGATTATCCCATTGCCATTCGCCACGGAAGTACGTTTATCCGTATAGGCACAAAAATTTTTGGAGAAAGAAATTACAATAAATAAACCTTACTATCATGAAAACTTTAGAGACATCTTATGCAGGGTTAAAATTGAAGAACCCTATCATTGTGAGCAGTTCAAGTCTTACTGACAGCGCAGAAAAAAACAAGAAACTCTGCGAGGCTGGAGCTGGTGCCATCGTCTTGAAATCACTCTTTGAAGAGCAGATTCATCTTGAAGTCGAGGACATGGAAGACTTCGACCCATTTGTGGTAGGAGGTAATGATTTGGCTGAATATATGCGCAATCATAAACTGGAAGAGTATTTTGCGCTTATTCGTGAGACAAAGAGAATGGTGGACATCCCAGTGATTGCCAGCATTAACGCTTATGACGAGGCTAATTGGACTGACTTTGCCAAAAAGATTGAGGAAGCGGGTGCTGATGCTTTGGAGATTAATATTCTGGCATTGCAAACAACACTCGAATACCAATATGGCTCATTTGAGAAGAAGCATATTGACATCCTAAAACTGGTAAAGAAAGCTGTTAAAATACCAGTAATCATGAAACTGGGTGACAACTTTACCAACCCAGTGGCTTTGATTCATCAGTTGCGTGCCAATGGTGCTGACGGTGTGGTATTGTTTAACCGTTTCTATCCTACCGACATCAATATCGATAAAGTAGAACAATGTGCAGGCAAAGCGTTTACCAGCGAGGCAGACTTAAGCAAATCTTTGCGTTGGACTGGCATTGCTTCTGCAGTGATCAGCAACTATAGCTTTGCTATTTCTGGTGGTGTGCACAACGCTGCTGGAGTGGTAAAGAGCATTTTGGCCGGAGCTTCTGCAGTAGAGGTTTGTAGTGCTATCTATCTGAAAGGCAATGGCATTATCAGAGAGATGACCAATGGATTAACGGAATGGATGGACACCCACACAATGGACAGCATCAGTATGTTTAAGGGTATGCTGAACATGCATGATCGCAACGAAGGCATTAATACCTTCGAACGCACACAGTTCCTAAAATATTACGGACAGTTCAAGAAATAATTTATTTCACAGAATTCTCCATTCTACTATAGACCTTGGTGGCATCAACACTCTGTACGATGCCACCACATTGGTCTATGGCTTGACAAGCTGCCAAAGCAGCACTTTGTCCGAGTACCATAAACACAGGCTCCATACGGATACTACCATATGCTATGTGTGAAGCTGACAGACAAACAGGTACCAGCAAGTTACTACATTCTTCTTCTTTGGGAGTGAGTGATCGATAGGAAACACGATAAGGCTCCTTGATACCAATCTCTACATTTCCTTCATTCTTTACCATACCATTAATGACATAACGCCCACAATTGTGAGAATCCATAGTATATGCTGCCCAACCCACATAATCATCTACCTGGGTCTTACTCTCACAATCGGCCTGCGTCATCACATAACGGCCCAACATACGTCGGCTTTCACGTATATAGAGCTGAGGGGTGAAATGATCTGAAGTAAGAAATTCATCCTTTGGATATCCCCAACGCAACATCTCATTACGCACAAAAGCTGGTATGCGCTCATCATGGCCAATAAAATACAACAAACCCTTGGTATAGTCAAGGTGCGCTTGTACAATTTCTGCTCTCCGCTCATAACTGGCTTCTGGATAATCCCAGTTTTCGCCAATCATATCGGTAGAGAAGCCCCCACGGTTGTTGATATCAGTCTTGTGTCCTGGCATCTCACTCCAGATAAATATATCAGACAGTCCCTGATCAGAGAAAGGAGCCCGCTCTTTCATACGGATGAGTAGCTCGTATCTCTTGGGGTCATAGTTGGCAGGTTCCTCTATGGGAATCATATTGGAGGGTTCGTCAGTTAAAGTAATTCGGAAATTGTATGCTTGTATATGTTTGTCACCCTCTCCTGGCAAAGGAGGTTCTCCGGAAAGGATGCCATAAAGCAATCCACTTTTAGGATCACCCTTAACAACGTATGGATCAACATAATCGGGCAACTGGTGATGGAGTGACCAGAACGCACCATTCCAAGACTCGCCATATACGCTGTTACCTTCTCGACCTATGGTGTAGCTTATGCCAGCACGAGCCATCAAGTCACCTTCGTAAGAGCAATCAATAAACTCACGGGCTTCAATGATGATATTGGTTTGAGGTGATGGACGTTTGCTGTCCTCCACTACGATACTTTTAATGACATTACCTTCTTTCTTTACTTCCAAAAGACGATGGTTATAGATGATATGCACTCCAGCCTCATCAACATACTGCTGATAGATAGCCAAAGCCACCTTCGGTTCAAAAGCAAACTTCATGGAGCTAGTGCCATAATGCTGACCAATGCGGCGGTAAAAATCATAGGTATAACCTTTCATGATATAAGGGTTACCTATGTCGGTAGCACCCAAGCCTCCTGTGGTAAGCCCTCCTATTCGGTCTGTAGGCTCGATCAACAACACAGTTTTACCTTCCTTGCAAGCTGTATAAGCCGCCATCACACCAGAAGATGTTCCACCATATATACAGATATCTACCTTCTTAGCTGCTTTCATGCCAATGATAAAAGATACCAGCAGTAAAATTACGCCTATTCTTTTCTCCATATCTCACCTTCTTTTATATAAAATGTGTATCTTTGACCTCACAAAGTTACAATTAATCAAGAGCAGAAACAAATTTTGATGAGATGAACTAATAATATATTGAAAAAGATGGACTATCAAGAGACTCTGAAATATTTGTATGAAAAAGTACCCATGTTCCAACGTGTGGGTGGCGCTGCTTATAAAGAAGGTTTAGATAATACATTGATTTTAGATGCACATTTCGGCCATCCACATCATTCGTTTCGCACCATTCATGTGGCAGGCACTAATGGCAAAGGGTCTGTAAGTCATACACTAGCAGCCATACTCCAAAGTGCAGGCTACAAGACAGGACTTTACACCTCACCTCATCTCGTGGATTTTCGTGAGCGTATCCGTATCAATGGCATACCTATTTCAAAGGAATATGTAGTAGACTTCGTTGAGCTCGAACGTAGTTTCTTTGAACCATTGTGCCCTTCATTCTTTGAATTAGCAACAGCTATGGCTTTCAAATATTTCGCCGACGAGCAGGTGGATGTAGCTGTAATAGAGGTAGGTCTAGGAGGCAGACTTGATTGTACCAATATCATTATACCAGACTTAAGCATCATTACTAATATAAGTTTTGATCATGTACAGTTCCTTGGTGATACATTAGCAAAGATAGCATCAGAGAAATCAGGCATTATCAAAAATAATATTCCTGTGGTAATTGGCGAGACCACACCTGAGACCAAGCCTGTTTTTCTGGAGAGAGCTACTGAAACTGGTGCCCCTATCTATTTTGCTGAAGAAAACGACCGAGAGGATTATCCTGGTGTGGAATATGAGTTGAAGGGTATCTACCAAGAGAAAAATAAACGTACCTTGTTTACTGCGCTGCCATTATTGAAAGAAGCGGGATATCACATTGATGAAGCGAGCGTGCGCAAAGGATTTGCCCATGTGGTGGAATTAACAGGATTAATGGGGCGTTGGCAAAAGCTACATGACCGTCCTACTCTTGTATGCGACACAGGGCATAATGTAGGAGGCATTTCTTACGTCGTTGAACAATTACGTCAGCAATCTTGCCATCAGTTGCATATTGTGATTGGCATGGTGAACGACAAAGACATCAGCGGTGTTCTTGCTTTACTCCCTAAAGAAGCTAAGTACTACTTTACTCAAGCAAGCGTGAGCCGAGCATTGCCAGCTGAGCAACTCATGAGTATGGCAACAGAAAAAGGTTTGAGAGGTAAATCCTATTCCAACGTGAAGAATGCTGTGAAGGCAGCTATAAAAGAATGCCTCCCTGAAGATTTCATCTTCGTAGGAGGCAGTAACTTTATTGTTGCCGACTTGCTAGCATCAAAAGTATTTCTCGATTAATGCATCTACTTGAGGGTCACCTAACTCTTTGGCTTTATCAAAAGCTGAGCGAGCGTCTTTATTCTTTTTCAGCTGCAGCAAAGCTAAGCCCTTCAACCTATAAAGTTCAGCATAGGTCGCATCTTTTAATATGGCCTCATCAAGGACTTTTATAGCCTCATCATTGCGTCCAACGCGCATATTAACCACAGCTAATTCAGCACGATAAGTGAGTTCTTCTGGATTCTGCTCTATAGCTTCAGCATAATCATCTAAAGCACGTTGGAAAGCTTTCGCTTGCATAGCGCACTGACCTCGCAAATAGTAGAACTGGTCGTTGACTTTGCCATTGACAGCTTTGTAGTATTCATCATAATCTATCAACGCAGGTCGGTATTTCTCAGCATTCGAGTAAATACGAGCACGCTCTAACAAATAGGGAGCTGCCTGTTCTGTATATGGAGGAGTAAAAGTACCTATACACTTATCAATCAATTCTATTACCTCATCAGAAGGTGCATCCATCAGTTCTTTACAATGAGCAGCATTATACCAAGTAGCAGCAGATGCCAAAGGCGATGCATTCACTTTCTCTATAGCATTATAAGCCTCTGTATAATTCTGCATAGCAAAAAGAATATCGGCTTCCAACTGACTATAAGCAGGCAGATCGTTAATAGATAATGCCTCACGGATCTCACTCAAGGCTTTCTCATACGTCCAATCCTTGTACGTATGTTCAGGTTTAGTCAATTGATAGTTGTAAATCAGGTTAGCACGTTCGTAAAGCGTTTCTGACTTATCTGTGGTTACCTCTAATGCTTTGTCAAGGTCAGCCTCAGATTTGCTCAAAACGGCCTCATCCAACGACTGACTCAATTCAAAGGTAGCACGGCGGATATAACCGTCGGCACTTTGAGGGAACTTAGTGATGAAATCATTCAATAGCATGGCATAAGCTTCTTTATTAGTTGTAGAAGCCATATAGAGCGTTACCAATGCCTGTTCCTCACTATCTGGTAAAGCTTTCTTGATACCAATACTAGATAAAGAGCCGTCATTTAAAGAAAGTGCATTGATTTCTTGAGCCATAGCAAAACGTACATCTATAGCATAACATGTGTTTTTATCAGCATCATCAGATGCTTGTTGCGCCAAAGCAAAAACCTGACCTGTCGCATCCATCAATGGGCAACTCACCATTTTGTCTTGTAATGGCAAGTCCAAAGTGTAATATGAGAAAGTGCTAGCAACTCTGGTACTTTCTTTCACTGTGCCTCGTGTGGGTAACGTGTTATTCTGTGTAGAATAAGGTAGCAAATACACTTGACTACCTGCTGCTGGTGTATTATTCGCAACTGTTAGAGCAGGAACTTTCTGGCTATTTACAGCTACCTTGAATTTCAGGATATCATACATTTCATTAGCGCCCATTATTTCCAACACCTGCAAACGTTGGCCATCCACTTTGATAATCTCTGCGCGTGTTGCTCCCTTAAACAATGCATAATCAGACAATGCCACGCCATCTTCAGTGACAAAGAATCCGTTGCCTGTACCCAGCATTTTACCATCGGAACCATAGGTAACCACAGAGAATACCGCCTGACGAGCCTTATCGGCCCATTTTAACGATTGCCCATTGACAATTTGACCATTAATCACTAAAACTATAAATGCCAATATTATCTTAATACTCTTCATCATAATTTCTGAACAAATTCTTAATTAAAATCAAACTTTAAGCAACTCCTTTGCATTCTGCAAAGCAGCTTCAGTCAACTTCTCACCACTCAACATGCATGCTATTTCCTTAACGCGCTCATCAAAAGTAAGTCTCCGAATCTGACTCACTGTTTCATGTTCTTTATCCTTTTTATAAACCTTATAATGCACACTCCCCTTAGCTGCTATTTGTGGTAAGTGTGTTATGCTAATAACCTGAATACTCCCTTGCAATTCATTGTCTCGACCACCCATTGACATATCATACATCATTGTAGCCATACGGGCAGCAATCTCGCCAGACACACCTGTATCTATTTCATCAAAGATAATAGTCGGAAACCTAGACTCGCCTGCCAGCATCGCTTTAAGAGAAAGCATAACACGAGATATCTCTCCGCCTGATGCCACATTAGCAATGTCTTGTAATGTTCCATTCTTATTGGCACTAAACAAGAACCTCACACTATCCATACCATTTTCGTCAAGCTCTTTACGCGGTTCAATCGCGACTTTAAAACGAATATGTGGCATACCTAATGGAACGAGATTCTTTTCCATACATTGCTCTACCTGTTTAGCAGCATCACATCGGTTTTTAGTAAGTTTACCAGCTATCTTCAGCAATTCTTGGTAAAGATGATCGCATTTTACTGTCATTTCAGCAATTAGTTCATCAGAAGAGGAGATACTTTTCAAACGCTGTTCAAATGATGCTTGAATAGCTAGCAAATCAGAAACAGTATCAACATGATGTTTTTTTTCTAAAGCATATATAGTGTTCAGACGTTCTATCACCTCATCCAATCTTTGTGGATTGAACTCTACTTCATCTTCTTTAGAAGATATTTCTTCGACGATATCTTTCAACTCGATAAAAGAAGAATCTAATCTGTCAGCAAGTTCACCTGCAGCAGCATAAACATTACTAATACTCTGCAAAGATGAATGGCATTCTTTTATGACATGGAGCAGACTATGTTCATCACCATCCAGCATTTGGAGCGATTGAAATAATGCCGACTTGATATCTTCTGCGTGATTCAAAACTTCTTCTTCATGCTCTAAAGCCTCTTGTTCATCAGTCTGTAATTGTGCTTCTTGCAACTGATTAAGTTGAAAGCGTATATAATCTTCATCAGCTTTGTTGTGTTCAGCATCATCCTGCAATTTCTGCAAAGCTTTCTTTGCATCTATCCACGACCGATATAGTTGTTTATAATCTTGCAAAATATCATTGTGATGAGCCAAAATATCAATCACATCCAACTGAAAGCCCTCGTTGTCGAGCATTAAATTCTGATGCTGCGAATGGATATCAATCAGTTTGTCCCCCAATGCCTTCATCAGACTTAGCTGTACAGGCGTGTCGTTGATGAATGAACGGCTTTTACCAGAAGCATACACTTCACGCCGCAAAATGCAGTCTTCATCGTAATCTAATCCGTTTTGTTGGAAGAAAAAGATAAAAGGGGTGCAACTGAGATCAAAATGTGCCTCTATCACACATTTGGTTGTTCCTTGGCGAATAGCCTTTGTATCAGCACGTTGCCCCAATAACAAAGCTAAAGCACCCAACATAATAGATTTTCCTGCGCCAGTTTCACCTGTAATCACAGAAAAACCAGGCTCGAATAATATATCGAGTTGCTCAATCAACGCATAATTTTGTATATGAAGCGACCGAATCATTTATTCATCATTTCTCGCACTCGAATTCGTGTAAGAGCAGCCTTAGTATTAAGAGTAAACTCACTATTCAGTATCCAACTATAGTATCCTGGATCTTTGGCCAGCACATCTTTCACCAACTGACCTCTATATTTACCAAAATTGAATACCTCGGCTCCATTGTCATCATACACCATACGGCCAGCAAAATCCACATTCTTAGTAAATGAGGAATAATCAGAAAGGAATTTCATGTCATTCTGCAAGTCAGGATATTTGTCTAGCTGCGCCTTAAGAACTTCATATGTAGCTCTCGTATCAGCCAAAGCAGTATGTGCATCTTCTAAGTTCTTTCCACAATAAAACTTATAAGCAGCAGAGAGTGTACGTTGCTCTTTCTTATGAAAAATAACTTGTACATCAATGAAACGATGACGTGCCAAATCTATATCCACGTCAGCTCGTAAGAATTCCTCTGCCAAGAGAGGGACATCAAAACGGTTTGAATTAAAACCAGCGATATCAGCACCCTCAAAATCCTTCGCTATATTCTTGGCTACTTCTTTAAATGTAGGACAATCTTTTACGTCATCATCATAAATACCATGTACCTTTGAAGACTCTTCTGGTATATGCATGCCTGGATTGATACGCATCGTGTGAGCATCTTCATTCCCGTTTGGCCAAACTTTAAGATAACATATCTCGACAATGCGGTCTTTATTGATATCGGTTCCTGTCGTTTCCAAATCAAAAAAAACAACAGGGCAAGTAAGATTCAGTTTCATAACCTTTAATCGTTCAACATCATCGGCATCAGCAACATCAACAAGTTCTCTCCTTCTTCCTGTTCTGCTGGTTCTATTACACCAGCCCTCGAAGGATCAGCCAAAGCAAAAGTGACCTCATTGGAAGATATATTACTAAATATATCTAACAAGAACGTTGCCTTGAAACCGATGTTCATATTGGCACCATTATAATGGCAACTCACCACTTCTTGGGCAGAGGTAGAGAAATCAATGTCTTGCGCAGAAAGAGTAAGCTTATTCTCACTAAGTGAGAGCTTCACTAAACTACTAGCTTGAGACGAGAAAATTGACACACGACGTACTGCACTTAATACATTCTGACGATCAAGTGTCAATACAAATGGGTTATTCTGAGGGATGACAGAGGCATAATTAGGATATTTGCCTTCTATTAGCCGGCATACCAATCGATAATCTCCCGCAGAAATCATCGCATTGCGATCGTTGAAAGTCACTGTAACATCATTACCTTCTTTTGCCAACAAATTTTTCAGCAAACCTGCCGGTTTCTTTGGTAAAATAAATGCAGCCTGTCTATCACAATGAGCCACATTGGTACGGAAACGCACAAGCTTATGCCCATCTGAAGCCACAAAAGTGATGTCCTGCTCATTAATATCAAAATAAATACCATTCATCACTGGACGTAGTTCATCATCAGCTGTAGCAAAAAGTGTACAACTAATTGCCTTTTGCAACACATTGGCAGCTATATGAATCTGCGCTGCATTCTCTCCCAATGCTAAAGGCAAAGGATAAACATCAGCATTTTGTCCCATTAAACTATAATGACCATTTATGTAGCTTACCGTCACTTCCAAAGTTTCCTCATTCACTTCAAACGTGAGTGGTTGGTCAGAACCTTCACGCAAAGCATCAAGTAGAGTCCTTGCAGTAATTGCCAGTTTACCATCTTTTTCACTCTCAGCCACCTCCACTTGAGTTGTCATCGTTGTTTCCCCGTCGGAGCCAGTGATATACAAAGTTCCATCACGCAACTCAAATAAAAAGCTATCAAGTATAGGAATAGTATTCTTTGCATTAATAACACGACTGATAGCCTGAAGATGACCAGATAAATCTGCACTTGAAACGATAAACTTCATCATATTTCTCTATTTTAATTGTTCTACATTATATATTGCAAAGATAGACAAAAGAATTGAATCTTGGAAAGAATCACATTGAAAATTTATAATAATTAAGAGGGTATGCAATTGCATACCCTCTTTGTTTTAGTATCTTCGTTTGATTACTTACAAGTACAACGAGGCTTGATTTGTTTGAAGAAATCATTACCCTTATCATCTACCAAGATGAATGCGGGAAAATCTTCTACCTGTATCTTCCAGATAGCCTCCATGCCCAATTCCGGATATTCCACACACTCAATGCTCTTGATATTGTTCTGTGACAAGACTGCTGCAGGGCCGCCAATAGAACCTAGGTAGAAACCTCCATGCTTCTTGCAAGCCTCGGTCACAACATCGGTACGATTTCCCTTGGCAATCATCACCATTGAGCCTCCGTGATCCTGGAACTCATCCACATATGGATCCATACGGTTGGCTGTGGTCGGGCCCATAGAGCCGCAAGGCATACCCTTAGGAGTCTTAGCTGGACCCGCATAGAGCACAGGGTGATTCTTGAAGTAATCAGGCAAATCCTCACCAGCGTCGAGACGAGCCTTCAACTTGGCATGTGCTATATCACGCGCCACGATGATAGTGCCATTCAGTGAGACGCGCGTAGCCACAGGATACTTTGACAGGATCTTGCAAACCTCAGACATTGGTTGATTGAGGTCTATCTTAACGGCATCACCTTCACCTGCCTGGCGCAGAGCCTCAGGAATCAGTGAGCCTGGATTATCATCAAGTTTCTCAATCCAGATACCATCTTTATTGATCTTAGTTTTGATGTTACGGTCAGCAGAGCAGGAAACGCCCATACCGATAGGACATGAAGCGCCGTGACGAGGCAAGCGTATCACGCGAATATCGTGAGCCATATACTTGCCACCGAACTGGGCGCCCAAGCCAATATTATGCGCTTCTTCCAGTAATTGCTTTTCCAATTCAACATCGCGGAAAGCACGGCCATACTCATTACCTGAAGTAGGAAGTTCATCATAGAAATGTGTAGATGCCAACTTCACAGTAAGAAGGTTCTTTTCAGCAGAAGTTCCGCCAATAACAAAAGCAATATGATAAGGAGGACATGCAGCAGTACCGAGACTCTTCATCTTTTCCACCAGGAAAGGAATTAATGTACCAGGGTTCTGGATGCGAGCCTTGGTTTCCTGGTAAAGGTATGTCTTGTTGGCTGAGCCACCACCTTTCGTAACACAAAGGAAGCGATATTCCATTCCCTCCGTTGCTTCAAGGTCAATCTGAGCAGGGAGGTTACACTTGGTATTCACCTCGTCATACATATTCAACGGAGCATTCTGAGAATATCGCAGGTTCTCTTCTGTATATGTTTTATAAACACCTAAAGAAAGAGCCTCTTCATCGCAATAACCAGTCCACACTTGTTGACCTTTTTCACCATGAATAATAGCAGTACCAGTATCCTGGCAGGTTGGAAGCAGACCTTTACATGCAACCTCAGAATTACGTAAGAACGAAAGAGCAACATACTTGTCGTTGTCACTTGCTTCTGGATCAGAAAGGATCTTTGCCACTTGCTCATTATGAGAGCGGCGCAACATGAATGAGACATCACGGAAAGCGGCATTTGCCATTGCTGTCAAGCCTTCCTTCTCAATTTTAAGGATAGGTTTACCTTCAAACTCGCTCACTGACACATAGTCTTTAGTAAGCAGATAATACTCAGTCTTATCTTCACCATGTTCAAACATGGGCTGATAATGGAACGGAGGATTTGTTGCCATAATTACATTAGTTTTTATTTGATTAATTACTATTTAACTGTTAATGGTTTTAAGCGTTCAATTAGTTCATTCCCTAATGCAGTCTTCACTTTGATATGATCAAGCACAGCTGTCACAAACGGGTTACTTTCAAAATCACCACGTACCTGCTCAAAATCTTGCTCCTTTTCAAATTTCGTACCATCAGCACCAAAACCAGTCATGGATGATAGTGAAAACTCTTTCTTCGCATCCTCATAAACCATTTTATCTAATCCTATCACTGCATCTTTCCATCTTTCTACGATACGGATGATATCTAAAGCGGTAATTGTATCAGGGTCCAATTTGAAAAACTCGATCATCTTTTCGTAAGCCCAAGTCCATTCATAGGTGTAATAATTGATATGCATACGCATAAAATCACCATTGATTTCTTTCAGTTTATTCACTATTCCTTTCTCAATATTGTCGAGCAACTGATCTACTTCACTTTTAGGGGCAATCAAACCGGATATATCAACCCACTCTCCCTTTCCAATCTCAGTATCTGGCTTCAGACGTTCACGTATCTCAGAATCGCTTTTGAATTCAATACCTTCCAGACGTTTGATAACAGAATTGCCTAAAAACTTACAAATACCTATCTCGTAGAACTTAATGCCATTCACCAATGATGAATTACGAATCTTGGCACTATGAAAAGAATATTCATCAGATAATTCTCCAGAAGCATGACGCAGGTCATTCAAGATCTCACAACCTTTAAACATCTTTTGGATGGTATATGGACTCAGCAAGTTGTAATTAATACAATCTAATTTATTAGGATCCGAACGTTTGTCGCGTCTCGGCCACTTTTGAGCATCACGTATAGTGCCTACACTACGCAGGTTTACACCGGGAACCAAATATGTGGTATCTTTCTTCTCAATCAAATAACTGAAAGGTAGGTTGGAAGTATCGGAATGATTTACATGGCGCCCCATAACCAACGAGAAAGCGCCCACACGTGAAGGCCAAAGTATATAAGAATCTGACGATGTCTTGGCACCACGTTCTAAAATACCCTGATGAATAGGGCCCAACTTATACATATGATTGCTTTGGTTAGATCCAGACCCTGCATTCATGAATGAAAACATGCCAGCGATCAACAGTGTAGACTTATGATGTGTAACGGTAAATGGCCCAGCAAAGATGGCGCAGGCTTCACCATTTTCTTCCTGACAATTACTGAAAAATAAAGAATCTGAGGCCGAATAGCCATGCCCCATCGTACATGCCTGCCCAACAAAGCAACGTGTCAACATAGCTCCATCATCGAGGGTAGAACCTGATGAGATAATAAAATCATCACAAATAACATTATGACCAACATATACTGGAGCTTCCTTATTGCTATTGATAGAACCATTATTCAGACGATTGGCACCAATAACTGACGCATACGAACCAATGCGTACATTCATAATTGAACCAACATTCATAATGGTTACATGGTCAGCAATCTCACCTATTTCAGAGGCATGCTTATTAGAATAATAATCGGCTATTTCACGCAAACGGACAGCCAATTCAGGACGATGCCTATACATTGCCATAATGTATGCTAACTGAGCTGAGAGTTTATCACTGATAGCTACTTCACGTCCACCTGTTTCATTAAGCACCGAGACCTCAACGCCATTACCAAACCTATTTTTGCCATCCACCACGATGCTATCCACATTCTCAATATAAGTATCATCGCCTATTGTGTAGTTAGCAATATAGTTATGAACATCCTTAATATAACATCCATTGCCTATTGTTACATTATGCATTGTGACATGTCGTAGCCCAGCATGCTTGCTAATACCACCTTTCAAGGTGAATTCTCCTTTCAGAGAACCTATGCGTATATCACCAGAGAAATGGGCTGACACTACATACTGTGTCTCGAAATCAGGAGCCACCCACACTCGATTCCAGTCTATTGCCGTACAGCCCTGCAACTCAAGCTCCGTCACCTCGTTTGCAGTCAAATTTCTATAATCCATAATTATTGGCCTTCAACTTGAGGATAAAGGAAATCATTATAGGGATATTTCTGCACATGCAGTTCTCTTACTCTCCCATACAATTCCTCCCTCAGATTATCTATATTTGTTTTTTCTTTAGCAGAGATAAAAATACAATCGTCTTCCATTTTGGCCATCCATGAATGCATCAGTTCCTCAAGCGATACATTTTCTTTAGTTTTTGGAGTTAAGTCAAATGGATCCTTCTGAACAAATCTATAGGCATCAACCTTATTAAAAACAACCATGGTAGGCTTACCGCCAGCATCAATCTCAGCCAACGTTTTGTTTACAACTTTTATTTGTTCCTCGAAATCTGGATGAGAGATGTCTACTACATGGACTAACAAATCTGCTTCTCTTACCTCATCAAGGGTTGACTTAAATGAGTCAACCAAATCGGTAGGTAATTTACGAATAAACCCTACCGTATCGCATAGGAGAAAAGGCAGATTATCTATTACTACCTTTCGCACAGTAGTATCTAACGTTGCAAACAGCTTATTCTCAGCAAAGACTTCACTCTTAGCCATAAGATTCATCAAAGTGGACTTCCCTACATTGGTATAGCCTACTAATGCTACACGTATCATGCGCCCTCTGTTTTTGCGTTGGGTAGACATTTGCTTATCAATGTCAACCAGTCTCTGCTTGAGCAATGACATTCGGTTAAGTATTATTCGGCGATCCATTTCCAACTGGGTCTCACCAGGGCCACGCAATCCTACCATACCCTTGCCACCACCAGCACCAGATCCACCACCTTGACGTTCCAAGTGTGTCCACAAGCGCTGTAAACGTGGAAGCATATATTTGTATTGTGCCAGTTCCACCTGAGTTTTGGCACTGGCAGTCTGGGCACGCATAGCGAAAATGTCAAGAATAAGTGACGTACGATCAAGAATCTTAACTTTCAGCACTTGCTCGATATTGCGCAACTGCTTAGGCGATAATTCATCGTCAAAAATTACCATACCCACTTCGCGCTCTGCATCCTCTTCATCTTTAATATATTGTTCAATTTCCTGAAGCTTGCCTTCTCCTACATACGTTACAGCATGAGCCTGCACCAACTTCTGAGTAAATCGACGTACTACCTTGGCACCAGCTGTTTCTGCAAGGAACTCTAATTCGTCAAGATATTCATTAGTCTTCTTCTCATCTTGCCTTTGAGTAATCAAACCCACAAGAATAGCGGTCTCGGTTTTTGCTTCAGATATTACAAATTCCTTCATCAAAAAAGATTGTCAAAATACAACATGGCAAAAATAGTAAAAACCTATTAAAAACCAAGCATCAAAGGTAAACAATTTATAGGAAGAAAAGTGATGCGCCAATAACACTGATAACAGCACCCACTATTTCTAGGGGCTTAACTTCTTGTTTAAACAGTAAATGTGCTGGCCAGATGATGAGAACTGGCACCAACGCCATCAATGTTGATGCAATACCAGCCTCCGTATATTGTACTGCCATTAAAGATAATGAAACGCCTATAAACGGTCCTGTAAGAGTTGCCCCAATTGCAGCTTTCATTCCTTTGTTGTCTTTCAATGCTTTTGGCAAAGTGTAGAATTCTTTTCGCAAAGCCATTACACATAAGAAACCGCAACTTCCTGCAATGGCTCTAATAAAGGTGGAGGCAAAAGGTAAGAGATTATTTACTGCATTCATTCCCTCAGGAACTCCTGCTTCGTAATAATTCATTCCTACTTTACTCAACACTAAACCAAGGCCTTGTCCTACCCCGGCTCCAACACCAAACAAGACGCCTTTCAAAGGTAACTTAAGTTCCAACCTATGATGGCTATCTTGCTTCCCTTTATTCAACACGGACATGCTGATACCCAACAACGTAACTACCATACCCACCCACGCTTGAAGGGGCAACTGTTCACTCAACAACATCCAACTGGCAAAAGCGGCAGTAGGAGGGGCTAAGGTCATGAAAAGCTGTCCAAAACGAGAGCCAATTAAAACATAAGAATTAAACAAGCAATAATCTCCAAACACATAACCCACTAACCCAGACATAAGTAACCATATCCATGTTTGAATATTGGCAAACAAAGGGAAAGGAGAACCTGTAAATATCCACAAGGTGCCACTCAGCAGGCAGAGAGAGAGGAGCATGCGAATAACGTTTAGTTGTAAAGCCCCGAGGCGCTTACTAGCCACTTCAGAGCAAAGTGCTGTGATGGTCCAAGAGAAAGCCACCACTAGCGATATGGTTTCACCTAAATATAACATCGTGTTGGTTGACAAAAAATATCCCCGCCGAATTTGGCGGGGATAGGGAATCTATTTTACCTTACCTGAATGACCAGATACTTGCTTGCACTCCAAAATTGAGTTGGGTTGGTAATATTCAATGTCAATTCGCCTTTCTCGTCCTTAACAAGTGAATAAGAACTTGATGGATGATTAGTAAGCAAATTAGCTGACTTAGAATACAGACGAATTTCCTTGGTGGTACGGATATCGCACTCTGTGAAATAATCCATATTAGCCTCATCGCTTGCTAAAATCTTTCCTTTAGAGAAAAGGCCATCGCCAGTAAGAATCTTCTGCTCTTTCAATTCAGACTTAGTACCAAACACAAACCAAGCGGTATGCAAGGCACGATCCTGTTGCTCAACTACCTCAGTTTTAGCCATGTTCTGGGCATGCAAATCCTCTGAAACTGCTGTCAATTCACTAACGGCCTCATCCAGTTCCTGAATACGTACATTCTTTGCCATCAATTCCTCTTGCAAAGATGCTATCTCAGCAGCTTTCTCTTCCAATTGCTTGGTAAATGATTCTACAGTCTTCTTCAGTTGTGAATTCTGATATTTGCTGGAAGCTAACTGTGAGTTCAGCTTTTCAATCTGCTCACGATTTTCCTGCATGGTTTTCTGAATAAACTCAATATCACGAATAATCTGCTGCTTAGCATTGGCTGAGCCTTCAGCCACTGATCCACGTTGGAGATCAACTCGATTTTCTGCTGCACTTATCTGACGGAAACCTTCTGTAATCTGATTGAAAGTTCCCATCATATCTTCTAATTCAGCATCACGTGAACTCAATTCTGTCATCAAAGAATCATTCTTTGCTTGCAAGCTCTTGCTACCGCCACCCAGGCCATCGCATGAAGCGAAGCAAACAACAGCCATCAATGTAAATACTAACTTTTTCATACGCTTAAACATTTAGTTTTGTTTTCCAGCCACTACAATCACAAATTCACCGCGTGGCTCTGTATCGGTGAAATGGGTAATTAATTCTCCAATTGTACTTCTGAGAGTTTCTTCGTGAATCTTTGAAATCTCTCGTGACACAGCTGCTTGTCTTTCGTAGCCAAGCGCCTCACCCAATTGGGTAAGAGTTTTAAGTACTCTATAAGGTGACTCATAGAACACCATAGTTCGAGTTTCGTCTACTAACGCATTGATACGTGTCTGACGTCCTTTTTTTTGAGGCAGAAAGCCTTCAAAGCAAAACCTATCACATGGCAATCCACTATCAACTAAAGCTGGTATGCAGGCTGTAGCTCCAGGAAGGCATTGAACCACTATTCCATATTTTGCACATTCTCTAGCCAGCAAAAAACCCGGGTCAGAGATACCAGGAGTACCAGCATCAGATATCAATGCCACATTTTCTCCTGCCAATAACCGTTTTACCAAAGGCTCTATTGTCTGGTGTTCATTAAATTTATGATGAGCTAGCAGGGTACCATGCTGAATATCGAAATGTTTCAGCAGAATACCAGAGGTTCGAGTATCCTCAGCCAAAATCACATCCGCCTCCTTTAATATACGGATAGCCCTCAGCGTCATATCCTCCATATTTCCAACTGGTGTTGGAACAATATACAATATGCCAGCTTTCATGCTCATAATTAAAAATCGGCAGCAAAGTTAGAAATAAATCGGCGAAAACAACAATATAGTTTATAAAAGTATTACTTTTGTAACTAAATTTAGTACTTTATATGGAAGTATATTCTGAAAACAGCATGCAAGAGACACGTCGGAAAGGGCGTATTGAGGTAATTTGTGGGTCAATGTTCTCTGGTAAGACTGAGGAATTAATTCGACGATTGAAACGTGCCAAGTTCGCCAAGCAGAAAGTGGAAATCTTCAAACCTTCAATCGACACTAGATATTCTGAAGAAGAAGTTGTAACGCATGAAGGACAGAGTATTGCCTCCACACCCCTTGATTCTTCTGCTAGTATCCTCCTGCTGTCTTCAGGCATTGATGTAGTGGGCATTGATGAGGCACAGTTTTTTGACAACGGATTACCCGACATTTGTAAGCAACTTGCTGACAATGGTGTTCGCATCATCGTAGCAGGATTGGATATGGATTTTCGTGGAGTGCCATTCGGCCCTATGCCTCAATTATTGGCCATTGCCGATGAAGTAACTAAAGTACATGCCATTTGCGTACAGTGTGGTGATTTGGCGATGTATTCACATCGTAAGGTAAGCGGTGATAAGCAAGTTATGCTGGGAGAAACTCAAGAATATGAGCCATTATGCAGAGCATGCTATAATAAGTTAAGAGAAAATAGTTAGGAGTTATGATAGATAGGAAAATTACTTTCGACAGTTTCATCCGAGCTGCTATGGGCGCGCTAATTGCCGTCATTATTCTTATGATACTCAACAGACTCAGCAGTGTACTTCTGCCCTTCTTTATAGCCTGGTTGATTGCCTACCTGATTTTCCCATTGGTACAATTCTTTCAGTATCGTTGTAAAATGAAGTATCGAGTGCTGGCTATTGTCTGTGCCATACTAGCAGTGACAATCGTCGGTATTGGCGTTTTCGTTTTGATTATCCCTCCTATGGTAAGCGAAGCGTGGCGAATCAAGGACTTAGTGATAGAGTATTTTGAGTCATCACCCTCTGACGGTGTTCCTGCACTGATTCACAGCTATATTCAAGAACATCTCAACGTAGAACAGATGAAGGCTTTGTTCAGTCGGCAAGATTTTCTCAACGCTCTACGCGAATATTTACCCAAGCTATGGAATGTAGTGATAGAGAGTGTAAACGTTATATTCAGTTTCTTCTCTCTTATCATGATACTGCTTTATACCATATTTATTCTTTTGGATTATGAAAGCATTTCTGAAGGATGGGTAAATCTGATTCCGAAACGTTTTCGTCCGTTAGGCATAAAATTAGTAGCTGATGTTAAGGATAGTATGAATAAATATTTTCGTGGTCAGGCTATGGTAGCCACCTGCGTAGGCATATTGTTTTCCATTGGTTTCCTCATCATCGACTTTCCTTTGGCGATTGGTCTGGGCATCTTTATCGGTTTCCTGAACATGGTGCCTTACCTGCAGATTCTTGGTTTCATCCCCACCATCATTTTGGCCATTTTGAAAGCTGCTGACACAGGAGGTAATTTCTGGCTTATCCTGCTCTCTGCTCTTGCTGTGTTCGCCATCGTGCAGACTATCCAGGACACATTTCTTACGCCTAAAATCATGGGCAAGGTTACAGGACTTAGTCCAGCCATTATCTTATTATCACTCTCCATCTGGGGCTCGCTGATGGGCATGCTTGGCATGATTATCGCCCTGCCTGTTACCACCCTCTTGTTGTCGTACTATCAAAAGTATGTCATCGAACGCGAGCATCTAAAACAGCAAGAATAAGGAAAAACTGAAAAAGTCAAACCGAACGACGAACTGTTGAACAGTTTATTTTGTGCCCTTTATCACAAAGAGAAGACAGGGGGAACAATTGTTAATTATTGAGCAAGAAAATCCACTACTTTTGCAAGTTTTTTTAGTCCCTCACGAGGAATTAATTTTTCCCTAACGAGGAATAAATAATACTCGTGAACAGAAAAGGAGCTGCATCATGAAAACTTCGCAAGTATATTTTGGAAATGTTGAGGGAAAAGGGTAGCTTTGCAAACTAGACATTAAAACCGGAATACAAATCGTAAGATATGGTGGTAAATATTTTACAACATGATATCGTTTGGGCAAACCCTACGGAAAACAGTAAGCGACTTGAGCAACAACTGCTGCAGTTGCCCAAAGCCGACTTGTATGTGCTGACCGAGATGTTCTCCACTGGCTTTGCCACCGAGCCTGCTGGTATAGCTGAGACCGACGGAGCTTCGATGGAATGGATGCGCCACATGGCTGCGATGTTAGATGCTGCCATAGCTGGCAGTGTGGCTACCGAAAAGGATGGGCACTTTTATAACCGTTTCTATTTTGTAGAGCCAGATGGTAAAGTTACTTTCTACGACAAGCACCATCTTTTTACGTATAGTGGTGAGGACAAACACTTCACTCGTGGCAACAAACGGGTGGTGGTAGAGTATAAGGGCGTGAGGTTCCTGCTCCAGGTGTGCTACGATTTGCGCTTTCCTGTATTCAGCCGCAATAAGGGCGATTATGATGCAATTATATTTGTAGCAAACTGGCCCTCTACACGTATAGAAGCATGGAAAACGCTGCTTCGTGCCAGAGCCATCGAAAACCAGTGCTACGTTATTGGCGTGAACCGTGTGGGCAAGGACCCGAAATGCGAATACCCAGGTGGCTCCGCCATCATAGATCCGTATGGAAGAACGTTGACGGCATCCGAAGATTATCAGGAAACATCGGCAACATCCATCATCGATATGGATACGTTGCAGGCTTTTCGAGAGAAATTTCCAGTGGGCAACGATGCCGACAGATTTGTGTTGGATATGAATGAAGAATAAAATAAATTTAAACAGATATGGGAAAAAGACTATTATTAGGTGATGAGGCAATAGCATTAGGCGCTTTGCATGCAGGACTGAGCGGCGTTTATGCTTATCCTGGAACGCCATCGACCGAAATCACAGAGTTTATACAAGGCTCCTCACTGGCAAAAGAGCGTAAAGTGAGAAGTCGTTGGTGTACAAATGAGAAAACAGCTATGGAAGCTGCATTGGGCATGTCCTTCATGGGCAAGCGTGCCTTAGTATGCATGAAACACGTAGGCTTGAATGTATGTGCCGACCCATTTGTGAATAGTGGGATGACAGGTGTAAATGGTGGCGTCATCGTATTAGTTGCCGATGACCCCTCAATGCACTCCTCGCAAGACGAACAGGACTCGCGTTTCTATGGTAAGTTTGCCATGATTCCTACATTTGAACCATCCAACCAGCAAGAGGCCTACGATATGATGGAGGCTGCCTTCGAGTATTCAGAACAGCAGAAGTTACCCGTTCTGATGCGCGTTACCACTCGTATGGCTCATAGTCGTGCAGTAGTGGATATAAAGAGCGAGGCACGTCAGGAGAACGAACTTAACTACAATGCTGTTGCATCCAACTGGGTACTACTACCCGCAAATGCCCGTAAACGTAATGACGTTGTAACCGCCCAGCAAGCTCAGTTGGAAGAAGATGCTGCCAATTCTGTTTACAATGTTTATTGCGAGGGACAGGATAAATCGTTAGGCATCATCGCCAGTGGCATTGGTATCAACTATGTCGACGAGTGTTTCCCAAAAGGTAATCCTCATCCCGTACTGAAGATTTCTCAATATCCATTACCAAAGAAACTGGTGCGTCGTTTGCTTAATGAATGCGAGAAGGTGCTTATTGTTGAGGAGGGACAACCCTTTATCGAAGATATTGTTCGAGGTGTGAGTGAAAGCGACAACATCATGGGTAAACTTGACGGCACTTTGCCCAGAACAGGAGAACTGAACCCAGACATCGTAAAGAAAGCACTTGGTATAGAGTGCGATCAGTGCTTTGCTCCCTGCGAAGACGTAACGCCACGCCCGCCTGCATTGTGCATGGGTTGTGGACATCGCGATGTCTATACTGCCTTGAACGAAGTGCTCCGCGAATACGAAAATCCACGCGTTTTTGGCGATATCGGTTGCTACACACTTGGTTTCCTACCTCCGTTCCGCGCTATCCATTCATGCGTTGACATGGGTGCTTCCATCACAATGGCTAAGGGAGCTGCCGATGCAGGTCAATGGCCAGCCGTTGCCATTATTGGAGACTCTACATTTACACATAGCGGCATGACTGGTCTGCTCGATGCTATCAACGAGAATGCAAACATCACAGTTATTATCAGTGATAACCTGACAACCGGAATGACGGGCGGACAGGATTCTGCGGGTACCAACAAGTTCGAAGCCATTTGTCGTGGTTTGGGTCTGAGTGACGATCATCTAAAAGTAGTTGTCCCCCTGCCTAAGAACATGCCAGAGATTACGCAGATCATCCGCGATGAGATTAACTACAAGGGAACTAGTGTGATTATTCCACGACGTGAATGCATGCAAACCTTACAACGTCATTTGAAACAGAAAAAAGCACAGGAGGGTAATAAATGAAAACTGACATTATTCTTTGCGGCGTAGGAGGACAAGGTATCCTCTCCATCGCCACTATCATTGGCGAAGCCGCCATGAAAGAAAACCTATACATCAAGCAGGCCGAGGTACACGGCATGAGTCAGCGTGGCGGTGACGTGCAATCTAACTTACGCATTTCAAGCAACCCCATCGCCAGCGACCTGATTGCCCGTGGAGGCGCGGATGTTATCATTTCGATGGAGCCCATGGAGGCTCTGCGCTATCTGCCTTTCTTGTCTAAAGAAGGCTGGATCATTACCAGTAGTACACCCTTTAAAAACATCCCTAACTACCCTGATATAGATATCATTAGTAATGACCTTGCCAGGTTACCCCACGTCATCACCCTTAACATTGAACAAATGGCCAAAGACAATGGTGTGCCACGCTCGGCCAATGTCATTCTGTTGGGCGCTGCCCAGAAAGCCATAGGTATAGAATACGAAAAACTGGAAGATGCTATCCGTCGTGTTTTTGGACGCAAGGGAGACGCCATTGTGGAAGCTAATATCAAAGCACTGGCATTAGGAAGGGAGGCGCAAAAATGAAACCAACCCCTATAAAAAAAGAAATTGTTGACGAGCTGATAGCCAAAATGGGCATTCAGGACTTCGCCAAAGCCACCATTCGTGAAGTAAAGCAGGTAGCTGCTACAGCAGAGAAAGAAAGTGGCGTAGAGTATATAAAGATGGAGATGGGCATACCAGGATTGCCTGCTGCAAAAGTGGGTGTCGAAGCTCAAATAAAAGCGCTTCAGGACGGCATCGCTCACTCTTATCCCGATATACAAGGTTATCCAGAACTAAAGAAGCAGGCTTCTCGTTTCGTCAAAGCATTTATTGGTGTTGACATCGTCCCTGAAGGCTGTGTTCCTGTCACTGGAAGTATGCAAGGCACCTTCGCTTCATTCCTCACCTGTTCGCAGGCTACAAAAGGGAAAAATACCGTGCTGTTCATCGATCCAGGTTTCCCCGTACAGAAAATGCAGTTGCAAGTGCAGGGCGTTCCTTATGAAACTTTCGACGTTTACGATTTCCGCGGTGAGAAGTTGGGACCAAAACTGGAATCCTACCTGTCAACTGGTAATATATGTGCCATCGTTTATTCGAATCCCAATAACCCATCATGGGTGTGCCTGACAGAGCAAGAGCTTGAAACAATTGGCACGCTTGCTACTAAATACGACTGTATAATCATGGAAGATTTGGCCTATTTCGCAATGGACTTCCGCCAAGACCTTTCTGTCCCATTTGAACCTCCTTACCAACCAACAGTAGCACGCTATACTGACAACTACATGTTACTCATTAGTGGTTCGAAAGCATTTAGCTATGCTGGCGAGCGTATAGGCGTTGTATGCATCAGCAACAAGTTGTTCCATCGTCACTTCGATGATTTAGCTGCACGCTACGAAGGGTTGCCCTTTGGGTTGGTATTCTCGACGCGTATGCTCTATGCCTTATCTTCCGGCACCAGCCATTCGGCACAATATGCCTTGGCTGCTATGTTCCGTGCAGCATGCGATGGAGAATACAATTTCCGCAACGAGGTAAAAGTTTACGGAGATCGTGCCCGCAAACTGAAAGAAATATTCTGTAAACATGGCTTTCACATCGTTTATGACAAAGACCTTGATAAGCCCGTTGCTGACGGTTTCTATTTCACCATCGGCTATCGTGGCATGACGAGCGGTCAGTTAGCTCGTGAACTTATGTACTATGGTGTATCTGCCATTTGTCTTATCACCACAGGCTCCCACCAAGAGGGATTACGCGTGTGTACCTCGTTTATTGAAGACCATCAGTACCAACAGCTCGATGAGCGAATGGCCATCTTCGAGGAGAACAATCAATAAGTGAAGAGATAAATATTACTCTTCCTTCTTCACCAGAATACGGGCATCAACCGCTATGACGTCATTATCATCGGCGAGCAGAGGGTTGATGTCTATTTCTTTTATCTCTGTTGCAAAACGCAAAAGGGTACTTAGCCGCACAATAATCTCTGCATACTTACGCTCGTTGATACCTTTCTTGCCTCGCGTCCCTTTCAATATTTTATAGGCACGAAGGGAATGAATCATAGAGTAAGCTTCTTCGTAGCTCAATGGGGCGAGACCTGATGACACATCACGCAGGACCTCCACAAAGATACCACCCAAACCACAGAGTACCACATGGCCGAAACGTTCCTCGTATTTGGCACCAATAAAGAGCTCTGTACCCTTGATCATCTTCTGCACCATCACAGCAGTAGCCCCCTGAATCTGCATCATACGGTCAAACTCGGCAGCCAACACTTCTTTCGAACGAATATTCAATGTCACACCACCCACATCTGTTTTATGTACAGGTCCAACTACCTTAGCCACTACGGGATAACCTACACGCTCGGCAAAATCAGCCAATTCTTCTTTTGATGTAGAGACAAGTTCGGGAACAAGAGGGATACCGGCACATGAGAGAATCTCGCGCACCAATACAGGAGAAATGTAGCCACTTTCGTTGATGCTACTGATCAACTTATGCAGACGAGGTATATCAGTGCCGTATAATTCTACCTCTGAACGTGCAGGCTTAGGAGTTTTCATAATCTGAGTCAGCGCTGTAGCCAATGTTACCTCATCGCTAAAGTTCACGTGACCACGTTTCAAGAACTCCTGTACCTCAGGGCCGGCAGTACTGACACTGGGCAGAATGGGGAAAATAGGTTTCTTACATTCTTGTATCTTTTGGTGTAACACATCATACACCTCGAAAATCTTCACCAGTCCCGGCGTGCCGAAGATAACCATAATGGCATCAATATCGTCCATCCGTTCACAACAATCAATAGCGATACCCAAGTGTTCTGCTGTTCCTGTAGCAAGTATGTCGATAGGGTTAGCCACACTGCTACCAGGCAACAACTTCGACTTCAGCTCCTCAGCAACAGGGCCCGTAAGTGGAGGCACCTGCATTCCTCCTTTAGAGAGGGCATCGGTCAGCATGACACCAGGTCCGCCCGCATGGGTGACAATAGCGAAGTTCTTACCAGTGAAACGAGGCAAAGTGAAAATGCAACCCACTGTAGTCAACTCTTCACGACCAAAGCAACGCACTATGCCCGCTTTTCGGAATAATGCCTCAACAGCAGAGTCACTCGACGCAATAGCACCCGTATGACTGCTGGCTGCCCTACTGCCGTTTTCAGAAGAGCCAGCTTTGATGGCAGCTATACGACAGCCTTTACGGATGAGCGATGTTGCATGATACAGCAACTTGTCAGGATCACTTATATTCTCTATATAGAGGAGTTTTATCAAAGAATCGCGCTCAGGGTCGAAATGCTCGTCCATATATTCCAGCACAGTTTCGATTCCTATTTGTTTGCCATTGCCCACAGACCATACACTATTAAAAGGTAAGCCCTTGGTAACGGCACTCTCAAGAATGAACACCGCAGTAGCACCGCTACCCGAGATGAAATCAACACCTTTAGGATTGAGGTGTGGAATAGGCTTAGTGAATACTGAGTGATGGAAATGAGTTAGTAAACCGATGCAGTTGGGCCCAATCAGCGCACAGCCATACTTCTCACAAGTGTCTAAAATGCGCTGCTCCAACAGAGCTCCCTCGTGGGTTTCCTCGCTAAAGCCAGCAGATATAATAATGAACGCACGAACATTTTTCTCAGAAGCCAGATAGTCTACATAGTCAGGACAGAATTTGGCAGCTACAACGAGAATGGCCAGATCGGTGGATGGCAGCTCTTTCACATCATGAAAGGCCTTAATACCCTGCACTTCATCCTCCTTGGGATTGACTATATGTAGCGCACCCACATAGCCGCCATCAAGAAGATTACGTACAACTGCGCCGCCAGGCTTGTGCTTGTTATTGGAGCCACCGATGACTACTATACTCTCAGGTTGTAAAAGCTGTTTATTTATCATAGCTGTTTCAGTTTAGTATGTTGATGCAAAAATAATACATTTTGATGTCAATAGTAATTCTTTCACTCCCATTTTTTTGCATTCAATAGAAAAAAGTGTACATTTGCCCACATACAAACTATTATATAACCATAAATTACAAAAATAATGATTTGGAATCCTAACAAAGAATGTATGAGCCGTGAACAAATGAGCGAGCTCCAAGGTAAAAGACTACATAAAATAGTCAAGTATGTTTATCATAATGTGCCCTTCTATCGAAACAAATTGCAGGAACTAGACATCACACCCGATGATATTCGTACCATCGACGATATCACGAAGTTGCCTTTCACCACAAAAAAAGATTTGCGTGACAATTATCCTTTCGGCATGCAAGCAGCTCCGCAGAGTGAGATTGTTCGCATCCACGCATCTTCAGGCACGACTGGCAATCCAACCATAGTTGGCTATACCCGCAAGGACATTGGGGTGTGGAGTGAGTGCATGGCTCGCTGCCTCACAGCTTATGGCGTGACACGTGATGACATCTTTTCTGTAGCCTATGGCTATGGACTCTTTACTGGTGGTTTAGGTGCTCACAATGGAGTCGAAATGGTAGGTGCTTCTGTAGTACCTGCATCAACAGGCAATACAGAGAAGCATGCCAAATTGATACGTGACTTAGGTATTACAGGTATCGCATGTACCCCTTCATATGCACTCTATCTTGCTGAGACAATGGATAAAATAGGTATCACAAAAGACCAAATAAAATTGCGTGTTGGAGCCTTTGGTGCAGAACCTTGGACTGAAAAGATGCGTGAGGAGATTGAAGAACGTTTAGGTTTGAAGGGCTTTAACATCTATGGTCTGAGTGAGGTGATGGGACCGAGTGTGAGCTACGAATGCCAAGCGCAACACGGCTCTCATATCAACGAAGACCATTTCTATCCAGAAATCATTAACCCAGTAACATTAGAGCCTCTACCGGTAGGTCAACAAGGTGAGCTGGTATTTACTACCCTCACCAAGGAAGGCATGCCAGTACTGCGCTACCGTACTAGAGATCTTTGTTCATTACTTCCAGGTCAGTGTGAATGTGGACGCACCAGCGTACGCATGTCAGCTATTCATGGACGTAGTGATGATATGCTCATCATACGAGGCATCAATGTATTCCCTTCACAAGTGGAGAGCGTGGTACTGAGTATGAAGGAGTTTGCTCCTCGCTACATGCTGATTGTAGATCGTGTAAACAACCTCGACACCTTACAGGTACAAGTAGAGTTGCGTCAGGAATACTTTACCTCTACCTTCGATACTCCAGCTGCCATCGACGAACTCGAGAAACGATTGGCAAACAAGTTGAAGAGTGTACTGAGCATTGCTGCCAAGGTGAAGATCAAAGCGCCTAACACCATTGAACGCAGTCAAGGCAAGAGTGCACATGTAATTGACAATAGAAACATTAAATAATTATGATTTATTCAGACTATTTCAACCCCGAGGTAGAAACGCTTTCAGTCGAAGGACTGAAAGCGCTGCAACTGGAACGCCTACAAAAGACAGTACGCCATTGTATGAACTCGCCTTTTTATCAGAAAAAGTTCCAGGAATTGGGTATCAAGCCAGAGGACATCAAGACCTTAGACGATGTACAAAAACTGCCTTTTACCTCTAAAGAGGATTTACGCGAGAACTATCCATTCGGACTGGCTTGCGTGCCACTGAAAGACTGTGTGCGTCTGCACTCATCGAGTGGGACTACTGGTAATCCAACGGTAGTGTTGCACACACAGAAAGACCTTGACGAGTGGGCCAATGCAGTAGCTCGATGTCTATGGATGGTAGGCAGTCGTCCTGAAGACGTGTTCCAGAACTCAGCAGGCTATGGCATGTTTACTGCAGGCTTAGGTTTCCAATACGGTGCTGAGAAGGTGGGCATGCTCACCGTCCCTGCTGCTGCTGGCAATACTATTCGCCAGATTAAATTCATCAAGGATTTTGGCACTTCTGTGCTTCACGCCATTCCAAGTTATGCTTCACGCATTTATGAAGTGATGAAGGAGGAAGGGGTTGATCCGCGTAAAGACACTAACTTGCGTGTGCTTTGCATTGGTGCAGAACCTCATAGCGAAGAGCAACGCCAACGTATCGAGCAGAACTTAGGGGTAAAGGCCTATAACTCCTATGGAATCTCGGAGATGATGGGACCAGGTGTAGCTTTTGAATGTCAGGAGCAGAATGGCTTGCACATTTGGGAAGACTATTTCATTGTTGAAATTATTGACCCAGTAACTCTGAAGCCTGTGCCTGATGGAGAATTGGGCGAGTTAGTCCTCACCACTATCAATCGTGAAGCTATGCCTCTGCTCCGTTATCGCACCCGCGACCTTACCCGTATCCTGCCCGGCGAATGTGCTTGCGGCAGACATCACAAGCGGTTGGCACGTCTTCAAGGCAGAAGTGACGATATGATAATCCTTAAGGGTGTTAACATCTTCCCAATACAGATAGAGAAAATTCTATTGGGCTTCAAAGAATTGAGTACCGACTACCTCATCACTTTGGAGACTGTTGACAGCAACGACATCATGACCATAGAGGTAGAAATCAATCAGATGTTTACTGACGATTACAACCGCCTCAAGTCATTGGAACGTGAAATCACCCGTCAGCTCAAGGATGAGATTCTCATCACTCCACGAGTGAAGTTGGTACCAAAGGGCAGTTTAGTTGTCTCAGACGAGAAGAAAGCTGTCAGAGTAAAAGATTTACGCAAATTATTCTAAAACCATACCATTATGACAATCAAACAACTATCCATTTTCTTGGAGAACAAGTCAGGTACCCTGGTAAAGGTTCTCGATCTATTCAAGCAATCGCAAATTCAACTCATCGCTATCACGATTGCCGATACTGCTGAATATGGCATCTGCCGTATCATCTGTAGCGAACCCACACATGCGTGGGAAGTTTTGAAGAAAGCTGGTGTAGCTGTGGCACTAACCGATGTATTTGCTATCGAACTTGACAACAAGCCAGGATGTGGTGCCGATGCCATTAAAGTGTTTAGCGACTCAGGCATCAGTATTGCTTACCTCTATTCGTTCCTGGTAGCTGGCAAAGGTATCTTGGTATTCCGTACCGACAACAACGAGCAGGCACGTGAGGTTATAGCACTCAACAACCTGAAGTTTGTTACAGAAGACCAGTTGGATACATGGGCTTAATTATCAAACTATAAATCTATTAACCTATGAAAAAGACAATATTGACTTTTGCCATGTGGGCATGTGGAACTTTCGCCTTTGCTCAGCAGGCACTTGGTCCTGGCACTGGCATTGTTTCGCCTGAAATCAATGCCGATAATACCGTTACATTCAGATACATCAATCCTAAGGCAGTGAAAGTGCAAGTTACTGGTGACATGCTTGCCGAGCGTTCTGCCGACATGAAGGAGGAAGCAGGGGTATGGACATACACTACTGCCCCTTTGGAGGGTGAATTGTATTCTTATGCTTTCATTGTAGACGGCAAGCGCACACTTGATCCCTCTAACGTATTCATGAATAGAGATGTGGCAACTTGGTCTAATATCTTTACCATCAGCACCAAAGAGGGTGATAAAGGACATTATTACATCAACAATAATGTGCCCCATGGCACCGTTACACGCATTTGGTACGATAGCGATCATGCCAAGATGGATCGTCGTTTAACAGTTTACCTGCCTCATGGTTATGAAACAAGTAAGGAGAAATACCCTGTATTCTATCTGTTGCATGGTTCTGGCGGCGATGAGAATGCTTGGTCTGATTTAGGTCGTACAGTGCAAATCATGGATAACCTGATTGCTGAAGGCAAGGCTAAGCCAATGATTGTGGTGATGCCAAACGGTGTGGTAAGAAACCCTTCTGCTCCTGAAGCCAACGAAGTGAACATGTTCCAACCTACCATGCTGAACAGCCGTGATCAAGATACGACTCCTATGGAAGATGAATTCCCTATCATCAAGAAGTTCATTGAAAGCACCTTCCGAGTAAAGACGGGACAGTATAACACCGCTATTGCTGGTTTGTCAATGGGTGGGCGTCAGTCATTCTCCATCTCCCGTCGCTACTCAGGGACCATTGGTTATGTAGGCATGTTCTCTGGTGCAGGCAGTGGTCCTGATAATGAAGCACAGTTGAAGGCACTCTTCGCTGCCAAGCCTAAGCTCTACTGGATTGGCGTTGGTTCAGCTGATGGCGTAAAGGTATCAGCTTCTGCTTTACGCGACTATTGCCAGCAGAAAGGCTATCCTTGTGAATATTACGAATCAGATGGAGGTCACATCTGGCGCAACTGGCGTGTATATCTCACTATCTTCGCCCAGAAGTTGTTTAAATAAATTATACTTCATTGATATAGGGTGTGCCATAAGAAAGCACACCCTATATCAATTTATCATCAACCATACGAAATCAAATATGAAAAAGTCTTTTTTAATCATTGCAAGCTTCTATTACTGACGGACTGCACTACGACCGCAGCCTAAAGCCTTACGAGGTTTCTGCCGACGGCAAGTCGAGCGGTACTCCTGACGACATGTGGGCTTTCACCACTCGCAATGCATGGTTAGATTTCCGTGCTGCCACCATGTTTGCTGCAGCCAGTCGTGCATTAGAGGGATATAATGACGACCTCTCCAAGCGAGCCCTTGCCCAGTCAAAGCGACTGATGCAAGAAGCGAACGCCTTGATGGCACAGGATAATAATAACACACGTCGCATAGGTAACAACATGGCTACCAATCTGCAACTATATGCTGCCACACACGAGCAGTCGTATCTTGACAATTTCAAGCAGCAGATATGGGCAGCGATGGAGGACAATGCTATCAACAATATGCAAACAGCATTAGATGCCATCCCTTATATGGACGAGGCCTACAAGCAACGCCTGCGCCCATATATCCAAAAGTACCAAGAGTATATAACCAGCTTCGACAAGGACAATTCTTATGGAGTGCCCATTGGCTTGGGCAACTGGGCTGGTAGCGGCAATGTGGTCAGCTTTGGCACCACCATTTGTTTTGCTCACCTCTACTATCCCGACATCATTAATATGGATGATATCTATCGTACTGGCAACTATCTTTTCGGATGCCACCCCTATCACAACTACTCATTGGTAGCTGCCGTGGGTGCTGCTCGTCCTAAGGCAGTGTTCTATGGCAACAACCGTGCCGACTTCTCGTTCATACCAGGCAATGTGGCTCCCGGTCTGTTGTTCCGTCAGCCCGACCATTTTGAGAACTACGATGACTGGCCCTTCCTGTGGGGACAGAACGAGGGTACCGTGGGTGGCAACACACAATATGTCATCTTTGGCGAAGCCTTTAAGAATGTATTAAAGAAATAACCGCTTCATAATTTGCGAGATAAAATTGTTGTAGCTTTTTATACGTGCACAAAAAAACTCTTCACTCTTCACAAACATTGCGTAATATTCAATATTACAACGCATTATATACGTGAAGAGTTGCATAAGGTCTTCACAAGTCTTCACGGATCTTCACAATTCCAATAGTTATATGCGTGAAGAGGATGAAGAGATGTGAAGAGACAAGTAGTCTCTTCACACTAATAACTAACATTAAATCATTTACTTAGACCACTTTTGTGAAGAGTGAAGAGTTTTTTTAAGCACGATATTATTTGAATATGAAGTGTTGGGGTGTTTACCTGAAAAAACATTTTCCTAACTAGAGATTTTTCTTCCTCACGAGGGAAAAATAAAAACCTAACGAGGGAGTTTGCTTCTTTCAAACCTAACGTTTGCTTCTTTCAAACCATAGGTTTAGCGGTAGTAAACCGGTGGTTTACTACCGCTAAACCTGCCTTTTGCTTCCGCTAAGCAAACTCTAACCCTTAACTAGCTTTCTACCAGACTAAATAAAAATTACATGTTTTGCGCATGATTTAATATTATTGGTCTATAAGAATCAAAAAAGCAGCTACCAAAAGATGGTAACTGCTTGATATTTCTGTGATCCGCTTGGGGCTCGAACCCAAGACCCCAACATTAAAAGTGTTGTGCTCTACCTGCTGAGCTAGCGGATCTAACACCGTTGATGATTGAAATCGGCTGCAAAGATAATCACTTTTCTTGAAATAACAATGCTTTAGGCCAAAAAAAACTATCACTTGCCAAAATAGCCAGGGCAAGGGATATAGAGTGCCAAGGCACGACGCCCGATATTTTGACGCTTCCCAGCCTCAACAAGTGAACTGATGCGACGGCGAACTGTATATTCCGTCTGGTTGAACAAAAAATCATAACATTTGGTTTCTGCAAAAAAGAAGCTGGCCAACAAATGACCAGCTTGCTTTTTATATTCATCCAATCACACTTAACAGGAACCGATCTTATTCAGCAATGCGATATCATGACGTCGTGTGACAGTAAAGTCTTACTTCTGTTGACTCAAGTAGAACTTCTCGAGGGTACGGTAAGCGTTCTCAGTAGCAGCATCAGCCTTCTCTGCACTCTCAACATCGATATACATTACAGGCGCTACTTCCTGACCATTAATAGGTGTCCACTGAGGCAGACCCTCACCATTAGGATTGCCATACTTGCAGAAGTTAGCATAGTAATTGAGGAATAGCTTAGAGATAGCATAATCCTCAGGCTGCCAATCATAGAACTCGTTGGTAGCAAGGGTACCCATAGCATATTCGATATCAGCTGAGTGAACTGCACCTGCTGGGAACTTGTCACGGATGGCCTGCTGACGACGATCTTCATCGGTCATCTCACGAACGCCACCAGCCAAAGCACCCACCATGTTGCCCATCTTGGCAGATACCTGTGGACGAGCATGCATGTACTTGTAGCGATATACTGGTTGCTTAGAAGTCTTTGAATGGTAGTCAGCCCATTTCCAAGTGGGGAATCCAGTAAAGAGATCACCTGCCAAATTAAGGCTCTTGATGCTGAACAAGTCATCATCAGTAAGCAAGCCATAAGCCTGGAAAATCTCATCGGTCATATCACCGAATGTAGCCGTCATGGCTTTTTTATAGTTAGCCAACGTAGGCTCTTGATTACGCAGCACCTGAAGAGGAGTTCCCTCTTGTGAGTTCCAGCCTACCAGCAGAGGCACCTGCGCCTGTTCGCCCTTCTTGAATACATCGTCGGCACTTTCTTTCATAAAATAGCCGTCAAGCACCACACTTGCCATGCCCTGTGGAGGAATGAGTTTCTGCAAAGAATCAGCATTCAAAGCACGAGCCTCTGCCAATGAAGCGATGCCTCTGCTCTCCAACAATTTCACACCAGCAGCTTCGGCATCAGCCTGTGAAGTAGCACCGTAAGGCAGGACCTCTGCACCACTTGAGCCCATCACGCCAGCCAAATTGCCCTTTGACAATGGTGAGCACATTAATAATGAAGTGGAGAAGCTGCCTGCTGACTCACCCACGATATTGATACGGTTAGGATCGCCACCGAAAGCAGCAATATTATCTTTTACCCACTGGATAGCAGCGACTTGATCGAGGAAACCATAGTTTCCACTACCCTTATATGAAGACTCAGCAGTAAGTTCAGGATGAGCGAAGAAACCGAACACACCCTCACGATAGTTGGCTGTCACACCAATTACGCCCAGCTGAGCAATGGCAGTACCATCATAACGAGGCTCGCTACCGCTACCAGCCATCAGACCACCACCATTGAAATAAATCAAGATAGGCAGTGCCTCATCAGTATAGTTGGCAGGTGTCCAGATATTCAGGTACAGACAGTCTTCACTGCGGCCAGCACCACGGAAGTTCATGTCACCAAAAATACTTGGTTGCATAGGATCGTTGCCAAAAGCCTTCGCTTCACGCACACCTTCCCATGCCTCAACAGGCTGTGGAGCCTTCCAACGCAAATCGCCAACAGGAGCAGCAGCGAAAGGCACGCCTAAGAATTTCTTGACGCCATCTTCAGCAAAGCCTTCTACCACACCAGCTTGTGTCTTCACCTGCAAAGTCACCTCAGTCTTTTGCTGAGCGCAAGCAGTCATCATCATGGCCACCATTGCAGCCATCAACACTCTTACAGTTGTAAAACGTAGTTTTTTCATATTGCTTATAATTAAATCAAATAAAGTTGTCATTATCAATGCGCAGCAAAATTACACATTAATTCTGAGATAATTCTCTTTTCGCCTAATAATTAATGACTAATACAACTATTTCCGTCAGTTTTAGTATTTTGTAAAGTTATATTTTGCTCTCAACTCTGTCCTCTTTACCTCATCCTGACTTGTAAAGTAACTTTTCCATCCAGGGCAGAAGTTAATGTGCCAACGCCAAAAGCGCCCCATCAGTGACTGCGGGTTCTTGTCATAATTCGCTCTGAATTTGCAATTCTCACAAACATGTGCCATAATAATAAGTTTTAAATGGTTATTATTCTTTTAACTTTCCTTTCAACCATAGTTTCCAGTATTTAAAACCTCCCGTTGACCACAAAGCCAAGAAAATGAGTACTGGCTGGAAGAAAAGGCGGATAAGACGTGCCTGATCTGTATTGAGCCCGAAAGCATCAATATGGTTCACATACTGGTTAATGTTGCCAGGGAAGATAAGTACATAAAAAAGAGCCAGTAAGGCACCCACCAATGCCTTCTTTTTCCAAAGGAACAACATAGCAAGACCAAGGGCAATCTCAACAACGCCAGAGGCCAACACTACAAAGTCAGTAAAGCCGGCACTGAACTGCAGCCATGTAGGCACTTGAGCAACAAACTCCTGACGGGCAACAGTCAAGTGACTAAAACCAGCATTGGTCATAAACACTCCCAGAAGGAGGCGGATAAATAATTTCAAGTACTTCATTCTTTTCTATTATTTAAAGATTCTATTATGGTGTCGAGTTCTTTAGCCAGCTGAAGATAGTCCTCCAAACGGAGAGGACAAACAGACAATTTTTTAGCCATGCCAGCAGGAATAGAGCTGAAGGCCATTTCCTCCAAGGCCTTCCCTTTTTCTGTCAATGATACTATCTGCTGACGTTTGTCTTCTTTGCCCCTTTTGCGTATTATAATGCCCTGCTTCTCCATGCGTTGCAACAGTGGAGTAACAGTATTCGTTTCCAGCAACAACCGATGAGCAATTTCATTCACTGGCTGTGCATCCTTCTCCCATAATACCATCAGAACCAAGTATTGCGGATAGGTGATACCCAACTCTATCAGCATTGGAGTATATGCTTGCGTAATGAGTCTTGACGCCGTATAGAGACGGAAACATATCTGATTGTCAAGTCGTAATTCTTCGTGCATAATGATTTATATTAAGCAAGCATTGATTTTATTTCATCTTCAAAATCCTCAGGCTTGACAGTAGGGGCAAAGCGTTTGATAATATTACCATCCTTTGATATCAAGAACTTGGTGAAATTCCATTTAATGTCACTTTGTTTCTTCATACTCTTACTGATGAGTTTGAACACTACAGCTGCCAACTTCCCCATAATGCCACTGCTTTCTTCTACAGGAGCCTCTGCTTTCAAGTAATCGAAGATAGGCTCTGCTTCGTTGCCATTCACATGCACTTTCTTCATAATCTGGAATGTCACACCGTAGTTCAGTTGGCAAAACTCCTCTGCTTTCGATCCGTCCGCCAGTTCCTGGTTGGCGAAATCACCAGAAGGGAAGCCTATTACAACCAATCCTTGATCCTTATACTTCAGGTTCAATGCCTCAAGTCCTGCAAACTGAGGTGTCAAACCACATTTGCTGGCAGTATTCACAATCAGTAACACCTTGCCTTGGAACGCTGAGAAATCCATCTCCTTACCTTTACTCGTAAGCGCTTTGAAATCATAAATCTTTGTCATACTCCTTAATTACTTATGTCGTTTACGATGCAAATATACGGACAAAATAAATATCGCAAGCGATTTATCTTAAACTTTAAGAATGCTTAACAATTAATCGCTTGCGATATACTTTATTTATATTGCTTGTCAGATACCTGCTTCAGCTGCATAGGCCTTACCCATCTTTACACAATCGCCTATCACTTCGCCTGTGCGCAGATACTTGTAAGTAGGCATTTCAAAGAGTACAGGCTTCAACTTCTCATAGTCAGGCTTGCCCTTCTCGTCAATCAACTCCTCCTCAACATAAGTGTTCAAAATATTGCAGATATAGTTATTGAATCCATCAATCACATAAGTATCAATAACCTCGCACTCCATCACCAGCGGGGATTTCTCAATAACGGGTGTGCCAGCTTCGCCCAAATGATATTCAAACAAGCCCGACTTGTCCACTTTTGCGCCACTCACGGTACCAGCATAGTCTGCTTGTGCCACGAAACTCTCGTCAATCATGTTGATGGAGAACTTCTTTGTAGCCTGTATAGCCTTGTCACTTTGGTGGACGCTATGCATGCTAATAAGAATCTTGCTGTGACTTACAATGCCGATATGTGCCAACAACATGAAATTGATTTTCCCTTCTGCGTCGATAGTGCCCACGACAGTAGCGGGTGTAGGGTAAAGCGCTACCTTTTGTCCGATGTTCTGTTTCATAATCCTTTTATTTTAGTTTATAGTATTATCCAGGAATGTCTCTATGTGAGCGCTTGAACAGAGCGTACTCATCATGTTACAAAATTACAGATAATCCATGAAACAGGCGTAACTCTTTTATCGAAGATAATACCCAAATTACTGAATCATCAGGTTATAACATAATTACTCATTACTACTTTTTAGGTAAAAATATAATAACGAAGACAGATGGGTGAAGCAGATTAACTTTCTTTAACACCGAAGTAAATTACTATCCTATATCTTTGCAGGTAATTATTAATAGTATAAGTATTCTGGACAAGACATAAATTGGATTGTCTTTGACTGCAAATTGCTAAATGGCTATCCATTTTTTCAAAAGACAGTTAAATGCAGATAAAGAGAGAAGTTTGGATAGATTGGATGCGCGTAATGGCCTGTCTGATGGTGATGACCGTCCATAGCACAGAACCTTTTTACCTGGGAGGAGACGGAGCGCGCATCCTTACAGCAAATGATGCAAAGTGGGTATCATTTTTCGATACCTTTGTACGAGCGTGCGTACCTTTATTTGTAGTTGCCAGTAGCTATTTACAATTCCCATTGCACTACTCAACCGGCGAATTCTTGCGCCGCAGAGTGGTGCGTGTGGTGATTCCTTTCATAGTGTGGTCATTAGTATACGCTTTCTACTGGGGTGAACCTGTAGAAAACTTAAGCAACCTGCTACTCAATTTCAATTATGCTGCAGGCCATCTTTGGTTTGTGTATATGTTGGCAGGTCTTTATCTCATTATGCCACTATTGTCACCATGGGCAGAGCGAGTAGGCAAACGCGAACTACAGTTTTACCTCGTTCTTTGTTTCATTACTTCTCTGCTGCCTTTTGTTAGAGCCTGGTTTGGAGGAAATCCTCCTTTCATCTATGGACCTCTAGGCATCCCCAATCCTGCCCACTATCCACTATGGGGCGAGGCTAGCTGGAATGCATATGGGTTATTTTATTACCTAAGCGGATTCCTAGGTTATATGCTTTTGGGACTCTACATACGAAGATTCGTTGGAGAGTGGTCATGGAAGCGTACATTAGCAGTAGGATTACCTGCTTGGTTGGTAGGATTTGCCATCTGCTTCATTAGCTTCATCGTAGCTGTAGAAACTGATGCGCAAGGAGTATATCCCGTTGAAGGCCCAATGGGGATGGCTGCTGTATGGGAGACGACCTGGATCAATGATACGGCAAGTGTGGCCCTGATGACCATTGGTTGGATACTGCTTTTCCGTAAATGCACGTGTTCGGGACGTTTTTATCAGCGTATCTTGCTGCCTGTTTCAAAAGCAAGCTATGGTATGTATTTATGCCACATGATAGTATTAGCATTGGTGAGTACTTGGTTACGCTCTACATTGGGTACAGGGCTCGAAGGTGCACTGGGTGTTTGGACAACACCTTTGCAAATTATTTGCACTGCATTTGGTACCTTCATCATCACAGCCATCTTTAGTACACTAATGCAACGCATCCCTCTTGTTGGCAAATGGATTATCGGATAAACTTATCGAAATGAATTATAAAAACGATAAACAATGATAGTAATGAAAGCAGTAAAAACAATTATGGCCCTGGCAATGGGGATTGCCATGACCGGATGCCAAGAGGCAATAAACCTTGACCATAGTGTCAAACTGATACCAGAGAACTATTACGAAGATGCCGAACAGCAAGGCACAGTTGTAAAGATGGAATACCAAACCAAGCTGTATGACACAGATGAATTAATTACGAAATATTGTTACGTGTATCTGCCATACGGCTATGAGGAGAATGGTACACAACGCTATGACATACTGTACTTCATGCATGGTGGTGGCAGTACGGCTGAGAAGTTTCTGGGTGGTAACGATTCGATATCACTGAACCGAAAGAATCTGGATCACATGATACAAGACAAGCGCATCAAGCCAATGATTGTGGTTACTCCATCATTCTACCGCAATGACATACGCGAAGACTCACTGCCTAATGCCGGTACATTGGTACAACTGTTCCCTCGAGAGCTGAAAGAAGATCTGATGCCTGCCGTTGAAGGCAAGTATCGTACCTTTGCCAAAGACATCACACCCCAAGGACTGCAAGCCGCACGCGAACACCGTGCATTTAGCGGTTTCTCAATGGGAGGAGTTACTACTTGGTGGGTATTCGCCAAAGCGATGGACTACTTCAAATATTTCATGCCTTTAAGTGGCGACTGCTGGCTGACTGAGACATTAGGAGGTTCAAAAGCACCTGCTGCTACGGCGAAAGCTCTAGCAGATGCCATTGATACTGATAAATGGAAGGCTAACGATTATTTTGTGTTTGCCTTAACAGGATCAGAAGATATGGCTGAGCAATCATTGACACCCCAAATAGAAGCTATGAAAGTGCAACCCCCATTCTTATTCGACGATAACTTCAAGAAAGGGAATGTATATTACAGCATACTAGAAGGCGGCAAGCATGAGTCAAGCACTTTCGCTCCTCATTACTTATATACAGCACTGCCAGAATTCTTTGGACGTTGAAGATTATAGGTCTGATATGTAGCTCTCGATTAGTTGAGCATCAACCTGATGACGGATTCTATCATACAAAGGCTGGGAGAGCTGACGCATCTCAGCCTTAGTCTTTTCATCGAGTCGGATGATTTGCGTGCCACTCTGTTTAATGGTCTCAATTCGTGAAACTATACGGGCATCTGACTGCTCACGGGCAAAAGTCTTTGCTACTTCAGCTGCCTGACGGATGATTTGTTGTTGTGCATCAGAGAGCTTATCCATGAACTTATCGCTAACGATCAATGATATGAGATGCGGCAAATGATTGGTTTCAACTACATAGCGTTGCTGCTCAAAGAGCTTGTTAGAAACAATCACCTCATAGGGATTCTCTTGTGCATCAATAGTGCCCTGCTGTAAACCGATATAGACCTCAGAAAAGGTCATCGGCGTAGGAGCTGCACCTAATATTTTCCAAAAAGCTAGATGAAAGGGATTCTCCATCGTGCGTATCTTCTGCCCTTTAAAGTCTGCCAAACCTTGCACTTGCCTGTTAGTGGTCATTACACGAAAGCCCTGATCAGCATAGCCTAACAACTCATAACCGCCACGTTGATACACCTGACTGATGCGGCTAAAGAAAGCAGGATGATCAACAGCACGACGCACTGATTGAATGCTGTCAAACAACATAGGTATATCAAAAACTGCGATGTCTGACATAAAAGGTACCTGTGGAGCAGTATTCTGCACCACGAAAGGAATGTCTCCATCTTTACACGACTCTAACAGTTCTCTGTCACCTCCTATCACGCTGTTGGGATATACCTGAATTCTCATTTCACCATTACTAAGACTGGCGACTTCATCAGCAAACTTCTCTGCAAAGATTTGCGTAACGGTATTCTCAGGACTGGAAGTACCCAACGGCCATGCATAACGTTGTTTGCCATTCCCTGAAGAACATGCTTCCAACAACAGTGCCAGCAGCAAAGAATTAATAATGTAAAATGAAAAACTAATGTTTCTATTTGGAGTTATTTTCATATTATTCTTCATGAATATAATTCTCGTTCTACAACAACATCAAACTTATGGCAGGTACAAACGTTATTAGCAGCAATGCAAAGAGGAACAGCGCAATCATGCCAACAGCTTTACGAGCAATCTGCATTACGGATATCTTCGTAAGCGAACTGGCTACAAAAAGATTCACGCCTATTGGAGGTGTGACAAAACCTATAGCAAGGTTCACCACCATCATCACACCAAAGTGAATGGGATGCAGCCCAATGGCTGTTGTGATGGGTAGCAAGATGGGGGTGAGAATTAATATGGCAGGAGTTGTATCCATCACCATACCTACCAACAACAAGAACAGGTTAATTACCAGCAGCAAGATGATGGCGTTGGTGAAATTACCCAACATCCAGTCACTCACTATCTGAGGTACCTGCATTAGGGTTATGACGCGCGAGAAAGCCATAGAAGCCGTCAAGATGAACAGTATGGGTGCATAGGTACGCATGGCCTCGCCAAAGAATGACCACAGTTGGCTGATATGTATTGTCTTATAGATAAACAGACTGACCACCAGTGAGTAGAACACCGAAATAACAGCTGCCTCAGTGGGCGATGCCACACCACTATATATTGCTCCTAAAATAATAATAGGACTGAGTATTGCCCAAAAACTATCAGCAAAGACTTTCCAAAGCCCTTTATTGTGTAAAACTTCTATCTTTCTATCTATTTTCTGCTTGTCCTCTCCATTTCGCTTGCAATAAACATAGGCAAAGCCTGTGAGTAACAATGCTATTATGATGCCAGGTATAATGCCTGCAATGAAGAGTTGACTGACAGACTCCCCCGATGCCAAGCCATACATGATAAAAGGAATACTGGGGGGAATAATAACACCCAAGCCACCAGCTACAGCCACAATGGCAGTAGAGAAATCTTTTTCATAGCCAAGCTCTACTAACAAAGGGATAGTCATACCACCCACCGCTGCTACAGTGGCCGGGCCAGAACCTGATATGGCACCATAAAACAGACAAGTAAAGATTACCGCTATGGGTATGCCTGCCGTTCGCTTGCCCAAGAAATAAGAGAATACATCGAACAGTTTAACAGAAATCTTGCCATGCGACATTAACACTCCTGCCAGCACGAACATGGGCACTGCCAAGAGTGGGAAACTATCGATGCCTCCCACCATAGAGCGAATAACGTAAGTAGCAGAAGCCGTGAACGAATCATCTAACATACCTGGCATTATTGACACGATACCCAACGACACTGCCACTGGGATGGCCAATGCTAGAAAGACAAAAAAGAGCAATATGGTGATGATACCTGACATCTTCTTACATGATTGATATTAAGAACTTGGAAAGCAACCTTGCATTGACTCCCTAAGTTCTGCCCAGTTACGGTATTCAGAATTATGCAGGTAATTATGCCATTGCAGAAACCAACGTTCAAGTATCCTCACACAACACAGACTGAAACATACAAGCGGAGCCGACTGGATGAAATACATAGGTATGCCACAAGCAGGACTTACCTGTCCGCTCTCAATGGTAGATTGGAGGTAATGCCAGGCATAGGGTATCAAATAGAGAAAGAATGCAAGTTCAACCGAAAGGTTGAATATCTTCACCAATGCCCTGCCTTTCTTGGAAAACAAACGAATGATGGCATCTATACGGATAGAAATGGTAAGCTTTGTGCATAAGCTAATGCTCATGAAAGCTGACCATATAAACATATAACGGGTTATCTCTTCTGACCAGGAAAGCGACATACTAAAGATATAACGGCAACAAATCTGAATCATCATCACAACCGCCATACCACATAGCAGCGATATCATGATGCTTTCCTCCAACCTATCCCATATCTTAGAGATTTTACCCCTCATAATTACGCTTTAAAAAATGCCAACCTCTCTCAGCCATTGCTTCATATGGTCTACATCCATTTGCTTACCCGTCCACAGCTGAAAAGCAGCTGCACCTTGAAAGAGCATCATACCATGACCGTTCATATATCTACAACCAACCTCGCGTGCCATTTCCAAGAACTTTGTCACTGGTGGGGCATATACTGTGTCAGTTACAATCAAATCGGGACGCAGGAAAGTAGTATCAGGCAACCAGGTGATACCTTCATAAGGTTTCATACCCAGCCCCGTGGCATTGCTCAACAAACAGCTGTCAGCAATCTCTCTACGCAAGGCAGCGTGGTCAGCCAAATCATAGATCGAGGCTTTGCAGTCAGTAAACTTATTAATTTTGCGCACCGTCTCCTCGCCTGCTTCATAGAACTGATCCTTCACATTGAAAATGGAAATTTCTGCCACGCCATCCAGTGCAGCCTGTATCTGAATGGCAGTTGCAGCTCCACCAGCACCCACCACAGTTATTTTTTTACCAGTGATGTCAATTCCCTCATCTTTCAGCGAAGCCATAAAGCCAATACCATCAGTGCAATAGCCAGTGAGTACCCCATGATCGTTAACAATGGTATTAACCGATCCTATTAATTGTGCTGCAGGTGAGAGCTTATCAAGATACTTCCCCACCACCGTCTTATTGGGCATCGATACATTAGAGCCACGCATACCCAAAATTCTGATAGCGTGCACTGCCTCTTTCAAGCAAGAGTTGTCTACCTCGAAAGCCAACTGAACACAGTTAATTCCTGCTCGACGAAAGGCCTCATTCTGCATGGCAGGAGAATGAGAGTGACGAATAGGACTGGCCATTAATCCTACTAGTTCTGTATAGCCGTTTAACATAGACTTGTCAACCATATTATAATAAGAAAGCCTTACAGACTTCACTGTAAGGCTTCGACATATAATTATATTTAGTGGGCGTTGACGGATTCGAACCGCCGACCCTCTGCTTGTAAGGCAGATGCTCTAAACCAGCTGAGCTAAACGCCCGAAAAACTTTTCTTCTTTGAAAGAGCTATATAGATTCCTTGCGGTGTTGTTTCCCTCATGGAAAATAAGGGTTGCCTCGTGGGCGTTGACGGATTCGAACCGCCGACCCTCTGCTTGTAAGGCAGATGCTCTAAACCAGCTGAGCTAAACGCCCTAGGCTCTTTCTTTTTTAGAAAAGCGATGCAAAGGTAGTGTTTATTTTCTTACCTCCCAAATCTTTCTGCAGTTTTTTTTGCTTTATGTATAAAAAAGGTAGAGAAGAATTCATCTCTACCTTTTATTTATAGTCACTGCCTATGCCAATAGGCAAACATCAGCTGCCTATTGTCAGGCAGACTTCAGGCATCAATCAAAGTTCGTACTCTTGCCAGCTCTTAATTTTGATATCCTTCTCGCTAACCTGACAGATGGCCTCTATAAAGGCACTTGCCAAACGGGCATTGGTAATGAGTGGGATATTGTGATCGACAGCAGCTCGACGGATGCGATAGCCATTAGTCACCTCACGCGTGGTATGATTCTTCTGCACGTTGATAATCAGATCAAACTGATGACCTGCAATCATGCGCATCACGTTGTTAGCTGCGTCTGGGCGCTCATCTGGCCAGAACACAGGCACTGTCGTTACACCATGTGCATTCAGAAATGCCGATGTTCCTGCAGTAGCATATATTTTGAAACCTTTCTGATGCAAGGCAGAGCAAGCGTCAAGCAAATCTACCTTCGACTTCATGGCACCAGATGATACCATCACACCTACTTCAGGACGAGGCACCTTATAGCCTACGGCAATCATAGCCTGCAACAATGCTTCATTCACATCATCGCCTAAACAACCCACCTCACCTGTAGATGCCATATCAACTCCTAATACAGGATCGGCATTCTGCAAACGAGAGAATGAGAACTGTGGAGCCTTCACACCAATCCAGTCAATGTCAAACTCACTCTTATCAGGTTTGGTATAAGGAGCATCCAACATGATGCGAGTAGCTGTCTCAATAAAGTTACGCTTGAGCACCTTGCTCACAAATGGGAAGCTACGAGACGCACGCAGGTTGCACTCAATTACCTTCACCTCGTTCTTGCGAGCCAAGTACTGTATATTGAACGGGCCGGAAATATTCAGTTCCTTAGCAATCTGACGGCTGATTTGCTTAATCTTGCGGCCAGTTGCATAGTATATTTTTTGTGCAGGGCATACCAGCGTAGCATCACCAGAGTGCACACCGGCAAATTCGATATGTTCAGAGATGGCATATTCAACAATCTCTCCATTCTGTGCCACAGCATCAAATTCTATCTCCTTGGTATTCTGCAGGAACTGCGACACCACCACGGGATATTCCTTAGATACTTTGGCTGCAGCCTTGAGGTAGGTTTCCAATTCACTATCATCATAGCAAACATTCATGGCAGCACCTGAAAGCACATAAGAAGGACGCACCAGAACAGGATAGCCTACGCGCTTAATAAAGTCTTTAACATCGTCCAGGTTGGTAAGTTCCTGCCAAGCCGGCTGGTCAATGCCCAGCTGGTCAAGCATACGAGAGAACTTGTCGCGGTTCTCTGCACGGTCGATGCTGACAGGAGAGGTGCCCAGCACAGGCACTGACTGACGATAGAGCTTCATCGCCAAATTATTAGGAATCTGTCCACCTACTGACACCACCACGCCACGAGGTTCTTCAAGATCGATAATATCCATTACACGTTCGAACGAAAGTTCGTCGAAATACAGGCGGTCGCACATATCGTAGTCAGTAGATACTGTCTCAGGGTTATAATTAATCATGATAGATTTATACCCCAACTTGCGAGCTGTCTGAGTAGCATTCACTGAGCACCAATCGAACTCCACAGACGAGCCAATACGATAAGCACCAGAGCCTAGCACTACCACAGACTTCTCATTATGATAATAGCGCACGTCATAGCCCTCGGTACCATAAGTCAGATACAGGTAGTTTGTCAGGTCAGGATGTTCTGAAGCCACCGTGTTGATACGCTTCACTGCAGGAAGGATGCCCAATGCCTTACGACGCGCACGAACTTCCAGGTTCTCCTTCTCATAGGTAGAACCTTTTGGATGGATAACAAAGCGGGCTATCTGGAAATCAGAGAAGCCCAGACGCTTAGCCTCGCGCAATTCTTCAGCTGGCAGTTCATCAAGACTCTTATATCCCTGCAACTTTTTCATATAATCCACCACATTCTTCATGCGGCTCAAGAACCAAGGATCAATCTTTGTCAGTTCCTCAACGCGTTCCACAGTATAGCCCTTCTCAAAAGCTACAGCAATGGCGAAGATTCGCAGGTCAGTTGGATGTGACAACTCATGGTCAAGGTCGTCAAACTGCAAGCTATTTCCCACGAAGCCATGCATGCCCTGCCCTATCATGCGCAAGCCTTTTTGGATGACCTCTTCAAAGCAACGTCCAATAGACATGATCTCGCCAACTGATTTCATGCTACTGCCAATCTCGCGACTTACAGTAGCGAACTTAGTCAAATCCCAGCGAGGAATCTTGCAAATAAGGTAATCTAACTGAGGTGCGACATATGCAGAATTGGGAGTGCCCATTTCACCAATCTGGTCAAGGGTATAACCCAATGCTATCTTTGCTGCCACAAAGGCTAACGGATAGCCTGTAGCTTTTGATGCCAACGCAGATGAACGACTCAGGCGGGCATTTACTTCGATTACACGGTAATCGTTGGTTTCTGCATTGAAAGCAAATTGTATGTTACACTCACCAACAATATTCAGATGGCGAACAGCTTTCACTGACAATTCTTGCAGCATCTTGGTTTGCTCGTCTTTCAAAGAGCAAATTGGAGCTACCACAATACTCTCACCAGTATGAATACCCAGCGGATCAACATTCTCCATCGTAGCAACAGTAAAGCAATGGTCATTAGCATCACGAATCACCTCAAACTCTATCTCTTTCCATCCTTTCAACGACTCCTCCACCAAAATCTGGCTGCTAAAGGTAAACGCACTCTCTGCCAATTTCATGAACTCATCTTCGTTCTGGCAAATACCACTACCTTGACCACCCAAAGCATAAGCAGAACGGATCATAATTGGAAAACCAATCTCCTCAGCTGCCTCGAGTGCCTCACGCATATTATTTACTGCATGGCTTTTAGGTGTCTTCATAGGAATCTTATCCAATTCCTTCACAAACAAATCTCGGTCCTCTGTATTCATAATAGCTTCAACAGAAGTACCCAGCACCCGAACACCATACTTTTCCAAGATACCTTTCTTAAACAAGTCTGTTCCGCAATTCAGTGCCGTCTGACCACCAAAAGCCAAGAGAATTCCGTCGGGACGCTCTTTTTCAATCACACGAGCCACAAAATCAATAGTGACAGGCAGGAAGTAAACTTTATCAGCAATACCTTCCGATGTCTGAATGGTAGCAATATTAGGATTGATCAGTACAGAACTGATGCCTTCCTCACGCAACGCTTTCAAAGCCTGAGAGCCAGAATAGTCAAACTCACCTGCCTGGCCTATTTTCAGCGCGCCAGATCCCAAAACCAATACCTTTTTCAAATTCTGTTTCATAATGCTATATTATTTTTCTATTTGTCAATGTAAAAAAAACGCTGCCTCCTACAACGGAAACAGCGTCATATCATTGGTTCATTAACACTCGTATGTTGTGAAACGTGTACTTGCATATTTTATCTTTCAAAAACTGTGCAAAGTAACAAAAGTTTTTTTTAACCTGCAAATATATGGAGCAAAAAACAAATACAAAAAAAATCACCATATATATTTATATTTACTGGAGTGCAAAAGAGAGGCAAAAGAATTAATAGATGGAGAAAAACAAGAAATGAAAAAAAGGTGAAAAAATTTGCTCATTTGTTTAAAAACATTTAAGTATGTGGAGTTATGAATGTATGATAGTACGCAATTACAGCGGTAATTGCTTAATAATTCCCTCTATATAAGGGAAGTATGCACCTATTTGGTGATTTCTGACAAGTGCATGTGAATGTATGAAATCAGTATATAATTTGAGAAAAGAAAGAAATAAAAAGAGATTTTTATAAAGAAAAGTTTTACATTAACTTAATTTTTTTATTATGAATGACATTAATTTTTGGAAAAGGACCTTCCTTTGCGGAGCTTCCCTGCTCCTGATCGCCGCAAGCCCGGCAATGGCTTCTGGCGTGGATGCGATGTCAACTGAAGGTGTAGCTGCGGTTCAGCAGAACGGACGCACAGTTACAGTGACGGTTAACGATGCAATGGGTCCAGTCATCGGTGCCAACGTTCTCGTTAAAGGCACTACAATCGGTTCAATCACTGACATGGACGGTAACGCCGTTATCCAGGGCGTGCCTAACGGTGCAGTGATCATTGTTTCTTACATCGGTTACATCACTCAGGAAATCAACCTTCCTAACGGACAGAGTGCTCTGACCGTTGAGTTGAAGGAAGACGCTGAGACTTTGGACGAAGTCGTAGTCGTAGGTTACGGTACACAGGCCAAGAAAGATATTACCGGTTCTGTGGCAGTGGTAAGCCGCGACGCTATCACCGAGCAGCCTGTTGCAACCTTCGCTGAGGCATTGCAGGGTCGTGCATCTAGTGTGTATATCAACAACGCCGGTGGTCCTGCAGGTGATACCACCATTCGTATCCGTGGTGTCGGATCTGCCAACGGTTCTGACCCTCTGATCATCGTTGACGGTGTACAGGGTGCTGATATCAGTTCAGTGAATCCAAATGACATCGACACCATGAACGTGTTGAAGGATGCTGCAGCTACCGCTATCTACGGTGCTCGTGCTGCTAACAGTTATGTTAAGGCTGAAAAGGGTATTACCAATGGTTCTTACACTTATGAGGACAAGGTACACGGTAAGACAATCAAGGATGCTGCGGCTAACTACGCTATCGGCCTGTATCCTGCATTCAGCAGCGAGACAGAGGCTTGGACAGCATTGAAGCGTGAGCGTCGTGCTGAACTCTCATTCGAGGGACACCGTTTCTTCGACCTGGCCCGTTGGGGTGATGTAGGTGAGACTCTGGGTAAGTATGTAGCTTTCGAAAAACAATACTTGGCTAAATACCAGACTACCCCAGGTAACTGTACTTGCCTTCCAATTCCTCTCAATGAGATCAGAACTTCAGAAGGCCGTTTCGTACAGAATGCCGACTGGCAGTAATACCTAAAATAGGTTAATAAATTAATTAGGGGGTGAGCCACTTGGCTCACCCTCATTTGTTTTAGTATCTCCCACTGGCTGTCGCAGTATCTGCTATGGGTCGTTCCGGTATCTGCCATGAGTCGTCGCAGTATCTCCTATACCCCTATGGCAGATACTGCGTTCACCCGTGGCAGGCTCTGCCGTCACCCTTAGGAGGCTTTACAGACCCTGACAGCAAGCTTTGCTCTTACTCATAGCAGACCTTCCCAACACAGATAGTAGATACTGGCACAATAAGTGCCAGCTATCATCTCCGTTTTTTACTGTTCTGCTGTTCGTTGTTCGGCTCTCTCGACATGGCATGTCTCCCACTGCTTCGTGGAGGAAAAATTAATCCCTCACGAGGGAAAGAATAATTCCTCATGAGGGAGAAAAAATCTTTGCAGAAAGACAACGATTTTGTCAAGCCTGCACATTTACATTTCGTATTAGAATCAGTCCATGGAAATTTCACCCACTATGGAGTGCATCATTTCCAGGCGTACCTCATCTACCGACAAGCCTTGTCCAAAGAGGAACATAAGTTTAGTCAAGGCTGCTTCAGTGGTGATATCATAACCGCTCAACACACCAGCTGATTTCAGCTGGTAACCAGTCTCATAACGATCCATATCCACCATGCCACTCTTACACTGGGTGACATTGACTATCACTACTCCTCGCTTGGATGCCTCACTTAGGCAATCTACCAGCCAGCCCTTACGAGGAGCATTGCCACTTCCATAGGTTTCTAATACCACACCCTTGAGACCCTTGATAAACAAGACTGATCGTACCACCATTTCCTGTATGCCAGGGAATAGTTTTAGTATCGCTACATTGGTACTCATTGTGGTATATACTTTCAGAGGCACCTCTTTCTCCTGGTAATGTATAGCATTCAGATTATAACGTATGTGTATACCCACAGTAGCAAGGTCAGGATAATTGTACGAACGAAAAGCATTAAAGTCCTCTGCATTCAGCTTAGTAGTACGATTACCTCGCATAAGCTTGTTCTCAAAATACACGCACACTTCTTGCACCATTGGCTTACCATCCGCCCTGTGCGCTGCAGCTATCTCCAAACTGGTCAACAGATTCTCTTTGCCGTCAGTGCGTATCACACCTATTGGCAGCTGAGAACCGGTCAGAATAACTGGTTTAGATAAGCCATGTAGCATGAAACTTAGCGCAGAGGCTGTAAAAGCCATCGTATCTGTACCGTGCAATACTACGAAACCTGTATATTTGTCATAGTTATTTTGAATGATATCTACCAACATACGCCACGCTACAGCATCCATATCCGACGAGTCCATGGGTTGGTCGAACTGACAACTGTCAATATTGAAATCAAACTTCTGCAGTTCAGGCACATGTTTCTTAAGTTGCTCAAAACTAAAATTCTCAAGTGCCCCGGTCACAGGGTTCTCAATCATACCAATGGTACCACCTGTATAGATTAGTAGAATAGATGTAGTGTTGGTTATAGTCTCCATAATTATCGTACTTTTGGCTGCGAATATACAAAAAAAATACTAACTTTGCCACCATATTTAAACAATAAGCAGATGAAAGTATTGAAATTCGGTGGTTCATCCGTAGGAACCACCAATGGTATCAGGAACGTAAAGAAGATTGTAAGCAGCCAGAAAGGGCAAGTGATAGTGGTGGTTTCTGCGCTCGGAGGTGTGACAGACCAGCTAATCAAGACGGCCCAAATGGCATCGGTGGGCAATAAAGCCTACGAAGACGAATTGTGTGTGCTTACCAATAGACATTACGACCTGATAAACGACAACATAACCACAGGTAACAAACGCGACGAGCTATTGGCAAAGGTAGAGCAACTATTAGGAGAGTTACGCGATATATTCCAGGGCATCTACCTCATCAAAGACTTAAGCAGGAAAACCAACGACACCATATTAAGTTATGGCGAACGCTTATCCAGTCTGATTGTGGCGGAAGTGACGGGCGCAGCATGGAAAGACTCGCGAGAGTTTATCAAGACAGAGCGGAAGCAAGGCAAACATATTTTAAATGCAGAACTAACCAACAAATTGGTAAAGGATCAACTTAGTGACCTACCCCAACTGACACTTATCCCAGGCTTCATTGCTACCGACAAAAATACTGGTGAGGTAACTAATTTAGGTCGGGGCGGTAGTGATTATACTGCCGCTATTGTTGCAGCTGCCCTAAATGCTGAAAGTCTGGAGATATGGACAGATGTTGATGGGTTCATGACAGCCGACCCACGTGTCATTCATAATGCCTACACTATCAGCAGCCTGACCTATGTAGAAGCCACCGAGCTATGTAACTTCGGTGCTAAGGTAGTGTATCCGCCTACCATCTGGCCAGTTTATCACAAGAACATACCTATTTTAATTAAAAATACTTTCAACCCAGAGGCACAAGGTACCGTTATCCGCCAAGGCACAGCCAACGGTTCAGGCAAAGCTATCAAGGGTATCAGCAGTATCGACGACACATGTCTCATCACCGTACAAGGTTTGGGCATGGTGGGCGTAATTGGTGTTAACCGTCGCATATTTAGCACTTTGGCCGAGCATGGAATCAGTGTATTTATGGTGAGCCAGGCATCTAGTGAAAACTCTACCTCTATTGGTGTAAGAACTGCCGATGCTGTAATAGCATGCGAGGTGCTAGACAAGGAATTTAGTAAAGAAATAGAATTAGGCGAGATGTTCCCCATGAAAGCTGAATACGGATTGGCTACCGTAGCCATTGTGGGTGAGAACATGAAGCATACACCTGGCATTGCTGGTAAGCTGTTTGGGGCGTTAGGCCGTAGTGGTATCAGCGTCATTGCCTGTGCTCAAGGTGCCAGTGAGACCAACATTTCATTCGTCGTAAACAAGAAACTATTACGTAAGTCACTTAATGTGATTCACGACTCATTCTTCCTGTCAGAATACCAAGTACTGAACCTCTTCATCTGCGGCATCGGCACTGTAGGCCATAGCCTCATCACCCAGATTGAGAGCCAACGCGAGAAGCTGATGCGTGAGAATGGTTTGCAACTGAATGTTGTGGGCATTGCCAACAGCAAAAAAGGCTTGTTTACCCGTGAGGGTATCAATCTTCATGATTATAAGAGTCAATTATTGGAGAAGGGCAAGGACTGCGACCTCAATGTACTGCTGAACGAGGTGACTGGAATGAACATCTTTAACGCAGTATTCGTTGATTGTACAGCCAATAGTGGGGTAGCATCCATCTACGAGCAGCTGCTGCAACACAACATATCAGTTGTAGCAGCCAATAAGATTGCTGCCTCATCGCCTTACGAAAACTATATAAAGCTCAAACTGACGGCTCACCAGCGCGGAGTGAAGTTTCTCTTCGAAACCAATGTAGGTGCTGGCTTGCCCATCATCAACACTATCAACGATCTTATCCACAGCGGTGACAAGATCCTGAAAATCGAGGCCGTACTGAGTGGTACACTGAACTATATCTTCAATTCTCTGAGTGCTGAGACAACCTTGAGCAAAGCTATTGCTGAGGCCAAACAGAAAGGCTTCTCGGAACCTGACCCACGCATCGACCTTAGTGGCAAGGATGTTATTCGCAAATTGGTCATTTTAGGCCGTGAAGCTGGCTATCGCCTGGATCAGGAGGATGTGGAGAAACACTTGTTCATACCCGACCAACTGATGGAAGGATCATTGGATGATTTCTGGAAGCACATCCCCGAATTGGATGCCGACTTTGAGACTCGCCGTCAACATCTGGCTGAGCAGGGAAAGCGTTGGCGCTTTGTGGCAAGGCTCTTTGAAGGTAAAGCGACAGTAGGGCTGGAAGAAGTAGCCAGCAACCATCCGTTCTACGGTTTGGAAAGCAGCAACAACATCATCCTGCTCACCACTGAGCGATACCACGAATACCCGATGATGATACAAGGATATGGCGCAGGTGCCAGCGTGACGGCTGCTGGTGTATTTGCTGATATTATGTCGATTGCAAATGTGTAACCTATGAAGCATATTATTATATTAGGTGATGGTATGGCAGATCATCCAGTAAAGCGATTGGGTGGTAAGACATTGATGCAATATGCACATACACCTACTATGGATCTGCTGGCCCAGCAGGGCAAGTGCGGCAGACTGCTCACCGTACCAGAGGGATTTCACCCTGGGTCGGAAGTGGCCAATGCCACCATCTTAGGCTATGATATGAACCGTGTGTATGAGGGACGTGGTCCCTTGGAGGCAGCCTCCATCGGCTATGAGATGCAATCTGGGGATATGGCGATGCGTTGTAATATTGTCACGCTAGCTGATGGTAAAATCAAGAATCATCATGGAGGGCATCTCACAACTGCCGAGGGCGATGTACTGATTAAGTACCTCAACGAACATCTAGGCAACGATCGGGTACAATTTATCACTGGCATCCAATATCGCCATCTCTTAGTCATCAAAGGAGGTAATAAGGAGGTTGATTGTGCACCTCCGCACGATCATCCGAATGAAGCATGGGAGCCACTTTTGCCGAAAGCAGAGGTTAACGCAGCCAAAGAAACCGCCGCATACCTCACAGACTTGATTCTTAAGTCTCAAGTGCTGCTCGCCAATCACCCATTTAACATCGATCGTGCTAATAAGGGTAAAGATATTGCTAACTCCATTTGGCCCTGGAGCGGAGGCTATCGTCCACAGATGCAGACACTCATGCAGATGTATCCCCAAATCAAGCGAGGCGATGTTATCTCAGCAGTTGACCTGATCAGAGGCATCGGGAAGTATGCAGGTTTGCACAACATCATTGTCGATGGGGCCACAGGTATGGCCGACACCAACTACGAGGGAAAGACGCAGGCTGCTCTGGAAGCATTACGGCAAGATGACTTTGTATTTCTGCACATTGAAGCGAGTGATGAAGCTGGGCACGATGGTGAATTGGAGTTGAAACTACAAACCATCGAAAACCTTGATAAACGAGTTGTGACTCCTATATATAATGAGGTAAGGAAGTGGCATGAGTCAGTATGCATAGCCGTACTGCCTGATCACCCTACCCCTGTTGAAATACGCACCCATTTGGCAGAGCCTGTGCCATTTTTAATATGGCATCCAGGAATTGAGCCCGATGAAGTACAGACTTTTGATGAGGTTAGCTGTGTCAATGGCAGCTATGGACTGCTGAAATACCAAGAGTTTATGAATGTATTTATGAATATATGAAATACTATAGCACCAATCACCAGACGCCAGATGTAACCCTGCAAGAAGCAGTGGTAAAAGGTCTTGCAGCCGACAAGGGTTTGTTTATGCCGGAACGTATCAACACTTTGCCCGCATCATTCTTCAAGCATATGTCAACTATGAGTCTGCAAGAAGTAGCTTATCAGGTGGCACAAGCTTTCTTTGGTGAAGACATTCCTACCGACAAACTGAAGCAGATTGTATATGACACCATGAGTTTCGACATTCCGCTAGTAAGGGTAAGCGATAACATATACTCCTTAGAGCTGTTCCACGGCCCCACTCTTGCTTTCAAGGACGTTGGCGCCCGCTTCATGGCACGTATGCTGGGGTATTTTGTAAGTGGTCAGGACAAGATGGTTAATGTTCTCGTTGCGACATCTGGTGACACAGGCAGTGCCGTAGCGAACGGTTTCTTAGGTGTGGAGGGTATTCATGTATATGTGCTCTACCCAAAAGGCAAAGTGAGTCTTATACAGGAGAAGCAATTCACTACTCTGGGACAGAATATCACAGCCTTGGAAGTGGATGGTACCTTCGACGATTGCCAGCGTTTGGTCAAGTCTGCTTTCATGGATGCAGAGTTGAACCAACACATGCAGCTTACCAGTGCCAATTCTATCAACGTGGCCCGTTTCCTACCCCAAGCTTTCTACTATTTCTGGGCAGTGGCACAATTACAAGCTACCAATATAGTTTGTTGTGTGCCAAGCGGCAACTTCGGCAACATCACTGCAGGCTTATTTGGTAAGCGCATGGGGCTATCCATTAATCGCTTCATCGCAGCCAACAACCGCAACGATATCTTCTACCAGTATTTGCAAACTGGCCAGTATAACCCTCGCCCCAGCATTGCCACTATTGCCAATGCCATGGATGTTGGTGACCCCAGCAACTTTGCTCGCGTGTTAGCGCTCTATGAGAACAGTCATGCTGCTATCTGTAAGGATATCAGTGGTGCTACCTATACAGACGAGCAGATTGCAGATGAGATATGCCGTGTCTATGAGGCCAACGGTTACTTGCTTGATCCTCACGGCGCTTGTGGCCATCGTGCGCTACGTGAAGGCCTGCACTCAGATGAAACAGGTTTCTTTATCGAGACTGCCCACCCTGCCAAGTTCAAAGACACCGTGGAGGGCATTATTGGTCAGCCGGTGTCCATCCCCCAGCGCTTGCAAGACTTTATGAAGGGCACCAAGCAAAGTATTGACATGACCTCACACTTCGAGGATTTCAAAGCATATCTGCTGGCAGAATAAAATAGAGACTATATCTGTAATATAAAAGAAGAGGCAGGGTTGAAGCCCTGCCTCTTTCACTTTTATATAGAATCAATCCATATTTTAGGGTATCAATTGCCTGATGGCCTATTCAAGTCCCAGAAATTGGTAGCATGTTTCTCACGAAGTTCCTTAAGTTCTTCGTCGGAAAGACGAGTATATTTCACCAAGTTGTAGCGGAAATCATGTGAATTGTTACTAAAATGATTCTTAAAGTTCATACGTATCAAGTAGAAGGAATCATTGTCAAGGCAGATGATCTGATTTCCTCCAACACGTTCTCCATCATTAATCTCATATATTGTATTGATACTTTCGTCATACACATATTTCTCTTCATAATACCACGGCATATTATTGTGGTAATAGCTGGTAGAGAACACTTGGTAGGTGTCATTACCAAAGAAGTAATGTGTCTTATTCTCCGCCTTTTCATACTCATATTCACTCTTATTCACCGTCCCATCAATCTCTATCTGATGTTCACTCTCACACTTCCAGCCATAGCCAGCAATGTACTTACGGAACACGCTCTCAGATATTTGTCTAAGGCCGTTTACACGCAGCTGACCAGGCTCTATATAGCTAAAGCTCTGTTCACTCAGCTTTGCGCCAAACAGATCCTTCCCGTTAGATGCTTCGAATAGCGGTGTGCCGATTAATTGGTTAAAATCAACCTTGTACTCGGTGATGGTTTGATTCATCTCAGTCTCTGTAAGCCGCTCATATACCTCCACAGAATAGCTTTTCTCATATTTCCCTTTAGGATCTGGATACCACCAAACTTCTGATATGGTAACCATTTGTAAGCCATCAGAAGAAAGCTTCACCACGTTGAAAAAGCCAATAGAACCGTTTTGTTCGTCATAATCGTTGAAGTTGCCATAAGTAAGAGAATTATCCTAACGTTATTTAACGTATTAACTGACATTTTGCTGGAAAGTCAATAAAACTCTACTACGGGAAGACTGCCCATCTTCACGTAGTAGAAGGATTGCCCTCCCGTAGCAGCGTAAAAACCTTGTCCTGCCTTAAATTTAAATAGATTATACAAAAAGGCTAATCACAGCTCATTTCAACAGTGCATTACACAATTAGCAAAGGGACTAATAAGTCAAATATACAAGATAATCACCTTTGGCCTCAATGTTGACTTGTTCACTAACGGCTTCATTAAGGGTACCTTGCCACCAATTAGTAAAATCGTAGATGGGATATTTCAAACCTTGACTTTTAAATTCTTTGGCTCCAAAATTAAAAATTGACACTTGTTGACCAACAGATACGATGAAGAGACTTTTGCCATTACAAGGGATAAAAAAGCCATAATCAGTAAACATGTGTACTTTTGCTCCTTGGCGCATATATTCCATGAGTAAGGAGATATTGCCTAACGTATGGTCCTCACGTTTGCCGGTTGCACCTATTATAGCGAAATGTCGCTTACCTTGCGCCATCAAGTAGCGAACGGCCTTGCTCAGGTCGTTAGTTTCTTGCTCCTTTTCGAAATGACAAATATCGGCATATTGCTCCTTTAAAGCTGCTGGAATAGAGTCGCCATCGCCTACAATAGCATCGGGGATGCCGCTTGCAGAAATGTATTTCTCAGCTGCGCTATCGCAACAGACAATGGTTTCAGCGTTTGCTAAAATTTGCAAGGGTAGGCTGTGAGTTGGATAGTCACCCGCAGCTAAAATGACGCTTTTAAAATGGAAATTAGAAATTGGGAATTGAGAATTAATCATCTTTCATCAGTTTAAGCCATTTGAAATAACCAAAGACGGCAATGATTACATAGAGACCATAAAGCCCAGCTTTAAAGGGGATACCTTTCTGTACATAGAGCATAGTGCATACTACATCGACCACTATCCAAAAGAACCATTGCTCTATATACTTGCGTGACAATGCCCACAAACCCACAAAAGAAAGAGCGTTGGTAAAGGCATCGAGCACAGGCACAGTGGAGTTTGTCCATGTAATAAGCACATAGTAGGTCAGTGCCCAAGCGACCAAAAAGAAGACCAAAATGGGTAGGTACAAACGCACGGGGGTATGGCTGATTTTCAAAGGCATCTCCGCTTTTTGGTTGCCTAACTTCCAGGATATATAGCCATAGATTGCTGCAAGAGTATAATAGATTGCCATACCCGCATCACCATACAACCCGTGGTTGTAGTAGAGATATACATCCAAGGCAGGCATGATAATACCCACTATCCAAAGACCGATATGCGCCTTGTACTCCAGCCAGATATAAATCAAGCCAAGGATGGTAGTGAATATGTCAAGCCAGTCAAAATGCATACCCTAGAATCTAAGTGTTAAGCTAGCCAACGCATTAATGCCTGCCTGAGCGGCATAGCCTGCATAGTTATAACGTATTTTCTGACCATCAACAGTATAGTAACCACTGCCAGCATAGCCATTGTTCTCGTACTCCTCATTGAAAATATTATAGATGGTGCAGCCTACAGTAACACTCTTTACTGCTCGCATCTTAAAGGTATAAGATAGGTGCAAATTGCTGACACAATAAGCATCAAGCAATGACTCAGTTATATCAGCATTGGTCATGAACTGGCGGCTAACATACTGCGTCTGCAAAGCCACATCGAGACCCTTGTAGGTATAAGCCAAGCGATTATTCAAAATTACACTAGGCGAGAAAGCGATATGTGTGTCGCCATGATCGATACGCCATGCTTCGTAGGTATCATCGTCATACAGCGTTTCTGTGAAATTTTTGATACGGTTGCGGCTCAACGTAGCGTTAGCCTCCCAAGAGAAGCCTATCGGGAGTTTAAGTCCAGCCATGAGTTCCACACCCATACGATAACTCTTAGGCATATTCACCGCCATAGGTTCACCTATCTCGTTCAACTCACCCGTCAGCACAAGTTGGTCTTTGTAATTCATGTAATAGAAGTTGATACCACCATTGAACCAGGAGCCTGTGTAATGATAGCCTAACTCAAAATCAGTGAGTTTCTCAGACGTGGGCAAGTCATTACTGTTACCATCGGTATAATTGTTACGAGTGGGTTCTTTTTGCGCTACAGCCACAGAACCATAGACACGATGGTTGCGATTGATCTCCCAAGAGAGACCAGCTTTGGGGTTAAAGAAATCAAAATGTTCCTTTACATCAAAATGCTGATGAACATCACCATCCATCTTGTCATTCTCACCAAGAATCTTATAATCAATATGGCGATATTGCAAATCAGCATAGGCTGTCAAACCGTTGAGAAATGTATAACTGGCCTTTGCATAGACATTGCCATCATTCTTAGTGGCATTATTGAAATAATAATTGCGGTCAGGATTAGCATCTCCCCCATTCTGTTTCACCCAAAGCACACGCCCATAGTGGTCGCCGTCATAGCGATTAAATCCTCCACCTAGTGCAGCATTCCAACCACCATTTTGATAGCTGAACGAGAACACGCCCCCCAAGAACCAGTTATCCATCGCTTTCTTTCGAACCAAGTCGCTCTTCTTAATCAATTCTCCATCTTTCTCAAACGGCTGCATGCCATATTCCACGAGTTTACGGTTAGTTTTGTATTCCTGATAGTAGCCATCGCCTTTGGTATAGTGTAGACCCACATTGAGTTTTAAAGCATCAGAGAAACTATGGTTCAGCAATAATTGCCAGTTTTTCTGTACGTAGTTGTCTGTTTGGTCTTTATAATAGAGCCGGTTTCCCTGTTCGTCATAGTACTCGCCACAAGAGTTATAGGTGCGGCCATACAATGCCATCTCTTCCTTAGAGGCATAGTTCCAAGCATGGTAAGTACGCTCTTGACCTGCAAATGTGATGAGTTTGATATTGGTTTTATTGCCATACCAAGCGCCTTGTAAGTAATACGAGTTGAGCCTTACACTAGCACGGTCGATATAGCCATCAGTAGCGATATGACTCAATCTGGCATCAAAGGCCCAATGTCCATTAAGTAAACCGGTCCCCACATTCAATGTTTCTTTATGTGTGCCAAATGAACCAGCAGAGCCATTGAATTCAGCATAAGGTAGTGTTGACAATCCACCCGTTTGCATATTGATAGATGCTCCAAATGCACCTGCGCCATTAGTGCTGGTTCCTACGCCACGCTGTATCTGAATGTCTTTTACACTCGATGCCAAGTCGGGCAAGTTAACCCAAAACACGGCATGACTTTCAGCATCATTCACAGGTATACCGTTAGCAGTAACATTGATTCGGGTTGCATCAGTGCCCCTCACTCTAATGGTTGTATATCCAATGCCTGCACCTGCATCGCTAGTGGTGATGGCGCCTGGTGTCATACTGAGCAGATAAGGCAAATCTTGCCCAAAGTTGACTTTCTTGATATCTTCTCTCGAAATGTTAGTAAATGCCATGGGTGTAGTTTGCGAGGCACGTGTTGCCATCACTTCAACCCCCTCCAACATTACCTCACGCAACGAGTCTTTTGATTGCTCTTGCGCATAAACACACAGCATGCAGCCCATCAATAAGCATACAGCCAACATCTTTCTTTTTTCCATGATTCTGTCCTTTTTAAGGTAAACACTAAAAAGGGGATAGCTCCATCCTGTATTCCCTACGGCAGCATTACCTGCATCAGGTTTAATGGGTATGATCTCAGCCCGTCATTTTAAGGCACCCCTTACGAAATCGCGGGCAAAGTTAATGCTTTTATTTTAATTTTTCATTATCTTTGCAGACAAATAATTAGAACTAAAAAATGAGCCAAATAGAAACAATAATGGACAACATGATCACATGGGGTGTAAATGCCGGTTGGAATATACTGGGAGCCATTGTGATATATGTTGTGGGACGCTATCTGATAAAACTGGTAATGCGGCTGACACGAAATGTACTAGAAAACCGCAAGGTGGAAGCCAGTGTAAAAACTTTCCTACTTAGTTTCGTTAATATTGCCCTCACTATCCTGTTGATTATCGCCATAGCTGCGCGCCTTGGCGTAGAAACAACCTCATTTGCTGCTTTGCTAGCGTCAGCCGGCGTTGCCATAGGTATGGCAATGAGTGGCAACTTGAACAACCTCGCAGGAGGCCTCATCATCTTATTACTGAAACCATTTAAGGTGGGAGACTTTATTGAGGCACAAGGACAATTTGGCACAGTAAAAGCAATACAGATTTTCCATACTATTATTACTGGCACCGACAATAAAGAAGTGTTTATCCCTAATGGAGTACTCAGTAGTGGTAGCATTATTAATTACAGTGTCAACCCTATTCGCCGTATGGAATGGGTAGTTGGTGTGGAATACGGTGAAAACTTCGATAGAGTGGAAGCTGTATTGTTGAAGATGTTTAACGAAGAGCCTCGTATCCTACAAGATCCCGCTCCCTACGTTATTCTGAAAGAAATGGCCGACAGTAAAGTGAATATTGTTATTCGAGCTTGGGTAAAAAATGAAGACTACTATATGATTTTCGAGATGAATCGTCGTATATATGCAATCTTCAACAAGGAAGGCATCAACTTCCCATTCCCACAACTTACAGTACACCAAGGCTAAGTAAACAGCTTAAACTTAAAGTCAAGCAGTATAAAAGGGGATAGAAAATTAGATGACTTGACACAATTATCCCTCTAGCCAAGAAAGAATATAAAGCATTATGTGTATGAGTGTAATTGACAAAATAGGGCAACGTGGCAGGACGGCATTTTCGTTTGAGTTATTGCCTCCACTGAAAGGTAATAACATAGACAAACTCTATGACGCCATAGATACACTATGGGAATTTGAACCTGCTTACATCAACATCACAGACCATAGAAGCGAGTATGTATTCAAAGACATGGGCAATGGGACATACACCAGGCAGCGTTTGCGTCGCCGCCCAGGATCAGTAGCTGTAGCTGCTGCCATCAAGAATAAATATGATATATCTGTGGTTCCTCATGTGCTGTGCAGTGGATTCACTCGTGAGGATACAGAATATGAATTGCTTGATTTGCAATTTCTAGGAATCTACGACCTGCTGGTGCTACGTGGCGACAAGGCTCCAGACGAGAAGACCTTCACTCCCGAAAAGAAGGGCAATGCCCATGCTCTGGATTTAGCCTATCAAATACAAGACTTCAACAAGGGTATTTTTGTGGATGGAAGTCAAATGCTAGTAACCAAAACACCTTTCAATTTTGGTGTAGCTTGCTATCCAGAAAAACACGAAGAGGCCCCCAACATGGAGCGTGACATCTATTGGCTTAAGCAGAAACAGGAAGCAGGAGCACAATATGCCGTCACCCAATTATTTTATGACAACTCAAAGTATTTCAATTTCTTAAAAATGGCTCGTGAAGCTGGAGTGACTATTCCCATCATCCCAGGTATCAAACCCATGAGCAAGCTAAGTCAATTGACAGTGATTCCTAAAACCTTCAAGGTGGATCTACCAAAAGAATTAGTAAGCGAGGCTTTGAAGTTACACACTGATGATGAGATGAAACAATTAGGAATTGAATGGGGTGTACAGCAATGCAAGGATTTGATAAAGGCAGGCGTTCCAAGTCTACACTTTTATGCCTTGGGAGCAACAGATAGCGTCAAAGAAATCGCAAAGAGGATTTTTTAGTCAATTTATAATTGTCGTGTTTTCATGAAGTTCGAAGATATCATAGGACAAGAAGAGGTAAAGAACATCTTGATGAGCGAAGCTGATAGAGGTAGATTACCTCACGCCCTGCTTCTTACCGGCCCTGAAGGGTGCGGCAAGATGCCAATGGCATTGGCATTGGCCCAATATCTTTGCTGCACAGGAAAACACAAAACAGATGGGCAATCATCGATGTTCGACGAGCCATCTAAAGGTAGCAATTCTGTTTGTGGTACATGCATATCATGTCGCCAATGGGAACAATTGGCACATCCTGATGTGCATTTCATATTCCCTATTGTGGCTAACAAAGTCCGCAAGAAAGAAGTATGTGACGATTGGATGCCAGTATGGAGAGAAATGTTGCTAAGAAATCCATATTTTACTTACACCGATTGGTTACAGCAGATGGAAGTAGAAAACTCACAGCCCATCATCTATTCTCGTGAAAGCGACATCATACAACGGAAACTTAATTTGAAATCTGTTCAAGGAGGATGGCGAATAGTAATCATCTGGCTACCTGAAAAAATGAAGGAGGATGGCGCTAACAAAATGTTAAAATTATTAGAAGAACCTCCCACACAAACTATCTTTATCTTGGTTAGCGAGGAGCCACAAAAAATGCTGGGCACTATCCTGAGCCGTGTGCAACGCATCAGAATGCCACGTCTCAAGGATGAGAAAATCAGCATGGCCATTCACCAACGTATGGGTATTAAATTGGAAGATATACAACCAATAGTTCATCAGGCTAATGGCAATTATTCGAAAGCATTAGAAGCAGTGACAGTCGATAATGGTACTTCTGCACTTTTTCAATCTTTCACCTCTCTGATGAGACTGGCTTGGAGCCGCAAAGTAAAAGAGATGAAGGCATGGAGTGACGAGATGTCAGAATCAGGAAGGGAGCGTCAGAAAGATTTCTTACAGTATGCTCAGCGAATGATCAGAGAAAGTTTTACTGCTAACCTGCATAGGCCTGAGCTGAACTACATGAACATGGAGGAACAACAATTTACTAGCAAATTTGCCCCATTTGTAAGCGAGAAGAACGCCATGGGAATCATGAAAGAGTTACAAGAAGCCCAAATACATATTGAACAAAACGTAAATGCCAAGATGGTGTTTTTTGACTTAATATTACAACTAACAGTATTAATAAAGAACCATTGACAATATATAAATATATGGAAGAGCTGTTTTATAATACAAATAGAAGACCTCAAGGGCTGTGTTGCAAAGGTATAGGACGACAGGATCATCAACTCAATACATACGACTGGTTGGCCGATATCCCTGGTAATGACTTGGAGAGCCAATATGTAGAGGTGCAGTTCAAGAATACCCGAAAGGGATATTATCGCAACTCTAATGGTCTGCAGTTGCAGAAAGGCGATATTGTCGCAGTAGAGGCCTCACCTGGGCATGATATCGGGGTGATAACTCTTACAGGGCGTCTTGTTCCTTTGCAGATGAAAAAAGCTAACATCCGTTCGGAAGCAGACATCAAAAGGGTGTATCGCAAAGCGCGACAAACTGACATGGAGAAGTATTATGAAGCCAAAGCTCGTGAACATAAGACCATGATTGAGTCTCGACAGATTGCGCTCGATTTAGAACTGCAAATGAAGATTGGTGACGTAGAGTATCAAGGCGACGGTAATAAGGCCATTTTTTATTATATTGCAGATGAACGTGTGGACTTTCGCCAACTTATAAAAGTGCTAGCAGAAGCTTTCCATGTACGCATCGAGATGAAGCAGATTGGCGCTCGCCAGGAAGCTGGAAGAATAGGCGGGATTGGGCCTTGTGGTAGAGAATTGTGCTGTGCCACCTGGATGACATCATTTGTAAGCGTATCAACTGGTGCGGCGCGTATTCAAGACATTTCCCTGAATCCTCAAAAGTTGGCTGGACAGTGTGCTAAACTTAAATGCTGTCTAAACTATGAGATTGACAGCTATGTAGAGAGCCAGAAGCGTCTTCCCTCTAAAGAAATATCTTTATTCACGATGGAAGGTGAATGGTTTTATTTCAAAGCTGACATACTGGCTAACCTGATTACCTACTCGTCTGACAAACAGAGTCTGTCAAATGCAGTGACTATCAGTTGTAAGCGAGCTTTCGATATTATTGGCATGAATAAAAGGGGAGTAAAGCCCAATAGCCTCTTGGAAGATGACATTAAACAGGCAACATCTAAACCTGTAGATCTTGTTGAGCAAGAAAGCCTCACTCGTTTTGATCGTGCAAAGAAGAAAAAGAAGAAAAAAAACGGAGACAAGACAAAGTCGCATAACAACCCAAAAAGCCAAGATAATGTTGAAATGCAGAGCAGTTCCAAGCAGCCAAGACATGAACAAGAGCAGAGTGGAGAAAGAGGCAGAGGGCTCACAGACAAAAAGAACAAGCATACTGACAAGCAATGATAAACATGAATTATCGTTTATTCAAAGCTTTTGTATATTATATGATAATGTGCTGGCTATTGACTGCATGCAATAGCCAAACACGTTATCATCAGTTTCGCCATATTAACAATCAACGATGGTCGCTTTCTGACACAATAAAACTAGATGTTCCTTTGACGGATTCTTTGCATAATCACCAATTAACCATACAGCTACGCCATACCGCTCATTACCCTTATAAAAACCTAAGTATAAATCTTCTGGTATTATCCCCCGACTCTCTATATACAAAGAAGGAGTCCTTTAGCGTAAATCTTATAGATGAAGAAGGTAATTGGATCAGTAGAGGACAAGGAGGGTTATATCATTTGAATTTGGGAGAAACACTGTTACCGCCATCTATCAGGGGTGATTGGCACATCAGCATCATTCAGGCGATGGGTGATAGTATTTTACCTGGGATACACGACTTAGGCATTGAGGTTTCTGTCCTTCCTACCAGCATCTATTCGCAGGAAGATAAATAACAAGATGGTAAATCCCCAAAGCGATGACCCACCATAACTGAAGAATGGCAAGGGAATGCCTATTACAGGAGTAATACCCAATACCATACCAATGTTGACAAATAGGTGGAAGAGTAAGATGCTCAACACACAATAGCCATAAACAAGTCCAAATATCGAAGATTGTCTCTCTGACAACACAATCAATCTTAAAATCAACAGCAAGAAAAGTGTCAATATGCATGTAGCTCCCACAAAGCCTTGTTCCTCGCCAATAGTACAGAATATAAAGTCAGTATCTTGCTCTGGCACATATTTCAATTTTGTTTGTGTACCGTTCAAGAAACCCTTACCAAAGAGGCCACCTGAACCAATGGCAATCTTTGACTGGTTTACATTATACCCCACACCAGATAAATCTTCCTTCATGCCTAATGCGACTTGAATACGAGCCTGCTGATAGGGTTTGAAGTGATTGAACAAATAACTACTGGCGTATAGGAATGAGACAGATAACACAGCGAACAATGCTATCAGCAAGAAGGTATATTTCCTGTCTCTCAAATATAGGAAGAGTAAATAAAGCACAGTAGTCACCAAAATGCCCCACTCCACATATATAATATCAAATTGTAGCACAAACCTGGAGAATAAGTATGCCAAAAGTATCAACAGCAAAGACCCTCCAAACAACCTGCAAGCCAATTTCCACTTCTGGAGATAAACCACCAATAACGCACAGACAAAAAACTGTATTAGCAACAAGACGGCAAAAATGCCTATTGTAGATGTCGTCCCTTCGATGATACTATCATTGAAACGAATACCCACCACAAAGAAGATAGTAGCTGCTATACCTGAAAACAAGATAGAGCCAGTCATCCCCATACGATAAAGCACCAAAAAGAAGGAAGCATACACCAAAGCAGAACCAGTTTCCTGCTGTAGTACAATAATTGCCATAGGCACCAGTATAATAGCTGCTATAATGGCTGCATTCTTCCAACTTTTTATTGTGAAGCCATATTCACTCATGAACTTGGATAAGGCCAATGCTGTAGCAAACTTGGCAAACTCAGCAGGTTGTAAGCTAACAGGGCCAAAGTTCAGCCAAGAGCGTGAGCCTTTTGTTTCAGGTGCTATGACTAAAGTAATGATAAGCAACACAATCAATGCTGCATATATCAGATAGGAGAACATATCGTAGAGGTCATCATCCAACATCATCAAGACAAAGCCAATACCGAATGAGCAACATATCCATACAAATTGTTTTCCAGCACGGGTAGAGAAATCAAAGAAGTCAGCATTATCAAAGCTGTAACTGGCACCACATACAGTTAACCAACCCACAACTATCAGTATCAGATATAGCACAATAGTAAACCAGTCAACCCTCTTCCAGATTGACCTACTTCCGCTGACTGATACCCATTGACCGTTAACCATTGTATTTACATTACTCTAAACTAACTCTGAAGTTATCTCTTTTCATCGCCATAGTAAATCTCTCTATTGGCAAACTGCTCAGCTAAGATTTCGTTGGCTGGTGACAAATGACCATGCAAGTACTGATCCATCATAATGCCACCGATAGGCACACCATAGGTGGCACCGAATCCACCATTCTCTACATAAACAGCAATAGCAATCTTGGGATCATTCATAGGGGCAAAGCCCATAAACACCGAATGGTCCTTACCACGATTTTGCGCCGTTCCTGTTTTACCACACACCTCTACTCCTGGCAACAAATTGGCTAAGGCACGACAGGTGGCACCTGCATTGCTTCCAATGACCGCATGACGCATACCATCCACTACTTCCTCGTAATAACGACGATCGATTGTAGTCTTACGGGGTACCAGATAAATACTATCCAATTGGTTATCTTCAATCTCACTGACAATATGTGGTGTAATAAAATGTCCGCGATTCGCTATTGTTGCACCTAGATTTGCTATTTGCAATGGAGTAGCTAGAATCTCCCCTTGCCCTATAGCAATACTAATCACAGTCAAACCATTCCATGAGCCCTTATATGCTTTATCATAGAACTGGGCATTAGGAATCAGTCCTCGCTGTTCACCCGGCAAGTCAGTTCCTAGTCGGTATCCAAATCCCTGCGATACCATGTGATCTTTCCAAACAGTAATAGCATTCTGGGAGGAGCCATATTTTTTATCACCAAACATTCTAAACAATCCCCAACAGAAATAGGAGTTACAAGAGGTTGCGATGGCAGGAATCAACGAAATAGGTGATGCATGACCGTGACATCCCACATGCAAGTTCCTAAAGTTGAAACCATGACCACAAGGGAATGTAGGAGACTCCTCTTGTATAATATCTTCCTGCAAGAAAGTCAAAGCTTGAGCAGTCTTAAAGGTAGAACCAGGAGGATAGGTACCTTGTATAGCGCGATTAATTAACGGCTTGCGGGAATCTTGCATCAGTATTTGATGATTGCCACTACGTTTGCGTCCTATCAACAAACTGGGGTCGAATGTAGGAGAAGATACCATACAAAGAATCTCACCTGTAGAAGGTTCAATAGCTACTATAGCACCTATCTTTCCTTGCATGAGTCGCTCTCCCAACATTTGCAGGTCGATATCCAAACCAAGTTTTAAGTTCTTCCCTGGTACAGCTGGTCTGTCCATAGCGCCATCCATATAGTGGCCTTGAATGCGGCCATGAGCATCACGTAACAAAACCTCAACACCTTTTTCTCCTCTGAGGTATTTCTCGTAGGATCTTTCTATGCCTTGTTTCCCAATAAAGTCTCCTCTGATGTAATAGTCATCGTTCTCCAACTCTCGAGCAGAGATTTCGCCAATATCACCCAAAGCATGACCAGCAGCGTTATATGAATATTGCCGTTCAGTCCTCCGTTGAATATAAAATCCGGGGAATTTAAAGAGCTTCTCTTGAAACACACCACATTCTTCAGCAGATAACTGGCGCATGAAAACCTGATTGGTATATACTGAATAACCGGGATTCATCCTACGGTTTTTCACATCGGCCATGCGTTTTAAGAACTGACTCTTGTCTATACCCAAAGTTCGGCAGAAATCTAACGTATCCAGAGTGGTCACCTCTCGTGGTATAAAAGTTATATCATAAGAAGGTTGATTGTATACGAGCAATTTGCCATTACGATCATAGATGGCACCACGAGACGGATACTGAATCTTATTCAAGAAAGCATTACTATCGGCATTCTGCTTATAATCATCAGATAATATCTGTAAAAAAAACAGACGAATCACAAAGATAACCACCACGACCAAAGCGGCCAGTGCAACTACATATTTCCTATTTTCTAACGTATTCTTCGTCATTGCTCACACTATAATTTACGTAAGAAAAAGGGTCAAACTCTTTTCTTTCTCCCTAAAAGTTCGAAGATGACTATAAAGACCAATGTCAGCAGAGTGCACCCAACTAGTCGCATCAACATACCACCTATATCATTCATCGAAAAGAACTCGAGCAACACAACAATAATATGGTGAGTCAAGATACAGAAAAATGCGTACTTCAGAAAACCATCCCACCTCAATGTTGAGACAGATGGTACCAATGAACGCTCATCTTGTAATTCCCTAGGGATGAAAATATTCAGATATAAAGGCTGCAACATTGCCAAGAGCACACAGGCAGCAGCATTGATACCTGGCAGATTGCTAAAAGAATCAATAATAAAACCTAAGATAAAACCGACCAGCAAAAGTACCCAACGAGTACCATCACGATTCCAGGTCATAAGCAAATAAATATATGGCAAAGGTGTAGCAATACCAGCAAGCGTCATCTTATCGAATAACAGGACCTGTAGTAAAACTAATCCCACAAACCACAATATCTTATTTACCACAACAGAAATCATAAAAGCCTGTTTTATTTTATGTATGCCTACTGTTCTGAGTCATTAGCCACTTCCAAATCCTTCAACTCCTCCTGTCCTTCTCTGGCAATCACTCTCACTTGTGAGATACTACCAAAGTCAGTAGCCAACTTTATCTTCAAAAGGTAAGACAATCCATCATTAGAATCAGCCATATCATCTACCGTCCCCACCATTACTCCCTCTGGGAACACAGTGCTATACCCACTTGTTACCACAGAATCTCCTAGGTTGAACTCAGCATGACGGGGCAAATCTTTCAAATACGCATAACGTGGATCTCCACCTTCCCATTTCAAGTAACCGAAGTAATCACTACCAGCTATCTTACAACTTAAATTACTCTTACTATTCAGTAGTGAGATAACCAATGAATAACTGCTCGTTACCTTATACACAATACCTGCTACTCCTTTCGCACCTACCACTCCCATTTCGGGTTTGATGCCTGAACGTTCTCCTTTATCTAGGGTGATGTAGTTATCTGGATGATGCAAACTATTGCCGATTACCATTGCAGGGAATGCCAGATAAGTAGAATCAGCTAAACTGCTAAGACTTTCATAGGCAATTGAATCGTTCAAGCGTTGTTTCAATGTCTTCTCCAGATAAGCCACACGCTGTTCTAGCCTAGTATTGCGTTGCAGAAGGTCTTCATTGGTACTTCGCAAAGCAAAATAGCCATTTATCTGGTTCCCTATTTCAAGTATATGCCCAGTTGCTTCGTTGACTGAAGAGAAAACCACACTGCTCTGATAGCCATTCGAGTTGAACAGCATAATCATGCACACGGTCTCCAGCAAAACGAACACTAACCAATGGTTATGCTTGATCAGAAAGTCCAGCAACCGTCTCATCTACGACTCTCCTTGATTATCTCATCAGGAAGGAATATCTCTCAACATTCTTTAATGCTATAGCAGTACCTTTAGCTACGCAATGCAAAGGATCTTCAGCAATATGGAACGGAATATTAATCTTGTCTGTCAAACGCTTGTCAAGACCACGAAGCAAAGCACCGCCACCAGCTAAATAAATACCATTGTGTACGATATCAGCATAAAGCTCTGGAGGTGTGTTTTCAAGAGCACTCAAAATGGCAGTCTCAATTTTGATAACCGTCTTTTCCAAGCAATGTGCCACTTCCTGATAGCATACAGGCACCTCCATTGGGAGTGCTGTAATACGATTAGGACCGTGAACAACATAGTCATCAGGGGCATCTTCACCTAGTTCGGTCAGAGCTGCGCCTACGTTAATTTTGATACGCTCTGCCATTCGCTCAGAGACCTTGACGTTATGCTGTCGGCTCATATATTCCTGAATGTCAGCTGTCAAATCATCACCTGCCATCTTAATGGAGTTGTTGCTTACAATACCCCCTAAAGAGATTACGGCAATTTCGGTAGTACCACCACCGATGTCAACCACCATATTGCCTTCAGGCTGAGTAACATCAATGCCAATACCAATGGCAGCAGCCATAGGCTCAAACACCAGATAGACATCCCTGCCACCAGCATGTTCAGCCGAGTCACGTACAGCACGCAACTCAACCTCGGTCGAGCCACTAGGTACGCCAATCACCATTCTCAATGAAGGAGAAAACCATCTGCGTTTTCTGGGGCACATCTTAATCAATCCACGAATCATTTGCTCGCAGGCGTTGAAATCGGCTATCACACCATCTTTCAAAGGACGTATGGTCTTTATGCTTGCATTAGATTTCTCATACATCATCTTTGCTTTCTCACCTACGGCAATCATCTTGCCTGTGGTTCCGTCGAGGGCCACAACAGAAGGCTCATCTACTACAATCTTACCATCAGTAGAGATAATCGTATTCGCGGTACCCAAATCGACCGCTATTTCTTGAGTAAAAGAGAATAATCCCATTTCGTTTAATTATTAAATCAATGTTTAAAATGACGGAAGCCTGTCATAGCCATTGCAACGCCACGCTGGTTGCAAACATCCACGCTTTCCTGATCACGAATACTGCCACCAGGCTGTATGATAGCTGTAACGCCCTCATCTGCAGCTAAGGTAACACAGTCACTGAAGGGGAAGAAAGCATCGCTTGCCATCACTGCTCCATGCAGGTCAAATCCAAAGCCTTTTGCTTTCTCAATAGCTTGCTTCAAGGCATCCACACGGCTTGTCTGGCCTACTCCACTTGCCAACAGCTGACCATTCTTGGCCAAAACAATAGCGTTGCTCTTACTCTGTTTCACCACCTTGTTGGCAAACAACATATCGTTGATTTCCTCTGCTGTAGCTTGCTTATCTGTTACGAAATGGCAGTCATCTGCAGTTTCGTTTTTAAGATCGCGTTCCTGCACCAATACACCATTCAGCATAGAGCGGAACTGAGTATTACGCATTTCCAAAGGCTTTCTTACCAAGATGATGCGATTCTTCTTGTGACCTAACACTTCCAATGCCTCAACATCATAGTCTGGAGCAATGATTACCTCAAAGAAAATCTTGTCTATTTCTTCTGCAGCAGCCTTGTCCACCACAGCATTAGTGATAAGTACACCACCGAAAGCTGATACAGGATCACAAGCCAACGCATCCTTCCAAGCCTCTGATACCGTCTCGCGAACAGCTAAACCGCACGCATTATTATGCTTCAGAATAGCAAAAGCAGTTTCATCTTTGAACTCATCAATCAACTCAACAGCAGCATGGATATCCTGCAAGTTGTTATAACTGATTTCCTTACCATGAATCTGGTCGAACATCTCATCGAGATTGCCATAGAAGTAGCCCTTCTGATGAGGATTTTCACCATAGCGCAACACTTTGCGCACATCCTGTGTCTCACGGAAAGCAGAGCCCTCGCCACCATCAAACCAGTTGAAGATAGCACTGTCGTAATGGCTGCTTACACCAAAGGCGTCTCTTGCCAACAGACGTCGCTCCTCGAGTGTGGTCTGTGCGCCATTCTCCATGAGGATGTCTTTCAATGTAGCATATTGTGCCTGACTTGCTACAATCACCACGTCTTTATAGTTTTTAGCGGCAGCCCTGATAAGGCTGATACCACCTATATCAATCTTCTCAATAATCTGCTGTGGTTCTGCCCCGCTAGCTACAGTAGCTTCGAAAGGATAGAGGTCAACAATCACCAAATCAATCTCTGGAATTTCGTACTGTTTCATTTGCTCAATATCCTGCTCCACATCACGGCGTCCCAGAATACCTCCAAACACTTTGGGATGCAAAGTCTTTACTCGGCCACCCAGAATACTTGGATAAGTGGTAAGGTCTTCCACTGCCTGACAAGCAAAGCCTAAGCCTTCGATAAACTGACGTGTACCACCTGTTGACAAGAACTGTACACCTTCTTCGGCCAGTTTGGTAATAATTTCATCCAAACCTTCTTTGTGATAGACAGAAATCAAAGCTGTCTTGATTCTCTTAGCGTCTGCCATAGTCGCAATATTTTTTAAGTTATTAATTTCAAATGACAATATTAGGTTGCAAAATTACAAATAAAATTTGAGAAAGGGCATAACTATACCTATAAATAGTGCAAAAAAAATGCCTCCCTAATAAAAGGGAGGCACTGCTATTTTAAATCATATAATGATTTACCACACGTTCACGCGCTTCTCTGGAGCGATGTACATTGGGTCGTTTTCAGTAATATTGAATGCTTCATACCAAGTATCCAACTGAGGCATAGTACCATTTACACGCCACTTACCCAATGCATGAGGATCAATCTTGGTAAGTCTCTGGATTTCCTCATCACGGATGTTCTGACCCCAAACGGTAGCATAAGCAATGTAGAAACGCTGCTCAGGAGTATAGCCGTCCTTAACTGGCAGAGGGTTGTCCTTGGTAGCATTCTTGAATGCCTGATAAGCAATCTTCAAGCCACCATGATCGGCAATGTTCTCACCTTGAGTCAGACTACCATTGGCATGAACGCCAGGAAGCACCTCGATATTGTCGTAGAAATCAATGATTACCTGAGCACGTTCCTTGAACTTCTCAGCATCTTCTTCAGCCCACCAGTCTTTCAGGTTACCGTCCTTGTCATACTGACGACCTTGGTCATCAAATCCGTGAGTCATCTCATGACCAATCACTACGCCGATGGCACCATAGTTGAAGGCATCATCAGCCTCCATATCGAAGAACGGATACTGCAGAATACCAGCAGGGAAGCAAATCTCGTTGGTTGTTGGGTTGTAGTATGCATTCACAGTCTGAGGAGTCATCAGCCACTCGGTGCGATCTACTGGCTTACCATAGCGAGAAACCATATCAGCATAAGCCCACTGAGCTGCACGCTTCATGTTTTCGTAATAAGAATCATTCTTGATATCCAATGTAGAATAGTCCTTCCACTTGTCAGGATAGCCAATCTTTACGGTAAAAGTAGAAAGCTTCTCTTGTGCCTTAGCCTTGGTGGCATCGCTCATCCAGTCAAGACCAGCAATACGCTCGCCCAGTGCCTTCTGCAAGTTGCCCACCAACTCAATCATACGAGCCTTAGCCTCTGCAGGGAAATATTTCTCTACATACATCTGACCAACGGCTTCACCCAACACACCGCCAACCACATTAACGGCGCGCTTCCAACGAGGCTGTTGCTCTTGCACACCACTCATGGTACGGCTATAGAAGTCAAAGTTCTGTGCCTCAATCTCATCGCTCAATGCATCAGCTGAAGCATCTATCACCTTCCACTGCAAGTAGATACGCTGTTTGTCAATAGGCAGAGAAGCAATCACATCGGCACTCTCCTTCAGTGAGTTTGGCTGTCCAACGATGATTTCCTTCACATCCTTCAGGCCCATACCATTGAGGTAGGTATCCCACTCGAATGAAGGATAGTCGTTCTTCAACTGCTCCATGCTCATCTTGTTGTAGTTAGACTCAGGGTCACGCAGTTCTACACGACTACGGAAAGCCTTAGCCAGACGAGTCTCTACTTCCATCACTACGTCGCGACCCTTCTGAGCATCAGCATCGCTATAGCCAAACAGTTTGAACATCTTCACTACATGCTCCTTAAAAGCCTCGCGAATTTTGGTAGTAGCCTCATCTTCTTCCAGATAGTAGTCACGGATGCCCATTGTCAAACCACCCTGACTCATCTGTACGGCATTCTCCATACTGTTCTTTTCGTCAGCACCCACATAGATACCGAAATAAGCGTCTGCTCCATTCATAGTCATTTTAGGCAACAAAGCATACACATCGTGTACGTTCTTGATAGCAGCCACTTCGGCCAGGTCAGCCTTAACGGGTTCATAGCCATCAGCATTACGCTTTACACTATCCATCGCCATATTGTAGAGGTCGCCCACCTTCTGAGCCACAGAACCAGCAGGGTTCTCCTGGCTAGCCAAAGCCTCTACCAGTTCGTTGATGCGCTTCTGGTTAGTTTCTCTCAACTGGTCGAATGAGCCAAAGCGAGAATACTCTGCAGGCAGAGGGTTAGATTTCTGCCAACCACCAGTAGCAAACTGATAGAAATCAGTGCCTGGTTTGGCGGTAGTGTCCAAGTTCTCCAAATGCAAGCCAGAAGTCTGTTCTGGTTGCTGGTTGCATGATGCTGCCATCAGACAGCAAGCTGCGATTGTCATAAGTTTTTTCATCTCTTTTATTGTTGTTTAAGATTTTCCAATTCTTCTGAGGCAACTTCCCATTCTTCCATTGCCTTATCTAATGCTTGTTTGAGTTTTTGATGTCGCTCATAGAGGCTCATATCAGCTGCACCCTCGGGGGTAGCCATCTGAGCTTCCAGTATGGAGATAGCCGATTCGGTTTCACTGATGGTCAACTCGCAATTTTCCACCATACGTTCGGCCTTCTTGAGTTTCTTGTTAAACTCCTTCTGTTCAGCATAGCTCAATGCGCCTGCTTTAGGCTGTTTAGGTGCTTCATCAGCCAGTTCCTTCTTCTGTGCCTTGTTAGCAAACAAAGCATCGATGCCTCGCTCATTCACATTGACGTCAGCCCCTTGTCGCATCAGCTGTTCATGCTTATCGCGCAAGAAGTCGTAAATACCACCCAGATGCTCTTTCACCTTGCCACCACCAAACTCATACACTTTCTGCACCAAGCCATCGAGGAAATCGCGATCGTGGCTCACCACAATCACTGTTCCTTCAAACTGGCGGATGGCTTCCTTGAGCACATCTTTCGAACGCATATCGAGGTGGTTGGTAGGCTCATCGAGAATCAGGAAATTCACGGGTTGCAGCAGTAACCTTATCATTGCCAAGCGAGTACGCTCACCACCACTGAGCACTTTCACCTTCTTGTCGATGTCCTCACCTCCAAACATGAATGCCCCCAGCAAGTCGCGTACTTTGAGGCGCATATCGCCAGTTGCCACATTGTCAATGGTCTGAAATACGGTGAGGTTTTCGTCGAGCAACTGCGCCTGATTCTGTGCAAAATAGCCTATCTTGATATTGTGACCTAACGTGAGTTTGCCCGTATAATCATTGATTTGCTGCATGATGCAACGCACCAGTGTTGTTTTGCCCTCGCCATTCCTGCCCACAAAAGCCACCTTGTCGCCTCGGCTGATGGTGAGATTCACGTGGTCGAACACCTGATGCTGCCCAAAGGCCTTGCCCACCTCATCGCAGATAACTGGATAGCTGCCACTTCTGTCGGAGCACGTAAACTTCAACCTCAGTGTGGAGTTGTCCACTTCGTCCACCTCAATGGGTACCACCTTCTCCAGCATCTTGATACGGCTTTGCACTTGAACGGCTTTCGTTGCCTTGTATCTGAAGCGCTCAATAAAGTCGGTAGTGTCTTGAATCATCTTCTGCTGATTCTGGTAGGCACGCATCTGTTGCTCACGGCGTTCTTGGCGAAGCGTTACAAACTCATCATACTTCACCTTATAGTCATAAATATGACGGCATGAAATCTCGATGGTGCGAGTAGTTACGTTATTCAGAAAAGCACGGTCGTGGCTCACCAGCATCACAGCATTGGCTTTGGTGGCGAGGAAGTTTTCCAGCCACTCAATACTCTCGATATCAAGGTGGTTGGTAGGCTCATCGAGCAACAGCACATCAGGATGACGCAACAAGAGTTTGGCCAACTCAATACGCATGCGCCAACCACCAGAAAACTCTTTGGTAGGTCTGTTGAAGTCTGATTGTTCAAAGCCCAATCCTTGCAGTGTTCGTTCAATCTCAGCGTGATAGTTAGTACCACCCATCATGTTGAATCGCTCATCCAAGTGTGTGAATTCCTCTATGAGTTGCAGATAAGATTCGCTCTCATAATCAGTGCGTTCAGCCAGCATTTGGTTGATTTCATCCAATCTGGCCTTCATCTGTTTGATATTATCGAACGCCTTCTCTGCTTCTTGCATCACGGTATGCTCATCGCTGAGCACCATCACCTGTGGCAGATAACCTATTGTACAATCGTGCGGCACAGACACATGCCCTTCGGTGGGCGTTTGCAAGCCAGCCAATATCTTCAGCAGGGTCGATTTGCCAGCACCGTTCTTACCCACAAGGGCAATGCGGTCCTTGCGGTTAATGACAAACCCCACATCCTCGAACAAGGGTGTGGCGTTGAACTCTACTTTTAGGTTATCTACTGAAATCATAGCTTTTTACTCAGCCATGCGGGCGAACTCAGAATCGCCAGCCATCAGGTCTTTGGTATCAGGGCGACTGGTAAAGTGAGGAGCCTTCAAGTGGCCATCCAAAGAAGCCTGGTTCTCCCAGATTTCCAGCAACATGGTCTTGTCGGCACGAGTAAGGCTATTGAAATAGTCATAGTCGATGTTGCCTGCATCATTCTTCAGGGTAGCCTCAATCAAGCCCTTTACCTGACTGATCAGTGCATCACGCTGACCTGACTTGGTGGTCATCATGATATTGAAGCGGAAAGGTTTCTCAGGATCCAGCTGTGGGTCTTTCTTCAGTTCCATCTGTTTGATTTCCAGATTACCGAGCTGCTGAATCTGAGGCACCAAAGTAGTGAAGTGCACAGAAGCAGAATGCTTGTCGAGTGAAGCCTGGTCCTTCCAAGTCTCAAAAATCATCAGTTTATTAGGACGAGTTGCGCTCTCTAGCACATCATAGTCAATCACACCCTCGTCACCTAAGGAAGCAGCTACCAATTGTTTGCACAGATCAATAGCCTTGTCACGATTAGCAGCATCTACGGTCAACATGCAGTTGATGCGGATGGTGGATGCCTCAGTTGCCTCATCGGCAGCTGCATTTTCTTCATTTGCTTTCTTGTTGCCGGAACAAGCCACCAACAATGCAGTCATTACGACTGCCATCATTAAAAACAACTTTTTCATTTTACCTTATTTATAATAGAATTCTCAAAATCGGGTGCAAAGATAGGGCAACTTTTTGAAATATCAAATAAATATTTATATCTTTGTATCAGAACCATAATAAATCATAGCATGATACATATCCACGAAGAAGCGGCACGATGCTTGTTATGCGAAAATGCCCCCTGTACAAAAGCTTGCAAAAAGGGCGACCCAGCCAGAGCTATCCAAGCCATACGTTTTGATAATGAGAAGAATGCCTTGCGTTGGTTGAAAGACTGCTCTGAAGCCGACTTGCTGGCAGCTGAGAAAGCTTGCATCCATTACGACCAACCTTTGCGCATCAGAGAGCTATTAAAGGCAGTAGAAGTGCTTGGATATGAGGAACCTGACACTTTACCAGATTTGGGCATCACTTTCTGTGGCATCCCTTGCGAGAGCCCTTTCTTCTTGGCTTCATCTGCCGTGAGTACCAACTACGATATGATTGCCCGTGCCTTCAAGGCAGGATGGGCAGGCGTGTTCTACAAGACCATCTGCAAGATGGATATCCAAGAGGTGTCGCCACGATTCGATGCGGTGGGCAAGAAACTCACGTCATTCATAGGTTTCCGCAACATGGAGCAATTGTCGGAACATGTTTACACTGAAGACCTTGAGATTATGCGTCGCTTGAAGAAGGACTTCCCCACAAAGGTGGTTATCGCCTCCATCATGGGTAAATATGAGGAAGAATGGATTGAACTGGCAAAGCTGGCTGAAGAGGCTGGCTGCGATGCCGTTGAGCTGAATTTCTCGTGTCCGCAGATGCGTCTGGCAGGCACAGGCAGCGATGTGGGACAAGACACCGAATTAGTGGCCTGCTATACCACTTATGTGAAACAGAATGTGCACATTCCAGTCATCCCGAAGATGACTCCCAACATCACCAACATCAACCATCCTGCTATGGGTGCCTATTTCGCTGGGGCCGATGCCGTTTCAGCCATCAACACCATCAAGAGCATCACGATGTCGCGCAAAGCAATGGTAAACGGCAAGAAAACCATTTCAGGCTATTCTGGAAGAGCCGTGAAGCCCATTGCCCTGCGATTCATCCACGACATGGCCAAGAATAAGATTATGAAGGGATTGGAATTGAGCGGCATAGGCGGTATAGAGACATGGACCGATGCCCTCGACTTCATCATGCTGGGCTGTCGCAACGTACAGGTATGCACGGCAGTGATGCAATATGGCAATCGCATTATCGACGACCTCAAGCTGGGCTTGCAGACCTTCATGAAAGAGCATGGCTACAACAAGGTGGAAGAGTTGGTGGGCTTGGAACTGCCTAATTTCGTGCCGCCATCAGAGCTCGACCGTGAGACGATGGTCTATCCCAAGATTGACCGTGGTGTGTGCATCGGATGTGGCCGTTGCTATGTGTCTTGCCAAGACGGAGGCCATCAGGCCATCACTTTTGGCGACGACCGCATGCCACAGATCAATGGAGCGAAATGCGTGGGTTGCCACCTCTGCCGACTGGTTTGTCCCTCTGGCGCCATTGGCCTGTCTAAGAGGATTGCCAAGCGATAGAAAAATTCCGACTCCGCAATTAGCAACAGTGCACAATTAATTATCGCCACACTATCCTTATTGGACAAGTGTGGCGCAATTATCAGGATTTGTGCTTACCTTCTCAAGCAGCCTTCATCTCAATTAGCTGGTACTTCATGCCTTTATTGGTTTCCTTAGGCATGCAACCCATTTGACGCAGGGTCAAGCCAATCTTTATCCTGGTGGAATGGTCATTCTTCAACTTGGGATAAGCTTCTTGCATGTTCTCAATCACTTGCCCCAGACTCATCCATTCGCCTTTCTCGTCATTGGTAGGTAATCTATAGAAACTGCCCAGCATTCCTTCATAGCTTTCTTCTTTCATAAAGGGCTGGTTCACCAGCTGGATGCGTTCTTCCTCAGCATTGGTAAACCAATAAGGGATATGCATCTCCCTAATCTCATACACCACCTGTGCATAGAGCTGGTCGTAGTCGATGGGCGACAGATTGTCAATCATCTTCTTATCAGACACCTTCAAACAGATGAAACGGCGACTGCCTGTAGGGTCACACAAGGGTTGCTCGTCGTTGGTGGTTGCTACGAAAGAGGCATATCGTCTTCTGTCTTCCTGAGTTTTACCAAAAATTGGGCGTCCGTTAACCTTTTGCCTTGAAAGCGTATACTTCAGCTTCCCTTGCTGGCTGCCTTTCATGTTGGCAAACTCATCGATGTTCACCAACAGGTTATGGGTCAATGCCATATCGGCATCAAACTTGTTGGCGAAGTTGATGTGATCCAGATAGAAGGTTCTCAGTTGAGGAGGCAACAGGCTCATGGCGAAAGTGGTCTTTCCACAACCTTGTCGACCAATCAATACAGGAGTCACCTCATTGCCGTGCATGAGGTCAAGGCCGAGCCAATGGGCTACCATAGAGCGAAGCCAGGTTGAGCACCATGAGAGTTGCTCGCTGGTAAGTCCTGGGATGCGGTTAAACAAGTCGGCCACATAGTTCTTGCCGTCCCATTGAGGCAGATGATTCAGGTAATAGCTGATGGGGTCATAGTCCTTCACTGCATCAGAATTGACATACTCCTCAATGTCTGTACGTGGGGAGGCTTTGCCAACACACTCCAGCTTCGCTTTGCGGACGATGGAGTTCATCACTTTTGGGGTTACGACAGACCACTCTCCAGTTTGGTTACTATCGGCTATTTCCCTGAATTCAGTCTTTGCGTTAAGCACATTGTAACGGAATTCGTAGTTCTCTTGCAGAAAGCATTCTATCTCAAAGACTGCACTCTGCCCCTTTGATTGCAATTTAATCATAAAGGTGAAATAAGTTTTTAATAATGATTACTTGTTTGCATTTCAGAAAAGCAAAGGGATGGGAGAAAGAGTAGTTAAGTCGATATCACAGGCCTCCTTTTTAGCTATGCAGATACAAAGGTACGAATAAATATTGGCACTTTCTGATTTATGCACATATATTTGAAATTTATTTTTTGTTGTTTATTCAGAAGAACTTCTCCAAAACATCCCGACACTCCACTCTTTTAACATAATTGTTTGTTATACAGACTGTTTTATTAGTGGAGTGTTTCTACAAACACTTCACTTACACTCAACTTTTAGTGAAGTGCAGAGAGTGGAATGATGGTGGAGTGTTTCTGCAAACACTCCACTGGCTTAACAAACATATTATGAATACGTTATGAACAAAAAAGTGGAGTGCCGGGATGTTTTGGAGATATTTTATTTCAATTATCAGTTTCTGTCCTAAATCACCCCTTGTTATTTGTGAGCGTTAGAGAAATATTTTTTCCTAACTAGGGAAAAATAAAAACCTCACGAGGGAGAAAAACAAGGCATATAAAGTGACTGAAAAAATGTTCTAAAAGTACACAACAATTTTCGAGCCGAACTATGATTTCCATTATTATCGTTTTAGAGGAAGTAAAATGGTCGTTTAGTTCTAGTAAACCCACCTTTTACTTCCTCTAAAATACCTGCTTTCCAGAAGCTGGTTTTCCCTTAAGAAAATGATGTTCTAAATGTCACTTTTGCGGTAAGCCAAAACATCTAACAAGCGATGCAAATTTGTGTGGCAAAAATATAGTTTTAGACAAATGTTTTTTGGAATATAGAGTTGTCGTGGTTTGGTTTATCACTTTCTTATCTATTGTTTCGTTATAGAAACCAAAAGTGAACATGTTATTCCTTTTACCTCTGCCACTATTTGGCGGAGATTGTTGTTTATTTTGCTGCATAATACATATAGTAACAAATACATGAAAAACATTATCAAGATGCGTGACGTAAAATTCACAAAGAATTTGTTTGTGAATTTCAAAACAGGAACTATTCTAGACAAGTTGCTTTGCTCTTATTATGGGCTTCCCAAAGGAGTGAATTATATGGTTATTGGAGACCCAGGCGTAGGCAAGACTACAATAGTATTAGACTTGATTGCTAATATTCAAACGAACCACCCTACAGCTCGTATTTTATTCATCAGCGCGGAAATGAACGAAATAGACCTTGCCATATATGTTCAAAGATACCCAAAATTTGGTAATCTGGACATCCTTTTCGTAGAAAGTGACATAGACACGAACACACACAACTGGCAAGTTATCAACGACCAACTACAAAAAGGTTGGGATATAGTTGCTATAGATTCTTTCTATGAACTTCAAGGTATTATAAAAGAAGAAGAGAACATCACACTGAGAAAAGCTGAAAGCATGCTACTCACAACAATTAAGCGTAATAACAAAGCATGTAACGACCTTGAAATCAACACTTCTTTTCTAACCATCCAACAGGTGACAAAAAGTGGTAATTTTGTTGGTTCAAATCGCCTCAAACACATGATTACTGGCATGATGGAACTACGGCTTGAGAACCATAAGAACATCTATAGCGACCGCTATGTCGTATTTTCCAAGAATCGCCGAGGAGATGTGGGAGTAAGGCTATACTATAGTCTAAATTCAACTGGAGACGTAGATTACGACCAAGAAAGATACGAACAAGACCAGGCAATACGTAAACTTCAAAGTAATGTCAGCAATCAATTACATGACTTCGCAAATCAGTTTGACAAAATTTTTAATAACATTAGTAGTACCAGCAATTAAAGAGTGGAAATATGGAAACACAGGCTTATTTTAGGATGAAGGAGCAACTACTTAACAACCAGCAACCATATCGGGTTGTTGGGATTGAAGGAATCGCTGCGATGGGAAATAATTATTTCCAAATTGGCAATGTAGCGACAGAAGTCTCCCCCACAGTAGTAGAAACCATTGATAGATTTATTGGAGTCTCAAAAAAACTTCGAAAAGCCATCAATGACACTTATGGCAGTAGTGGCGTCACTGCATTTCGAAATTATTTAGCTCAGGCAAATTCTGTCACCAACCCTACATCATTGGCTTTCATTGCTAATCCAAATGCAAAAATAGTCGATGCAGCCATTCCTATAAAAGACGAACCCATAACAATGGAGGCCTTTTTTGATTTTTTAGAAATGTTTATGGACAAGAACTCCTATAGTGTAGAAACGATTGAACATTCTCAAAACTCTATTTATGGACTTACGGCCCGTCTTCTTCCTGAGCATCCAGAATATAGGACATTCAAAGGAGAGGATGAATTCCTCAGTAACGGTTTATATTTAAAGTGGAATATTGGTGAGTTGGAAATGGGTAACTATTACTTGCGACTTGTCTGTACAAATGGGCAGACGCGAGCATTTCCCAACCAACTGGCTCATTCTTATAATCTTGAGACAGTAAGGATAAAAGAACTCCTCGACATACCAAAGAAGCCGGAAATCATAAACAGAAATCTAAACAAGTTGATAGAGAAAGCAGAAGAGGCGATGAATACACTTACATCATTAAATGAGATGAAACTAGCATACAACCTATTGGAGAAATACAATGATGTAGCAGACAATGTTCATTTCTATGACATTTGTTCCTTATGAATCCTATCTTGATTTAATACCAAAACAAGCAATGTCATCAATGAATATGATTAGAACTAATCTCTTGTTTTGGGACTTATTCAATGCCTTAACTGAATATGCCACCCATAATCAAACATGGACTCCAAATGACAATCGTAGGACAAACTTAATGAGTGATGCAATGAATTTATTAATGAAAAAAAGAGATATAATCAACTATTATGATTTAAGCACTGGCACGTTTTCCACGGCTTTGTCCAAAAAATAAACGGATTATCAAATAATGGCCATACAAATGTATGTTTTTATTCTACCTCTGCTACAATTTGGCGTACCTTGTTTGTTTATTTGCTGAAAAAAATGTACATTTGCATTAAAGATAATAGATTATGGTCGATAATGAAAGAGGACAGACATTAATAAACAAATATGTTTGGGTTATAGAAACCATCTATAAAGCCAAAAAGATTTCATTCAGAGAGCTTAATAATTGTTGGCTCAATAATGATATTAGTCGTGGGGTTGAGATTCCTAAGCGAACCTTCGATAATTGGCGTTATGTTATCTGGGACATGTTTGGTATTAATATCGTTAACGAGAATCGTGGGGAATACCGCTACTATATAGAAAACGAGGAAGACATCAGCAATAATGGGCTTCGCTCCTGGCTTTTCAACACGTTTTGTGTTAGCAATGCCTTGGCAAACTGCCAAAGCATTAAAGAGCGCATCATGTTGGAATATGTACCTTCTGGGCAATACTTATTGCAACCTATCCTCGATGCGATGAAAGGAAACCGCGTACTGAACATAACCTATTACAATTATTGGAAAGACAAGGTGAACAACTTCGATGTACAACCATATTGCGTAAAGCTATACCGTCAGCGTTGGTATATGGTAGCTCTAAGCACTAATTCTTTTTATAACGAAAAAGGACCACGCATCTACTCGTTGGATCGCATTAAGAGCATCAAAGTTACAGACCTGTCTTTTGAAATGCCGAAAGATTGGTCTGCAAAGGAATACTTTGACGGATGTTTTGGTATCATGGTTGATCAGTCAGTAGAAATTCAGGCAGTAAAGTTGAAAGTATCCGCAGAACAGGCCTATTACATTCGCGACCTGAAAATACACGAATCGCAGGAGGAGATAGAGTGTAACAAAGAATATAGCATTTTCACCTACAATCTCCGCCCTACGTTTGACTTTCAACAAGAACTGCTTTGGAATGGTGAGAACATAGAAGTGCTTGAGCCTCTTTGGCTTCGGAATGAAATAGCTGGAAAAGCTAAAAGGATGTGGGACATATATCAAGATAATCAAGAATGAATTATATTTGTATCAAAATAAATATACATCATTATGAAAAACTATGTAGAAGAAAATCAGAGAATTCTTGTTAATTGGGAACAAGAATACAAAAAACGAGGTAATGACATTAATTTCTGTCCTGATGGCATTATGTTTAGAGGGTCCATTGAAAAAGACAAGGCTGGAAAAAATTGGAGGCATCTGGAAAATGGCAAAGAGAATGATTTTTGGGCAAACTGCCCCCTTCGTATTCTTTTTTTGACTAAAGACCAAAATGGAGGTATGGATCACGAAGATTATTGGGATCCAAGAGGAGATGCTTATCATAAGCCAGGTAGCAGAATAGAAGATTACGTTCTTGATAAAAGAACAGCATTTAATACTAACATTGTAAATATTCTATATGGTCTTGTAAAAACAACTCCTCATACGTTTATAGAATATGATAAAATTGACGAGAAAGATGCAGTTAAAGTGTCTGATGAATATCCATTTGCTCGTATCAACTGCAAAAAGGAAGTTGGTGGACCATCATGTCCAGATAATGTTTTTAAAAAAGCCATTGATGATTATTCTTGTTATCTAAAACAACAGATTCTGAATCTCGACTCAGATATTTTTGTATGCTGTGGTAACTATAATAAAAAAAATCTTATTCTTAATTTTCTTAATAAGATTGGATATAAATTTGAGTACTTAAATGATGAGAGCTATTCTATTTATTATGACAAGGAGAAGAATAAAATAGCTATAGATCTCTATCACCTAAGCTATAATTACTACTCTCGAGAGGCCATGTATAATGATGCCATCAAAACTTATTTCGCATTTTTGAAGTCACATCCAAATTTTATTAAGTCACATAGATAAAAGCAAGATAAAAACCGGATAATTCTTCTAACCACACATAAAGAAGAATGTCCCCCCAAAAAAATTAAGATTTGCATTTTCCACGGACCTTTGCCACAAGTTGGCAAAGGTCCGTGTTTTCTTTGCATTATAATATTATAAAGCACAAGTAATATGGAGTTAAACAAAAAATATTCCTCTCTCAATAATATAGAGAAGTGGGGTAACAAAACCAAGAAAGAGGCGTTAGCATGGATGAATACAATTAATAAGGTGTTCAAGGAAGAACTGAATGAAGACTTCTCTACGCTAGAAGATATAGAAGATATAAAGGATTACTTGGAGATGGCTATTGACCCAACAGAATAAGAACTATTTGAATCTAATATCAAAATGGCCAAAAGAAACATAGAGTTATAAAAACAAACAGTAATAATTAAAAAAAAATGATTAAGACATTAAGTAACGAATTCATGCAGAAAATCTCTACAGATGAAGCATGGAAAGAGCTTTCGGGAACTTACAGTTGGTCTGAAAGTCTATTGGAAAAGTACCAGGACAAAGTAGACTGGCACATTGTATCAGAAAACCCTTTCATTCTTTGGACTATCCCAATGATTCAGAAATTCAAGAATCGCATAGACTGGGATAAGTTCTCAAGACGCGCTAGGACAGAAACACTAACAGAGGCTTTTATTGACGCATTCAAGGACAAGTGGAACTGGACTGAATTGTCAGAGAACAGCGCTATGGAACTTACACATGAACTTTTAGAAAAGTATGCCGACAAGTGGAATTGGGAGACGATCATCGACTGCTGGGAATGCAATATCTTTGACGAGAAGGGTATTGACTTCTATGAGAGATACAAGGACTATATACCTGCCTCCAAACTCCAGCAATCCATGTTGTGGAAGGAGATTGTCAAGCAGCAGAAAATACAATTAATCAACGAGATTATTGCTTAACATAGTTATTTACTTAAACATTAACATTATGGCGCTCTGGAAAATTTCAGCAAAGAACAGTAACAATACTCCTTGCAAAAACAAAAGACAAAAGCTTGAGAAGGGAATGTTCGTTGAAACAAGCACAATATCACCAATACCACCTCTTGGTTATCCCAAAGAGCAACAAATGCTTGCGGACCTCTTCAAGAGCAAGTATGGGATTGAGATTGACCCCACTCGCATGAACCGTTCTAACTTTGATTGTGAGAAGATTGGATAAGAAAACCTTACAATCTAACAATCCAACAATCTTACAATAAGGTGGTGGGAAGCAAGATATTTCGATAAGGAAGATTTAAGATAAGCGGGGCATCTGCCTCGCTTATCTTATAGCACAATTACATATAGGTCATCGATAGTGATGAAGCCCGAAAATATAAACTTGTTGGTAATGCGTTTACTTGAAGAGGTTAGCTGCTACTTCGGCAAATGAAAGGCTACGCTCATCTCCTTCATCTGTTCGTCGCTCATACCCTCTGGTTCGAAGCCCATGTTCTTGGCAGCAATGTAAATGAGGGCCGACTTGTTCAGCACATCCACTTGGTCGAAAGCACTCATGATGTCGGTATCTACGGCAAACACTCCGTGTTTCTCCCACATTACTACATCGTAGTCAGCCAGCTCTGCCAAAGTAGCATCAGCCAATTCAATGGAGCTTGGCAACTTGTAAGGGATGATGCCCAAACCACGTGGACAGAAGGCTTTTGTCTCTGGTATCATGCTCCACAACATACGGGTAGCAGCATCTTTCTCCAACCACTTCTTGCTGTGGGTAAGTGCCACCAGCTCAATAGGATGGGTGTGCAGACTTGCCTTGTAGGGTGAACCTGAACCAATGAGCCAGTTGTGTACACTGAGGTGTGAAGGCAACTCACTGGTAGGTTGCACAGGGTTATCGGCAATAATGACATAAGAAGCACAATCGTCGAGGATGCGGATAATAGAGCCATTATCCATAGGCCAACGAGCCAAGTCGCGCATTCTCTTGCCTGTACCCTTACAATAGAAGTAGCAACCTTTCAAATGAGGCAAGGTGGTGCCTATCTGCTTTACCTCACTGATGGCAGGCATTGACTTGATAGCCTCATCCACATAATCAGTAACATTGACGGTGATGTTGCCACCATTTCTCTCTGCCCAGCCTTTTTGCCAGAGGTAACCTGCTACCTCGGCTACTTTATTCACCTCAGCAGCCAACTGAGGTCTGTTATCTAAAATTGACATAATCTAAATCTTTAATCATACTCCCCCCTCTTCCCCTCAAATACAAGAGGGAAACTGGGGAACAATATTTATTTCAAAAGTTCTGGCACGAAGGTTGAGACAATCAGTACCACAATGCCAATAATCAATACCACAATGGTTTTCTTCGATACACCTTTCCACTCTTTGAGGATGATGCCCCACACATTGCTGAACACCACATTGAGTGCCATCAGGATACAGAAGGCGAAGGTGGTGAGCGTAGGACTTTCGGTGAGGAAGCCCTTGCCCAGACTCAATCCGAAGAACTGGCTGTACCACAACAATCCAGCCAAGGCACAGAACAACAGATTGTTGAGATTCACCTCACCAGACCTGTGATAGTCAGCCCAAGTATTATGCTTATAATTCTGATACAGACAATATGCTGCATTGGTGAAGAAGCCACCGATAGTTACCAGCAACGTAGCAGGCAAGGTGCTAAACATAGGATTGGTCATCTCGCCAAAGTTGATATCCTTGCCAAACTCCAAACCTACATTGAAGCAACCACTCATAAAACCAGCCAACAAAGCGATGACTATGCCTTTGGGGAAATTGAAATCTTTTACAGCTTCTTTCTTTTCTTCTTCACTGAGACCCTGTGCTTTCATGTGTCCGGCAATGCCAATAATGGCAATACCTATCAAGGTCACCACCACACCAATGATCACTGCTGATGTCAAACTTTCCAAAGGTTTCTGCTCTGGGAAGAAAACATTCAGCAACACAGGTCCCATGATGGTACCCAAGCCAGCACAAGTACCCAAAGCAATGCTCTGACCCAATGCCACACCCAAATAGCGCATAGAAAGGCCGAAAGTCAAACCTCCCACGCCCCACAGCACGCCAAAGAAGATGGTCATCCACAGATTAAAAGCAGGAGCAGAGGCAAACATCTCATAGAAATGCCTGCCCTCGGGCACTGCCAGCCAGGCACCCATAATAGGAAAGATGAGCCAGGCAAAGCAACCCTGCACAAGCCAGTAACTCTCCCAGCTCATTTCCTTCACTTTGTTGATTGGTACATAGCTGCTACTTTGGCAGAAAGCACCAATCGCTATGATAATCAAACCGATAATGATAAACATAGGTTATCTCTTTGAAGTAACGTCTTTTTCATACTGCTGGATAGCAGGAATGTATTCTTCAGCCACAGGCACATTGTTCTTGAGGTTGAAATAGTCAAACACTGCACCAAATGGCAACGACTTAGCTTCCTCCAACAAAGCCAGACGTTCGAAGTACTGACCATTAGCCTCATACTCACGCAACTTTGCCAAAGGCTCTAACAAAGCCAACAAGATGCACTTCTGTGTAGCACGGGTACCTATGATATAAGCACCGATACGGTTGATGGAAGCATCGAAATAGTCGAGTCCCACATGGGCACGATCCAAACCGTCGGCACGTACCAGTTCCTTGAACAAATCGAGTGTCTGGTCGTTCATGATAGTCACGTGATCTGAATCCCAACGTACTGGGCGACTTACATGCAACATCAGTTCAGGCACATACATCAACAGGGTGCTCACAAAGTCACTTACATTCTCGGTCTGCTCATAGTGGCCCGTATCAAGGGTGTACATTTGCTTGCGGGTAGCGCAATATGCTGTGTAGAAGTCGTGTGAGCCTACGGTGTAGCTTTCCAAACCGATGCCGAACAACTTGGCCTCGAAGCAAGCCTTCATGTTTGGCAGGTTCTCTTCCATAATCTCATCCAAAGATGCAGCCAGAATCTCACGATACTTCTTGCGGTTAACGGTCAGGTCCTTGCTTCCATCATGTATCCAAATATTCATGATACATGGGTCACCCTGTGCCTTACCCATCGCGTCTGCGATGCGGCGACAACGCTTGGTGTGCTCAATCCAGAAATCACGGATGCCCTTATCAGGACTTGAGAGCGTCAGGTCACCACTCTTGGGGTGAGAGAAAGAGGTAGAGTTGAAGTCGAGTTTCATATTCACTTCCTTAGCCCAATCTATCCAGCTCTGGAAATGCTTTACCTCCACTTCGTCACGATCTACGAACTTACCACCGAAGTCACCATATATCTCATGCAGGTTCAAACGATGATTACCTGCCAGCAATGTCTTAACAAACTCAATGTCCTTGCGAACCTCATCAATGTTACGTGCACGACCAGGATAGTTGCCCGTTGTCTGAATACCACCAGAAAGCGCCTCATTACGCTCAAAGCCCACCACATCGTCAGTTTGCCAGCAATGCAGGGAAATAGGTGTATTCTCCAATCGTTCAATCGCCTTATCGGTATCTACGCCGATGGCTGCATAGCGCTCTTTCGCTACTTCGTAAGCTTTCTTAATCAATTCTTCTTTCATGATATAATAATTTAAATTTTACTTCGAAACAATTTCAAGGAACTTCTCATAAGTCTTATTCCAATCCTTCTCATTCTCACTGAGGTAGCCTTGCATCTTGATGCTCTTGCGGATGATTTGCCTCATAGCCGGCACACTATCTGCAGCCCCTAATGCCAAAGCCTGCAGCATGATGTTACCAATAGCAGTAGCCTCAGATGGACCAGCAATCACCGGGAGACCGATAGCATTAGCCGTCCACTGGTTGAGCATATGGTTGCGACTTCCTCCACCAATCACATGCAACACCTCTATTGGATGGTCAGAGAGTTTGCGAAGGTTGTCCAACACCTGACGGTAACGCAGGGCCAGACTCTCGTATATGCAACGCACCACTTGTCCGCGAGTTGCTGGTACAGGTTCATTATGTGCCTTGCAATAGTCCTTGATGGCCTGCTCCATATCTACAGGGTTAGCGAATTCGGGGGCATCAGGATTGATCAGGCTACGGAACGGCTCTGAAGCCTCAGCCTCATCGTTCAACACAACATAGTCGGCATCTGCCCAATTCAAGCGACAACGCTCCAGAAGCCACATGCCACAAATGTTCTTCAACACACGGATAGTATCGTTCACTCCACCCTCGTTAGTGTAGTTCAAAGCAGCCGATTCTTCATTGATGACAGGCGTCTTGGTCTCAACACCCATCAACGACCAAGTGCCACTACTCAGGTAGGCAAAGTTATCGTTCTTGGCAGGCACTGCAGCTACGGCACTGGCGGTATCATGACCAGCTACAGCAATAACAGGTATAGCACCAAGCCCCGTCTGTTTCTGTATCTCTGCTGTCAGAACACCCACTTGCTCTCCAGGATAGACAAAGCGTCCGAACTTATCCTCCGACAAGCCTACTGCCTCGAGCAATGTTGGCTCCAACTTACGAGTCTGCGCATTGACAATCTGTGCCGTTGTGGCAACAGTATATTCCGTCACCATCTTTCCAGTAAGCATGTAACTCAGAGCGTCTGGGATGAAGAGAATCTTCTCTGCTACTTGATATGCCGCATCATTATTACGCTTCAAGGTGTCAAACTGAAACAAGGTATTGAAATTCATAATCTGAATGCCTGTCAATCCATACACCTCAGAGCGAGGCATTCTCTCAAAGAATTTATCTGGAGCACCATCAGTATGAGGGTCACGATAAGCGTAAGGCAAACGAAGGGATCCTCCGTCTTTGCCTATCATTACGAAATCACATCCCCAAGTATCGATGCCGATAGAGGTTATTTTCACATCCTCTCGCTGGGCTACTATCTTCAAACCTTCGATGATGTTGCGGTATAGCTCGTAGATGTCCCAATAGAAATGCCCATTGGCTGGTATCAAGTGATTAGGGAAGCGGTTCACTACCTCCATCTCTAAACCTTCAGCCCCGAAAGTTCCCAAGATGGTACGTCCACTGGTAGCTCCCAAATCTACTGCAAAAAAACTATCTTTCATGGTATAATCTGTAACAAATTATTGTTTGGCAAATATAAGAATAAATATCGGTTAGCCAAGGGAATTATTACGCTAATTCTGTCCCATATTGACAAAAATATTGTAATTTTGCCACAAAAATAAGTTCGGATGAAAAGATGGATTGAAACGATTAGAAAACAGCCTGGCTTTGTGATGGCTGTTAATTTCCTGCTATTGATGGCTATATACATGCTCTCAAGGTGGGTTTTCTTCTATATGAACAAGAGCAGTTTTCCTGATGTCACCTTTGAAGATATGATGACTATCTGCCTTGGGGGATTACGTTTCGACATCAGTGCATTGTGCTATCTGAACATGCTTTGCATCACACTGCAATTTCTGCCTATCAAAGTTCGTGATACTGTGTGGTATCAACGAATAGTCAAAACACTATTCATCGTTATCAATGCACTGGGTATTGCTGTGAATGCTGCCGATATCGTTTATTTTGAATTTGGAGGCAGAAGAACCACCTTTACCATTTTCTCTGAGTTTGGAGGCGAAAGCAATTTAGGAACCATCTTCCTTAATAGCATCACCAACTATTGGGAAGTATGGTTGTTTGGTATAGCCATGATTGCCATCATCGCTTTCCTATATTATAACCCCATAAAGCAAGACAGACCTGCGTCTTCATACCCTGCTAACAAGATATATTATTCACTACATACTGTTATTTTCATCATTGCTGGAATCTTAGTAGCAGGAGGAGCACGTGGCGGTTTGAAACTAAAGATGCACCCTCTACGTCAAGACTCTGCCGAACTCTACTGCAAGAAGCCCCTTGAAGCAGCTATAGTATTGAACACTCCATTTACATTAGTTACTACTGCACACAAAACTGGATACAAAGACCCTGGATTCTTTGCTAAAGAGGAGTTAGACAACATCTTCAACCCCATTAGGAACCTTCATCCCAAAGGTGGGGAGATGAACCGTATGAATGTTGTGGTATTCATCATGGAAAGTTTCTCTATGGAATATACAGGATTCTTCAACAAGGACAAAGATGGAGGCAACTATCAAGGGTACACGCCATTCTTAGACTCATTGCTCAGCAAAAGCTATAGTTTTGAATACGGATTTGCGAACGGTATGCGTTCTGTAGATTGTATGCCTGCTTCCTTTGCAGGTATCCCCCGCTATTTGGATCCTTTCTGCTACTTTATATATTCCAATAATGCGCTACAAGGATTGCCTGCGATGTTAAGCCAAGAGGGATATACTACGGCGTTCTTTCACGGTGCGCCCAATACGACCTTAGGCTTTAAGAGTTTCACCAACTCCATAGGTTTTGAGACATATTACGGGATGGACGAATACGACAATGACAAGGATTTCGATGGTACTTGGGCTATTTTCGACGAGCCTTACTTGAAATACTTCGCAAAGGAAAGTGATAGAATAGCAAATGAAGGACAACCATTCTTCTTGACAGTATTTACTGCTTCAAGTCATGAACCGTTCACGATTCCTGATGAGCATAAGGGAACCTTCACCCGTGGTGATATTCCTATGCACAAATCAATCAGTTATGCAGACTATTCTATTCAGCAATATTTTGAAATGGTGAAAGACAAACCTTGGTTCAATAATACGTTATTTGTCTTTACGGCTGACCATTGCGGTGTAAGTTATCGTGAAGATTACAACAACGAAATGGGTCGCTTCCTCATCCCAATTTTCTTTTACACCCCAGGAGGTCAACTACCTGTGATGTGTGACACAAAACGACTTATACAACAAACTGATATCACACCAACGCTGTTGGGGTTGCTTAACTACCAAAAGCCTTTCTTCTCATTTGGGAAAGATGTATTCGACAATAGTGAAAACTATGTGAATTATGTGTTCAATGACAGAAATGGCAATTCGATGTACTACCTCGACGATTTAATGATAGAATATAGTGGCAACCAGCTTATCGGCATTTATGAGTATAAAAAAGACTTCTCGTTAAAGAACAATCTCCTTGACAAGAAAGATCAATACCCCCAACTACCATTTATGCAACAACAGATGGAAGCCATCCTGCAACAATATATCACAAGGATGGAGGACAACAAACTGACATGGCCCTAAAAAGAATGATAGAACACTATAATTGTTAAAATATGAAAGACAAAATCAAACTTTTGGTAATGGATGTTGACGGCACAATGACTGATGGTAAGATAAACATTGGCCCAGATGGTGAATTATTTAAGTCATTCAACATTCGAGACGGATATGGTGTTAAGGAGATGTTGCCACTGCATGGTATCATTCCTGCTATCATTACAGGCAGAACATCTAAAATCGTGGAAAACAGAGCGAAAGAACTAGATATAACAGAACTCTATCAAGGTAAGCATGACAAATTGAACACGCTGAAAGACCTCATGAAGAAATATGACTGCAATAAAGAGAATGTAGCCTATATAGGCGATGATATCCTTGATATTGTTTGCATGAAAGAATGTGGAATTATAGGCTGTCCATCAGACGCATGCCAACAGGTAAAAGACATAGCACATTACGTTTGTTCAAACAAAGGCGGTGATGGAGCAGTACGCGAGTTCATCGAATTTGTCATCAATCACAATCTCAGCAAATAAATTGCTTTCATATAGCTCCTTCACTCCTCCCATGGTACTGTAATATGGTAGGTGCCTGAAGGGAAGGAGAAGACAGCATATTGACTTTGTTGTTCGACAAAGTGCGTTCCCATATTCTGTATCTTTATTTTCAACCCCTTATCCATCCCTTCTGTACCACAAGGCACATAGACTTTAGCGGTTGCATTAGATGGGATAGTAATATGCCAGTCAAACAAACCATTCTCTTTTTTCCAACTACTTCTGATAATACCATAAGCTGAATTATAAGACGCCTGGATATAGTCAAGACCTTTAATGGGGTATGGGCGCATCTTCACTACTTTGAATCCTGGTTCATCAGGAGCAATACCAGCTAAGTAGTCATACAACCAAATGACAAGATCTCCCAATAACATCACGTGATTACCAGAATTCATAGCAGGATCTGCGGTATTACCATTCCACAATTCCCAAATGGTAGTAGCCCCATTCTCTACCATATAGCCCCAACTTGGATAGGTTGTATTAGTAGCTATCTGCAAAGCCAATTCACCATAGCCATAGTCCGTAAGCCCACGCATGAGTTGCTGGATACCTACCACCCCTGTGCTTATATGACTATCAAAGTCGTTGACTGTTGTACGCAATATATTATCGAACACCTTTTGGCGATTTGCTTCCTCCACAATGCCAAAACGCAGAGGCAAAATATTGGCCGTTACAGTATTGTTATCATAATAATTCTCATCCTTATTGAAATACTTTTGGTTAAAAGCTTCCTTGGTAGTCTCAGCTTCTGCCAGATAAAAAGTTTCATCATCCGCCAAATCTTGAATAGCTGCAAACTTAGCCATAAGGAGACAAAAGTTATAGTAGAAAGCAGTAGACAAAACACCAGCTGCCGTGATACGGGCAGGGTCTTGCGAATGTATCAACTCTGGCCGTTCAGGGGGCATACACCAATCACCGTATGTATCTTTGGTTATGATGCCATCCACTCCATATTTATTCTTCATATAGGTCATCCATTTCTTCATGGCAGGATAGTGTTTCACTATTGGCTGCATATCGCCATAGCGTTCATAAAGCATATTAGCAGCTGTTAGAAATACACCTGGCCACGTCATGTTGTCGCTGCGAATATCCCAGAAAGCAGGTGCCACATCTGGCAAGCTACCCTCTTCTGTCTGCTCAGCCTCAATATCATCCAACCATTTTGCGTACAAACTATGGTTATTGAAAACATAACTCTCACCATAACAGCCAGTCGTGCGATCACCAAACCACCCCATTCTTTCATCTCGTTGGGGACAATCGGTAGGCATCCCTCTATAATTACCACGTATTCCCCAGAAAGCATTCGCATAAATCTTATTCAGCATGGAGTTGGAACTCTCAAATGAGCCTGTGGTTTCCATCTCGTCATAAAGTACCTGCCCTTCGAAATCTTCCAATGAAGGTTTATAGGCCAGACCTTTTACTTCTACATACCGGAAACCATGATAGACAAAAGTAGGATGCCAAGTAAAAAGTTGATCATCTTTCAGTATAATTTCATCCTTTGGCGTTGAATACCTCAGGTTAGCTGTATAGAGCGTACCATCATTGTTCAACAATTCGGCAAAGCGAAGAGTAATTCTGTCATTTTTCTGTCCCTTGACCTTCATCTGTAGCCAACCCACCATGTTTTGCCCCATATCCAGCACATATACACCTTTTTCTATCTCATTTATGGCAACGGGTTGAAGTGTATCCATCACCTTGATGTTGGGGTTTGACTGTGATGACAGCTCTCCACCTGGCTTATCCATCGTTTCAACTCGCATCCACATATAGTCATTGAAACCGGCTTTATTCCACCCTGGCATTTCCTTATTAGCATCATACACTTCTCCATCAAATTCATTATTAGCCTGTATAGGCCCATCAACAGATAATTTCCATGTATCGTCACTACATACTAACTGCCTAGTACCATCTTTGAATTCTACCTCAAGTTGGAGCAACAATTTTGGCATATCAAAATGCTCAACATCCTTACTAGAAGGTTCTCCAGGCATTCGCATAGACACATATCTTCCATTACCTAATACCACACCGATAGCATTATCACCACTTAAAAGCTGTTCCGAAACATCAAATACATTATATTTAACGTTCTTCTTATAATTAGTAGGAGTGGGTGCTAATTGCTGCTCACCTATTCGTTGTTCGTTGATATATGCTTCATACAAACCCAGTCCACTTATATATAAGGTGGCCCGTTTCACTTCTTTATTCTCAACGGAGAATTCTTTGCGTAAATAGCGAGCAGGGACTACTGTATGTCCTTTTAATTTATCAAGAGGAAATGCACTATGACCTACCCATTGTGCTTGCCAATCAGAAGCGTGAAGCAGCCCCATTGTCCACGTATTCGGTTCGCTCCACGAAGAGGCACCACGATTGGTTTGTACTTTCACTTTCCAGTACACTTGCTGACGACTCTCTAATGGTTTGCCTTTATAGGATATATAAATAGAAGAATCAGAAGGGACCTCACCAGAGTCCCATAAATCACCAACCCCATCTTGAAGGTTTTCCAAAGATGATGCTACCAATATGTGATAGCCTGTTTGCCTCACTTCACTTGCCTCACATTGTATTATCCAGCTAAATCTTGGCACTTGTACATCAATGCCCATTGGATTAGAAAGATTTTCCACACACAGCTGTATCAACGTAACTTTTGCTTTTTGAGAACATGAAGAGAAAAGACAAGCAAATGCGATCATCCATATTGTAACAAAATATCTCATGTATCAGTCAATTTATAGTCAAGTTCAAAAATAAAGCTTTCACGGCGTTATTGCAAAAAAAACAGGCAAGAATTAAAAAAAGATAGTAAAAATGAATATACTTTCAGAAATATACTGTATATTTGCACAAATTTTAGAATATTTATTCAGATGAAGAAGAAAGCAGACAGATTAGGTACCATCAAGATGATTATCTCGAGTCAGGAGATACGCTTGCAGGAAGAATTAATGCAAGAGCTTCAAAAAGAGGGTTTCTTTGTTACGCAAGCCACCCTGTCAAGAGATTTAAAGCAATTGAAAGTAGCCAAAGCTGCCAATTTGGAAGGTAATTATGTATATGTATTACCCAACGATGTAATGTATAGGCGTCAGACAAATCAACGTGCCAGCGATATGCTGAATGCCAGCGGTTTCATATCAGTAGATGTAGCTGCCAACATTGTTGTAATACATACACGCCCTGGTTATGCCAGCGGTATGGCTTACGATATTGACAATAAAAAACCTGAGGGAGTATTAGGCACCATAGCTGGTGACGATACCATCATGATGGTCACTTCCAGACGCTTAACAAAAAACCAAGTGATGGAGTTGTTAGAAACCGTATTCCCAAATATACAAGATAACATTAATTATAATGAATATGGACAATAATGAGATTGAGGTGATGGTGGCTGATCCCAGCCACGTAGCTTATGTAAACACCATATTAGATACTATTAGGGATGCAGCCAAAGTGCGTGGCACTGGTATTGCCGAGCGAACCTACGACTATGTTGCGACCAAGATCAAGGAAGGAAAGGCGGTGATTGCACTGAAAGGGGATGAGTTTGTGGGTTTTTCATACATTGAGAGTTGGGGCAACAAGCAATTTGTAGCAACATCTGGTCTAATTGTGCACCCTGATTACCAAGGACGTGGCATTGCAAAACGCATTAAGGACGCAACCTTCAAGTTGGCGCGTCTTCGTTGGCCGTGGGCTAAAATATTCAGTCTCACCAGTGGTGCTGCTGTGATGAAAATGAATACCGAATTAGGCTATGTACCAGTAACCTTTGCCCAACTTACCGATGATGACGCTTTCTGGAAAGGTTGCGAAGGTTGTATCAATCATCACATCTTGATGGAAAAGAACCGCAGATTTTGTATCTGCACAGCCATGTTGTATGACCCAAAGGATCATCCAGAAGACCCTTATAAAGTATAATTAGGAATAAAACAATAATAAGTATATTAAGATATGAGCAAGAAAAAAGTAGTAGTGGCATTCAGCGGTGGACTCGACACATCGTTCACCGTAATGTACCTTGCCAAGGAAAAAGGATACGAAGTGTATGCCGCCAGCGCCAATACCGGTGGATTTAGTGAAGAGCAACTTAAAACAAATGAAGAAAACGCCTACAAGTTAGGTGCAGTAAAATATGTCACTTTAGACGTGACCCGTGAATATTACGAGAAGAGCTTGAAATATATGGTCTATGGTAATGTACTTCGCAATGGTACCTACCCTATTTCTGTCAGCTCTGAGCGTATATTCCAGGCTTTGGCCATTGCCCGCTATGCCAATGAGATTGGAGCCGATGCCATTGCCCATGGTTCAACGGGAGCTGGTAACGACCAGGTGCGCTTCGATATGACTTTCCTGGTGATGGCTCCTGGAAAGGAAATCATAACCTTAACGAGAGATATGGCTCTGAGTCGTCAAGATGAAATTGACTATCTGAACAAAAATGGCTTCCCTGCCGATTTTGCTAAACTTAAGTATTCATATAACGTAGGTTTGTGGGGTACCAGTATCTGTGGTGGTGAGATTTTGGATTCAGCTCAAGGATTACCCGAAAGTGCCTACCTGAAGCACTGCACCAAAGAAGGATCAGAGCAGTTGCGCCTTACTTTTGAGAAAGGCGAGTTGAAAGCCGTTAACGATGTAACTTATGATGACCCCATCAAGGCCATCCAGAAAGTGGAAGAGATTGGTGCTGCCTACGGCATTGGTCGCGACATGCACGTGGGTGATACCATTATCGGTATTAAAGGCCGTGTAGGCTTTGAAGCTGCTGCTCCTATGCTGATTATCGGTGCCCACCGTTTCTTAGAAAAATATACTTTGAGCAAGTGGCAACAGTATTGGAAAGACCAAGTAGCCAATTGGTACGGCATGTTCCTACATGAGAGCCAGTATCTGGAACCAGTAATGCGCGACATAGAAGCCATGCTCACCAGTTCTCAACGTCATGTAAACGGTACTGCTATCCTTGAACTTCGCCCACTGGGGTTCTCTACTGTAGGTGTTGATAGCAAAGATGACTTGGTAAAGAATAAATTTGGAGAGTATGGTGAGATGCAGAAGGGTTGGACAGCTGAAGACGCCAAAGGTTTCATCAAAGTATCATCCACTGCACTGAGGGCTTTTTATGCATCACATAAATTTGAAGACGAACTTTAAATAACTGAATATGGAAGACAAGCAATTAAGAAGATCAAAAACTGACAAAATGATAGCCGGCATATGTGGCGGCTTAGGAAAGTATTTCGGACTAGACCCTACTATTTTGCGACTGGTATTTGTACTGCTGATGATTTTTGCAGGTACTGGTTTATTGGCATACCTTATCATGTGGTTGGTTATCCCTTACGAAAAATAAAGATATGATAAAGATCGGAATTATAGGAGGTGCTGGATATACTGCTGGTGAGTTGATTCGACTATTGATTTACCATCCTGAAGCTGAGATTGTATTCATCAACAGCCAAAGCAATGCAGGACGCAAGATAACTGACGTACATGGTGGCTTATTAGGTGAGACAGATTTGAAATTTACCGACCAACTACCATTAGATACAATCGATGTACTGTTTTTCTGTATGGGACATGGCGACACACGCCGTTTCTTGGAGAGTCACACGTTGCCGGAAGGATTGAAAGTAATTGATTTATCAATGGATTACCGACTGAAAGATGAGAGTCACGATTTCGTTTATGGTTTACCAGAATTGAATCGTCGCGCTACTTGTTCAGCCCAACATGTGGCTAACCCTGGTTGTTTTGCCACTGCCATACAATTGGCATTGTTACCTCTTGCCAAGCATCTCATGTTGAATGACGATGTGATGGTGACAGCCATTACAGGCAGTACGGGAGCTGGCGTAAAGCCTCAAGCTACCAGCCATTTCAGTTGGAGAGACAACAACCTCAGTGTATATAAGGCATTCCAACATCAGCATGTCCCAGAAATCAAGCAGTCGCTCAAGCAATTGCAGCAGAGTTTTGACCACGAAATCGATTTCATCCCAGTTCGTGGAGATTTTCCACGTGGCATCTTTGCTATGGTAACGGTGAAGTCGAAACTGGAGATAGAGGAGTTATATCGCATCTACACCGAGTATTATGAAAACGATTCTTTTACCCATGTGGTACGTGAGAACATAGACCTCAAACAGGTAGTAAATACAAACAAGTGCCTGCTTCATTTAGAGAAAAATGGAGACAAGTTACTGATTATCTCTTGTATAGACAACCTATTGAAGGGAGCCAGCGGCACAGCTGTCCATAACATGAACTTGATGTTTAACTTAGAAGAGAAGGTAGGCTTGCAACTCAAGCCATCCGCTTTTTAAGATTGATGATTATGAATCTATTCGATGTATATCCGCTATTTGATGTCAACATTGTAAAGGGCAAGAGTTGTCGCGTATGGGATGACAAAGGCAACGAGTATTTGGACCTCTATGGTGGCCATGCTGTGATCTCCATTGGCCATGCTCACCCACATTATGTAAAATGTATCAGTGACCAAGTGGCTACATTGGGATTTTACTCCAATTCAGTCATCAACGACTTACAACGACAACTTGCCAATCGGTTGGGTAAAATCAGCGGATATGACGACTATAGCCTGTTCCTTATCAACAGTGGTGCCGAAGCCAACGAAAACGCATTGAAACTGGCATCTTTCCATACAGGAAGGACTCGTGTAATTTCTTTCAACAAGGCTTTTCATGGACGTACATCTCTGGCAGTAGAGGCTACCGACAATCCTAAGATCATAGCACCAATCAATGCCAATGGGCACATCACTTACCTGCCTCTCAACGACATAGAGGCGATGCAGCGAGAGCTGTCAAAAGGCGATGTATGTGCTGTCATCATTGAAGGTATTCAGGGTGTAGGAGGAATTAAGATTCCTACTGATAGCTTTCTGCAGGCCCTGCGTGAGGCATGCACAAAATATGGTACCATATTAATATTAGATGAAATACAGAGTGGCTATGGAAGAACTGGTAAGTTCTTTGCACATCAATACAGCGGCATACGACCAGACATCATTACTGTAGCCAAAGGCATTGGCAATGGCTTCCCTATGGCAGGAGTACTCATCAGTCCGATGTTCAAGCCCGTCTATGGCCAATTGGGCACCACATTTGGCGGCAACCATTTGGCATGTAGCGCAGCCCTGGCAGTGATTGATGTTTTCGAGCAAGAACACTTGGTGGAGAATGCAGCCAAGGTAGGTTCTTATCTTTTAAATCAACTCAAACAAGTGAAAGGCATCAAAGAGGTACGTGGAAAGGGTCTTATGATAGGTCTGGAGTTTGAGGAGCCTATCAAGGAGCTGCGTCTTCGCCTGCTGCACGAACAGCATGTGTTTACTGGTGCCAGTGGCACCAACGTATTGCGATTGCTCCCTCCACTCTGTCTAAGCATGTCTGAAGCTGAAGAATTTATTAATAGACTGAACAAGGTATTATGAAAGTAGCAATTATCGGAGCTGGCAACATGGGTGGTGCCATTGCCAAAGGTCTTGCACAAGGCAGTATTATTACAGCAAATGACATCATAGTGTCTAATCCTTCTCAAGGCAAGTTAGACGCGCTGCAGGCTGCTTATCCTGCCATCAAGACCACCAACGACAATGTGAAAGCAGCCCAACAGGCTGATATGGTTATCTTGGCAGTAAAGCCTTGGCTGGCAGAGGAGGTATTGAAAGAAATGAAGCTCAGTAACCACCAGATGTTGGTGTCTGTGGCAGCAGGCATTAGCTTTGAGCAACTGGCAGCGTTTACAGGTCATAAAGAGATGACCATGTTCCGACTTATCCCCAATACCGCCATCAGTCTGCTGCAAAGCACCACCATCATAGCTTCATGCAATGCCAGTGCCGAACAAGAGAAACTACTTCTTAGCATTTTCAATGAGATGGGGTTGGCGATGCTGGTGCCTGAAAGCAAAATGGCAGCGTGCACTTCGCTCACTTCATGTGGTATAGCTTATGCGCTGAAATATATTCAGGCTGCCATGCAGGCAGGCATCGAGTTAGGCATTTATCCTAAAGATGCCTCGAAGATGGTAGCCCAATCCGTCAAAGGAGCCGCAGAACTGATTCTTCAGAACGATACCCATCCAAGTATGGAGATTGACAAGGTATGTACCCCTGGTGGTCTCACCATCAAAGGCATTAACCAGTTAGAGCATGATGGCTTTACTTCAGCTATCATCAATGCCATGAAGGCATCAATGTAAAAAGGTACTCCCCTGCTCAGGTAGTTTTTTTCTCCCTCATGAGGAATTATTCTTTCCATCGTGAGGGATTAATTTTTCCCCCACGAAGCAGTGGGAGACATGCCATGCCGAGAGAGCCGAACAATGAGCAGCAGAACAGTAAAAAACGTGGATGATAGCCGGCACTTATTGTGCCAGTATCTACTATCTGTATTGGGAAGGTCTGCTATGAGTAAGAGCAAAGCTTGCTGTCAGGGTCTGTAAAGCCTCCTGAGGGTGACGGCAGAGCCTGCCACGGGTGAACGCAGTATCTGCCATAGGGGTATAGGAGATACTGCGACGACTCTTGGCAGATACTGGAACGACCCATAGCAGATACTGCGACAGCCAGTGGGAGATACTACTGTGCCTGTTGCCTGAATGACATGTTCTGCCCGCCTGTATTCCTGAGAGTCAAAGCTATCTTCCGTTGGCTGGCCTTCACCCTGCCCTCTATCAACTCCGGAAGGTTATAGCTCATCATCTGGTCGTTATAGAACTTCGCAGGGTTGCGCTGGGGCAGCAGGAAAGGCTTGCCGGCTTTCCCCTGTTCATCGATGTATGTAATGTAGGGACGGGAGTAATAGCCGTCAATCCTGCGGCTGCTGAATACCATCCAGTGCGAGTTGCCGCCCCATGAGTGGTAGCTGTCGGCAAGCTCGCTGTTCGCACCTTCAAGGGGTCGCATCGTCCCTGTTCCCAGGTCTATAATATACAGGTCGGCATCCTTATGATTGACAGGGAAGTTGCCGTATCGGGTCAGGCACACCACCAGCCACCTGCCGTCTGGCGATATCCTCGGATGAGAGATGCTCATATCTTCCCTCCTGGCATTGAACAGCGTATCTGCCTTTGTCCCGATAGTGCCAGTCTCGGCATCGAAATCCACGCGGCACAGGCTGTACTTGAGCTTTTCTATATGGTATGCCACGCTGTCAACAGCCTCGGCCGTGCAGAAATACAGGCTCTTTCCGTCGGGTGAGAAAGTAGGGAAGGTCTCGTAGGCCTGCGCCGATGCCAGCAGGTCACTGCCGAACACCTCATTCTTCTCCATGTCGTAGACAAACACGTCCGACTCGGTATCGAACACCTCGACCCTGTCATCGGAATGGTAGTAGTAGCTCTCCCAGGTGGAGTTCACCGAGGCAGCCACATACCTTCCCGAAGGATGCCAGTAGGGATACTGCATGTTCCCGCGGGTCTCCTCTGTCCTGGTATTCAGTTTCGTTACAATGCCATTATTGATATAGGCCGTTCCGGGAGCCTTGGCGCGGCTGTGGAACAGGAACGTGTCAGGCTGCCGCCGGTTGAAGGTGTGGCAGTTCACGCAGCCGTAGTCGGTCATCTTGTTCTCGAAGACGGGGGTTTCCTCAAAGCTCTCCAGATGCCGCTGGTACAGTCCCATGCGGTTCCACTGCTCATAGGGAGGTATCTTGCGGTAGGCAAGATAAGGGTCGATGGCTTCGGAAGATACCCTGACGCGGATATCCCTGTAGGCTGTCCATCCCTCCGGTGCCTTTCTGGATACCCTCATGGTTATCTCCCCGTCCATGCAGGAAGCGAGCAGCCTTCTCCATGCTTTCAGCGGGATGTCGAAGGCACCGTCCTCTGAGCGTACGTCTATTTTATTGTCTGCCCCTATAATTGTCAAATGATACTCTCCCGTTTCCAGCAGAGACAAGTTAAGCGGAGCTATGTTACAGGGGACCATCACCCCGTCATAGTCAGGGAAAACGGGTGCTGGCCCGTCAGTTTGCCCGACAATGCTGACCCCAGCCTGGGAGCAGGCCCAGAGCTGCATCATCCAAATGAGAGTAAATATATACCTGGTGTAATCCATTGTCCTGCTTCTTTTTAGTCAAACATATAGTAGTACCAGTAAGTGCCCCTGTAAGAGGCCAACGCCGCCTGCAGGTTCTGATTGTTCCTTCGGGCATTCAGCACGGTCTGTCTGAAAGCCATGAAACGGCTGACCGTCTCATCATCCACCCCATGACTGCGGCAGTAATCCTCGTCGTGTTCGGCCAGTACTGTCACTGCCTGCTGCATCAACGGTGGTACGCTTTGACCTTCCTGATAAGGCAGGTACCTGTCTGCCAGATAGCGGATGCCTTCCATGTCCTTGTCAAGCATCATCATTGCCATGGCATATTCCAGCGCATGCGTCTCGTCTGTCCCTGTCTCTATGACCTTGACCAGGTCTGCCTTGATGCCGTCCAGCACCACGAACGAGGGTTGTGGGGCAGGCAGGCTCCTGCGCTTCTGTCCCAGTTCGGGATCACTTTCCACAGCCTTGTCATTATAGAGGAACCTGCGCATACCCTTAGCCCACTCCCTGTAGGCATAGGTCCTCTCCAACCGGGAGATGTATTTCTCTGCCACCTTATAGTCGCCATAGATGAGGCGTTCCTTCACCAGCAGCTTCAGCAATGTCGGGTTGCCATAGGTCGTGGCTATCATGGTGCCGAACGACAGGCACAGGGCCTCGCTGATCACACCCGTATGGTAGTATATATGACTGAACAGCACATTGAGGTCATTATAGGCCTGATAGCCCACCATCAGGCTCTGTGCCCCCTTTTGAGGATACCTGAAAAGGTCAGTCATCATCTTTCCCTGGTGGGACAGGGCCAGGTTGAGGCAGTTCAGGTGCAGGTAGTTCTGATAGTTAAGGTCTCTGTTTCCCGTAATCCCTGCCCAGTCCTCACGGTTGATGCAGTTCATCAGACAGGCCAATGTGCGGAAGTCCTTATTCGCCCTCTTCTCAGACTGGGTGTACAGGAACAGCCCACCTGCGACCAAGAAAATAAAAACGGCTGCTGCCTGTACCACAGGCTTCAGCTGAAGCCTGTTACTTATTCCGGCAACAATCATGACGGCAATTACAAACAGCCAGGAGAGGGACTGCCAGAGCCCCTGTCCTACATAGTATTCATAATAGCCCATAGTCCAAAGGGCATAGTCAAAGCCGACTATCTTTCCGTCAGAAACAGTAATAAAGGCGGCAGCCAGGCATGCAAGAAGATAAGCGGATGACATCCATCCCCTCCTGGGACTCTGCAGCATGTCAAAGATGAAGGCACAGATTGCGAATAGGGTGGCAATGCTGCCAACATAGACAAATAATAATAAGGTGAAGACAATGCCTGTCAACAGGCTATAATATATGGAAGCCCTTCTTCTGATCAGGATATAGACGTATAGAAGGACAGAAAAGCACAGCATGGCCACTATCGCCTCGTAATGATAACCCATATCCAGTAGGGAGATGCCCTGCAAATAAGCCGGCAACAGGGTTAGTGGCCACCATGTCATATTATCGTTTAGTCTGTATATGGAACGCCACAGGAGCATTCCAGTTATTGTGGAGATAACAGCAGTTATAACGGCCCCTGCCCAGGACAGGTGGAAGAACTGTACAAGGAACTGTGAGGCCAGGGTGGAGAAGCCGCCTGTTTGCCGGAGAAGCCCTGCCAAGTAGTCTGCATCCCAGAGGAATATCTGCTGCTGCTCACGGTACATGAAAAGAGGCTCCTGGGTACTATGCAGGAAAATGGCATATAGGGCACAGAGCAACATGCCAAAGATAAGTATTATGACAGTCCTTGACTTCATGAAGATAATGAGTTATTAAAAAGAGGGGCAAGCCCAGAGACTTGCCCCTCCCAGTCATTCAAACTTTAATATCAATAGAAGGTTATTGATTACTTCCAGTTCTCATTCTGAACGAAACGGCCCATAGCGGTCTGGATCTCTGTAACAGGAATTGGGAAGGTTACCCAGTTCTCGTTGTAGACGTTACCGAACTTGCCAGGGAAATAAGTTCCTTCGTATGCACGATAGTCGTTCAGCACCTTACCAACGGTACCCCAACGGGCGATATCGAACCAGCGGTGACCTTCCATACCGAACTCGGCACGCATCTCACGCTCAAGAGCAGTATGAGCCTCTGTTGCATTTGCAAAGCTCTTATATAAGCCTATACGGTAATTTGCAGCAGCACCAGACTCAGTCTTGCCTGTCACCTTGTTGTCAAATGTCTTACCAGCAGCCTCATTCTTAACGAAACTGTTAGCTGCGCGCTCACGAACCTGGTTGATAAGCTTCAGTGCTGTATCAAGGTCATTCTCGTGGATGGCCACCTCGGCACGCATCAGCAGGATGTCAGCGAAGCGGATCACATGGTAGTTGGCAGCATTTGAGCCGACAGCATTAAGCACAGCCGTATTGCCATAGTCAGCCTTCCTAGCCTGGTACTTGATGTTCATGTACAGACCACCGTTGGTGTAGTCACGTACCCAACCACCAATTTCGGTAGGAATACCCCAATCCAGATAAGGAACGCCGAAACGGCCAGCGCAGTAATCAACACGTGGGTCAAGTGGAGTATCCAAATCAGTTACAGGATTAGGGTTACCCATTACTGTGCGAGGCTCATAGTCGGTGTAATTCTTCAGAGGAAGACCGTCCTCGTCTACCATGAAGCTGTTCACGAACTCATAGGTTGGCTGGTAGAAACCCCAACCACCCATGCCGAGAGCACCAGGAACACCAACTGCAGGGTTATATATAGGAGAGTTGGAATCCGTTTGGGTACCCTGAATAGTCAACTGTACGTCAAATACTGATTCACCTGTCCAGTCTGAAGTAGCAGCATTATTGAACAACTCACCATAGGTCTTAGCCAACTGGAACTTCTTGCCCTTAGCGTCAACACCATTATTGATAATGTCGTCCAACAGGGTCTTGGCATCGTTCCAGTGGTCAGCTGTAGCGTTCGTGCCATTGTAAGGAGAAGACCAGTACAGGTACAACTTTGCCAACATAGCCTTGGCCATCCAGCAGGTAGCACGGCCATACTGCTGCGCACCATAGCCGGTTTTATTAGTCCATGTCTCAGGCAGTTTGCTTGCAGCCTCCTTCAAGTCAGCAGCCACCTTATCCCAGATATAAACATAGTTGCCGCTTTCGTCAACATTGCTTACCTGTGGATCTGCGTTTGCCTGATAGTCCTCCAATGTCACATAAGGAATAGCGGCACCGAACATACGGATACCCTCGAACATCCAGACACCCTTGATAAACAGGCACTGGGCCTTTACCAAATCAGGATTGGCAACAGCATCGCCTGCCTTGTCCACCATGTCCATTACGTTGTTAGCACGCTTGACAGCTTCATAAACAGCAGCCCACTTACCCTGAATGTAAGAGTTGGCGGCAGAGAAAGAATACACCTCAATAGCGGTAAAGTCTGACTGGTCAGATGACTGCGAACCCTTGTTGGCATCTGCACCGGCAACATCGCCAAAACAGTAGTTTGACAATGCTGCATATCCCATCCAACCCGTCTGATTCATGTTGTTGAGGGAAGAGTACACAGCTGTCAGGGCCATGTCAATTCCGTTCTCACTGAGCAACGCATTCTCTGATGCAGTACCCGCAGGCTCAAGCAGCAGGAAGTCGTCGCCGCAACTGCTCATGCCAAGTGTGGTGGCAAGAGCCATTGCTGAATATAATATCGCTTTTTTCATATTGTTCTAGTATTTTTTAAGTTCTTAATTTTCAATTGTCAATTATCAATTTTCAATTGTCAATTATTAGAAGTCGATGTTCACACCGAACAGATACTGACGAGGCATACCGTATGCACCGTAGTCAATGCCCTTGTTCATATCGCTATCCACGCGGTTGACTTCTGGATCTAGACCATCGTAACCGGTGATAGTGAACAAATTAGATAACTGGACGTAGAAACGGATGCGTGACAGAGTTAGCTTGCTAACCAGTTTCTTAGGCAGAGAATAACCTAAAGTCAGAGTCTGCATACGCAAGAATGAACCGTCGGTTACATAGTTTGAGTGTGACTGAGTGTTCTCAGCATGGGTGTCACCATATACCCACAAAGGCAGGGTTCCATTAGGATTGCTTGGACTCCAAGCCTTTTCGATACGGTCATAAGAATATACGTTACCCAAATTACCCCACAGAGTGTAGTACTCATAGTGCTTATAGACATCGTTACCAAGTGAGTAGTACAGATAAGTGCTCAGATCGAAGTCCTTCCACTGCAGACCGATATTGAAACCACCTGTCAAGTCTGGATGAGGATTACCAATGAAAGTACGGTCATTTGCGTTCACCTTACCGTCGCCATCAACATCCTTCCACTTATAGTGACCCACATAGCTGGCGGCTGACTTCTGCAAGTCTTCCTTAGAAGCCACGCCATAAGGCAGTGCAGGATAGTTCAGCACATCGTCAACGCTCTTGTAGATGCCGTCATCCACATAGCCGTAGAACATACCTACAGGGTGTCCGACAGTAGTGATAGTCATCTGAGAAATACGAGAAGAGTAGAACAGGTCGGAAGCGCCCAGCTTGGTCACCTTATTCTTGTACCAGGATGCGTTGGCATTGATGTTGTAAGATACCTGACCGATCTTGTCTCTCCAGCCGATAGAGAAGTCGATACCGGTGTTCTTGATGTTACCCTGGTTGGTGTTAGGCTTTGTAGCGGCACCTGCCAACGTGGTCCAGGATGCTGGCACCAGCATGTCGGAGGTCTTCTTGATATAGAAGTCAAAGGTAGAAGTCAGCTTGTTGTTGAATGCAGTCAGGTCGAAACCGACGTTGAACATCTTGATGGTCTCCCACTTTGCATAGATATCACCAAGGGCTGTCAGAGCGTAACCCGTGGCAGCACCAGAGTTCGCACCTGCAATACCATAGAGATACCGGCTCGGGTTAGCATACTGGAATGCGTAGTTGTAGGCACCGATATTAGAGTTACCGGTTGTACCATAACCTGCACGAATCTTCAAGTCATCCAACCAAGTTGCATGAGCCTTCTCCATGAACTTCTCATCAGAGATACGCCAACCTAATGATATTGATGGGAAAGTACCCCAACGATTGTCAGGATTGAACTTAGAAGATGCATCACGACGGATAGTAGCTGTTACCAGATACTTACCCATGTAAGAGTAGTCCAGACGACCGAAGAGGCCGAACATGGTAGTCTTTGAACCCATGCCGCCGTCGTTACCAAGTGAAGCGGTTCCACCATTGCCGATGGTCCATGAATTGGTGTCGTCCTGCAACGGATAGTCTTGACGCCAAGCGCTTATGTTGCGGCCAAGACCCATCTTCAGAGCCTCGGTACCCACCATCACAGTGAAGTCGTGCTTGTCAGCCAGATTGAACTTATAGGTAGCGGTGTTGGTCCATTGCCAGCCGAAATTCCAGCTACCATTCTCATTTAGCTGGTTGTGTGCACGGCCTTCCTTATCATACATGATAGAGATCTTGTTCATTGACAAGCCCCAGCCACCGTTCAGATTCACTGCAAACTGTGAACGGAAGCTCAGACCCTTAATCCAAGGATCTTTAAGTTCAGCGAAGAAAGAAGACTGCAGACGGAACATACGGTTCCAGTTGTCATAGCCGTTTACAACACTTGACAAAGCTGAATAGTTACGGCCACCATTACCCTGAGAACCTGCGAAGTCGCCACCTACGTTGTAAGCAGGAACCCACTTGTTCATGGTATAAGTCTGACCGAAAGTAGAAGCATCACCCTGACCACCACGTTCACCACGCATCATCATAACAGCTGCGTTAGTATTTTGGCCAATTGTGAAATGCTTTGAAGGATTGAATGTTGTATTGACACGCAATGAGTAACGTTCGAAGCTTGATCCCTTGATCGTACCGTTACGGTCCTGATATGCCAAAGACATTGCGTACTGGCCTTTCTCACCGCCACCCATTACTGACAGCTCGTGGTTCTGTGACCAGCCGGTCTGGGTTACCATGCCGTACCAGTCTGTACCAGCACGGGCCTCTTCCTCTGTACCGCCCAATATTTCCTTAATATAGTAATATGAAGACAGTGCATAAGACTGACCGCCGTTTGGCTTATAGTTGGCAACCAAACCGTCATAAGAGCCAAACTGCTCCATAACCTGTGCCTTGCTCAAGCCGGCAGGAACGATGGTATAAGGCATCTGAAGCTCACCGTCCTTAATGGAACCGAACTGCTGGTGACCTACTGCATTGATGTCAGCACCGCGGACGTCTACCTGATTATGCTGAGACTGCTCGATAGCCTTCATGTAGTCCCATGCACCGAGGGTCTTGAAACCGTCGTTTGCCATGGTTGATGCAGAAATGTAACCTGAGTAAGATACGCGAACCTTACCTTCCTTGTTACCCTGCTTGGTAGTAATGATGATGACACCATTAGCAGCACGAGCACCGTAGATAGCGGTTGCTGCAGCGTCCTTCAAAACCTGGAAAGAATCGATATCGTTGGGGTTCACTGAGTTCACATCAACACCCTGAACACCGTCAACGATGATCAGAGGGTCAGAACCGTTCACACCACCGACACCACGTACACGGATAGTCGTACCAGCACCTGGAGCACCACCTGCAGATACGTACACACCGGCTGCACGACCCTGCAATGCCTCAGCGAAGGTTGCAACAGGCTGCTCAGCGATAGCGTCGCGGCTTACCACTGCCACAGAACCGGTAATATCCTTCTTGGCCTGCGTACCGTAACCAACGACTACGACTTCATCCAAAGTCTCAGCGTCTTCACGCAGGGTTACCTGCAGAGCGTTCTGTCCGTTAGGCAGGTTGATTTCCTGAGTAATGTAACCGATGTAAGAAACAACGATCACTGCACCGTTAGGCACGCCCTGAATAACGGCGTTACCATCCATGTCAGTGATTGAACCGATTGTAGTGCCTCTAACGAGAACGTTGGCACCGATCACTGGACCCATTGCATCGTTAACCGTCACTGTAACTGTGCGTCCGTTCTGCTGAACTGCAGCTACACCTTCAGTTGACATTGCATCCACGCCTGAAGCCATTGCCGGGCTTGCGGCGATCAGGAGCAGGGAAGCTCCACAAAGGAAGGTCCTTTTCCAATTCTTAATGTCATTCATAATAAAAACTTTTAAAGGTTAATATTTAAAAAAACTCTTCAATTTCATCAAAAAGGGCAACTGCATTCACATGTGGTTGCCCACAAAACATTAACTTAAATTTTTTCGTTTTTTTAAAGTAATCATCGGGTAAAGCTGCATTCACATGTGGCAAATACCCTCCTCTATTATTGTAAATAATTGTTCTATCACACCTCTTTACATACCTATTTGCTCCTGCCTAAACAGAAGTAAAAAAGTATTATTTATTACTAAATACCATTAGCATTCAATACATTATACCATAATAATCCTTTACTTCGCAGTAAAAGGAGTGAATATGACCTTACAAACTTAAAGGTTTTTAAACAAACTAACAAATTATTTTAGTTTTTTTTTCATTCCACACTGTTTTTTGCTTGTGAGAGATCACCAAAAAGCAATAGAAGTCAAAAATGGGATTAAATCAAAGAACAATTAAAGAGATGGTGCAAATATTGTGCCTCAGACATGAGCAGAATGAGAAATGGGGAACTTCTGCCCTGTACCACTCTGTCTATAATACCATACACGATTATTGCCAATCTGATGATGCTAACTTTGAAATTATAACCTCAAGTTGGCTAAAGTCGTTTTGAAGGATATTTGAGAGCAAAAGGGCTTTCATGGAATACTATATCTACCTATATGCGAGTGCTACGTGCAGTTTACAACGAAGCGGTTATGGAAGAAGTTGCCACCTATAAGCCCTATATATTTAATAAGGTGTATACGGGTGTGGAGGCTAATCGTGAGAATGCATTGGAGGCTAATGTTATGAAGCGATTAATCCAGATAGCTTTGAATAGACGAGCCTTATTAAGGCCATCTTTGCAATTAAGTTTGCAGTATTTTGTGTTGATGTTTATGCTCAGGGGATTACCTTTCGTTGACTTGTCTTTTATGAAAAAAGTGAGTATAAAGGAAACATTATAGCTTATAGACGCAAAAAGACTGGTCGATATTTAGTAGTACAACTCGACAAGACTGCGCAAGTACTGATAAAGTCCCTCATGAATAAGGATCTGTCATCACCATACCTTTTCCCCATTATCCATCATCCTGACGGTTCTTTGGAAGCATATAAAGAATACCAGGCTGCGCTCAAGACACTTAACAAACATCTTGTAGCCATAGGGAAATATTTAAAAATCAATCAGAAACTCTCTTCATATACTGCTCGACACACATGGGCAACAATGGCTTTTATCTGCAACATAAATCCCGCCATTATCTCACAATCAATGGGACATTCGTCCATTAAGGTCACCGAGACCTATCTGAAACCTTTCCAACAAAACATTATCAACGAAGCTAATAAGGCTGTATTGAAATACGTAATGAAATAATATGTTCCTTTTACTGCGAAGTAAAGGAACTTTTTCGAAACTTCATAGTCTTGATAATCAGCAGGTTTAAGGTTAAAAAAATAAAAAGCAGTGATGGATTCCCATCACTGCAAATATATTGTAAATATTTTACAACACAAAAGAGAGCTTGTAAAAATATTTTATCCCCTAAAACAACTTGTTTGGATACACACCGGAATCCACCAGCGTCTTGATCTTATCCACCACACTCTGACGGTCTTCCGGATATGTTACACCAAACCATTTGCTAGTAGTGTCAAGTACCTCGCAAGTAGCAGTACCATCATTAATAAGTTTATCCACCATCAAAGGGATAAAGAACTCACTTTTGAGATTAGTAATGTTTTTCTCATTACTCAAGAAAAATTTGAAATAGTCCTCACTATACTGGAAGTAATCAGGAGTAAAGCCCCAGAAGTTCATGCTTACAGGGGTAGTTTCAGGAGTGCTCACCCATTTTTCATCATCATCAAGATATTGTACCTCACCCTCTCGACGCATGATTTTAGTACGCTCTACCACGGAAGTCAATAAACGATTTTCGTTAGTTTCACAAATACCGCGGCTCACTGTACCACTTTCGCTCAAGGTATTGCCTACACGGAATCCAACCATTGAATACACATTCTTTGAGCCCTCAGGCAGAGCCGACAGCCACTTACCCATTACTTCAAAACTGTCACGGCCATAGAAATCATCGCAGTTTATAACAGCAAAAGGTTCATTGATTACTGGTGCACCCATCATAACTGCATGATTGGTTCCCCAAGGTTTTTGGCGGCCTTCAGGACAAGTGAAACCCTCAGGCAAATCATTGATGCTTTGAAAAACTAGTTCACAAGGGATATGGCCTTCGTACTTAGAGATTATCTTCTTACGAAAGTCAGACTCAAAATCCTTACGAATGACAAACACCAATTTGCCAAAACCAGCGTGAATGGCGTCATAAATCGAATAATCCATAATGGTCTCTCCATTGGGGCCTAGACCATCAAGCTGCTTCAAACCGCCATAGCGGCTTCCCATACCAGCAGCAAGTAGAAATAAAGTAGGTTTCATATTAGCTTTATGTTTTTAAGTTTTTAGTTTACTTCTAGAAAGGATAGCCAATAGCGAAATGGAGTGCCATAGCATCGTTCCACTTTGGCATATTGAAATAACTTTTTTTGCCAGTATCATAGGGAGCATGTAGACCTAACCCCCAATCTAGGCGGAACACCAAAAAGTCAAGGTCATAGCGCAAGCCTAAACCTGTTCCCAATGCCAATTGGTCAAACAAATTCTTGAATCTAAATTGCTCAGCCTCTTCATTCTCGTGGTTACGCAAATTCCACACATTACCAGCGTCAAGGAACAAGGCTCCATGCAAATCGCCAAACAGGCGGAAACGGAATTCCAAGTTCGCCTCTAAGCGCATATCACCCACATGCATAAAAAAGAAACGGTTGTCTTTGTCTGGAGTATTAGCTCCAGGTCCAATACGACGAGCAGGCCACGCCCTAACACTATTTGCACCTCCTATGTAGAACAATTCAGTAAACGGTGCGTAAAGGGAATTGCCATATGCCCATATAGCACCGCCAGCTGCTCGCATGGCAAGCACCATATCGTCGTTCAAAACATAGTGGTATCTAAACTCTGTATTCAATTTCAGAAATTGCGCAAAAGGGGATCCCAAGAATTTCTTTTCACGTTCTTTCCAATCTCTACCTGCTAACTTATAGATAGCAGCAGTAACATTACCAGCTGAAGCAAATGTAACTTGCCACCACTTAACATTCTTGACTCCACGAACCTTTGAATCGTCAAATGTCAATGAATATTCCATCTGGGGAATGTACTGATCGCTCAAACTAGCGTATAATCCTGGATTCTGGTTAAAGAGTTCCCAAAAATCATCTGTTTGATGAGTTGTGGTGTTATAAGTAAGTTTGAGGGGCGTTAGGGAATGTTTGTATTTACTTGTAGGTTGGAACTCGTAAGTAGCACTAGCTCCAAAAGCCCTCATGTGATAATACTTGGGATGTACCAGTTGGTTAGCATATAATGAGAAAGTCGTAGTCGCAGGGAAATCGTATTCACGCTTTCCAATACGAGGAAACACAACACGAGGGAACATGAGATTTGCAGTTATACCATATTCATAACTATTCATGTCCGATGAACTATTCTTGCCTGTCTGCCATTCATAGGCTCCAGTGAGCATAACACTCAAACTCTCGCCTGCTCCAAATACATTATTACGCGTAATACCCAATGAAGCACCTGGGCCCATCTGGTTGTTGCTTTTCATCTTCATATTGAAATCAGCAGTAACACTATACGGCTTGTCCATCATCATATTCATCACCACATCCAATGTATCTCCCACCAGAGTGCTATCACGAGGTATATATTGCATTTCCTGATAGCGGAAAATACCCAAATTAGCAAGACGTTCTTGTATGCGAGTCTGACGTTGCAAACTATAACGGTTGCGAGGAGCCGAACGACTTACACCCGTAGAATCTTCCATTCTCCTCTTCATACGATAGTTGTTATAATCAAGCCATCTATATAGCATTTTAGGTCGTACAGGGACTTTGTTGTGGTAGTTTATCTTCACTCCATTGTATGAAGTAGAATCATTTGGTGCCTCACCTTTTGCACCAAAGAAATTTACTGTTGTTGAAGCGACAACAAAGGGCTTTTGCGCAGCAGTCGGGATTCCGTCAATTGGCACCATGCGCAGACTTACATGGCCTCCTCCGGGCACCAATGTAGTATCTGCCTGATAGGTAATATAATCAGGGCGAAAATAATAATCACCTACATTTCGCAACAAATTACTCAAACGAGTACGTTCGGCATTTAGATCTGTAATATTGAACTGAGTGCCAGGAATAATAGAAGAACGCCTACGAGCTCGTTCGAAAATACTCATTGTGCGTGCTGAGAATCCTTTATAATAAACCGTGTCAATATAATAGGGCTGGTTCATACTTACTTTATACTGAACCTTTGCCTGAAGAGAGTCATCCTTCTGAGGTATCACTTCATAAGTGACATTGCCACGGAAATAGCCATAATCACGTAATATATTTTTAGCTGCCTGCGAACGGATGCCTGGATTAACCCCAGAAATGAGAACAGGATCAGCAGCAAAATGGTTAAATAGCCATTTGCCCAAACCACTCTCACTCTTGGCAAAGGCATTGTATATCCATAGGCCTATAGGGAAAGGGGTACGAACAGAAGAACTTCCCAAAAAAGCATTATTTGGAGCAGTTGCGAGTGCAGATCTTACCTCTTCTAAAGCGACTGTCCCTACAACGTTCAAGCTATCATCGCCTTGAATCTGCAAGGGTTTCTGACCAATATACAGGACCTCGCCTTCAGGCAAGTTTTTAGTGACAGAACATGCGCATACCAGCCATGCCACAAATAGCAGTATTATGAACTTAATTCTATCCATCGTTATTTCTTTTTTCGCGCCCACATCCACAAATCACTCAAACGGTCTAACTTTTTCCTATATAAGAAACCTACACCAGTTTCCGTAATCTCACCTTCCAGCAAGTTTTCATAGTTCTTATTATGGAACGCACGTATATAACGAGTACCTCCGCTGTCAAGACGATATTCCAACGAAACATTGTCAATGAATGAATCCATATCATTGGTAGCATTATTCCCCGTAGATATTTTGCCACCGATAATGATTTGTACCCTGTCATTGAAGAAACGTTGTGAATAGCGGAATGTATAATCAGTTTGGGTTGCCCCCGTATTCAGTTCTCGATCTTCTATACCAACGCTGAACGATGCATTTGATACAGAGCCAGCCAACGAGTTGATTTGGCTTTGCAACACACTGTTTAGAGCTGCGCCCATCGACAGACCATTGGCAGCCCCACTATTGCCCATATACATACCCGTAGCCAACATGGTAATGGCAGCCTTACTGCGTTCATCTGTACTCATGGATTGCAGTTCATTTTGGATATTGCCATCATTTGGAGCTGATAGGTCAAAACTCAGATCAGGAGCTTCCAATGTATTCTTTATGGAGACTGAGACATCAAAGTCTGTGTGTCGGCTACTATTATCACCATCACTGACAGAAGCACGTACGCGTTCAGAAGCTGTGAGATTCAGTCGTGGATTCATAATGTCACCACGCCAATCCACATAACTGCCTTGGGTAAACGTAAATTCCTTCAACGGAATAACTGGCAATGAGTATTTCATTGTGCCGCCAGAAAGAGTATACCTCCCAGTGAGGTTCATGTCACCTTGAGGCGTATAAAGCATATTGAGGTCACCTCCACCTTGAAGCTCGACATACTTGCTGCCGTCTGTCGTAAGATTTGCTCGTAGGCGAACGGCATCATCAATGTGTACCGTCATATTCATGTCCAATCCACCCAAAGACATGGCATTTTGCTCAGTATTTGCCAAATTTAATGTATCATTGAAGGACATGAAAGTAACCAAACCATCCAGTCGATCTTCCACCGTAAGTGGTGAATTTGCCATTACATAAGTAGCGTTAGTATCGCCCAACACATTCATCTGCCCACGCATTACCAAGCCAGAAAGTGGCCCACGTATCGTAGCATTCATATCGACAAATATCTTGCCAAACAGCAAGCTCTCACGGGTTTTCGGCGCATCAAGTAAAGTGTAATTGTTTGCACGAAGAGACAATACTGCTGATGGATTAGATATATCTCTAAAATCAACCACACCCTTTACAACAAAAGGGTTATCGCTTGTGGTATAGATTGAAAAATCATTTAACACCATCTGGTTTGCCGTGATTATAATGGGGCGATTATCCAATCTATATCGTGCGCCAGCCTGCCTAGAAACAATTTCCACATTATCCATTGTAACTTCGCCATTGACTCTTGGTTTATCAGTCACCCCCCTCAACTGTAAGTTGCCCTGCAACTTGCCTAAAAAATTAACCAAGCCGTCAGGGATAAAGACGTCAGCAACGCGAAGCGGGAATTCTTCTACATCAGCATCAATATTCAAAGAGTCTCCCTTTAACGTACCATTTGCCATGACCACCTGTTCGTTATCAAGCATCAGATAAGAGTCAAGATAATGCTTGTTTGTCCCTTCTGGCAACCAAGTAAGACCGACATTCACATCACCTATAGGCTTGTGTTCATATGTCAAAGAATCAATCATAGATTCAGCACTGACCTGCATAGTAGTAGCCGATTGCTTATAGGTGGCATCAACAGTAATTAAACCTCCCAACTCAGGCATATAAGGTAAAATTGAAGAAAGTTCTTGCAACTTAAGCCGAGAGAGTTCTACTGTCATATTCTGCAAAGAAATCGTATCACTACGGTCACTACGCATTCGGAAACGCAAACCTTCGTCGCTTTTCATATCTATATTTGCATACAAGCGCTTGTCTTGGTGCAAGTAAAGCCAATTATTGTTTTCGTTGAATAGGAACTTACGGTAAGCAACAATAGGTTCCTCTGGTGTGAGATAAACCAATAAACCGTTTGCACCCCCATTTCTTCCGCCATTCACCACTGGTTGAGCATTGATGCCCAACTGTAATCCCGTCTTTCCTTTTCCGTCTATATAGTTAATATTCATATCCACATCCTTACTGCGAATATCACCATCCAGATAAGCATGGAAGACATATTGAGGATTACGAGGACCATTGATAACGCCACCATGTATGGCCAGATGAGAAGTGTCCTGACGAAGCGTAAGATAAATGGTATCCAACTGCAGTGAATCAACTCTCAGCCCATGTAGCGAAGCCCTACCATTGATACCTATTTCTGGAGTAAAACCATAGTTTAACAATATATTATCGAAAGTGATACCTTCCGTCTTCAAATAATCTGAAAGCGGATTATCATTCCCAGCCCGAATACGTAAGCCTCCTGATGGCAAAGCAGCACGCAGTTCAGCGTGATCCAGTTTGCGAGATTCTATTTGTTTACGCAAAATTTCATCAAAATGTTGCCCGTCTGACAATAACTTGTCAATAGTTGTAAGAGATTTCAAGCGCAGGTCAAGGTCACCACCAATTATGTCGAACTGGGCAGAGTCACGACGAGCCACTCCTGTAATATGCATGGCAAGCGGTTTATCTAAAGGTTTTGAGGACAGACCTAACTTATACAGGTTTACATCGTCAATCTGCAAATCAACATTACCATTGAAATGAGGCACATCCATACGCATTTTCCCATTACCGTAAAGGCGGAACAGATCGTTGTCAGCTTGCAAGTTCATGGATAATCTACTATTCTGTAAAGAACCATCTGCAGAAATGTTACGGATATCCATCCCCTTGTATTGTATCTGATCAACAACGGCTTCAAATTCCCCTATAGATTTGGAGGATGTGAAATCCGCTCCTCGCCCCTTGGCCAATACATGACCAGAAAAAAGGTAAATAGAATCATGGGGCAAGAAATGGTCTATTCGTAAAGAGTCAATCTGTACATCAGCCTGGTAATCTTCACTAAGAAGATTGTAAAACCCGGAGATGGAAGCTCTGCCCTTTCTTTCAGCAAAATAAAGTTGGGAAGTCAGTTTCGATCCATCTAGGAACAAGTCACCAGACAGTTGGATGCTGTCAGGAATGGTGACGGAAAGGTCATTCTGTTGAATTCCTGCCAATCCTAAAAAGAATTTAACGTCGCCTGTCTGTGCATTAAGCAACAGATGTCCGTTACGTGCCAAGGAATCGGTAATCTGATATACTTGTCCGCTGCTATTGAACATAAGGGCACCTGGCAAGTTGGCGCTAAGCTGATCAATCTTTAAACGCTGGAGGTTTCCATCGACTGTTGCGCGCAACACAAGTGGATGAATGGGGTATTGCTTACGGAAATTATCGTCGAGCAAATCTTTGCCCGCTAGCATGAGCAGATCTTCCTTTCCTATACGAGCAACGATACGAGCAGTTAGCTCACCAGTTTTTGACCATTGACTATTAACCATTGGCAATTTTGCAATAACTGAGGCTTCACTATTAGGAGTCAAGAGCCGCAAATCATCTACATACATTCCGAGGCTATCAGCCATGAAACGGCCTGTCAAGGAGGAAATCTCGAAACCACTGCGCTCAAACATGCTCAATTCTTGAATCACTGCCTTCATGTCATTACCATGATAAAGCAGCGAGTCGGACGATAAACGGATGTTATATAATGCCAGGTGTGAAGGGTTTAGCCCATCAAACATGTCGGGACTATGATCATCGCCCAAATCTAAACTGAACTTCCTGCCGTTAAGCGTAAAATTACCTACCTCATAGAGCTGAAAACCTAAATCTACAAATCCGTTTTGCAGTTTGGCCTCATCTATGAAGGTACTTAGTGAGAAGGTGTCTAGTGGCATCTCGAAATCAACCCCTACCTCAGAAAAAATAATATCATCTACATGGATCTTCCAATTCAGGGGTTCCGACTGGTCATCAACAGGCAACGTGTCAGCATAAGCCACAAAGACCTGGGCATTAGATAAAGACACGTCATTGATATAGGCCTCCAAGACATTTAAATCAACATCATTACTATTAAGCGACAGTTTACCAACTAGCGCTTTCACTAAAACACCATCAATGAGACGGGCAGAGTTCAAGCGGGCATTTGTGAGTTCCAACTTGCCCACATCTATCTTCCCCCTAAATAAAGGCCAAGCCTTAACTCGCACATTCAGTGTGCCTATATCAAGGAGGGTATCTTTCTCTTGAATAACTTGAACATCATGAGCCAAAAGATTAAGAGGGAATCGTAGATCAACACGCCCAATGGTGATGTCCATTCCTAATGATTCAGAGACTACAGACATCGCTTTGCCACACACAAAATTCTGCACAGGGGGCACATAAAGTAGCACCACCAATGTCAAGAAAAGCCCTATTGGAGCTAACAGCAGCCACAATAAGTACTTCTTTAATTTGAATTTTGGCTCTTGAGCATCGTTCATTTTTTTACGTTTTATGAAGGCAAAGATAATGCAAGGCAGAAACAGAACAAAATAAACTTGTTTATTTTTTTATGTAGCGCCAGAGCTTATTTATGCTACCCCATCATTTTGATAATACAAGACAGAAGCATTGTCAGCACTAAACATTTCGCCTGACAGGCGCTTTATACAAGAATTATCAACGGCACGATAACGTAAAGGTTCTTCATTAATCCGTTCAGCCTTTTCTGTAAGTTCAAACCATGCCAATTTATAGGCTATACGTTGGTAACTGATATTGTCAAAAGTTTGCACACTCTCCAGCTTGTTTTTCACTTTTTCTAATTCACAATCTGACACAAGCTCATTCTTTAATGCATCCAGTTCTTCCCAGACTGCCTCTTCAGCTTGTTCTAATGAAACGCCTGGTCTAAGTTTAGCCTTTATTTCCAGCAAACCAGCATCTCTTGTACCTGTGATGGGCGAATCGATGGCCGTAAACAATCCACGATCATGAATTAGTTTTTGCTTTAATCGACTCGAATCACCATTACATAAAATATCGGAAATAATATCGCATGCATAATAGTCTGCATCAAGATATCTGGGGGTATGGAACGACATGTATAAAGCATTCTGAGGGGCCTTGCGCTTAACACTCATCCTACGTTGTTGAATCTGACGAGGTTCTTGCGGCAAATCCCTAAAAGAATCCACGCCTTTTGGTAAATCGCCAAACCATTTTGTAACTAAAGATAACGCCTGACCCCAACTAATATTGCCAGTAATTGCCAGAACTGCTCGATTAGGGATATAATATCTATGATAAAAGGAGTTAACTTCTTTGAGAGTAGCATTGGCTATATGACTAAGGTCCATGCCAATAACCGGCCATCTATATGGATGTACCTTGTAACAAAGGGGAGACATCAAATGAGAAACATCCCCATAAGGGCGATTCAGACAACGTTGCTTAAACTCTTCCATCACCACATTACGCTGTATCTCTAGATTCTTATCTGTAAGGTTTAAGAAAGCCATACGATCGCTCTCCATCCACAAGGCGGTCTCTATGTGATTCACAGGCAGGGTAGAATAATAATTCGTGACATCAGCGTTGGTCCACGCATTGCTCTCACCTCCAGCTTTTTGCAAGGGAGTGTCAAAGTCATGTATATGTTCAGTTCCCCCAAACATTAGATGCTCAAAGAGATGAGCAAACCCTGTATGGTCAGGATGCTCATCTCTTGAACCCACATCGTAAAGCATGTTCACTGCTACCATCTGGGTACTGCAATCCTGCACATGCACGATTCTCAGTCCATTATCCAGTGTTTGCTTGTTAATTATCAAGGACAGTCATCTTTTTAATCACCACATCATCAATGGGGCGATCGGCCTCATTAGTGGCCACTTGTTGAATTAAATCAACAACATCCATGCCTTCAACAACCTCGCCAAATACAGTATATTCTCCATCAAGATGAGGCGTTCCACCAATGGTAGTATAAGCCTCTACTTGGGCAGGTGTAAACTTAAACTCAGCTTCACCTTTGACTTTCTCTTGAGCTTGTGCCAGTAATTTTTGCTCCAACTCCTGCAAACCTTTGGTATCACCTTTCTTCTGCATATCACGGATTTCATCTACATGTTGCATAACTAACTGTCTGAAGGGGGCTTCAAGTGCATTATAATTCTTACGCTTCTCAAAGTTCACCAAAGTAGAATCATTATAAACTTTTCCAGTAACAATATAGAACTGACATCCTGAAGACTCCTTCTTAGGATTCACTTGATCACCCTGACGAGCAGCTGCAAGTGCACCACGCTTATGAAAGCGCTCAGGATATACGAACTCTGCAGGGATTGTATAACCCACATCACCACTCCCAAGTTGCTGGTCTTTGGACGCTGTCTTAGAATCAGGATCACCTGCTTGGATCATAAACTCATTTATCACACGATGGAACAATGTGCCTTCATAAGTGCCATCTTTTACTAATTTTAAGAAATTAGCCTTATGTTTGGGAGTATCATCGTATAATCCCACAATGATATCGCCCTTATTCGTTTCAATTTTAATTCTTGTCATATCATCATTTTTAGGAGCCGACTTACAACTGATGATTGTAAACGCCAGCACCAATAAAACAAATATAGAAATCTTAACACGCATGGTTCAATTATTTATTATAAAAAAGATGTCCATAAGTTGGTTTGAGGGACAACTGATTCAACTTCTATCATCACTTTCTTAACAGGATGCAGGAAGCTAACCTTGCGGGCATGAAGACAGATGCTGCCATCAGGATTTGAACGCTCTGATCCATATTTCAGGTCACCTTTAATTGGACACCCTATCTTAGCTAACTGGCACCGTATCTGATGATGTCTACCAGTCATCAAATCAATCTCCAGCAGACAATAATGATCAGATCTTCCAATCAGTTTGTAATGCAAGATAGCCTTTTTACTGTTGGGAACCTCCTTATCATATGCAAAACTCTTGTTCAGTTTTTCATTACGCACAAGATAATGTACCAACTCGTCTTCATTTTTAGGCGGCATATTTTTCACAATAGCCCAATAAGTTTTCTTAACCTCGCCACCACGAAACATCTCACTAAGACGGCTTAACGCTTTACTAGTTCTTGCCATCACTACAATGCCACTCACTGGGCGATCAAGTCTGTGAGGCACACCAACAAAGACATTACCAGGCTTATTGTACTTTTCTTTTATATAAGCCTTAACAAGGTCAGACAGGGGAATATCCCCTGTCTTATCACCTTGCACTATCTCGCCAGCATCTTTACTGACAACAATGATATGGTTGTCTTCGTATATAACTTCCATTACATATTCATACCGCCATCAACCTGAATTACCTGACCGGTAACATAAGAAGACAAGTCAGATGCCAGGAACGTGGCAACATTGGCTATATCTTCTACTTGACCTGCACGACGCAGAGGAATGTTCTGAATCCAGGCTTTACGGATATCATCAGGTAAGGCTTGGGTCATGGCTGTATCAATAAAACCAGGAGCAATAGCATTTGCACGAATGCCACGGCTACCCACCTCTTGTCCAATACTCTTTGCCAATGCAATTAAGCCAGCCTTAGATGCTGCATAGTTGCACTGACCTGCATTGCCATGAACCCCCACAACAGAAGCCATGTTAATGATGCTACCTGCTTTCTGCTTCAACATGATTGGTGTAACTGCATGAATGAAATTGAAAGCAGACTTCAGATTGACAGCAATAACTGCATCCCACTGTGTTTCTGTCATTCTAAGCATCAAAGCATCCTTTGTGATACCTGCATTATTTACTAAGATATCAATTCTACCAAAATCAGCTACAACTTGCTTTACCAACTCTTCCGTTGCGGTAAATTCTGCAGCATTGCTGGCATATCCTTTTGCTTTTACACCAAAAGCTGCTATTTCTTTTTCTGTTTCCAAACCATTCTCATCAATCACTAGATCTGTAAAAGCGATATTAGCACCTTCACTAGCAAATTTTAATGCTATTCCTTTACCAATACCACGAGCTGCCCCAGTAATTAGGGCAGTCTTACCTTCTAATAGTCCCATAATTCTAACTTTTTATAAATTATTATAATTAATACGTTACCCTTAATGCTCCTGCCAGAATATTCTGTACAATTCTTTTTGCCATAGCATCAGACACACCGATACCTAGAGTATCCTTTATATAAGGCACCTCTAGGCCTTTAAGACAATAATGAATAATCTGTGCAGTAAGCCCTACATATTCTATATGAAAAACGCCTTTCTTGACACCTTCATTGAGCACTCTTCGAAGAATTCCCATTTCTTTTCTGTCGAAGCGTTTCCTTACTTTTTCGACTAACATGATATCCTGGAAAAAATCAGCTTTGAGAGATCCGTTTCTATGCACCACTTCTTTAATGGCCACCAAACGGGTAAAAATCATCTCCAACAATTTCTTGTCTGGGGAAAGGTCTGCTTGTGCAACAGCTGCCATACGAGCCATAAGTCTTTCAAGCTCTGTCTCTATAACAGCCATATAAATTTCATCTTTACCTGTAAAGTAGGTATAGACCGTTCTGCGCCCTATGTCACATGCCGAGGCTATATCATTGACACTAACATTGTCATAGCCCTTTCTAGCAAATAGCTCACGAGCTTCATTGACTATTCTATCTTTCGTTTCAGTCATAGCTCTATATACCACTAACATTCACACTGTGCAAAAATAAGACAAAATAATCAACAATACAAGAATTTAAAAAATTATCTCAATATTATTTGCCAATATAAATATAAAACAGTACCTTTGCAAGCGAAAACAATGAACATCGCGGAGTGGAGCAGTTGGTAGCTCGTTGGGCTCATAACCCAAAGGTCGTTCGTTCGAGTCGGGCCTCCGCAACAATAGGTAGGGTAAATAGCTGTAGCTTTTACCCTTTTTTATTGTAAACCATGAAGAATGCCAAATACTTTTTTATTCCGGTTGGAATTATCCTTTTTACAATTTTACTGTGGATATATCTACAGTGTACTCAACAATTCATTTTCCACTATCGAGAGCAACACCAACTCTTTCTCATAGATTATGATTATCTGAAACCCATGCTGACCTCGGCTGGAGGTCTGGCTCAAATCTCTGCGATGTTTATGGTGCAGTATTTTTCAGAAGGGTCTTTAGGAGCTTTGATTACAGCTTGTAGTGGTAGTGCTATAGGATGTTTTCTATGGCTAGGTATCAAACGGTTTTTTAATGCCCCCTTATATACTCTGCCACTTTGTTTCATCCCTCCTTTACTACAAATCAGTGCTTTGTCTGATACCTACTATAGCTATTCCTCATTAACAGCATTGTTTTTTGTCAGCATATTGTTCTTTATTGTTTCTCTTTTCAAGAGTAAGATTACAAGAACGGTGATTTTCGTTATAGCAGTTATAAGCACTATTTTTATTGTTTACCAACCAGAAGGGTATTATGAGCCTCTGCTCAAGATGCCAGCATATTGTAAATGGCCATGGATGTCACTATCTATTATTGTCGCTGTATGGTTTACACGTTATCTCCCCAAAATGGGGAATATCATGAGAACAACTTTGGGATTGTTTTTTGGTATTATTATTTGTGCGGCATTTCATCTGTTGAATACAAAAAGAATTGACTCTGATAACTATAAGTTCATGGAACTCAATAGTTATGTTATCAACAACGAATGGAATAAAGTAATTGAAACTTGTAACCATACTACGTTGAACAATACGTTATTTCTGAATTACCTAAACCTCGCTCTTTCGCATAAGGGTATATTACTTCAACAATTATTCCATTACCCTCAAAGAGATGCAAGTTCTTTGCTGTGTGAATATCAAAAGATACCTGATATTATACAATTACAAAGTTTCGTTTATTACCAAATGGGAGATGTCGCGGCAGCCCAGAATACAGCTTTTAGCGCAAGTGTATGTAATAGATTGGGCAATCCTTCGGCTTTGCAAATGTTGGTAAAAACCAACCTTGCATACGGGGCTTATGAGGTGTCAAACAAGTATTTAACTCAACTTGAAAAAACATGGAGATACAAAGACTGGGCTGCTTATTATCGTTCATTACTTAACAACGAACAAGCGTTAAATAAGGATAAGGAGATTGTAAATCTTCGAAAGAGTTTGACTGAACATGATCATTTTTCAGTTGCATTAGGCGTTACAACAGACTTGGATTATATATTGGAAGCAAATCCAAATAATAGAGCTGCTTTTGAATATTTGGTGAGTATGTTGTTGCTTTCAAAAGATAATGTTAGCATCCGTTATTTTGTAGATAAATATACAAATACCCCTGTATTGACCCAAGTACCTGAATTGCTACAAGAAGCTATTTACTCTATCGCAGAGCAAGAACCTGATTATTTAAGAGCGCATGGCGTTAGCGAAGAGGTTTTCAAAAAGTATGATAATTTTTACAGCAAGTATATACAAAGTAGAAACGCCAAAAGAAATCCTGCAGTTGACCTTAAGAGAGAGTTTGGTCATACTTTTTGGTATTATCTAATGTTTAACAAATAAAAATATGAAAAAGTTTTTATTGATATATGGCCTAATGACGCTATTTCTTTTAGCTTCTTGTGGAGAAAGAATGATTGTTGTGGAACAACAACTCAACGAAGAAATTGTCATTTATCCCGATTATAAAGAGGTTACTATTCCATCAAACATTGCACCACTCAACATCAGTCTTCAGAACATAGATAATGCACAATTAATTATTGAAGGGGAAAAAGGAGAAGGATTCCAAGTACAATTAAGGAAAGGGTACTTTGATATTCCTCAACAAAAATGGAATCAATTGCTAAATGATAACAAGGGCCAAAAGATAAAGCTAACTATTTGTAAATTTGTAGATGGCAAATGGAGTGCATTTACTCCTTTTTATATTTATATAGCACAAGAGCCAATTGATAAGTATGTTGCCTATCGATTAATTCCACCTGACTACGAATTATGGAATAAAATGGGGATATACCAAAGGAACTTGGAGAATTTTGAAGAGAGCGCTATCTACGAGAACACAATTGGCGATTATAATTGTGCTAATTGTCATTCTTTCCAAAATGGCGACCCCAGACATTTTATGTTCCATACGAGAGAAACATATCCTGGAACGCTAGTATTTAAAGACGGGAAAATAGAAAAACTAAACACAAAAACTGATGAAACAATATCATTCCTCGTATATCCATATTGGCACCCAAATGGCAGGTATATTGTATTCTCTGTGAATTCTACAAGACAAGCTTTTCATGCTAATAACTTAAATAGGGTGGAAGTATATGATTCTGCATCCGATGTGGTAGTATATGACACAGAGATGCACCAGGTAATATCTTGCGACTTAATAAAAGCTGACAGCATTTTTGAGACTTTCCCATCTTTTTCTGCTGATGGCAAAAGCATTTACTTCTGCTCTGCCAAAGCTGCCAATCCTATGCCTTTTGAATATAGGAATGTGCATTACGATTTGTGCAAAATAGATTTTGATGCTAATACAGGTGCATTTGGCGACAAGGTTGATACACTATTCCATGCTTCAAGTATTGGTAAAAGTGTATCATTGCCAAGGGAATCACCAGACGGAAAGTATTTGACATTTGTATTGCACCAATACGGGAACTTCTCAATTTGGCATAAAGACGCTGATTTACATACTATCAACCTCAATACTGGAGATGTTTTTTCAATGGCTGAAGCCAATAGTGGAGACGTAGAAAGTTATCATTCATGGAGTCGTAATAGTAAATGGATGGTTTTCAGCAGTAGACGAGATGATGGTTTATATACACGTCTATATATCTGTTATATTGATGAAAATGGAAGAGCACACAAAGCATTTATGCTACCCCAACATAACCCCAAAAAGTATTACCAAGACCTTTTGCTTTCATACAATATTCCAGAGTTAATTGACGAAAAAGTAAATGTTAGCAAAAGCCAAATTGAGAGAAAGCTAAAAAAAGAAGCAGGGATTACTATTACCTACAAAAAGTAGCATTTTTAGACATCAATAATCAATAATATAATAAAAAAGCGGTCTCCAGAGTATATCTGAAGACCGCTTCACTCGAAAAAGACGGCGGCTACCTACTCTCCCACCTTGTGGGCAGTACC
>CACYLU010000002.1 GCA_902775375.1 uncultured Bacteroidales bacterium | reverse complement strand
GCCTTCAACATATCTGTCAGGCTGATATAGTCATCTTCGTTCTGCTTTATGACCGTTATCTGCGTGTTCTGTACTGTTATCTTTGCCATATTGTCTGCTTTTTTACAAACTTTGCATGCAAAGTTACAACTTTTCCACCAATTACAGATAACTTGCCATATTAAATAAGGTGAAGAAGGCGTTTTTTACCGCATTTTGGCATCAAAACGTCACTTACAACTTTTTTTCCCTACCTTTTTGATTCACTTTGTACCAAAGATTTCCTGTCTGGCGACACATAAACATAGGTACGATTGACAGTCAGAAATGCTGTCCATAGTTGACTTTGAATTATTAATCATCGTTGAATCCCAGATACTTAGAGCATCCGAGATACAACTGTGGTACAAGAACCTTATTTTTCGTTGATTTTCGTGCTATCTGCAAAGCCCTAAAATGAGCAACTGTTGTCAGCCAGACTTAGCAAACGGCAAAATGGCTTCAGAATTAAAGGTTAAATAATCTTAATAAAATGTTAAATATTGCACACCTTTAAAGGCTGGTTTTGCTCTACAAAACTCTTAGATTTCCCATTTTTCGCTATTGCACTTTTTTGTACCGTTTAATTTTGGGTACTTCTTGTTATGCGCTGATTTACAACAGCTTGCGATTATCCAAAACACTTCCACATGAATTCTTCACCAACGAACTGAGCATCTTCAGCACTTTTGCAGTTCGGTAGACCAGGCTGTACCATATACTGTAAACCCAGTACCTTGTGGTCGTCGGTAGCCTTCTTCCAGAAGTCTTTGATCTCTTCAAAATTGTCCTTAGAATAATCACGTACAGGTGGGTTGAGGTGTGAGCTTATAATCTCAATACCTGCATCATCAGCCATCTTCTTAAACTCAGCCATTTCTACCTGACCAATTTTACCGTCGCGATAGCCAGCCAGCTCAATATAGCTATAGCCACTTTCCTTGATTCGTTTTAAACCTTCAGCTACACCGTTAGCTGACAATTCTGGACCAAGTGAATAAATCTGCAAGCCCAGAGGACCTCCACCTTTTGGAGCTGCTTCTGCCTTTGCACAGTTGCTAAACAAAGCACCTAAGGTTAACAAAGATGCTCCCTTTAAAAAGTCTCTTCTATTTGCCATAATACAAAATAATAAATAGGTTAATAAATCTTTGTTACTTTAATATATGTTTAATTCTGTCCAATTGTCCGTCACAAGGTGCAGGCTCAATACCTAACAAGTGGCAGATAAGCGGATAAATATCAACATTCTCAAATTGGCGGGCTATGTATCCTTGCTTGAAAGCAGGACCTACGGCACGGAAGATAGCATGCATATAAGGGCTTGTTGGATCATATCCGTGTGCTCCTAGCCCTCCACGGGGAGTGTTCCTGAACTCCCATCCCATGTCTGGAGCCACTAAAATGTCCCCAATACGATTACTTGTACCATAATGTAAATGAGCAGGAATCTCTTCTTTCTTCCATACCGACAAATGGGGTAGTCCCTTCAGTGTATTATAGATTGTTTCACGATAAGCAGGTTTGGTAAAGATTGAGGTAGGAATGCCAATAACCATTTTCTCATACCATTCCGTTTTCAGATAGTCATCAGGATTAATAACCCTACTTGGATCTTCCAAAGCCATTCCGTGATCAGCTACCACAATGAAATTAACTTTGTCAGCTATGGGTAGTTTGTGTATACCATCAAGCAATTGTCCAACTGCGTCATCTGCCTTCTTGACAGCCATGCGTGTTTCTTCGCTGTTAGGTCCATAGGTGTGTTCCGTGCGATCAGGCTCATCAAAATAAACCATGATGAAATGTGGACGTTCAGCCTCAGGAAGTTGTAAGTATTCCAAAGCCTTTTCAACGCGCTCTTCATAAGATATCAACGGTTTGCCGTAATCATACCAGTATGAGGCGTGACCATTCTCGTCGTTTAGGTCACTTCCCACCCAATAAATAGTAGCAGATTTTACACCTTGTCGTTCAGCCGTTCGCCATATAGGTTCACCTCCAAAGAAGCGAGGGTCTTTGCCTGTTTCCTTGCTTCCTGTGGCATAGAGCAGTTGCAAGTCAGAATCCCAAAACGAATTATTAACTATACCATGATGGTCTGGGTAGAGTCCAGTAGCTATCGCATAGTGGTTGGGAAAAGTTGACGCAGGATAAGATGGTTGCATATCAGATTGAATACCTTCCTTAGCCATTTTGTCAATCGTTGGGGTATCATATAAGATGGGAAAATCCCAACGAAATCCATCGCAGGAAACAATGACAGTGTAGGTGTCTTGGGCTTTAACAACTAAAACTAACAAGCATATTGCCAGTGTTGTTATGTATCGTTTCATAAAGTGTTAGGTTAAAATTATCTAATTCTAGGTTGATTGATGTTGGGTTGCTTGATAACGGGCTTGCTCGCACCTGCACGTTGCACCAGGTCTTCAAATAATTTTACCCACTGCTTCTCGCCTTGTTGGGCAAAGTATTCAGGGTGCCACTGGACGCCTAACACATTGTATTTAGGGAAACCCTCAATGGCTTCCACAACACCATCGGAAGCTGTAGCAACCACCTTAAAATCTGGAGCAACGTCTTTTATTGCCTGGTGATGGAATGAGTTGACCGCCAACTGTTCCTGCAGCATGATTTCATAAAGATGAGAACCTTTCACAACATTCACATGGTGTACTGGTTCGGCACCACCAAAACGCTGGTTATGTTGCACAGCTGGTCGATTGGGATATTGCGAAGGGATGTCCTGATAAAGAGTGCCACCAAAAGTGACATTTGTGAGTTGTTCACCACGACAGATGCTCAACACGGCTTTTCCTAACTTTGCGGCAGATTGCAGTAACCACATATCGCTTTTGTCGCGAGCTACATTCACGCTACCTAAGGCTCCTGCAGGTTCTTCTCCATAGAAAAAGGGATGTACGTCTTCACCACCTGACAAAATAAGACCATCAATACGTTCTATGGCTTCGGCAGCTGTCAGAGAGTCTTTGGCAAGAGGAATTAAAACTGGTATGCCACCAGCATTGATAACAGCATCAACGTAGGTGTAACGTACAGAAGCAGTGTTTTCACTGGCACTATAACCAGTACTTATGCCAATCAAAGGTTTTTGAGCCATTGCAACGATGCATGATACAATCAGTATTATGCTACAAAATAGTTTTTTCATTATGGTCTAAATTTATTTTTTGCAAATATAAGCAATCATCTTGTGTTTCGAGCACAATCTTCATGGAAAACTTTGCTTTTTTCTCGCTTATTCGTACTTTTGTAAATTAGATTTATAAAACTGGTTTATGGGAAAGAAAATTATTACTATGGGTGAAATCATGCTCAGGCTCTCTACGCCAGGCAACACCCGTTTCGTTCAATCTGATGCATTTGATGTAGTATATGGTGGAGGTGAAGCCAATGTAGCTGTCAGTTGTGCAAACTATGGCCATGATGCATATTTCGTTACCAAACTGCCTCAGCACGAGATAGGACAGGCTGCTGTTAATTCATTGCGTAAGTTTGGTGTCAAGACTGATTATATAGCTCGTGGAGGTGACCGTGTGGGTATCTATTACCTTGAAACTGGCGCATCTATGCGTCCTAGTAAGGTGATTTATGATCGTGCACATTCTGCTATCGCAGAAGCCGAACCAACGGATTTTGACTTCGATTTTATCATGCGGGGAGCCGATTGGTTCCATTGGTCTGGCATTACCCCAGCTATCAGTGATAAAGCTGCCTTGTTGGTAAAACTTGCTTGTGAAGCAGCAAAACGTAATGGAGTGACCATATCTTGTGACTTGAATTTCCGCAAGAAACTTTGGACAAAAGAGAAAGCACAAAGTGTGATGAAACCCCTCATGCAGTATGTCGATGTTTGTATAGGCAACGAAGAGGATGCCGAACTTTGCTTGGGTTTCAAACCACAGGCCGATGTTACTGGTGGCAAAACTGATGCTGCTGGTTATAAGGGTATCTTTGAGGCAATGGCTAAGGAGTTTGGCTTCAAATATGTGGCATCTACCCTGCGTGAATCCTTCTCAGCTACTCATAATGGATGGAAGGCAATGATTTATAATGGTAAAGAATTTTATGAGTCTAAGCGCTACGATATCAATCCCATCATCGACCGTGTGGGTGGTGGTGACTCATTCTCTGGTGGTTTGATTCATGGTCTTCTTACTAAAGCTACCCAAGGTGAAGCGCTTGAGTTTGCTGTTGCTGCTTCGGCCTTGAAGCACACCATTCCTGGTGATGTGAATATGGTGAGTGTGGCCGAGGTAGAGGCTCTTGCAGGGGGCGATGCTTCTGGACGAGTTCAACGATAATTGATATAATGATTATGATAAAAGGTAACCAGATCTTTTAGCATGACGATAGTTAGAATAATAATTAAAACAAGAAATACATGAAAAACATTAAAGCGTTGTTTGTATTGTTGGCTATGATTATGTTCAGTGGTCAATGGTCAGAGGTTGATGCACGTGAAGTGACATCTTTAAATCAAGAGTGGCAATTTAGAAAAGGTACGTTTGGTGTATGGGGAGTCTATCCCAATATTTATGTGCCGAAGGGAGAGAAAGTTGTCAACCTGCCTCATACTTACAACGACGAGGACTTTATGAACGATGGTGGTTACTATCGTGGTGAAGGCTCGTATATGAAAGAAATTGATGTACCTGAGAGTTGGAAAGGCAAACGTATCTTCGTAAAGTTCGAAGGAGCTGGTTCTGTGGCCAATGTGCAAGTTAATTGGGTGCAGGTAGGCGAGCATAAAGGTGCTTACAATGCTTTTACGTTCGAGTTGACTGATTATCTAACCTATGGACAGAAGAATTATCTGTTGGTTACTTGCGACAACAGCCATCGTTTCGATGTGGCTACACTCAGTGGCGACTTCAATGTTTATGGAGGTCTCTATCGTGATGCTTGGCTCATCATTACTGACGATGTGGCTATCTCACCACTTTATTTCGGCTCTGATGGCTTGCAGGTAACGCAGAAGATGCTTACGGCCGATCGTGCCGAGGTTAGTGCTGAAATTCGCCTTACTAGCAAGATGGGTTATCAGGATTGCGAAGTTGAGTTCCAAATGGTAGATGCCAAAGGTCAGATGGTAGTTAGCAAAACTACCAACATCATTAACAACGATAAGGTGACTATCAATGCTGGTGTTAGCAATCCTCATCTGTGGGATGGAATGGCCGACCCATATTTGTATAAAGTAGTTGCTATTCTGAAAAAAGGTGGTAAGGAGATTGACCGTGTAGAAGACCAATTTGGCTTCCGCAATTTCTATGTGGACGAGAATAAGGGATTCTTCTTGAATGGCAAACACCTTAAGCTACGTGGCGTATCTCGTCATCAAGACTGGGCAGGCATAGCTTCCGCTTTAACAAAGGAGAATCACATCACTGACCTTAACATCATCCAGGAAATGGGTGTCAATGCTCTTCGTTTGGCTCACTATCCACAGGCTCACTTCATGTTTGAGGAAGCCGACCGTCGTGGCGTTGTGGTTTGGGAAGAAATTCCATTTATCACAGGCTATAATGCTTATAAGGAATTCGAGGATAATTTGCGCTTGCAACTCAAGGAAATGATTATTCAGAATTACAACCACCCAAGCATTATGTTCTGGGGTATCTTCAATGAGGTGCCAGGTGGACACAATTCTATTGCTGCTGAGCTGAGTGATATCGCTCATGAGCTTGACCCTGTGCGCCTCACTACATCGGCTACTTGCTTCGAAGGCGACTTCAACTTCATTACTGATGTGATGGGTTGGAACAAATATTTCGGTTGGTACGATGGTAAGATAGATGATTTCGGCCCCTTCTTCGATAAGTGGCACCAGACCTATCCCAATGCCAAGATTTCTATTAGTGAATATGGCGCAGGTGCCAGCATCAACCAACATGTGGGCAAGTTTGACGAGAACAACAAGGAGTACAACAATCCTCGTGGCAAACTCCATCCAGAAGAGAAGCAAACTGTCTCTCACATGAAGCACATCAAGATGATTACTGAGCGCGACTATATCTGGGGCTCATACGTTTGGAATATGTTTGACTTTGCTTCCTCTATGCGTACAGAGGGAGATACCAACAATATCAACGACAAGGGATTGGTGACTCACGATCGTCAGACTCGCAAAGACGCTTTCTATCTCTACAAAGCTAATTGGAACAAGGCAGAGCAGACTGTACATCTCTGCTCAAAACGCTATGTAGATAGAAAAGAAGATGTGACAGACATTATTGTCTTTACAACGGCTCCTAACGTGAAACTTTATATCAATGGCAAGCTCGTAGGTACCCAGAAGACAGATGCATACGCTACCGTTGTATGGGAAAATGTAAAGCTTAGTAAGGGTGTGAACCAGGTAGAGGTACGCACAGCTCACGGCAATGATTCTGCAACATGGAATGTTCTGTAATAATCAATAATTGATAGCATTATAATGGAAAATTTATTCGACATAAAAGATAAAGTAGTGGTCATTACAGGTGGTACGGGAACTTTGGGTCGTACCATCTCGGCTTACCTAGCTCAACAAGGGGCAAAGATCGTGATTATGGGACGCAAAACTGAAGTGGGGAATGCCATTGTTGAAGGCATCAAAGCGAAAGGCGGAGAGGCAATGTATCTCACTACTGATGTAGTTAAGCAAGATATATTAGAGCAAAATTTGACAGATATCGTGCAAGCCTACGGACGAGTTGATGCTCTGCTTAATGCTGCTGGTGGCAACCTGTCTGGAGCAACAATAGCTCCTGACAAGACTTTCTTCGACCTTAAGGTAGAGGATTTTCAGAAGGTGCTTGAGTTGAACCTCACAGGCACTATGTTGTCCACGCAGGTGTTTTTGAAACAAATGGCGAAGCAGGGTAAAGGATCTATTGTTAATTTCTCATCTATGTCTGCTTTCCGCCCATTGACACGTGTGGCAGGCTATGGTGTGGCAAAGGCTGGAGTTAGCAATTTCACGGCATTCATGGCTACCGAGGTGGCTAAGAAATTCAGTACTGGTATCCGAGTCAATGCCATTGCTCCAGGTTTCTTCCTGACAGAGCAGAACCGTACGTTGCTTACTAACCCCGATGGTAGTTGGACGCAACGTGGACAAGACATCATTCATCAAACTCCTATGGGGCGCATGGGCAAGCCAGAGGAACTGTGTGGCACTATCCACTATCTTATCAGCGATGCATCACAGTTTGTCACTGGCACTGTAGCCATTGTTGATGGTGGCTTTAACGTGTTTACAATTTGAAATATTTGAATAATCAATTATTATGATACTTTGTGAACAAACATTTCGTTGGTATGGTCCCAACGATCCTGTAAGCCTTTGGGATATTAAGCAAGCTGGCGCTACAGGCATAGTTATTGCTTTGCACCACATTCCTAATGGTCAGGTGTGGACGGTAGAAGAAATCATGAAGCGCAAGCAGATCATCGAAGCAGTTGGCTTAAAGTGGTCTGTAGTAGAGAGTGTGCCAGTTCATGAGCACATCAAGACACAGACGGGCGATTATCAGCGCTATATCGATAATTATAAGGAGAGCCTTCGCAACCTGGGCAAGTGTGATGTCAGAGTGGTGACCTATAACTTCATGCCCGTACTCGACTGGACTCGTACCGACTTGGCCTATGAAATGCCAGATGGCAGTCGTGCGTTGCGTTTCGAACGTGCTGCTTTTATAGCGTTCGACCTGTTCTTGCTAAAGCGTCCAGGTGCTGAGAATGAATATTCAGAAGAAGAGAAAGTCAAGGCCAAACTTCGTTTCGAACAGATGACGGATGAAGAGAAACACCGCTTAGTGCGTAATATGATAGCTGGCTTGCCTGGCTCTGAAGAGAGTTTTACTTTAGAGCAGTTCCAACAGGAACTTGACAGGTATAAAGGTATCACTCCCGAGCGATTACGTGCCAACCTTATTTATTTCTTGCAAGAAGTGACACCTGTGGCCGAAGAGGCAGGCGTGAAGCTGGTGATCCATCCTGACGATCCTCCTTGCTCCATCTTGGGTTTGCCCCGCATCTTGAGCAATGCAGAGGATTTTCAAGCCCTTGTCGATGCCGTGCCTTCACCTGCCAATGGCTTGTGCCTGTGTTGTGGCTCATTGGGCGTGAGTGCCGACAACGATCTGCCTGCCATGATGCGTCGTTTTGCCGACCGTATTCACTTTGTTCACCTGCGTAGCACCCAGCGTGATGCCGAAGGCAATTTCTATGAAGCCAACCACCTGGAGGGCGATGTGCCTATGGTGGAAGTCATGAAGGCATTCTTGGAGATTCAGCAACAACGTGGTGAGAGCATTGCCATGCGTCCAGACCATGGTCATCAGATGGCCGACGATTTGCGCAAGCATACCAATCCTGGCTATTCGCTCATTGGTCGCCTGCGTGGCCTTGCCGAACTTCGTGGCTTGGAACTGGGCATTGCCCAAAGTATGAAATAATTATCCATTTATCAAATATATGGCAAAGTTTGACAAATTAGCAGTAATGCAAAAGATAGGTGCCACCAAGATGGTGCCAGTGTTCTACCATAAAGATGTAGAAATTGCAAAGCAGGTGGTCAAAGCCTGCTACGATGGAGGTGTACGTGCCTTCGAGTTTACCAATCGTGGCGACTTTGCTCACGAGGTGTTTGCTGAAGTAAGAAAATTTACGTGGGCAGAATGTCCAGATTTAGCATTGGGTGTAGGCTCTGTGGTCGATGCCCCTACAGCTTCGTTGTTCATTCAGATGGGAGCCGATTTTGTGGTTGGCCCATTGTTCAACCCTGATGTGGCTAAGGTGTGCAACCGTCGTTGTGTGCCTTACATCCCAGGTTGTGGCAGTGTCAGTGAAGTGGGTTTTGCTCAGGAGGCAGGATGTGACCTTATCAAAGTTTTCCCAGGCGACGTGCTTGGCCCTAAGTTCGTGAAAGGTCTGTTGGCACCTATGCCTTGGAGCAAGCTTATGGTGACGGGTGGGGTAGAGCCTACCGAAGAAAATCTCTCAGCATGGTTCAAGGCGGGTGTTTTCTGTGTGGGCATGGGCTCCAAGCTCTTCCCCAAAGAAAAGATTGCCGAGAAAGACTGGCAGTACATCACCAACAAGTGCCAAGAAGTTTTTAGAATAATAAATATTAGATAATTGAGCCTATGTGGAGAAGCGTTAAGACAAAAGAAAAGAACATAATAAAAATATTATTATGAAACCCTTCATGGATAAAGATTTCTTGCTGCAAAGCGAGACGGCAAAGATGCTCTATCACGAACATGCAGAGCATCTGCCCATTATCGATTATCATTGTCACCTCAATCCAAAGGAAATAGCAGAAGACCATCGTTTCCGCTCCATTACCGAATTGTGGTTGGGTGGCGACCATTATAAATGGCGTGCCTTGCGGGCCAATGGTGTTGATGAGTATTTCATAACAGGTGGTGCATCCGATTGGGAGAAGTTTCAGAAGTGGGCAGAAACAATACCCTATACCTTCCGTAATCCACTTTATCATTGGACGCACTTGGAGCTGCGCACCGCTTTTGGCATTCAGAAGTTGCTCAACCCTGATACTGCTCGTGAAATCTATGAAGAGTGTAACGAGAAGTTGCAACAGCCGGAATTCTCAGCCCGAGGTTTGATGAGGCGTTATAAAGTTGAGGCTGTGTGTACTACTGACGACCCAGTTGACTCGTTGGAGTATCATGAGCAAATCAAGGAAAGTGGCTTTGAAATCAAAGTGCTACCCACATGGCGTCCTGACAAGGCGATGGCTATTGATAACCCCAAGACCTATCGCACTTATATTGATCAGTTGTCTGAAGTGAGTGGGGTGGATATCTATAACTATAGCGACCTGCTCGAGGCACTTTATCTGCGGCATCTCTATTTTGCCCAGCATGGGTGCAAGTTGTCCGATCATGGCATCGACTGCTTCTATGACGAGCCTGTAACAGAAGACGAGATGCAGGCCGTATTTGTGAAAGTAATGGCAGGAGATGAAGCCTCAGAGGCCGAGAAACTGAAGTTCAAATCGGGCTTGCTCACCTATTTTGCCGAGCTCGATTTCGATACCCAGTGGGTGCAACAGTTCCATTACGGTCCGCAACGCAACAACAATTCCAAGATGTTTGAACTGTTGGGCCCTGATGCAGGCTTTGATTCTATAGGCGAGTTCACTACCGCCAAGAGCATGGCTCATTTCTTCGACCACCTTAACAGCGAGGAATGTCTTACAAAGACCATTGTATATAATCTCAACCCCAATGCCAACGAGATGGTGGCCACCATGATAGGCAACTTCCAAGATGGCAGTGTGCCAGGCAAGATGCAATGGGGCAGTGGCTGGTGGTTCCTCGACCAGAAAGACGGCATAGAGAAGCAACTCAATACCCTGTCGTTACAAGGTCTGCTCAGTAGGTTTGTAGGCATGCTCACCGATAGCCGTTCATTCCTCTCATATCCTCGTCATGAGTATTTTCGCAGAATCCTTTGCAACCTCGTAGGACAGGATGTAGAGAATGGTGAGATTCCTTCTGAAGAGATGCCTCGCATCTGTCAGATGATTGAAGATATTTGTTACTATAATGCTAAACACTATTTTGGTTTTTAAGTTATGAAAAAGTTTTTGGTATCAATTGTATGTATGGCAGGAGTGGCTTTGCTTGCGGCTTGTGGTACCACTCTTGGCAGTGCAGAGGCATCGGCAGAGCGTGCAGCTGCGGTGAAACAGGCGTTGGCCGACCGAAATTTCAAGATTGACGTTAACTTTATGTATCCCATGAGAGGATCGTCAAGAAATCTTACATCAGAATATTCTTTAGAAGTCAGAAACGACTCTCTGTTTTCTCATCTGCCTTATATGGGTGAGGCACGCAACCTTCCTTATGGAGGTGGTGTTGGCTTGAACTTTGATGAGCACATATCAAGCTACGTGCAACAGCAGCAGAAGGGCGATGAGTATCTTATTGAGATAGGAGTGAAAAACACCGAAGATGTTTATGTCTATACCATCAGGGTGTTTGACAATGGCAGGTCGTCGATTGACGTCAGGTCACGACTGCGTGATCCCATCTCTTACTCAGGAGAGTTGAACTTCTAACCGTTATCATCCCTTTATCAGAGTGAGGTATTCGTACTTCACTCTTTTTTTTGCCAAGGCATTTTGTACAATCTGTCAAAGAACGATATTTTCTTGTAATTATCGGACCTTTGCTTCTTCCATCGCTGTTGGCCACCAGCAGTGTTGTCAGCTCAGTTTCTCAACTATCATGTTGTAAAGTTATAAAATATATTTTATATATGCAAATGATATAATAAAATATTTACTTAAAAGGCGTTTGTTGATTAACCCGTCGTAGCATGATGACCCTATAGCCTTTATAATGCCTTTAGATGTTTTCATGCACTTAGCGGAAGTGGTGAGCGGGTGGTATAATAGACGCTTAGGAAAGCCCCAAATCATTTGGCGGAAGTAAAAGGTGGGTTTAGCGGAACAAAACCGTCCGTTTAGCGGTAGTAAGCGCCAGCATTGTTTAAAACCTGTTATGGCAATGCGTAGGGTGGTGCTTGGCGTACCACGTACCATGCGTACCATGCGTACCACGACTAAAATCAATTTTACATACCACCCATGTGTCACGTACCTTATATATTATTTATATATATAATATATATTATATATATAAATAATATATAAAATTTGATGATACACTTTTTCTGTCTTAAAAATAAAAATCAAAGTAACGCGTGGTACGCATGGTACGCATGGTACGCTGTTACGTTGGTATGCCTGTTTCGTTAGTGTGCCGTAGTTAAATTATGCGTGGTACGCATGGTACGCTGGTATGCATGGTATGCTGGTACGCCTTCTTATTTCCCAGGTCTCCAAAGGTTTGGGTCACCTTTCAGATAGCGTGAAAATGGTTTCACCTCATTACTGATGAAAATGGTAGCCCCTGTGGATATCATCGGATCAAACACATCAGCAGGTTGATCATCATGCGTCATGTCGCGGAAGTTGCCTGCATAGCCTTTACCGCTGATGTCGAAAGCCACACGGCATACTTGTAATGTCTGTTTCAATGCTGCAGCAAGTAAGGCGTTGGAACGGTTGGCAAAACGCAATTCTACAGCACTTGGATTCTGTTTCAGCCATTCCTGCAGTTCGCTCATGGCACTCATAGAATCCAAGTCAACCAGTGGCATAAACAACAATCCTTTGGTGTCAACTTGTTCAGTGAGTCCCCCTAGAATGACCATCTTCTCTGCTCCCAAAGAGTGAACTACTTCTGTTATCTTGTCAATATATGCAGACGAATTTTTGATGAGCAACAGGATTTTGCCTTGTGCAAAAGCAATTGCATCAGACAGGGTAGGCACCACTTTGTCTGTGTATGGGTCACTTCCGTTTTTACGGTATGCATATCTCCTCAGCTCCTTCAACGTCAGGTCTTTCACATATACAGGCTTACCTTCTACATACATCACGCGGTTCAGTGAATCATCCTTCATCAATACCAATTCACCATCTTTTGTCAACTGCAAGTCGATAGGAACTATGGCGGCATCTTTCTCTACAGCCTTCTCGATGGAACGCAGAGTGTTCTCTGCAGTACCGTGCCAGTCGCCCATATCTGCAGCCAGAAGTATATCTTTATTATCCTTATCATTCAGTTTGTAGCTCAAGCTGATGCCTTTACGTTGAGCGAACAACCAGTCGCGTATAGCCTCAATGCTATAGGTGGTGAGCCAAGAACACATATGATCGGGGGCACCACGCATGTCACTCAATGCCTTGGGCACCACATCACTCAGCACGAGGTAGTTGATATTGGCATGTTTTGCCAGCATTTCCTTCACCTTGAAGTCTAGTTGAGCATCTGTAGATTGAGCACTGATGTAATCTTTTGTAACGGTAGCGCCTTTAGTTTGCAGATATTCTGTGATGGCATTCATGCCAGGATAAGCACGCATATCGCCTTCTGCTACGCTGATCCAAATGTTCATTTTTGCCAATGGGGCAGTAACGGTGGGTTCCCACTGACCTGAGCATAAGTAGGACGCAGCAAATAACTCGGGGTATTTAATGTTGAGGGCAATACTTGCCATACATCCACCAGACTGACCTGTAGTATAGATACGATCGGCGTCGATGGAATATTGTGCTTGTAGGGAGCTGATCAAGTTGACGGTGGCATCTAGTGCCGGACTTGCCTCGCTCTTGTCGTTGGCAATGGCTGTTGCATATTGTGGAGCTAAGATGAAGCATGGATGCTTTTGCTGCTCATAATCACTAGCCCAAACAACGGCTCCAAGTCCTTGTGTCAGAGTAGCCGTCACTTCGCGACCTGTCACACTGGCATCGTGCATGAACAATACCAATGGGTATTGTTTTGAAGGGTCATAGTCTTTAGGAACAAAAAGATTGTAAGGCAAATCTATGCCTGTAGTCTTGTCTTGGTAGCTGAGTTGCTTGAACTTGGCAATGGTCTCCCTGAACACTATAGAATCGGGAATTGCCTTGTCATAACGAAAATAAGGAACCCAGCTACGGGTGGGACCTCCACCTCTGCCAGTTTGTTGACCACGTGGCGGTTGTGCCATAACTAAATTGGTAGAAATAAACCATACTGCCATGATTGACACAGCGAGTGCTTGAATAAACTTCTTGCACATAGTAATAAAATAGTGGAGTTTAATTTGAACTTATTCAAGTTCAGGTCTCTACCAAGACCTCTGGGTTATTATAATTAGCTTCTATAATTCTATCTGCACAATGCCTCCGTAGGGGACAATAGCACTGAAAGCGTTGTCGAATGATACAGAACCTACATAAACTTTTGCACAGAGCAGCACACCGCCGTGAGCAAAGATGGCCACGTTTTGATAAGGTTGTTGGCGCAACTCGTTGAGGAAATGGCTGACACGCTGGTATTGCATCTCAAACGACTCTCCATTGGGAGTGGGCAGATGCAGGTAGTCTTTGTACCAATCTTCTATATATGGGTCACGAATCTTATCGTACAACTGCATTTCCCAATCTCCCATGTTCATCTCCAACAGACGGTCGTCACGCTGGGCTTCAGGATAACCGCAATAGGTGGCAAGCTTGACGGCTCGTGTGAGTGGACTGCAATATACCTTGTCGAATGGGATATAAGCTTGCAGATTGGACTTGACCAATGCGGCTTCTTCTGGGAAACTGGTCTTCACGGGTACATCGGTATGCCCATAGCAAGTACCTTGAGGCACATCGACAGAGGTATGGCGAACTAAAGTGACTCTCATAGATGATAATTGATAATTATTATAAATAAAAGAGGGATAAACAAACTAGCAAAAATACGAGTTCACTAATCAAGAACAAAGCTCCACAACAATCACCTGTGTAGCCCTGGATGCGACGCTTCATCAACCACACGAGCAGGATGAAGACCACCACTGGTGCCAGCAATGCAGGCCAATAATACTTGGGCAGAAAGAGAACGAAAGGCAAGCACCCTATGATGGCTCCAACGAAAGCTTCAAGGGCAGTCATGCGCTGGTAGATGGTTTTGTTCTTGGCTTCCTCTTCCTTGCGTGCGTATGGTAATATATTGATTATGTGAGATGATACAAACTTGCACCATACATCACCAGTGAAAACTATGGCACATAAGAGTGACAAGGGTAGGGCACTCATCTGAGTGAGCAACAGAAAATAGATGATAAGCCCGATTACTCCATAGGTGCCAATGTGCGAATCCTTCATAATCAAAAGGATACGTTCGCGTGTAACACCTCCGCCCATGCCGTCACAGAAATCTGCCAATCCGTCTTCATGCAAACAGCCAGTAATGAGCAAGCGCGCTATGATGGCAATGATCCAGGCTACACTCAGGGGAAAAACTTGTGCTGCTAACCACAATACTCCCACCATGATACCACCTGTGAGCCATCCTGCCAATGGCCATAGTGGCACCACATGTTTGAAGTGTTCGGCATCCACCTGTTTGATGCGCCAGAAGGGCAAACGGGTGAAGAACATCAATGTTGCTAGTATCCTGTCCATGTTAAAAATATTTCGTTATGGAAGCTTTTTGAAAACTCTCCATCTCATTGATCATGCGTACGGCTGAATCTACAATGGGGTAAGCACAAATGGCACCTGTTCCTTCACCTAATCGCAAACCCAGACTCAAAAGTGGCTTGGCTTCCATAGCGTCCAACAAGAGTTTATGGCCTGTCTCGTCGCCACAATGGCCAAAGATGGCATAATGCTTCACGTCTGGATAAAGCTGCATAGCTGCCAGCATACAGGCCGTCATAATGAAGCCATCCACTAATATAATAAGGTGGTCTTCGGCTGCCTGCAGCATGGCGCCAATGGCCATTACCATCTCGTATCCTCCGAAATAGCTTATGATTGATATGGATGATTTGTTACCTTTGTAATTATCTACTGCTTGTTGTAAGATTTGTAATTTGTGGCTGATGCCTTGTGTATTGAGACCACTTCCGGCTCCCACACATTTTGCTAATGGTATGCCAGTAAACAAGTGCATCCAGATAGAGGAGGGCGAGGTGTTGCCAATACCCATCTCTCCAAAACTCAAAATGTTGCTACCTTCGGCTTCGCATCGTTTCACTATTTCGGCGCCACGCTCTAAACAGAGGCTCATTTCCTCTTCTGTCATAGCTGCTTCATGTAGAAAATTGCGTGTCCCCTTGCGTACCTTCATATTAATGATGCCTAGCTCGTATGGTAAATCGAAATCAACACCAGCATCCACAATCTTCAATCCGAAACCATGTTGGTGGGTAAGGAAATTCACCCCACCACCTCCATGTGTGAAATGGATGGTTTGTTGCCAGGTCACTTCTTTGGGCGACACACTTACGCCTTCATCGGCTATGCCATGATCTGCACAAAAGATGACGTTCTGAGGTTTGCTAAGCTTTGGACTGAGCGTTTGTTGGATAAGTCCTATTTGCAAGGCCAATTCCTCTAATGTACCCAATGAACCCTTAGGTTTGGTCAGGTTGTTTATTTTATCTACCAAAGCCTCTTTTATGCTCAAGTCTGGCTGTTGTATATTAAATTCTTTCATAATTATCTATTTGATTTTCACTGGTATTCCGCTAACCATTAGAATTACTTCGTCAGCTTTGGATGCTACGAACTGATTGAACCATCCTTGCAAATCAGTGAAGCGACGTTGAATATCGTTGGGTGAGGTGCCACCCATACCAATTTCGTTAGTGACAAAAATAAAGGTGGCATCCTGATTCGTGAACTTCAGGAATTCCTGCTTCATGGCGTCGAGAGTGGTGTCCACCTCGTCGTTCAGGTCGAAGAAGAAATTGTTGCACCACATGGTAATACAGTCGATAAGAACTACACGTCCTGCCAGTTGGTGCTTGCTCAACTCTTTTTCTTCTTCTATGTTGGTCCATTCAGGTCCTCGACGTTCCTGGTGTTTTGCCACACGTTGACGAAACTCTTCATCCCATACCCGAGCAGTGGCCAGATATACAGGAGTAGGCGACAAATTCAGTGCGAGTTGCTCTGCGTAACTGCTTTTGCCTGAACGCGCTCCGCCTGTTATCATGATGATTTTTTTCATGTATGTCTTTATTTCTGTATTTACTCTGCGAATATACGTTTTTTTCGAGAAAAAATGCTTATCTTTGGCTAATAAAAATGCGTAAGTTCATGAGAAATATACCACAATTTCTGATTGCTGCTCCTGCTTCGGGCACAGGCAAGACTACCGTTAGCCGTGGGCTTATGGCGGTATTATCTCGCAAGGGCTATCAAGTGCAGCCTTTTAAGTGTGGGCCCGACTATATTGACACCAAGTTTCATGAAAGAGTTTGCCATCGTCCTTCCTATAATTTAGATAGTTTCATGGCTTCTGGCAAACATTTGTCGGAAATTTATTTCCAACACGCACAAAATGCAGATGTGTGTGTTGTTGAAGGTATGATGGGCTTGTTTGACGGCTACTATCGTGACAAAGGTTCATGCTCAGAGATAGCCAAGATCTTGAGATTGCCCGTCATTCTGGTGGTGAATGCCCAGAGTGCGGCCTATTCTTTAGCAGCTTTGATTAGTGGATTCCTGCATTTCAAATATGACGTAAAGATATCTGGTGTGATATTCAATAATGTGGGTTCACAGAAACACGAGCAAATGTTATGGGATGTTTGTGAAGATTTGCATGTTCCTTGTTTTGGCTACATTCCCAAGCGTCCCCAACTGGCGCAACAGTCGAGGTATTTGGGCTTGGATTTCAGTGAGATGAACGACGATGATGCGTTGGCAGACTTGATTGAAAAACATGTTAATTGGGAAGGTATCTTGCAAGCAACGCAAAAAGAAATGCCATTCTGTGAGGTGGTCCGACAACCCATCGAGAAAGAAAAGAAAATTTGGGTGGCACGCAATGACGATTCGTTCTCCTTTATTTATGCCGAACACATAGACATCTTGCATAATATGGGGCAGGTGACTTTTTTCAACCCAGAGGAAGATCAGGAGATTCCTGATGACATTGATTTGCTTTACCTGCCTGGTGGATATCCTGAAAAACATGCAGAGTCGTTAGCGAAGGCAAAGACTACTCGTGATTCTATCAGGCGTTATGTTGAAAATGGAGGGAAAACTTTGGCTGAGTGTGGGGGAATGATTTATCTGTCGCAAGGCATTGTGGGCGATGAAGAAAAGTATTATGAAATGGCAGGAGTGTTGCCTTTCAGAATATCTATGCGCAAACAAGACAAGAAGTTGTCACTGGGCTATCGTGAATTTAACAGTAATGGGCAGTGGTATAAGGGGCATGAATTTCATTATACACAGTTTATGCCTAACGACTCAGTACCACCATCATCGTTTAAAGTGTTTGATGCAAAGAGCAGGCCTGTATCGACCCCAATCTTTAGGTATAAGAATTTGATTGCCAGCTATACTCACCTCTATTGGGGTGAAATTGGTATTGATGAATTGTTTTGATTATGAAGAAGATATATACAAAAACAGGTGATGAAGGAATGACCAGTCTTCGTGGTGGTGTAAGGGTGCCGAAAGATGATATTCGTATTGAGGCCAATGGCACCATTGACTTGCTCAACGCCTTGATTGGCAAACTTCGTGTAATGCCTGACATTGAGGAAGATTGGAAATCTTACTTGGAAGAAATACAGAATGAACTGATGACGGAGATGAGTCATGTGGCTACCCCCCAAGATAAGACCAATCCTCGAACATTGCATGTGGTAGAACTGACGGCAAAGATGGAGCAGAAAATGGATGAGGTGATGGCAAAGATAGAGGAGCACTCGCACTTTATCGTACCCACTGGCTCGTTGGCTTCGGCAGAGATTCACATCGCCAGAACGATAGCGCGACAAGCAGAACGCCGATTGTGGACGGTGAACAGGGATTATCCCATTGACCCAGCGGTGATGCGATTCATGAACAGGCTCAGTGATTTCCTGTTTGTGATGACTAAAGAGCAGTTGCAGCGTGAGGGTGTTGCACCAGAGGACTGGAAATAAGTCGTTTATTCACCTATTTTATTATCTTTGTTTTTGCCGAATAGTACCATTGCCACGATGGGAGCACCAATTAGAGCTGTTACTGAGTTGACTGGCAGCACACCTTCGTAACCAGGCATTCTGGCCACTAAGTTGCATAACAATGCCAAAGCTGCGCCTGCCAATACACAAGCGGGTAACAGAATACGGTGGTCGGAGGTGCGAAACAAAGCTCGGCAAAGGTGAGGCACCGCTAATCCTAAGAACATGACGGGTCCGCAATAAGCTGTGACAATAGCTGCTAAAGTTCCTGAACAACAGATAACTTCTGTGCGTGATCTCTTGATGGACAACCCCAAGCTACGGGCATAACCATCACCCAGTAATAATAGGTTCAATGGTTTGATTAGGGTCATGGAAAGGGGGAGGAGTACCGCCATGATGGAGACAAACAATAGCATCTGATCACCAGAAACACGCGAGAAGCTGCCCAAGCCCCACACAACAAAAGCCTTCACATCTTCCTCATTGCTAAAGAATTTCAGTACACCAATAATGGCAGTTGCCAAATATCCAATCATCACACCTATTACCAAAAGAGTGACATTGCCCTTCACCTTGTGAGATACCCAAACAATGAGCGATAGAACGGCCATAGCTCCAATAATGGCTGCTACTGACATAGCTGCATCACCCAAATAGCCCAAACGACTGAGGGCCACACCACCTAACGAACCAGAAAGCAACACTACAAAACCTACGCCCAACGTGGCTCCACTGCTCACACCCAACACAGAAGGTCCTGCCAATGGGTTGCGGAAGACCGTTTGCATCTGCATACCGCTTACGGCTAGACCTGCACCAGCTACAGTAGCCGTCAGTGCCTGTGGCAGACGTGAGCGCATGACGATGTTTTGCCAAATTTCTTGTTGAGAACCATCACCCATGAGAATCAGCCATACACTTTTCAGAGGAATCTCGATGGTGCCTACTGCCAGATTGAGGGCAAACAATACCATAATTAGCAGTATTAGGGCGATGAGATAGGTAGTTGTCTTCATTTCAAAATCTTATAATAAGTAGGTTGATAATCAGAAGGTAATACTTCTGGGTGGAATACATATACCAAGTCAGAGAGCAATACATCAGGCTCTATGGGGGCTTTCTCGTAATAAGGACTCTGCTTCATATTGCAATAGATAACCTGGCGTTCCTTGAATGCCTTGAACAATTCATTACGAGGTTCACTGGCTTTCAATGCGTCATAATTGAACTCACCAGGAAAACTATTGAGGATACGCCAGTAATCGGCATTGGCCGCCATAGCATATAACTTCTCAAACTCTATGTTCACGCCTCCACTATTTGGGTCGTCCTTTAATACATAGTCGGCTCCAGCATCGGCAAAAATCTGTGCCAGAAAACTCTTGCCACCCACTGCATACCAGTTGCCTCCATGCATCTCGCCACTCAACACGGTAGGGCGATGCTCAGCTTTTGAGGCCAACTCCTTGATGTGGTCGTATCGCTTGCAGATGTTTTCGAAGAGGGTGTTGGCTTGTTCTTCCTCTCCGATAAACATACCAATGAACTTCAGCCATTCAGCTTGTCCGAGTGGATGTAACTCCTTGTAACCAAGGTGGGGAACCAATGTAATACCCGTATTTTTAATGGCCTCATAACCACCTCTTTTGAATGGGGAGATAAAGATAACATCAGGATTAGCCGCCATAACCACTTCGGCATCGAAATCGCCTTCCGAACCTATTTGTTGTATCTTGCCATCTTTCACCTTCTGCAACACGTCTTCATTGAAAAGATTTTTAATGCTGGTGATGCCTGACACATTATTCAAAGCATCGAGGGCTATGAAATCTGCCAATTGAAGCATGGTCATGCAGATAGCTTTGTCGATAGGGGTGCGAACCACTGTATAGTCTTGTGGCACATCGAATGAAGCCAACTGTTTGGGAACTAAAGCAAAATGCCAGGCAGTAAATTCCTCTGCCTGTGGGTCTTGAATGTCAATAAGACGGATGCCATCAGCAAGGGTTTTAACATGGAATCCTTGGGCATATTTTAATGTAGAAGTAACCATTGATAATTTGGAATTATCAGTGTTTTCTGAATTATTGGCTTGCTTGTTCTTGCAACAACATAGAATGCATGCCACAATGCATAAACTCAGTGTCTTGATAAAGGTTTTCATATAATGTTTTCTTTATTATTATTTTCTTTTGTACCACCATTGGTAGAGCCACTGAACCTTGGTGTAGTATCGCGACTTAATTGAACATATTCAAGATTCAATTTTCCTTTGGTAAGTAGGGGAGCGCAGTGCTCGTAGCAATGTCGTAGCACTACCGCTACAAAAGCATTAAGCTCTTTTTGAGGAAGTAGACTGATCAAGTCGCGTGCCATATTCAGGTTGTCTGCAAGTAGCCAAGTATCTTTTGAACATCCTGCTTCTCGCATCATCTCTTTGATGAAATCCTTGTTCATGGTAGCCTCACGACTATGAGTATCTAAATGACCCTCAGCCAGTTTGACAGCTTTTCCCAGCATAATGCCAATGGTAATCTCCTGAAACTTCATCTCGTTGGCCAGTCGCAAAGCCTCGCCTATATAGTTGCCATATTCCACAAAAGCCTGTGTGGGCAGGTCTGGATGTCTTTCTTGCAAAATCTTTTCACTCATGGCTCCAGAATGGAGTACCAGATGTTGACAACCCATCGCTTTAGCCACATTCATGCATTTCTTGATGGAATTGATGAAACCCTCGATGCTGAAAGGTTGTATGATACCTGATACACCCACTACGGAGATACCTCCTACAATGCCTAATCGAGGGTTGAAGGTTTTATGTGCTATCTCTGTGCCTGCCGGGATAGAGATGGTGACTAATAATGATTGACCATTATATTGGAACAATCGCAAATTCTGGCGAATCATTTGTCTGGGCACTTTGTTGATAGCAGCTGAGCCTGGGGGATAGTCGAAGCCTGGTAAGGTGATGCGCCCTATACCTTCGCCCCCTCTGATAAGGATGCGAGGAAGGAGATGATCATCATCGACTTGGTCCTCTGGTGTTATAGGGGTGTCATTAGGAATTAATTCGACAGAAGCTCTGATTTCTATCCCTTTGGTAATATCAGGATCATCACCACTGTCTTTCAGTACGTAGGCATAATTATCGCCATAATGTACTTCCACATGGATGCTTTCGCCATCAGGAAGGATTACGGGAACGGCTTGTGGATGCTGTCCATCTATCTGATACATAGCAGCTATAGCAGCAGCAGTGGCACAAGTACCAGTGGTAATTCCGCTATGTAAAGGATAGAACTCAGGCAATAGCTTCTCAACCATTCTGCGCAAACCGTGTTCTCCATTGACGGTATGAAAAACAGGGGAGGTTGCAGGGCGACAGATAGCAAAAACTTGCATACCTTGCTCCTTAGCTTCATTCACCTTCTCTTGGAAACCACCACTCACTCCACTTTCTTTTGTGATCATGGCATCAAATGGCGCTATATCCAATAAATGGTTGTTATGTTCTGTACCGTAAAACAGAATGTGTTCATCGGATATTCCATTTTCGTGAGCAATCTTCAACGAACTCTCTCTATTTAAGATTCGGAAGTAGCAATCTATGCCTTTATCCACTAATGGCTTTAGTTTGGATATGGTTTGTACACCAGTAAGTGCCAATAGTCGCTTAACATTGTGTTGTTGCACTTGCTGAATGGCATCGGCATAATCATCGCACCAGATGATACCAGGGTCTCTTGGAGGGAAGATACGCTCAAATCGAATGGCAGGAATGTCCAAGGTAGTTGCTACTTCGGCTACTGTTTGATGCAATACCTCAGCAAAAGGATGTCCTGCGTCAATAAGCAGTTTGATAGCATGCTCCTGACAGAAAGCTTTAAGCTGTTCGACATCCATAGCTCCAATAAGACGAGTGCCATGATGCAATACCACCTCCTGCTCATCGCCTCGCGTTGAGTAGTAGTAGGGATTGCCAGCCTCTTCGAGCTTCTTAATGGCTATCCGACCTTCCGTTGTTCCGCCAAAAACAAGAATCATTCTTCTCCCTTTCGGAATAAGTGAGTAAACTGTTTGTTATATAATTCCGACAAACCCTGACGATTGTCGATTGCATCGCCCACTACAAGCATTGTTGTGAGTGTCAGATTGTTGTCCTTTACTATCTTAGCCAAATCTTTCAATACACCTCGATAGATACGCTGGTCTTTCCACGTGAGGTGATAACAAGCCGCTACAGGCGTATCTTCAGGATATTCCATCAATAGCTCTTTTTGAACTTCATCCACGATAGCGGCACTCAGGAATATGCACATTGTGCTTTGGCTCTTTGCCAACAGATGTAACTTTTCCTTCTCTGGCATGGGCGTACGACCTTCGCCACGAGTCAAGATGATAGTCTGTACTCGTTCGGGTATAGTGAATTGTGAACGCAACTCTGCAGCTGCAGCCAAGAACGAAGAGATGCCAGGAGTTATGTGATAGCTCATGCCCCAATGGTCAAAATAATTCATCTGTTCTTGTATTGCGCCAAAGATGCAAGGGTCGCCTGTGTGCAAACGAACGATGAACTTGCCTTCGTCATAGAATTTCTTCATCAGCTCCACCTGTTCCTCTAAAGCCATAGATGCTGAGCTGAGCACAGTAGCTCCAGGTTTATGACATTCAGTCAGTTCCTTGGGTACCAAACTACCAGCATACAGGATAAGGTCGGCTTTTTCTAACATCTTCCTGCCTCTCACTGATACCAAATCTGGGTCACCAGGCCCTGCACCCACAATCTCAATATGACCATGTTTGGGCGCGCGCAAAAGAGCATAATCAATCGCGAAAGCTGCAGTCCAATTCTGTCCTTTTACTTTTTGGATGATGAGTTTGCCGTTGTTTGAACCCAAAATAGCAGCTGCTTCGCAAACACTGGGGGTACCTACATGAGCGGCAACAGTCTCGCTGGGGGTAGGCACATCCACCTTTGCCAATTCGTCAGCAGTGTAGAAAACCACCTCTGTATCTTTAGCCTGCAAGTATTTAACCACAGGCTCGTCAGCTTTCAAGTCAATCGTGGCATATTTTTCAATAGCTGATGACTCTAACTCGCTGGTCACCATCAGTTGGTTGATATCGTTGAGTATATCCTCAACTGGCTGAGCATGGTGGGCTAATCCGATGCCTACGGTCAGTACTTTGGGGACATATTGCAACATGATAACTCCTTTGATAGTCTTATAATGCTTATAGGAAACGATGATGGCCAACTCAAATTTATCAGAAGAAACGTCACTTATGTCATTGACGATAGTAACATGAGGAGGGAGCGTTCTTTCCAGATAATTTGTTCCTTCGTCATGAATGTCAAGCAACAAGGCAGTTGGCTTTTGGTTGACAAAAGCGAAGATAGCAGGGTTTGTGGCATGAAGGGTTTGCCAGTTAAAGCGTTCACCTATTGTGTCAAGAGGCCACCATCCGCTCAGGTCGCTTTGGGTAGTGATTACAGGAGTAGCTGTCAATATGTTGGCAATCAAATTAGTAAGTTCGTTGGCACCTCCCACATGGCCTGAAAGTACAGAGATCACTTGTTTGCCTAAGCTGTCAATGCAAATAACGGCAGGATCAGTATGCTTGTCGTTGATATAGGGTGCGATGGTGCGAACACAGATACCCATAGCTCCGATGAAGATGAAAGCGTCAAAATCGTTCCATCTACTACCTAAGTCTGCACGACTGATAAGTTGCGCGTTTAACTTTGACTGAATTTGCGAAGCTACTTGTGAACCTGTTTCATTGACCGATATGATGGCTATTTTCTTCATAAGGTTGCTTTTATTATTTCTATAGGGTTATAATCATTGAGCGCTATGTGCAAGGATGGTTGCAGTGTGAATCCTTGTTTTGATGCTTCTTGCTTGAAAGTCTGTTGGCTCTCTTGGCTTACCGAATTGAATACCACACATCCTCCAGGTAGTAGTAACTGCTTAATGCGTTCCAGCATAAGTGACAGCTGACCATTGTGTCCTCCAATGAAAACAGCATCAGGACGAGGCAACGATTTGAGGTCTTGTGTCAGGAAATCACCAATAATTGTAGTGATGCCTGGTGTTCCAAAACGTTGCGAGTTGATTTGCATGAGCTCTTTTCCTTCCTCGCGTACCTCGAATGAGACAATCTGAAGATGAGGGAATTGCAGCTTTGCTTCAATGCTGACAGAGCCTGTGCAGAAACCTATATCCCAAAAGGTATGTTTCTGATATAAATCTAAGGCCTGTAACGATAAAAGTCGGATAGGGGCTTTGGTAATCATCTTTGGACGACCTTCTAAAATAGCAAACTGCTCATCAGGAATACCAAAAACCTTGGGTCTGGTGTTCTCAGCCTGAAGTATCAAGCAGTTCGGACTGCCGAAACTCTGTTGGGCGGCTTCAGATAGTGAAAGTTTTGTAATTCGCTCTTCTGAGGGATTTCCAAGATGTTCTCCCACCCACATGATATATTGGTCGTAACCATACTCCAACATTCGTTGAGCAATACTGTTGGGTGTATGCACTTTGTTATCAGTCAGTACACCCATCTTTGGCGCTCTTTCTATCAGGGCCTTGTCGAATTCATGCCAAGGACGCCCAGTGAGCGATACAATACGCATATCTTGATAGGGCATCAGTATTCGATGGGCCAATGTTTGCAAAGAGTTGAAAGATGGAAATAACTGTATTTCAGCATCAGGCATCTCTCGCAGAATGGTATTGGCAAAACCAAAAAACAATGGATCGCCAGAAGCGAAAACAACGATAAATTGAGAATTGAAAGTTTCCCTATATTGTTCAAATACTTTAGCTAATGGTACAGTGATGTCTATCCATTTGTAGTCCTTCGGCAACAAGCCTTTCATTATCTCGTGATGTCGCTTGCCACCACTAAACACTTTAGCTTTTGAGATTGCGTCTAGAGCCTTTGGGTCTAACCAAGGTTCTTGTGCATCACTAAGTCCGATTACTATGAATGTCTTTTTCATAAGTCCCTCCCTGGCCACAGTGCTTCAGCATCATTAAAGCAGAGGATTGAGTTTATCAACGTTGCGGCAAGGTTACTGCCTCCTTTACGTCCTTCAACAATCAATTTGGGAATATCCTTAAATGGTTTCACCATATGTTTTGATTCTCTTACATGTACGAAACCCACAGGAGCTGCAATAATACCAGCAGGATGTGCTTTGCCCTTGCGAATTAAATCACAAAGTTCCATCAATGCTGTTGGTGCGTTTCCGAAAGCAAATATAGCATCTACTGGATAATCCTCTACAGCCAAACGAATACCTGCTTGCGTACGGGTAATGCCTTTCTCTTCTGCCATTTGCTTTACTCGTGGGTCATCCAGATAGCATTTGGCTTCTATTCCCAAACGTTGCAAAGCACCTTTCCTGATACCGCTTACCACCATTGTCACATCAGTGATGATGTGTTTGATGCGTCCACATTCTACGCCTTTATAGAGCGTTTCTACGGCTTGATCATCAACCATTAGTATGTTCTCCATATCAAAGTCAGCCGTAGTATGAATAGCATGTAGCAATGACCATTTACGCCCCAAAGGAATATCTTTGTTTCTCAACTCTTTCTCTATGGTGCGGAAGCTTTCAATCATGATGTTCTGACCAACTTTCTGACCTTCAGAAATCACTTCACGATAATAGCCTCGAGGCGTTATCATGTTGTTTTGCCAATTGTATGATTGTGAATTACCGATGATAATAACGGTAAACATATCTACATCCTCGAGATCGAAAGCCGAGAGGGTAGTGACCTTCACTTCTTGGTCTTCACGGCCAGCCTGGCGCACATAGCCTACGGGTGTTTCACCACTCCTGCCGTGTTGCAAGAATAGTTCTTGCAAACGATATAGTTGCCAATAGCGACCCACACTTTTGGGATTGTAGATAGCCGTTACGAAGTCAGCTTCGGCTGCTGCTATGATACGACGCTCAATCTTATCCCAAGGTGTCATCAGGTCACTCAATGAAATCAGACAGAGGTCGTGACCAATAGGAGCTCCTAGCAGTGATGCCGCTTTCTGGAATGCGCTGATGCCAGGAATAGAAACAACCTCGACATCACTATTACGCTCTTTCTTCATTTCATAGATGAGTGGAGTCATACCATAGATGCCTGCATCTCCAGAACTGATTACGACTACCGTCTTTCCCTCTTCAGCCAGGTTGAAAGCTTGCTCAGCTCTCTCACGTTCTTTCTTCATACCAGTGTCCACACACTGAGCACCTTCTTGCAGGAAAGGTTTTACAAATTGGAAATAGTATTTGTAGCCTACCACCACATCAGCTTCCCTCAAAGCATTGAGAACAGCTCCTGTGATATCGGCTTCACTTCCTGGGCCTATGCCTGCCACTATAATCTTTGGTTGTTTCATTGGTATTATTTTTCTGCAAAAATAACTTTTTACTTCAACATATTCTTGATGTGTTGGATATAAATATCTCGTATGCTTTTGATCTCACCCAAACCCTGTAGTCTGACATCTACTTCGAATCCTTGTTGCTCAAACAGTTCTTTCCACTCTTTTGCAATATCATTGCGTGCATGGTCACCAGCTGTTAGTAACAACGGACGTAGTTGTACTTTCTTTACCTTGTTATGCTTCAAATTCTTCAAGGTCATATCTTGGGTAGGATACCCTTCGATAGTAGAAACATACCAGTTGTTTTGCTCACGCTCTTGCAACATGGTCTGCAGCATTGCATAAACAGCAGTAGAAGGGTGAGTTGTTCCATGCCCCACCAGCACCACAGCTTGGTTCTTCTCTGCTCCTTCATGCGTCAGGACATCCAATACCCTTTGGCAGTCCTCAACACTATAGAGCAAGGGATTACCAGCTTTTAGCTCTTTGAAAAAAGGCTGTAGTGAGGCTATCGTTTCACGAAGATAAGTCATCTCGTAGCCTTCCATCAGTGTGGTACTCTGAACATACACATGTTCATAACCATCAGCACGAAGTTGCATCAATGCTTCCTGAGGGCTATAGAAGTGCTCGCCTCGCTTGTCCCAAATGTTGCGGATAATGGCAGATGCATAAGCTTGTCTTACTTCCATTTCAGGGAAGGCAGCTTTCACATCATTGTTGATAGTTTCGAGCGACAAAGCTCTCCCTTCAGGCTCTGAAGTGCCGAAATGCACCATCAGTATTGCTGCCTTTTCGCTTTGTGCAAAGCCCACTAAGCTTATACAAACCAAACAGGAAACTAGTATTAATCTCTTCATATAACTATGTTTTATTTTTCCCATCATAAAACAATCAATTATCCATTAATAAAACTTTATATTCAACCCAATGGTCACCATTCTACCAGGTGAAAGCAGTGCATAGTTGACACCCTTTGGACGACAATCTTTCTTGTTGAAAATGTTGTCGATACCAATACTAGGTTCTATTTGAACATGCTTCAGATGATCGAATGTATGACGCGTATTGATATTCCATATACCATAGCCTGGGGCATCGTCTTCTCCTGGGAAATAACGCTTGCTTTGTAGACGGCCATTTAGGTTGACGTTCAATCGATAGTAGCCCCAGTTGTGTGAATAGTTGGCTGCTATTGTGCCCGTATGGCGAATACTGCGCTCAATGTTCTGCCATACGCCATCCAGCTTGCCACGAGAATACGTGTAGCTGTAGTTGCCCGTAACAATAAAACCAGGGAAGAGATTGGCCGAAGCATCCACCTGTACGCCACGAATAATCGCTTTGTCAAAGTTCACATACAGGTTATAGTTCTCCAGGCGGTCAATCTGCTCTTCCGTAAGATGCAGGTTCTGACGCGACCAATTAATCACCTCGTCATTAATTGGATATGACTTACGCGTAATCATGTCGTTCAGATAGTTCAGATAGCCCGTAACGGCAATGCTGAACTGTTCGTTCCTGTATTCAGCATTCAGTGATACGTAGTTACTCTTGCCTGCCTTCAGGTTTTTATTGCCGATGGTGATGGTAGGCTTCTTTCCAGCATTGTCGTTATAGTATTTGTAATACAACTCATTTAGCTGGGGTGAGAGGAAACCGTGCGCATAGGTGGCTCTTAAGTTAAAACCACCAATAGAATACATCAATGTAGCTTTTGGACTGAAATGGCTACCAGCCAGCTCGTGATAGTCGTAACGGGCACCTACCGTAGCTTTGAAAGCATTCCATTTTACCTCATGCTGGGCATAAGCTGAAAGGGTATATGCATCGCCCTCCACATCACCGCTCGACGATTTTAATTTATCCTCACGAGCATTCAATCCCAGCACTGTATTACTGTTTTGGGTGAAGCGGAAAATGCCTCGCATTTCAGCATTGTAATATTTCTGGTGCTTGCTCATTGCATAGTCGCCAGGTTGATACCCTTGATATTCGGTAATGAACTTATGGTTACCCCTATAATCATCAGCTGTAAGGTCCAGCTTGATGGAGTTTCTGTTGTTGATGCGATACAATCCACCTCCTTCAAAACGCCACGACTCATTATGCAGGTCATAGTTAAAACCACCATTTGTGTCTTTTGTTTTAACAGGACGGTCAGTAAGCTTCCAGTAATAGTTGCCGCTCGCATAGAACGACAGTTGATCGGTGGCTTTAAAGGTGAACTTCTGTGTGATAGAATTAGAATGATAGCCAAACGACATAGGATAGACGGTTTCGCGCAAGCTCATCGTTCCGTCTTTCTCTTTGACAGTTTCGTAGGGAGAATTCTGCCAGTTGTTGGCTTGTGTATGTCTGTAGGCTGTAGAAGAACCAAACCATCCTTTGGCAATGTCTAGGTTAATATTCTGAGTATATTGTCCTTTGCCGCTATATTTGCTACTATTTGTCAAAGTGATTTCATCTTGCGGGTCGTTGGTAATGATGTTGATAACACCCGCAATAGCATCAGAGCCATAGATAGATGAAGCTGCACCGTTTAAAACCTCAATGCGCTTCACCCTGCTCATGTCTATGCGGTCGAGGTCGATGTTGTTGGAAACATCGCCAATCAGTTTATGTCCGTTGACGAGAATAAGCACATACTTATTACCCAAACCGTTCATCATTAAATATGAGCCCATAGAGGTCGGGTTGAACGACAATGATGGAACCATCATAGTCATTGCTTGCTGAAAATCGGTGATGCCGGCACGCTTGATTTCGTTGGCAGTGACTACTGCCACTGGTGCAGTGGTATTCTTCAGACGCTGGTGTGTGCCCGTACCTGTCACCACTACAGGGTTTAGTTCAAATTCTTTTGCCACATCAGGATTCTGTCCCATACGTCTTGTTGATGTGCTATCTTGTTGTGCTATGGGTGTTTCAAAAGCTAAAGAGGCTAATGAAACTAATGATGCGATTATAGTAATAAAAAAACATTTCATGAATATACTCATAATTACATAGAAACGGGGCATACCCCCATCTCGGGGGTAGTCCCGTCTTTTTAACTAAACTGATATTATATTGTGTTGAGACTGATTAGTCCTCTGTTTCACCATCGTAGAAGAGATCTTCCTGAGCATCCTTGGTGTGCTGAATCCAGATATTTACGATATCAGGATATTCACCCAGACCTTGCAGGATGCAGTCTTCAAATGTGCAGTCATAACCTGCTTCTACCAAACGATAGCGCCAGAAACCGTCATCTGCTTCTGGTTCTTCCTCATGACCAGCAGCCATATCGTTGTTGATGTGGTCACCAGCAATTGACATCAGTGGGTGTAGTTTTACCTTAGTACCTTCACCATAACCTTTAGCAGCCATACGCTCCATCATCTCGTCGATATAGTTGTCTTCCATATCTACAGTAGCCACGAAATAGTGAGGGTCAATCTTTTGCAGCGCTGCTTCCATCATGGTGTAGCGAGTGTTACCATCCATTGTGTTATACTCTTCAGGATTACCGTGACCCATGAAAGCTACAACGTTACCTTTAGAAACGAATTCCTTACCAACTTTCTCGTGCAGGATCTTTGCTACATTGTCAACATCTTCCTGTGCATAGAGCAGTGGAGTACCCAGAGCTACCTTCACACCCTCGAACTCACGCTTGCCGTCACCATCCTGATCGGTGTTGTGGAAGTCTTTCACTACGCTCTGAACACGCAAGAACTCCTCACCAGGAATCACGTGCAGTGACTGAACGTCAATCTGAGTATAGCCAGCGTTACCCAGTGCCAGCATGTAGAACAGTGGGCTATAGTATGGGCCATAACCCTGTGAGGTCAGTTCTTCGTTTGCAGCCACGCGGTTCATGATAATCTCAGAGGTGAAAGCGAAATATACATCACGATCAGGGAATGCTTCCTTAAACTGGTTCTTCACTTTCTGGAAAGTCTTCTGAGGCTCTTCCCAAGTAGAACCGAAACTGATGAGCAACAAAGCGCTCTCCTTTGACTTATTAGCAGTTACTTCTGCAGTAACAGCATTCATCTTCTTGTCCCAAGCTGACTGCTCTGGTTCAGGAGTAGGTTCTGGTACTGGACTATCGTCGTCTGAGCAAGCGCTCAGTGACAAGGTCATTGCTGCGATTGCAGCCATTGCAAAAAACTTAGTTAATTTCATAAAACAAATTTAATTTATTTGGTTAAACATTATTCTTCTGTATTGTTGCTTCTGCTCCTGTTGGCCCTAAGCTGCTTGCCAAACTGCAGGGTAAGCGATGCATAAACCGTTCTGCCTGGGGTAGTGGTACCGTAGTTCAGACCATGAGGCGTAGTTTCGTAATAATTCAGTATGTTGTCAATGCCGGCATTGATATCGGCCTTGATTTGTTTCGTCAGGTTGAACTGATGACGGGTGTTGAGTCGCCAAATCTGATAAGCTTTTCCGTTGCCGTCATCCTGATAGTAGCGTTTACTTTGGAAACGTCCAAACAAACCCACACTCAAACGATACTTATTATGATTGAAGCCTTTGTTCCACGCAGCACTGAAGGTGCCACGATGATGCGCCATACCGTCAATCACTACATCTTTTAATGTAATAGCCTTACCGTGACTGTCCTCACTAGCTAGATTGGCATCGGTGTCCAGATAGCTGTAACCACCAGTAAGTGTGAGAGATGAAATAGGCATCCACTTGATGTTCAGGTCAACGCCAGTAGTTCGTGCATCATCCATATTCTTATATTGGCGCACACGATTCGGGTCATAGGCGATGATGATGTCACCAGGAGCCTCACGTGTAGGTATAGTTACCAAAGTAATCATGTTATCGAGCCAGTTCATATAACCCGTCACACTTACGTTGAATCGCTTGGTATTGTATTCCAGTCCTGCTGATACATAACGGTTGGTCTGAGGATTCAAGTCCAAGTTGCCCATGTTGAGAATTACGATAGACATCTGACGTACATATAAGTAGTGCAGTTCCTTTAGGGTAGGGGTCTTGAATCCCTCCGAGTAAGTAGCCCTCAAATTGAAATCGCCCAACTTATACATTGCTGAAATCTTAGGCGATACCTTTGCCCCAAACTCCTTGTTCAGTGTAAGACGCACACCAGCCGTAACATTCAAGTTATTCAAGCCTGACCACTCGTCCTGCACATACAAAGCGCCCGTATAGTCAGAAGCTGTATCGCCTGTATCCAAACGCTTGGGAGCCTTGAGCCAGTCGTACTGAAATTCTCCACCCACGCTCAGTCTGTTCATGCCTGGCAGGTTGAACACACCTTTGGCAGTAGAGAGCACTCGCTCCTGATCACTTTGCAGACTTCGGTCGCCTGCTTTCCAAATCAGAGGACGATTTGGGTTATCTGGATTATACTCCCATGTCTCAAATGTGTAGTCATAGTAATAGTTGTGCGTATCGTAATTGATGTCGAGTGTGATATAGTTGTGATTCTTCAAGTTCAAACGTCCGCCACCAGCCAATGACGTATTCTTGTAAGCCAAGTCGTAAGTCTTGTAATCAGGTATTCCACGAGGACGATAGATGCGCTTACGATAATACATTCCCTCAGCATACAGGCTCAAATTCTTGGTTGGCTGATATTCCAAACGCTCCTCCACTTGCCAGTCGGTATAACGGTTGGCAGTCTTGTTGATACTGTTGGTCACAGGCTTTTCGTATTTGCGAGGATCCTCCACCGTAGTGTTCTGCCACCCGTCAGAATGCTTCAACTGGAAGTTGGTGATACTGGTCACCTTGCCCAACTTAAACTGCACCGTATTGCTCTGTCGCAGTTCGCCATACGAGCCACCACGAGTAGCGTTTGACAAGAAGATATCATCCGTTGTATTCTTCTTGGTGATGATGTTGATCACAGCTGCCATAGCATCGCTACCATACAATGTAGAGCTGGCTCCCTTTACGATTTCTATTTTGTCGATGCGCGCAGGGTCAATCAGTCCGAGGTTGTTCTGTCCACCCACGTCACCATGAATCTTCTTGCCGTCAATCAGCACCAATATATAGTCGTTGCCCAAGCCGCCCACTTGCATCTGGCTTCCCATATCACTTTGGTTGAAGTCAAAAGATGCACTCAGCGAAGATAGTATTTCTTCTAGCGACGATCCGCCATAGCTCTCCAGCATCTTGCGGTTGATGACCTCGGTCTGCACAGGCGCATCCTTCAGAAAATGCTCCGTACCAGTACCAGTCACCACCACCTCGTCGAGCATCAACGAAAGCTCTTCTTCGCTTTTGTTCTCAATGATGCTCTGTGCCGATACATGCATAGATAGCAGGCATAGACAGCCTGTTACAAAATGTCTGTAATTCATACTATTAAAAAATCCGACATTCTTCGCTTCTTACCTGGAAGCTCTGTTAATTTTCGTTTGGAAAAGGTAGGTATTCTGGCTCTCCTCGGTCTTGCACGGCCTTCCCATTGCTAAGCAACAGTGGCGCTTGTAGTTGCAGACCTCTTGTTTTATAGAGGATTACAGCTGCAGGAACAGCTCAGGTCTTTCACCTGATTCCCTTGAAACCTTGTATGAAAATACTTCGGTTTGCCAATTCCGGATGCAAAATTAGTGCAAGCCGAACACAATTCCAAATTTTATTTGAAAATTGTTGAGGCGCAGCCTAATTTATGTAAAATTAGTGCAAGCCTCCCATACAAAATTTTATTTGAAAAATTATTTTTTCTCTTTTACACCTCTATCTTAGTATAAGATAGGCCCATTTGTGTCACAAATTTTCATTGTAAAATGTTTGCTCCGTTACTCGCTTTCTTCTAAATTTGCAGCATGAAAAAGTTGCATCCCATCATGTTTGCAGGCACAGGTAGCGATGTAGGCAAGAGCATCATCGCTGCTGGTTTCTGCCGTATTTTCAAGCAAGACGGCTATCATCCTGCGCCTTTCAAAGCACAGAATATGGCCCTCAATTCATACGCTACTCCCGAAGGTTTTGAGATAGGGCGTGCACAAGCCGTTCAGGCTGAAGCAGCAGGCATTCCTTGTCATACAGACATGAATCCTTTGTTGCTCAAACCTCAGAGCGACCACACCAGTCAGGTAGTGCTCAACGGCAAGCCCATCGGCAATCGTCATGCGTACGATTATTTCCGCAAGGAGGGGCGTGAAGAACTACGTCAGGCTGTTTGCGAAGCCTACGACCGTTTGGCTCAGCGCTATAACCCTATCGTATTAGAGGGAGCAGGAAGTATCTCTGAAATCAATTTGCGTGACAGCGATTTGGTAAACCTGCCTATGGCCATGCATGCTGGAGCTGATGTTATCCTTGTGGGCGACATCGACAGGGGTGGGGTGTTTGCCAGCGTCTATGGCTCCATCGCCTTGTTGCGTCCAGAAGAGCGCAAGCTTATTAAAGGTATTATTATTAACAAGTTTCGTGGTGACTTACGCCTTTTTGAGAGTGGTGTCAAGATGTTGGAGGATCTGTGTCAAGTGCCTGTGCTGGGAGTAGTACCTTATTATAAAGACATTTATATTGAAGAGGAAGATAGTGTGGCGTTGGCCACCAAATCTATGCAGGCCGAGCAGGGCAAGGTGAATGTGGCAGTTGTGTTGCTGCGTCACCTCAGCAACTTCACTGATTTCAACGTGTTGGAGCGCGACCCACGTGTGCATTTGTTTTATACTAACAATACCGAAGACATCCAGAAGGCTGATATTATCATCCTGCCAGGCAGCAAGAGTACCATTGACGATCTTTATGAACTGCGTCGCAACGGTGTGGCTCAGGCCATTATCCGTGCCCATCGTGACGGAGCTACCATATTGGGCATTTGTGGTGGCTATCAGATGATGGGTGTTGAGGTGCTTGACCCTGATCATGTGGAGGGCACTATTGAACGCCTCCCAGGCTTAGGACTGTTGCCTGTAAGTACTTCGATGACAGGCGAGAAGGTGACGCGTCAGGATACATTCCACTTGGCAGCAACTGACGTAGATGCTGGCCCTATGCAGGGTTATGAGATTCATATGGGTGAGACGAAGCCTGTGCAAGATGCATCGCCTTCACCATTGAACATTTTTGCCGACGGTCATCCTGATGGCTGTTTTGTCGATGTCAAATGTATGGGTACCTATATTCACGGCATTCTCGACAATACTGCCTTTATCGATTTCTTGCTGGAACCTTGGAAAAGTAAGATAGACAAAGCGTCGGAGGCATTTGACTATCAGGCGTTCAAGAATGAGCAATACGACAAACTTGCTGCTCATATCCGCCAGTATGTTGATATGGATAAGGTTTATCAAATTCTAATGAATCATGATTGAAGGACACGGTGACGACAGCTATCGCTATGATCATCCCATTGTGATGAACTTCAGCTCAAACATTTACAGTCATGCTGATTTAAGCGGACTGCATACCTATCTGCACGAAAGGATGGGGGTGATAAGCAGCTATCCTGAGCCCAGTGCCGCCTCTTTGGAAACGAGGTTGGCCAAATCCCACCAGATACCCCAAGAAACTGTTTTGGTCACCAACGGGGCTACCGAGGCCATCTACCTCATAGCACAAAGCTACGCTTGCAAGAATGTCCAAGTGTTGCAACCCACCTTCCGTGAGTATGCTGATGCTTGTACCATCAATGGTTGCAAGGTGAGTGCCCTCTATCAGTTGCCCACTGAACGTGAGCACTTCCGCATGGATGAAGGAGTTGAAATCCTATGGCTTTGCAATCCAAATAACCCTACAGGCAATACATTGAATAAAAACTATTTGCAGAATTTAGTTAAAGCTAATCCACAAGTGTTGTTCGTCATCGACCAATCCTATGAAAGTTTCGTGCAACAGCCCTTGTTTACGGCCAACGAAGCCCTGCAATTTGATAATCTCATCCTGTTGCACAGCCTCACCAAACGCTATTGTGTGCCAGGCTTGCGACTGGGTTATGTCACAGCTTCTGCCCACCTGGTGCATCACCTTCGCACCCACAAGATGCCTTGGTCGGTAAATGCTTTGGCCATAGAAGCAGGGCACTATCTGCTGGTCAACGATGTTGAGGGGTTGCCTCCCATCGATGCTTATTTGCGTGAGGCACAACGCTTACGCACTAACCTGATGGCTACAGGGGTGGTGGATGTGTGGGAAACCACTACGCATTTCATGTTGGCACAACTCCGCATGGGCAAGGCGGGAGCGTTGAAAGACTGGCTGGCCAACGAACATGGCATTCTTATTCGTGATGCTTCCAACTTCGATGGACTTGATGCTCGCTTCTTCCGCATTGCGGCACAACGTCCTGATGAGAACGACCAGCTTGTAGCAGCGATAAATGATTGGATACAGCAATGAAAGCTATTCAGATAATAATAGGTTGGTTATTAGACGTGTGGCTGGGCGATCCTGCTAGCCTCCCACATCCCGTAGTGCTGTTTGGCAAGATGATTGCCCGAGGTGAGCACGCCTTGAACAAAGGGCAGCATCGCCGACTCAAAGGAGCCCTGCTCGCTATTATCCTCGTGCTGCTGGTATTCTGCGTCACTTGGCTACTGCTGAAGCTCTGTGCCATACTTTCCCCTTGGCTCAGTACAGCCCTGCAAATCATCCTGATATTCTTCTGCCTGGCTGGCACCACCTTGATACGCGAGGTGCGCCAAGTATTCATCGCCTTAGACCGTTCGTTGGAAGAAGGACGCCAGCAAGTAGCCCGTATTGTGGGGCGCGACACCACACAGCTCACTGCCCAGGAAGTGCGCAAAGCAGCATTGGAAACATTGGCCGAAAACCTCAGCGATGGCGTCATAGCCCCCATGTTCTGGTACCTTTTGTTGGGTGTCCCAGGCATGATGGCCTATAAGATGGTCAATACCTTAGACAGTATGATAGGCTATCACTCAGAGCGTTATCTGCAGTTTGGCAGCTTTGCCGCCCGTATGGACGATGTGGCCAACTACCTTCCAGCACGCCTCACCGCCCTGCTGATGGTCTTGTCGGCAGGCAAGCCCCAGTTGCTAAGCTTTGTCAAGCAATTTGGCCGTTGTCACGCCAGTCCCAACTCCGGCTATCCCGAGTCAGCTTTGGCAGGCATCCTCGATTGTCGCTTCGGAGGACCTCACATCTATTTCGGCGAAGTATTCGACAAACCCTATATTGGAACCAACGATCGTGAGCTCACCACAGAGGATATGAAAAAGGCGGTCATGATCAACCGCCTTTCTGAAATACTTATGCTGATGATAACAGCTTCCCTTAGTCTTCTTTGGTAAACAACCCAGCTTACTTTACTGATTGCGTAAGTTAATGCTATCTGTCCATACCCACCACAGCATGTGGTTGTCCAGCCTAATCTGCGCCTTCTTGCCCTGCACTTTCACCACCACAGCGTGAGTGTCTTTGTCCAGGTTGGTGGCATAGCCAAACTTGAAGAAGGTGCTATACATGTTGAAGTTCTCGTTGTGGATATACTCATCCAGCTTTTCCAATGTCTCAGGCACAACGGTGGCGTAGCAGTCGTTGTCGATGGTCACCTGCTGCCCAGCTTGCAGCGAGTTGTCTGCCCACAGCTGCAAAGCCATTATCACCCCCAACATCAGTGTCACTATCCTTTTCATGTCTCAAATATAGCTTACTATCCCCAAATCACCAAACAATATCATGTCTTTTTCATGACAAAGCCCGATAAGTTTCCTTACCGGACATACTTATGTAAACATTTTCTCACATATAGATAGGACCGTGTCCCATGCTTCTCGAAATATTTTTAGAAAAATATTCCTTTTTAGAAATATACTGGTCCGTGTCCCATACAGCTCGTGGTGCTGATAGCTGTCAGTGCAGCCGTAATGCCGTTTAGCTTGTCCTGGATGAATAATCATTCATGAATGGTTGCAATCAAGTGTTTCACTGTGTCACCGCCGTGGCCTTTGGCTGATGTCTTGGTGTTATTTTTCAATTGCTTTGCAAAGTTAATGAATATATTTTATATATGCAAATGATATAATAAAATATATTATATTATTTTTGTTTTTTCTGCTACCCATTTTATATGCAAACACACCTCACCAATATACGCATTAAAATTCAATACCGCCAGACACCGCTAAACGCCCCAGTAAGTCCCCAAAACATTTAGCGGAAGTAAAAGGTGGGTTTAGCGGAAGTAAGCGGGCAGTTTAGCGGTAGTAACGCTACAGCAGGCTGGCTACACCTATTATGGGCGCAGGGGCACGGCGCTGTATATTCATCCAAGTTTGCCAGATCTACAGTGGTTTTTCAGTAAGTCAATAGGAGTTATATAGTCGATGAAACTGCGAAAAGTCCTAGACTCTGGGATGTGTTTCGATTACAGATTACAGATTACAGTTTTCTCATGAGTACCACTTTATCTGGGAACAAAAAAATTATTATATATATAATATTAATATTATATATGTAATAAAGTTATAAACTTTATCTTTTTGTTTGAAGCATACATAGCTCCCCAAATAAACTGTAATCTGTAATCTGTAATCTGTATGTCTTTTCCTAAACCTAGAATTAATACACATGAATTGTCCTCAAATGTTAAATCTTCACCACCCCATAAAAATAAATCGACTTTCATAGTAGCGATGTCGGATATTATCGTACCTACAATACAGTTGCTTGTTGTAGTGACATAGTGTTATACTGTTGTCTTGAAGTAAATAATTATCCCCACCAAAATCGGTGGGGATGATCCATGTATCTGCCACTGCTTTGTTATAATCAATTATTCTTTTTATATTTGCAGTAGAAATGAACAATGATTAAAAATAAGTGATATGAAAAAGTTATTGATGGCGTTAGCAGTGGCAGGTGCTGCTATGTTGGTGGCTTGTAATGGCAACAAGAAAGCTAATGAAGAGGCAACTAACACCGAGGTTGCTGATGTGCAGAGTAATTATGAAGTGGATGCGTTCACGACAAAGAGTGGAAAGAAGGTAAATATTTATGCGCTGATGCATGCCAGTGTGCGCGTGGTGGTGGACGGTAAGGAGATAGAAATCGACCCTGTGTTGAAACTGCGTGACAGAACAGTGGATTACTCGACGATGCCAAAGGCTGATTATATTTTTGTGACGCACGAGCATGGCGACCACTATGATGCAGAGGCTATCAAACTGCTTTCAAAGGATAATACGCAACTGATTACGAACAAGCGTTGTGCCGATATGTATGGTGCCGGACAGGTGATGGCTAACGGGGATAAGTTGCAGATTGCCGATGACTTCATTGTAGAGGCTGTGCCTGCATATAACTACTCGGAGGCTAACCTGACCAAACATCCTAAGGGGCGTGACAATGGTTATATACTGACCATCGACGGATTGCGTATTTACTTTGCCGGTGATACCGAGGACGTTCCTGAAATGGAGAACATCAAGGATATTGATGTGGCTTATTTCCCATGCAATGGCCCTACAATGACTGTTGACCAGCTGGTGCGTGCCGCTAAGCTTATCAAACCTAAAGTGCTCTTCCCTTATCATTTTAGTCAGACGGATGTAAGCGTTATTCCTGCTCAGCTTAAAGAGGAGGGGATAGATGTCAGACTGAGGCGTTTTTAATAGGCATGAAGGCTTAGTTTTGGTGACTTATTTATCTGTATTGGTATAGAAATAGGGTATAGAAAGACATAATAAAAGCACTTTTTTATTTGTTTTTGTCTTATGCTTGCATTATCTTTGCACCCGCAATGAGACATTGCGGCAGTAGCTCAGTTGGCAGAGCGTTGGCTTCCCAAGCCGAAGGTCGCGGGTTCGAACCCCGTTTGCCGCTCGTTACTTTTTTATTGACAGATAAAATTTTTGATGTGGCGGTGCGCTTCTTTGTGAAAAGAGGTGCACTTTTTTGTGAAAAGCATAGGTACTTCTTTTGTGTTTTGAGAAATTTTGTGTATCTTTACACTACAATTAATAATGGTAATAATATTAACAAATAATATCATGAAAAAAACTTTAACTCTGATGGTGCTGTGCGTTGTGGCTCTGGTAGTTAGTGCACAAGAATACAAGACGGTGGAGAACATCCCTTATCACGCTGACGCTGGTGAATATGCTGCTGAACGCTGCAAGCTGGATGTGTATTATCAGGAGGGTGCCAAGGACTTGCCTGTGGTGGTGTGGTTCCACGGCGGAGGTCTGACAATGGGGCAGAAAGAGATTCCTGAACAGCTGAAGAACAGTAAGATTATTGTGGTGGGCGTGAACTATCGACTGCTGCCGAAGGCTGAGCTGCCTGAGGTGATTGACGATGCTGCAGCAGCTGTGGCTTGGGCATTCAAGAACATTGCGCAGTATGGTGGTGATGTGAACAAGATTTATGTGAGCGGACACTCTGCTGGTGGCTATCTGACAAATATGATTGGCTTGGACAAGAAATGGCTGGCGAAATATGACATTGATGCTGACAAGATTGCGGCATTGGTGCCTTTCAGCGGACAGGTAATCACGCACTTTGCCTACCGTCAGAGCAAGGGCATGAAGAACACGCAGCCGTTGATTGACGAGTTTGCTCCGTTGTATTGGATTCGTCCTGACGCTCCTAAGATTGTGATCATCTCTGGCGACCGTAATGAGGAGATGCTGGGCCGCTATGAGGAAACGGCATACTTCTGGCGTATGCTGAAGGTGGTGGGTCATCCAGATGTGACTATGTATGAGATGGATGGCTATAATCATGGCGAAATGGCAGTACCGGCATTTCATCTGCTGAAGAAGTATGTAGTTTATCCTCGTCCAGCCATCAACTGGAACAGATAAATGATATCTATCTCTCCCCCGTTGGGGGGGGAGGATAGAAAAACATGTGGTTTATCCACGTCCAGCAATCAACTGGAACAGATAAAGATTGTCCTCCCTAAACTTCGTTATTATCACCTCTTTTTCGTTTTTGTGCGGAAAGGGGGTGATTTTTATTACATTTTTTTTATATTTGCAAAAATATTGATAAAATAAAAGTGTTACGTATGAAAGAGAATGAAAAAAGGGCAATTAGCCGAAGACATTTTCTGGGTTTGATGGGTGCTGGTGCTGCAGCTGGCGCGATGACAATGACGGGATGCGCTCCTAAGAAGGATGCAATGTATGACCCTGCAGGTCATCACAGCAGTCCTGTGCCTACTGACCAGATGACCTATCGCACTTGGCCTAATTTAGACAACGACCGCATCTCTCTGCTGGGCTATGGTTGCATGCGCTGGCCTATGATCATGGATGCCAACGGCAGGCCTCAGGGCATTGACCAGGAACGTGTGAACGAGCTGGTGGATTATGCTATTGCTCACGGTGTGAACTATTTCGATACTTCGCCAGCCTATGGCATGGGTCTCTCTGAGAAGGCTACTGGCGACGCTCTGAAGAAGTATCCGCGCGAATCTTACTATATTGCTACCAAGCTCTCTAACTTCGCTCCGCAATCGCAGACTTTCGAGGGCTCGAAGGCGATGTATGAGAATTCATTCAAGGAACTGTCAACTGACTATATTGACTACTACCTGATGCACGTGATGGGGCAGGGTGGTTTGGAACCTTCGAAGAAGCGTTTCTTCGAGAATGGTATGTATGACTTCTTGCGGAAGGAAAAGGAGGCAGGCAGGATTCGTCATTTGGGCTTCTCTTTCCACGGTGATCAGGAGACGTTTGACTGGTGTATGCAGCAACATGATGCTGGTAACTATCCGTGGGACTTCGTGCAAATTCAGATGAACTACTTGGATTGGCACCATGCTGTGGGGGCTTCGATGACGGCTGAGTATATGTATAATGAACTGACGAAGCGCAATATCCCTGTGGTGATTATGGAGCCGTTGCTGGGTGGCCGACTGGCGAATATTCCTAACCACTTGGTGGCTCGACTGAAGCAGGCTGAGCCTGAGAACAGTGTGGCTTCGTGGGCATTCCGTTTCTGTGGCTCTTATCCTAATGTGTTCTGTGCATTGAGTGGTATGACCTATATGGAGAACCTGCAGGACAATATTCGTAGTTTCGGACCTCTCAAGGAGTTGACGGATGAGGAGAAGGAGTTTCTCTTTGTTACGGCTGACTTGATGCAGGAGTATCCTACGGTGCCTTGTAACCAGTGCAACTATTGTATGCCTTGTCCTTACGGATTGGATATCCCTGGCATCTTGACGCACTACAACAGGTGTGTGAATCAGGGTTACTTGCCGGAAAGTCAGCAGGACGCTAACTATCGTGAGGCTCGTCAGGCCTTCCTCGTGGGCTATGATCGTAGTGTGCCGAAGCTTCGTCAGGCGGATCATTGCACGAACTGCAATCAGTGCTCACCGCATTGTCCGCAGATGATTAACATTCCTGACTGGATGAATCGTATTGATGATTTTGTTGAAAAGTTGAAGCAAAATACATTGTAAGAGTTTTCCCCGCGCTGCGGGGAAAATGTATGATTGTATTGATGATTTTGTTGAAAAGTTGAAACAAAATACATTGTAATATTAAGGGCTGCAGAAATGCAGCCTTTATTTTATTCTTTTTTCTTTCTCCCACAGAAAGAAAAAGAACCAAAAAAGAAAGGCTCCCGGCTGCATTTACAGAGCTAAATTTTGAACATTTTTGCTAAGAGAAAATAGACGACCTTCGGTCTTATTTGATTTTCTCTTTATACGCAAAAATATCCAAAATTATTAACGCTCTTCCAATGATGCCGGTATCAAACTCTAAAGGGCAATCGGTTTATAAAACTACCGAATTTGAAACATCTGCTTAGTGAAAGAGTCTAAGTGGAGAGGCGTGAAGAGATTTCGAGTTATTACGTGAAGAGAAAAAATCCAATAAGTACGCGAAGCGGACGTCTATTTTTTCTTAGTAAGAACGATGAAATCTTAGCCTCGGAGGTTCAGCTCTTTCACTATGCTGTGTTGAAGCAGGTAGTTGAAAATGAGAAAAAAGAACATATAAGCGCGATGGCGAAGCTATCAAAAGATGTTGATAGCAACAAAAAAGGCTGCCCGAAAGAGCAGCCTTTAATTATTCAATGGTCATTAATTCCTGAAGACGAGACCTTCGCCAAAACTATCGACTATGATAGGCTTATTGCGGTCAATCTTGTCGCCCAACAACTTGCGAGAAAGTTCGTTGAGCATGTAGTCCTGGATAGCACGCTTCACAGGACGGGCACCAAACTCAGGATCGTAGCCCACCTCAGCCAGGTAGTTCAAAGCATCGTCGGTGACCTCGAGCTCTACACCGTTGTCATGCAGCATGCGCTTGACATTGTTCAGCTGCAAGCCCACAATCTGCTTGATCTCGCTCTCGTTGAGTGGCGTAAACATGATAGTTTCGTCAATACGATTCAAGAACTCAGGACGAATCTGCTTCTTCAGCATCTCCATCACATTGCGCTTGGTCTCAGCCAGCAACTGTTGCCTGTTGCTGTCGTTCAGTTGCGCCATCTGACTCTGGATATAGCTACTACCCATGTTGGATGTCATGATGATGATGGTGTTTTTGAAGTTCACCGTACGACCCTTGTTATCCGTCAGTCGTCCATCATCCAAAACTTGCAACAGGATGTTGAACACATCAGGATGCGCCTTTTCTATCTCATCGAACAGCACAACAGAGTAGGGCTTGTGGCGAACAGCCTCAGTGAGCTGACCACCTTCCTCATAACCCACGTAGCCCGGAGGCGCTCCGACGAGACGAGAAACGGTGAATTTCTCTTGATACTCACTCATATCTATTCGCGTCATCATGCTCTCATCATCGAACAGGAACTCTGCCAACGCCTTTGCCAACTCGGTTTTACCGACACCTGTGGTTCCCAAGAACAGGAACGAACCAATAGGTCGTTTAGGGTCTTGCAAACCAGCACGGCTACGACGCACAGCATCGGCAATGGCTGTGATAGCTTCGTCCTGACCAATCACTCGCTTGTGCAGCTCATCCTCCAGATGAAGCAGTTTCTCGCGCTCGCTCTGCATCATCTTGCTCACAGGAATGCCTGTCCAACGAGCTACCACTTCGGCGATATCCTCATCATCTACTTCCTCTTTGATCATGGCCTTGTCGCCCTGCAGTTCGTGCAGTTTCTTCTGAGTATCCTCAATCTCCTGGTTGAGTTGCTGCAGCTTACCGTAGCGAATTTCAGCCACCTTGCCGTAATCGCCTTCACGCTCTGCACGCTCAGCTTCAAACTTCAGGTTCTCGATTTCCACCTTGTTCTGCTGAATCTTGTTGACCAGCGTTTTCTCGTTCTGCCACTTGGCCTTATACTGACTTTCCTGCTCCTTCAGCTCAGCCAGTTCTTTGCCAATCTGCTCCAACTTAGGCTCATCGTTTTCACGCTTAATGGCCTCACGCTCAATCTCCAACTGTTTGATTTTTCGTGTAATCTCATCCAGTTCCTCAGGCACGGAGTCAATCTCCATACGCAACTTGGCTGCAGCTTCGTCCATCAAGTCGATGGCCTTATCAGGCAAGAAACGATCGGTGATATAACGGTTGCTCAGTTCTACGGCAGCGATGATAGCATCATCCTTGATACGCACATGATGGTGGTTTTCGTAGCGCTCCTTCAAACCTCTTAATATAGATATGGTGTCAAGTGTACTTGGTTCATCCACCATCACTACCTGGAAACGACGCTCCAGTGCTTTATCCTTCTCGAAATACTTCTGGTATTCGTCGAGGGTAGTAGCACCAATGCTGCGCAACTCGCCTCGAGCCAGTGCAGGCTTCAAGATGTTGGCAGCATCCATAGCGCCCTCGCTCTTACCAGCTCCCACCAGTGTGTGTATCTCATCGATAAACAGAATGATGTTGCCTTCAGACTTGGTCACCTCGTTGATGACGGCTTTCAGACGTTCCTCAAACTCACCCTTGTATTTGGCACCAGCAATCAAGGCACCCATATCGAGCGAATAGACCTGCTTGTTCTTCAGGTTCTCAGGTACATCGCCTCGTAAGATACGATGAGCCAATCCCTCAACGATAGCGGTCTTACCCGTACCAGGTTCACCAATCAGGATAGGGTTGTTCTTGGTGCGTCGACTCAAGATTTGCAGTACGCGACGAATCTCTTCATCGCGTCCAATCACAGGGTCGAGCTTGCCACTTCGTGCAGCCTCATTCAAGTTGATAGCATATTTGTCGAGCGCCTGATAAGTATCTTCAGACGACTGTGAGTTAACTTTCTGTCCTTTACGCAGTTCTTCGATGGCACTGGCCAGTTCTTTCTCCGTCATACCGAGATCCTTCAGCAGAGTAGAGGCTGAACTGTTAACCTTCAGCAGTGCCATAATGATTGGCTCGATAGAGACAAATTCATCACCCATCTTCTTGGAAATGTCCTCAGCCTGTTGTAGTACACTGTTGGCCTCACGACTCAGATAAGGTTCACCTCCCTGCACTTTAGGCAGTTTGCTGATTTCTTGATCCAGCCGCATGGTAACTTGCTGTTCGTTCATACCCAGTTTCTGGAAAATGAACTTCACAATGTTCTCGCCAGTCTTCATCACACCCTTGAACAGATGAACTGGCTCGATGGCTTGCTGCCCCTGGCGTTCCACCAGGTTCACAGCTTCTTGCACAGCTTCTTGTGCTTTGATAGTATAATTCTTGAAATTCATAATTCGATGCTCCTTTCTTCGTTTGTTTTGTGTTAGTTTTTTCACTCATCATCGGCGCAAAATCCTTGCCAGCTGTCAAATTCAGCCAAAATGACTGATATACATCCCTGTTGAGCGACAATTTGTCGTTTTGCTCTCGTTTTGAGGCACACATTAAGTATATTTAAGAAAAATGATTTGTTGCAGTTTGCTATTATCATTATTTTTGCCTCTCGAAAATAGATTATTAACGCGAAGTTTTAGAATTAATTATTTGTAGAATGAAGAAATTATTGTTTATCCTGATGTCTTTCATTACACTGGGCCTCAGTGCTCAAGAGAGTGTGTATGATTTTACCGTTAAAGGTCTGAACAATGAAGATGTTTCGCTGAAAGACTATTCCGGCAAAGTTTTGCTGATTGTAAACACGGCTACCAAATGCGGATTCACACCACAGTACAAAGAACTGCAGGCATTGTATGAGAAATATCAGGCAAGAGGTTTTGAAGTGTTGGACTTCCCATGCAACCAGTTTGGTGAGCAGGCTCCTGGCACTAACGAAGAGATTCACGACTTCTGCACTGGTACTTATAATACTACCTTTGCTCAGTTTGCCAAGATTGATGTGAATGGTGAGAATGAGGCTCCTATCTTCAAGTTCCTGAAAGAGAAGCAGGGCTTCAAGGGCTTTGAGACAGAGAATAATGAGACAGGTAAGATGATGGACCAGATGATGAGCCGCAGAGATCCTGGTTATAAGGACAAGTCGGACATCAAGTGGAATTTCACCAAGTTCCTGGTTAATAAGAAAGGTGAGGTGATTGCACGTTTTGAACCATCAGACAGCATGATGAAGCTGGAAACCGCTATTAGAAGAAACTTGTAACTTTAAATAATACACATGAAGACAATTTACGATTACACCGTGAAAGACAGGAAAGGCCGTGACGTTTCCCTCAAGGAATATGCAGGCGAAGTGATTCTCATTGTAAACACTGCCATTCGTTGCGGATTTACACCACAATATACCGAGTTGGAGCAGCTTTACGAAAAATATCGCAGTCAGGGCTTTAACATTCTTGACTTTCCCTGCAACCAGTTTGGCGCACAGGCTCCAGGTACTGCTGAAGAGATACATGAGTTCTGTCAGCTGAACTATGCTACTAAGTTCCCACAGTTCAAGAAGGTTGATGTGAATGGCGAAAAAGCTTCACCTTTGTTTACCTTCTTAAAGAGTCAGAGGCCTTTTGGAGGATTCGATGCCAACCATCCTTTGTCAAAACTACTGGACGAGATGCTTTCGAAGTCTGACCCTAACTATAAGGACTCCCCAGATATTAAATGGAATTTCACCAAGTTCCTGATTGACAAGAAAGGTTTGGTGAAGGCTCGCTTCGAACCTACCGATAGTATGGAAAAAGTGGCAGAGCAGATTGAGGCGATATTGTAAATTATTAGTTTTTAACTGCATATAATAATCCTTCCCGTTTTGGGAGGGATTATTGTTTTTATATTGTATCTTTGTGTCATCAATAAACAACTAAGAGTATGAGAAACTTAATGGTGATAGCAATATCTTGCTGGTTGGGCGTACAGGGATGCTCGGCAGGGAAGCAGGCGGAAACGTTTGTTCCTGCATCGGACAAAAGGATAGCCTATGTGGGTAGGGTGAGTTTTGCGAATAGTGAGGCACCTTTGTTTACTTATCCTGGAGTACAAATCATTGCTGGGTTCGAAGGGACATCTATCCGCATGAAGGCAAAACCAAAGAGTGCCTATTATATGGCGCAAATTGACGAGCAGGAGCCTGTGAAGGTGGATTTCTACCATCGGGAGGATAGCGTTTTGCTCCTGGCAGATAGCTTGACTGAAGGTGAACATACGATAAGACTGACACATGTTACTGAGGGATATGAGTTGCGTCCAGAATTTTATGGTTTCATACTTGATCCAGGAAAGGACTTGACGGAAACACCAGCTTTGCCACAACGAAAAATTGAGTTTATAGGCAACTCTATCACCTGTGGCTATGGGGTAGAAGCAACTGTAGCAACAGCTCCGTTCACTTATGATACTGAGAATCACTACTTCAGTTTTGCAGCTTTGACTGCAAGGGCATTAGAGGCTCAGCACGTCGTGGTGGCACGAAGCGGAATCGGTATCTTCCGCAATTATAACGGCCCGTATGACGGAAAACCAGAAGCAGCGATGCCTGCTTTGTATGACTACACCAATTTCGAGGATACCACACAAGTGTGGGACTATAGTAGGTTTACTCCTGATGTGGTGTGTGTTAACTTGGGCACCAACGATACTTCAGTCGGGAGATATAATAAGGCCAAGCTGCGTGAGGCTTATGCTGGGTTTCTGCGTCACTTGAGAAATCGATATCCTAATGCTACAATTGTGATGATGAGTGGCTGTATGCTTTCTGGCCAACGCATGAAGGATGTAGAAGAGGCCCAAGATGCAGTAGTGGCAGAAGTCAACAGGAAAGGTGACAAACGAGTGGTGCGCTTCACTTTCTCACCTCAAGATGGAAGTTTGGGCTATGGTGCCAGCTATCATCCCTCAATGCAGCAGCAAGCTAAGATGGCTGCTGAGTTGACACCCTTCTTGCGACAACTGATGGGTTGGTGATGTTTAGCTTTTAACCTGTATGATATCTTTGATGTTGGTGGTGTATTGTTTGGTAAGGTGCTCACTTTTGAGGTGCCAATTCTTACTATACCCTTGTACTGCCACACGCACCATATTGTGACCGTTTTTGCGGTTAATCTCGTTGATGGCCTTAGTCAGAGCAGCTTGTTTGTTGCGGTCGATGGGGTCGAAGAGGGCTGTTTGAATGGCGTTATCTCGACATATATCCCATACAATGACACCTGCTTTCTTATAATAATAGGTGCCAACTTTCCATTCGTCACGCAATAGTTTCACGGCTTGGGAAACAATTTCCTGCAGATTGTTGGTGGGTACTTGAAAAGTGCCCGTGTGGTATATATAGCTGGAGGGAACATCGGTGCGGAAACGACTGGTGTGGGCAAATACAGTGAGTGAGGCACAACAGGTGTGTTGCTCTACGAGTTTGCGCGCACAAGAGGCAGCGAAGTTGGCTACTGCTTCTTCTACATCGCCCAGCGAAGTAAGACCTTCTCCTTGGAAACTGCGGCTGGTACAGATGCTTTTCTTATGGGGCAATTCTTCGACGTCAACGCAGTCGATGCCCCATAACTCCTTCCAAGTACGTACGCCTGTTACGTGCATAAGGTTACGCACCCAGCCCTCGCTCTTTTGCGTGAAGTCCCAAGCTGTCTTGATGCCATAATAAGCTAGTTTGTCTCGATTGCGCCAGCCTACGCCCCAAACATCTTCAATGGGGAACATTTTCAAGGCTTTTTCACGTTTCTCGTCAGTGTCTATCATACAGCACCCCTGGTAGGCTTTGTATTTCTTGCCAAACTTGCTGGCCATCTTGGCCAATGTTTTGGTGGGTGCTAGTCCGATAGTGACAGGAATACCAGTGCTTCGTCCTATCTTTTTTGCCAGTTGGATGCAAGACTGGTGCAACTGTTCGGGGGTTCCCATACCATCGAGGTCGAGAAATGCTTCGTCGATGCTGTATTGCATGAATCCATCAGGACAAAACTCATAGAGCAGACGCATCACTCTTCGGCTCATATCACCATAAAGGTTGTAGTTGCTGCTGAACACAGCTACACCTTTTTGCTCTAGCACATCCTCCACTTGATAGAATGGTGCGCCCATCTTGATGCCCAATGCTTTAGCCTCGTTGCTGCGTGCGATGATGCACCCGTCGTTATTACTGAGAATTACGATTGGGGTTGTGCGCAACCCAGGGTTGAACACACGCTCACAAGAAGCGTAGAAATTGTTGCAGTCAACGATGGCGTACATGTTGGGTGTTAAAGTCGCTGTCGCTTGATGTTATAGGTAACAACGCCCCAGATGATGAAATGATTCTCTTCGGTAATCTTGATGGGCTGGTAGACAGGATTGGAAGGGATGAGTAACAGACAGTCGTTCGTGGTATCAAGATGAATGCGTTTCAAAGTGAACTCACCATCTATGTAGGCCACTACAATGTCGCCTTCGCCAGGATCCAGACTCTTGTCGATGATGAGCAGGTCGCCATCGTCGATTCCACTATCCTTCATAGAGTCGCCTACACAGCGAGCATAGAAGGTTGAGGAAGGGTGTCGCACCAGTTCCTTGTTCAAGTCGATGGCTTCGGTAGTATAGTCTTGAGCGGGACTTGGAAATCCCGCTCTTACTCCTTCTTGTGAATACTGCAGTTCCAGTTCGGAGTCTAGTTCTGCAGTGAACATCTCCAACTTTACCTGTTCGTTCATACCAATTTGTGGATAACGAGACCTGAACGCAATTTAGGCTCAAACCAGGTTGTCTTTGGAGGCATGATGTTTCCGCTGTCAGCGATGTCCATCAGTTGCTTCATGCTAACAGGGTAGAGGGCCAATGCTACCTTCATCTCACCACTGTCAACGCGACGTTTCAGTTCGCCGAGCCCACGGATGCCGCCCACGAAGTCGATGCGCTTATCAGAACGCAGGTCTTTGATTCCTAATATCTTATCGAGAATTAAATTAGAAGAGATGGTGACATCCAATACACCTATAGGATCGTCGTCGTTGTAGGTGCCAGGTTTGGCTGTTAAGCTGTACCATTTACCACCCAAATATAGTGAGAAATTGTGCAGTTTGGCAGGCTTGTAAATATCAGTACCCATCTCTTGTATGTCGAAGTTCTCCTTTAGGGCATTCAGGAACTCAGTTTCGGTCAAACCATTGAGGTCTTTCACAACACGGTTGTAGTCGATGATGGTCAGCTGAGAAGCAGGGAAAGCAACAGCCATGAAGTAGTTGTATTCTTCATCACCTTTGTGGTGTGGGTTCTGTTTTGCCTTTTCTGCTCCTACGAGAGCTGCTGCTGCACTACGATGATGACCATCGGCAATATATAGGTAAGGAATTTGAGCAAACGCTTTTGTAATAGCATCGATGTCTGTACGTTGGTCAATGATCCAGAATTTGTGACCAAAACCGTCGCCAGGAGCGATGAAATCATATATAGGTTTCTTTGCTATATATTTGGCTACAATAGCATCGAGCTGGGCATTGTCTGGATAAGCGAAGAACACAGGCTCAATGTTGGCGTTATTTACACGTACATGTTTCATGCGGTCTTCTTCCTTATCACGGCGAGTCAATTCGTGCTTCTTGATGATACCGTTCATATAGTCTGGCACATAGGCGCCTACCACCAGACCATATTGAGTCTTCCCGTTCATGGTCTGAGCGTAGATGTAGTAATTCTCCTGCTCATCCTGCACCAGCCATCCCTTATCCTGGAACATCTGGAAGTTCTCAGCTGCTTTCTGATAAACACGAGGATCGTGCTCATCAGTACCAGGCTCGAAGTCGATTTCAGGCTTGATGATGTGATACAGTGATTTCTCGTTGCCCTCAGCCTCCTGGCGTGCTTCCTCAGAGTTCAGTACGTCGTATGGGCGTGAAGCTACTTGCTCTACCAGAGCCTGTGGTGGGCGTATGCCTTTAAATGGTTTTACTGTTGCCATAATAATTTCAAATTAGTATTTAGAACTGCAAATTTACAAAACCCTTTTGTGATTAAAAAGGATATTGGCAACATAATTTTCTAAAACAAGATGCCCTAAACTTTTCAACCAGTATTTTTTGTTATTAAAGAAATAAGGTGTATCTTTGCGCCTTGTTAATAAGTAAACTGTAAATATAAGATATAATGAGTAAGAATTTTGCTGAATATTCGGGTTTCAACCTGTCAGATATCAACAAGGAAGTGCTGGCTCAGTGGGAGAAAAACCACATCTTCGAAAAGAGTATGACAGAGCGTGAAGGTTGTCCTTCATACGTTTTCTACGAGGGTCCTCCTTCTGCAAACGGTATGCCTGGTATCCATCACGTTATGGCCCGCTCTATTAAAGATGTTTTCTGTCGCTTTAAGACGATGAAGGGCTACCAAGTGAAACGTAAGGCGGGTTGGGATACTCACGGACTGCCTGTAGAACTTGGTGTTGAGAAGGCATTGGGTATCACTAAGGAAGATATTGGCAAAACCATTACCGTAAAGGATTATAATGCTGCATGTAGGAAAGATGTGATGAAGTTTACCAAAGAGTGGACCGATTTGACACACAAAATGGGCTACTGGGTAGATACTGATAATCCTTATATCACTTATGACAATCGCTATATCGAAACATTATGGTGGCTGTTGGCACAGCTGCACAAGAAAGGTCTGTTGTATAAAGGCTATACTATTCAACCTTATTCTCCTGCTGCTGGTACTGGTTTGAGCTCACATGAACTGAACCTGCCTGGTTGCTACCGAGATGTGAAAGATACGACTGTAGTAGCACAGTTCAAAATGTTGGATCCAAAGCCTGAAATGGCAGAGTGGGGTACTCCTGTATTTATAGCATGGACTACCACTCCGTGGACTTTACCATCAAACACAGCTCTCTGTGTGGGGCCGAAGATTGACTATGTGGCTGTGCAGAGCTATAATAGCTATACAGGGGAACCTATTACTGCTGTGTTGGCAAAGGCTTTGCTCTATACCCACTTCAACCAGAAGGGCGAGAATATGCCGCTGGAAGATTACAAGAAAGGCGATAAAATTGTTCCTTTCAAGGTAGTGGGCGAATATAAGGGTACTGACCTGGTGGGTATGAAATACGAACAGTTGTTGAAGTTTGTGAAACCTATCGAGGTAGATGCTGAAGGCAAATGGCACGAAGCTGCAGAAAAGGCTTTCCGTGTGATTCCAGGTGACTACGTAACCACTGAAGATGGTACAGGTATTGTACATATTGCTCCTACCTTTGGTGCTGATGATGCCTTTGTAGCTCGCAATGCAGGCATTCCTCCTGTGTTTATGTATACAAAGAAGGGCGAGTACCGACCAATGGTAGATTTGACTGGTAAGTTCTTCGATACAGCAGATTTGGACGAGAACTTTGTTAAACAGTGCGTTAACTACGATGTTTATAAAGAATACGAAGCCCGTTGGGTAAAGAATGCCTATGATCCTCAGTTTACTGTAAATGGCAAATATGACGACAAGGCTGCTGCAGCTGCTGAGAGTCTTGATATCTATATCTGCATGAAGATGAAAGCAGATAATCTGGCTTTCAAGATTGAGAAACATGTGCACAACTACCCACATTGTTGGCGTACAGATAAACCTGTGCTTTACTACCCGCTGGATAGCTGGTTTATTCGTTCTACTGCTTGCAAGGAGCGTATGATAGAGCTAAACAAAAGCATTAACTGGAAGCCAGAAAGTACTGGTACAGGTAGATTTGGTAAGTGGCTGGAAAATCTTAACGACTGGAATCTAAGCCGTTCTCGATACTGGGGTACTCCACTGCCTATCTGGCGTACAGAAGATAACAGTGAGGAGATTTGCATTGAGAGTGTCGAGCAACTCTATAATGAGGTAGAGAAGGCTGTGGCTGCTGGTGTGATGACCTCTAATCCTTACAAAGACGCAGGTTTTGTGCCTGGTGATTATACTACAGAAAACTACGATAAGATTGACTTGCATCGTCCATTTGTTGATGATATCACTTTGGTTTCTGCTTCTGGTAAGCCAATGAAGCGTGAGACTGATCTGATTGATGTGTGGTTTGATTCAGGTTCAATGCCTTATGCTCAGATTCACTATCCATTTGAGAACAAGGAACTGTTGGATTCTGGTAAGGTTTTCCCTGCAGATTTTATTGCTGAGGGTGTTGACCAGACTCGTGGTTGGTTCTTTACGTTACATGCCATCGCCACTATGGTGTTTGATAACGTGTCTTTTAAGAACGTTATTTCTAATGGTTTGGTGCTCGACAAAAATGGTGAAAAGATGTCGAAACGCTTGGGCAATGCAGTGGATCCATTTGGTGTGATTGAACAGTATGGTTCCGATCCTGTGCGTTGGTATATGCTTACTAATTCATCTCCTTGGGATAACTTGAAATTTGATGTGGACGGTGTTGAAGAAGTTCGCCGTAAGTTCTTCGGTACTCTGTATAATACCTATTCATTCTTGTCACTCTATGCTAATGTGGATGGTTTCAAGTATGCTGAGGCAGAAGTCCCTATTCAGGAGCGTCCTGAGATAGACCGTTGGATTCTTTCAGAACTGAACACACTAATTAAGAATGTGGATGCCAACCTCAACGATTACGAACCTACGAAAGCTGGCCGACTGATTCAGGACTTTGTAAACGACAACCTAAGTAACTGGTATGTACGCCTGAATCGTAAGCGTTTCTGGGGTGGAGGTATGACGCAGGACAAGTTGGCTGCTTATCAAACACTCTATGTTTGTTTGGAAACAGTAGCTAAACTTATAGCGCCTTTCTCACCATTCTATGCAGACAAGTTGTATATGGACCTTATTGCAGTTACTGGAAGAGACAATGTAGAGTCTGTGCATTTAGCGAAGTTCCCAGAATGCGATGAGAGTCTGATTGACAAAGAATTGGAAACTCGTATGGAAATGGCTCAGCAAATCACTTCTATGGTGTTAGCTTTACGTCGTAAGGTGAACATTAAGGTACGCCAACCGCTACAGAGTGTTATGGTGCCTGTAAACGACGAAGCACAGCGAGCTCACATTGAGGCAGTGAAAGATCTGATAAAGAACGAGGTGAACGTTAAGGAACTTAACTTCGTAGATAATGCAGCTGGTATTCTGGTGAAGAAAGTAAAGTGTGATTTCAAGAAGCTTGGTCCAAAATTTGGTAAACAAATGAAGGCAGTAGCTGCTGCTGTTACTGCTATGAGCCAGGAAGATATCAATCGTATGGAGCAAGAAGGTAAGTTTACCTTCGTATTAGATGGTGTTGAAGCTGTTGTTGATGCTTCCGATGTAGAAATCTTCAGCGAGGATATCCCAGGTTGGCTGGTGGCTAACGAAGGTAAGCTAACCGTAGCTCTTGAAGTAACCATCACAGAGGAATTGCGTTGTGAAGGTATTGCTAGAGAGTTGGTGAATCGCATTCAGAATCTACGCAAACAGAGCGGTTTGGAAATTACCGACAAGATTAATATCACTTTATCAAAGAACGAGCAAACAGACGATGCTGTCGTTGCATTCAAGGATTATATCTGTAATCAAGTGTTGGGTGCTAGCCTTGTATTAGCAGACAGTGTGCAGGATGGCGTAAAGCTTGATATGGATGAATATGAACTGGAATTGAAAATAGATAAAATTTAATTACCTTAATCTTTATACTTTTGCGATATGGCAGAGAAAGAGAAAACAAGATACTCCGACGCCGAATTAGAGGAGTTTAAGCAGATTATTCTAGAAAAGTTAGAAGTAGCTCAAAGGGATTATAACCAAATGATGGCCAGCTTGAATGGCTCTGATAGTAATGGTATTGAAGATACATCACCTACCTATAAGGTGATTGAGGATGATGCCTATGCGTTGAGTAAGGATGAGACAATCCGTCTGGCACAGCGTCAGCTGAAGTTCATTCAGAGTCTTCAGGCAGCTTTGGTACGCATCCAGAACAAGACATATGGCATTTGCCGTGAGACAGGTAAGTTGATTCCTGCTGAACGTCTGCGTGCAGTTCCTCATGCTACCTTAAGCATTGAAGCGAAAAGAAACAGATAAATTAGATTTGCTGAACGCTTTAAGTCGATGATGAACGAAACCATTAAAAAGGGCAGTATATCAGTTTTTTTGATATTGCTGCTACTGTTGATAGATCAGTGCATCAAGATCTACATTAAGACCCACATGTATTTGCATGAAAGCATACGTGTGACAGATTGGTTTTACATCTTCTTTACCGAGAACAATGGTATGGCGTTCGGCATGCAAATCTTTGGAAAATTGTTTCTCACATCGTTTCGTATTCTAGCTGTTGCTGTTATCATATGGTGCCTATATAAGTTTGTGAAGGCTCACCTGAAAACAGGTTTTCTGGTGTGCGTGAGCCTTATTCTCACAGGGGCTTTAGGTAACATTATCGATAGTGTACTTTATGGCGTAATGTTTAGTGAGAGCACTTTTACACAGATAGCTACTTTCATGCCTCAGGGAGGGGGATATGCCCCCTTGCTCTATGGCAAGGTGGTAGATATGTTCTATTTTCCTCTTATTGAGACAGAATGGCCCACCTGGATGCCTTTTGTCGGTGGGCAACATTTCGTTTTTTTTAGTCCAATTTTTAATTTTGCCGACTCTTGTATTTCTGTTGGTATTGTGGCATTGCTCATCTTCTATGGAAGATATGTAAACCACGCTTTTGATGTGCTGAAAACCAAGAAGTCATGAGACTTATGCGCTCCATACTGTTATGCTTGAATGTATTGTTCTTGTTGGTTTGCATTGTGGCTTGTGGCCCAGAAAGACCCAAGGAGATATTGAGTGATGCTCAGATGGAGGAGGTGTTGTATGACTATCATGCTGCAAAGGCTTTGGGAGAGGCAGTTTCTCCTTCTGAGAAGTATAAAGCTACACTGTATTATTTGAATGTTTTTGAAAAACACCATACCACGGAAGAACAATTTGATTCTACCTTGTCATGGTACTCTACTCATCCTGAAGCATTCGACAAAGTTTACCAGAAAGTAATTAAACGCATACAGGATGAGAAGGCTGTGCTGGAACGTTCTATAGCTATTAGTGGACAGAGGAGTAGTGTAACGCAAATAGGAGATAGTGTGAACATTTGGTCAGGAATGCCTATGTTTAGTCTTACCAATCATCCTTATGACAATAGACTCTCTTTCGATTATGAGAACGATGCTAATTTTGAAGATAGTGATACTTTACATTTCAATGCTCGTTTTCGTTATTTTCATGTAAAGAATCAGCAAATTAATTCTGATGAAGCAGCAGTGATGGCGCTTTCTATTCGATATCGTAATGATAGTATCATCAATAAGATTCATCATATTTACAATGATGGTAAACAAACATTGACATTGCATAGTAATGAATATGGAAGGATACGTGAGGTTTACGGCTTTATTTACCTACCTAAGCAAAGTGAAAATCGAATATTATTAGTTGATAGCGTTTCACTGATTCGTATGCACGCTAAAGAGCGTTAAACCAATTCTATTTCCTTCTACGAAATTCCGCACAAGTGACAGCTGTAGCTATTGCCACATTTAATGATTCTGAAGTATCTCGTCCTTCCGGATAATTAGGTATATATAATTTTCTGTTAATTAACTGTCGTACTTCTGCTGTGATACCATTCCCTTCGTTACCCATCACTATCAAACCAGTAGTACTGAGCTCCTGAGTGTAGATGTTTGTGCCGTCGAGTAAAGTACCATAAATAGGCACATTTTTGTTTAACTTGCCAATCAATTCTGTGAGCGATACGTAATGTAAGTGCACGCGAGATAAGGCACCCATCGTAGCTTGCACAACTTTTGGGCTATACACATCTACAGTGTTAGTAGAGCAGAAAATATGTTCTATACCAAACCAATCTGCAATTCGAATGATGGTCCCCAAATTTCCTGGATCCTGCACATCATCGAGTGCCAAGCACAGTTGCTTCTCAATTACAGTAATATCGGTTTTTTCTTCACGTTGATCGAAGATTGCTATTACATCTTGAGGAGTTTTTAGTAAACTGGCACGAGCTATCTCATCTATGGTAGCAGTGTCTATCTCATCAGCTTCAATGGTGTTGTGAGAAGCCAGCCAATCGTCTGTAGCTGCCAAATATCGGCAACGTAAATGCCCTAACAAATCTGCTGTCAGTTTAGGACCTTCAGCCAAAAAAACACGTTCTTCACGTCGAACCTTCTTTTGTTCCAACGAGCGGATAAACTTGATTTTGTTTTTCGATATCGGCATCTGTAGCTTTTTTTCTATGCAAATATACTACTTTTCTGAGAAAAAACCGCTAAATTTACAACCGAAATAGTGCTTTATTAAGGCTCACCTCTTTGAGCAATATATGGATAAACAGATAAAACATAAAACTATGTCTTGGTTATGGGCAATAATCTTGCTTTTTATGGCAGGTTGTTCTTCTACCAAATATGTACCAGAGGGGGCCTATTTGCTTGACGAACTAAATGTTCAAAGTGATAATAAAGACGTGAAACCTGCCGACCTAAACTTGTTCATCCGTCAGCAACCTAATACCAAGTGGTTTAACTTGATAAAGACGCAACTCTATATCTACAACATGTCTGGGCGCGATACTACCCAGTGGATTAATAGGGTTTTGCGAAGGGTTGGTGATGCTCCCGTTATTTTCGACTCCTTTGAGACAGAGCGCTCTCGGCAGGAGTTAGAGAAAGCTGTACGCAACTTAGGCTATATGGGAGCTATAGTGGACGCTAATACTAAGTTGGACGGTAATAAGAAGATTAAGCTTACCTATGACGTGAAGACAGGCAGGGCATACAAAGTCCGTTCCATCCAATATGACATTCCAGATACGACTATCTGGAACTATATGCGACAAGATTCTGCTGCCACCTTGCTCAAAGAAGGTATGAATATGGATATCAATGTGCTTGATAATGAACGTTCACGTATTACTTCTTTGCTACAGCAGAATGGTTACTATCATTTCAATAAGGAGTATATCACTTACTCTGCCGATACTACTCGAAATACTTTTCTTGTTGACCTCACTATGCACCTTGAACCTTATAGGTTAAATGCAGACAGTGTACAGGTTAATCATCCTCAGTATTATTTAAATCAGGTGCATTTTCATGCCGATTATAATGCATTGGAGAACACTAATGGTGATGTGCTGCCGGAAGATACAATGCTTTATAAAGGATATCCTGTTTACTATCGTGGTAAACCTTTTATCCGTCCACGCGTTTTGGTAGGCAATCAACATCTTCAGAAGGGAGAATTGTACAACGGCAACGATGTTCAGCGAACCTATCAGAATTTCAATCGCTTGCCTGTAATGCGATATACCAACATACGTTTTGAAGAACTGGAACGTAACGATTCTTTGTTTGTAGATGCCTATATTCAGTTGACCAAAAATAAACTACGATCTATCTCGTTCGAAGTGGAAGGCACCAATTCGGCTGGTGACTTGGGTGCTGCAGCTGCAGTGTCACTTAGTAATCGTAATCTGTTTCGAGGTTCAGAAACACTCACTTTCCGTCTTAGGGGTGCCTATGAAGCTGTTTCTGGTTTACAGGGGGATTATCGCAATGAGAGCTATACAGAATTAAGCGCAGAGGCATCAATTAATTTCCCTCGTATTTTATTTCCTTTCTTAAGTCATAGTTTTGTCAATAGGATTCGGGCTAACACTCTCTTTGAACTACGTTATGACTATCAGTTGCGTCCAGAATTTACTCGTATCATTGCCTCCACAGGATGGAGTTACCAGTGGTCTTTCAAACAGCAACGTTTACGTCATCGCATTGATCTCTTAGATGTAAACTATCTCTATATGCCTTGGATTCATCCTGATTTTTATGATAAATATATTAACCAAGAAGATAATTATATTGTTAAATACAATTATGAAGATCGCCTGATTGTTCGCTCAGGCTATTCATTTATATACAATAATCGTGGAACAAGTATGGCGGCAAATGTATTCAATGGTACGTCTTATACATTGCGCGCTAATATAGAGGCTGCAGGCAATTGGCTCTATGCATTGGCTAAACTCACTCATATGCGAAAGAACAAAGAAGGGGAATATGCTATCTTGAATATCCCATTTGCGCAATATATCAAGGCCGACTTCGACTTTGCCAAGAATATAGCAATTGATAATCGCAACTCAATCGCTTATCATATGGCGTTTGGTATTGCTGTTCCTTATGGAAATGCCAAAATGATACCATTCGAAAAGCGATATTTTGCAGGTGGCGCAAATAGTGTAAGAGGGTGGTCTGTTCGCAACCTTGGACCAGGCTCTTTCTCTGGTGATGGCAACTTCATGAATCAAACTGGCGACTTGAAGATCGAAGGTAGTATTGAATATCGCTCTAATTTATTCTGGAAATTGGCTGGTGCTGCATTTGTTGATGTAGGTAATGTATGGACCCTACGTAAATATGACAGCCAGCCCGGAGGTCAGTTCCGTTTTGATAAGTTCTATAAGCAGATTGCCGTAGCCTACGGCATAGGTTTCCGCATTGATCTAGGCTTCTTTATTTTGCGATTTGACGGTGGCATGAAAGCCATTAATCCTGCTTTTTCCAGTGGTCGTGAGCGTTATCCTATCATCCATCCTCGTTTTAGTCGCGACTTCGCCTTCCACTTTGCAGTAGGATATCCTTTTTAATGTAATTAGCTATTAGGTTAATAACTAAAAATATAAAGGCTGCATTTCTGCAGCCTTTAATTGTCATTGTGTCGATTATCTTTTTCTTGTACCTAGGGGCATCAAAGTGTATGTGTTTTGATTGAGCCCATGCGGAAATGAGCGTAGACAATTATCACTCAACAGGTTTGTATTTAGGAACAAGTAACTTCATGCAAATCCATCCTATCATGTATGCCACAGAACAATAACAGAATATGATGAAGTAGCCAGCAGGCTTCCCTTGGAATCCCAGGAATACCATTTGCGTAGCATCAGCATAATCAAATAATTTACCAGAACCGTAGTTGATTAAGAATGAGCTTAAACCACCAGCTGCACTATTTAAACTTGTTATTGTTGCAATAGCACGATGTGGGAACAAATCGCTGCCCACAGAATATAGGTTGGCCGACCACGACTGATGTGCTGCTCCAACTAAACCTATCAATATGATAGGGAACCAGTATGAATAGTTGCCCAAAGGCTGTGCAAATAGACCCAGTAGAGGGAATATCGCAAATATCAGCATGGCTCTCATGCGAGACTTATATGCATTCCATCCTGTACGATTGATTATGATAGTGGGTAACTTGCCGCCATAGAGCGAAAGTATAGTGATGGCGTATAATACGAAAATCAGCATTTGTGCAGTAGGGTTATCGGAAGTCAATCCATAGACATCAGACAAGTATGCGGGTGTCCAGAACAAGAAGAACCACCATACACAGTCAGTAACGAACTTGCCTAGCAAAATCGCCCAAGTCTGACGCAGTTTCAGACATTGAATTACGGTGTATTTGGGTAGTTTGGTATCTTCTTCTTCCTTAGACTCTGCATTATTCTGGTCTTGCTGGATATATGCCAATTCTGCAGCATTTACTCCTTTATGTTTGGTAGGTTTATCATAAATAAATACCCAGAATGCCATCCAGATGAAGCCTAATGCACCAATAATGATAAATGCCATTTCCCAACCATTGCCTACTCCGATATTCTTAAAATAACGAGCCAGTAAGGGAATGCTTAGCGGTGCCACCAGAGCGCCCACTGTTGAGCCAGCATTGAATATAGAGGTAGCAAATGCACGGTCTTTCTGCGGGAAATATTCTGCAGTTACTTTCACTGCTGATGGAAAGTTGCCTGCTTCACCGCAAGCCAATACGATACGGGCAGCGATAAAGAAATAAACACTCACCGTAGAAATGAGTGATGCCGTTTTACCTACAGCACCTACCAAACCAACTGCATCGTCAAGCCCTACCACTTGCTCTGTAGCCCATCCGCAAAGGGCATGTAGGCACGCGCCTGCCGACCAGATACCGATAGCCCATAGATATCCCCGTTTGGTACCCAGCCAGTCGATAATACGACCAGAAAAGATGTTAGCTATTGCATACACAATGGAGAACACTGCCGCCACATTTCCATAATCGGAGTCACTCCAATGAAACTCTGGGGCGATAAAGTCTTTCCATGTCAATGACAACACTTGGCGGTCTAGGTAATTCACAGTAGTAGCAAGAAATAACATGATGCAAATTACCCATCGCACGTTACTCATTTTTGTTTGAAGATCTTTTGAATTCATTTTATACAGTTTATCCTATTAGACTTTTGACAAAATTATTGTTTTTATCATCAATTTACAACAAAATGCAAAAATATTATCAAATTTGCTTGCAAGTTAAAATAATTCTTCATAACTTTGCAACGTTGTACTAAAGAAATAGACCAAGTGTTATTGTTTTCTCCAGATATTAGTTTTAGGTAAAAATAATAGGTTAGTTTTATTAGGTTAAAGTTGATTCAAATTTGAGAGAATGAAAAGTTTCTAACTCAAAAAAGATTGGGGAATACGTGAGTATTTCTCTTTCTTTTTATGCAAAAAAATATTGTCCTTTTTTGTTAGTATCCCAATAGTTTATAGCATGTTTAGGACATACATGATAGCAAGCTAAACAGTTAGTGCAACTTCCGTCATGATGCCAATGAGGCAGTGCTAGTTTTCCTTCTATGCTTATGTTTCCAACGGGACAGGCATAGGCACATTTATTGCAATGAATGCATAGCTCTGCATCCACTTTGAAAGGCTTATCAGTAATTAGCCAGTGATTAAAAAGCGTCCCTAATACATAAGTTTTGGTGTAGGGGAATATGCCTTTAAATACTATCTCCTTACCAATACATCGCTCTTTGATAAGTCCAATAAATACTTTCAAATCCTTATTTGCTTTTGCCTTCTTTTGTTTTACAATCTCTTCAGAATCAGTTTTAAATCCTGGTAAACAAACATAACTCTCAGGCATGATAAGTGAAAATACACTGTCGGCATGCAAACCTCTGCTATGCAATTTCTTCTGAAACTCTTTCATGCAGCATCCTATGTCATCGCCACAAGTTGTAATCGCATAACAGAAGTGCCCCCTAGCATTGATTTCCAAACGACTGATAAAGTTGAGTACAATTTTAGGAGGCATCCATCCGTGCGTGGGGAAACAAAAGCCTAAGCGTTCATTTTCCTCCAACTCATAATGGCAATTGCCTTTCATTTGTTCTGGGATGAAAAGTAAACGCTCACCTGTTGCTTCTGCCAACTGCTGGGCAGCCCAACGTGTATTTCCTGTTCCTGAGAAATAGAAAATCATGTTTAATCTGAAAGCATGAAATAATATAAAAAATATCATCCCCCCATATCATGAGGGGATAATAGTGAAATTAGTCCTTTAGAGAGTATGTTACAGTTGTTACCACTCTCAGTTTTTTGATGTATGGAGTTGTTTCATCACGGTCCTCAATTGAGAAGGTACCCTGTGTTGCTTGCATGATACCACCCAGATGGCTGTTGCTGTTCTCTGCAAATTGCAAAGCTGCCTGCTCAGCATTCTTGATAGCTTCCTGCATCATCTTGAGCTTCATTTCCTGGAATTCAGTGAAGTCATAATTGATGTAACCTTCATCGACTGCAATACCCTGATTCAGTAATTCACCAATTTTGCCAGAAGCTTTTCTTACCTCATCCACCTTCTTGGTTTTTACAGTAATACCAGTACTCATCTGGTAGCGGTAAGGCGATTTGTTCTCGTTCCACATGTTACTGTTTCTGTCATACACAGTAGGAGAATTCATCGTAATTTCATCTTCACTCAGACCATTGTCTTTAATGAAACGCACGATGATATCGCGTGTCCTGTTCACACTTTGGTAGAGGGTAGGCAGGTCGTTGCCCTGTTGTGAGAAGCTCAGTGGCCATGTTACGGTGTTTGCGGGTACCTCATTCTCCGAGAGGCCCTTCACTGTTACTTGTCTGTCTTTGTTCACAAAATTGTCAATACCTGCTTTCAGGCAGTAACCCAATACTGCGAGGCCTAGCGCAATAATCGCAGCCTCAATAACTCTGTTACCTTTTTCCATAGTTACAATTATTTATTTGATTCATAATATTTATTCGCTTCTTGTAATGTTTCTGGTTTACCAATATCAAACCAGGTAATATCTTTTAGTTCATAGCCTTGCAAGTGTAATTGCTGACAAACTGATAAATAGAAAGGTATGATTGAGAACTTACCTTGCCAATCAGTATTTCCTCCCATATATTTAAATAAGGTAGGGGATATTACGTGAATACCCTCGAAAGCCAGTTCTCGGTGCTGTTGTGTGTTTACCGTAAAGCCTTCTGGTTTAACCTCACCCGTACTGTGGTTTAACCATCCCTGCAAGTGCATATCTTTATTAAACAACAGCTTACGTGTTGTAAAACGGTCGCTTACCAGTAATGTAGCATCTGCGCCACTCTGAACATGTGTGTCATACACATGCTTCAAGTCTATATCGCTAAGAATATCCACGTTGTGCACCAAGAAAGGCTCATCTCCATCTAAGAAATGTCTAGCTTTCAATATGCCACCACCAGTATCTAATAACTCATCGCGTTCATCACTGATGTGAATATTCATTCCAAAGTTGTCATTATGCTGCAAGAAATCAATAATCTGCTGTCCGAAGTGATGAATGTTGATTGTTACATCGTTAAAACCCGCTTCGTTCAGACGCAATAGTGTACGTTGCAACATGGGTATGCCGCCTACAGGCACCAGCGCCTTGGGCATTCTGTCAGTGATGGGTCTCAGCCTTGAGCCAATCCCTGCTGCAAATATCATTGCTTTCTTCATGCTATTGATAATTACAATCTTGGTTATTACAACTCTGTCAAATTGAAGCAACCATTATTTTTTGCTCCATAATTATATTAATCAGTTCTTAGCTGGCAGAGTCTGTTGAATGTTCTGCTCTCGATGTATGAGGTTGATTTCCACTCCAAACTTCTCATTCAGGTGTTCTGCCAAATGTTGGGCTGCATACACCGAACGGTGCTGCCCGCCTGTACATCCAAAACATACAGACAAGTTGGTAAATCCACGTTCCATATAACGTTTTACGGAGGCGTCCACCAATGCATACACATGTTTTAAGAAAGTTAGAATCTCACCATCTTCTTCCAAGAATAGTATCACAGGCTTGTCCAGTCCGATGAATGGTTTATAACGGTCATATTTGCCTGGGTTATTGATAGCACGACAATCAAACACATAGCCGCCACCATTACCAGTTGTATCATCAGGGATACCTTTTTTATAGGCAAAACTCATTACCTTTACTATCAACGGCTTTTTCTGTTGGTCCTTAAACTGCTTTAACTCGGTAAGCTGTTGCAGCACCTCACACAAGTAAGGATATTCAGGATAGGGCTGTTGGAGCAATTGACGCAGGTTTTCCATCGCAAACGGAATGCTCTGCATGAAATGTGGCTTCTTCTCAAAGTAGCCCCTGAAGCCATATGCACCCAATACTTGCATAGTACGGAACAGCACGAAGTGACGCAGCTGCGAATAAAACTCAGTTTCATCAATCTTACGATATACACGTAAGGCATCCAAATACTCCTGGAGTAGTTCTTGACGCAGACTCTCGGGGTAATTGGCCTTTGCTTGCCACAAGAACGAAGCTACGTCATAATAAAAAGGCCCTTTCCTTCCACCTTGAAAATCAATCAGCCAAGGTTCACCATCCTTTATCATCACATTCCTGCTTTGGAAATCGCGATACATAAACGTTTCCGATGAACTTTTTAACAAAACCTGAGCCATATGTTGGAAATCATCTTCCAACCGGTTTTCCTGAAATGCCAGCCCCGTGGCTTTTAGGAAACAATACTTAAAGTAGTTCAAGTCCCACAAAATGCTACGCTCATTAAACTCGGCTTGTGGATAGCAAACGCTGAAATCCAGACCTTCGGCTCCCCTGAACTGCACCTTTGCCAGTAGTCGCATTGTTTTCTTCAGCAACGTTTTCTCCTCGTCGCTGAACTGGTGGGTTAATCGTCCTTTCTCGATAGCTTTGAATAGTAGCAAGTCGCCAAGATCTTGCTGAATATAATACATCTGGTCGTCACTCACACCCAACACTTCAGGCACAGGAAGTCCCTTTTTCTTAAAATGATTGGCCATAACAATAAACGCATGATTCTCTTCTTGCGATTCACCTTTAACACCAATTAATGTGGGTTGTCCTTTCAAACGAAAATACAGGCGGTTAGAGCCAGACGATGGCATCTCCTCTATAGTTTCAGGTTCATTTCCTGTTTGATCGATATATAGTTTTTTCAGCTCTTCATTCATTATTTGCAACTTATATTTACTTTTTTTCACTGCGAATATACAGTTTTTTAATCAAATATGATTAGCTTTGTGCGCAAAATCAAAATTTAAATATTAATTAATAGTTTATGAAAACAGAATCTGTTAAACCAGCAAGCGGAAAGTTGGGAATTCTGATTGTTGGAAATGGCGCAGTAGCAACAACCTTGATGACAGGTGTAATGATGGTACGTAAAGGATTGGCAAAGCCTATTGGCTCAATGACTCAGTACGATCGTGTGCGTGTAGGTAAAGGTGATGAGAAACGTTATCTTCATTATGGCGAGATAGTTCCTCTCGCTCATCTTGACGATATAGTGTTCGGTTGCTGGGATGTATATCCTCAAAATTCATACCAGTCTGCAGTTTACGCACAAGTACTTAAGAAAGAAGACATCGATCCTGTTCGTAAGGAACTCGAACAAATTGTGCCTATGGAAGCTGCTTTTGATAAGAATTACGCGAAGCGTTTGGATGGTACAAATGTAAAGGATTGCAAAACCCGTTGGGATATGGTGTTAGCTTTGCGTGAAGATATCAAGTCTTTTAAAGTTCGTACCCAGTGCAGTAGAGTAGTAGTACTTTGGGCTGCTTCTACAGAAATTTATGTGCCAGTCAATGAAAATGTACATTATCATCTTTCTGACTTGGAAGCTGCCATGCGTGCCGATGATCGTGAACATATTGCTCCTTCAATGTGTTATGCTTATGCTGCACTGAGCGAGGGTTGCCCATTCATCATGGGTGCCCCTAATACAACAGTAGATATCCCTGCTATGTGGGAGTTGGCTGAGCAGATGCAGATGCCTATTGCTGGTAAGGATTTCAAAACAGGTCAGACACTTGTTAAGTCTGGCTTCTCACCAATCATTGGCGAGCATTGCTTAGGACTGAGTGGCTGGTTCTCTACCAATATTTTGGGTAATCGTGATGGATTGGTGCTTGATGAACCTGAGAATTTCCGTACTAAGGAAGTGTCAAAATTGTCAACGCTTGAGACCATCCTTAAGGCAGACGATCAACCTGACCTCTATTCTGATTATTATCACAAGGTGCGCATCAATTACTATCCACCACGTAACGACAATAAGGAGAGTTGGGATAATATAGATATCCGTGGTTGGATGGGTTATCCAATGCAGATTAAAATCAATTTCCTGTGTCGAGATAGTATTCTGGCAGCACCTGTATGCCTTGACTTATGCTTGTTGATGGATCTTGCTGCTCGTGCAGGACGTGTTGGTATTCAACGTTTCCTGAGTTTCTTCCTGAAGAGCCCAATGCACGATTATACTCAAGGCGAAGAGGCTGTTAATCACCTTTATCAGCAGCACACGATGCTCAAGAATGCCATCCGTGAGATGGGAGGTTTTGAGCCAGATGAAGAATTAGATTAATAATTGGACGACGTTCAATTAGTATCTATATTTTGCGCTTTATTTTCTAAAATCATACTCCTTTCCCCAAAATAATAAAGGGGAAGGGAGTATGTTATTTTTGTTCATTCTTGATGAGTTCAAACAATCGTTGCATCATAACGCGGTGATCCACCAGCAAGTCCCAAATGCCATCTTCGCTCAGTACACCACGACGCAATTTAGTAGGCAACAAACCTTCTTCGTCAGCTTTCAAGTCGGCTTTCCACTCATCGCTACCCAGGTATTTGTTCAGCACTTTGATGTCAGAGTTCACCAAGTCCCATTCGTCGAGCGCATACTCCATTGATTTCAGTACTTTCCTAGCTCTGCGCATGCGCTTCTCCATATCCTTAATGCGATTCACATTTTCAGTTATCATAGTACCTCCGCGACTAGTTAATAATTATAGTACAAAGATAATAGTTATTTTCCTTTTTTATTTATATTTGCAGCAAAATCATTCATGGATTATTAATTGAGAATAATGAAAACAATATTGATTATGAGCGTTCATAATGATAGTAGGTAATTCTTAAATATTTGATTATGAATTTATTTATATGTCTTATTTGGCGCTTTTCACAAGTATAATCATTTTAAGCGAAATAATGAGAAAACAATGGATGTAGTAGAATTAATGAATCGTGACAAGTTTGCAGCGAATGCAGGATGCAAGATTACGGAAGTGGATGCAGAGCATGCGGTAGCAGAGATGACCGTTACTGCTGATCATCTGAACGGTGGTGGTGTATGTCAGGGTGGGGCACTCTTTACGTTGGCCGATTTGGCAATCGCCGCTTTGGTGAACGGTGGGGGTAAACTTACCTTCGGCATCAGCAACACTGTTATTTTTGCATCTAGTGCTCGGTTAGGCGACCACCTTAAGGCTGAAGCTATATGGGTGACAGACCATCCGAAAATACCTTCTGCAGAAGCAAGGGTAACCAATCAAGATGGGCGACTCATTTGCCACGTCACAGGAATGGGATATCGGAAAGTTCACACATCGCCTGCAAAATAACAATGATTGATAATAACAATAAAGGCTGCTTTTTCAAGCAGCCTTTATTATTTGATTCAGTGCCAATAACGAAGCACATATAATGATTCAGTACTATAAAAGTCCTACAGCACTATTTTGTTGTTTCTGCATCTTGTTATTTCTTCAACCACTTGTCGAGCCATTCGAAGAAAGTACGTTGCCACAAGATACCATTCTGTGGTTTCAATACCCAGTGGTTCTCATCTGGATAGATTAGCAGTTCTGCAGGTACACCACGCATGATGGCAGCATCGAAGGCCGACATAGCCTGATTTGCCAAGATACGATAGTCGCGTTCTCCGTGAATGCAGAGGATAGGAGTGTCCCACTTATCCACGAAGAGATGAGGTGAACTGGCATAAGTCTTCTGTGCTACCTTGTTCTGCTTGTCCCAGTACGGGCCACCCAGATCCCAGTTCACGAACCACTTCTCCTCTGTCTCGAGATACTGCATGTCGATATTGAAGATACCATCGTGGGCAATGAATGCCTTGAAACGCTTGTCATGATTGCCTGCCAGCCAATAGACTGAGAAGCCACCAAACGATGCACCCACGCAACCCAGACGGTCGGCATCAACATAAGGTTCCTTGGCCACTTCGTCGATAGCGGTCAGGTAGTCCTTCATGCACTGACCCATATAGTCGCCACTGATAGCCTCGTTCCACTCGTTGCCGAATCCAGGCAGACCACGACGGTTAGGAGCCACGATGATATAGTCGTTGGCAGCCATCATCTGGAAGTTCCAGCGGTAGCTCCAGAACTGGCTCACCGGACTTTGTGGACCGCCCTCGCAGAACAGCAGGGTAGGATATTTCTTGTTAGGATCAAACTGTGGAGGATAGATTACCCACACCAGCATTTCCTTGTTGTCGGTGGTCTTCACCCAACGGCCTTCCACCTTGCCCATCTCTAACTGGTCGTAGATAGCCTGATTCTCGAAGGTCATCTGCTTCACCTCAGCAAAAGCCTCACCTGAGCGCACCTTATCCAGCTGATAGATCTCGTCGCCCATCATCATGCTGTGACGCTTGGTCAGCAACTTGTCGCCACAAAGCGCCAGCGTTCCGAAGTCGTAGTCGCCCTCAGTGAGTTTCGTCAGTTTGTCACCATTGGCAATATCTATATTATAAATATGTGTCTGTCCGTGCCAAACACCCGTAAAGTAGAAACCTTTCGAGTTGTTGTCCCATATAAACTCATCCACATTGCTCTCGAAGGCCTTACTTACGAAACGCTTCTCACCTGTTTGCAGGTTCATGATAAACAAGCGGTTCTGGTCGCTCTCATATCCGTCGCGCTCCATACTCTGCCAAGCGATGTACTGACCATCTGGCGAATACTGCGGATTGGTGTCATAACCCTTGATTTCTTCGCAGATATTCTTGGTCTGCTTGGTGGCGATGTCGTAGATAAAGATATCAGAGTTTGTTGAGATAGCATATTCCAAACCCGTCTTCTTGCGACAAGTATAGGCAATCTGCTTGCCGTCAGGACTCCACGCCAACTGCTCCATACCTCCGAAAGGCTTCATAGGACTCTCGTAAGGCTCGCCTTCCAAAATGTCGGTGATGTTCTCGAGACCGTTGTTGAAATCGGCCACAAAAGGGTGGGGAGCTGTGGTCACCCATTCGTCCCAATGCTTGTACATCAGGTCGGTAATGATGCGTCCCGTTGCCTTAGGCAGGTCAGGATATTTGTCAGCTGTGCTGGCCACCGTCTTTATCTGACTTACAAACAATACCTTGCTCTCGTCTGGAGAGAAAGCAAAACCCTCGATGTCGCCATCATAGTTGGTAAGCTGCTTGCGCCCAGAGCCGTCAGCATTCATCTCCCAAATCTGACTACTTCCACTCTCACTGCTCAAAAAACGCAACTTTCCGTCTTTGGTCCACACCACATTGCTCTCGCCTTTAGGAGTGTGTGTAATTTGTTGGTTGTCACTACCGTCGGCATTCATGACGAACACCTCTGTGTTGCTCTTGTTCTGTGGCACACTGTAGTAGCTCACCGTATAAGCCACTTTCGTTCCATCAGGAGAAACAGCCATTCCGCCAATACGTCCCATTGCCCACAGAGCCTCGGGAGTCATGCGCTTATTGCTGATATTCAGCTCAGTTGTGCGACCAATGATATCTTCATTAGTCTCACCAGCAGGCTGGGTGCCACCGTTGCAGGCAGCCAATGTCAATACTGCTGACATAATAAATAGATTGGTTTTCTTCATTATTTAAAAAGGTGTATAATTAGATTTATGATGCGAAGATAGTGAAAATATCGCTATTAATACTTATATTTGTTCATTGAATTAACAAAAACAGACGTTTTATGAAAAAACTTTTGACGCTAACTATGGCGTGTGGCTTGCTGGCAACAATGTCGCTGCAGGCACAGACACACGAGATGACCGTACAGATGAACAAGGTGGGCGCACCCATTCAGAACACGATGTATGGCTTGTTTTTCGAGGACATCAACTTTGCTGCCGATGGTGGCTTGTATGCAGAGAAGATACTGAACCGTTCGTTCGAGTTTCCACAACCTCTGGAAGGCTGGAAGACGGTGGGCAACGTGCAAGTGCGCGATGACGGACCTTTCGATAAGAACCCTCACTATGTGCGCTTGGGTTATACTGGCCATCAGTCGAAGTTTACCGAACTCGAAAACAACGGCACCTTCGGCATCGGATTGAAGCAAGGTGAGACCTATCGCTTCTCTGTGTGGGCAAGAGTGCCTGAAGGTGAGTCTGCCAAGATTCGTGTGGAGCTGGCCGACCCCTTCAACAATGAAGAAATGCAGTTCTTCGCCTTGAAATCCATTACAGTCGATTCAAAAGAATGGAAAAAATACCAGGTAGAGATAAAATCTACTAAAACCATCCAGAAGGCCGCTTTGCGTATCTTCTTGGAAGGGAAGAATGCTGTTGATTTGGAGCATATTTCTCTGTTCCCTACTGACACTTGGATGGGACGTGAGAATGGAATGCGCAAGGATTTGGCACAGGCTTTGGCTGACCTCAAACCTGGCATCTTCCGTTTCCCTGGAGGTTGTATCGTTGAAGGAACTGACCTCGATACTCGCTATAACTGGAAGAATTCTGTAGGACCTGTAGAGAACCGCCCATTGAACGAGAATCGTTGGCAATACACGTTCACATATCGTCATCTCCCTGATTATTATCAGAGCTACGGATTGGGCTTCTTCGAATTCTTCCAACTCTGTGAGGACTTTGGCGCAGAGGCATTGCCCGTATTGAGTTGTGGTTTGGCTTGTCAGTTCCAAAATAACGACCCAAGTGCTCACCAACCAGTTGAAGAGCTCGACTGCTTTGTACAGGATGCGCTCGACTTGATTGAGTTTGCTAATGGCGCAACAACCACAGAGTGGGGGAAGCTACGTGCAGAGATGGGCCATCCTGCACCTTTCAACCTCAAGTATATCGCTATCGGCAACGAGCAGTGGGGTGAAACTTACCCTGAACACTTAGAACCATTTGTGAAAGCCATTCGCAAAGCCTATCCTAATATCAAGATTGTGGGTAGTGCAGGACCTAACTCAGAGGGAGATCAGTTTGATTATCTGTGGCCTGAAATGAAGCGGCTGGGTGCTGACTTGGTGGATGAGCATTTCTATCGTCCTGCCAACTGGTTTCTCTCTCAAGGAGCTCGTTATGACAACTACGACCGCAAAGGTCCTAAGGTGTTTGCAGGCGAATATGCTTGCCATATTGCCGGCAAGAAATACAACCATTTCTACCCAGCCTTGCTCGAAGCTGCCTTTATGACAGGCTTGGAGCGTAATGCCGATATTGTTCACATGGCCACCTATGCGCCTCTGTTTGCGCACGTGGAAGGTTGGCAGTGGCGTCCTGACCTCATCTGGTTCGACAACCTCGATGTGGTACGCACTTCATCCTATTATGTGCAGCAACTCTATAGCACCTATAAAGGTACCAACGTGTTGCCACTCACTATGAATGGCAAGCCCGTCACTGGTGCTGATGGGCAGGATGGCCTATTCGCATCGTCAGTGATTAATGCTAAGAATGGTCAGGTGTATGTGAAAGTGGCAAATACATCCTCCAGCAGCCAGTTCGTCAGCGTTAAGTTTGAGGGCATGAAGAAGGGACAGACCTTCAGCAAAGCAAAGGCTATTGTGCTGCAGAGCGACAACCTTGAGGCAGAAAACACCATCGCTCGTCCTGACCTTATCAAACCTTTTGAGATTGCTCTCCAAGTTTCTGGCAATGTCGTCTCTGGCTATCTACCTGCCAACACTTTCGTTGTGGCGGTAGTGGAGTGAAGCAATCCCATATATAAGAATTAAGCCCGATTTAGATTACTGATATGACCCCGAAAGCCAGACAAAAATCTTTCGGGGTTTATTCTTGCTTGTGATGGTGTCATGTGTTATCCTACAAACAATCCGTCGATTAGGGGCTTTAGTTTAATTATACAAAACATTCACTTGTTACAAACCTGTATGTCCGAATTGGAAAAGTGCTAATCAGTAACAAAAATGCAGGTACAAGTAAGAAATCTTGCTGAAAGCGAGTGCGGAATCGAAAAGAATTTGTAACTTTGCAGGCGAAAATTAAACCAATTCTTACAACTGAAATGGACGATTATCACCAACGTATCAACATGAACTAAGGCTCCTGAGGTTCGCAGTATCTGGCGGGCTTCGAGGCCTGCAATTTATTATTTGATTATGCGAACATTCTGGAACACCAATCATGGTCTGCACACGTTGGACCAATGGGCACCCAACTGCTGGGTGCAAGTTACGTGCCCTGACAAGGACGATGCTCAGTATCTGCAAGATCAACTGCACATTCCTGATTATTTCCTCGACGACATTGCCGACACTGAAGAGCGTGCCCGTTATGACTATGACGAGGGTTGGGTACTGATTATTGTGCGCATCCCTTACGTCAAGGAGGTGAAGTCGCGCACACCTTACAGAACTATCCCATTAGGTATCATTCTCAAAGACAATGTCTGTATCACGGTCTGCAACTTCGAGACTGATATGATGACTGACTTTGTGTCTTATCAGAAACGTCGTGGGGTGGGGTTCACCGACTCGGTCGATATGGTGTTCCGTCTCTTCCTCTCCACCGCTGTTTGGTACCTCAAGCGGCTGAAGCAGATCAATGCACGCATTGAGGCTGCCAAGCTGCATCTCGACCGCAAGGTGGACAATGTCGACTTGATTGCGCTCTCTCGTCTGCAGGACTCGCTCACTTACTTTGCTACTTCCATCCGAGGTGACGAGACACTGCTTTCGAAGCTGAAGTTCAAGTTGCCTATCGATGAGCTGGATGCCGACCTCATTGAGGACGTGAGCATCGAGATGAATCAGGCACGCGAGATGACAGGCATCTATTCCAATATCCTCGAATCGACGATGGATACCTATGCCAACATCATCAACAACAACATGTCCACCGTCATGAAGACACTTACGGTCGTGTCTATGCTGTTTATGTTGCCCACGTTGGTGGCCAGCTTCTTCGGTATGAACCTCATCAACGGGATGGAGTCGTTCCCTCTGGGATTCCCCATCGCACTGACCTTCTCGATTGCACTCACCATGCTCTTCTGGTGGTATGCACGGCGCAAATCGTGGATATAACTGGGAGGATATTTTAGATAAGTTACTTTTTTCGGATATGCTAAAATAAATTTGGCATTTCTCTTGACTTTCCGTATTTTTGCAGAGCCTTAGAAGGAGTCGCCGAGATAGTCTTGCAGCCCTCAAACAGGCAGCAGGATTACAGATGAATTGGATTATCTTGATTATCGCCGGGCTGTGCGAGGTAGGTTTTACCTATTGCCTGGGCAGAGCCAGAACTGTAGAAGGTCTTGAATGGTGGGCTTGGATGGGTGGCTTCGTTGTCGTTTCCCTTATGAGTATGGTCTTGTTGGCAAAAGCCACGCAAACTCTTCCGCTGGGCACCGCCTATCCGGTGTGGACGGGCATTGGAGCTGTTGGCACAGTACTGGTAGGGATCTTTGTGTTTCACGAACCTGCCACTTTCTGGCGCTTGTTTTTCATCACAACGCTCATAGCCTCTATCATAGGACTGAAAGCATTGTCTTGACGTGCTGATGTTGTCATAAATGCTTTTATAGTTAGTAAAGATGTCAAAGATCGCTCTTTATTGATCAAACATTTGCTTCATTCATCGCCGTTGGCCACCAGCGGTGTTTTCTGCTCTGTTTCTCAATTGCAGCATGATCAACTATCATGATGCAAAGTTACGAAATATATTTTATATATGCAAATGATATAATAAAAAATATTTTTTTCTGTTCCCCTTTTTATCTGCAAATATCCATCGCGTACTATACGCATATATGCACTGTCTTCTGCTGTCCATAAACGCCCCAGGAAGCCTCCAAATCGTTTTAGCGGAAGCAAGCGGTGGGGTGAGGGAAGCGAACCCCAAATCATTTAGTGGAACTAAAAGGTGGGTTTAGCGGAACAAAACCACTCGTTTACTACTAGTAAGCGTTCAACTTGCTAGTTGCGTAGTTCGGCAGGTCAAGAGTGAGTAGATGAATATTGAGTGTTTAAGCATAACAACATAACAACATAACAACATAACACATAACATTTAGTGTAATAACATTGAGAAAAGATAGTGAATGTAATCTTTATATTTATATATATTATATATATAATATATAATATATATAAATATAAAACTAAAATCTACTTGTTTAGTAAGATTAGTTGATAAAATTGAATAATGCAAATGTTATGCTGTTATGTGTTATGCATGTTATGCCTGTTAAGTCCTCAAATGTTAAATCTTCACCTAGCTAAGAAAATAAATCGACTTTCATAGTAGCGATGTCGGATTTTATCGTACCTACAATACCGTTGCTTGTTGTAGTGACATGGTGGTTATACTGAAATGAAGAGTTATCCCAGTTGCAGGGCGTTGATTAATCAAAGAAAGATAAGTTATCTCATAATCAAAAAGATAGCAGCCATCTTCACAGACGGCTGCTATCATAATGTTTCTAATTAGATACATTAATTCATTCATAACATCTTTTCTGTCAAAAAAGATATTGCAAATATACAACAATAATTTGTATCTCCAAATTATTTGCCTGAGTTTTTTTTGCGAGTTTTCAAATTTAATGTCTAAATTTGCAAGATATAGGGCCGAAATGAAGTGTCGGCAACCATGAAAAAACAACTAGAAGTTTCAATTTATAGCTAAAACTTGAATGTTTTGGGGCTGAAATGGATTAGAATGATATGAATAATATGGGTCTTTGGAAATTGCTGAATCGTATATTGAGGTATGTGATGCCTTACCGATGGCTGGTGGTGACTACGCTGCTGCTAACTCTGTTGGGCTCAATTCTGGCACAGGTGAATGCACTGGTGCTGGACCGTGCAGTGGATGCCATCAATGTGGTGAACCAGCAACCACAGTTGTCGTGGAAAAGTGCTTCACGCATCTTGCTTGTCATCAGTGCAGTGCTGCTGGGTAAGGAATTGCTGGCGGCTGTGGTGAATTTCTTCCGTAGATACTATGGCGAGAGGATGCGCATCTTGGTGAGCCGAGACTTGTCGCTACAGGTGGTGAAGCATATCCTGACATTCAAAATGGCATTCTTCACAACATCTGGGAACGAGGCAGGGCGTTTGCAGTCGCGCATCGACAAAGGCGTGACGAGCACGAGCAAGGCGGTGAACAGCTTCTTTATCGACATTCTGCCACTATTCACAAGTGCGGTGCTGGCACTCATCCTGATGTTTGCGGCTAACTTCTACGTGGGATTGGTGGCACTCTGTATCGTGCCTATATATTTCTATGTGACTTATATTCAGGCAGAACGCATGAGGGCTGGACGAAAGGGTATCTTCGACGGGCAACAGGCGGTGAGCCAAAGCATACTGAACATTATCGAGAGCATTCCTGTGATCAAGTCGTTCAATCGCGAGGAGATTGAGCACGAGCGACAGAAGTATGTGCAGGACAGCCTAACGAACCTGCAGCTATCGACGCGCAAGAAGAGCTATTTCTTTACGGGTTTGAAGGGATTTCTGGAGCAGATAGGTACAGTGCTGGTGATTATCCTCACGGCTTATCTGGTGCTCATCGACTATCCGGGTATGACGATTGGTAAGATTATGTATCATGTGATGCTGTTTGCCAACGTGAGTGCACCTATCCGTCAGCTGCACCGTATTTATGATGACCTGAACGATGCGCTGATCTATTCGGAGGAACTGTTTGGATTGCTGGAGGGTACCGAGGATGTAGAACAGACAGGCGACTATCATCCTGAAAAGGTGACGGGACACTTCGAGGTGAAGAACGTGGACTTTACCTATCCTAACGGGGTGAAGGCGTTGCATGATGTGTCGATGGTGATTGAACCTGGAAAGATTACGGCACTGGTGGGCATGAGTGGTGCAGGCAAGAGCACTGTGGTGAACTTGCTGGATAAGTTCTATCATCCTGATAGCGGCACTATCTGTTTCGACGGGGTGCCTATTGACAAGTGGAACACCCAGTGGTTGCGTGAGCATGTGGGGTTGGTGATGCAGAAGAACCACATCTTCGACGGTTCTATTGAGGAGAATATCTTGTATGGCAATCCGAAAGCTACGCACGAGGATGTGCTGAGGGCTGCTAAACAGGCTTTCCTCTATGACCAGGTGATGGAACTGCCTGAGGGCTTCAACAGCAGTGCGCTGAGACTGAGTGGCGGACAGCAACAGCGTGTGGCAATAGCACGCTTGTTTATCAAGGATCCTGCGGTGATTATCTTGGATGAGCCGACAGCAAGCTTGGACGCTATTGCTACCGAGCAGATAAAGGCGAGCCTGGATGCTATCAAACAGGGGCGTACGGTAATAATTATCTCGCATAACATTGGTCAGATTGTGGATGCCGACCAACTTTATGTGCTGGAGCAGGGACGTGTGGTGCAAAGTGGTAAGCCTATGGAGGTGTATCAGCAGGGTGGTCGCTATAAGGAGATTTTCGACGCGAGTGCACGTAGCATGAATGCAGATAAGATTGCGGAAGTTTTAGATAATTGAAAATGAAATTATTATGAGAAATTATAGGTTACAATTAAGGTGGCTGAAAAGTGTGGCACTCTTTATGGTTGTTGCTTTCTTACCCTTCTTCGTTGGGTGCAGCAATCAGGAAATACCTGCAACCTCGCAGGAGTTTATCAATGAGTATTTCCCGAAGTCATCGATAGTGCTGGTGGAACTGGACACCGATGATGAAGGGAAGGAATACTGCGTGTGGCTGAATGACGGCACGAAGGTGGAATTTGACTTGCAGGGAGTGTGGAAACGTGTGAGCAGGAATAAGACGGGTGTGCCCGCAAGTTTAGTGCCTCCGGCTATTGCTGAGTATGCGAAGACCAACTATCCGGAGACTATCATCTCAAAGCTGACCAAGAAGACGTATGGCTACAAGATAGAATTGTCGGATGATGTGGATCTGAGGTTCGACCAGCAAGGTAATTTTATCGAGGAAGTGGATTGAAAACGCTTGCTCTGTCGGAAAGAAGGACTGATAGAAAGGTCGCAAAACGATCCGAGAAAGGGCTGAAAGAAAAAGCAGGAAAACGGGATATTGAAAGCTTAGGCGATTTTTAGATATAATTAAAGGCTGCAAGATTTTGCAGCCTTTAATTGTGTATTGGAACGAGCCTGAGGTCAGAAGGTGTAGGCCACTGACTGGAGGTCCTCATCTGCAGAGCTGGAGCCAACGAGCAGGGTATAGTCGCCATTCAACGGATGAACGGTGTGAATCTTGTTGTCCCACCAGTTGAAGGTCTCGTCGGTAAGTGGAATGCTGACATTCACAGTCTGTCCAGCAGCGATGTTCACGCGCTTGAAGCCTCGCAGAGTTTTCTGAGGTCCATCTTTCTCATCGTTCTTCTTGACATAAAGCTGTACCACCTCGTCGCCTGCACGCTTGCCTGTATTGGTGACAGCCACCACTACATTCTTACCTTCGATGCGAGGAGCACCATACTGGAAGGTGGTGTAGCTCAATCCGTAACCAAACTGGAAGAGAGGCTTCTCAGTCATATAGCGATAAGTGCGACCCTTCATGCTGTAGTCCTCGAAATCTGGCACCTGGTTGATGTTCTTGTAGAATGTAACAGGAAGGCGTCCTGCTGGGTTGTAGTCGCCGTAGATGACGTCAGCAATAGCAGTACCACCTGCCTGACCTGGGTACCAAGCCTGGATGATAGCATCGCAAGATTCGGTTTCGGGTACCATTCCAATGGCAGAACCAGAGTAGTTGACAAAGACCACTTTCTTGCCTGCAGCTTTGAGAGCCTTGAGCAGGTTTCGCTGGATAGCTGGCAACTCGATATCGGTGCGGTCGCCACCCTTGAATCCGTCGATAGATACAGGCATTTCTTCGCCCTCGAGACGTGGAGAAATACCTCCCGCATAAATCACTACATCGGCCTTAGCCACTTGGTTGATCACCTTCTGTGCATCAAACTTCTCGTTCAGACCGATATCGAAGCTCATTTTACCCGCATAGGTGATGTACTGATAGCGGATTTCGATATCATAGTTTTTACCAGCTTCAGCTTTCAGAGTATAGAAAGCATTGAGGGCATTGAGGTTGCCGGTTTTCTGCTCAACCTGCTGGCCGTTAATGAGAAGGGTAGTAGTGCCCAAACAACCGATACGGAATTCTACATCAGCAGTTTGTGTAGCGTGGAAGGTACTCTTATATACACAAGAGAAGTCTTGGAGGGGAACACCAGCAGCAAAGGCGGTGTTACCTTCGGTATATCGTGACCAAGGAGTGGTTTCACGGGCTTTTACGATAGAGTTGCCCTTGAATTCCTTATTGTCCCAGTATTCTACCTCGAAGCCCTTGCCTGATGTGTTGTAGCACTGATTGAAGAGGCTTGAGAAGATGCGGTCAGAAGTGAGGTCGCAAGCAGGAACATAGATGAGCTTAGACTTAGGCAGGCGAGCCTGCAAGCCCTTGAGCAGAGTAACGGTAGCTGCAGGAGTGCCGTTGTAGTTGCCCCATTGCATCACTGAGTCGTTGGCGTTGGCACCAATCACGGCTACGGTGAGGTTTTTCTTTAGAGGAAGAATGTCATTTTTGTTCTGCAACAGCACCATAGACTGGCGAGCCATCGTCAGGGCAAGTTGCTGGTGCTCCTTGCTATTGAGCAGTGAGGTGGGCAGATCATCCCAAGGAGTGTGCTCGTCCATCTCTCCGAGTTCGAAACGTGCTTTGAGCAAGCGTTTTACGCTGACGTCGATGTCGCTCTCTTTGATTTCACCACGCTCAACAGCTTGAACCAATTGGCGATAGGCAGTACCACACTCGAGGTCAGTACCTGTAAGTACAGCAGTAGCCGATGCTTCAGCAGCATCCATTGCGGTCTGGTGGTAACCCTTACGATAGAAATCGTCGATAGCACCACAGTCGCTCACCACAATTCCTTGATAATCCCATTCGTTGCGAAGAATCTGTACCAACAAACGGTTGCTGCCACAGCAAGGATTCCCCTCATAACGGTTGTAAGCACACATCACTTCTTTTACACCACCTTTGGTAACGAGGTCCTTGAAAGCTGGGAGGTAGGTCTCGTAGAGGTCGCGAGGATCGGTGAGGTCTGCGTTATACACGTGACGATTCCATTCTGGACCCGAATGAACGGCAAAGTGCTTGGCACAAGCGTGGGCTTTGTCATACTTGGAGTCAGCAGGTCCTTGCAAGCCACGAACTACAGACAAGCCCATAATGCCAGTGAGGTAGGGGTCTTCGCCGTAGGTTTCCTGACCACGTCCCCAACGAGGGTCGCGGAAGATATTGATATTAGGCGTCCAGAAGGTAAGTCCCTGATAGCGTTTTACGTCGCCTGATTCTTTAGCTAAACGGTGTTTTACGCGGATTTCATCGCTCACAGCAGTGAATACCTCTTCAAGCAACTCGTTATTCCAAGAGGCAGCCATTCCGATAGTTTGAGGAAAAACAGTGGCCAATCCGTTACGACCCACACCGTGCAGAGCTTCGTTCCACCAATCGTAGGGCTTGATTCCCAGGCGATCGATACCTTTAGAGGTATTCTGCATCAGCGTTACTTTTTCCTGCAGATTGAGGCGGAGCAGCAGGTCTTCTGCACGTTCTTCAGGAGAAAGAGCAGGATTCTGATAAGGCAGTTGGGCAAAGATGCTCATGCTACAAGCAAGTACTGCTAAAGAAAAAATGTGTCTTTTCATAATATTTGAATAGATTTAGTGTAAATTCTTAAATTTCCTACAAATATAAAGCATTTTTATTGATTTAATTAAAAAGAATGCCTAATTTTGAGGGGATTTATTGGAATATTACGTAAAAATGGACTATATAACATCATATAACAACGGTCATCAGGGTGGTTTGAGACTGGACTACCTTCCCTGCGTGAACTATTCTATGATGCTGAATAAGGTGAATACCTGCACGATGTGTGAGGTGGAGAACCACGAACATTCTAATTGGCAAACCTTAGAACTGAGTGTGGGTGGTGAATTCATTAAACCTGATGTTCAGTATGTAGACTTCATTGAGGCAGGACAGCGTGTGCTCGTACCTGAACTGAAGATCGAGCCGTTGGTAGATAAACTATTGAATATGACTGAGATGGTTGAAACCATCTTTACTATAACTATCAAGACTGGTGGTGAGGTGTTGCTACAGCACGACTTCCCTATCAGTTTGATGGCCTTTGACCAATGGACGGGTACGGGTGTGCGTCCAGAACTGCTGGCTTCGTTTGTAGTGCCTAATCATCCGCTAATATCGAGCGTGATTGTAAAGGCGTCGCAGTTTATGCAGAAATGGACGGGTTCGTCAGCGATGGATGAATACCAGACGCAAGACCGGCATAGGGCCCGTTTGCAGGTAGCTGCTATCTATGAGGCGTTGCGTGGGGAAGGAATTGTATATGTGGCTCCTCCTGCATCGTTCGAACCTATAGGACAGCGTGTTAGGCTGGCAGACAAGGTGTTGAGCGAGAAACTGGGTACTTGTTTGGATACTACGTTGCTCTTTGCTTCTTGCCTGGAAGCAGCTGGCCTGTTCCCTATATTAGTATTGCAGAAAGGACACGCATTTGTGGGTGCGTGGATTACGGAAGATATTTATGCACAGAATATTGGCGATGATGCTTCGTTCTTGCTGAAGAAATGTGCTGATGGAGTGAACGATATCGTTTTGGTGGAAACGACAGCACTGACATCGTCGGCTCCTGTGGCGTTTGACGAAGCTGTGAAGCAGGCCGTTATCAAACTGAAGGACGAAGAACGCTTCCAGCTGTTTGTGGATGTGCACCGTTGCCGACTGAGTAACGTGAAGCCGTTGCCCCAGCGAATAGAGCTGAATGGTAAACTGACGGTGGAGAATGATGGAGTGCAGCACGAGAACGCTACCGAGGATGTAGAGCGTCTAGACCACTATGCTCTGAAGATTGAGGAGGACAAGCAGGCTGTGACAAAGCAGACAATCTGGGAGCGCAAGTTGCTGGATTTCTCATTACGCAATAATTTGCTGAATGCCAAACTGGGCAAGCGAATCATTCCATTTGTTTCATTTGGTATTGATCAGTTGGAGGATCAGTTGGTTGACGGTAAGAGCTTTACGATGCAACCTTATCCAAAGACTCAGATTGAACCTTCGGAAAGTGGTATGTACGACTCGTCGCTGCAAGCTGCCGATTTGGAGGCTCTGACGAAAGACGAGCTGAAAAATAAGCGTTTGATTTCATTCTTGAGTGAGACAGAACTAAAGAACGGAGTGAAGTTCTTGTATCGTATGGCGCGCACAGCGATGGAGGAAAACGGTGCCAACTCGCTGTTCCTGGCGTTAGGATTGCTGAAGTGGTATGAGAGCGACAAGAGTGTGCAACCTCGCTATGCTCCTATCTTGCTATTGCCTGTAGATTTGGTGCGTAAGGGTGGGGAAACGGGCTATGTGATTCGCTCACGTGATGAGGATATGATATTGAACATCACGTTGATAGAGTTATTGAAACAGCAATTCCATATCAACCTAAGTGGCCTGAATCCGTTGCCTACTGACCAACATGGGGTGGATGTGAAACTGGTATTCGCTACTTTGCGTCAATACCTGAGTTCCATGAAACGTTGGAACGTGTTGGAAGAGACGATGCTGGGATTGTTCTCGTTCAATAAGTTCGTGATGTGGAACGATATACATACCAACGCATCTAAACTGAAAGTGAATCCAGTAATCGCCACTTTGATGGAGAATAAGCTAAAGTGGCAGGATAATATAGAAAGCGTGGATTCCAGGATGCTAGACAAGTCAATAAAGCCACAGCGATATGCTATTCCGCTGGATGTGGATTCTTCGCAAATGGAGGCTGTGATTGACTCGGGAGAGGGGAAGAGCTTCATCTTGCACGGCCCTCCTGGAACTGGTAAGTCGCAGACTATCACCAATATGATTGCCAACGCTCTGTATCAGGGCAAGAGAGTATTGTTTGTAGCTGAGAAAATGGCTGCTTTGGAGGTGGTGCAGAAACGCTTGAAGAAAATAGGACTGGATCCGTTCTGCTTGGAGATGCACTCGAACAAGATGACGAAGCAGCACTTCCTCAAGCAGATGCAATTGGCGCTCGATGCAGCACATATCCAGTCACCACAGGAATTTGAGAGCGCTGCCAACCAGTTGTATGAGCATCGATTGAAGATGATTAGCAATATCGAGGCACTGCACAAAGTGCTACCTTCTGGGCTTTCATTATATGATTACATTGTACGCTATCTGGCTATTAAGCACGACGAAGAACTGAATGAGAATTTACCTGACCTGAAGTCGGTAGATGTGGAGAAGCTGAACAAGTGGGAGAATAGTTTACGCAGTTTGGATGCTGTTTTCCAGCTGACGGGCCATCCTGCCGATCATCCACTAAGGGGTTTAGAACCTAATGATGCTCGACTGGAAACCATCAGCAGGGTGAAGGAAACGCTGAAGAAATATAGTGACGCTTTTACTGCTTTGAAGCAAGCATGTGAGTCGTTTTCAAAGAAGATATTTAATTCTGGTACAGATGATAGCATTGAAGAAGTTGAAGGATTGATTAAATTCGTTTCTGCTATCGAGAATTCCTATTGCATGACTTCACATTTGTTGAGGTTATCTGCCGATCAGGACTTCAAGAAGGAGTTTAGCGAGGTGGTGGCTTCTGGCAGAAAACGCGATATGCTGAAGCAACAACTCCTGAGGCAGTGTAGTGACAATAGTATATTTGACATCAATCCTCGTCATTTATTGGATGAGTGGGACAATATTCAAAAGAAGTGGTTCTTGCCTAAATTCTTTGCTCAGCGTTCATTCATGAAGAAGATGCAAGTATACGACAGTCAGTTGAAGCCAGAAGGTGTGGTGGATCTGCTGGAGAATGTGAGCAACTATCAGGTGTATGCCCAAAAGGTGGACGAGAATATTGATACACTGAGGGATGCTTTTGGCTCATTGGTAGGTGCTAATAAGCAGGATTGGACGAAGATTGAACAGTCATACAATGCTGCACCTCAGGCTAATCAATTCTTGATTGATTTTGCCAACAGGCACGATATGAGCTATGTGACTGTGAGGGACCTCTTCTTGGAGAAGACGGGAGGTGACCTGCCTTTGTTCAAACAGCAATATAGCGAGGAGTTGAAGGAGTTACTGAGCTTGAACCTGTCGCACAATCAGCAGAAATCGATGATGGCTACCTTTGCCCGTATGACGCTTCCTACTGAGCAGATTTCTTCGAGCATACCTAATACGATTGAGCGTTGGATGCTGAGCTTTGACAAAGTGAGAGACTGGTGTCAGTGGGTATCGCGCAAACGTGAGTTGGAAACTGAACGCTTGCAGTGTGCTTGTAATTATATTGAAAATGAGCACAAAGACGGAAACGAAGCTGCTCAGGCGCTGATGAAGGGTATCTATCACCAACTGATATTAATGAGGGTAGACAGCGACGATCATCTGCGTATGTTCAATGGAGTGATATTTAGTGAACTGATTGATAAATATCGCAAGGAAACAGCTGTTTTCCAGGAATTGACGAAGAAGGAATTGTATTGCCGCCTAGCAGCGAATGTTCCCTCGCAGACAATGGAGGCTGCTGCTACCTCTGAGATGGGTATCCTGAAGCGTAACATAGCAAATGGAGGGCGAGGTACAACTATTCGTAAGATTATCGACCAGATACCTACCTTGTTGCCCAGACTTTGTCCGTGTATGCTGATGAGTCCTATTTCTGTGGCACAATATATTGACCTCGATAGGGATAAATTTGATATTGTAGTATTCGATGAAGCATCACAAATGCCTACCAGCGAGGCGGTAGGAGCTATTGCTCGAGGTAGAGCTTTGGTGGTAGTGGGTGACCCAATGCAGATGCCTCCTACCAGTTTCTTTGCAACATCTGCTGTTGACGAAGAAGAGGCAGAAATTGATGATATGGACAGCATTCTGGATGATTGTATTGCATTGTCTATCCCTTCACGTTATCTTACTTGGCACTATCGCAGTAAGCATGAAAGCTTGATTGCATTCAGTAATTCGCAATATTATGACGGCAGACTGTACACCTTCCCGTCTGTTGATGATCGTTTGTCAAAGGTATCGCTGGTACAGATTGAGGGTACTTACGACAAGGGACGTACTCGTAGTAATCCAACTGAAGCTAAAGCGATTGTGCAGGAAGTGATTAGGCGTTTGTCTGATAAGGAACTGAGTAAATACAGTATAGGTATTGTCTCGTTCAGCAAGGTGCAACAGAGTTTGATAGAAGATTATTTGGATGAAGAGATGGCCAAGCATCCTGATTTGGAGTTGGCTTCTAACCAAAGCGATGAACCTGTATTCATCAAGAACCTGGAGAATGTGCAGGGTGATGAACGTGATGTGATTTTGTTCTCTGTCGGTTATGGACCAGATAAAAACGGTCATGTGTCGATGAATTTCGGACCGTTGAACAATGAGGGTGGTGAACGACGACTGAATGTGGCAGTTTCTCGTGCTCGTTATGAAATGATGGTGTTCTCTACCTTGAAGGCTGAGCAGATTGACCTACGCCGATCGAACGCCAAAGGTGTGGTGGGGTTGAAGAAATTCCTCGAGTTTGCAGCGATGGGTATGCAGGTGTTGCCTACAGTTGGTAGCGCTCAGATGCAAGCAAGCGAGATTATCAACGAACTGGCAGAGGCGCTTGAGAATCGTGGATATCAGGTAGATAAGATGGTTGGAAAGTCTAACTTCCGCATCGATTTAGCAGTGGTGGATCCTCGAGACCCAGACAAGTATATCTTGGGTATTCTTACTGATGGTAAGAGTTATTATAACACCAAGACTGCACGTGATCGTGAGATTTGTCAGCCTAATGTGCTGCGTATGCTCAACTGGAACTATATGCGTGTGTGGTCAGTGGATTGGTTCCAAGACCGTGAAAGGGTGTTGGCAAGTGTTATTGAGAAACTCTACGATTTATTGCATGCTGAACCCGGGAAGAAAAATGATGAAAGTCAGCCTGTTCAACTGAAACTTTTCAGTGTTGCTAACGAACCAGTATACAAGGCAGTGAACCTGCATGAGAAGGTGTATAAGACGGCTTCGCTCAGGGCTTCTACGGCACAACCAGACATTGAACGTGTGATTAAGAATGCGGCAAAGGTGAAGGATCAACTGACGCAGATTATCACTGTAGAACAGCCTGTTACCAATAATTATCTGTATAAGCGCATTGCAACATTATGGAACATGCAGCGTGTGACTCCACGTTTACAAAGTTTGGTTGATTCGCTGTTGGCTGGTTTCTATCTTGATCCGTTGAGTGATGGTAAGAATAATGTGTATTGGATAGATAAGGTGGTAGCATTCGACTATACCTACTATCGTGTGGAGTCTAAGCGAGACATCGCAGATGTGCCTATCATTGAACTGATGAATGCTGCTCTTTATGCTGTTGAACAACAGATATCTATCCCTCGAGAGGATTTGAAGAAAGTGGTGGCTACGTTACTGGGATTCAGCCGCAAGGGGGCGAATGTGGATCTGGCAGCAGAGAGAGCGATTGATGTGCTTGTCAAGAATGGTAAATTGAAAGAAGAAAACGGAAGGTTAGCAATTAAGGATGAGGATACAAACTAATTATTAAAATAAGATGAAGAGTTTATTTATGATGGCGTTGACTTTAGCTGCCGTAATGACGGTATCAGCGCAGGATTACAAGGTAGAAACCTTTAAGACAAAGAGTGGCAAGGACGTGAATATCACTCTCATTAAGCATGCTACGCTGGCCATTGACTATCAAGGCTACGAGATTCATGTGGATGCTGTGCCCAACTACGGTACCGACTATTCAAAGTTTCCAAAAGGTGATTTGATTCTTGTAACCCATGAGCATGGAGATCATTTCAATCCGGAAACCATTGAGTTAATTAGCAAGCCCAACAACTTGCTGTTTATGAACCAGCGTTGTTTCGACCGAATGAACAAAGGTATGGTGCTTCGTAATGGGGATACGCGTAATATTACAAAGGACATTTCGCTGAAGGTGGTTCCTGCTTATAACACTACTCCTGATCATCTGCAGTTCCATCCCAAAGGTGTTGGTAACGGCTATGTGCTGAATATCGATGGCTTGAAGATTTACATCGCTGGTGATACGGAGGACATTCCTGAAATGTCAAACCTAAAGGATGAACAGATTGATGTAGCATTCATCCCAGTGAATCAACCTTATACAATGACAGTAGAGCAGGCAATTCGTGCTGCTTGGATGATTCAGCCTAAGGTGTTGATTCCTTATCACTTTGGTCAGACAGACATTAAACCAATCAAGGAACGCCTGGATGCTGCGAAATCTGGTATCGAAGTGTGGCTCAGAGAGATGCAGTAATAATATGTAGCCAATCATAAGGCTCTACAATTAGTAGAAGTGGAGTTATAAAAGTAAAGTCCCCCTCTGTGATGGAGGGGGACTTCTTATTGATTCAAAATTCTTTTAATATCCCGTTTTAGGAAACCCTAATAGTTATTAGTATCATAACTCAAGCAAGGTGATACTCTTATCAGTCAGAGTAAGGACTTTCTGACTTTATTCTTGTTTCTGAGTAACTAAGTATGCACCCACCAACACGAGGACTGCTGCGACAGGTTTGTCCCAAGTAAGGATATCCTGTCCAATGGCGATTGCTATAAGTGATGCAACAATGGGTTGCAGATTGGTGTATATACTAACGGTGGTAGCACGCAAGTATTTCATTGCATAAGGAATCATGAAATAGCCCATCACGGTAGCAAAAATTACGATGAATGCCATTCCACCAATACCCATCAGTCCTTCACTGAATCCATAGCCCCCACTGAATAATTTAGTTTGTCCGAACTCGTTCCAAGCAAAAGGCAGAACAGCAATTGTAGATACGAGGAATGTCCATTTCATTTGGGTTACAGCACTGTATTTCGCAGATACCTTACTGGTGATAATCAGATAGATTACCCATGTCAACAAACTCATCAATGCAAAGAATATACCCAACAAATCGTTGCTGCCAGCTTCTGTCTGCCATTTAACCAACACCAGTAATGCGGCACCAGCAATACCCAAGCAAACACCCAACAGTTTGATGCCTGTGATCTTTTCGTTTAGGAAAAGTGCAGCCAGCAACATGGTGCCGATGGGAACAAGCGTAGCAATGAGGGAATAATATACAGGACTTGTATAGTTCAGTGACCACGCAGTAAGGGTTTGCGAGATAACAAAACCCGTGAGACCACCCAGCATGATTACTATCAGGTCTTTCTTCTCAACTTTCTCTTTGGGCAGGAAAGCTGCTATCAACCAGAAGATCAAAGCGGCACCAATACAGCGAAGAGCCATATATACCATAGGAGTGGTCCAGTCTTCCAGCAAGTATTTGGTAACTGGAACACCCAAGCCAAAAATCACGTTGGCCAATATCACTGCTGCATGTCCGTTTACTTTTTTATCCATAATCTTATTTTTTAGGTTAGATGCTGCGAAGTTAAGAATAATTCTCCTTATATTTGCTAAAACTATTCAAAATTGACTGATTATGCGTAAGATTAAAAATCCTTGGTTACATAAAGACCATTACGATTGTTTTGGATGCTGTCCTGATAATCCTATAGGTATAAAGATGGAATTCTATGAAGATGGTGACGATATAGTGTCTTTCTGGAAACCTTCAACGCACTATCAAGGATGGATTGATACTTTGCACGGAGGTATTCAAAGTACATTACTTGATGAGATATGCGGATGGGTAGTTTTCCGTAAATTGCAGACAAGTGGGGTGACTAGCAAATTAGAGGTACGCTATCACAAACCCATCATGACAACTGAATCAATGATTACCTTGCGAGCTCATCTAGTGTGGAAACGTATGGGAATGGCTAATATCGTGGCCACAATATATAATGAAAAAGGTGAGGTTTGCACTGAAGCAAACGCCACCTATTTCACTTTTCCTCAAGATAAAGCCCGTGAAATGGGCTTCACTCCGTGTGTGTTGGAGGATGAGCAAATATTGTTTTAGTCAACTCCGTGAGCTGATACATCTTTGTTGACACGATGTATCAAACCCTGCAGTACGGCACCAGGACCACATTCAGTGAAGTCGTCAGCTCCATCAGCCAACATATTCTCAACAATCTGTGTCCAACGCACAGGAGCAGTAAGTTGAGCCACCAAGTTGGCTTTAATTTCTGCTGGAACTGTATGAGGTTTAGCATCTACGTTCTGATAAACAGGACACTTAGGTGTGTTGAAGTTGGTTGAATTAATGGCTGCTTCCAACTCTTCTTTTGCTGGTTGCATCAATGGAGAATGGAAAGCGCCACCCACTTTCAGAGGTAATGCACGCTTAGCACCAGCAGCCTTCATCAATTCACAAGCCTTATTGATTCCTTCGATAGAACCAGAGATAACAATCTGACCAGGACAGTTATAGTTAGCTGCTACAACAATATTACCTCCTTCTGAAATAAGGTGGCAAATCTCTTCCACTTTCTCATTAGGTAGGTTGATGATAGCTGCCATAGTGGATGGTTGTGCCTCACATGCTTTCTGCATAGCCATCGCACGAGCATACACCAGCTTCAAACCATCTTCGAAACTCAATGCACCAGCAGCCACCAAAGCGGAAAACTCACCCAGTGAGTGACCTGCTGTCATTTCTGGTTGGAACTTGTCGCCCAAGCAGAGGGCAGAAATAACAGAGTGCAGAAAAACTGCTGGCTGTGTTACTTTTGTCTGCTTCAATTCCTCGTCGGTACCATCAAACATTATGTCTGTAATGCGATAGCCCAAGATATCATTAGCTTTGTCAAAAAGTTCTTTTGCCAATGGATTGTTTTCATAGAGGTCTTTACCCATACCTACAAACTGAGCACCTTGCCCAGGGAATACAAATGCTTTCATTTCTTTTAAACTAAATTAATCAATTGCGGGTGCAAAGTTAGTGCAAGTTATAGACATAAGCAAATAAAAGCGTTTATTTCGGCTCTTTCGCCAAACAACAAGCATCGTTATCAGTTGTTCCATATGGTGGAACTACCTGTTCCCATAAGCGAAACAGCCTGTTCCAAATTTTGGAACAGAAGGTAACAAACGTGCGGACAAAACTTAGGAATGTCTTCTTTGATAGCGTTTTAATTTGCCATTCAAACGTTAGATTGCTAAGGATTCTTTGATCAGTCTATCATTAAGTCTTTCTTTAGTTGCTTCTCCGACGGAACGCAGAAAAGCGAGGCAGTCAGTCCTATGCATGCACAGAGAATGCATGAGGTGCTTTGCATAAGATAATATCCAATAATGCCGGTAATAACAGGAATGGCGAGCAACAAGATTCTTACGCTACTCCATATCAGGTACTGATTCATAGCAGCATCAGTACTGGCGTCAGTATCAATCTTTGTCTTTTTTACCCATGCAAACAGCTTCAGAGCAGCAGGTATGCAGCAAGCAGTGAGTAGAATCACTATTGTCTCAGTGAAATAAACTGCTCTTACATTGTCAGCGTATGCGCCAGTAAGATTAAAACCACCAGATTCTCCTAATATGATGATAAACAAGGCTGCAAACCATAAATAAGCGAAATTTCGCTTAAGAGTTGAAACAGCTTGTCGGATTTTCTCTTCCATAAATGATACCGTTTTTGATGATTATGTTGCAAAGATAAGGAAAATAGTTTGTAAATTTGCAGCGGTTTTCAATAACTATTGTTTTTTTATGGATATTAAAGAGAGATTTTCAGTACTATTCGATTTTGATGGTGTGGTGATGGATACAGAGTCGCAATACAGTGTGTTCTGGCACCAGATAGGCGTTGAGTATCTGCAGCACGACAACTTGGAACAGATTATCAAAGGTCAAACTCTGACTACCATTTTCAATACTTATTTTAAAGGCTTAGAGGACAAATGGGAGACCATTGATAATCAACTGAAGTATTTTGAGCAGCACATGAAGTATGAGTACATAGATGGATTTGAGGATTTCCTCCATGACTTGAAAACTTATGACGTAATGACGGCAGTTGTGACTAGCTCAGATGAAGGGAAGATGGCAGCTGTTTATGCTGCTCATCCTGAAATACCCCAACTATTTGATCGAATTTTTACGGCAGAGATGTTCTCTAAATCGAAGCCTGATCCAGATTGTTATCTTTTAGGTATGAGGACATTTAGTACAGATGCTGCACATACATTTGTATTTGAGGATTCTTTTAACGGACTTAAATCAGGATTGGCTTCTGGTGCTACTGTAATTGGTTTGGCCACCACAAACAAAGCAGAAGATATAACTCCGTTATGTCATCATGTCTTGTATGACTACAAGAATTTCTCTTTTGACAAAATGATTGAAATTAATGAAAGAAAGCACTCATAAACTAATGACGCTGGATTTCTGGCGTATTTGTATAGCTAATTTCCTTTTATATGCGGCAGTATGGATGCTGTTGCCTATATTGCCTGCTCAATGTTATCTGATGGGGCTGAATACACAGGAAATATCCGTTTCGTTTTTGCTGTTTGTGGGAGGGATGATAGGGGTTGGGCCCTTACATGCTTTCTTAGGCGATGCGTTTAAACGGAAATACGTGTTACTCCTCTTTACATTAGCAGTTGCTCTTTGCTTTAGCGGATGGCTAATTGTAACAGCTGTTTGGGAGGTGAAGCTTTTAATGATGCTAGCTGGAGCATCATTTGGTATAGCTACTACTGCTGGTATCACCATAGGTATTGATATTACTCAGTCTCATCGTCGTGGGGTAGGCAACCGTATTTATGCTTTTTCTGGAGCTTTAGGCTTATTGGTAGGTATATGCTGTTTGTCACCATTATATCTACTCCTAGTTTTTAAGAATCTGGTAATCATCTCATTGGTATTATTCTTACTCAGTCTTGTTGTGGTAACAAGCATCTATGTGGCATTCAGAGCACCTGTGGGAGTGGGAATATTCAATATTGATCGTTTCTTCCTGTCTTTGGCTTGGGTGCCAGCTATAAATGTGTGTATATTGTCGTTTGGCATAGGATTGTTGCACAATTTACTTCCTCCTTATGCATGGATAGGAATACTGATGGTTGTAGTACTTGCAGCATTGACTGCTCCGTTGACTCGATTGTTTGTTAAGTTGTCGCATCATTGTCAACGTGGCACAGCCAATACAACCTTACAATTGGCCACACAGACAGGACTAATATTAGGATTGGTGGAAGGAGAAAGAATAGCAAACAACTTGCTATTTGGATGCATAACAATTCTACTTGCAGTACTGATGTTTGTAACAGTTACTTGGCCGTACTTCAAACAAAAACGAGTTAGGCCTTAATGAATCAGAATAGGGCAATCACATAAGGAAGAAATACTATCATTCCCACAATAGCTGCTGCGATGGCTGTTATTAAAACGGCACCAGCAGCTATATCTTTTACTTCTCCTGCTATTTTTTCCCATTCGGGAGAGACCATATCCACCAGTCTTTCAATGGCAGAATTGAACAGCTCGGCTGCTATCACAGTGCCAATGCAAAGCATCACCACCATCCACTCTGTACGTGAGATACCAAAGCAGAAACCTGCGGCTAAGACTATAATAGCTGCTATTAGATGAAAAGTAATGTTCTGCTCGTGTCCAGCACATGTGAGAATTCCTTTCCAAGCGAAGGTAAAACTCTTCAGTTGTTTCTTAAAGCTATAACTCATAATCTGCTAACGTTCTTTACTCCTTTTACGGTTTTCAGTTTCTTAATCAAGGCATTCAATTTAGAAGTATCGCTCACCATTACGGTTAGTTGCCCGCTAAACAATCCGTCATTGGCCTCAATGCCTATGCTGCGCAAGTTAATGCCTACTTCTTTATTTATAATAGAGGTAATATTGGTCACAATGCCAATATCGTCATTGCCCACTACCATCAGGGTGATTGGATACTGAGAACCTATTGACTTGCCAGCCCAACGGGCTTTTACAATACGATAACCATATCGTTCTCGCATATCATGGGCGTTGGGGCAATTAGTACGATGTATCATGATGCCTCGCTTGATGCTAACGAATCCAAAGATGTCATCACCGTAGATAGGATGACAGCATTGCGCCAGTTGGTATTGAATGCCCTTAAGATTCTGATCAATCACCAATACATCTTCATGGTTATTCTCATCTTCACCTTCTATTTTCTGTAAACTAAAACCTTCAGCTGTATGCGTTGTCGACTCAGTACTATCTGTCTCTCGTTTCAGTTGCTCAAGGTATTCCTCTATGACAGTGTTTGTATCGAGTGTGCCATTAGCCAGATTCTGATAAAAATCAGTGATGATTTTATATCCCATGCGCTTGATAACTTTCATCATTACTGATTCATCAAAGTCGATTTTACGGTTCTTCAGCTTGCGTTCCAACTCTTCTTTAGCAAATGCACTTTGTCTTGCTTCAGTTTCTTTGAGGGCTTGCTTAATCTTAGTGCGTGCCTTAGAGGTAACCACAATCTTGAGCCATCCTTGTTTAGGAGTTTGAGAAGCTGATGACATGATTTCTACCTGATCACCACTCTTCAATTCTTGACGTATGGGAACATTCTTGCCATTCACCTTCCCACCAGTGCAGCTACAACCCAGCTTGGTGTGTATCATAAAGGCGAAATCCAAAACAGTAGCCCCTTTGGGAAGCTTATAGAGGTCACCTTTGGGAGTGAATACGAATACCTCATCTTCATACAAGTCCATCTTGAACTGATCCATCGCTTCAAGACCAGTTCCCTCAGAACTTTCAAGTGCTTCACGAACAGACGAAAGCCAGTCGTCAAGTCCAGTTTCACCCTTGATTCCTTTGTAGCGCCAGTGTGCAGCCAATCCTCGTTCAGCTACTTCGTCCATACGTTCGGTGCGAATCTGAACCTCCACCCATCTACCTTCAGGCCCCATAACTGTAATGTGCAGAGACTCATATCCATTACTCTTAGGAACGGAAAGCCAGTCGCGCAGACGTTTTGGATTGGGCTGGTACATATCTGTGACAATGCTATATACTTGCCAGCATTGCATCTTTTCTTTTTCGTAGGGAGAATCCAGAATAACTCTAATTGCAAACAGGTCATACACTCCTTCAAATGGGCATTTCTGTTTCTTCATCTTCTGATAGATAGAGTGGATAGTTTTTGTTCGCCCTTTAATATGGAATTTTAATCCTGCTTCTTCCAGCCGTTGACGCAACGGGCCAATGAATCGAGCTATGTATGCATCGCGACTTTTCTTTGTTTCGTTAAGTTTGTCTTTAATATGATAATAAATATCATGCTCGGTATATTTTAGTGAAAGGTCTTCAAGCTCAGACTTCAAGGCATAGAGACCAAGTTTGTGGGCGAGGGGGGCATAAAGGTAAGTCGCCTCGTTAGCTACTTGTAAACGACCTTCTTCATTATCAACATCGCGTATTTGTCGCATGATGTTCACACGGTCGGCAATTATAATGAGGATTACTCGCATATCTTCAGCAAACGTAAGTAAAAGTTTGCGGAAGTTTTCAGACTCTATTGATGGACTTTTTACATATAGTTCACGCACTCTAATGAGCCCTCTTACAATACCTGCGACATCAGATCCAAAGCCTTCGCTTATTTCGTCAATTGTGCATGTCCCCGAACTGACGCATTCATGCAGCATGATACCCATGATGGATGCACGTTTCATACCTATCTCATCGGCAACGATAATAGCTGTTTGTATACTCTTGAGTATAGGATTTAGTCCGAATATGTCACGATTCAGCTTGCCTGATGCAATAGCTTTCACCAATTGCTCTTTAAGTTTACGAGTATCCTCTGGCAAGAAAGAACCTCCTGTCAGTCTCAGTAGTTTGTGATAAAGCGCCAGAAAGAGTTTGTGCTCATCTGGGGAAAAGAATGTCTGTTCTGTCATGAAATGCTTTAAATTTGATTGCAAGATAATAAAAAGAGTTTAAATAAACCAACGATACTGTTTAAAAATACATAAATGACGACTTTTTTATTAAAATATGCGATTTTTATATCAATATATTTTGCGCTTTCCAAAAGATTTCTTATCTTTGAAAATATCAAGTAAACACGATATATTAACAGAAAGGAGATAATACCATGAACGCTGATAGAATCGCGAAAAATGCTAGATTAGTGTGGAATGTATTAAAAAAAGCAGCAAGTAGAATGACTTTTATCGACATGATTGTTCAGACAAAACTTCATGCTACTGATTTGGCTTACGCTATCGGATGGCTTGCCCGTGAAGACCGTATTGCTATGATTGAAGAAAATGACAAGCAATATTTTATGGCTTATTGAATAATAAAAAGGATGTGCAACGGCACATCCTTTTTATTTCCCACTAATCTCCAATACCAGGTATTCGCTTTGTGTACCTATACGGAATTTCCCTCCCCAAAGTCCTATACCTGAACTGACATATATATGTGTATTGCCTTTCTGGAGATATCCCCATGATTTTTCATACACCATATCGGTTACTAAGTTGATGGGAAAAACTTGTCCCCTATGGGTGTGACCTGAAAGTTGGAAATCCACTCCTGCTGCTTCAGCCCTTTCTAAGTGATAAGGCTGATGGTCCATTAGCAAGATGGGCTTGTTGTGGTCGAGATTTTTCGTCAATTCTGCCACCGATTGGCGATTGATGTCATTAGTTCGGTCGTCACGTCCTACCACATAGAAAGCATCGTTCACTAGCACAGCTTCATCCTTCAGTAAGTGGATACCAGCCTTTTTTATGAAAGACTCACTTTTTTCGGTATCGGCATAGTAATCATGGTTACCCAAGCATGCATACACACCATATGTTGCTGAAAGCCTGCTTAATTCTTCATACATTTTCTCCTGTTTTACGGGAACCACATTACTATCAATGATGTCGCCAGCTATCAATATTACGTCAGGTCTTTCTGCATTGATCATGTTTACCCATCCATTCAATTCATTTTTGCCAATGGTGTATCCTAAATGCAAGTCACTGATACCTATTATTTTAATTGGTTTTAATGGTTTGTCGATTTGGATGTTCAGCGGCACACGCACCTTATGATGATACCACAGATTTCCCCCAATGAAAGTCACCAACATGAAAATTGTCACGCCAATAGTGCCATAAAGATTGTTGACGAACCAAGGTCGCATTGCAGGGATGAATAAGCGGGCAATATCAATCACAAGGAAAGTCATGAATAGGTAGAGTAAGATTATCATCCATGATGTACTGACAATAGACACTATCTGGTTGAACCAATATGAACTGTTCTCACTCCTGTATGACATGTAACCGAAAAATAGCGCCACTGGCAAGAGCAAAACTATGGTAATGAGCCATTTAGAAAAATGACTAACAGGGAGAATGTGCCAGATGCGGTAGTAGATATAAATAACTACCAACAACACTATGATAGGAAATATCAAAAACTGTATTCTCATGATTCTCGTGATTGCTTAATTTGAAAATAGTCCGCAAAAATAGTTTTTTTATCCTAAATCAGCAACTATTCCTAACTTCATCACGAAAAATAAAGGTGCAAACAAGATTTTTTATCTTATTGTGTATGTTATCTGCAGAATTATCCTTAAATTTGCTACTTATGAAGAACTATTAAAACTAACCAATATGACGTTAACTCAACAAGACAAAGATTTGCTTATAAAGAAAGGCATCTCTGAAGAAAAATTAGCTGAAGAGCTGGCCTGCTTCGAACATGGTTTCCCATATTTGAAGCTGTATGCAGCAGCATCTGTTGATAATGGAATTTTGGAACTTTCCCCCATTAGTCAGGATGCTTATCTAAAGGCATGGGATGTTTATACTTCAACCATGACTGACAAGCGGGTGGTGAAGTTTGTCCCTGCATCAGGAGCTGCAAGTAGAATGTTCAAGGATTTATTCGCTTTCCTTGATGCCGACTATGACCAACCAACCAAAGTTTATGAGCAGACATTTTTTGCTAACATCCGAAAGTTTGCATTCTATGATGACCTTGAAGCCGCATGCCAACGATTATATGGCAAGGGTATTGAGGCTTTAGTGGCTGAAGGCCGTTACAAGAGTGTTGTAGCAGCTTTGTTGAAAGAGGAAGGTTTGAATTATGGTAATTTACCAAAAGGTTTACTTAAGTTCCACAGCTATGAGGCTGGCAACCGTACTCCATTGGAAGAACATTTGGTGGAAGGTGCCCTATATGCAGCTAATAAAAGTCGGAAGGTAAATGTTCATTTTACAGTTTCTCCTCAACATCGTGCGCTTTTTGAAGCTAAAGTGGTTGAAAAAGCTGGCAGCTATGCTAATAAATATGGTGTGGAATATGACATTACTTTCTCAGAGCAGAAACCTAATACAGACACCATCGCTGTAGATCTGAACAACCAGCCTTTCCGTGAGGAGAATGGAGAATTGCTGTTCCGGCCAGGTGGTCATGGGGCTTTGATTGAAAATCTTAATGACTTGGATGCTGATATTGTATTCATCAAGAATATCGATAATGTAGCAAGTGATCGCATGAAAGGTGATACTGTAATATACAAGAAAATACTGGCAGGCGTATTAGTCACTTTACAACAACAAGCATTCAGCTATTTGCAACTTTTAGAAAGTGGAAAATATACTCATGATCAGGTGATTAATATTCTACAGTTTGTTCAGAAACAACTATTCTGCAAAAATCCAGAAATCAAGAACCTGGAAGATTCAGAGTTGGTAATCTATTTGAAGAACAAGCTAAATCGCCCCATGCGTGTGTGTGGTATGGTTAAGAACTTGGGTGAGCCTGGTGGTGGTCCGTTCCTGGTTTACAATTCTGATGGCACCATCTCGTCACAAATTCTTGAGAGCTCTCAGATTGATATGAATGATCCAGAGAAAAAGGCATTATTTGAGAAGGGTACTCATTTCAATCCAGTTGATTTGGTTTGTGCCATCAAAGATTATCAAGGCAACAAGTTTGATTTGCCTAAATATGTAGATAAATCGACTGGTTTCATCTCACAGAAATCAAAGAATGGTCGCGAGCTGAAAGCACTTGAGTTGCCAGGCTTATGGAATGGTGCCATGAGCGATTGGAATACTGTTTTTGTAGAGGTACCAGTATCTACCTTCAACCCAGTTAAAGTAGTAAATGACTTATTAAGAGAAGCACATCAATGAAAAAGATTTTATTATTAGGATCAGGAGAACTTGGTAAAGAGTTTACCATAGCAATGCAACGTTTGGGCCAACATGTGGTGGCATGCGACGCTTATGCAGGAGCACCTGCAATGCAGGTAGCTGACGAATGTGAGGTATTTAGTATGCTCGATGGAGATGCTTTACAAAAGGTGGTGGAAAAACATCAACCTGATATTATTGTGCCTGAGATTGAGGCTATTCGTACCGAACGTCTTTTTGATTTTGAGAAAAAAGGCATACAGGTGGTGCCCAGCGCTCGTGCGGTAAACTATACCATGAACCGTAAGGCCATTCGAGATCTGGCTGCAAAAGAATTAGGTGTTAAGACAGCCAACTATCGCTATGCCAAAAACCTCGAAGAACTGAAAGAGGCTACAGCAATAATTGGTTTCCCTTGCGTAATCAAACCACTTATGTCTTCTTCTGGTCATGGTCAATCGGTGGTGAAGAAAGCTGAAGACCTGGAGCAAGCTTGGAAAGAGGCAAGCGAAGGAGCTCGTGGTGATATCAAGGAGGTGATTGTTGAGCAGTTCATCCATTTTGATTATGAGATTACCCTGCTCACTGTTACACAGAAAAATGCTCCTACATTATTCTGTGCTCCCATTGGTCACGTACAGATCAGTGGCGATTATCGTGAGAGTTTCCAGCCTATGCCTATGAAACCAGAACATTTGAAAGCTGCTCAAGATATGGCTGCTAAAGTAACTGAGGCATTAACTGGTGCTGGCATTTGGGGCGTTGAATTCTTCATTAGTGAAAAAGATGGAGTATATTTCTCTGAACTATCTCCACGTCCCCATGATACGGGCATGGTTACATTGAGTGGTTGTCAGAATTTCAGTGAGTTTGAGCTTCACGCTCGTGCCGTATTAGGATTACCGATACCTGCTATCAAGCAATTGCGTTGCGGTGCAAGTGCCGTTATCCTGTCAGATATTGTAAAGCAGTCTCAGCCTGAATATACTGGTATAGAAGACGCTTTAAAGGAAGATGATACCGATTTACGTATTTTTGGCAAACCTGTGGCAAGACTTCACAGGAGAATGGGAGTGATGCTTACATCTGCCCCACTGGGTAGTGATTTAAACCAACTTCGTGAAAAATGCAAGCGACTGGCTGCTTTAGTAAAAGTTTGCTAAAATAATTTAGTTTTAAAAATTAATTGCCGATATATTTGGATATTAACAGATTTATCTCTAAATTAGAAGCGGTTAATTTAACTTTTAGTTGATTATAGTAAAGCAAGAAAATGTAGGGTGGCAGCAGTCTGTGAAGACAGTTGCCACTTTTTTTGGATGATAATCATTAAGAAATTATGAAACTGATTGGTAATATTATTTGGCTTTTAGTTGGTGGATTAGAAACCGCTTTCGAGTACTTTGTAGCTGGTGTGGCACTTTGTATCACCATTATTGGTATTCCATTTGGAGTGCAAGCGATCAAATTAGGCGTACTGATGTTGTGGCCATTTGGGAGTAGGGTAGATTTAATGCCAGGACAACCTGGTTGTTTGAGCACCATCATGAATATTCTGTGGCTTATTGCTGGTTTGCCTATTTGCTTAACCCATTTATTCTTTGGCATAATACTATGTATCACCATTGTTGGTATTCCTTTTGGCATGCAGCATTTTAAATTTGCAGGCATAGCTCTTACACCTTTCGGAAGAACTGTAGTGAGTGATATTTGAAAATGCAAAATAATCGTCAATTTATTTTGTTGGTTTAGGAAAATGGTGTACATTTGCACCGTTTTAAGTTCTACATGTGTTAGGGGCGTAGCTCAGATGGTTTAGAGCGTTGCAGTCACATTGCAAAGGTCATCGGTTCGAGCCCGATCGTCCCTACAGTAAGCAGACAGGTTCTCCTGCCTGCTTACATTTTTATAGAATAATATCGTTTCTTTTTTGACAATCTAATTTAGTTTAAAGAAAGAGCGGTTAAACCTGATGACAAAGAAAAAGCTGGCAACTTATTCGCTGCCAGCTTAAAACTTTTTGTGATTCCGGCGGGATTCAAACCCACAACCTTCTGATCCGTAGTCAGATGCTCTATTCAGTTGAGCTACGGAACCAAACCGTAGTAGTTAAACACATCAAGGAGTGATTCCGGCGGGATTCAAACCCACAACCTTTTGATCCGTAGTCAAATGCTCTATTCAGTTGAGCTACGGAACCAATCCGTATTTGTTTAACGGCTGCAAATTTACATACTTTTTTTGAATTGGCAATGCTTATTTGCAGTTTTTTTATTCTTTTATTTCATCAGCTCGATGCTGCGCTTGATGAAATTGCTCAACGCTTCTCCTTTCAGCAAGCCATTTTGTAACAGAGCCAAGTCAATGAGTTGCTTCACCTGTGGGTTCTTACTTGCATATTCTGCATACAGATTCTCCTTCTGCTTCTTCAATTCATCCCACTGTTTGTCAAGTTCATTTACCTTATCTTTGTCGGCCTGAGAAATTTCATCATCCTTTTTGCCCTTTTGTTGGTCTTTCAGCTCGTTGCGCTGTTTGTTCACCTCATCCATTTGCTGCTGGATAGGCTGTACACTTGCTGCACATTGAGCTTCCTCATCGTTGATGATGTTCTTCACTAACTGATGATCGCTATTCAGCACCACATTATACATATTAGGCATCTCGCCATAGAAACTCATGCCCGTCTGTATGTTGGCCATCTCCTTCATGCGTCGCATATATTCACTTTGCGTTAAGATGATAGGGATGTTGTTTTCGCCCATAGCCTGAGTTATCACCTCAAACTCAGTCTTTGGCAACTTAGGCATCTGGAACTTAAAGATATTGTTGATAGCTTCTATTTGACTGCTGTTTAATGTATTGGCTTTTTTATCTTCCTTCACAATCAAGTTGTCAATCACATCACTGTCAACGCGGGTAAAGCGACATTTTTCCAGTTTCTGCTCCAACATGCTGACCACTGCAATGTCTAACTGGCCATCCATCAGCAATACATTGTAGCCCTTGTTAGTGGCTCCCTCAATAAAGCTGTACTGCTCGTCCTTGTTGTTGGCATATAAGTATATCAGGTTGCCGTCTTTGTCTGTCTGATTGTCTTTAATCAAAGTCTTGTATTCATCAAAGGTGTAGTTCTTGCCATCAGTATCGGTAAAGAGGGCGAAGTCCTTAGCACGATCATAGAAATCTTCCTGCGTCAGCATACCATAATCGATGAATATCTTCAAGTCGTTCCATTTCTCCTCAAACTGCTTGCGGTCTTTCTTGAAGATATCCTGCAGACGGTCTGACACTTTCTTAGTGATATAAGTTGATATTTTCTTAACGTTTGAATCACTTTGCAGATAAGAACGAGACACATTCAATGGAATGTCCGGAGAATCCAACACACCATGCAGCAAAGTAAGGAAGTCTGGTACGATACCTTCAACTGAATCCGTTACATATACCTGATTGCAATACAACTGAATCTTGTTCTTGTTCAGTTCAACATTGCTCTTCACCTTTGGGAAATACAAGATACCAGTCAAGTTGAACGGATAGTCAACATTCAGATGTATCCAGAACAATGGCTCATCAGACATAGGGTAGAGCTGTGAGTAGAACTTCTTGTAGTCCTCATCCTTCAACTCTGATGGGGTACGGGTCCACAATGGAGTAGTGTCATTGATGATGTTGTTCTCCTTGGTTTCCACCTGTTTGCCATCTTTCCACTCCTTCTTTTTGCCAAATGCAACAGGTACAGGCAAGAAGCGGCAATATTTCTTCAACAAGCCCTCAATACGGCTCTCTTCGAGGAATTCCTTGCAGTCGTCATCAATATACAGCACGATATCAGTACCACGTCCAGGCTTGTCGGTTTCTTCCAACGTAAACTCAGGGCTGCCATCGCAAGTCCATTTTACAGCTTGTGCACCTTCCTTGCATGACTTAGTAATGATTTCAACCTTCTTAGCTACCATAAAGGCAGAATAGAAGCCCAAGCCGAAATGTCCAATAATGGCATTGGCATCATTCTTATATTTCTCAAGAAAATCATTAGCACCAGAGAATGCTATTTGGTTAATATATTTGTCAATTTCCTCGGCAGTCATACCAATACCACGATCTGATACAGTAATGGTTTTCTTATCAAGTTTTACTTCTACGGTCAAGTCACCCAATTCACCCTTGAAATCGCCCATTGATGCCAAGGTCTTAATCTTTTGTGTTGCGTCAACGGCATTAGAAACCAGTTCGCGCAGGAAAATTTCATTCTCGCTATACAAGAATTTCTTGATAACAGGGAAAATGTTCTCGGTGGTTACACCAATATTACCTTTTTGCATAGTTATTTAATTTTTAAAATATTCAATATAGTACAATTCTTTTAACCACTTCCCTTCGGTAGGGAGCTTGTTGTGTCACCATAACTGGGCAAAATAAATGCCAGACATAGGGGACTGACATAGTGTCAGTAAAAAAACTTCCCCATTGCCTCTTTCTAAGAAAGAAGTTAGGGGAAGGAAATAAAATTTATAGAAGTATGATGAAACAAATCTATACTTTATGCCTGAGGTTTAGTTGCGGTAAACACCAATTTGTCAGCCTCGCTATCATAGCTGGCAGTAATAGTCGCTCCTTCCGTCAGGTTTTCGTTGATGATCAATTCCGACAACTCGTCTTCTACATAGTTCTGAATTGCACGTTTCAACGGACGGGCACCGAACTGTACGTCATATCCGCGCTTGCCTAAGTATTGCTTCACTTGATCGTCAATAACAAGTTTATAACCAATACTTTCTATTCTCTTATTTAGTGCATTCAGTTCCAGGTCAACAATCTGTTGAATCGCTTCCTGCGACAACTGGTCGAAGGTGATAATCTCATCAATACGGTTCAAGAATTCAGGGGCAAACTGCTTGTTGAGTGCCTTCTGAATTACATTGCGAGAATACTCCTTATCGGTAGCTCGCTGACTGGCATTGAATCCTATGCCACCACCGAACTCTTTTAGCTGACGCGTACCGATATTCGAGGTCATGATCACTACGGTATTCTTAAAATCTACCGTTCTGCCAAAACTGTCAGTCAATCTGCCCTCATCAAGCAATTGCAATAAAATATTGAACACCTTCGGGTGAGCCTTCTCGATCTCATCGAGTAGCACGATAGAGTAGGGCTTGCGGCGTACTCTTTCTGTTAGTTGTCCACCTTCTTCATAGCCCACATAGCCAGGAGGAGCTCCAATCAGCCTGGAAACATTGAACTGATCGGTATATTCACTCATATCCACGCGTATCAATGCATCAGTAGAACCAAACATAAACTGGGCAAGTTGTTGTGCCAGATAAGTCTTACCAACGCCCGTAGGACCTAAGAACAAGAAAGTGCCAATAGGATGATTAGGCTCTTTCAGCCCGATACGACTACGCAATATAGCTTTCGTGACCTTGTTGATGGCATCGTCTTGCGCAATGACATGACGCCTTAGCTCTTCTTTCATGCCTGCCAGACGAATACCTTCTGATTGAGCCAGTCGTTGTACAGGGACACCTGACATCATTGATACCACATCGGCTATCTGCTCAGCGTCAACCACTTTACGGTTGCCCTTCATGTCTTTCTCCCAGTCAGCCTTCATGGATTCCAGTTCCTCTGAGAGCTCTTTTACTTTATCACGATAACTGGCAGCCAATTCATAGTTCTGTTCTTTCACGGCTTCTGACTTCTGTTCGATAGCCTTGCCAATTTCTTTCTCCTTCTCCTCAATTTCGTGAGGCACACTAATGCTTGTCAGGTGGATGCGAGATCCAGCTTCGTCCAATGCATCAATGGCTTTATCAGGGAACTGGCGGTCAGTGATATACCTATCTGTAAGTTTAACACATGCAACCAAAGCGTCGTCAGAATAAGTCACATTATGATGATCCTCATACTTAACCTTGATATTTTGTAAAATCTGCAATGTCTCCTCTGGGGTAGTTGGTTCCACCATCACCTTCTGGAATCTGCGGTCGAGTGCTCCATCTTTCTCGATGCTCTTCTTAAACTCATCCACAGTAGTAGCACCAATGCACTGAATCTCACCTCTTGCCAACGCAGGCTTCAGCATATTGGCAGCATCCATAGAACCTGATGCGGCACCAGCTCCGATGATCGTGTGTATTTCGTCGATAAACAAGATGATATCAGGATTATCCTTCAATTCTCTCATGATGGTGCGCAAGCGTTCCTCAAACTGTCCACGATACTTAGTACCAGCCACTACTGCAGCCATATCCAGCATCACAACACGCTTATTGAACAGCATACGCGACACCTTCTGTTGAACAATGCGCATGGCCAAACCTTCCACGATGGCCGACTTACCCACGCCTGGCTCACCAATCAAGATTGGATTATTCTTCTTGCGTCGACTCAGAATTTGAGCCACTCGTTCAATTTCTTTCTCACGTCCCACCACAGGATCCAGTTTGCCTTCAGTGGCAGCTTTTGTGATGTCTGTGCCAAAGTTGTCCAACGCTGGCGTGTCTTTCTTCGTGCGTGAGGCAGAAGTAGTCTGTTGTGTATATTGCTGACCACCAGATGGTTGTCTAGAGCTCTTGAAGCTGTCATCTTCGTCCTCGTCCTCCAAATCGTCATCTTCTGTGTATCCCATACCATCTTGTGTGTCAGTCTGTTTTTGCTCAATTAAACTGAGCGTTTTCCTGTAATCAACACCACAATCGGCCAATGTGTTGGCAGCATCTGTATTATTGTCTTTGAGGATAGCCAGCAGCAGATGTTCTGTATCTACAACACTGTCTTTTAACAAACGTGCCTCCAAAAGGCTGATACGCATAATGCGCCCTGTCTCTGCATTGAAAGGCACATCCTCCAGGGCAGACAAACTCTCATCCGAACTAAGTTTCAAAGTATCTTCCAGATGTAATTTTAGTTCCAGTAGGTCAACATTTTGAATTTTCAGTAGTTCTATCGCTTTTCCTTCCCCTTCACGCAAGATGCCTAGCAACAGATGTTCTGGTGCTATACTCCTATTCTTGAGTCGATTGGCTTCTTCCTTGCTGAAGTTGATAATGTGGTTAACTCTTTCTGATAATTTACTCTCCATTTACTGTAATCTTGTTGTTTGTAATTATAAACCTATTGCTTTGCAAAGATACGAATTTGTTCCATATCTCCACATGATTGTAACAAATATTGTGCCAAAATATTTTTTTGCCAAAAACCTTTTTGTATGTCGTAAAAAAGTAGTAATTTTACACGGTTTTTTGTATAAACCATATAATTGACTATTTGAAAAAACAAAAATGATTGATCAAGACAGAATTATAAAAGTAAACATTGAGGAAGAGATGAAATCCTCATACATAGACTATTCCATGTCTGTGATTGTGGCTCGTGCCCTTCCTGATGTTAGAGATGGTTTTAAGCCTGTACATCGTAGAATCCTGTATGGTATGAAGCAAGTAGGTAACACCTCCGACAAAGCCTATAAGAAGTGTGCTCGTGTAGTAGGTGAGGTGCTTGGTAAATACCATCCTCATGGCGATTCGTCAGTATATGGAGCGTTGGTGCGTATGGCACAGCCTTGGGCATTGCGCTACATGCTGGTTGACGGCCAGGGAAACTTCGGCTCTGTCGATGGTGACGGCCCTGCAGCTATGCGATATACTGAGTGCCGCCTTCGCCGTTTAGGTGAGGAGATGATGCAGGATCTCGACAAAGATACTGTTGACATGCAGCCTAACTTCGATAACGAGGAGTTAGAGCCAACTGTTATGCCAACCCGCATACCTAATCTTTTAGTAAATGGTGCATCAGGTATTGCCGTAGGTATGGCTACCAACATGCCTACCCATAATCTGAGCGAGGTGATAGATGCCTGCGTGGCTTATGTCGATAACAACGACATTACTATTGATGAATTGATGCAGTATGTCAAGGGCCCTGACTTCCCAACAGGAGGTATCATCTTGGGTACCCAGGGCATTCGTGAATCATATGAAACGGGTAGGGGACGCATCGTGGTACGTGGTAAGGCCGATATTGAATCAGGTGCTACCCACGACAAGATTGTCATCAGCGAAATCCCTTACGGTGTCAACAAAGCCGAACTTATCAAATACATTGCCGACCTGGCTAATGAGAAGAAGATTGAAGGCATTGCCAACGCCAATGATGAGAGCGACCGCGAGGGTATGCGAATCGTAATAGATGTTAAAAGAGATGCAAATGCCAATGTTTTGTTGAATAAATTGTACAAACTGACGCAGTTGCAGACATCATTCAGCGTTAACAATGTAGCTTTGGTACATGGAAGACCACGTCTGCTGACCTTGCGCGACATGATAAAATACTTTATCGAGCATCGTCACGAAGTGGTGATACGACGCACCAAGTTTGATTTGGCAAAAGCACAGGAGAGAGCTCACATCCTCGAAGGCTTGATTATCGCTAGTGATAATATTGACGAGGTGGTACATATCATCCGTGCAGCCAAGTCACCTGCTGATGCTATCGAAGGACTGATGCAGCGCTTCGAACTTGATGAGATTCAGGCAAAGGCCATTGTTGAGATGCGCTTACGCCAACTCACAGGACTGATGCAGGATCAGCTGCATGCTGAATATGAAGAGATTGAAAAGAAGATAGCGTTCTATGAATTGATTCTTTCTGACGAGGAAGTTTGCCGTAAGGTCATCAAGGACGAGCTCATTGAAGTGAAAGAAAAATATGGTGATGAGCGTAAGACCGAGATTAGCCTGATGGATGGCGACATCAATCCAGAGGATTACTATCCTGACGACGAAGTGGTAATCACCATTTCACATCTGGGATACATCAAGTGCACGCCTTTGCATGAGTTCCGCACTCAGAATAGGGGTGGCGTTGGTTCAAAGGGTTCTAATACGCGCAACGAAGACTTCGTTGAGCATATTTACCCAGCAACGATGCACAACACCATGATGTTCTTCACCCAGAAGGGTCGTTGCTACTGGTTGAAAGTATATCAGATTCCTATGGAAAGCAAAACCTCAAAGGGCCGTGCTATCCAGAATCTGCTGAATATTGAACCTGATGATAAGGTGACAGCTTACTTGCGTGTGAAGAATTTGGCTGATGCCGAGTTTAACAACTCACACTATATAGTATTCTGTACGAAGAACGGTACCATCAAGAAGACCAGCCTGGCTGAGTATTCACGTCCACGACAGAATGGTGTCAATGCCATCAATATCCTGGAAGGTGATAAGGTGATTGAGGTGCGCCTCACTGATGGTGACAACGAAATCATCATGGCCAACAAGAACGGTCGCGCTATCCGCTTCAACGAAACATTGGTTCGCCCAATGGGCCGTACTGCTACTGGTGTAAGAGGTATGACGCTTGATGATGACGGACAGGACGAAGTGGTTGGCATGGTTTGTGTAAAGGATTCTGAAAACGAAACCATCATGGTGGTTTCCGAACAAGGATACGGCAAGCGTTCTGACATTGAGGACTATCGCAAGACCAATCGTGGTGCTAAGGGTGTGAAGACGCTCAATATCACCGAAAAGACGGGTAAGCTGGTAACTATTAAGACCGTGACTGAGGAGAACGACCTGATGATTATTAATAAGTCTGGTATCACCATCCGTCTGAAGGTAGCCGATGTGAGAATCATGGGACGTGCCACACAGGGCGTTAAACTCATTAACCTCGAGAAGCGTAACGATGAAATTGGTTCTGTATGCAAGGTTATGTCCGAGTCAGAAGAAGAGGAGATTGAGAACAGCGCTAATGAAATGAATGATATCCAGCCTGAAAATCCTTCATCAGAAGGTGCTCAGACAGAGATAGATAATAGTGAAGAATGAAAGTAATAATTAATTTAATTTTTTAATCTTATGAAGAAGTTATTTTTATCAATGGCTTTTGTTTTGGTAGCAGGCGGCGCTTTCGCACAGATGGACGTCGTTAAGAATGCCACCAAAGCTGGTAACAAGGGCGATTTTGCAACCGCAGAATCATTGATCCAGCAGGCTCTGAATAATCCAGAGACTGCCAATTTGGCTGACACCTGGTTTGCAGCAGGTCAGATTCAGCAGAAGAAAGGTGCTAAGCAGTTGGAAAACCAAGTAAAGCGCCAGGGTTTTGACGAGGCAGCAATGTATGACGCAGCACTTCAGATGGTGAAATACTTCCTGAAAGCTGATCAGTTGCCAGATGCTAAGGGTAAGATGAATGCCTTCACTTCTAAGATGGCTAATGCTATCAAGGCAGATAAGGGCAATCTGATCAATGGTGGTATCAATATGTTCAACTCTAGCGAGGAAGGTACCGATGCTAAGGCACTGGATTTCTTCGGTGCATACGTTGACCTTGCAAACGCTCCTATGTTTGCTAAAGAGAATCTGGCAGTATCTGACACTTTGATGCCTACTATTGCTTACTATGCAGCTTTGGCTGGTCTCCGTGCTGAGAACTATCCTGCTGTTGAGAAGTATGCTCCTATAGCACAGGCTGACAAAGAGAATGGCCAGAATGCAACTGAGTTCCTCATCGAGGCACTGAAGAAGCAGGACAAGACCGACCAGATGCTGAGCGTGCTGAAGGATGCTATTAACAAGTTCCCAAGCAACCAGGCTTTCTTTGCTAACATGATTGACTATTATAGCGCTAACGAGAAGTACGATGAAGCTTTGGCATTTGCTGATCAGCAGATTGCTAATGATGGCAACAACTTCTTCTTCTACTATGTGAAGGGTTATCTGTATTCACTGATGAAGAACGACGACAAGGCTATCGAGCAGTACGAGGCAGCTATCCAGCGCAATCCTGAATATGCACAGGCATACAGCGAGCTGGGTCGTGCATACGTGCTGAAGGCTCAGGATTTCTCTGCTACTGCTACTACTAACGTTAACGATCCTAAGTACCAGGAAGACGCTAAGACACTGCGTGGTTTCTACGAGAAGGCACAGCCTTACTATGAGAAGGCTCGCCAGTTGGCTCCAGACAACGTCAGCTTGTGGAAGCAGGGTCTGAGCAGCGTTTATTACAACCTGCAGATGGAAGACAAGTATAACGAAGTTATGCAGGCTAACTAATGATCTTTTCTCCGCTGCAAAGCGGACAGACATAAAAGTATGGGAACCCTGGAAGCGCACACTTTTGGGGTTCCTATTTTAAGAAAACGAAACTACACCTTATTTATTATTATGCGAAAGTTTTTAGCTTTTATTTTACTATCTATTCTCCCTTTTAGCTTTACCTTTGCACAGACCGATGTCTTGAAGCAGGCCAAGGCCACCCTCAAGAATGGCGACATCAAAGAACTGCAGAAAATGGTTGATAAAATCATCGTTGACCCATCCACTAAGGATAAGGCCGAAACATGGTTTGTGGCAGGCAGGGTACAGCAGAGAAAGTCTTTGGAACAGATAGAGAAAGCTTATCTACGCAAACCATACGACACACTCACCATCTACAACAGCGTGCTCAATATGTGCCAGTATTTTCTGCGCTGTGACTCTTTGGCACAACTCGAAATGAAACCAGGGAAAATCAATAAATACCGCAAAGATAACCAACGTGCCATCCTTACCGACAGAAGCAATCTGCTGAACGGAGGCATCTATTATTACAATCGAGCTACCGAAGGCGACACAATAAACCTGAGCCTTGCACGCAACTTTTTCAGCACTTACGTTGACATTGTCGTAAGTGATATGTTTGCCAAAGAAGAACTGATTCCTCAAGACTCAATATTCTCGCAAGTGGCTTACTATACCAGTTTGGCAGCTATGCGCATTGGCGACTATGCCAGTGTGTTGAAATATGCGCCGTATGCCGAAGACGATGCTACGGTAGGGCAATATGCAATGGAGTTCATGGCACAGGCCCACAAGCAAAGAGGCGACACTACATCTTGGATTGAAACACTGAAACGAGGTGTCGAGAAGCATCCGCAGGACGATTATTTCTTTGCCAACCTTATCGATTATTACGGCAGCCATAACAACTACGAAGAAGCACTTGAGTTTGCCAATGGCATGTTGGCAAAATCCCCAGGCAACTATTATTACCTTTTCATCAAGGGTTTCCTGTATCAAAGAATGGATCGCTATAATGATGCTTTGGCGTATTACAGACGCTCTATCCAAGCTAATCCCGACTATGCCGAAGCCTATAGCAATATTGGATTGGTTTATTGCCTGCAGGCACAGGAATTCTCTCAAGAGGCGGTTACCGATATAAAAGACCCCCGTTATCCCGTTGACCAGGCACATCTCAAGTCGTTCTACGAAAAGGCCTTGCCGAATTATGAGAAAGCCCGAGAGTTAAGGCCTAACAATCCAACCTTGTGGCTCAACGGCCTCCATCGTGTGTATTACAATCTCAACATGGGCGAGCAGTTCAACGAGATTGATGCTATGATAAATGGCAAATAATCGTCCAATGTGTTACGCCTTGACTATTATGATTAATGCCCCACATAGGCCCTTTCTTATCCATTGTTTAGATCTGAGGACCATCGCCAGTGTCACCGCCTCTCGCTTGTTTAGTTGTTATTGCAAATTGTTTGGTTTTGCTGCCAACTACATCGGGTAGCAGCTGCCTTGTGATCACATTGCAATCAAGAACAGTTGCTTCCTTCATCGCCGTTGGCCACCAGCGGTGTTGTCAGTTCTGTTCTCAATTATCATGATGCAAAGTTAATAAATATATTTTATATATGCAAATAATATAATAAAAAATATTAAATTATTTTGTATTTTTTTATTCAACTAGCCATTTGTCCTATGCAAACTGCCCTTGTCTTTATGTACATAAACATGTACTGCCCTTTGCTGCCCATAAACACACCCAGTAAGTCCCCAAACCGCTTAGCGGAAGTAAAAGGCGGGTTTATCTTGAAGTGAAGAGTTACCCCCGCCAGCTGGCGGGGGATAGTCTAATCCGACAATCGTAGGAAGATTGGGGTTATACTGCAATAGTTAATGAATATGGAAAAAGCGGATAAATTTTCCCGCTTTTAGTTAAAAAAAGGCTTGAACACTTTCCTTTCAGAGTTATTCAAGCCCTACCCAAAGTTCTCTATAAGAGATGCGATTTCAATTTGCTAAAATAGTGCATGCTAAATACAATTCCAAATTTTTATTTGAGAATTGTTCAGCCATACCGTCAGTGAAATACATCACGCTTCTTTCTGCATATGCCACATTTGGTGGCTAAACAACTGTTTTTGATTGACGCGTTGGAAACCTAAAGATGTGTAGAGACGCTCAGCATTGGGATTGCCTATGTCAACCAGAAGGCCGACACGCTGATGACCTTCGTTGAAGGCTTTGTTACTCATGGCAAGAATCAATTGGGTGCCAATGCCTTGATGGCGAAACTTGGGAAAGACTGCCAATGAATCAAGATAGAACTCGCCAGGCTCAGTCTCTTCTGCCACCAGTGGAAGAATGCCTGTCTGTTGCTCAATATAGGCAAGGGTAGGGCGTCGGAGTTGTTGTAACGATGAGCCGTCGTAGCCTACAAGACCTCCGGCTACTTGGCCATCTACCTCTGCAATCAAAGCATGATGATAGCTGTATTGCGAATCTTCCATCTTGGCCAATGCTTCCATGATGGCTAAGCCGTTAGTGCCACAATACTGGCGCAACAGGTCTTCACCAAAGCCCATGCCTATGACTTGGGCAATGATGGGGGCATCTTTGATATTTGCTTGTCGTATTATTGTTTTCATAAGTTAAGGCCTACTACAATTTCACGAATGACTATAATCAACAGTATAAAGATGAAAATAACCGCTAATATGGCCATCAATAATGAAATAGCCATGTAGAGATAAGTTTTGACAGTGCATTTCAAGGTAGTCCACCAATCAAGATGGAAAAGCTGCTTGAGGTTGCGAGTCATCAACAAAAACTCGATGACAGAACTCATTGCAAATGGAGCACCAATGGCCATTCGTGTGGCTATGTCGGAACCAAAGAATGGTATTAACAGCATATCTTTCATGATGAACTGTGAGCCAAAATAGCCCATGATAAATGCGTATTCGCCCGTATTGAGCCATTTGTTGACACGGGTATGCCTGAATGCTCTGCGGACACCAAAGATATAGAATGGAATGGTGGCGATGAATAAAAATGCCTGATTGTTGCCAAACCAACCACCCAATAAATCTCCGACAGCATACAGAAATGTGCCTGGAGTGTAATATTCGTCAATTCTTTTTCCTAGTTCACTGTAAACTCTTTCTTTAGTATCGTTCTTAATGATAGAATCGTTTGCTAAAGAATCAGCAACAGCATGAATTTGCAGTGTATCAATGTCTGAAGGTTTTGCATCAGCTTGTAGTGAATCTATTTGCAGTTTAGCTGGTTGGTCGTTCTCGCTACTATCGCCTCCGATTGACGCAGGGTCAAAAATATGATTTGCCACGATAAACAAGGCAGCCATGACGATGAGCAAGGAAAAGGGCTTGTAATAGGGCTTTCGCTTGCCTCGGATGAAATCGGCTGCCATGTAGCCTGGGCGGTACCACAATTCGAAAATGGTGTGCAGGAAACCCGTTTCAATGCTAAAGAACGAAGAGAAGAAATTAGAGAACGAGCTCTTGAGCGTGATACGATTGGTTTGGGCTGGTTGTCCGCAGCTACGGCAGTAATCGCCTTCATAGACATCACCACAATTTTGGCAGATGTGTTGTTCTAAGGATGTCAATGGCTTTGATTGACTCCCTCGTATTTGTCTGATGTTGAATGCCCTGCGTCGGATTTCCCATTTTAAGGGAATGAAGCGTTTTTGGACTTTGCGTTTAGCATCTTTCAGCAATAACGGCAACAGAGTGAGGTTGGGCAATATCTTGCGATGGGGATAAGCTGCCAGTTCGTCGTAGGTGGTCAAACCATTGAGCACACCACAAAAATCAATTCCAGCATTTCTGGCGGTTTCGGCATCCACCGTACTGTCGCCTACATACAGGGCTAGTTCCTTTTTGGCTTTCAGCTTCTTGAGCGCAGTCTTGACACCTTGCGGATGGGGCTTGGCCTGCTTTACATCTTCGCCACCAATGATAACATCAATGAACCCCTGAGGGAAATGTTTGTCGATGACTGCCTGGATGCGGTAGCGATATTTGGTGGAAATGATGGCCAACTTGGCTCCATCATTTTTTAGCTTTGTCAATACCTCTACTGTTTCAGGAAACAGCACAGTATTGTCATTCATGTAGATATCAGCTTCTTTGGTGTATTCCTGTTTCAAGGCAGACAGCTGGGCAGGGTCGCTGATACCAGTAAGTATGGCGAAAGATTCTTCTAATGTCTTACCTATGGTTCGTTTGATCTGAAGTTCTGTTACATCGAAGAAGCCGTGACGTTGCAGTACGTTGGTAAAGCACATCACAATGCCTCTCGACGAATCAGCTAATGTTAGGTCAAAATCAAACAGATAATAGACGTAATCTTTCGCCATACCTTAAAGGGAATTATTTCAAACCACGATTCTCGAGCAGACCGTCGATCTTAGGATCGCGTCCACGGAAATTGCGGTACATGGTCATACCATCATCAATGCCACCAGGAGCGAAGATGGTTTCACGGAAACGCTGGGCGATGCTGCTGTCGAGCACATTGCCTGCCTCCTTGTATGCCTGGAAAGCATCGCACTCATATACCTCTGCCCACAGATAGCTGTAGTAGCCTGCGGTATAGCCACCACCCATAGTATGTGAGAAGTTGGTGACACGATAGCGAGGGAAAATCTGGTGAGGAATGCCACGCTCGTTGAGTTTCTGCTGCTCAAAGTCCATTACGTTGAAGTTGGCAGGAACCTCAGTCAGTGTGTGCAAGTCCATATCTACCAATGATGCAGCTACCAATTCAACGGTAGCGAAGCCCTGGCCATATTTCTCGCTGTCCTGAATCTTCTTTACCAATTCCATAGGAATAACCTCGCCTGTCTGGTAATGCTTAGCATATACATTCAGCACCTCTGGCTCCAAAGCCCAGTGTTCGTTGATTTGAGAAGGCACCTCAACGAAGTCGCGCTCAACGCCACCTGTGCCACGATACTGTACGTCGCGCATGAATGAATGAAGCGCGTGTCCAAACTCGTGGAACTCGGTTGTGATGTTGGTGATGTTCTGCAGGGCAGGGGTATTAGCACTTGGAGGGGTAAGGCTGGCGCAGTTGACCACGATAGGCACTACGCGCTGACCGTCTTTGTAGTACTCGCCACGGAAGCTGGTACACCAAGCACCAGCGCCCTTGCCATCGCGTGGGAAATAGTCGCTGTAGAACAATGCCAGCAAAGAACCATCCTTGTCGCGAACCTCAAACACCTTGGTGTCATCCTGATATTTAGGCAGGTCGGTACGCTCAGTAAAGGTAAGTCCGTACAGTTTGTTGGCTACATAGAAGATGCCCTGCTGCACGTTATAAACTTCGAGATATGGGCGCACTTCATTGTCGTCGATAGCGAACTTAGCTTTCTTGGCCTTGTCCATGTAATACATGTAATCCCAGCCTTCTGGTTCGAAATTCTTACCTTCTTTCTTGATCTCAGCACGGATGTCAGCCAGTTCTTCGTTGGCTTTCTTAACAGCAGGCTCCCAAATCTGGTCGAGCAAGTTATACACATTTTCGCTGGTCTTGGCCATACGATCGTCGAGGGCATAAGAAGCATAGTCCTTGTAGCCCATGAGCTTAGCTTTCTCCAGACGCAGTTGGATAATCTTTACAGAAACTTCGTTGTTGTCCCACTCGTTACCCTGATTGCCACGATTGTAGTAAGCGTCATATACCTTCTTGCGGAGGTCACGGTTGGTGCAGAACTGCAGCACAGGGTTACAGCTGGCACGCTGCATGTTGAACATCCACTTGCCTTCCTGTCCGTTCTTCTTGGCCATTTCGGCAGCACGGTCAATGTTTTCCTGAGGCAGACCATCGAGGTCTTCCAGCTTGTCAACCGTAACAAAGGTATTGTTGGTTTCGTGCAACAGGTTCTGCTCAAACTGCAACTGCAGCATGGAGATATCCTTATTCAACTGTGCCAGTTTCTGCTTGTCGGCTTCGCTAAGCAGGGCACCGTTGCGTACAAATCGCTTGTAGTTGTTTTCGATAAGCTTTTTCTGCTCTTTAGTGTAGTTCTTGGAAGCCTGTTCGTCGTACAACTTCTTGACACGCTGGAACAGCTTATCATTCATATAAATAAGCGTACTCATCTCAGAACTGAGAGGAGCAATCTCTTTTTCCAGGTCACGATACTCCTGAGTGGAGTTGCTGCTTGACAACGGACCAAATACATTCCTTACCTTGCTGAGCAACTCACCGGCATTGTCCAGTGCCAGGATAGTGTTCTCGAAAGTGGGCTCCTCGGCATTGTCGGCAATAGCCTGGATTTCCTGCTTTTGTTCTTCATAACCCTTGAGTAATGCTTCACGAATATGCGCAGTAGTAATCTCACTGAATGGAGGAATTTCATACTCTGTGCCATATTGTTCGGCAAAGAAAGGATTGGTGGTTTTCTCTTGTGCGCATCCAGCCAGCAAAAGGGTGGCTACTGATGCCATTAAAAAATGCTTTTTCATTACTTTGACTATAACATTTAATTTGGTTGAAAATTTCGTTTCAAAATTAACAAAGAGGTTTTTTATGTGCAAATGTTTTCTATTATTTCGTTCAAAAAGAGTAAATTTGCAAAAAGAAATGAAGGAAATGATGACAGAACAAGATCTGATAATAGCATTGCGCGAAGAACTGCACAGGCATAATTATAATTACTATGTGCTGAATGCACCAGAAATAAGCGACAAGGAGTTTGATGACAAGATGCGACAGTTGCAGGATTTGGAAAAGTTGCATCCTGAGATGGCTGACCCCAATTCTCCCACCATGCGTGTAGGCAGTGACCTGAGCAAGGACTTCAAACAAGTGTATCACCAATATCCCATGCTTTCTTTGGGTAACACCTATTCGGAAAGTGAAGTGACCGATTTTTATAACCGAGTGAAGGAACTGTTGGGTAATGAGGAGTTTGAGATTTGCTGTGAGTTGAAATTTGACGGCACGTCGATTTCACTAGTGTATGAAGACGGCCAACTGATACAGGCAGTGACGCGAGGCGACGGAGAGAAAGGTGATGATGTGACGGATAATGTGAAAACCATCAGGAGCATACCATTGGTGCTGCATGGCGACTATCCGCAGCGTTTTGAGATAAGGGGGGAGATTTTGATGCCCTGGGTGGTGTTTGAAGAATTGAACCGTGAGCGTGAAGCCCGTGAGGAACCCTTGTTTGCTAACCCACGCAATGCTGCTTCAGGCACACTAAAGTTGCAGAACTCTTCAGTAGTAGCTTCTCGCAAGCTGGATGCATACCTTTATTATTTATTAGGCGAGCAGGTGCCTTGCGATGGTCATTATGAGAATTTGCAGAAAGCTGCCTCATGGGGTTTCAAGATATCAGAGCATATGCGCAAGGTAAAGACCTTGCAAGAGGTATTTGACTTCATCAATTACTGGGACACTGAACGCAAGAACCTGCCTGTGGCTACTGATGGCATTGTGCTGAAAGTGAACAGTCTGCGCCAACAGCGATATTTAGGCTATACAGCAAAATCACCACGATGGGCGATAGCTTATAAGTTTCAGGCAGAAAGGGCATTGACACGACTGAATCAGGTGACATTCCAAGTGGGAAGAACAGGCGTGATCACCCCTGTGGCCAATTTGGATCCTGTGCAGTTGTCAGGCACTATTGTAAAACGCGCATCATTGCACAATGCCGACATTATTGAAGGTCTTGACCTGCATATCGGCGATATGGTGTATGTGGAAAAGGGTGGGGAGATTATCCCCAAGATTACGGGTGTGGATACAGATGCCCGTGGTTTCATGCTAGGCGATAAGGTGAAATTCATCAGCCGTTGTCCTGAGTGTGGCACTCCGTTGGTGCGTTTTGAAGGCGAAGCTGCTCATTATTGTCCGAATGATGCTGCTTGTCCTCCACAGATCAAAGGCAAGATAGAGCACTTCATCAGCAGAAAAGCAATGGCCATTGATGGACTTGGCCCTGAAACGGTCGATTTGTTCTATCAGATTGGGCTTGTGCATGATGTGGCTGATTTATATACCTTGAAGGCTCTTGATATCAGAGGCTTGGACCGCATGGGCGATAAGTCGGCTATTAAAATTATACATGGTATAGCCGACAGCAAGCAGGTGCCTTTCGAACGTGTGCTGTTTGCATTGGGCATACGTTTCGTTGGAGAGACAGCTGCCAAGAAATTGGCAAAGGCTTTTGGCAATATCGAGGCACTGGAAGTGGCTACTAAGGAACAATTGATGGCTGTAGATGAAATCGGCGAGAAGATAGCCCAGAGTGTATTGACTTATTTCGCTCTGCCTGCCAACCGTGAGTTGATATCCCGATTAAAAGAAGCTGGTTTACAGATGGAAAGACAAGAAGACGAGGAAGGCGAACAATCTGATAAATTGGCTGGTCTTTCTATTGTCATCAGTGGTGTATTCAGTCATCATTCGCGTGAGGAATACAAGGATATGATTGAAAAGCATGGAGGCAAGAATGTGGGGAGCATATCTTCGAAAACGAGTTTTATTCTGGCTGGTGAGAATATGGGACCTGCTAAGTTAGAGAAAGCGCAGAAGTTGGGCATTAAGATTATAAATGAGGATGATTTTCTACAAATGTTGTTATAATTTGCAAATCTATTACTATCTTTGCAAAGTAATTACGAATTATTCGATTTTTTATGATACAAACTACATTAAGAGGATTGGGTGTGGCGCTGATAACGCCTTTCAAGCAAGACGATAGTGTTGACTATACAGCCTTATTGCGTATGGTTGACTACTTGGTTCTGAATAATGTTGATTTCCTCTGTGTATTAGGCACGACTGCTGAGACTCCCACATTAACTGACTATGAAAAAGAAAAGGTGAAAGAAACCGTGATAGAGCGTGTTAATGGTAGGGTGCCTATCTTGTTAGGCGTGGGTGGCAATAACACTCGTGGTGTGACGGAAGCGTTGAAAAACGGAAATTATAATGGCGTGGATGCCATACTCTCTGTAGTACCTTACTATAATAAACCTTCACAAGAAGGTATCTATCAGCATTATAAGGCTATTTCTGAATCAACTGAATTGCCGTTAGTGCTTTACAATGTACCAGGCAGAACGGGTACAAACATGACAGCAGAGACTACTCTTCGCATAGCTAACGATTTCAAGAATGTGATTGCTGTGAAAGAGGCTTCTGGTAACATGACCCAGATTGACGATATCATCAAGAACCGTCCAGAAGGATTTAACGTTATCTCTGGCGATGACGGTATTACCTATCCGCTGATTACAATGGGTGCCGTTGGCGTTATCTCTGTTATCGGTAATGCTTTTCCACGAGAGTTTGGACGTATGACGCGTTTGGCTTTGCAAGGCGATTTTGCTAATGCACTGACTATTCACCATAAGTTTACAGAACTATTCAAATTGCTGTTTGTGGATGGTAATCCTGCTGGTGTAAAGGCCATGCTGCATGCAATGGGTATGATTGAAAACAAACTTCGTTTGCCACTGGTGCCAACAAGGATTACTACGTTCGAGGCAATGCGAAAGATATTAAACGAATTGAACATCAAGTGCTGAATTTGGATATCTCAAAGCTTGCACTTGTTTAGCTATTATCTTTTCTAAGATCTAATAGGAAAAAGAAAGAGAGGTTGGGAGTTCCCAACCTCTCATATCTTTGTGATGTGTGCAGATTAATAAGTCATCATTGGAGGCAATTCCTTTGCCTGGTTCACCATCTTAATGATTTCTTTTAAAACAGGAACACGACGAACAAGATGTTTCTGCTCGTTAATCTCGAGAACTTTAGCAGCCAAATTCTCTGGTTTGCGGTTTCTCAATTCTTTTACGGTATCAACGCCAGCAGCTTCCAACAGTTCTGAGAACTGAGGACCAACACCCTTAATACGGAAGAGATCTGCGTGATTCGTCCATTTCAGAATCAAGCTATCTGCAATACCTGTTTCTTCTGCCAATGCCTTACGGCCAGCAGGAGCAGCACACTTTTGTAACAATTCTTCGGGTTTAGTAATACCAGCAGCAATCAGCTTCTCTGCATAAACATCACCAACGCCCTCAATGTCAATAATCTTGTAAGCCATAATGGAAATGTTTTTATTGAGGTTAATAATAGGATATATTCCCTTTAATCGCCTCAAATATAATTCTTTTTTTTAATATAAAGAAATATATTGAATATTTTTGTTATTTTAATTCAAAAATAGTAACATTTCTGAATTGCAGAGGACCACCTTCACTTTGCAGGGCAATGCAGCCACGATCGAATTCACCATCAGCTTCATTCTGTACTACACCGTTAATCTTGAAAGTCATGTGTTTACCGACACATTCGATGTCAGCCTCATTCCATTCGCCAAAAGGCTTTTCTGACGGATTCTCTGCGATGCGAGCCTTGATACCGAACTCACCACGCTGCATAGCACCTTCAATCTTGTATCCTCCAAGACCTACAACCATTCCGGCATTTCCATCGGCCAACTGGCATTCTGCACCTGCAGGCCAAATCTTATCGCCAGGTTGAACACGCTGGAAACATCCACTGTTCTTGGTAGCCTTATCATCTACCCAGCGCCATTCAACATGCAAGCGATAGTTGCCAAACTGACGGTTGGTGCGCATATAGCCGAAAGGATTACCCAACACATTGATAACACCATCCTGAACGGTGAACACTTCTTCTGCTTTAACATCACTAGTTGGGTCAGTAAAGAGAGTCCATCCATTGAGGTTACGGCCGTTGAACAGAGCAATCTCTGTAGGGATGAGTTCAGGAGCAGGAGCGCCCGTTGCAGGCTTGATTTCTTTTACCCAAACATTGCGGAACTCCAGTGGACCACCTTCGCTCTGAAGTGCTATAAAGCCTTCAGTGAGGTCAGTCTCTGCCTCATTAACCACTTTGCCGTTCAGGGTTAGGGTGATGTGGCTGCCAACTGCTTTTACATCAACAGAATTCCATTCGCCAACAGGACTTTCCAAACCTTCTTCATCCAAACGAAGAACACGTTTTGGGCCACCAGGTGCTTCAACAGCATCTTTTACACTACCCATAAGGTCGCCTACGCTGCCACCTTTTAACTGTACTTCAATCATACCTGGCCACATCTTGTCACCATCTTGGATACGCTGGAAAAATCCACTGTTAGAACCTTTTCCATCAGTCCAGCGGAACTCAATATGCGCTTCGTAGTCAGCATATTTCTTGGCAGTACGCATATAGCCATAAGGCATACCAGTTACACTGATAACGCCGTCTTTAACTGTAAACACTTCTTCTGGTTTTACATCACTATTGGGGTCTGTGTAAAGAACCCAACCATCTAAGTTCTGTCCATTGAACAGCACTTCTTTACCCTGATCACCACATGAGGTAAAAAGGGCGGTCAGCATAGCAGCTGCAAAGAATAACTTTTTCATACACTTTAAATATTAAATCATTTATCTTGTTTTTCTCTGAATCTAACAAATCCTGTATCTGAATTAGTCGGCTGTTCTTCTGGAGTCTTCACTTCAACTTTTTCTTTTCCTTTGTTTTTCCAGAAGAGCAAATCTTTCCAATGGTTGAAATCTTTCTTGAAGATGATACCAAATCCTTGCGTGGTTGGATTGGTGCGTACAAAATAACGGTCGTTGGTCTGATTATAGGCCTTTAGGCGGATGCTTCCTGACTGATTAAGAAGCAGCTGAGCATCGAAATCTCCCACGAAATTAGTGTTCGACATGTGATTTTCACGATAGCCAAAGTTACCGTTAATCAGCAAACGATTGTTTAATAATTGACCTGATAGAATGCCTTCAACTTCCCAATCATTCCACCCATTTTGTCCTGTACTAAGATTGGTGCCAAAGTTCCAGTTGTTGCTATTGATAACATTGGACAATGCGTTGTTCAACTGACCAGAAAGGGTAGAAGACACTACGCTACTCATTACGTTAGAATTCTGAGAGACGTTGACATAGTCTGGCGTATAGAACTTTCCGATACTGAGTAAGTAGAGAATTTGCATGTTCATCTGTTCTTCGGTTGGGATATAGTTCTGCACTAACGATTGAACCTCATCACTTTCTTGAGGCAACTCCAGGCCTAATTTTAATTCGGGTTGCGTCATATTGCCAGTAATATCAAGCAAGCAATTAACCTTTACTGAAGTCTGATTGACAAACGAACTGGCATTAGGAATCAAGTCATTCAGAGAGGCTGAATTCACCGTATATTTCGCGTGCCAGTCAAGCTGGGCATCCAATGGATCACCGTTAAAAGTCAGCGTACTGCCTTCCTGTAGTTGAAGGTCTTTGCGGATAATCTCCTGCATGCTGAGCTTATAGACACCTCTATCCATTGTATAAGTGCCATACATATTGAAATCGCCCTTGTTGTAATAATTGGCACGCATACTGCCTGATCCTGTGAAGGTAATATTATCACCTACAATTGGATCCATGATGATGCGGATAGTAGCATCAGGAGTCACATCTGCAATAATATTCAGATAAGTATCCATTATATGCGAATCCTCTTCTTCTAATTCCACGCGCTTGGTCTGTTCAAAGACAGAAAGAGGAATAGAATCGAGGATGGCGCGACGTGGCGTCTTGTCATTATAGGTCACAAACTGACTACCAGTAGCTGTGGTGACGCCATCTTTGATGTAATTGAAAACAGTATTTCGGTTGGTGGTAATTGCTGCATCAATACGCATGCCATTGTCCTCGTTACCATAGATATGGGCGTTGCCTGTACCATAAACCACACCATAGAACGGATATTCAACCGACTGCTGAGTGTTGAGCACCAGCATGTTGTCAATGTCAAGCCTGAGATCGTATCGCACATCGGAGAAATTCTTCCATTGGATGTAACCGTTTAGCCGTCCTGTATGATCTCCACTATGATCAGTCATGTAACTATTGCTGAATCTAAGACCATCTTGCTTAACCACAACACTATCTTCCAGAAGGAAATTGGTGTTCAGCATGTCTATCTTAATGCTTGCCAAAGCAGCCACTTTCTTTTCCGCTTCAACATTCAACGCTTTGAATTTACCAAAGAAATGGATATCGCCCCAGACGCGTCCACTAAAATCAGGGGTCACTCCGTCCAAGAAATGTTGCAGGAAACGCAAGTTGGTACCTTTGGCTTCTATATTCAAATCAAGTGATGAAGCAGGTTTGATAGGGTAGACGTATCCATCAACATGGGTATAAGCGATAGTATCTTCACGAATGTCTGCATTGATCCAAAGTCCTTCCTTTTCATGATGCCACTCACCATGAAAAACCATATCGCCGACGCGATAACCTTCTGTACCAAAGTCTTTAATGTTAAGATCTGAATATAGGAATGGCGTTTTCATTACTCCTACGGCATATGACTTTCCCGTTGCGTCACCATCAAAAGAAACGCCTTCGTCTAGCACATCAAAAATATAGGTGAGCTGCATGTCATTCATGTCGATAAAGACGGTATCTTCAACCGATTCAGAAATATTTCCATTAATCTTAAGGTATCTATCTGCCTGGGTGACCAAGAAATCATCTACAAGGAATCGCTTACCTTCGATAGTAACTTGTGATTGATGGATATTCCACAATGTATCGTTGATGATGACCTCAGAAGGGTTGATGTCAATCTTAGCCTTCAGAGGCAATAGTTCTTGCGCTAACGCCTCGTCGTGTGCTTCTGGCTGCAGGAAACTTACCATCGTTGAAAGCTTTCCACTATAAGTTTGCTCACTTTTGTTGCCCCAGTTCATCGTGGCAAATAAACTGTCATTGCGTGCAGTAATGTCAGCCATATAATTCATGTCATCCTCCACATCACGGTCACTTACCCTTGCCGTAATGTGGAATTGGTCAGCAGGAGTCTCTGCCAACAAGACACCCGATTCCAAGAACTTTTCACCATACATAAACCTGGGGAAGAAGCCCTCGATGCGCATCTTTTGTTCAGTGTCGTTAAAAAAGCCCTTCAGGGTAGATGGTGTGTAAACAGTAAGCGGTATTTGCAACAGGGCAGAAATAAATTCGGTATTATCTAATTGTAAGTCAAAAGTGAAGTTGTTTTGAGAATCCTTAGCGATTCGTCTGCTTTTAAACAATGATGGAACGTAGCGATCTACAACTGACATCACACTGTTTGGAAGAGTGCGATAAGAATAATCTCCTTCAATATTCCCTTGTAAGAAGTTGGATGCAAAAGTAAGCTTCTTGGTTCCATTATCCTGCTTAATAGCTGATACCTTGAAATTGTCGAGAACGTAAGATCTGGTTGGTGTGACATATTTCATGTCATTGATGTTCAGTTCTCCGATCATATCATCAATCGAACTGCCCACAAAATTTGCCTTGACATTGAGAGACAACTCATTGTCTTTGTAGTTCTCTGTAAGATGAAGTGGGGTAGGACGGAAATGATCAATAACTGCATCAAAATTGAACACAGGGATGGAAGATAGCTTTTCCATAGAACCCACCATTTTCACGTAAGCGTTATCATCATTCAATTCAATAGTTCCGTTGTATCCACCATTCACATGCTCTCCATCTAAGGCGATGTTGTGGTAGGTATAGCCACTATACGACAATGAATCAATAACACCTTTGATGATGATTTTTGAGAGTCCTTCTCGCGGATGCGTTCCGTTCAAGTCGAGACTAAATGATATGTCTCCCAAATCTTTATTATCCAACAAAGTGCCTAAAGCGAAGCCATCTGTTTGTAAATCACCTTCATAACCAATTATGCTATTAATGCTGTCAGACCTTAGCTGCATATTCCCTTGAAAAGACCCTAAATCAGTCTGGAGTCTCCCATGCGTCACTAAATGTCTAAGAGGACCAGAGACGTTACCATTGAAATGAATGCTTCCTAAATTAGTGATAGCACTGGGTAATTCTTCGAAATTATCCGAAAGGTTGCGCATTAAGAAAGCCACACCTTCAGGGTCGGCATATGCCTCACTTAACTGACCTCTGATATTGCTTTCAGCTGGATTGGTGATCCCTTGAATATAGGCATTTCCATTGACGCGAATGTGATTGCCGTCAATCTTGAGAATGGGGAGATGCAGATCGTTGACAGTTCCTTCAGCTAAAAGTTCTACCTGGATTTTATCTCTGAAAGTCTTCAGGTTAGGAACAAAGGCTGCTATGTCTAGTAAAGTGATAGCAGAAGGTTTGAGATGGACGGAGAAATGGGCATTGTCAGCAAAATTATTAAGGGCTGCAATACTATCATAGCGAACATTAATGGTATCAATCAGCAAAGCAGTATTAGGCAATTGTATATCAAAGTTATCAATCACTGTATGCTGGTTGCTACTAATAATTCTGAAATCAAGTTTATTAAGGGTAAAGCCAGAGTTGGCTTCCACCATACTCAACTGTCTGATAGAAGCGTTGAGTGTATCGTTGCGCAAAGCCTTAAGCGATATATTTGCACGCAAATTGTTTAATTGCAGGTGATTGGCGTTAAATGTGCCAGGTTTCTCTGCTTCAGAAAGCACATCATAGGTGACGTTGCCTCGTCTAACAAGCAATGAATTGATGCGTAAGTCAATATGTGAAGGCTCTTTGTTGTCATCAGAAGATAAAGCATCGACAATAAACTGAAAGTTAGGCTTAGCATCAGGCGTCTCCTTATTTAAGTGTGCATTGAAACCGAAGAGTTGGGCACTACCAATATCTATCTTTCCCTTAAACAAAGGGGCAATGTCATAAGCAGCCGACACTCTGGCAACCGACAGCATTTCAGCACCTTGTTCATCTTTCAAACGCACATTCTCTAAAATGATGCGATTGAGAAAACCCAGGTTAATGTTACCGATTGATACTTCGGCACCCAAGAGTTTAGATAGTTCGTTGCTAGCAAAAGAAGATACTCCACGTTGTACCATAGGGATGTTCAACGCGAGAATAATGCCGATATAGCTCGTCAACACAATAACGGCAAGAGTTTGTATGGCTCTTTTCAGTATATTCAGATGCTTTTTTTTATTTTATTGAACAAAATTACTCATTTTAATGAAATGATAAATACTTTATCATTAATTTTGTACCGCAAAACGAAAAAAAAGGCTATGAGTACAATAATTTTAGGAATAGAATCATCTTGTGACGACACTTCTGCTGCTGTAATCAAGGACGGCTATTTGCTCTCAAACGTAGTAGCCAGTCAGGCTGTTCATGAGGCTTATGGAGGTGTGGTGCCAGAACTGGCTTCAAGGGCACATCAGCAGAATATTGTTCCTGTAGTACATGAAGCTCTGAAAAGGGCAGGGGTCAGCAAGGAAGAGTTGAGTGCTATTGCCTTTACCCGTGGTCCTGGATTGATGGGTTCTTTGCTCGTAGGTGTGTCATTTGCGAAAGGATTAGCTTGTTCTTTACGCATCCCATTGATTGATGTCAACCACTTGACTGGTCATGTGTTAGCTAATTTCATTAAAGTGGAAGGAGAGGATTACGACCCACCAAAGTTCCCTTTCCTGTGCTTGCTGGTTTCTGGGGGTAACTCACAAATCGTTTTGGTGAAAGCCTATAACGATATGGAGATTCTGGGGCAGACTATCGACGATGCAGCAGGTGAGGCCATCGACAAATGTTCTAAGGTGATGGGGTTGGGCTATCCAGGTGGTCCTATCATCGATAAACTGGCTCGTCAGGGCAACCCTAAGGCATTCACTTTCAGCAAGCCACATATTCCAGGACTGGATTACAGCTTTAGTGGGCTAAAAACTTCCTTCCTGTATTCCCTGAAGGACTGGCTGAAAGATGATCCTGATTTCATTGAGCACCATAAAACCGACTTAGCAGCATCATTGGAAGCAACTATTGTTGATATCTTGATGGATAAATTGCGCAAGGCTGCTAAACAATACAAGATCAAGGAAGTGGCTTTGGCAGGAGGTGTTTCTGCCAATAACGGCCTACGTAATGCTTTTAGAGATCATGCCCAGCGTTTTGGATGGAAAATCTTTATTCCCAAGTTCAGCTACACTACCGATAATGCAGCTATGATAGCTATTACTGGTTATTACAAGTACCAAGATAAGGATTTCTGTCCGATAGATGCACCAGCATATTCTCGTGTCAGCATCTGAAATAGTTGTCAGAAGCAAGTAGCCTTAGTGTTTGATACTATCTAACTGGGAGCTTGATACTAGCAAACTAAGAAATTCTCATGATAATTTCAACGCTTAGCGGTAGCTGAAGGAGGGTTTACTTCCGCTAAACCGTGCTTTTACTCCGACTAAGCTTGATTGTCAAAAGAGATAATCAGTTTTTGAAAATTTTAAGAGATATAATGAAATGGAGAGCATACAGAAAAAATTAGGCAAGCAATTAATAGAAAAAGGTCTTACAGTTTCAACTGCTGAAAGTTGTACGGGTGGGGGAATCGCTGCTCGACTAACTTCAGTGGCTGGTAGTTCTGCCTATGTTAGAGGTGGAATCGTTTCGTACCAGAACGATGTAAAGGAAGAATTGTTGAGTGTAAATCCAGATACTATATATAAATATGGTGTAGTGAGCGAGCAAACAGTAATAGAAATGGTAAAAGGAGCGATGAAATCGCTGAAAACCGATTGCGCGATGGCTACTACTGGCATCGCTGGCCCTGGTGGCGAAGAACCAGGGAAGCCAGTTGGCACTATTTGGATAGCTGCTGCATGGGGAAATAAAATAGTTACTTTCAAGCAGACAGGTGACGAAGGAAGACTGAAAAACATAGAAAGAGCCATCAAACAAGCCCTCAATTTGCTATCAGAACTCTTGAAAGCATAAAAAAAGAAAGAAAAACGAGAATTATTTGCTTAAAAACTTGGTGGATAAGAAAAAAAGTAGTTACTTTGCAGCCTGTTTGGTGAAACCATCAAAATTTGCTAATTAAAAAGATTATATAAGATGTCAAAGATTTGTCAAATTACTGGAAAGAAAGCCATGATTGGCAACAACGTTTCACACTCAAAGAGAAGAACTAAAAGAACATTTGATGTGAACTTGTTTACAAAGAAGTTCTACTATGTAGAGCAGGACTGTTGGATTAGCTTGAAGTTGAGTGCTAACGGTTTAAGAACAATCAACAAGATGGGTCTGGACGCTGCTTTAAAGCAGGCTGTTGAGAAAGGCTATTGCGATTGGAAGTCTATTAAAGTTGTTGGTTAAAAAATTAAAGGAGAAAAGAAGTTATGGCAAAGAAATCAAAAGGCGATAGAGTGCAGGTTATTCTTGAATGCACTGAGATGAAGGACAGTGGTCTGCCCGGTACTTCTCGCTACATCACTACTAAGAACAAGAAAAATACTCCTGAGAGACTGGAACTGAAGAAGTACAACCCTATTCTCAAGAGAATGACAATACATAAGGAAATTAAATAAATAGAATACTACCATGGCAAAGAAAACAGTCGCTACATTGCAGACAGGCTCAAAAGAGGGTCGCGCATATTCCAAGGTAATCAAGATGGTTAAGTCACCTAAGACTGGTGCATATATCTTTGATGAGCAGATGGTACAGAATGAGAAGGTACAGGATTTCTTCAAAAAATAAATAACTGACTTCTTTTTACTGATAAATATATAAGACTTCCTTACAAAACAGTAAGGGAGTCTTTTTTTATATAAAAATAAGCAAGCTTATTTTGTTCTGCTCTCGATTTTCCGTAACTTTGCAGTTAGATAAATTATATTCGTTTATGGGATTTTTCGGTTTATTCTCAAAAGAAAAGAAAGAAACTTTAGACAAAGGTTTGCAGAAGACCAAAGAAAGTGTATTTGGCAAGTTAGCGCGTGCTGTAGCTGGCAAGTCTAAGGTGGACGATGAAGTGCTCGACAACCTTGAAGAGGTGCTCATAACATCTGACGTAGGTGTAGAAACCACGTTGAAGATCATTGAGCGCATCGAACAACGTGTGGCACAAGATAAATACATGAATACGTCTGAACTCAATGAAATCCTCAGGTCTGAAATCTCTGCATTACTCATTGAAAACAATACTGATGATGTAGACGATTTCGAAGCCCCACTTAAAAGCAAACCTTACGTCATAATGGTAGTAGGCGTGAATGGAGTGGGTAAGACTACGACTATAGGTAAAATAGCATATCAGTTCAAGAAAGCTGGCAAGAAAGTTTATCTGGGAGCTGCCGATACTTTTAGGGCAGCGGCAATTGAACAATTACAAATATGGGGCGATCGAGTTGGTGTGCCTGTTATTAAACAACAGATGGGTTCAGATCCAGCCTCTGTGGCATTTGATACACTGAGTTCTGCTGTTTCCAACGATGCCGATGTAGTGATTATCGATACAGCAGGCCGACTGCATAATAAGATTGGTTTGATGAATGAGCTTACCAAAATCAAGAACGTCATGAAGAAGGTTGTTCCTGATGCTCCGCAAGAAGTGCTGTTGGTGCTTGATGGCTCTACTGGACAGAATGCTTTTGAGCAGGCCAAACAGTTTACTAAAGCTACCGAAGTAACCTCAATGGCTGTTACAAAACTGGATGGAACAGCTAAAGGTGGTGTAGTAATTGGCATTTCCGACCAGTTTAAGATACCAGTAAAATATATTGGATTAGGTGAAGGTATGGAAGACCTGCAAGTGTTCCGGAGGAACGAATTTGTCGATTCTCTTTTTGGTGAAGCTAAATGAGGAAGAAAGACATAGATATCATCACATTAGGCTGTTCAAAAAATTTAGTGGACTCAGAAAGGTTGATGGGTATGCTCAAAGCAGCAGGCTTCAACCCCAATCACGACCCAGCAGCTCCTAAAGCCAAGATTGCCGTCATCAACACTTGTGGCTTTATTGGTGACGCTAAAGAGGAGTCAATCAACATGATATTAGACTATGTCCAGGCTAAACAGGAGGGAAGGATATCGAAACTATATGTGATGGGGTGTCTTTCACAAAGATATAGAGAAGAGCTTCAAAAAGAAATACCTGAAGTTGACAAATTTTATGGTAAGTTCGACTGGACTGGACTACTACAAGATTTAGGTGCAGCAGAGCGTAAAGAACTTTATGGAGAGCGTTTGCTCACAACTCCCAAACACTATGCTTACCTCAAGATTTCAGAAGGATGCGACAGACATTGCTCCTATTGTGCCATTCCTATTATTACAGGCACACATCATTCGCGTCCTATGGAAGATATACTTGCCGAAGTGAACAACATGGTAGCGCAAGGTGTGAAAGAATTCCAAATCATAGCACAAGAATTGACGTATTATGGCATCGACCTCTACCAAAAGCAGATGATAGCAGAATTGGTAGATAAGATTGCGCAGGTTTCTGGTGTCGAATGGATTAGACTTCATTATGCCTATCCTTCACATTTCCCATTGGAATTGTTGAAGGTTATGCGTAAACATACTAACATTTGCCGTTATCTTGATATTGCATTGCAACACATCAGTGATCATATGTTAGATTTGATGCATCGCCATGTTACTAAAGCTGAAACCTATCAGCTGATTGAAACCATGCGAAAAGAGGTGCCTGGCATACATATTCGCACTACACTGATGGTGGGGCATCCTGGGGAAACTGAAGCAGACTTTGAGGAACTCAAACAGTTTGTGCGTGATATAAAGTTCGATAGGATGGGGGCTTTTGCTTATTCTGAAGAAGAAGGCACTTATGCAGCTACACATTACAAAGATGCCATTTCACAGGAAGTGAAACAACAACGACTTGATGAGCTCATGGCTATCCAACAGGAAATCTCTGCTGACTTGAACAACGCCAAGGTGGGGCAGATGATGAAGGTAATAATTGACAGAGAAGAAGGTGAATACTATGTGGGGCGCACAGAATTTGATTCGCCAGAGGTGGATCCAGAAGTGCTGATTGACAAACCTGAAAAAGCACTTCAAATTGGTAATTTCTATACAGTTAGAATTACTTCAGCCGAAGATTATGATCTATTTGGCCAAATTCTGTGATTTTTTTTGCAAAACATTTTCAAATCTTCGAAGAAATCGTTTATTTTACAATCGGAAAACGTTATTTCTTTATTTCTGTATACCGTGAACAACAAGGAATTTATTGCAGAATTGTCTCGTAGAAGTGAAAACTCATCCAGAGAAGTGGCTGATTTGATATTCACTTTAACACAGATCATGACAGAAAAATGGCAAAACAATGATAGTATAGCCATACAGAACTTTGGTGCGTTCGAAGTCAGGAAGAAGTTAGAACGTATATCAGTCAATCCAATATCCAAACAACGTTTGCTGGTACCCCCTAAATTGGTTCTTACTTTCAGGCCAAGCAATATTTTGAAAGATAAATTCAAATAAAAAGCGATGAACGAAAAACTAAACATACAGAATATAACAGACGAATTAGCTGAGAACTATGGCATCAACAAAAAAGATGCAGAAATTTTTGTCAAAGAATTCTTCTCAATAATAGAAGAAGGTCTTGAAAAAGACAAATACGTTAAGATCAAAGGGTTTGGCACATTCAAACTGATAGAGGTCGATAGCCGTGAAAGTATCAACGTAAACACTGGTGAACGATTTGAAATACAAGGACATACAAAAGTAACATTTACTCCAGATAACAATATAAAAGAAGCCGTCAATAAGCCATTTTCTGCATTTCAAACAGTAGTACTCGAAGAAGGTGTTCCCATTGATGCCCCAGAAGTTAACCTAACAGAAGCCCTCTCGGACGAATTACCTGATGAGGAGACTATCATACAGGAAGTCAATAATACTCAAGATGAACTTTTAAAAGAAAAACATATTGCAGAGGACTCGGCTAGTAAAGTGTCGAAGCAAGAGGCTGTTGCTCCTGAAGAGAATGAGACTTCATTTAAAGAAACTGTCATTGAGGATCCGCATACTGAAGAAGTAAAACATGAAGAACAAGATGTGGATGAGAGTCTATCTGCTGACGAAACAACCGAGAATGAGACTTTAACAGAAACTCCAGTGGCAGAGGATTCTGTTGATGTTCAGATTCTCCCAATATTCGATGACGAAGCAATCAAGAAAAAAGACCAGCCCGTAAGTCATCAACAAGAAGTGATGGCCTTGAAGTTGACTGAAGAAAAACGTAAGGAAATATCAAAGAAAGCCGAGAATTCGTCCACTCCTTATATGATGTTTTCGGCTGTACTTCTCGTTATGCTTTGCCTGGGTATATTGGCATATTTCTTTTATCCTAATATGGTGAAAAAAGAAGAAAACCCTGTGCCACCATCTTCTCAGATCAATGCCTTGAGGCAATCAGCTGAAAAGATTGAGGAAACGACTTTTGAAGAGGCTGCAGCTGCAGATGTTACAGCATCAGCAGAAGACCAGATTCAACAACCCACAAAAAAGGTAGTAACGGAGCCTATATCTGTTAGGGAAGAATCTGTTCCTAAAGTTGAAACTCAATCTGCAACTCCTTCCGCTTCGCAACCATCATCAGCTGTAGCAACGCAGTCTCAGAGTGCATCAACTACCAATACTTCTGTATCGAAACCTGTAGCTCCGGTTTCAACCTCTAGACCAACGACTAATGCTACTACTTTCAAGGTGGGTAATACGGAATACGTTGTTAACGGAGTGATAGAAGAACATGTGCTTCAGAAAGGTGAAACACTTTTTGCCCTTTCAAGAAAATATTATAATGCCAACTCAAAGTATATCTTTATCGTTGAATACAATAGAGATGTTATAAAAGATCCCGATAATGTGCCTGTGGGCACCAAACTTAAAATACCAAGAGTTGTTAAGAAGTAGCCATAAATGGTTACTTCTTTTTTATGAAATGATAAACAGTATAAAAGTAGATTAAACTGAACACTTTATTAGTTTTTTTAATACAAAATAGTTGCTAGGCTTCATCTAAAGCAGTATTTTTGAGCCCAAATTAAAACAAACGTATAATTTTGATATAAAACTATGGCAGATTCAATTAATATCCGCGAATTGAACGAGCGGATAGAGAACAAAAGCGCATTCATTACGCATCTTACTACTGGCATGAACCAGACGATAGTAGGACAGAAACACTTGATAGAATCTTTGTTGATTGGTTTGCTTTCTGACGGTCACGTACTACTGGAAGGTGTTCCTGGTTTGGCAAAGACATTGGCCATTAAAACGCTAGCATCATTGATTGATGCAAAATACAGTCGCATTCAGTTTACACCCGACCTGTTGCCTGCCGACGTTATCGGTACTATGGTATATAGTCAGAAAGATGAAGTATTCCAAGTAAAACAAGGTCCTGTATTTGCCAATTTCGTGCTGGCAGATGAAATAAACCGTGCCCCAGCTAAAGTACAGAGCGCTTTGTTGGAAGCTATGCAGGAACGCCAGGTAACTATTGGCAGTGAAACGTTTAAATTGCCAGAACCTTTTCTTGTATTGGCTACTCAAAATCCTATTGAGCAGGAGGGTACTTACCAGTTGCCTGAGGCACAGGTGGACCGTTTCATGCTGAAGGTTGTTATTGACTATCCAAAACTCGATGAAGAAAAACTTATTATCCGCCAAAATATTAATGGTGAAAGAATTAACATATTGCCAGTACTTTCTGCACAAGAAATTATTGAAGCCCGCAAGTTGGTTCGCGAGGTGTATATTGATGAAAAGATAGAACAGTATATCCTAGATATCGTGTTCGCTTCACGTTATCCTGAGAAGTATGGCTTGGACAAATTGAAGGGTATGATAAGCTTTGGCGGTTCACCACGTGCATCTATCAACTTAGCTCTTGCTGCTCGTAGTTATGCTTTCATCAAACATCGCGGCTACCTCATCCCTGAAGACGTACGTGCTGTGGCTCACGATGTTATGCGCCATCGTATCGGACTGTCATACGAAGCAGAGGCAAGCAATCTTACTGCTGATGAAATTGTAAGCATGATTTTGGACGAGGTTAAAGTGCCTTGATAACAAGCTGTTCAGCTTATGGAAACTACCGAATTATTAAAGCGAGTCCGTCGTATTGAGATCAAGACCCGTGGTTTGTCAAACAATATCTTTGCAGGCGAATACCATTCTGCCTTCAAGGGTAGGGGTATGGCTTTCTCTGAGGTGCGCGAATACCAATATGGTGATGATATTCGTGATATAGACTGGAATGTGACTGCACGCTTTCACAAACCCTATGTCAAGGTGTTTGAGGAAGAACGAGAGCTCACAGTGATGTTGCTGGTAGATGTTTCCGGAAGTCTGGATTTCGGCACTGTGAAGCAGATGAAACGTGATATGGTAACTGAAATTGCAGCTACCTTAGCTTTTTCTGCTATGCAGAACAATGATAAAATAGGTGTCATCTTCTTCTCCGACAAGATTGAGAAATTCATCCCTCCCAAGAAAGGCAGGAAACACATTCTGTATATCATCAGAGAACTGATAGACTTTCATCCAGAAAGTAAAAAGACCGACATCGAGATGGGGCTGCAATACCTTACCAATGTCATGAAACGCCGTTGTACTGCTTTTGTACTCTCAGACTTCATTGACCGCAAGGACTTCAAGAATGCGATGACCATAGCCAACCAGAAACACGACGTGGTAGCGTTGCAAGTGTATGATAGACGTTTGGAAGAGTTGCCAGCTGTAGGACTGATGAAGGTAAAGGATGCAGAAACAGGGATAGAACAATGGATTGACACTTCGTCGAAAGCAGTGCGTAAAGCCCACCACGATTGGTGGATAGCACAGAAAACAGCACTTGATGATATTTTTCAGAAGAGTAATGTTGATAGTGTGTCTATCCGGACGGATCAAGACTATGTGAAATCCCTTATGAGTTTGTTTGCACAACGAAACTAAGTGTTTGAAATGAAGAAGAGACTATTAATAGTATTGACATTCATCACCTGCTTTCTTTTACCTGCAGTTGCTCAGGTATCTGTCGAAGCATCCATAGACTCACTGGAATTGCTGATTGGCGAGCAGGCTCATATCACCCTGCAGGTATCACTTGATTCTGATAAACGCCTTCAGTTACCTGTCTATCCCGACACACTGGTTAGAGGTGTCGAAGTGTTAGATGTGGCCAAACCAGATACTCAATACATCAATGATAATAAGCGTATGCTCATCAAAGAGGTGTATACAATAACTTCATTTGATTCGGCTCTGTATTATCTGCCCCCAATGGAGGTTAAAGTAGAAGATGACATATATAAATCAAACCCATTAGCGCTTAAAGTGATGACTATGCCAGTTGACACCTTGCATCCAGAACAATTCTTCGGCCCTAAAGATGTGATGAAGCCTAATTTCATGTGGTCCGACTGGTATGGTATTATTGCTTGTGTTGTGCTGTGGGTTCCTGCGGTTTTCCTTTTACTTTATTTTATCAAGCGATTCCGTGACAATCAGCCTATCATCCGAAAAGTGAAGGTTGAGCCCAAGTTGCCACCTCATATGGAAGCTATGCAGGAGATTGATCGTATTCGTAACGAGAAAGTTTGGCAACACGGATTACAAAAGGAGTATTATACCCAACTCACGGATACATTGCGTACCTATATAGAAAGAAGATTTGGCTTTAAAGCGTTGGAGATGACTACAGACCAGATTATCGACCGTCTCGAGAGTGTCCATGATGCCGAAGCTATGATAGAACTGCGTTCATTGCTGCAGACTGCTGACCTGGTAAAATTTGCCAAGTTCATCCCAATGATGAATGAAAATGATGCCAACTTGCTGAATGCAATTAATTTCATTAATGAGACGCGTGAGGCCGAAGATCCCAATGCCAAGCCTGAACCAACAGAAATCACCATTGTTGAGAAACGTCCACTACGCACCAAGATATTATTAGGTGTAGGAATTGCGCTTATTTCAATTTTCTTGATTGGATCATTGGTATATGTTGGTTTGGAATTGTATAACAATTTAGTATAAAATAAGATAATGGTTTTTGCTGATAGTGGATATTTGTTTTTGTTACTTTTGCTCATTCCTCTAATTGTGGGCTATGTGCTGAGTCGTAAGAAGGCTGATGCGTCCTTGCAAATCTCTGACGCGTCAGTATATGCTGATGCACCTAAATCATACAAAAACTACCTAATTCACGCACCATTCATCCTCAGGATGTTAGCATTAGCTTTGCTTATCATGGTTCTGGCTCGCCCACAAACCACTAATAGCTGGCAAAATAGTGAAATGGAAGGCATTGACATTATGCTGGCAATCGACGTCTCTACCAGTATGCTAGCTGAAGATCTTAAGCCTAACCGCTTGGAAGCAGCCAAGCAGGTAGCTGCAGACTTTATCAACGGTCGTCCTAATGACAATATAGGCATTACATTGTTTGCTGGTGAGAGTTTCACCCAATGTCCGTTAACCGTCGATCATACAGTATTGCTCAATCTTATTAAAGACGTGCAGTGTGGACTTATTGAAGACGGAACCGCAATAGGCATGGGTATAGCAAATGCTGTGAGCCGTCTGAAAGAAAGTAAGGCAAAGTCCAAGGTGGTGATTACTCTTACTGATGGTACCAATAATCGTGGTGACATTTCGCCTCTAACTGCAGCAGAGATAGCTAAGAGTTTCGGCATTAGGGTCTATACCATCGGTGTGGGCACTAATGGTATGGCACCTTATCCCTATCAGGTCGGAGGTACTGTACAGTATGTCAACATGCCTGTAGAGATTGACGAAAAGATGCTGAGCGAAATTGCCAGTATTACCCAAGGCAACTATTTCCGTGCTACTAGCAATTCAAAGTTAGAGGAGGTATATCAGGAAATAGATAAATTGGAAAAGACCAAACTCAGTGTTCGTCAATTCAGTAAGCGTGATGAAAAATATGAGTGGTTTGCTTTAGCAGCATTATTCTGCATTTTGCTAGAAGTTCTACTGCGCAATACCATTTTGAAGAAGATTCCTTAATGGAACAATGATGTGTAATAAAAGAAGGAGAATGTGATATATGTTCAGATTTGAAGAACCATTTTACCTTTACTTGTTGCTTTTGCTGCCAGTATTGACGGTTTTATACATATATTCTAACTATAAACGTCGCAAAGCTATTCGTGAGTTTGGCGACCCGGAATTGATGGCACCTCTTATGCCTGATGTTTCTAAACGTCGCCCAGACATCAAGTTTGCCTTGATATTAGTATGCATAGCCTTGTTCGCCGTACTTCTTGCTCGTCCTCAGTTTGGGTCTCGCCTTGAAACTGTGAAGCGTCAAGGTGTAGAGGTGTTGATTGCCCTTGATATCTCCAACTCAATGATGGCTCAAGACATTGAACCCAATCGTTTGGAGAAAGCAAAACGACTGATCTCACAACTGGTGGATAAAATGGAGCAAGATAAAGTGGGACTAATAGTATTTGCGGGCGATGCATTCGTCCAATTGCCAATTACCAGTGACTATATTTCTGCCAAAATGTTCCTGGAATCCATCACACCGGAACTTATCACCAGACAAGGTACCGATTTAGGAGCAGCTCTTACATTGGCTAATCGAAGTTTTACAACACAACCCGAGGTGGGTCGTACCATTATACTTATCACTGATGGTGAGAACCATGAGGGTGGGGTAGAACAAGCCATCAAAGAACTAACTGACAAAAATATACAAATAAATGTTTTAGGCATAGGCTCACCTGAAGGTTCTCCCATTCCAATAACTGATTCTCGCGATTTTCGCCGAGACAAAGAGGGTAACATTGTGGTGACCAAACTCAATGAAGCTATGTGTCAGGAACTGGCAAAGGCTGGTAATGGCGTATATGTTAGGGTGGATAACACCAATACAGCTCAGCGTGCTATTCAACAGGCCATTGATAAATTGGCTAAAGCAGATATTGAGACACAGGTTTATTCTGATTACAATGAACAGTTCCAAGCAGTTGCGTGGCTGTTGTTGTTATTCTTGTTGGTAGAACTACTTATCATGGAGCGACAGAACCCGTTATTTAATAACATACATCTTTTCGAAAAATGAAAATACGCGCATTGACATATACATTGTTCATACTAGCCTGCTCGATGGTATCCAACACCTTTGCACAGAAGGCAGAACGTGACTACCTACGTAAAGGCAACAGGCAATACCACGACAGTGCATTCGTAGATGCCGAAGTGAGTTATCGCAAGGCACTTGAGGCAAAGCCTACTTCTGCTATGTCAAGATACAATTTAGGCAATGCGTTGCTCTTCCAAAACAAGCCTCAAGAGGCAATGAAGGAATTTGAAGCAGCATCTAAGATGGAGCATGACAAAGGTAAGCTTGCTTCTATATATCACAATGCAGGCGTGATATTACAAGGTGCTAAACAATACCAACAAGCCATTGAAGCATATAAGGAATCGTTGCGCAATAATCCTGCTGATCATGAGACAAGGTATAACCTGGCTCTCTGTCAGAAACTACTGAAAGACCAAGAACAACAAGGTGGTAACAACGACCAACAACAGCAACAACAGCAGCAACAACAACAGCAACAACAGGAAAAGCAGCAGGAGCAACAAGAACAACAGAATCAACAACAAGACGAGAACCAGATGTCGAAAGAAAATGCAGAGCAATTGCTTAGATCTGCTATGCAAGATGAAAAAGACGTACAAGATAAGGTTAAGAAACAGCAAGTGCTCAAGGGCCGAAAGCTAGAAAAAGACTGGTAAACGATTATGAAGAAAGCTTTCTATATTTGGATAATTTTGAATATATGGGTGCAGATAGGCATCCATGCTGCCGACCAAGTGGGCATCACGGCCAATGCACCTGATGCTGTTGCTGTAGGCGACCAATTCAGATTGTCATTCACCATCAATACACAGAATGTGCGCGACTTCAGAGTCGGCGAAATCAAAGATTTCGATGTTCTCATGGGGCCTAGTAGGTCACAACAAAGTAGCGTGCAGATGATTAATGGCAAAACAACTTCAACAAGTAGCATCACCTTTACTTATATCTTAATGGCCAATAAGGAAGGAACATTTACCATCCCTGGTGCAACAGCTGTAGCTGATGGCAAAGAGGTAGAATCGGTGCCATTAAAAGTGAAAGTTCTGCCTAAAGACGAAGCCAATGGTATAGGGGGCGTTAGTGGTAATGATGGCCAAAGTTCAGGCCGAAACAATGCGACTCTAAGTGCTACCGACTTATTTGTTACCAGTACTACCAGCAAAACTACTGTCTATGAGCAGGAAGCTATTTTGTTGACATATAAGATTTATGCGGCTGTTGACCTGCGTGGATTCGATAATGTAAAACTGCCTGATTTCAAAGGATTCCAGTCACAGGAGGTAGAACTTCCTAACGATCGTCATTGGGAACTTGAGCACTATCGTGGTCGCAACTATCGCTCCACCATCTATCGTCAATTCGTACTGTTCCCACAACAAACTGGTCAACTAGAGATTGAAAGCGCCCGTTTCGATGCTTCGGTGGCACGTGCTACAGAAGCTATCGATCCTTTCGATGCATTTTTCAATCGTGGCAATACCTATGTAGAAATCAAGAAGACTCTTACCACGCCAAAGATTCTTATCACTGTCAACCCTTTGCCAAGTGGCAAGCCAGAAGGTTTCACTGGTGGAGTGGGTGATTTCAGCATCAGTTCATCCATAAGCAGTAATCATATTAAGGCTAACGATGCTGTGACTCTGAGACTTAATATCAATGGCGTAGGCAATCTTAAGCTCATTAAGGCGCCGGAGGTGAAATTCCCTGAAGATTTCGAGATTTACGACCCAAAGGTTGATAATCAGTTCCGCTTGACAAGTACTGGTCTTTCTGGAAGTCAGACCATTGAGTATCTTTTCATCCCTCGTAATGCAGGCACATTCAAGATTCCTGCATTGAAGTTCAGCTTTTTTGACACCAAGACAAAGAGCTATAAAACACTTACCACTGATTCATATGAATTACAGGTAGATAAAGGTGATGGCACTACTACCCAGACAGTATCAAACTTTAACAATAAGGAAGATTTGCGCATACTGAACGAAGACATTCGTTTTATCAAGCAGAACGACGTAAAGCTACGGCCTCGAAATGGATATTTCTTTAACTCATTGGGATATTGGCTGTTTTATATTATACCATTGGCTATCTTTATAGTTCTCTTCATTATCTACCGCCGTCAGATTGCCGAAAATGCCAATGTTATCAAAATGAAGAACAAGAAAGCCAATAAGGTGGCACTTAAACGCATGAAGGAAGCAGGCAAGTTGTTGGCTAATAGTAATAGTGACCAGTTCTACGATGAGGTGCTCAAAGCGCTCTGGGGCTATACGAGCGACAAACTCAATATACCATCATCATTGCTCTCAAAAGACAATATTGAAGGTCAGCTTCAAGATCACCAGGTTCCACAGGAGGTAATCAAAGAGTTTATTGACATACTCAATACTTGCGAGTTTGCCCGCTTTGCACCAGGCGAGGAGAAAAATCAGAACATGGATAAAGTCTATACTTCGGCACTCGATACTATAGGTAAAATGGAAAATACCATCAAACATTAAAATGATTATGAAGCAGTATAATATCATATTTTTTGCATTGCTTTTCACCGCTTCCTCATTATGGGCACAAACAAAAGCTCAGGCCGATAGCGCATATATTAATAAAGATTATGCCCAAGCCATCGAAATATACGAGTCTTTGTTGCAAGACGGTGAGTCTGGCGAGATTTATTACAATTTGGGCAATGCATATTTTAAGCAAGACGAATTAGGCAGGGCGATACTAAACTATGAGCGTGCCTTGCTATTACAACCTGGAAATGCCGATGTGAGCGCTAATCTCGATATTGCCCGTGCAAAGACTATAGATAAAGTCAACCCCAATCCTAAAGTGTTTTTCGTAGCATGGACACGTGCACTGATTAACATGCTACCTGTAGATACATGGGGTGGATTGGGTGTTGTATTCTTTTTATGTTCTTTGGCTGCTTTGGCAATCTATTTATTTACCAAAGGTGTAAGATGGCGTAAAATAGGTTTCTTTACAGCATTTATCTCGTTGATTTTGTGTGTTATAACTAATTTGTTTGCATTTGAACAGAAGGGGAAAATAGACCATCGTACTGATGCCATCGTTCTTTCACCAAGTGTTACCGTACGTAGTACACCAAACGAAGAAGGCACTAGTTTGTTTGTTATCCACGAAGGCCGCAAAGTCTTCATCAAGGATAACAGCATGAAGGATTGGAAAGAAATCACGTTGGAGGATGGTAAAGTGGGCTGGATTCCTGTAAGTGCAATAGAAATCATCTAAGAGAAGTAAAAATACTACAGAAAGTTTTGTAGATAGTTTTTAATTCTGTATTTTCGCAAAAAATAAAATATAAAAAGGATAAAATCATGAAGAAAATGACATTTAATGAGCTTCGCAGAATCAAGGATTCATTACCAGATGGTAGCATGCATCGCATAGCTGAGGAACTTGGTATGGACGTAGAAACAGTTAGGAACTTTTTTGGTGGTGACAACTATAAAGAAGGCATGGCTGTTGGTATACATGTAGAACCAGGTCCTGATGGTGGAATTGTCGTAATTGATGATACAACCGTTCTAGATAGAGCATTGCAGATCCTTGAAGACTGTGCACAAAAATAAAAACATATTTTTATATCGTATAAATCTCCATGGGAAATCATGGAGATTTTTTTATGTTCTTAGATTCATTCAAAGCTTAATAAACAAAATTCTTTTTATTTCGTAAAAGGGTAGTTTTTTGTATGTTTTATATTAAACATAATTGTGATTATGTGTTTAAGTTGTCATTGTAATTATAACCCCGTTTTTTCAAAAGAGTTTGGATTTATTTCCTACAATATGTATCTTTGCAATTACTAAAAAATACCAACCAACATGAGAATCGATATTATTACTGTATATCCAGAAATGATTGAAGGATTCTTCAATTGTTCCATTTTAAAACGAGCTCAAGACAAAGGCTTGGCAGAAATTCACATTCACAATCTTCGAGACTATACACTTGATAAATATCGCCGTGTAGATGACTATCCATTTGGGGGTTTTGCAGGTATGGTGATGAAGATTGAACCTATAGAACGCTGCATCAATTCACTTAAGGCAGAACGACATTATGACGAGGTAATATTTGTCACACCTGATGGTGAACAGTTCTGTCAGCCAATGGCTAACTCGCTTTCTCTTATGCAGAATATCATTATTCTCTGTGGCCATTTCAAAGGCATTGACTACCGTATTCGTGAACATTTTATCACCAAAGAAGTAAGCATTGGCGACTATGTACTGACTGGCGGTGAGCTAGCAGCTGCTGTGATGGCTGATGCAATTGTACGCATTATCCCTGGTGTTATAAGTGATGAGCAATCAGCACTCTCCGATTCTTTTCAGGACAACCTGTTGGCAGCTCCTGTTTATACCCGCCCGGCTGAGTATAATGGTTGGAAAGTGCCTGATGTTCTGCTATCTGGCAATGAAGCGAAAATTAAAGAATGGGAAATGGAACAGTCGCTAGAACGTACTAAACGTTTGCGGCCAGATTTATTGAATAAAAATGAATGAAAAGCACAACATAGGATCTTTGTTTGACCGTATTGCTGGCAAGTACGACTTTTTGAATCACCTGCTTTCACTGAATATTGACAAGTTGTGGCGCAAGAAAGCCGTCAATACCATTGTTGTTAAGCATAAAGATTTTGATTATCAATGTCTTGATGTCGCGATTGGTACTGCAGATTTAGCCATTGAATTGGCTCGTCAATTGAGAGAAAAGCATGCAACATTCACCATTACAGGTATTGATCTTTCAACAGAAATGATGCGTATCGGTGAGGAAAAAGTCAAAAAGTTAGAACTACAACAAGTCATTACCTTTATGCATGCAAGTGCACTCGACATCCCATTTGGTTCAGATACCTATGACATCGTTACATGTGCCTATGGTGTACGTAATTTCTCTGATCTTGACGAAGGCCTTTTAGAGATGTTTCGTGTACTTAAACCTGGCGGACAACTCATGATTTTGGAATTCTCACATCCTGACAACAAGCTAATAGCATGGATTTACGACTTGTATTTCTCGCATATATTGCCTGCTGTAGGACATTTTTTTAGTAAGGATAAGACTGCATATACCTACTTGAATCGTAGTGTAAAGAACTTTGTTTGGGGCAAACTGATGTGTGACCACCTTAAAGAGGTCGGTTTTAGTCAGGTTTCTTACAAACCCATTACTTTTGGTATAACTACCATATATACAGCAACTAAAGTGTCATAATAAGTTTTCAACTATTATCATGAAACAATTCTTCCTTTGGTTTCGAATTATCCGTCCGCAAACGCTATTTGCATCGTTATGCCCTGTATTAGTAGGCCTTTTGGTGGCAAGTCATCACATTGGCTCATTTAACTGGCGTGGTCATCTTACTGCCATTTTTACCATTTTGTGCTCTCTTGCATTACAAATCTTGAGCAATCTCATAAATGATTATTATGACTACAAGCGTGGTACCGACAAAAAAGGCAGAGTTGGTTTCAAACGAGCATTAGCTGAAGGGACTGTAAATGAAAATCAGATGCGAATGGCATGCATAATCACCTTATCTATAGCCCTTGTTTTGGGGCTGATACTCTGCCAGATAGGTGGTTGGCCTATCTTTCTGATAGGCTTGACTGCCATCTTGTTTGCATGGCTTTACACAGCAACCCCCTATTCCCTCTCCTATCTTGGTATTGCCGACATATTTGTATTCCTTTATTATGGTGTCATTGCATCCTGGGGAACCGAGTGGTTGCAATACAAGGTAGCTGATTTGCCTTTTAATTTCAAGCAATTGACGTCAGTATATGCTGGAGCTGTCTGTGGTTTGATATCTATGTGCGTACTGGCCATCAATAATATCCGTGATATAGATGATGACCGTTTGGTTGGCAAACGTACCATCCCTGTTCGATTTGGTAAGAAATATGCCTTGTTATTATTCGGTATCATTGTTGTACTCATGCCTCTATTTGCGTGGCTAGCTTTTGGTATAAATTGGACATTGGGCATCATAATACCTGCCAGTTTCCTTTATTATAAAGTGCTGAGAGCGCATGGAACTGCTTACAATCGTTGCCTGCTTATGGCTGGTGTTGTTAATCTAATTTATCTTCTTTTGGTGTATATAAGTATTTGATTATTTGTATAATTAACAAAATATTTAATATATTTATATATGAATAGAATTGTTTTGATAACAGGAGCTACAAGCGGCATTGGACTTGCTTGTGCTCGTAAGTTTGCCGAGAATGGTGACAAGCTGATTCTTACTGGCAGAAATGAACAACGCCTATTTGCTATCTGCCAAGAGCTCAAAGCCAAGGGCGTTGAGATATTAGCACTAACTTTTGATGTGCGTGATCGCGACAAGGCCAAACAATGTCTGGACGAATTGCCTAAAGATTGGCAAAATATTGATGTGCTGGTAAACAATGCAGGCTTGGCACTTGGATTAGAGCCCGAATATGAAGGCAACTTTGAAGATTGGGAAACTATGATTGATACCAACATCAAAGGCCTACTCAACATGACCCGACTTATTGTGCCAAACATGGTGAAACGCAATAGCGGACACATCATCAATATCGGCTCTGTGGCAGGAGATGCTGCTTATGCTGGTGGTAACGTCTATTGTGCCACCAAAGCTGCTGTAAAAGCTTTAAGTGATGGATTGCGCATTGATGTGGCAGATACCTCTATACGAGTGACCAACCTGAAACCAGGTCTCGTAGAAACAAATTTCAGCAAAACCCGTTTTCATGGAGATAATGATCGAGCCGCCAATGTTTACAAAGGAATTACCCCTTTAACTGGCGATGATATTGCCGATGTAGCTGTTTATGCAGCTAATGCTCCTGCCCATGTTCAAATAGCTGAAGTCTTGATTTTGGCTACCCATCAGGCAAATGGTAGTGTAATTGTTAGAAAATAAACACATAAATATTATGAAAATCAAATTATTATTGTTGCTTTTTGCAACCATTATATTCCCAGTTAAAATAAAGGCTGAAGCTGGCCCTGAATGGCTAAAAAAAGCCGTATTCTATCAGATTTATCCGTCCAGCTATATGGATAGTGACGGCAATGGTATAGGTGACCTTCCAGGAATTACCTCTAAGATTGACTATCTACAATCCTTGGGCATAACAGCTCTTTGGCTTAACCCAATATACGTATCAGGTTGGCAAGATGGTGGTTACGATGTAATTGATTTCTATAAGGTTGATCCTCGCTTTGGCACCAATACCGATTTGGTGCATCTTGCTGATGCATTGCATCAACGTGGCATGAAGCTATGTCTCGACCTAGTGGCTGGTCACACCAGCGACAAGAACGAATGGTTCTTGCAATCTAAGAGTGGTAAAGACTTGCGCTATAGCGATTATTATATCTGGACCGATGAAATAACAGATGCCGAGAAAGAACAAATCAAGCGTCGTTATGAGGCTCCTGACCCGTCTGCCAGCACCATCGGACGATTTGTTGAGGCAAATGCTCCTCGTGCTAAATACTACGAAAAGAACTTCTATGAGAGCCAGCCTGCTTTGAACTACGGCTATGCGAACCCCGACCCTACACATCCTTGGGAACAACCTGTTACTGCACCTGGACCAAGAGCTACTCGCCAAGAACTTAAAAGTATCATGGAGTTCTGGTTTAGCAAAGGGGTCGACGGCTTCCGTGTTGACTTGGCATCATCGTTGGTCAAGAATGACCCTGATAAAAAAGAAGTCAGCAAACTGTGGCAAGAGATGCGTCAATGGCGTGATCAGAATTTCCCTGATAGAGCTCTGATTGCCGAGTGGTTTAATCCCGAGCAATCCTTGCCTGCAGGTTTCGACATTGATTTCTATCGCATAGGAGGAAGAGGTGCCTCTGCAATCAACCTATTCAGGCTTAATACTACTAATGCCTTTGGTGGAGGCAATATGCCTAAGGCTTATTTTGACAGAGCTGGACAAGGAGAAGTGAAAGGTTTTGTAGCAGCATTTGACAAGACCTACACTAATACTCGCGAAGTTGGTTATTTGTCATTGCCTACAGGAAATCACGATTCGGAACGCATGAGCCAAGATCCTCGAACTATGCAAGATCTAAAGGTCGCTATGACATTCCTGCTAACACTACCTGGTACTCCATTCATTTATTATGGCGATGAGATTGGTATGAAACAGCAGTTTGGCTTACCTAGCAAGGAAGGAAGTAACGCTCGTTCTGGATGCCGTACACCTATGCAATGGTCTAATAATGAAACGGCTGGTTTTTCTTCTGCAAGCGTTGATAAACTTTATCTTCCAGTAGCTACTGAGCACGGAACCATCACCGTTGAAGCCGAAGAAAAAGATCCTAATTCATTACTTAATTATGTGAAGGGATTGTTGAAACTCCGTAGTCAATCAGAGGCATTGAACAATGATGGCTCTTGGAATTATGTTGGCAATGTTGAGCAGCCTTACCCTATGGTTTATCGCCGTAGTTCTGATTATGAGGATTATATCGTGGCACTCAACCCAAGTGGTAAAAAAGTAAAGGCCACTATAAATTCACAGGGAGCATCAGTTGCTACTATTGTGTATAATACAGGCAAGGGAACTTACAAGATTCAACCCAAAGGTAAGGGTGACACTATTACCCTTGATCCCTGCAGTGCTATAATCGTCAAGTTAACTGGATGCCAACAGTGTGATGATTAAAAAGGTTGTGTCATTAATGTCATATGTCATTAGTGTCATTAAGGATTTTTGAAAAAAGAGTGTTTTCAGACCCACTATAAATATATATTATAATATATATTTATAGTGAAGGTTTTTCATTCCGAAAAGCTTAATGACACTCTTGACACATGACACACGTGACACACACCACCACTCTCAATCGAATAAGTAAAACACCAATCCATTTGTCAATAAATCTCGTATATACGCCTCCTCTCAAATATGCTACGAAAAGAAGCCGCGCCAGCAGCCCTGTCGCTTACTTCATCTAAACAGCCCGCTTACTTCCGCTAAACCCACTTTTTACTTCTTCTAAACGAAATGAAGGGTTTATAGGGGGTATAATGGCGAAGAGTGTTTGTATATATAATGGGTACCAGAAAAAATAATACGATTTTAAAAAAATAATATATAGTTTATTTGCATATTAAATATATTTTATATATTTTTACATCACGAAATGATAACATATGATTCAATGATTAATTAAACAAAATGATAGTTTATAATGAAAATTTAATAACTTTGCGTAATCATCAAGTATAACGAAACAAATAATAATTAACCAATAAAACCAACGAAGTTATGAGATTGTTTTTACTATTAGCCACATTCTTTACTCTGCTTTCATGCACAGGTCAAAAGGAGCAGAAAGAAGCTAAGATTTCTGTATTTGCCGTACACATCAACACCATTGCCCAGCAAGAGAATATCTCATTCACTGAAGCTGCTGCAAAAGTTAGACAAATGGGCTATGCTGGCGCCGATGTTTACCCTTACCAGGAAGATGCCATCCATGTGCTTGACAGTCTAGGATTTGGCCACTCATGCGCCATTGTTCACATCAACTACCTTGCAGAAAAACATGTTGACGGCATCGATGCAAACACTCCACGAGGATTCTTCCGCGGAGGATGGGGTGACTTGGAAGATGCTGCTATCAATTTCGTCAAGAAGCATAACTACCCTCACCTCATGCTGGTGCCCAATGTCTTGCCTGAGGATGCGACTCCTAAAGATGCAGAAAAAGTGCGTCAACATGTGGCTGCTTTTGCCGATAGATGTGTGAATGAGGGAATTGACCTAGTGATAGAGAGCTATGATAATGAAGGGTCTCTATGTTACGGCACCGAACGCTTGCAAACTCTTCTGAACAATTCGAAGAGCCTGGGTGTTGCTTTCGATATAGGTAATTTCACCTTTGCCAAAGAAGACCCTGTAGAGGCATATGAAACGCTGAAGGACAAGGTGCGTCACGTACATGTTAAAGATCGTGCCAGTCTTGACGACATGACTCCTGTACCTGCAGGAACGGGATGCTCGAAGATTTCAACTGTACTGCAAAAAATGGAAGATGCAGGTTATGATGGATGGTACACAATCGAGGTGTTTGGCTCTAAACAAATGCTATCTGATTTAGAGGTTGCCTATCGCAACACATTCTCATTCCTCAGACCAGATGCAGCAAATCAATAAAAAATCTCTGGGTTTTTATAAAACAAAAACAAGACCAGAGTAAGTGAGTGAAACCTGCTGGGCTTGTTTAATTGGATTGTTTCTTCCAGCTACTGTATCATACTTCCAGTGCACCAATAATCTCTTGTACAGACTTAAAACCGTGACGATCGAGATAATCGTTGATTCCATCAACCACCTTGACCGTAATAGCTGGATCAATGAAGTTAGCTGTGCCCAACTCAATGGCCGTGGCACCTGCCAGTAAGAACTCGATGGCATCAGTAGCGTTCATAATACCACCCAAACCTACAACTGGTACCTTAACAGCCTTTGCCACCTGCCACACCATACGAAGTGCTACGGGCTTAACACAAGGGCCTGACAAACCACCTGTTACTGTAGACAACAAAGGCTTGCGGCGTTCTGCATCAATTGCCATACCCAGCATAGTATTAATAAGCGATATACTGTCAGCACCAGCACCTTCAACGGCCTTAGCTATTTCAGTAATGTCTGTTACATTTGGCGTGAGCTTCACTATTAAAGTCTTATGATAAGCACTGCGAACTGCCGACACCACCTCGGCAGCAGCCTCTGGATGGACACCAAAAGTCATACCACCATGCTTAACATTGGGACAAGAGATATTTAGTTCAATAGCTGGAATATTTTCAAGCCCATTGATGATAGCAGCAGTTTCACGATAGTCTTCTACAGATGAGCCTGACACATTGACAATAACATTAGTATCGAGGTCTTTAAGACGTGGATAGATATGTTCTACAAAATAATGCACACCTTTATTTTGAAGACCTACAGCATTTAGCATACCCATAGGGGTTTCTGCCATTCGAGGATAAGGATTACCTTCGCGAGGATGCAAAGTAGTGCCTTTTACGATGAAACCACCAAGTCGGGTAAGGTCGACAAAATCAGCAAATTCTTCTCCATAACCGAATGTGCCGGAAGCTGTTAGCACTGGATTCTTTAGCCTCAACGTTCCTATATTAACTTTCAGATCTGCCATAACAAGTCGTTGATATTAAAAACCGGACCTTCTTTACATACACATACATTGCCTGCTTGGGTATTCTCAACACAACAAAGACAAGCACCTAAGCCACACGCCATCTTATTTTCCAAAGATACTTCACAAGTGACACCATTGGTTTTGGCATATCTAGCCACAGAGATCATCATAGGCTTGGGACCACAACAGCAGATACGATCGAAGTGCTGGCTACTCAAAATAGAATGTTGTGTTACAAAGCCTTTCTCGCCATGACTACCGTCTTCTGTAGTGGTATAAACATCACCATATTTGCAGAAATCATCGAGTTGAAGCAACATAGAAGCTGTGCGTGCTCCAAGTAGAAAAGCAGGGCGGATACCTCTCTGCATGAGTTGTTCACCAAAATACAACATGGGGGCTGTGCCTGCGCCACCACCCACCAGCAACAATCTCTCATCAGTTTGCTTTGGCATAGCAAAACCATTGCCCAAAGGCAATAACACATTCACCACAGCTCCCAATTTCAAGGTTGCCAAACGTTTTGTGCCTTCACCTACAAGCTGTATGAGGAACCAAACAGTATTATGTTGCTTGTCAACGAAATTGATGGAAATAGGGCGACGCAAGAAGGTATTAGGTGCATCATCCACGCGTATTTCGGCAAATTGCCCAGGCAGCATGTCAGGCAGCGGTTCATCAGCCTGTAACTTCAACAGTGCAAAGTTGGGAGACAAACGTGAATTCTCCACCACCCTGAGGTCTAAGAGAAACTTCTTCATAATACTCATTTATATTATGAAAGCAAAGATAAGGCTTTTTTGCCGTTTCGACAACTATTTATTGGGAGTAAATGTCTCATAAGTACCATCGTCGAAGAAAATTCTTATTTCAGCAATTTTTCTGACAGGCTTTTCTTTATAGATAATCTCCTGTTTTACAATAGGATTATCTGTGTTTTTTGCCGTTTCCAACGAATTTTCCTTGCGATTTTCTGATTCAGCCGTACTCTTGGTGGCATTTAACAGATTGTCGCCAAATAGAGACCCTGCAAACATGGAATCTGGATCATCCTTTACCAAAGTACCTTCGCCTGTAAGTAGCCAGTTAAGATCAATATCTGGAAAAGTTTCATGAAGGCGCAACATGACTTCTGCACTTGGATATTTATTTCTACCACTTAATATGTGTGAGATGGTAGCAGGTGCTACTCCGATTTTGTCAGCAAAGTTACCTGGTGTAAGATTAACCCGTTCCAAAATCAGTTTCAATCTATCTATAATCGTCATCATTTTGGAAAACTATAATTGTAAACGTATTCATCAATGCTACAAAAATAGCATTTTCAATTTACAAATGCAAATAAATGTCTACAAAAATACAATTTATAATTATACAACAAAAATAATACATAAATAGACTACATAATTGCAGAAATAGTAAAAATTATAATTTTAGAATTAGAATTAAATTTAAATAAATACGATATATAATTGATATTTAAGCTGTTAATTAAATATACTATGCAATATTTCTGCATTTAGTACAATAATAAGCATCGATTTAAGATAATTATCAATGTTTAATTTAACAAAAAATTATATATTACTGGTTATTAGATGTATACTGACAAACTACCATTCCTTTAAACGTATTACTAATATATGTATAAAGGGTTTTATTGTATAATTCTACATTACAGATAATAATTGTAATGATGCATATTTTGAGATTTATTCAATCATTCATGCACTATGATTATAAAATTACGATGATAACGTATACATAAGTAAATGTAAAAGGAGGTTAAATGGTAAACAATGTCTCAGTAAGTGATCCCAAAAGCGTACATTTATAACAATACAGGACTCCCCTTTTGGTAAACATTAAAATACGGTGAAAAGGGATAAAAATATTATAGAAGCAAAAATAAAAATCCTTGCGATTTTTCCAAAGACTTGGTCGAGTCGTTAAAAAAACGCGATTCTAACAGAGTTTTACACCCCATCCTATTTTTGTAATAAGGAAATGAAGATTAAACTTTCAATGTAGAATTTTGAAGACTAGTTCACGCATCAAGTCGGCTTCATTCACAGAATTATTCTCAACACCTTTAGAACGAGCATCAGTCATGCGTATTTCGTGGAGAATCTGCATAACTTTCATACCTGAGTACTTGTGCATGGCAGAGACATAGTCTTTTGCAGTCCACACCGATTTCAACCCCAAGAAGGAAGCCACCCCCGCTTCACTCTTTTCTGGCGCGTAATAAGCGATGAATAGATTGGAGAAAAAGCTGAACAATAATGCTAAGTTCATCTGAAAAGGATTACTTTTAGGGTTTTCAGCAAAATATTTGATGATGCGATTAGCCTTGAGGACATCCTTGTCAATAATAGCATTACGCAGCTCAAAGGCATTATAGTCTTTACTAATGCCAATATTATGCTCTATTTGTTCTGGAGTTACAATGCTTTGTCCTATAGGCTGAGTAATAATGAGTTTATCCAGTTCGCCTGCCATACGACTCAAGTCGGAACCCACGTAATCAGCCATCATTTGAGTTGCTTTGGGGTCCATCTCTAAACCTTTTTGCCGCATATAGTTGTTAATGAAGGCAGGTAACTGATATTCTTTCAGTTTCTTAGATTCAAAGACAACACCTTCTTTCGCCACCTCAGCTACCCACTTCTTACGACGGTCAATACTGCCATTCTTGTAACAAATAACCAGAATGGTTGATTTCAAAGGTTTCTGGATGTAAAAAGCCAGTTCATCAAGATTCCTAACATTCTGAGCCTCTTTTACTACCACTACTTGGTGTTCAGCCATCATGGGATAACGTTTAGCTGCATTGATGATGGAGGCGACTTCAACGTCAACGCCATATGCTATTGTAAGATTGAACTCCTTTTCTTCGTTAGTCAAAATGTGGTCTATGATGTAATTGGATATCTGGTCAATGAAATATCCCTCTTCACCCATCAGCAGATAGACTGGGGCAAACTGCCTGGCTTTAAGACTGGCCATGATTGCGTCGAAAGAGAGTTCTTGCTTAGCCATCTTACCATTCAAATTTCAAGTGTTTAACAGTCTTTTTCTCCTCAATGATCATGCGCAAAGCTTCAATGCCAATCTCAACATGTTCGTGTACAAAATTAGAGGTTACCTTCCTATCGCTTTGTTCTGTTTTCACTCCTTCTGGTGTCATAGGCTGGTCAGATACCAACAACAATGCTCCTGTTGGGATATGGTTGGCAAAGCCGCAAGTAAAAAGAGTGGCCGTTTCCATATCTATACCCATTGCATGCGTCTTCTTAAGATATTCTTTGAAATTGTCATCGTGTTCCCAAATACGACGGTTGGTAGTATAGATAGTACCAGTCCAGTAGTCGTGTGCGAAGTTGCGTATTGCGGTAGAAACTGCACGCTGCAACATAAATGCAGGAAGAGCTGGAACTTCGGGTGGAAAATAGTCATTACTAGTACCCTCGCCACGAATAGCTGCAATGGGCAGGATAAAGTCGCCCAATTGGTTCTTTTTATCGATTCCACCACATTTTCCTAAGAACAGGCATGCCTTAGGCTTTACTGCACTGAGTAAGTCCATGATGATAGCAGCATTTGGGCTACCCATACCAAAATTAATGATAGTAATGCCATTAGAAGAAGCTGAACACATGTTGGCATCTCTACCTACAATAGGCACATTGAACTTATCGGCAAAAATCTCTACGTAATTGGTAAAGTTGGTAAGCAAAATGTACTTACCAAACTCCTCTAACGGTCGCTTCGTATATCTCGGAAGCCAATTAGCTACTATTTCTTCTTTGGTTTTCATAAAAAAGCGTATCTTTGTAAAGAAACTCTATGATGTTACAAAGATAGCAAATGTTAGCGTTAAACCTACCTACTTTCGAGGTGAAAATGAAAGATGATGGCACAAAAAAAATGATTTTCGATGTAATCCGTCGAAAATATGTAGCCTTGACACCAGAAGAATGGGTAAGACAACATTTTGTGCATTACCTTATTGAGCAATTAGGTTATCCTCAGGAATTGCTAGCAAACGAAGTAGAAGTAACACTGAATGGTACATCAAAACGATGTGACACAGTGTTATACGACCGCAATCTCAAGGCACGTATGATTGTGGAGTACAAAGCCGCAGATATACCCATTACACAAAAAGTATTTAACCAGATAATGCGTTATAATATGGTGCTGCATGTTGATTATTTGGTGGTGACTAATGGAATGAACCATTATTGCTGCAAGATGGACTATACTACCAAAGATTATGTTTTCCTTTCTGAGATTCCAAACTACAATTTTTTATCATCTCAGGGAAGCAGTATAGAAGCAAGTCAAGGGTAAATACAGCAACGTTTTTAATCTAAAAAAGGCTGCTCTATTTGAACAGCCTTTATAAATTATCTTAGAAATAGGAATTATGCTTCTTCACCTTCCTTTGCAACACGTCTTCTCCTACTTGTTCGTTCTTTTGGGGCTTCCTTAGGAGTAACTGTTACGCCAGCCAATTCAGGATCTACCATGATGCGGCCACAATACTCGCAAACGATGATTTTCTTGTGTGACTTGATGTCCAACTGGCGCTGTGGAGGGATATGGTTGAAGCAACCACCACAAGCATCGCGCTGCACATATACAATGCCCAAGCCATTACGAGTATTCTTGCGTATGCGTTTGAATGACTGCAGCAATCGTGGCTCTATTTTGGTTTCTAGCTCTTTAGACTTTTCACGTAATTTTTCTTCTTCCTGTTTGGTTTCTGAAACAATCTCTTCCAACTCAGACTTCTTGTCAACCAGATCGTTTTTCCTTTCATCCAAGTCCTTAATAGCTTGCGCCAAATCAATTTGTCTTGCCTCTAAAGCTTCGTTTGCTTCAACAGTCTTCTTTTCTGCCAGTTCAACCTCTAACTGCTGGTACTCAATTTCTTTGGTCAGCAAATCAAACTGACGATTATTGCTCACATTGTCAAGTTGTTCCTTATATTTGGCTATAGCATTATTAGCTTTTTCAATATCAGCCTTACGCCCTACCAATTCACGACGCAGTTCATTGATATTACCCTTAATATTGTCGATACGGGTATTCAAACCAACAATCTCGTCTTCAAGGTCTTCTACTTCCAGAGGAAGTTCACCTCTCAGTGTCTTGATCTCATCAATTTTCGACAGGGTTGTCTGCAACTGATACAGTGTCTTCAATTTTTCTTCCACAGTATATTCCTGTGGGTCTTTCTTTGTCTCTTTTGCCATAATGTTTACAAATAATTAATTGGGTTCGTATTCACTTCGGTCATCCTTACAGGCACCTCCGGAAATTGCTCCCTTATAAGTTGTTGAAAAATTTCTTTTGTATATTGTTCACTTTCGTAATGCCCGATTTCAGCCAACAGAATATCATCGCCGTGACCAAAATAGTCGTGATACTTAATTTCACCTGTAATAAACACATCAGCCCCAGTTTCAATGGCTTCTTCTATGAGAAAGGCTCCTGCTCCTCCACACAAGGCAACTTTCTGTATCATCCTACCATTCAAGGCAGTATGTTTTACGCATCCTACATGGAATATCTGTTTAATACGCTGCAAAAAAGGTCTATCTTTTTCAGCCTTTGGCAGTACTCCTACTACACCAGCACCAGCCTGTAAAGGTTCGCAATCTGTTTTGGATTCCAAAAAAGAAATATTTTGCAAGCCTATCTTTTCTGCCATCTTGTAGTTGACGCCATTGACAGCATTATCAAGATTGGTGTGTGCAGAATATACCACAATATCATGTTTAATAGCTTTCATGACACATCGCTCGACATAATTCGCACCTGTCAATGATTTGAATCCACGGAAAATGAGTGGATGGTGCGATACAATCAAGTTATAACCTAACGCTATGGCTTCGTCTACCACTGCTTCTGTGACGTCAAGGCACAATAAAGCCCCTGTAACTTCCGCTTCTGTCAATCCTACTTGCAAGCCTGCATTATCAAAGCTGTCTTGCAAAGGCAGAGGCGCGAATTGTCCAAGGGCGCACACAATATCCTTAATTTTCATATTTCAGTTGGCAAAATTACACCTTTTATGTAAGAACACCAAATAATTTGCTAATTATTATTGTATTAGTGGACAAAAGAAAAGGCTACATCTCTGTAGCCTTTCTATATACTAATAAAAATAAACGTGAAATTAGTATGCTCTTGCAAACAGCACACGACATTTTGATGGTTTGCCCGTCACCATACACTTACCTGGTTCTTTGTCACCTTCAACGTAAGTGTCGAATGGCACGCAACGTATGGTAGCTTTGGTTTCTTCCTTAATTTGAGCTTCCGTTTCAGGAGTGCCGTCCCAATGCGCCATGATGAAACCACCCTCTTCAATCTTTTGTTTGAACTCATCATAAGTGTCAACGCTGGTGATGCGTGCATTACGATAAGCCAGAGCTTTCTGATAAACATTCTTCTGAATCTCTTCAAGCAAATGCAGAACATACTCTTCAATGCCATCACAACTACGAGTTTCCTTATCCAAAGTGTCACGACGCATCACCTCGATGGTATTGTTCTCCAAGTCACGACCACCCATTACAAGGCGAACAGGCACACCCTTCACCTCATAGTCCGCAAACTTGAAGCCTGGACGCTTATTGTCGGCATTGTCGTATTTTACGCTGATGCCCATTTCACGCAACTTAGCTACGATACCCTCTACCTTAGCGTCAATCTGCTTCAGCTGGTCATCACCCTTGTAAATTGGAACGATTACTACCTGAATTGGAGCTAATTTTGGAGGCAATACCAAACCGTTATCATCACTATGAGTCATGATCAAAGCACCCATTAGACGAGTAGAAACGCCCCAAGAAGTAGCCCATACATACTGCAACTGGTTGTTCTGGTCAATAAACTGCACATCAAAACTCTTAGCAAAATTCTGCCCCAAAAAGTGAGAAGTACCACTCTGCAACGCCTTACCATCCTGCATCATAGCCTCAATGGTGTAAGTATCTTTGGCACCGGCAAAACGCTCTGTCTCACTCTTCACCCCCTTGATAACAGGCACTGCCATATAGTTCTCGGCAAAGTCTGCATAAACACCCAACATGCGTTGTGCTTCAGCCACAGCTTCTGCTTCAGTGGCATGTGCAGTATGGCCTTCCTGCCACAAGAACTCAGCTGTGCGAAGGAACAAGCGAGTACGCATTTCCCAGCGCATCACGTTGGCCCATTGGTTGCACAGGATTGGCAGGTCACGATAACTCTTGATCCAATTCTTATAAGTATTCCAGATAATGGTTTCGGAAGTCGGACGGACAATCAGTTCTTCTTCCAACTTTGCTTCTGGATCTACCTCGATGCCACCACCCTCTGCTTCACGCAGTCGATAATGTGTCACCACAGCGCACTCTTTAGCAAAACCCTTCACATGCTCCGCCTCACGACCAAAGAATGATTTGGGGATGAGCAAAGGAAAATAAGCATTCTGATGACCTGTTTCCTTGAACATACGGTCGAGTTCATGCTGCATCTTTTCCCAAATTGCATAGCCATAAGGTTTGATGACCATACAACCACGTACAGCCGATTGTTCTGCTAAATCGGCTTTCACTACCAGCTCGTTATACCACTGTGAATAGTTTTCACTACGCTTGGTGAGGTTCTTTAATTCTACTGCCATATTTAAAACTTTTTATTTTATAATTTGAGGGTGCAAAGATACTCCAATCTAAGGAAATAAGCAAAAAAAGAAATTACATTTTCTTCAAAGTGAAGCGATCGATGTCAGGAGCCCAAAAGATGGTGTTGTTCATTGCCACCTTATTAAAGCCTGGCTGTAAGATAACATTCACCTTAATAGCTTCGATATCATCGCTATGTAGATTATTTACGACAGCCTGCTCTGCATCGTTAACCAACACATGCAAGTCACGTGTCTTCTCATTTCTCTTATACTTGCTGTTGCAATAGATAGTCATCTCATAGTTGCCACCTTGCTCGCTATACACGTTTTTCCACACAATATCATTGCCTGGTTGCCCACCTATATTGGTAACCATCATGCCCCCTGAAGCTGCAGGTTCTGGCAGGAAGTTAATCATCTGCCTACGAGTGCCAATTTCATTGTAAAAAGGCAGATATGCCCACTCAGCTTCGTAAGTATCAGCTTCCAAGCGCTGCCCCTCAATACTGGCCACCAATACGCCATGAGGTTCTACTGTATAAGAAAAACTACCATTAAATGAGCCTAAGTCCTTTTTGTGTACTAGGTCTCGCACTTTTACATCACCTGCTAACTCCATCGTTTTCCAATCGAGTTTAAATTCAAATGGCTGTTCTGTCGGATTGTAGAGAGCCATTGCACGCTTGTTACCATGCAGGGTTTCAATATCTTTTACAAAAGCATAGCAATCACCAAAACGCTGAGCAACATATGCTTGCAAGCCTAACTTATCCTGGTTGATAGCGATTAGTTCTTTATTCTTCAACAAGTTCAATGATGACTCACGAATGTTGGTCATATCGCAACCAATGAGCAGGGGCGAACTCATGATGCACCAGATGCCGAAATGTACTTCCTCTTCTGAAGGGGTGAGACTACGGCCAATCTCCAGCATATCCATATCGTTATAATGACCATCGTGTGCAAATGCAGAAAGATAAAGACTCTCGCCAATGATATTCTTAACGAAACTCCAATCATCTTGGATGTCGCCGCTCATACGCCATGAGCGTGCCAATTCTGCTGCCCACGCACCAGGATATGCCCAACGACAGATATTGATGCTAACATCATCACGTCCTGTTTTGTGAATGGCATCCACAATCTCAGCATAACGCTGATGTTCATCCAAACCAAGTTCACTACCGCCACAATAGTCAATCTTAATAAAATCAAATCCCCACTCTTTCAAATACAAATCCATATCTTGCTGTTCATGGCCATAGAGGCCAGAGCCAATACCTCGCTCATCATTGTCACCCATTGAACCGCAAGTATTTGTACCAGCATCAGAATAGATACCCGCTTTGAGCCCTAATGAATGGATGTGGTCAGCCACAGGCTTCATACCATTTGGGAAACGATCTGGATGAGCATGCATTAATCCTGTCTCATCACGCCAACCAAAAAAACCGTCATCTGTATTGATGTAGAGATAACCCACATCCTTCAGTCCTTGACTTACCATTGCATCTGCCTGACGCTTAATCAATTCTTCATTGATATTTACATGGTAGGTATTCCAAGAGCTCCACCCCATCAGTGGAGGGAGGAAAGCAGCCTTATCTTGTTCATCTGCTTGATTGCTTGTTTTTTCTACATTTCCGCTATCGCAGGAAATAAGGGCACCAGCAAGCAAAGCCAAGAGCATTAGTTTTTTCATTATACTTATAATTTAAGGTTTTTATATATTCATAGCCATGATATAGTCATTCATATAGAAGCCATTGCCTATAGGAAAATCTCCCTGACGGTCCTTTTGCATGCCCATGTGCTCATAGAATGTTACTGCTTTATTATTGCGATTGACATTCAATTCTACAACACAAGGACCAGGATGCTCCTCCTTAATATATTTAAGTGCTTCCTGAAACATAAACTTGCCGGCTTTCAAACCTTGGTACTGAGGCAGAACATAGATTTTCTGCAGGTGATAAAGGTTTTCCCCTTGAGGTTGAACACTTACATATCCTATGTAGTGACCATCATCATCGGAAGCCAAAAAATATACATGTCCCTCTTCCGTCATTTGTTTCTGAAGGTTAGGGATGCTATACATCCAATCCATCATGAAGTCACATTGTTCTGGTGTGATGATATCTTTGTAGGTCAAAGGGAAAACCTGCTCGGCTAACTCATGTATAAGTTGGCAATCATCGATATTTGCTTTGCGGATTTTCAACATATATCTATAAAAATGACGAGACGGGGTGTCAGAACCCCGTCTCAGTTAGCACTTTCTTAATTATCTTGCGACTTTTTCCAGTCGTTTCATAATAGAAAACATAAACAATGCTGCCAAGAGGCACAGGACGATGAACACGCTCCAAACAGCCCACAATGGCAGAGGTCCCCACAACAGACCACCCACCATCACCAACTGGTTGCCAATGGCTGTTGCCACAAACCATCCACCCATCATCATACCTTTGTATTTAGGAGGAGCCACTTTAGTGACAAAAGAGATGCCCATAGGGCTCAGCAACAGCTCAGCAAAGGTAAGAATAAGGTAAGTACCAATCAGCAAGTATGGAGATTGGTCAGCCACATGCTTGGCTACTTGATAACCGTCGGGACCCATTTCTGTCTGAGGCTGAGGTAAACCCACTGAAAAAGCAGCCAATACCAAGAATGCAAAAGCTGCAATAATCATACCCCAGGCAATCTTACGAGGAGCACTTGGTGCCTTGCCCTTTCGACCCAAATAGGCAAACAAAGCCATACTGAACGGAGTTAATGCCACTACATAGAACGGGTTGAAATGCTGAAAGATAGGAGCACTTACTGCAACCTCACCTTCAAGCGAAAGATATTTGCCAATCAACACGATAATCGCAAATGCAATAATACCCCAACATATAGCTTTAGCCTTGCCTGTCTTAGCATCTCGCAAAGAGAAACCTGCATAAATAATCAGGATAATCATCACTAGGTTGAATACATCAAACCACATGCTCTCTAAACCGGAAGAACTCTGAGCAGTAAACTCGTTGGCGAAGTAAGTCAGAGAAAGGCCATTCTGATGGAACGCCATCCAGAAGAATATAATCACGGCGTAAACCAAAACGAGGGCAATCATTCGTTCCTTTGTTTCTTTAAGACTTAGTTCTGGTACATTTTGTTGAGCTGCGGCAACAGCACGTTTACCACCCTCTACATGGCGGAAGGTATTGCGGAAAATATAATATATTAGGATGGAAACAATCAATGAAACACAAGCCACAGCGAAAGAGAAGTGGTAAGCATCATTGCCACTGAAACCCAATGAATTTTCTGCCCAATCCTTTATCCTGGTAGCCGCTGTAGGTGCAAATAACGCACCGATATTGATGGCCATGTAGAACAAAGAGAATCCGTCATCACGTTTGGCAGAATATGCTGGGTCATCGTAGAGGTTGCCCACCATCACCTGCAGGTTACCCTTGAACAGACCAGTACCAAAACCAATAGCCAGCAAGGCTGCAATCATGACACCCATTGCTATCATATCGGTCTTACCTGTAGCAGGATCAACGCCACCAAGAGGAATTGACAACAGCAAGTAGCCCAAGAACATGACGATGATGCCAGTGGTAACCATCTTGCCAAAGCCGAACTTGTCGGCCAGCATACCACCAATCAATGGGAAGAAATAAACAAACATCAGGAATGAGCTGTAGATGGTTCCTGCAACTCCTGCACTCAGGCCGAAGTTGGCTCTCAAGAATAATGCGAAAACGGCTATCATAGTGTAGTAGCCGAAACGCTCACCAGTATTGGCCAAGGCTAATGCCCACAGGCCTTTCGGTTGTCCTTCAAACATAGATTTAAGAATTATTTAGTTATTATTTTTATTCCATGCTTTTAATAAAGGACAAAGATAAATATCTTTTGGAAAAATGCAAAATAATTTGCCAAACTTTAATGCCTTCAACCATTAACGCCGTTCATTTATGGCACTATCTAAATGCCACATTCGATCTTCCTTATAGCGTCGGAGAAGTGGATGTAAGTCAATGAGCAGTCCCTCCGTCTTACATGGTAAATATAATACATTTAGTAGAATACAAGATTATTGAAGACAAATGATATTGTCTCAAACGAGGTAAAGAATTATAATTATGGTAACATACGTTCAGATGTGTGAGGAGAATAGCGCAAGACTTAAGGATTGGTTACGCGAATCTTCAATTCCTCTCGCAAAAAACGTGGAGTATAGCCTTTATCGCTCATCGCTACCTCCTCTGGAGTGCCTGCAGAAAGTACCATTCCACCGTTTTTTCCGCCCTCAGGACCCATATCAATGATATAGTCGGCCATCTTGATGACATCCATGTTATGTTCGATCACCACCACTGTATTGCCTTGATCCACTAACCGGTTCAATACTCCCATCAGCACGCGAATATCCTCAAAATGCAAGCCTGTAGTAGGCTCGTCAAGAATGTAAAGCGTCTTGCCTGTGCCACGTTTGCTCAGTTCAGTAGCTAACTTCACACGCTGACTTTCGCCACCAGACAAGGTGGTAGATGACTGACCGAGTTTGATATAGCCCAAGCCAACATCCTGAATCACCTTTATTTTATTTAGTATGTTAGGCACATTCTCAAAGAACTCAACAGCCTGATTGATAGTCATATCCAATATATCTGATATACTCTTCCCTTTGAACCTCACCTCCAATGTTTCATGGTTGTAACGCTTTCCATGACATACTTCGCAAGGTACATATACATCAGGCAGGAAATTCATTTCTATGGTTTTATATCCATTGCCCTGACAAGCCTCACATCTTCCACCTTTTACATTGAACGAGAATCGTCCTGGTTTATAGCCCCTTATTTTGGCTTCAGGAAGATCAACAAACAAGTTGCGGATATCAGTAAACACATTGGTATAGGTAGCAGGATTGGAGCGAGGCGTCCTACCTATAGGCGACTGGTCAACATTCACCACCTTATCAATATACTCTATGCCCTCTATGCTGTCGTATGGTAATGGGTCTTGCAGGGAGCGATAGAACTTCTGAGATAAGATGGGTTGCAAAGTCTCGTTGATAAGTGTAGATTTCCCACTACCTGAAACGCCTGTAATACAAATTAGTTTACCAAGAGGGAACTCCACATCGATGTGTTTCAAATTATTACCTGAAGCACCTCTGATAATGAGTTTCTTGCCATTGCCAGAACGTCGTTTTTGTGGCACATCGATACATCTCTCTCCATTTAAATATTGAGACGTCAAAGTATGCGTTTGCATCATTTTCTGAGGCGTGCCTTGAAATACTACTTCCCCTCCTAACCTTCCGGCTTTAGGGCCTAAATCCACCACATAGTCAGCAGCAAGCATCATATCTTTATCATGCTCCACCACAATTACCGTATTGCCTATGTCACGTAACTCTTTCAACGATTTGATAAGTCGCTCGTTGTCACGCTGATGTAGACCAATACTCGGCTCATCAAGGATATACAACACATTAACTAATTGCGAACCAATTTGTGTCGCCAAACGGATGCGTTGACTCTCTCCACCTGAAAGACTGGCAGAAGAACGATCGAGTGATAAATACTCCAACCCAACGTCAAGAAGAAATTTTAGACGAGTACGGATTTCTTTCAGTATCTCTGCGGCAATGATACCTTGCTTGTGTGAAAGAAAAGGATTCACTTGCTGCATCCAATCATATAACTCGTTGATATCCATACAAGATAGCTCATAAATATTTTTATCATGTATGCGATATGAAAGCGCAACTTTATTTAATTTTGCGCCACCACATTCAGGACATACAGCAGTTTTTGCAAATTGTTCTGCCCATTTCTGTTCTGTGGTCGAAACATCATTGTTCTGCAACATCTGAATATATTTCACTACACCCTCGAAGTTCATGAAATAGTCGGAAGAAGTACCTATTAATGAGCTCTTTATTTTGATGCGGTCAGGTGAACCATATAAGATTTCATCGATGGTTTCGTCTGTTAGTTCGCTAATAGGTGTATCAAGGGTAAAATCGTATTTTTCCAGGACTGCTTCCACTTGCCAGAACACCATACTGTTTTTATATTTACCCAAAGGTACAAAGCCACCATCCCTTATAGAAATGCTACGATCAGGAATTACCTTGTCAATATCTATTTGACTCACCACCCCTAAACCTTTACATTTAGGGCATGCTCCTTGAGGAGAATTGAAAGAGAAATTATGAGGGGCAGGTTCTGGATATGATAAGCCTGTGACAGGATCCATCAAGAGCTTACTGTAATGCTTAATCTGATTGGTCTCTACATCCAATATAAGCATCAGACCATTACCTTGTTGCATTGCATTGTTAACGCTATTCTTTAATCTTGTATCATCCTTATCAGCAACCTTCAATTTGTCAACTACAACCTCAATATCGTGATTCTTATAACGATCCACCTTCATACCAGGAGCTGTTTCTTTAATTTCTCCATCTACACGCACATTTAAGAAACCTTTCCTACGAATATTTTCAAACAATTCACGGTAATGACCTTTACGGCTTTTCACTACTGGAGCCAATATGTAAATGCGTCGCCCCTTATAGTCATTTAGGATGAGATCGAGAATCTGCTCTTCATTATATTTCACCATCTTCTCGCCAGAAAGGTATGAATAGGCCTCACCAGCTCTTGCGAAGAGCAAGCGAAGATAGTCGTAAATTTCTGTGGTTGTGCCTACTGTAGAACGCGGATTCTTATTAGTGGTTTTCTGTTCGATGGAAATAACCGGACTCAAGCCAGTAATCTTATCTACGTCAGGACGGCTTAGGTTACCCAAGAAATTTCGGGCATATGCAGAAAACGTCTCGATATAACGGCGTTGTCCTTCTGCATAAATTGTGTCGAAAGCTAACGATGACTTGCCACTTCCACTCAATCCTGTCATCACTGTCAGACTATGTCTGGGGATGGTGGCATCGATATTTTTTAAATTGTGCACTCGCGCACCATAAACATATATATTGTCGGACTTTTCGCTCATGTTATCACTTTTGCAGCGCAAAAATAAGAGAAAAGTATGTCAAAAACAAAACACTATGTAAAAAAGTGTGCCATGCAAAGGAATATTTCAATTATTAATTGTATTTTTGCATCAAGGTATATTGTGCCTATATGTATAATTAGATAATAACACAAAAAAATGAAAATATTTAGTAAAGTATGCCTCTCATTTCTGTTGGCTTCAACTTTTATTGTATTAACTCATGCACAGGAAAATCAGACATACATTATCCATACTATTCAGAAAGGTCAAAGCCTCTACTCTATTTCAAATATGTATGGCACTACTGTTGATGCTATTATTAAACTCAATCCAGGAAGCGATCAAGTGATTGTTGAGGGAAAGCAACTAAAAGTGCCTCGTCCAGATACAGTTACTGAACAAGGAACCTTCCATACAATTCAGCAAGGTGAAACGCTCTATGGCTTGTCGCAAAAATATAAAGTGACAGTAAAGTCCATTCTCGATGCTAATCCTGGTTTGAATGAGAAAAATTTCCGTTTTGGACAAGTAATTAATATTCCACAAGGGAAATCTGTTGCATTAGAAGAACCAAACAAACAAGTTCAAACCACTCAACCTGAGGGACCTAAGACACCTCAAGGCATACAGGGTCCTGTACAGAGTCGATGCAGGGAGATGCATAAGGTGGCACGAAAAGAAACTGTATACAGCATTGCTCGAATGTATAGTATTACAGAACAAGAGTTGATTGATGCCAACCCAGAAATCAAAGATGTCAAGAAGTTGAAGAAAGGTAAACTGCTTTGTATCCCGTATGCTAAAGCTTTACAAGTCACTAAACCCCAAGAAGAGAAACAACCTACCGATGCTGAGCTTTTCAGTCAAAACAAGGTAGCAGACCAAAAAATCAATGTAATAAAGGCTGCTGTTGTTTTACCTCTTGTTCCTGGCGAACAAGGGAAAGCAGAGAGTTCACGTATGATAGAGTACTATCAGGGATTCTTATTGGCTGTGGATAGTCTAAAACGCACTGGAACGTCTATCGACTTGTACACCTATGATTCAGGCAATACGGTGGCATCTATCGAAGCTGTCTTAGCCAAGCCTGAAATGAAACAAATGAACATAATTTTTGGTCCTTTATACACTGATCAGATTAAACCGATGGCTGATTTCGCCAACAAGCACCATGTACGCTTAGTGATTCCATTTACCAGCCGCGACAACACTGTGTACCGAAATCCTGACATCTATCAGATTAACACTCCTCAGTCTTATCTCTACTCTGAAGTATACGAACATTTTGTTCGGCAATTCCCTCGTGCCCATGTTATCTTCCTTAACGCAAAAACTGGAACAGAAGAGAAAGCCGATTTTATCAAGGGCTTACGAGAGGAGTTAACCAGCAAACAGATGTCATTTACCGACTTGAGTGAAGATGCTTCGTCCAATGAGATGCAAGCTGCTTTGCAAAAAGACAAATCAAATGTGTTTGTTCCTACTTCTGGAAGCAATACAGTACTTATTAAGACCTTACCACAGCTAAGTTCAATGGTTAGCGATTCGCTATATAAAGAGAAAATTAATGCTGAGGTACATTTGTTCGGTTATCCAGAATGGCAAACTTACACCAAGGATCATTTGTCTGCATTCTTTGACCTTGACACCTATTTCTATGCATCCTTCTATACGAATAACCTATTAGCTGCTCCTAGAAGCTTCAATGCAAACTTCCGCAAGTGGTATGGCAAAGATATGGAAGAACGTTATCCAAAATATGGTATGTTGGGATTTGACACGGGTTTCTTCTTCCTCAAAGGACTAGCCCTTTATGGCTCTGGCTTGGAGAACAACCTTGACAAGATGAAACTTACTCCTATACAAACAGGCTTTAAGTTTGATCGTGTAAACAATTGGGGTGGTTTTATAAATAAAAAAGTTTTCTTCGTGAGATTCACGCCAAAGTTTGAACTGATAAAACTGGATTTTGACAAATGAAATGGCTCCGTAGCATAGGGCTTTTCTTTGCATTAGCATTCATATCAAATGGAGCTTTCGCACAGGTAGGGGACTTACTGAACAATTTTTCTGTAGGTGTCAATGTTGGTGTTAATCTAACTAGTGCACAGTTTTCCCCTTCTGTAAGACAAAACCAGTTAATGGGTACAATATTTGGAGTTTCTGCTCGATATATATCTGAGAAATATTTTGGGATGATTTGTGGCGTACGAATGGAGGTTAATTTCTCACAACATGGTTGGAAGGAATTTGTAGAAGACTTTGATGACTTGCACTTCCAACGCACTATGAACTATATTGACATTCCCTTCTTGGCACATCTGGCTTTTGGCAAGAAGTTTCAGTTCTTCATTGATGGTGGGCCACAGATAGGCTTCTACCTCAATGATAAAAGTAAGATAAGTGGCGATTGGGACAGTATTACAGGCGTAACAGTAGAGCAACACACGTTGGATGTGAAGCATAAGTTTGATTATGGCATTGCTGGTGGCATTGGTTTTGAGATGAAAGCTCGCAAAGCAGGCAATTTCCTTTTAGAAGGAAGGTATTTTTATGCATTGTCTGACTTTTTTGGTAATGAGAAGAAAGATTATTTTGGACGTTCAGCCAATACCACCATTAGTATAAAGCTGACTTACTTGTTTGATATTACTAAATAAATATAGCAATGAAAGTTGGATATGCATACTGTAGTGAAATTGAGGATACGCTAAAACAGCAGATAAAACGGCTGCAAGAATCTGGATGTGAGCGCATCTATCAGGAGACGCTTACTGGTGTACATGCAGATAGGCCAAAGCTAAAAAAATGCCTTGATAATCTACGTGCTGGTGACACATTTATTGTTTGCCGCCTCGATTGTATAGGTACTAAAATAGAGAAAGTATTGTTGCTACTCTATGAACTTGTAGGCATGGGAGTTACCTTCATCTCACTTGATGACAATTTAAATACGAAAGGGCTTGCAGGCCAGGTACTCAGTCATATTACTCAAGCCCTATTATCACTAAAAAAAAATGTATTTATAGCTCGTGTACATGAAGGTCGTGATGAAGCCGAGAAAAGGGGGATAAAGTTTGGCAGGAAAGAAGGCAGCGTAAATAAACGAAATAAAGACAAACCACAACAATGTCGTCAGCTATATGAAAATGGTTTACCCGTAAGCCGCATCATGACATTGCTCAACATACGCAGTTATTCTACTGTTTATCGCTACCTTAGGCAAACAGGTGCTTATCCAGAAGACGAGAATAAAAAGCCATCAACACATAAGTTGACAAAGAATGAGTTGTTGAAATTCAAGAAAGAAGTGTATGACAATAGTCATCAGCTTGACTTGTTCTGAAAAGGTCAATCCACAGAAATGCCTCTATTGAAAATAGCAGTTAAAAACGGTATTAGAACCGTTTACCAAGAATAAGTCTAGCGCGCCACTTATTATGCGATAAACGAATAAATTCATAATCGCCAGCAGATGTATAATTATAAACCATAGTGAGTCCCATAAAAAAATGCTTGAAATAATGAACGATGGAACCACGAGCCACAATAGTAATTTCAGGAAAGGTAGCTTTCAACATCTCAACACCTATAGTCTTAATAAGTTTATTTTCGCGCCAAAAAACAATAGAAGGCAACGTTGAAATGTGAAATAACCATTTTCGATTAGGAACAAAGTTATAGCCATACCCAAGTCCTATGCTAGCATAACTCATTTTTATTTTCTCAACATCATTAGGATCATAGGAATCTGAATCTGGATCCCCTTCTTCAGAACCATATAACTGTGAATCTGGCTCGCCATCGTCAATTACACTAACTGAACCACGATTGTAAGAAAGCCCTGCCATCAAACTGCCTGCACTCCGCTTCTGAAGATAAGACTGACTAAAAGCGGCAGGATATGAGAATTTTTTACCATTAAATGCATAGTATGCATTAATGGTAAGACTCTTCTCACGAACGATTGAAGCCAACTCAAAATCCTCACCATCCGCTTCAATTTTACCTTCAAATTTTCCATTTGATTCATAAAGAAAGTCTAGACCAAAATGATTGCCATAAGAGTTAACATTAATTTCAGTACTGGTTTTCTTTCCAAACATACTAGCAGGATTGAAGGCAAATGATACTGCCAAACCACGATAGTTAGCACTCAAAGTCATGGTGTGACGGAGTGGATCTTTAAAGCGGAAATAGAATACGTATTTAGAATCAAAAATGTTATCTACAACTCGGAGATTGAAGTTATTGCCAGAAATGTTATTTATTAGGCGAAGATTCCAATGCTTATCTGGACGCGACACATAATTAGTATCTAGTTTTGTGCGCATGTCTCTTACATCTAAAAGGCTATCTAACCTTTGAAACAGAGTATGACGATGCTGGGCAGCTATCTGTGCAGGCAGAAACATAGTAAATGCCATAAAGCATATTATGAATAAGTGCTTTCTCATTCTGATTCTTGTCTGCTATCAAAAAAAATTTACAAACGCTTTGATTATTCCCGAATTAAACGTATCTTTGCAATGGTTTGATTTATCAAATCACTTATTTGAATTTCGGTGTGAAAGCAACTGTCTGTGAAGATAGTTGCTTTCGTTATTTTATATTATACTTTCACTACACCACTAAAACCCATGAAGGCCATAGCCAGCAAGCCTGCCACAATAAGAGCGATAGGTGTACCTCTCATTCCTTTAGGTATGTTCACCAAGCTCATCTGCTCACGAATACCAGCAAACAACACCAATGCCAAACCAAAGCCCAATGCTGTTGCAAAGGCATAGACAACTCCGGTAAGCAAATCATAATCCTTCTGAATCACCAAAATGGCTACACCCAGTACGGCACAGTTGGTAGTGATAAGCGGAAGGAAGACACCCAGCGCCTGATAAAGCGAAGGTGAGATCTTCTTGAGTACAATCTCAAGCATTTGTACCAAAGAAGCAATTACCAAAATGAAGGTAATTGTTTGCAGGTACTGCAACTCGAATGCATCAAGCACAAATTTTTGTATTAAGTAAGTAACAATAGTTGCTAATGTAAGTACAAAAGCCACCGCAGCACTCATGCCCAAAGCTGTGTCAATTTTCTTTGAAACTCCCAGAAATGGGCAGATGCCCAAGAACTGTGAGAAAACGATATTATTAACAAATATCGCAGCAATGAATATCAATAATAATTCCATAATCCTTTATTTTCTATTCTCAATTAACTCCTCTCAACCTATTGACAATTGCCACAAGAAATCCGAGTGCTATAAAAGCTCCTGGAGCCAATACAAAGAGCAACATGCCATAGTCTTCAGGAACAAGAGAAAGGTTAAACATTTTACCAGTACCCAGTAATTCACGCACTGCACCCAATAATGTAAGTGCGAATGTAAAGCCCAAGCCAATTCCCAAGCCATCAAAGAACGATGAAACAGGACCATTTTTAGAAGCAAATGCTTCAGCACGACCTAGCACAATACAGTTCACCACTATAAGTGGGATAAAAAGGCCTAAAGTCTTATACAGATCAGGTACATATGCCTGCATTACCATTTGTAGCAATGTCACAAACGATGCAATGATGACAATGAACGAAGGGATGCGCACCATGTTAGGAATGACGTTTTTAACAGCTGCGATCACAGTGTTAGAACAAATAAGCACAAAGGCAGTAGCCAAGCCCATCGACATACCATTAATGGCACTTGAGGTTGTACCCAATGTTGGACACATACCCAGCATCAGCACGAATGTAGGGTTTTCGTTAACGATGCCGTTGATTAATACTTTCAGGTTACTCATGATATTTACCCTCCTTATTTAATTAGCGGCACCCTTAACGGTGTCTGATGAAACAATAACTTGACTTGTTGCCTGTTGTGTAGCACCTGTAGCACCGTCAACAGTCTGACCTGAAAAAGCAGCATAGGCAGCATTTACAGCCTTTAAAAAAGCACGAGAAGTAATGGTAGACGCAGTGATAGCATCAATCTGCCCTCCATCCTTACTTACTGTTAATGGACCATCCTTGGGGCTCTTACCTGTAATGTCTCCCTTGGCACCACTCTTAAACCAAGTATCTGCCTTAGCACCCAAGCCTGGAGTTTCTGCATGGTTCAACAAAGAATAGTCGTTTATTTGGCCATCTTTGTTGAAACCAACGAGAATAGTGAGATCGCCACCAAAACCCATTACAGTACTTTCAACAGCAGCACCGATATACTCACTACCCTTCATAGCAGGATAAATTTTGTAGGACACGCCATCTACATCCTGTATTTTCATCTCCTGAATAGGATTATTGTCAAAGCCTGGAACTACGGAATTCACAGCATCGCTTAGCGCTTTAGCATTAGCTGCAGCAATCGGTTCTTTGGTCACCTCATTCATGGCAGCCAGCAAACCTACACAGATGATTGTTATGCCCGTAAGCACCAATACCATGTTCTTTAATGATGATTCTAATTTCTTCATTTCTTTACACTAACAGCCTTACTGCTGAATCTTTTAGGTTTAACATACGTATTAATCAATGGCACAAATCCGTTCATGATGAAAATGGCGAATGACATACCTTCAGGATAAGAGCCAAAGAGACGGATGATCATAGTTATTACACCTATACAAACACCATAGAGCAACTGTCCACGATGGCTCATAGGAGAAGTCACATAGTCAGTAGCCATAAAGATGGCACCTAACATCAAGCCACCACTAAGCAGATGATATTCAGGAGATGGATATACTGTCGGATCAACCAAGTACATAATACCTGCAAACACAAACACTGTTCCCAGGATTGATACAGGAATATGCCAAGTAATAACTTTCTTCCACAGCATATAACATCCACCAAGCAGCAATGCCAAAGCACTTACCTCACCTAATGATCCTCCAATATTATTGCCAAGCAACATACCCAAAGCATCTGGTAAATCAGCCAACGCTCCAGGATTGCCATTTACAGCTTGCTTCATCAACGATAAAGGGGTAGCTGCAGTAGTAGCATCTACGGTAAGTTGTCCTGCCACTGGCCATGAAGTCATTTGCACTGGGAATGAAATCAACAAAAAGATACGGCCAGCCAAAGCAGGATTGAAGGGATTACAACCCAAACCACCAAATGACATCTTACCTACCCCTATGGCAAACAAAGCGCCAAGGATTATAATCCAAATTGGTAAGTTAGAAGGTAGATTAAACGCCAACAATACACCTGTTATGATTGCAGAACCATCAGTGATAGAAAGGCGTTCTCGTTTCAAGATATACTTACTAATTGCCCATTCGAAAAACACGCAGGATACTACAGAGACAGCAGTAACCACAAGTGAACCTATGCCAAAAGCTAACAATGAAACGAGGAAAGCAGGTATAAGTGCAATAAGCACACCATACATATTCTTCTGCACGCTGTCATTGGCATGATCGTGGGGCGAAAGTGATACTATTAATTTATTATCCATTGTAGATTATTTTTTAGCGTTGCGGGCACGAATAATAGCTCCAACCTTCGCCTTACCTAAACTGATATAATCCAGCAAAGGACGATTGGCAGGACAAGTGAACTGGCAGGCGCCGCAACTCAAGCAGTCCATAATGTCTTCTTTCTCTAATCTCTCAAACTCTGCATGTTCAGCTAACTGTGCCATTAGGTATGGCTCCAAGCCCATCGGACAAGCACCCACACACTTGGCACAACGAATACAAGGTTGCACTTCACCGCGCTTAGCATCTTTCTGATTCATGATAGTAATACCAGATGTTCCTTTAGCTGTAGGAACATCTGTATTGACCAGTGCCTTCCCCATCATAGGTCCGCCACTAATCACCTTGCCAGTATCATCTGGTAATCCACCACAAGCATCAATAAGTTGCTGAATTGGAGTACCTATACGTACCAAAAAGTTACCTGGTTGCTTGACTGATTTACCTGTTACGGTAACCACACGCTCAAACAACGGTTTATTCTTTTGCACAGCTTCATACACTGCGAAAGCTGTACCTACATTCTGCACTAAAGCACCTGTTGAGATTGGCAAAGCACCACTGCCTACATATCTATTAGTAATAGCTTGAATAAGCTGTTTCTCACCTCCTTGAGGGTACTTCATCTTTAAAGGAACAATCTCAATACCAGTGAAATCCTTGGCTGCATTCTCCAATGCTGCAATTGCATCTGGTTTATTGTTTTCCACACCAATATAAGCCTTATTGACACGCATAGATTTCATCAAGATACTCACTCCAACCATGATTTCTGGCGCATGTTCTAACATCAAACGATGATCTGCTGTAAGATATGGCTCACATTCAGCACCATTAATCACCACACATTCAGGCTTAAACGCAGGAGGTGGAGAGAGCTTCACTTGCGTTGGGAAACAAGCACCGCCCATACCAACGATGCCCATATCAGCTACTTTTTTATTTATCTCTTCTGGAGTAAGTGTACACTCCTTAATCAGTGTGTCAGAACGGTCAATACCTTCAAGCCACTCATCACCCTCAACATCTATGAAAATAGCAGGTTTTGGATAACCACTGGCATCAATAATGGTATCTATCTTAGACACCTTTCCGCTAACGGACGAATGAATGGCAGCAGAAACAAAACCACCAGGTTCCGCAATCTTTTGCCCCACTTTCACCGTATCACCCTTGGCCACAATAGGTTTGGCGGGCGCACCAATGTGCTGTCCTAATAAGATAGCTACTTTGGAAGGAATAGCAGCTTTGACAATGGGCTGACCTGCTGAAAGTTTATTTCCATGAGGATGAACACCTCCAATTGAAAATGTCTTCAACATAGTAAAATATTCTTTTGTTATTTTTCTGAATTATAGTAATGTAGATGCAATCTTATCTACTATAGCTTTAGCTTCTTCTTGCGTCTTTACAGTTAGCTTTTGAGGAGCCATCAAACCAGTAGTCTTTATAGGTACTATAGGACTATGGTTAACTGCAGGAGCATCTGCTTTCTGACCACTTTTAGCAGCATTAGCCAAAGCCAAAGCTGCGATCTTAGCCACCACATCCACCTTAGGATGAGCAGCAATATTAACAAGTTCAAAAGCAGGAACTACTACTTTGGCAGCAACTGACTCTTTAGTCACAGCTGCCTTCTCAGATTCTTTAGGAGCTTCAGCAGGAGCGTTCTTTAACAAGTCTGCAATCTTTGACATTACTTCTTCGCCTCCCACAGAACATGACTTCTCACCAATTCCACCATCTTTCACTATAGCGGCAGCAAATGCAGAACAATCATCAAATCCACATGCGCCACAATTAGCTTGAGGCAATAATGCTGCAATGGAAGCTGCACTTGGCATAGAAACTGGTTTTGCCACAACATCAGACACCTTAGATGCTTGTTTTTCTACGTCAGCAGCAGGCTTAACCACATCAGAAACAGGTTTTACCGGTTTTGGAGGGAAATTCAAGTCGATGATGGCATGAGTTGGACAAACATCAACACATTTGCGACATGACTTACATTTATTAAAATCTATATATGCTAAATTGTTTTCTACAGTAATAGCTCCAAATGGACAGGTCTTTTCGCACTTGCCACAACCTATGCACCCCACAGTGCAAGCCTTTCGGGTAAGGGCACCCTTGTCTTTATTGACGCAACGAACATAGACACGACGATTTTTCAAGCCTTTCTTTCGAAGTTCGATAACACTCTTAGGGCATGCCTTAACACAAGCGCCACAAGCCGTACACTTTTCGTCATCAACTTCAGGCAAACCTGTTTCAGGATTCATGTGTATGGCATCGAACTTACAAGCTTTGGTACAGTCACCACAACCTAAACAGCCAAAACTACACCCCGTTTCACCGCCATAAAGAGCTGATGCAATAGCACAACTTTTGACGCCATCGTACTGGTTGATATGCGGACGATTAGCACATGTTCCATTGCAACGCACCACAGCAACCATAGGTTCTTTGGATTCCGCTACAAGTCCCATTACAGCAGCTACTTTTTCCATCACAGGTTGACCTCCTACAGGACAAAATTTTCCCTCCAATGAGCCAGCCTTCACGATGGCACTAGCCAATCCGCTACAACCAGGAAAACCGCAACCGCCACAGTTGGCCTGAGGCAACACCTCAGCTACTTGAGCAATTCGCGGATCTTCATACACAGCAAACTTCTTTGAAGCCAAATATAGCACTAATGCGGCCACCAACGCTATGACTCCTACAGAAATTACTGCTACCAGAATTACATTCATAAATTAGTTAGTTATTAAGTTTGTTGATTAAATTCTAATTTAAAAATCAATTGATTTTAGATATCATAAAATTAAATGTTTTTTTCATGTTACTATTGCCAAAAAAATAAAGCAAAAGATAATAAACTATCACAGCTCCTAATGAATAAATCGCAATTGAGAGTTCATTATTTTTTCCCCACCATGTAGAAAGACCAATAATTAATGCCATAAGGATAAGTAATGGTAACAAATAACCATACCATACAGCCTTACGACTCATACTGGTCGATCCTATTATCCACACCTCATCTCCAACATGGTACTGAGCAGCTTCTTTGTCATACACGTCAACAATATGCTCTTTGGATTCTGCTGATGTGCAATGACTTTTAATACTACAGGACGAACAAGAAGAGGTTTGTGTAATCTTCACCTGTATATGATTGCCATTAATACGGCTTACAATACCAACATGTTTTACAACATCGTCTTTCATGGATTGTATAATATATTGACAATTTAACCATGCAAAATTAATGTATATTATTGTAAGAACAAAAAAAAAGGGGATGATTTTGCAACCATCCCCTTTGGCAGTGGTAACTTGTTACCAACTATAACTCAAACCAAAGCTTAGCAACTCGCTTAACTGGAAGTAGCTTGTGCTTCCATTCAAAGGCACAGTACTATCATCATAACGAGCATGAACATACAACTTTGTAGAAAGGAATCTGTTGACTGCCAGGTTCAAAGTATTCTCCCACTCTACGCGAACCCATTGGTAACTTGTAAGATAGTCAAGACGCGACTCAAATGTAATATTCTTGGTTATATTCCATGTAATAGATGGTTGAATCTGAGAACCAAAATTGTGTTTCACACTTTTTCCTTCATCTAGACCATATGTCGTTTCATCTATCTCACTGCTACCGATGTAACGCATGGTCCAGTTTAAAGGTGCTAACAACAAAGAAAAGGCATATTTGTCTGTTTTTCTCTTATAATCCATACCCAAAGCAACAGTAAGATCAGCAGGAGCCATAAAAGTAGATATTAGTGTAGGATCATTTGACTTATATCCATTTACGAATTGTGTTTTGAACTCTGCAGAAACGGTATAGTACCAATTCTTGGCTGCTTGAATACCCAATTTACTAAATATGCGCAACTGGTCAGTATTAGTAAGATACTTATGAACCTGATCTGACGGTGTAGAAGCCAATCCTAACTTTGCATCCAATAGGTTTTCCCATTGCACTTTCTCTTTATCATTATAGTTGGCAGACAATTGTAATGTACCTATCATAGAAACGCTGCTCACACCACCTTTATACCAGTTGTCTGATAAGTAGTGCTGCGAAAATTGCAAAGAACCGTTTCCTGCTATGGTCCAGAATTTTGGTTTATGTACTTCCACCTCTGCCTCCTGCTCAAGTTCTATGGGAGAATTAGAGGTAAGCACATCAATCATGTTATTCTTAATATTAGATGCGTTTGTTTTCTCTTCAGATTCTATATTATCCACAAACACACCTGCTTTGTCCAAATCATCCTCAGTAAAAATAATAGCCTCTGGATTGTTTAAGTACAGGTTCATTAATGCCTTGTCAACAATCTTATTCACACGCTCTTTTGCCGAGAATAAGCTATTATTAATTGATAAATATTTCTGTTCTTTTGTCTTAGTTATATCAGGCACTAAATCACCTTTCTTAATTGTAGACAATTGACCAATAGAGGATTTATAATAAGTAGCAGGGACAAACAACCTGTAATAGTTAGGATCAGTTTCTATATAACGCTCAGGAGTATCAGGATTATTCAATGAGTCTAATACTGATATATACTTATCATATAAAAACGAAACAGTATCATTTTGAAAAACATTCCCCTTCTCTGTTGGAGTTTGGCGAACGTAAAAATATTTACCCAATAAACCACTTAAGTTCTTAATCTTAACTGGTTGTGGTGCCATTTGGCTATCATATGGTAATGTGCTTGCGGTATTATTTGACCATCCCGATGAAATCGATAAAAAAGTCCCAATAAGCAGTAATGAGAAATATCTCTTTTTCATAGTTCAACTACTATTAAAAATGATTATTTATTTATGCAAAGATAGTGTTAATAACTTAATCAAGCAAGAATATCGAAAAAAATCATCTTTCATTAGGCACTTCGACCTTATTTTATTACTTTTGCAGCTAAATTGTATAAAAACATCATTGACATACCTATATTAATAATAAAATTGGATAAAGAAAAATGGACAAAAATACCATTACCGGAATGGTGCTGATTTTCCTTGTATTAATTGTTTTCAGCTACCTAAGCCGTCCTTCACAAGAACAACTTGCTGCTCAACAACAGTATTATGATTCTATTGCTCAAGTGCAGCAACGTGCCGCAGAATTACAAGCAAAGGCAGAAGCAGCACTTGCCAACGAACGTGCTACTGCTGCAAAAGACTCTACCTCGTTGTTTTTTGGTGCCACACAGGGCACAGCAGAGTTGGTGAGCATAGAGAATAACCTGGCCAAACTGACACTGAGCACCAAAGGTGGAAGCCTGTATTCCGTAACGCTGAAAGAATATATGAGTCAAGACAAGGTGACCCCTGTTACTTTGTTTGAAGGCAATGATGTTTCGCTAAACTACTTGCTGTATAATGCACAAGGAGCCATTGAAACCAGCGACTACTACTTTACCCCTATCAACAAGAGTGAGCAAGCCGTAACGATGCGTCTGAAAGCGTCTAATGAGAGTTATGTAGATTTTACCTACACTATGCACCCTGACACCTATCTTGTAGATTTAGATATTCAAGCAGTGGGCATGAACGGCAAACTGGCATCTTCTAATAATCATATTGACATTGAGTGGAAGCAGAAAGCCCGTCAAATTGAAAAGGGTTATACATATGAAAATCGCTTGGCTCAACTCACATACAAGACTGCTGACGATGTGGAAGAGATGTCTGCTAGCGGTGAAGATCATGACGAGGTAGAAGAGCCTGTAACATGGGTAGCATTCAAGAACCAGTTCTTCTCAGCGGTAATGATCAGTGATGCCGGCTTCAACAATGCAAAGTTGGATTCAAAGATGGAAGAACGTAACAGCGGCTATATAAAAGACTATGCTGCTGATATGAATACTGCATTCGACCCAACAGGCAACCGGCCCACTCAAATGCACTTCTACTTCGGTCCTAACCACTATAAGATTTTGTCTGCACTCGACGAAGGGCATGAGAAAGATTGGGATATGCAGAGGCTTGTATATCTGGGATGGCCTATCTTGCGATGGATCAACCAATTCTTTACCATCAATATTTTCGATTGGCTTACAAAATTAGGTCTAGGCATGGGTCTAGTACTGTTCTTTATGACACTGATTGTAAAGATTGTTATTTTCCCTACTACTTGGAAAACCTACATCTCTTCAGCCAAGATGAAGGCTTTGAAGCCAAAAGTGGATGAGATCAATGCCAAATACCCAAATGAGGCTGATGCCATGAAGAAACAACAGGAAATCATGTCCATGTATAGTCAATACAGGGTAAGTCCTATGGGAGGCTGTTTGCCAATGCTCATCCAGTTCCCTATCCTGATGGCATTATTCCTTTTCGTGCCAAGCGCTATAGAATTGCGCCAGCAAAGTTTCCTCTGGGCAGACGATTTAAGTACCTATGACTCATTCGTGACCTTCCCATTCAACATCCCGTTCTTGGGCGACCATTTGAGTCTATTCTGCGTACTGATGTGCGTCACTAACCTACTCTACATGATGTATAACATGAAGATGCAGGACACTGGTGCCAATCCTTCAATGGCGGCGATGAAATATATGAACTATATCATGCCAGTGGTATTCTTATTCATCTTGAACGACTATCCTGCCGGCTTGAACTATTACTATTTCCTAAGTACACTTATCAGTGTTGTAACTATGGCTTGGATGCGATACAAGACTGATGATGCCAAGTTGCTTGCGCAACTGGAAGCCAACAAGAAAGACCCTAAGGAAATGCGCAAGAGTGGTTTCCAGGCTCGTTTAGAGGCAATGCAAAAGCAACAAGAGGAAATGCAGCGACAGCGTGCTAATAAGAAATAATTTCAGCCATTATGACTAAGAACATCAACCGCAGACAATTCATCAAGAACTCAGCGTTGCTGAGCATGAGTGGTTTCATTCCAGCCTCTGGCATAGCAGCCACACGTCGAGCCACTACCACAGGCGAGAAATTCATGAACTTCAACTACAAGCCTAATGGCAAGTTCAAGATTTTGCAACTCACTGATACACACTATATAGCTGGTGATTCTCGTTCTGAACGTGCCATGAAGAATGTCTGTGAGATGCTCGATGCAGAGAAACCTGATTTGGTGATTCATACCGGCGATATCATCTTTGGCACTCCAGCTGAAGAGTGCGTGCGCCAGATTCTCGCTCCTATCTCAGAACGCAAGATACCCTTTGCCGTAGCATTAGGCAATCATGATAGCGATTTCGATCTAACGCGCAAAGAGATTTTCGATGTTATCAAGTCAATACCCTATAATATCAACTCAACGGTTACAGGGCTTCATGGTGTAAGCAACGACATCATCACACTATCAAAAGAGAATGAAGACAAACCCCAGTGGGTGTTCTATCTCTTCGATTCCAACAACCGAGCTGAGTTACCCGGTTTTGAGGAAAGCTGGGGTTATATCCATATTGAAGAGATAAACTGGTATCGCAAGCACAGCCAGGAATTTACCAAACTGAATGGTGGCACACCAATTCCTTCACTGTCGTTTTTCCATATACCTTTACCCGAATATGGTTATGCCTTCAAGCTCGATAAGCATCGCATCATGAAGGGCAACTATGGCGAAGAGCCTTGTGCCCCAGACATCAATTCCGGTATGTTTGTGGCTATGAAAGAGATGGGCGACATGCGAGCCGTGATTTGCGGACATGATCACGATGACGACTTTGCGATGAAGTGGAATAACATTTTCCTGATGTATGGCCGTTTCAGTGGTTGCGACACAGTGTATAACAACCTGAAGCCCAATGGTGCACGCATCATCGAGCTTACTCAAGACGACCAATCTTTCCGCTCCTGGGTTCGCCTCTTTGGTGGTGAAATCACACAGAACCTGAAATATCCTGACGATTTCAGGACATATTGATATATTATCTTTAAGAGGAAAATCGCCGTATCCCCCATAGAAATATTTTCCCTTTCCATCGTTGATAATATTAAGACACCTCGTGACAGATATTGGAACGAGATAAAGAATGCAGGCTACAAACCATATGGATGCAGGGCGCAACTAATAAGGATGCAAGGCATAAAGCATAGGGTTTGCAATATGGAAATCACATCATTATTCTGGCTATTACTATATGATGGGAGTAGAGAAAATAGAGAATCAGAAAAAACTCTTCACTCTTCACAGACACAGTATAAATAGCTGTGTCACAAGTTGTTTACTGTGTGAAGAGTTACTTTGTCTCTTCACAAGTCTTCACAGGTCTTCACGGCAAAGTAAACTATTTCCAGTTAGAGGATAACCTAAATCAGAAAATGACAAAGGTGTGATGAGGGGTGAAGAGATGTGAAGAGTTGCACAAACTCTTCACACATATATCACACTATATATCAGAGCATTAGACTCTATTTGTGAAGAGTGAAGACTTTTTTTGAGAATTTGCGAAAGGAAAAATACAAGCAAACACCCCAACACTTCATATTTACATCATAGAATCCTCAACGACAATAGATTATATACATGAAGAGGTGTCTCAACATTTCATACTCCTAAATCACTGTTTTTTCAATGCATTACATGTATATTATGAAGTGTGAAGTGTTTTATACAAAATTCCTCTCCCAAATCACCATTGTTTTGCTACACTGTTACCAAAATATTTTTTCTAACGAGGAAAAAATAAGAATCTAACGAGGGAGGATAACAGGGCGGCTTAGTCGGAGTAAGCACTCCGTTTAAAGGAAGTAAACCCTCCTTCAGCTACCGCTAAAGGCATTTATATCTCTTGACATTTTTCAAGATACAAAGAAAGGCTGATCATTTCTGATCAGCCTTTTCTTGCGGTGCGTACGAGACTCGAACTCGTGACCCCGTGCGTGACAGGCACGTATTCTAACCAACTGAACTAACGCACCAATTTGGTTTAGCGATGCAAAGGTAATACAATTTTTTAATTCTGCAATAAATAATCAACAAAAAAACTTGGCCATACTTTGTTTTTCTAAAGGATAACGGTAACCCAGTTATGAAGAGCCCCTACTCTACAATTTTGTTAGCTTCTTCAACTGTTTCTTTCCCTTATCTAATAACTCATTGTTTCGCTGACGGATACCTTCAAAAAACTGTTCATTCATCTGACGAATACCATTAATTACCTCTTGTGCACGGTCTAATACGTTAAGATCTTTGTTATCGTCAGTTGGCACTATGACATGAAGACCTGCATGGTGAATTTTTACCTTAAGATTAGCTCCCATCATCACAGGATCACCGTCGTAGTGCACCACTCCAGGCTTTTCGCGCCTGATGTTGATAGTTTTGCAGCGAAATGTTTTGATATGGCTATTTTGGTCGATAGTCTTTGTAAACAACTGCAAAGCCAGTGAAGGTACATCTAAGGGTGTAAAAGGGTTGAGAATGGTTACATCCAGCAATCCATCCGTTAATGTGGCTTTAGGAGCTATATAAGCATTGTTGCCATACTGAGCGGCATTGCCACATGCGATGAGAAAAGCTTGATAGATTTCTGTTTCATTCCCGTCAATAGTCAACTTGTAGGTTTCAGGTTTATAATTAAGAGAGGCATTGAGCGACTGCTCTATATAAGTATTGAGACCTCTTTTTCCAGCTTCTGCAAACTTCAGACTCACAAAAGCATCGAAACCCACGCCACAAGTACAGAAGAATTTACGGCGATTGATAGTACCATAATCGATGCGTTCAATAATTCCTTCGTTGATAGCCTCTATCGCCTTACGTGGTTGCATGCTTATCTGCAAATGACGAGCCAAGCCATTACCTGATCCGCAAGGGATAATACCTAATGCTGTATGGGTATGTGTCAAAGCACGAGCCACTTCATTGACTGTTCCATCACCTCCTACTGCCACTACTGCAAAATGACTATCCTCTGCACATTGAGCAGCAATTTCCTCGGCATGACCAGCATATTGCGTATAAATGATTTGGAAAGTATATTTATCGATATCCAAGTATTCGTTGATAAGTGCTATTATCTGCTCCTTTTCCTGAGTGCCAGATATAGGATTTACGATAAAGGTAATATGTTTCTTCTCACTATCCATAGCATAGGTCATAATTATTCTTTCAGAATTTATACGCCACATCAAAAAGGAACCAACGGCCCTGTTGAATAATAAGGTTGGTATTCATACCACTTCGATTGTAACGAGTACCAAAGAGGTTATGTATATTTAGTCCTAACGTCAGTTTTCCCAATTTATATTCAGCTCCTGCATTAACAATGGCACGTGCAGACATATCTCTCTTAGAAATCAATCCTGGGAACAAGCTCATAGCCATGTCTAGCCAGTCTTCTGCCTCTTCTATATTTCCTATTTCATAGAAATAATCAGCATTATCGAAACAACCCTTAATTTGCAAAAGTCTTACTAAGTCAGTATTATAAGACGACTGTTTCCCTTCGAACAAGATATGGGTGTGTAATTTCAGTCTCTTAGAAGCCTGCCAAGCTAATACGGCATTCGACATGATTGCAGGGGTATTGTTGTTGGCATTAATATCAGTCATGGAATTTGAGGTAAATATTCCGTTCTCAACTCCCATCAAATTGGCTTTGTAGGTCTTCATCCAAGTAACATTGACATCAGCCGTAAATCGAGGTGACTTATAATTACCCATCATTTCCACACCAATGGTTTTGTTTCTACCAGCATTCATGTAGTCAGTTACATGTGTCATAACCAAGTCAGTACTGTTATTGTAAAAGCCGTTGATTTCAAAATTAAAACCTTTTGCCCAATTAGTACCCGCGAATGAAAGTTGCAAGGAATGAACGCGCTCTGGCAATAACTCCTGAGCTTCCTCTTCACTTCCTCCACTCATAAGGGTTGACAACACATTAGCCTTTCGGTAGATATATGGAGCATCCACAAATGACTTTGAATAGCTAAACTTCATATTCCACTTAGGTCGTAACCAAATAAGCGCAATACGCGGTGACAACTCATTGGCTTTAGAATGATTGTAGCGTAATTTATAGTCGTAGCGCATACCAGCATTGAGGATAAGCGACTTCCACTGATGCTTCAGCTGCAAATACACATTTGCAGTGTTTTCTTTACCTTTTCCTGCGTCACGTAAAGTTGTATTCTCAGGGATAGTCTGAACAAAATCATAACCTATCTGATAGCGGAGGTCATCCAATTGGAAATGATTATATTCGGCACCAAAGTTCACAGTTCCTTTGTGATTATCTCCTAAGCCATAAGCGAAGTCACCTTTCAGTTGGAAGCCATAATCTTGGTCTTGTCCGTTAACATAACGCGTTGTGCCTCCATATTTTTCAAAAATAGTTGACACTTCATCTGAAACATCTAGCACTTTAGACAATTCAGGCATAGGCTCATCATTAATAACCTGGTAGCGCGTAATGTCGGATTTATCATAAGTTACGGCATATTTCAAATGAAGGTTGCCCAATTGATGCGAATAGCTCAAGTCTGCATGGCTTGACGTGGTAGCAAAACTTGGACCTATACCATTAAAAGTACGATAGCGATCGTGGTCGTAAGAAACTGCCAATGTACTTAAGGTATAGGGAGCTACTACTTGTGAAGAATGGCTGTCGTACAAGAACTGCCACCCTTTCCAGTCCAGTTGAATACCGAAGTCGTATGACGGACGGCCTCCTATACGTCCAATGCTTATTTTGTCAACAGGCATTACATAAACGCTTGCATCCTTTCGATCATCAGGAACACTTCTCCTTTCACCTTTGCTTGCGTACACACTGCCCCACACCAGCAAATCAAGGTCGAAATAACGTTTGCCAAACACCAAATCGCCACGCACTTGGCCATGATTACCCACACCAGCCTTTACCTTCATGCCGTCGATGTCGGCTCCATTCCAAGTGATGATATTTACTACCGCCGTCAGAGCAACTCCACCATAGAGCGATGAAGCAGGGCCTCGTAACACCTCTATCTGTTTCACCTTTTCCAGGCTTAAACTGAAGTCAGGAGCAGCAGTATTGGTAGTGTAACTATTCAGGCGATGCCCATTGAGCATAATCAATATTTTCTCCTGTGTATTACTATAGATGCCACGCATAGCCACATTTATGTCATCATTACAATCTATAAGATTCATGCCTGGCACATATGCTGCCAACACTTCCTGCAAGTTGCGTGCTCCACTATTGCGAATCATCTCTTCAGTAATCAAGGTAGTTGGCACAGGCACTTCTGCCAAACTTTCTGCCTGACTTGATGCTGTAGTGATGGTTCCTCCCATACCTCTTTTGAGATCCTCTAACATATCTATAAACCGCTGAGGATCCTCAGGTATTGTGCTGTAATATGGATTTTCATTTAGTAATAGACTCACATATCTTTCTGCAGCTTCATTATCATCAAGGCCCAGTTTGGCAAGTGCAAGCAAGCGATAGGCACTCTGTTTCAATGTTCCTTTTATAGAATTGATATTGGGATCAAGCAACTCCACTACCCTTTCTAAGCGTCCTATGCTATAAGCAGTTTCTGCTTCTATATAGAAAGATCGTCCATTATCTTGCTCCTGCGACCAAACCATCAAGCTCAGACACACTACATAAATATATGTTATCAGCCTTTTCATTTTATTTTAGCAGGTATGATAAGTGTGAAACAAGCGTATTCTCCTTCTATAGAGTCTATTTGTATCTTACCATGAAGCCTGTTGACTATAATATCATGCGTAATGGCCATACCTAATCCTGTCCCTTCGCCAACGGGTTTCGTTGTATAGAAATTCTCATAGATATGCTTTTTCACCTCTTCAGTCATTCCCAAGCCATTATCTTTAATTGCTACCATGATATTCTTATCATCATACTTCACACTAACATCTATAGTTGGGGTATAGCTTTCCGATTTAACTATCTGCGATTTTACCCATACAGAGTAACAAGCATTGTTCATGATATTCAGTATGGCACGACTGAAATCTTGGGGTACAATCATTATTTGAGGAATATTATCTTGGTAATCCTCATGAATGCTGATATTAAAGTTCTTGCGTTTAGCCCTCATGGCATGATAGGAAAGCCTAACATACTCCTTGACAATAACGTTAATATCTGAAGGGATAAATTCTCCCTCCTTTCCTCTGGAAATAAGCAGGATGCCTTGAATGGTATTGATGGCACGTTCACTGTGCTCCACAATTTTGTTCATATTCTCTCGAAGATCTGAAACAATATCATCAATCTCCTCACGGTCAGCTTCGCCAATCTTATCTTTATTGTCTTCAAGAACTTCATAAAGATCCTTCAGAAGTTTGTAAGACATCTTGCTGAAATTGATGACAAAATTCAGAGGATTCTGAATCTCGTGAGCTATACCTGCACTCAACAATCCAAGTGAAGCTAATTTCTCTTGCTGCTTCAACAGCTGCTTCAACGTTTCCAATTCTAGATTTGGCGTTTCCATATCGTCAATTGTTTTTTAACAAAGGAAGTTCTATCTTAAATTCAGTAAATTCACTTTTCTCAGATTCAACGGAAATCTCTCCTCCATGAGTCTGCACTATTTCATGACACAAATACAAGCCCACACCTGTTGCCTCACTTGTAGTCTTAGTCGTAAAGAATGGATCAAATACTTTATCTATAATTGTCTTTTCAATACCCACACCATTGTCATGTATAAACACCAGCACCTTATCCCCTTCAGCCCTTGCCTTCAAAAGTAATGCAGGTTGGTAAGCAGTATCTCGTTTTGCTCTCTTTACAAGTGCATAAATGCTATTCCCCAATATACTCATAAACGATTTACTGAGATGTTCAACATTACCATTGATCATCAGTGACTGATATGGGCAAATCAACTGCACATCAATATGATATTCAGCAATCTCCTTGGCATAATAAGAATCTACCGACTCCTTATTTGCACGCAACAAATCTGCCAAGTTCATTGGTTGCATACCTCCGGAGCGATCTCTCAGTATCTCCTCCATTGCTTTCAGCGTATGCGTTGCATTCAGACCGTGTTTTTCCACCTTCTCTAAGTTCTGCGAAAGCATATCGAGTACATCCATTGTATCCTCATAATTCTCTTTTTCCATGTGTTCTTCTTCATCCTTTATATTGGCTTTCAAGTCTTTTACCAAGCCACTAGACAATTTTGAGAAGTTATTTATGTAGTTCATGGGGTTCAGGATACGATCAATCAAACCTTGCGTCAGTTTGCCAGCAGTAGCCATCTTCTCCTGGCGAATCAACTGTTTTTGCGCACGCCTCAATTCAGCAGTACGTTCTTCTACAATTCCTTCCAATTGCAGCTTTTCTTTCTCCAATCGGTATGTTCTCCATCGTGTCACTAAAGATGCCAATCCCATAAAAGACAAGACATATAGAACAAACATATACCATGATAAATAGAACGGATATTTAATACGGAAAACCAGCGGATCATCCTCCCATATTTTTCCTGCGGCATCCATTGCTTGTACTTCAAGTTTATATCTACCGTATGATAAGTTCGCAAATTCCGTCGTATGATCTGTTGACCATGTAGTCCAAGAACTATTGTTTAAACGATATCTATAAAGGGTCTGTCCTACTAATGATTCAAAACTAAGCGCATAACTAATCCGCAAATGACGATCACTGCTTGACAAGTTTCTTAATACTTCTGGTGCATCACCATATCCACCATAAATAAGGCTATCATTACCTAATCTGACAGCACAGATACCCAAGTCATTCTCAGCAGAGAACAATGGATCTGGCTGATTTAAGTCTACAGCTACGATACCAAAAGTACCACCTATCCACAATAAACCATCGCTCACTATCAAACTACGCACCGCATAGTTCTTTAAAGGTGCCAGCACATGATCTATTTCCTCCATGCGCTTTCCATCCTTGTACGCATATAAGTTTTTGGCCTCATTGTCTGTAAGCCACAGGACATCATTATCATCAACATAAGAGAAATCAGGATATGGGAAAGGCTCCACATCAGTAGCATTCAACACCTTCACCTTGCCTTGATATGATATAAAAGTTGCAAGGTCTTCACTTAATGTCAAATCTTTCTTTCCTTCATTCATTTCTCTCATGGTAATGCGACCTACTTGACCATATAAGTTACGTAGCCAGAACACACCATCATCATCAATCTGCATGAAGGTAACATTTTCCATATCCAGTACCTTATGTTGTTTGCCATCAGAAGAATTGAAATACACACCATCAAACTCACCACTATAGAAACCTCCATCAACAGGCAAGATTGCAGTAGTGGCGGCAGTAGTGAGGCGTTCTACCTTTTTCCCGCTAATTAAGAAAACTCCATCAGAAGTAGCTGCCAATAAATCATCTCCTTTTCTATCAAGATCCCAGCATGCAAAATCAACTCCTTCAACATGCTCGAAATCATTCCCATTCTTGATCAATAGGCCGTTTCGTGTACCCACATAGAAATGGTTATCTAACACATACATAGACAATACCATCGCAACACCCTCTGTGGTAGTATATTGTCTATAGATTGAGGGCATCATCATAGAAAAAATGCCATTTTGAGTAGCTCCCCACACAATACCAGTGCCATTGTAGCACAAGCGAGTCACACTATTATTCAGCAATCCATTGTCCTCATTCAGTGTAAAATACTCATTTCCATGACCATCAGATACGACAATGCCCTGTCCTTCTATTGCTTTCACAACAAAATTATCGGCGATAGGCAAAACCTGTGCATTCTCTTCCGGATAGGAATGTCCGTTAGTTTTAGAGTAAACTGGCAACTTGCTGTTATTTGTCGCTATCAGTTCCCAAGAATCATTAACCACGCGATATGTATTACCATCCACCATATAGAAATAGATGGTTCCATTTTCTTCCCATATCTCATTCACCTCTCCTCTAATACCCGACAAATTTTCCAATGGATGCAACTCAGCATCAATCACATCATTATATTCAAGATAACCAATAAAGTTATATCCACCTGTCCAAATCTTTCCCATACTGTCTTGGAAAAGAGTGGTAATGCGAGAGATGCCAGGTGTATGCAAAATGTCCCATTCTGCATTGTCGAAATAAAGCAAGCCTTCAAAATTAGCCACATATACCACCCCTTCTTCCTTATCCACCAAGATATCGAAATTCTGATTATGGGCATTATACTCACTTGGTTCATAATTACGCATGAAAGGCAAACCTTGTGCCCTGACAGGCAAAAAGCCTATTAGTAACACACTGCAAAACACTATGTACTTCAATCCTTTCATCGATTTACTTGCCAATAAATGATTCGTAAGGTATGTTATTGCCAATATAATATGCCCATTCCTCTTGCGTAAAGTCTCTTGTCAACGACTCCTTGATATATTTGGCCATCTCTGACACTGTAATCAATGTACGTGTTAAATATCCATTTTGGTCGCCTGTCCACAAATAGTTACCTGATTTATCTGTCGACGTACTCATCAGCCAACCATCAGTAGCCATCACATCCATAGGTTCAATTTTTTCTTTGTTTATGTCCCATGCTTTCACTGTACCGTCATAGCTGGTTGTAAGGAATAAATTACTTGTGCTATTCATGTTTCTTGTCAAGCGATATAACAGGGACACTCTGGAAACCCTTGAACGATGTCCTACCAACCGAGTTGTTCTGCCTGATTTATCAACTAAAATCACCACACCATCAGTGGTTCCATAAATATGAACATTCAGTTCTTTCAAGAAAGAATATGAGAATACCCTTTCCTTGAAGGGCAATTTTTTATGACTGATATTCAACTCTTTTCCACTTACTATTGTAACTATATCTGTATTATTAAACAAAAAGAGTTCATCATCTTTCGCTCCTCCGGCAATATATATAGGGGCTTCAAAAAGAATAGTATTCAGAAGTTGCAAGTTACCCTGTGCAATAACAAACAATCCGTTTTCTGCTACCACCAGCAAATTCATATTATCTTGTTGAAATATGCGGAATGGATGGACAGCTCCAGTAATAGGTTGCACAACATAAGTACCATTTGGTCTTAGCAAAATAATATGCCCGGTTCTACTTATAGCATAACAAATGCCATTTGAAAACTGAATAATATCACGTATATCATAGTTCTTATCGCTGAAAAGCATACGAGAAGTCAGTCTTTCATTCTCAAAATCATGCTCTATAATTTCGCCATAAGTACTAATTGTGATAAACTTTGAATCACTATTACCTTCCCATACCTGCTTCATGATAGAGCCATTGTGCACTTTCCAAGACTGATTTCTTTTACTAATCTGTGACAAGGCCTGATAAAAAACAGGATTGTACAAATCGCCATGATAACGGTCTGTATAAAGATAGGAAGTATAGGCCAACAACAGGGCCAACTCATGATTGCCAATATTTTCTTGTGTGCTGGCTACAGATGCCAACGAACGGGCTAATGCCAGATAGCTTAGAGTGTCAGCCACACTTCTTGAGTACTCTGCCTCAGCGCGTCGTTCTTCAGCTACAGCACGCTGGTTTTCAGCCAATCTGGAAGCATCCACTGCACGTCTTTCCGACTCTAAAGCACTTTGTTCTGCCTCTAAAGCATTTCGGCGCTCCACCTCAGCTCGCTGTCGCATTTCATCAGCAATACGCGTTTGTTGCACTGCCTCCTCTCGCTGCTGATCAGATATTTTCTTCTGTTCAAGCGCAATCTCTTCCATCTGCGCACTGATTCTTCTTTCTACAACACTGCGCTTTTCTTTATCAGTCAAGTCTTTCAACTGCGCTTGCAATTCTTCTTTCTGGGCTTTGTTGGTAGCATAGCCAGCCCAAAAAGCCATTCCTCCAGCTATTAAAATAGCCAGCAACGAAAACAGCCAGAGTTTATTGAATCTTTTCATTGCTTCTTAAGGGTCTATTCCCTCTTCAATGCCATCATGGTAATGTCATCACTCTGAGGAGCTCCTGATGCAAACGCTCGTACACACTCAAGCATTTTGTCGATAGCAGCTTGACAAGTTAATCCCTTGCTATCACGCAATACTTGTTCCATACGTTCATCAGTAAAAACTTCGTTTTTGACATTACATGCTTCGTCAATGCCATCAGTATACATCATCAGCATATCGCCTTCGCCTAACTGTGCATATTCATCAGTAAAATCTAAGAAGTCAAATACGCCTAGCATACCACTGTCGCTATTTGGCAATTTTTCCAGTTTACCGTCCTTGCGCAAAATATAGGGAGGATTATGTCCAGCATTGCAATAGTTTATTTCACCCGTTTTGACATTATAGATAGCGTAGAATACCGTTACAAACATATTGTCGGCACTCTCCTTGCAGAGCATCAGGTTGCTGACTCTCAAGCAGTCTGCTGCTGTATAGTCACGCTGTAAACCACTGATATGTATCAGTGTACGGCTAACAGCCATAAAAATGGCAGCAGGAATGCCTTTGCCACTCACATCTGCCATTACCATTCCCAGACGCTCATCATCAATTTCAAAGAAATCATAAAAGTCACCGCCAATGTCCTTTGCTGGTATCATTATCTGTGCCAAGTCAAATTTAGCCTCACAATTTTCAAACGCTGGCTGCTGCTTTGGCAAGATGGCTTGCTGAATTTCTGCTGCAACTGCCAAGTCTGTCTTGATCATCTCTAATTGAGTATGCTCCATTTGCGATTTCTTCACGAAGTCAATCTGTTCAATAGCCTTCTCAATAGTCACACTCAAATCATCCAAGTCAATAGGTTTCGTGGCAAAGTCGAAAGCACCATTGTTCATCGCCGTACGTATATTGCCCATATCGCCATATGCTGACACCATGATGCATTTTAAAGCAGGGTTTCTCAACTCGTTTATCTTAGCCAACAAGGTAAGTCCATCCATTTCAGGCATATTGATATCGCTCAGGATAATGTTGATATCTGGTTGTTCCAACAATACTCTAAGCGCTTCAATACCATTATGCGCAAAAAAGAACTCATACTCACCCTTGCGAATCTTTCTTCTGAAATATTGTGTCAACAACAATTCGAGATCGTTCTCGTCGTCAACACTTAAAATCTTTACAGCCATACTTAATGCTACATTTTTATAATAATAATGCAAATATAAGCATTTTTTGCTACCTTTGCATCGAAATATAAAATTAAATAAAAAATGAGCGATTTTAGAAGTATCTTTGAGAGCCATTATACATGGATTGAAGGGTTCATGCGTAATGTCAGACGATATGGAGAGAAATTGGCGATGATCAATCCTGATGATGAGCGCCAATGGACATACACCGAAATGAATAAGGAATGTAACAGACTTTCCAATGCGCTGATAAATGATGGTTTGCAAAAAGCCGACGTCATCATGCTGCAACTCATCAACTGTCCGGAGTTTGCATTTGGATATCTTGCAGCTCACAAGAGCCATGCAATATGCTGCCCCGTAAATTTTAGGCTTAAACCTGGCGAATTAGCATTCAACATTGATGATTCAAAGCCAATAGCAATCATTTTCAATGAAGTAAACAAGTCTGATGTACTTGAAGCACTGAAACTCACCAAGCACCAGCCCAAAAAGTTGATTGTTGTTGGAGGTGCATCAGACAATCAAGTGGTATCTTACGAAGAATACACACGCAATGCATCTGATGCAGAGCCGAAGTTCGACTATGATTACAATATCTACGACGAGACCACACGCCTCTACACATCTGGCACCACAGGCTTCCCTAAGGCAGTGCCTCTTACCAGCATCAATGAAGTATTGTCAGCTCACGATGTGATGATTCATTTCCCTATGAGCTACAAGGATATTACGATGAACACCACTCCTTGGTTCCATCGTGGAGGTTTGCACTGTGCTGGTCCCTGCCCTGCTTTCTATGCAGGCGCTACCATTGTGGTAATGGGTAAGTTCAATTCCGAACTTACATTGAAATATGTCGACCAATATAAGATTTCATTCATTATTGGTGTGCCTACCGTATTGGAAGAACTGGCTGATATTCAAGAACGCAAAGGATTTAATATCAGCACTCTAAAGGGTATAGTAACAATGGGAAGCCCATTAGAGCGTTCTGCATGTATCCGCTATCAGCACGTACTAACACCTAACATCTACAATGGATATGGTACTACTGAAACCTTCTGGAATACTTTCTTGCGTCCATTCGATTTACCGGAAAATGCAGGTACTGCAGGTGCTTCTTGCGTCGATGACGATGTACGTGTCGTGAAGATATACGAAGACCATCATGCCGCGCCTGATGAATTGGCAGCTATGGATGGCATTGAGGTGGGCGAAGTTATCATCTGCTCTCCTGCCAAGTCACCCTACAAATATGCTAACAATGTGGGAGAAACTGATCGTAAATACGCCAACGGTTTCATTTATACAAACGATTTAGCAACTTGGGATAAGAATCAGTTTATCACCATTGTAGGGCGCAAGGATGATATGATTATTTCTTCAGGTGAGAACATCTATCCTACTGAAGTTGAAGCCGTATTGAACATGCACCCAAAAGTAAAGGATTGCATTGTCACCTCAGTGCCTGACAAGATGCGTGGCCAGATGGTTACTGCTTATATTGTACGCGATGATTTGACGCTTACTCCAGAAGAGTTAGATGAATATTGCAAGGAAAGTCCTAACATTGCTAACTTCAAGCGTCCACGCTTCTACCGTTTCGTGGCTCAGATACCTTTCAATGCCACTGGAAAGAAGTTACATGTCAAGATCAAGGAAACCGCTCTTGACGACCTCAGAAACGGCTTGCTGTATAGGGTATAATATAAAGGAATATTGTTGCTGAGATTGTTGTTTACGCAAGCAATTACCTTTTTTAAAATAGATAAAGAATAAGGGGGACGATTACCATCCCCCTTTTCTAATTTCTTGGTTTATAAGTAAAAACCTTTATGCTTCTGGCAAATCCTTCTGGCAAATGCGTTCGCCATATTGGGTCAAGCTTTCTTTATAAAGCTGATCGCTAGCATTGTAAGGTCGTCACTCTGTTCTGCTTTACCCACAAATGATGCCACCGCATTTTCTATCTTCTTCACCAACTCGCCAGGTTGTTGCCATTCATCATTGCCATCAACCAGCATTTGCTGCGCCACCTTTCTCATACGCTTTTCGCCAAACTGATTATAGTCAACATCCTCAGCTTCAGTAAGTCCATCCGTATATAAGAAGATGGTAGTATGAGGTTGCAAAGTCGTATGCTGCAACGTATACTCCATGTCACCCATTACACCAACAGGCAAGTTAGCATCTGTTTCCAGCATTTTGATGCCTTCAGCACTTACCAGCATCGGAGCATCATGGCCAGCATTGCTATAGTTCAACTCGCCTGTAGCAAGATTCAACACCCCTACAAACATGGTTACAAACATGTTATAGTCATTCTGCTCCTCCAAAATGATATTGATGTTTTTCAATATCTCTGAAGGCTTATCATCGTGAGCAGATGCCATACGGAATAAAGCCTTCGTGGTGGCCATCAGCAAAGAAGCTGGCACGCCCTTGCCACTTACGTCACCAATGCAGAAGAACAGTTTCTCGTTGCGTATAAAATAATCATACAAGTCACCGCCGACCTCCTTAGCCGATTTCAAGAATCCACACACATCAACATCCTCACGATCGGCATACGCAGAAGCTTTCTTAGGTAACATAGCCATCTGAATGTTACTTGCAACACGCAATTCGCTTAGCAAACTTGCCTTGCTGGCTGTTGTTTGCTTCAGTTTTTCCACATAGTTGGCCAGTGAATGCTGCATCTCCTCGAAAGAGTCGCGTAAGCTACCCACCTCATCTTTCAAATACAAGTTAGGCAACTTTGAAAGGAAATTACCTTTAGCAACGTCCTTTGTTGATTTTGCCAAAGCCTTCAATGGCCATAATTGCGCATTTATGATATAATACATGCCTAAAGATAGAAGTATCAGCAGCAGTATCAGCATAAACGTCATATTCTTTCGCAGCTGGTTAGCCTGCTCCAAAATCTTATCTTCTGGAATACTGAAACTGACTGACCACAGCACCCTATCTACAGGTGCATAGAAAACGATAGACGTACCATCATCTTGTCCTTTAGGAGAAGAATCCAGGAAATGCGCCATTGACATCAGCGAGTCGCTGCCCTTCTCGCCTCGCAACATTCGCTGCAACAGATCCAATTCTTCTTTGCTATGTTCTTCAGTGTTCTTCTCAATCTGCAACGTATTTACAGAAAGAATGTTAGCAGAATCAGAATGGCAGATAAACTGTCCGTCACGGCTCAAGACGCTCACTTTGGAAAAATCAAAAGGCTTGGCCTCTTCTACAATTTGCTGTACCCATCGCAGGTCCACATCAGCACAAAGCACTGCATAAATTCTGTCGTGACTATCATGCAAAGGCACCGAATATGTCACCATCGCCCTCTTGGTCGACATTGAATCAACGTATGGCAAGCACCAGTATCCACGATCCAGAATATTGGTATAAACCCAGTTACTGTCAGTTTCCAAGTAAGAGAAATCGTGTTCAGGCCCACCTATTTCATCTTCCGTCAATTCTCCTGTCATTGGGTCACGCGAGATGGTAGGTGCATAATACCTGCCATACTCAGGGAAATAGTTCTCTCTGTATAACAATGTAGCAGCAGCGATGTCATTATTTTCTGCGATCAGTCTTTCCAACAGCGTACCTACCAGTGATTCATGAGGTGCCAGCATATCAGCATACGATGCTGCAGTACTTACAGCAGTCTCCACATTCGAAATGCGGTTTTCAATCACCTTGATGGCACTCTCCATTGACTTGCTCGCTTGTCTTCGGGCTTCAGCGCCAACAACTGCTGTCACATGCTGCATCTGCCACACGCTACCAATACCCATAATAATCAAGAGCATCAGTACCACCATAAATGTAGTACGAGCTGCCACTGATTTGTAGAATGTTTTAAAGAATTTCATAATTCCTACCTATTTACAACTAATTTAGCATAGGGTTCCCCCATAAGTATATGTTCGTAGCCCCCCTCACCATCAGGAGTAGTGAGCAGCTCAACATTCACGCCTTTTTGAAATACCATTATCACATCAGAGCCACCAAAAAGGAAAGAGCCCATATCATCGCCTTTCTTCAGCCACTGCCCTTCCTTCAGCGTGTCATTCCAGTTCACGCTGCAAATCTGCGACATACCCACAGGCAGCATGGCCACCAACCCGAAGTCTTTTGTTTCGATAATGGCGCACGCACGAGTCTCCACCATTTGGAAGCCCATATCATTTACATAATAATACCTTTTGGCCTCATTGTCCCAAAGTGTATATCCACCACCAGCAGCCACACCTGGTATGGTGCGCAATTCTACCAGCTTCCCTTCAACAGGACTATGATAATGATGATAGTCATTCACATCCAGGAAAGTATGCGTAAGTGTGCCACCTGCAAATGCATCCTTATAGCGACTATCATGTCCTATCAGATCTGCCATATCAGAAAACATAGCTGTCTTGATATTCACATCATCCGGATACACCAACTGATTGTCATCATCAATCTCCCATGTAGCCTTTGGCCATGAATCAACAGGAGCCACCACCTCAGCAACGTCATCTATAGGGCGCACATCAGGGCTTGCCAGACGTCGTGAGAAAAAGTCGTTAAAGGAGTGCCAATTACTCCCGTCTTCATACCATCCTTTGTCGATGCCGAAGTCAGGATCAGCAGCCACCATTTTGTAATAGCTATCGTTCCAGCTCAAAGGAGAATTCAGCCAATCCCCCCACGCATTAGCATAGGTAGTAAGCCATGAAGCGAAAGGCTCCACAAACTCCACTGTTGGATAGAAGAAACCACGGTCTTTCAGCTCATCCAATGGCTGATCTACCACAAACCAGAAATAGCCCACGCCTTGATCAATACGCGAATACAAGCTAGCTCCATCAGCCTTAATGCCTGTCATCACATCCCACGGCAACGCTCTGATGTTCCAATCCACAAAAGTGAAAAACTCCTCCAGCGTCTGAGCAGGATTATATTTCTTGTCAGGATTGATGCTTGCTGCCTGCGCAATGGCCTTTTCCAGCAGATGCTTCACCTCATGGTGCTCGCTGCAAATCTTCATCAATTCCCTCACTGCCTTCGTATGCACTAAAGGCACCCCATCGGGCCTCACATCAGGGATAGTCTTATCAGCAGGGGCAGGATTATAATCATAGTCATCTTCCGAGCAGGCCACAACAACAGTTGCCACAAATATCATGGCCAGCCATCTCCAACATCTCAAGTCAAATACTTTCATCTATAGTAGTTTATTTAAATCCCCACTGTCAAGCCAAACACGAAGTATGCCTTCTTATGATAGGGATTGCCAATCAGTTGTCCGTAAATAGGTAATGAAAATTTCTCTGTAATAGGTATCGCCTTCGTAGCCTTCAAGCTGATGTTAGTCAGTGCGATGCCATCCGTTCCATAGAAAGATGAAGCATAAGGCACCAAGCCCATTGCTCCCTCCCAATCAAGTCCTCCCAGTTGGAAAGGCACCAATGCCTCTGCATACGACGAATAAGCTCGTTTCCCATCATTATTCACCCCGTCGTTACCAGCAAAAATTGTTTGCCAAGAGAGTGACAGCACATTAAAGTCATAGCTGATGGCTCCTTCGAAAACGTGACTGGTATCGTGTGCCTTATATGCAAAATAGTTAGGGTTAGGCGTATCAAACCAATAGTCAGTGATGCCCACTGTCAGCGGCCCTGCTGTATAAAAAACATTCAAGTCAAGCTCTTTGGCATCGTCAGAGTTGGTAATGCCCACACTTCCCCATGCCGACACCGACAGCCCTTTCCAGTTCAGTCCCAGATAAGGCTGAATGCTTGCATGGCCGCTGTCCAAACCACGCCAGATAAATTGGTTTACCAAATCAGCCCCCAAATCCACCTCAACTTTGCTCTGCGCATTTGCGGCAACGCTCATGACTAGCGCCATTAATATGTATGCAATCTTTCTCATATCGCCCACAAATATACAAACAATTTACAAAATAATATGTACATATTTTTGGATAATCGCCAAAGAATTAGTAAAATTGCATCGGAAAAACAAAAAGGTGGTTACAGTAACGTTGATTACTGAGTATTTATTAACTAAAAAACAATGAGAATTATGAAGAAAAGCATTTTAGCGATTAGTTTGTGCCTTTTGGCCGCAGTAGGTTATGCAAAAGACATCAAAACCGTAGTTGTAACCACTACCCCACAGATGCACTGTGCCAACTGCGAGAACCGCGTAAAGACCAACCTCATCAAGGTGAATGGCGTTGAAGGCATCACCACCAGTTTGGTAGCGCAAACCGTTACTGTTAAGTACGATGCCGACAAGATTTCCGAAGAGAACCTCATCAAGAGTTTCCAGGACTTCAAGTACGAAGCTCGCAAGTTGAAGCCAGGTGAGAAAGTGGTACGCGAGAAGCACGAGTGCAAAGAAGAGCAAGGCGTGGTTTACGAAACTGAATAACTCTCCACTCCCATAATTCAACAGGAAGCACAACCTCTCCGGCTGTGCTTCTTTTGTTATAGGTATTCAAAAATAACTGAAACTTCTGAAACTACTGACACCAATTACACTTCTACTTTTTTAGAGAACAAGTAATACTTTTCCACAACATATTGATTGCCATACTCAAACACACCATATCTCAGGATATTCTCTTTGCAAGCCATCACTAGAAATTCATTGATTGCCATTATGTCATCTGGATGTCCTTCGATATATGAGAGAATAGTACTGCAACACACATTACGATAATCGTTGTAAATCCAGTTGGGAATTTCAGAGTCCTTAGAGGCCCCTTTAGAACTCTGATATAAAACGCGCCATTTCTGCCACAGCTCATTTAGATATAAAGAGTATTTCTTCTCGTTCATGAGCGCTTCCATGATAGGAATAGCAGGATTTTGATAATCACCATCTTCCCACGTGTCCAAATCTGCTTCATAAGCATGCCCCAATTCTATTGCATAAATACATCGGGCATCAAAATCTTTTGCTTGACTATATTTGTTCTTAAGAACCCTGACCAAATCATCATTACCCCTTTTATCTCTCAATTCTTTCCATTCAGGAACACTTGGACAGTTATAGTACTCATCCCTGTATTTGTCTTCATTAAACTTTCCAAAGGTGTTTACGTGGAATTTCTTTGACAGATATTCGTACAAGTCATCTTGTGCTTTCCACGGATTATGAACTTCTTGATTCACGCTGTCTGGATCAACTGAAAGCAGATAGAGCATTTCGTTTTTATATGCTTCCAATTTCTTCATAACCTCTGGTTCTTTTACAACAGAGACATCAATGCAGCTTATTGCCTTCACGACATCATCCAGATCATAACCTCGCATTTGCAAATCGAAGTCCGTAATAATGCTGTTCATTACAACAGCAGCATTATAAGCATCCGCCAGTCTTCTTGATTGCTCCGATTTCAAAGAATTAGAGTTGACACTTAGCCAAAGATTTTCATTAGAGATGGTCTTGAACTCCATATAATGACCGTTTGTATCGTTGGCCAAACTATCTGTCATTTGCGGATCTGCTCCAATGCTGGAGCTTTTTGTCTTATTTCCACTTTGAGAGCAACTGCCAAGAATTGCAATTATAGCAAGTATGATGAATGGAAATATCTTTTTCATATAGTAAGTTAAGTATGCCCCCTCATACAGTCTTTTCAGCTGTTCGTCATTGATATCAGCAGATGTTATCTTTACCTCTTGCATTTATTTCTCCTCAAACAATTTTATCACCATTTTATCTTCTTATACCCACTGCTAAATGATTTAATATACTTAGGAATATCATTAATATTAAATTGTAAATGTGCCCAATGCCACCCATCTTCAATTCTAAATATTTGATATTTCCCAACATTTCTATAACTCTTTCCTGGGAATATGTCAGCCTGTTCAAAATCGGATATCCATTTTTTCCCATTAAAGATTGCGATATGTCCAAAATCACTTGCAGAGTTTTGTGGGAGCACAGATATATCACCTTTTTGAGGAATATAATTAAGAACAGGAACCTCTTCAAAACCTAATTGTGGGAGAATTTTATTATAAGCATATGCAGGATATATGTAACAATTATAGCAACCGCCATATCTAATTGCCTTCATCACATACCAAGCGCACATGCTTCTAGACTTATTAGCCTTATTTTCTGTCACATACTCAATAGCATCTTTATTACTATACTTGTATACCCCATGAAAAGCCAATAAGAACAGAAACAATAATATTGCTCCAAATATAAGAATCTTCTTCATAAATCAAATATCATTTCCCATTTATCAATGGCCATTTATTAACCATTATGCCTAACAGCTTTTAATTCCAGCATAATATGCCCTGCTTCTATTGTCTTTCCAAGACCTACCTCATCAGCAATGAGCAACCTTCTATTGTCTGAATTCAAGAATTTCAGTAAAGGCTTAAACTGGTAAGGTCTGAACAATGTTCGAGAAGCCTTTAACGAAGAAATGGTATTATTATTTGAGCTTTTGATTTTGAAAGCAGTATTACCCTTTAGATATTCGGAGTAATAATCATAGTAGTTTTCCTTAATACGTTCAAAAGGATCTGTTAGGTCAATATTAGGCAACAGTCTTTCACTTTTCTCATCTGTTTCCCTATCATCGTACTTAACTTTATAAAGTTGTCTACCCCTACGAGGAGGATACACCTCAATGATATATCCTATCTCATTGGTTACAACATTCTTTACTTTATCCCCTCTTTCGAACTTACTCATCTTGTTTTATATTTCTATCATTTTATCCCCTCTCTCCCTTCTGCTGCATTGCGATAGCCAGGTTCTTCTTCCAGTTGGATATATGGTGTAGGTTCTTTCACTGTCTCCCCTATTGCACTGTTTCTGTAATTCAGATACATAGCTTTCGCCATTTCTCCCATCACACGCTTATAGAATTGTTCATCTTCAAACAACTTTGAGAAAGCATCCATCTGCTCCATATAGCAAGCTTGTGCCACTTTATCAAACTCTTTAGGGAAGATACTGGTTTCAAACATCTGGGCATCGTTGTTCTTTGCCTGCTTCCTCAATGCTTTGCTCGACTTTATCATCTTGTCGTAGATAGTTTCCACTATCACCCTATCTGCCTCCGTAAACTTACCAGCATACATAATGTTTATCTTCTCGATAATATTTGCCAACAAGTCTGTTTTTATGTTAGGTACATTGCCCTGTGTGCCCTTTTCAGGTTTCACCGTCTTATCTTTTTCCGTAGGATGCAGTTCAATAGTACCTGAGAAAGATTCAGAAAGTTTGTTATTAATCAGAGCCAGTTTATTAGTCAGATCAACATGTTCATGCCCCCTCTTAGGAATGAGGCGATAGAAGTACTCTGCAAAGATGTAAGTCTTGTAAAGTTCCCTATCAAAAGTACGCACAACCTGTGCCATATAGGCATAGAAACGGGTAAAGTTCTTCAGCAACGAACGTACCTTAAACTGTTCATCTTCAACCAAAATCTCAAAAGCAGAAAGAGCAGGCTTCAAAGCTGAAGCCAACTTGCCCATATCTTTGTCACCTTGTTTGCGCTTAGCATAAATCTGGTATACTTTCTCTTCATCTTCTGCATTCCATAGATGATATTTCTTCAGTTCCGTTTCATACTCATACACCATATTCACATCCACAGCATCGCTCAACAGAGTCTCTTCGTAGAAAGGTTGGAAAGAGTTCTTAATGCTTTCTGCCGTATTGATAAAGTCCAGGATATAGGTATCTGTCTTTCCCTTGCAACTGCGATTCAAGCGAGAAAGTGTCTGCACAGCTTTCACACCTCTCAATTTCTTATCCACAAACATTGTGTGCAGCAAAGGCTCGTCAAAGCCCGTCTGATACTTGTCAGCCACAATCAGCACATTATACATATCACTGTTAAAGAACAAAGGCAACTGTTTTTCCGATATGCGTTGCTCAGCCGTACTGTTCAGCTTGCTCTCTGTATATTCCTCACCCTGATACTTTACGGTACCAGAAAAAGCGACTAAAGGGCGAACATCAGTATAGCCCATTTTCTTGCAATACTCCTTGAGCAAGAACAAGTACCTCACTGCATGCGCTCTTGATGGAGAAACAATCATTGCCTTTGCCTGACCATCTATTTTCGAGAGAGTGATTTCCCTCAGTTTCTCCACCATCACCTCCACTTTTTGTTGCAACACAAAAGTATGTGAATCGTGGAAACGCTTGATGGCTATTGTAGCTGGTATTTCCTCAAACTCAGGGTTATCAGATACAGCTTTAGCAATCTCATAGCTGGTTTCAAGGGTAGTATAATATTTCAATACATCCAAGATAAATCCCTCGTCAATGGCCTGACGCATAGAATAATGATGGTAAGCGTCGTATGAGCCATCAGCCCTCATCACTCCAAAGGTTTGCAGCGTCTTAGGCTTAGGAGTCGCCGTAAAGGCATAGAAATAAAGGTTTTTATGCTTACCTTGTGCCAACAGGGTTTCTGTCATCACATCCATACTATCTCTCAGTTCCTCTTCGGTCTTTTCTTCCCATTCAGCCATTTCCCTCAGTGCCTCGTCGGTATCTGCTAAAGCCTCTTTCAACTTTTCTGCACTCTTACCACTTTGCGAACTATGTGCCTCATCAATTACAATAGCAAAGTTCTTCTGTGCATGACCATCCAGTTCTTTATAGATGAGAGGAAAACGATGGATGGTTGTAATGATTATACGCTTTTTGTCGTTGATGGCATCCTTCAGTTTTGAAGAGTTATCACTATCTGTTATGGTCTCTATTTGTCCTTGTTTATGGTCAAAGCCCAAAATGGTATCTTGCAACTGATTGTTCAGTATTCTACGGTCAGTCACCACAAACACCGACTGGAACATCTCTTTATCTTCCTTGTTGTGTAAAGAAGAAAGCCTGTAAGTAAGCCAAGCAATAGAGTTTGACTTACCACTGCCAGCACTATGTTGCAACAAAAAGCTTTTGCCCTCTGTGCAGACTTTTGTATCGGCAATCAGTTTTTCTACTACATCCAACTGGTGATAACGAGGGAAGATTATCTTCTTCGATTTCATAGTTACCTTCTTACCATTCACCAATTTTACCTTTGTCTCCTCCTGAAGACTAATATAGCGTTGCAACAACGAGAGCAACATATCCCTTCGCAACACCCTTTCCCAAAGATAGCTGGTAGGATATCCGTCAGGATTTTCAGGGTTTCCTCCATCACCTATATTCCCTGCCCCGTTACTACCTTGATTAAAGGGTAAGAAGAATGTTTTATCACCCTGCAAATGAGTGGTCATCACCACTTCTTCCAGATCAACGCCAAAGAAAGCCAATATACGGTTATTGAATTGGAACAAAGGCTCCTTTGGGTCTCTGTCATACATATATTGGTGCTTGGAGTTATCTACTGTCTGTCCTGTAAACTGGTTCTTCAGCTCCAGAGCAACTACAGGAATACCGTTTACTGAAAGCACCATATCTACGGAGTTGTGGTTGTCAGTTGAATAGAAGAACTGGCGCGTTTCAGTAAGGATATTGGCATTATATTTCTCCACCAGTTCCTCGTTCAGTCCTGATGCTGGCTCGAAATAGACAAACTTCAAGCCAATGCCCCTATCTTTGATACCATTTCGCAAGACATAGATAAGACCACTTTGTGCCACATTGTTCTGGAACATCTTATAAAGTTGGTTCTCTGCCTGCTCTCCATAGATGTTTTTATATCTTGCCCATTGCTTGGGTTGTGTAGCCTCAATAAACTGTATGAGTACAGGCATATCAATGGCACGTTTCTTATCATACGTTGCCATCGTACCCTTTACATATCCGCCTTCATTTAGCAGATAGGTCTCAATATCTTGCTCAAAGTTCTTCTCTTTCGTTTCCATAATCTAATCTTCTTCTGAGGGTAAAGAATATAATATCTGTGAGATTGGTGACTGATCACAACAAAGATTAATTTCCTTGTTTGTTAGCCCCAACATATTTAATATACAACAAGTTAGAAGTATCTTGCATTTCTCAGTTAGCCAATATAGGTCTTCGCCTTTTACTGCTAACGATTTCTCTTCATCAGGTAACAAATGTGAATACTTGTCACGCGATTGGGTTAACACTTTTGGATTTATATGACACCTCTGTATATATTCTAAATCTTTAAACTGATTAAGAAGGATTATAATTCCATCTTCATATTTCTTATGGTCCTTACCATCTTTCTTATTCACAAAGCGTTTATGATAACCATCTAATGCTTGAGCTATTATTAAGAAGTCAGGCACATCAAATCTATTCTTTTTTTGTAATGATCTAATCAAATAGTTACTAATAGGTGCGATATTTTCAAAACTAACATGCCATTTCTTTAACATAGAGGGTAGTTTATCTTTTAAAAGACTAAACTTAATCACAGCAAAGACAGTCGGGTCTAAAGAGATTTCTTTTTTAAATAGTAAAACACATTCACTTTTAGTTTCAGTATTTATTAACTGAATACCTGTTGCATTCTGCTCGCCATATAAAGCTATTGAAAGAAATTGTTCGAATTCTGTAATCATTCTTAGAAAAGAACTTATAGAAATAGATTGGGTCGATTCTATCTCAAAATATGGAGTATTGTTAAACACCAAACCTTTTAAGGTTTCTTGAACTATTATTCTGTGATGCAATCTCCAAAATAGGCCATTTTCTAACTCTACCTCTAACAATTCATTTATATCCCTTAATGCAACTTCCAAATGGTATACGTTATCTTTATATAATGAATTGAAATACTTTTTCGTAATATCAAACAACCAATTATTCAAATAACTGAATTGAGCAATACACTTATTGAAACATTTATAGTGTATTGAATTAACATACTCACCTTTTAATATTAAACCTACGACAAACTTTATACTTGAAAATTCCCCTATTTGCTGCTTAGTTTTTACAACATAAAACAGTGTAAAGATATTACCATTAGAATCTCTACCCCACATTACATCATTCTCGAAATAATGTTTCCAATGGTAATCACTTGGAACATGATAAAGTTCCAGTATAGAATCATCATCTTCATAATAAGTAAGTGTGCCAGTATACTTCTTTTCATACCCCAATATTTTATGGGGTTCAAATACCGTACCTAACACGTCACGATCTGCTATAGCCGGCACCCACCATTCGCCATGAAATATTTGAGGTTGATTACTCATATTGATTTTAAAATTAGTTATGCTATTTAGAAATACTTTTTAATAGTCCTTCGAATATTTCTTCAGTTCTATCTTTTTCAGCATCATCAGTATATATAAAGTCTACACGATTTGAATTATATAAAAGCTGCAAGTTGATTTTTGCATCAAGCAGATTATTCTTTATATTATTTTCTGATTGCGTATTTAACGTAATAAAAACAATATGCTTGTTAATCATTTGAGGATTAGCAAGATTAGAAATTTGTTCAAAAAGATTTTTGAAATAAACACCATCAATATAACCTAAAGATAAGCCAAAAAATATTATAGTTTTTGCCTGCAAGGATTCTGAGACAATATCGCTTGATTTATAGTTTACATCCATTGATTTTTGAAGAAAACGATAATCTTTCGAAATATTAGGATCGTCATGAAAGCCAAATATAATACTATTATTTTCAACCTTTCCGTGTACATGGGTATAGTCTACCTTGAAATTTGAGTCTATATCAGAAAGTACTCTTGATAATGGCGTATAATTATAAGAAAAGAGCTTAATAGGGAAAAAATGATTCGAAGTTATATTTTTTTTTGCTTCGACAAAGGCTTTTAATAACCTATATGCATGAGAGTTTATATTTACAGGCTTCTTGGAACCTTCTGATATAAAATTCGCTAATTCAGTCTTAAAGGTATTATAATCTTGAATATCTCTATCAATTTTATATATAGCATCTTTTAGAAAGGGCTTTTCAGCTCTATGCAAAGCATACTCATGAAGTGTGCGTTCAAAGTCAAACCAGTTTCCAGGAGCTTTCTGAACCACAAATTGGAACAAATCATCTTCATTTGTATAATGCATCTTCCAGCCATTATGTGCATTATAGAAAGATTCATAGCTAGTATCCCACTCTAAATCCAAATCGAAGCCGTTCCCTAAGACAATTACTGTTTCCGTATTCATACCACTTCTTTTTTACCAGTTACATATTCGTATATTACAGACTTTTTATATTCCTTTAGCTCCTCTATCTTCGCCTGTTTCAAAGCTATCAGCGAGTCGATTTCAGAACATTTGGTGTCGAGGTAAGAGGCGATGGAGCGTTGCTCGGAAATAGGAGGAACTGGTAGTTTTACGGTCTGAAGATTCTCCTGACTTAATTTTGGCTGAGCAGAACCAGTTATATAATTACGATAGTTTGCCGCTTCCAATGCGTGAGCCATATAATCATAATCATCTTTTTTCGGTTTCAGAATATGAGCATGATTATTTACCCAAAATCTACCTTCGGCTTTATAGACAAGTGGTAAATTCCTCATAACGAGATTTGCACCGTCTTCTCCAATAAGGAGCACTTTATCCTCAACATTATAATGATCTATCTTGTCAATAACACCAGAAGCACCATAATAATCATACTGAGGATTATTTCGTTCCCTTTGTTCTGCAGAAATAGGTTTACGTAGATAATCAAGATTGTTAAAAATTAATCCAATCTTCATTACTTCCCAAAGCACTGGAATCTCTCCAATCCAATCGATGCCACTATCTCGCATGGGGGCATTGGGATTAAGGCCTTTGGTGACAGCTTCAGTGATGACAGATTGCTTATAGGCTTTCAGTTCCTCTATCATCTTCTCCTGCAGAGCGACCATCTCATCCACTTCGCCACATACCTTATCCAGATAATCAGCTATTTTTTGCTGCTCCTGTATTGATGGGTATATGAGCTTTTGGTTCCTTAACTCTCTATAAGTCAAAATTTGACGCAACCCTCTGCCCATTCCATGAAAAGCTTTACAATTATCATATGCTTTAAAAAGATAGTTCACGAAATCACTATGCAAGATGGAATTTGGTCTCAAAGTAAGATAAGTAGAAGTTATCACACCCTTACTTCTCACTAACCCTACTCTTTGAGAAATAAAATCAAATGAAAGGTTCAACCCATTGATAACAATATCCCCTTCTTTTACCTTAGTATAAGCTACCAATGACTCTGGGTTATATTTACTATCACCTCCCATTTTAGAGATAATGGTACCCATTTTAAACTGTAAGGCATTATCTTCAGAAGAGTCATCATTTTTATCTTTTATTTCTTTGATATTATTGCCTATGAGCTCAACACTCCACTCCTTCGGAATCTGACCAATCCACTCAATACCGCTATCTTTCATCTCCCTACTCATCGTCCCATGATTTTAGCCATTAACTCAGATTCTAGTTTCTCCAGCTCTTGCAGATGAGCAAAGATTTCTTCGCTCTTGCGAGGTGCTACATATTTGTAAAACTCGCGAGTGAAAGGTATCTCATAGCCAATCTTGCTGGCTTTCATATCTACCTTTGCTTCTGGGGCGTAAGGATAGACATTCTTCTGCATATATGCTTCAATATCTTCCTTGAATGGCACATTCTCTGTGTCCTTTCCTTTGTTTGGAAGTTTGATAGCTACCTTAGTAAACTTGAAATCTTCGTTGTCTTTCACCTTGCTCTCCACCACCAATTCGCCATCTTTATAAACTCCATCAGTGAAAGCCAAATAAGCCTGACTTATCAGGTCGACGCAACGATCTGTGAACTCATTACGCTTATTGCCCAACGACTTGCGACGCTTCTCACAACACTTGCTGGCATCAATCAGCTGCACCTTGCCTGCTCGTTCAGGTGCCTTGTCCTTAGTCACTACCCAAATATAGGTGGCAATACCTGTATTGTAGAACATATCGTTAGGTATCTGCACTATAGCTTCCAACCAATCGTTATCCAACAAATAACCTCGGATATTGCTCTCACCACTTCCTGCATCACCCTTGAACAAGGGAGAGCCGTTCTGAATAATGGCCATACGGCCTGTTTCTTTCAACTTAGCAATGCCGTTGAGCATGAACAACTGCTGGCTATCGCCAATAGCAGGCAAGCCTGGCGCAAAGCGTCCCAGTTCACCTCGCTTCTGTTCTTCCTCCACTGCTTTCTTTTCGTTCTTCCACTCTATGCCGAAAGGAGGATTGGAGATGATGTAATCAAAGGTATAGCCCTCAAACTTATCATCGCTCAACGTATTTCCATGACGCATATTGTCTGCATCACCACCTTTGATAAGCACATTTGCTTTCGCTATGGCAAAGGTCTGTTCGTTGAGCTCTTGACCGAACTCTGTAATCTGTGCTTCAGGATCTATCTCCAACAGCTTTTCAGAAAGACAATCCAGCATCTGACTGGTTCCCATTGCCATATCATAGACAGTAGCCGTTACTCCTTCTTTCTCTAATTGCTCACGCTGGGGTGCTACCAAAAGTTCTGCCATCAAATAGATGATATCACGAGCCGTAAAGTGTGCTCCAGCTTGCTCGTCATAGCTTTCAGAGAACTTTCTCACCAATTCTTCAAAGATGTAGCCCATATCTACGGCACTGATCTCGTCAGCACCCATATAGGCTTTCTTGCTACAAAATTCCTGAATGACATTATAGAGGATACCATTATGGTCAAGCTTGGTGATTTCCTTATCGAAATCGAACTTCTCGATAATATCCACAACATTCTCTGAAAAGTGGTTCAGATAGCTACGGAAATTATCAGCAATATTATCTGCATCCGAAAGCAAGCTTTCAAAAGTAAATGGAGAAACATTATAAAAATCATAACCTGATGCAGTGGTCAGGAAGCCCTTACGTACAACAAGCCCTCGCTGTTCGCAAAGGGCATTAGCCTCTAAAACTTTCTGCTTGGTAGGAGCTAAAGTATCAGAGAAGCGCTTGATAACACACATGGGCAAAATCACATTGCCATACTCGTGAGGCTTGTAGGTCCCCACGAGTTTATCGGCAATAGCCCAAATGAGATTCGCTTTCTCTTGTATATTGACGGTTGTCCGTTTCTGTAAATCTTCAGTTGACATAAAATCTTTAGTAAATAATCACCAGATAAACCTAATATATTTAATCTACAAATATAAATGTTTCAAAATAATAAATCAATAAAAAAGGGAGAAAAGACAAAAAAACCGTGCTATCTTTCACAGACGGCACGGCTGAGTTGATTAATCAATGTTTAACCTCTAATTTCTCTAATTCAACAATGCATTCCAATAGAGTTAGCTATTCTAATAGATAGGCAACCTAATAGAGGTAGGGTCGTCAACCTCTCTTTTTTTATCTCAAAAGGAACATATAGTTCGCCTAAATCGCAGAATATATAAATTGATAATCAAACATTTAAACATTTATCTACTAGCACTAAATAGCGATACTGTCTGATTACAGATTACAGATTACAGTTTTTTAGAGAGCTATGCATGCTTCGGACAAGAGAAAGTTAGTTTATAACTTTATTATATATAATATATATATTATATATAATAAAAATTTTAGTTCCCAGAAAAGTAGTGCTCGTGAGAAAACTGTAATCTGTAATCTGTAATCGAAACACATCCCAAATGCTAGAATCCTGGACATGATGTTTCAGGCTGGTTACCCTACTTATCCATCTCCGACTTTCTGAAAAACCACTGTAAATCCGTCAAACGAACAAGAAAAATACAGCACCTCTCCCCTGCACAAAGAAAGGTACCACCAGCCAGCTGCAGCGTTAGTTCTAGTAAACGGGCGGTTTAGTTCCGCTAAAACCACCTTTTACTTCCGCTAAAAGAAATGAAGACATTCTGAGGCATTAAATGGGCTTACAGATGGCTTTCCATATTTATGTGAACATTGGCAAGGGGAGTTTGTATATTACAAGCAGGTAGCTGAAGAAAAATCAAAAAAAATAATAATATTTTTTAATATATCATTTGCATATATAAAATATATTTTATATCTTTGCATTGCGATTGAGAAACAGAGCAGACAACTCTGCTGGTGGCCAACGGTGGTGAGGAAGCGAAGGTTCTTGGTTGCAACCATTCATGAATGACAAGCGAGAAGCGGTGACTCGGAGGAATTCGTCGCAAAACGATCTTTGACTTATTGTTACAGCTAATTAATCACCAAAGGCAAGCTAAACGGTGTTACAGATGTGATCATTTACAAGCCTTTACTCTTCATACTTGTGTTTTAAAAGACCTCACCATTAGCCCATCTTACATGTCTTTCACTATAACATTGTGGTTTTGGATTAAAATACAACTTGTATCATTTGGCTCATCAATTTTCAACTGCTCATCAAAATCCTTTATGGCAATTTCTACCAATTCGTCAGTTGGGAGCATTATTTCTTTAAGTTCTTCTTCCGTTTTCAATGGAAGGTTTTTAATCATTTCTTCTGTCAAAACCATATTGATAATTAGTTTCTTTTAATAATAAATATCCTTATTATAGCAATGATATGTAAAAAAATCGAGATTTCAAAATGGGATAAAGGGAGAATGACGGTGTCAGTAGGGTCAGTAGTTTCAGTTATTTTGAATAGGCAATTATACATAAAATCTTTGAGAATTCAAGTCAGGGACAAAATAAAGCCCGATAAGTTCATCGCTTATCGGGCTTTACTATATATAAACAAGGTGTATTACTTCACCACTACTTGATTGCCTTGCAGCTCGAAGCTGAAGGTGCCTGAAGTGAGCTCATACTGGGCACATTCAACGCCATTGTGCTGCGTCTTGCCTACATAGCGAACGCCTGTGGCATTGCCATAAGAAGAAGCGGCTACTGGCAAGTAGAGCGTGGCGGTGGTATTGGCAGGAACGGTGGCGGTATAGGCAGTCATCTTGCCCTTGCCATCAGCTTTCCAGGCACTCTTAACATCGCCGTAGTTGCTGCGGTAGCTGCCCTCAAGCGAGGTGTAGTTGGCTCCTGCAGAGGGCTGCAGAATGAAGTGCTGGTAGCCTCCGTTGCCATGCACATGATCGGAGGTGATGCCCAGCTGGTACTCATACATCCACTGCCCTACAGCACCTAAGGCGAAGTGGTTGAACGAGTTCATATTGTTCTGGTTGTTCTTGCCAAACGCTACCTCCAAGCCATTCCAACGCTCCCATACGGAGGTGGCTCCCTTAGTAACCGGATAGAGCCATGAGGTGAAGTCGGTGCAGGTGAACATACGGAAGGCCTCGGCAGTCTTGCCATTGCGGCTCAACGCTGGCAAGATGTTAGGCGTGCCAGAGAAGCCGGTAGTGATGGTATAAGCCGGGAAGGTCTTAGAGCCGTCGCCACTGGCAGAAGGATTGGCAGCCAATTCAGCCAGGTACTGTACAGCCTTCGCCTTGTTGGCTTCGTTGAAGCAGTTGAAGTTCAACGGAGTGGCGTAAGAAGCCTGAGAGTGGATGATCTTCTGGCCATCGGCACTGCGTGTCTTGCCGGTAGCAGGGTCGACATACGCCTCATTCCATTCCTTCAGGGCTGCCTCCCTACGCTCACGCAAGGTTTGTGCATAGTCGCTCTCGCCAATGACATCGGCCATATATGCCGTTACTTCCATCATATAGATATAGATGGCGTTGTTCACCAAATCAGATGGCGTATTGTTGTCCATGGCCAGCCAATCAGCCAAGCCGCTTGCCTTAGCTGACAGATGTGGGTATTGCTCGCTGAAATCGTAGAAATCCATACCGTTGAGCCATGCCATCATCGCCTCCATATTCTCGCGAATCACCTGCGTATTGCCATACTGGATATAGAGCTGCCAGGGCACCATGCACACAGCTGCTGCCCATGTGGTGCCATCGGCAAACGAGGTATCGTCATGCTGGTTGTAGGTAGGTACCGTACTGCCAATGCCGCCAGGAGCATCCTTGTCGCTGCCCACGCCTTGATCGGCACGAAGGGCTACCATCCACTGACGGAAGAAGTTCTGCACATCGCTGTTGTAAGTAGCGGTGCGTGTATAGGCCTGTGCGTCGCCTGTCCACCCCATGCGCTCGTTACGCTGAGGGCAGTCGGTAGGGATGGTGAAGAAGTTGCCCAACTGACTGCGTTGGATATTCTTGATGAGCTGGTTCACCAACTTGGCGGTCTTGTTGCCATCTGCAGTAGTAGCCACGTAAGTGCCAGTTGGAAGGTTGTCACTTGACATCACCAAGCCCTTGATGTTGGCAGTTGGCAAAGCACCCTTGTGGTTAGGCAAGGTAATCTGAATGTACTGATAGCCACGATAGGTAGTGGTTGGCTGTATAACTACTTCGCCACTGCCCTTCGCCACGTAGAAGTCGGTTGCCAAAGCGGCGCGGAAGGTCTCATACAACGGACGCCCTGCAATGTTCTTGCCCTTGCTGCCGTAGGTATCGACGTAGTATTTCTCGTCGCCCTTGAAGCCTGGATAGAGTTGCTCGGCATAGCGCAGAATCACCACATCGCCCTTCTGCAAATAGCCAGCAGGGATGGTGATTTGTGGCACTCCCACCATGTTGACGCCCATATCATAGATAAAGGTATGCTGATCGGCGCTGTGGGTAGGCATGACGCGCTGAGCCGTGAGTGTCTCACGCACCTTCACTGGCTCGTCGTAGCGTGCCATGAAATCGAAATTCACCCAGTCACGCTGTGCGATAACCTCTGCTGGTTGCCAAGCGTTGTCATTGAAGCCAACATTCTTCCAATTCTCGACAGCTGCCTCATAATTGGCATCATAACGCTCGCCCTGGAAGAAACTGCCAAAGCGTATAGGGCCGTCTTTGAAGGTCTTCCATGTCTGCGGATTGGACACTTCTATTTGCTTCGTGCCATCATCGTAGGTGATGACCAGCTTCATGAGCAGTGCTTCATGGTCGCCAAAGAAATTGTAGTTGCTGGTGGTGAAGGTCATGTAGCCGGTATACCATCCAGGACTGAGCTGGGCACCGATAGCGTTGTTGCCGTCTTGCAGCATGGAAGTCACGTCATAGGCATGGTAGCCCATCGTCTCACGATACTGACTGTCGCCAGGGGTAAACCAGTTGTCGCCCATGCGCTTTCCATTGATGAACAGCTCGTAGGCACCCATAGCCGTAGCATAAAGCTTCGCCTTGCTGATTTTCTTGCCTTGCGTGGTGGCAAACTGCGTACGGAGCATGGTCATGGCGCCATGAGAAGGGTCGGCATGCCCGATGAGCATCTTGCTGCCCTCGTTGCTGACGGTGATGGTATTGCCATTTACCGTGACGCCTGGCAGTGAGCTGAAAATGCTGTAATGACGCTGGTCGAAAGCCACATCATTGACTGCCTGGCCGCGATTCTTTATCTGATAGTCGGTATATTCAACGGTAGTGCCTGGCATAGCGGCAAAGCCAATCTCTGCCAAGTTGGGAGCAGTATTGAAATCGTGGCTACGCCCCCAAGGGCCGATGTTGATGCGGGTAGCATTGCTTACGCGCATATTGGTACTTCCTACGGCGAAGCCTCCGAAGCGCCGACGATTAGGGTCAGCTGGCTCGGTAATCAGGTCCTTGCCGTTGATGGTGAAATAGACATTGCTGGTCTCCACATCGATGGTAAGGTCGTAAACGCCCGTCTTTGAGGTAATCAGTTCGTTGATATTGCTCTTAGGGAACTTCTCCTGATTGATGGCAAGGAAAGGCACATCGGCCTTGTCGCCTTTGGCATAGCCTACACGGTAGATATTGATGGCGGCACCTTTGGCACTGCCTACGCCACTGAAATCGAACTCAAAGCGGAAATAGTTGTCGCCTTGCAGATTGTCGATATTCTGAAAGGCATCATTCAGACGGAAATCGTTGGCACCAAGAATAATGCTTGCCTTGTCACCCTTGACGATGTGCAACTTAGTAGCTACTTGGAAATAGAAATGAGAGGCAGCATCGAGGGTTACCTCCTTAGAGCCGATCCATTGCGCCCCACTCCATGCAGCTTGCTTGGTATTCATCAAGCCCGTTTCAAAACGGCTGCTCTCTTTATGGCTGTTGCCTTGTGCATCCCATACTTCTACTTGCCAGGCATAGGCCGTTTCTGGCTGCAAAGCCACGCCTCTATAAGGCACATTCACTGAAGCGGCACCATTGACCTTGCCACTTGTCCACATCACCTTGCCGTCGCTTTCACGGCATACAGTGAGGCAATAAGCTTGCTGATACTGGCCTGTAGCATCGCTCTCCATCATCCAGCTAAATAGCGGATGGGTGTCTTCAATGGCCAAAGGCTCTATACTGTCTTGCACGCGCAGATGGGTAATTTGCGTTTCTGCAAACAACATTCCTGGAAGGACGGTCAATATGGCAATAGACAACCATCCTTTCATTCGATTTTTCATGTTCATATTATTATTGTTTTTATTATTCAGAAATATTAAGTAACTTTACAGCACCAAAGATAATGATAAATAATATAAATATAAATATGTATAGTGACAAAAAATCCGTAAGGCAACTGATTTCATTGCTCAAGGCACATGGCATTACGAAAGTGGTTTTGTGTCCAGGCAGTCAGGTGGCACCATTGATACAGACCTGCTTGCAGGTAACGAGCTTTACGTGCTATCCCATGAATGACCATCGCAGTGCGGGGTTCTTTGCCTTAGGACTGGCTTTGCATGAGGCGGCACCTGTGGCTGTAATATGCACTGCCGGTAACGGATTGACCAATATGCTGCCAGCTGTAGCAGAGGCGTTTCAGCAGCAAGTTCCACTTGTAGTGATTTCTGCGGATACGGTGCCAGCTCGACTGAAAGATCCGTTGGTGTTTGGCGATGTCGTAAAGAAAGCGGTAAACCTGCCAGAAGTGCAGGGTGAAGAGGATGCGCTGGCTTGCAATCGCTTGATAAACGAGGCGTTATTGGAGAGCAAGCATCATGGCAAAGGTCCTGTACATATCAATATTCAGTTGAGCGATCCTGCCTTTGGATGTAACGCCACAGAACTGGAAGACGAACGTATGATGGTGCGCTATCAAGGGCTGAACATGTATGAGCAAGACTATCAGCCGTTAGTGGAACGTCTGAACAAGTTGAAGAAGCGCATGGTGGTGGCGGGTCAGATGAACAATATCTATGAATTTGACAAGAAGCATGAAGCCACGCTGGCGAAGCAGTTTGTGTGGTTTACGGAGAGTCTTAGCAACCATACTACGCCTGGGCGTCCTATCCGCAGAATGGAGGAGTTGCTCTACCCTATGGACTTAAAGACGCAAGACAATCTGGCTCCAGAACTGTTGATTACCTTTGGCGGAGCGATTGTTTCTCGCAGATTAAAGTATTTCTTACGTAAGCATAAACCATTAGAGCACTGGCATGTATCGAAAGACGGCGAGGTATATGACGCCTTTGGTGCATTGACGGCCATCATCGAGATGGATCCGTTTGAGTTTTTCGAGAAGATTGCACCTCTTATCGAGGACGTGCCCCCTCTCTATCCACGCCAATGGAGCCAGTTGGAGGAGAAGTTGCCTGAGCCTCGCTTCCCCTATTCTGAAATGCAAGTGGTAGGACAACTGATGGCTGCTTTGCCAAAGGGGTGCTCATTGCATCTTGGCAACAGTTCAGTAGTAAGGATGGCGCAGCTGTTTGGTATGCCTGAAGAGGTGGAGATACAATCGAACATGGGTTTAGAAGGCGCTGAAGGTGCTTTGGCTACGGCATTGGGCTATGCTACTGCCAGCGAGAAAATCAACTTTGTGGTATTGGGTGACTTGAGCTTCTTCAGCGGCATGACGGCCTTGTGGAACAGCAACTATGGCTCTAATATCCGCATAATGGTTATCAACAACGGAGGCAATGCACAACAACAGAACTTACCAGGCTTTACACCTGATGAGCGTACGTTGCGCATGATTACAGGAACGCATCAGGCTTCTGCTAAGGCTTGGGCAGAAGACAGAGGCTTTACATATTTGTCTGTGCATAACGAGGAGGAGCTAAAAGCTGCCCTACCCGCTTTTGTGAAACCAGACATTACGCGCCAACCTCTTTTCTTGGAGGTATTTACTGACAAGGCATCGGATGCCGAGGCGCTAAAGCAATACTACAAGAGTTTGAAGAAGAATTGAGAATTGATAATTGTTAGGAATAACATATTGCCACTGAAGCGTTTTAACGCTATTAACGTGTTGGGCATGCTGTTTGCTCGTAAGGACGCAGAACTTGATGAGCGTCTGATTAACCATGAGCGTATCCATACCCGTCAGATGTTGGAGATGCTTGTGGTGGGCTTCTATCTTTGGTATGTCGTTGAATGGCTGTTTCGCCTACCCATGAAAGGTAATGCCTATTGCAGCATCAGCTTTGAGCGTGAGGCGTATGATAATGAGGGCAATCTTAATTATCTGCAACAACGAAAGGCCTTTGCATGGCTGCGATATTTACGGCATTCTCATTTAGCTATCCACTTACTGGCATTTGTCTTTGTATTATTAGCAGGTTGTCAGGACCAAGCAACGTCATTATCGACATCTTCTGAAATAGTGTCGCCGCAAGTGCAAGAACAGCCAGAAAACGGAAGTTTGAAAGAAACGGGCGTGAATGACCCTGCTCCGCAAGTGGCTGTTCTTCAAGATGCGCGACTTGCATACAGATTTAGCAATATCCGTCCTCAACGATTGCTTCCTTCATCAAGCAACAGCGGAAGCAGAATCTTTAGCAGGACGGCCATTTCTTATTTATCTAAATTCATCATTAATCTCTACTACGACGGAAGAAGAAGAGAAGAAACTTCGCCTTTCCGCACCTTCGTTTCAAGCGATTATTATATAATTGCCCTGAGACGAATTGTTCGTTAGCTGTCAGTTATATCTAAAGAACCCAAACAATAAACATAGTATAACTTACAAGCTAATAAACTTAATTATGTCAAGTTTAAAGAATTTGGCAATGGCGGATGTCATTGCTACGCACAAGCATATCAATATAAAAAAATCTTTCTTTGGCCTCAAAGAAACTGTGGTGTATAACCAAACGGGCAGCGAGGTAGAGATCAAGCAAATAGAATATACCCCAGAATCGGGGAAAGAAATAGAAAAACTGCTGAAGGCGCCAATACTGAAAGATGCCTTAGCATCAGTTGGAAAGATAGAGCAACGCCCTATGGGCAATGCGCGTCTGGACATCTGTGTATCGAAAGATCGTCAGTTTATTGCCTTACAGCTGTTTAACTATTATGACTTGATGTTCCACCCTATTACTGATCCTAAGATTATTGAGGGACATGATGCTGAACTTATAGCAAAGGCTATATTGTAAAGCTGAAGAAAGTACAATAATTATCCCATGCTGTTTTCCGCATTTGTTTTATTGGGGTTTAGCGGAAACAGCATGGGTTTTACATTAATACCAACAGGAATGTGTAGATGGGATTATAGTCCTGAGAAGTATTTCAGCAATGGTACCAACATGAGCGACTGTACGAGTTCGCCTTTCTGTATCATCTCTTTTACCTCTTCCGGCTTGAAAAGATAGACCTCGATGTCTTCAGTAGCATCCAAATGCTGCACGCTTACTTTCTCTACACCTGTGGCTAAGAAACAATGCGTGAGGTTAGTGGTAGTGCTTGGATTGGCAGAAATGACAGCCACTTCACGCCATTCACCACCTCCATAGCCAGCTTCCTCCAATAATTCACGCTTGGCTGCTTCAATAGGTTCTTCACCTTGCTCCACAACACCGGCAACTATTTCAAAATTGGTTTGCCCCAATGCATGCCGATACTGGCGCACCATAACCATCTCACCGTTTTTCGTAATGGCGGTTACATTGATCCAAGTTGGGTACTCCAATACGTAATACTCTTTATTGATTCTACCATCAGGTAGTTCCACTACATCACGCCTGGCTGTTAGCCAAGGTCTCTTTATCAAGTATTCAGAAGAGAGGATCTTCCATTTCATGTCTTTCATAAGTTGCCGCTTTATAATTAGTTGCAAAATTAAGGAAAACACCACTCTTAATAGGCCGCAATCTGTTAATAAACATTAAAGATGTAGCTTTAGAGAAAAATTTCTGCCAAAAAATAGTTGCACATGAAACCTTATTTACTACCTTTGCAAAAGTTACAAATGAAACTAATCAAAACAAAAACTTATATGAAGAAAAGTTTTCTCTTAGGATTGTTACTCAGTACTTGCATTATGGCGCAAGCTGGTGGTTTAATGACTAATACGAATTATCACATTGCTTTCGACCGTATGATGGCACGTGGTGCTTCGTTTGATATCGACGCTATTTTCTCAAACCCAGCAGGTTTGGCATGGGGACACGAAGGTTGGCAGTTGTCTTTCAACTTCCAGAAACCTTGGCAGTATCGTGACATCACGAACAACGGAATTTTGTATGAAGGCAAGGCTTCTGCTCCAATTGTACCTGCTCTCTTCGCTTCTTATAAGAAAGATCGTTGGGCTATCTCTACCATGATTGGTATCGTAGGTTCTGGCGGTTTTGTGGAATACAAGAATGGTGTACCGATGTTCAATGCGCTCATTGGCAACACCATCACTCAATTGACAGGAGGCTTGTCGCAAGCTGTAGGAGGAGCTATTCCTGCTATCACTCCTGACCAATACAACTTTGATTCATCCATGAAGGGTAAGCAATATATATATGGTGGACAAGTAAATTTCACTTACAAATTTACCGACAACATTGCAGGTGCCATTGGTTTGCGTGCCAACTACTATGATGGCTACTATCGTGGTCATGTGATTGCTGGCAATCATGCTACCAAGGGTACATTGGCTAAGTTAGAGTTGGATGTTGACCAAAAAGGTTGGGGCCTCACCCCTATCATCAGTTTGAACTTCCACAAAGGTCCGCTGACATTGGCTGCCCGTTATGAGTTCCGCACTAAGATCAGTACGAAGAATGATACCAACGTGCTGGATGCAAATCTGAACACTACTGCAATGGTTACTGAACCTTTGACACAATTGGTGATTGGCGGTGCAATTACTGCAGAACAGGCTGCTGCCATTGGCAATGGGATTCAGGAGAAGATGGCTGGCGGCTTTGACGCTTATGTAGCTCCTTATCAGGATGGTGCACGCACTCGTTACGACATGCCTGCATTGTTTACTTTTGCAGCGGGTTATGAGTTTACGCCAAAATTGCGTGCTACATTAGAATATCATTTCTTCGACGACAAGCACGCAAAGATGGCAAATAACCGTCAGAAAGAGTTGAAACATGGTACGCATGAATTCTTGGCAGGCATCGAGTATGACATCAACGACAAGTTTACCATCAGTTGCGGTGGTCAGCGTACGGACTACGGTTTGAGCGATGGTTATGAGCAGGATACTTCATTTGCTTGCGACAGCTACAGTGTAGGTTTGGGTGGTGCTTGGAATATCAATCCAAAATTACGTCTGAATGCTGGTTATTTCTGTTCTATCTATTCAGATTACGAGAAAGCAGCCAGCTTTGGCACTGAGATATTCTCAAGAACTAATCATGTAGTAGGATTGGGTATCGATATTAAATTCTAAGACTATTGTTTCTAAACAATATAATAATTGCTTCAGTTGAAGTGGCTGTCGTCCAAGCGTGGAAATTGACAGCCACTTTTTTTCGTTCATAGCAAAGGGAAACAAAAAAAGCCCGAATGGAAGTGTTTCCATACGAGCCTTGTTTCTTCAATCAAGACATATATGCCTTGATTTCTTTTTTGTTGTAATCAGTCCTCAATTGTTTGTAAACATTCAGCTTACTTGCTCTAATAGTCACGAATGACGCTTATTCAAATAAGATGAAAGCTCTGCAACCGAGATGTTTTTGGCAATTATCATACCATTTTCATCCAGTAGATAGTTAGTAAAGCCCTTCTTCAAGTTATAATCCTTAAAGATACTGGACTTAACGCCTTCTGTTTCAACGAAACACCCAGCACCAACTATACCGTCCTTACGAACTGTTTCACGGAAAATCGACACATAGTCGTCGAAAGATACGGAAACAAACTTTACACTATGCTGGGTATCCTCTTCATCGAGCAATGCACGGTTCAACTCTATATTCCGCATGCGCGATGCTGCATCATAAGAAGCCCAGAAATTTACCAGTACATAGTTACCATGTAACGCAGAAAGGCTGCTATATACCGAATCAGTTGCATTAGAGGCATCACCGTTCATCACAAAATCTGGCGCATATTCTCCAATGCTGAGACCTTCAACTGGTCTGTCTTTCTCAATAAATGATGTCAAGGAACTAATCAATATTACAACAAAAAACCAATTTACATAATACCTCATGTAATCCGTTTTAGTTAATACTGAAGTAAGATTCAACGACCGTAGCCGTTCATTCTTATCATGATTTCCTCACGAAATCGGATGCAAAGTAAAAGATAATTCTAACAACTGCCAAGAAATATGCTAAAAAACATAATAATTGTGCCGTTTTTTTTATCTTATTTAGCTAAAGGGGCTGAAATTTTACCTAATTTTGCAGCCGAAAATAGGTAAAGAGATGAAATTTGAGGATCTTGACTTACATGATGATGTACTTGATGCACTTTGGGATATGCACTTCGAGGACTGTACTCCCATTCAGGAGCAAGCAATTCCCGTATTACTAGAGGGGCGCGACTTGATAGGTGTGGCCCAGACTGGTACAGGAAAGACAGCCGCATATCTGTTGCCTGTACTTGACAAACTAGCAACTGGTGATCTGCCCAAAGATGCCGTACACTGCATCATCATGGCTCCTACTCGTGAATTAGCACAACAAATTGACCAGCAGATGCAGGGTTTCTCCTATTACATGAATAATGTAAGTAGCGTGCCTATTTATGGTGGTGGTGATGGTGTGGCCTTTGAACAGCAGAAACGCGGTCTGACAATGGGTGCTGATGTGGTAATTGCCACTCCAGGAAGACTGCTAGCACATTTAAGTTTGGGATATGTCAATCTTTCTAAAGTAAGTTTCTTTATTCTTGACGAGGCAGACCGCATGCTCGATATGGGTTTCTACGATGACATCATGCAGATTGTAAGTTTCTTGCCAAAATATCGTCAAACCATTATGTTCTCAGCAACTATGCCAGAAAAAATACAACAATTGGCAAAGAAAATTCTCGATGATCCTGTGGAAGTGAAGATAGCCGTATCAAAACCTGCTGAGAAAATCATACAAGCTGCTTATATTTGCCACGAGCACCAGAAGTTGGGCATCATTCTCAGTTTGTTTAATGAGACGAAACCAGAGCGCGTGATTATCTTTGCCTCCAAGAAAGTGAAAGTGAAAGAGTTGGCTAATGCTCTCAGACAAAAAGGGCTGAATGCAGATGCCATGCACTCGGATCTGGAACAGTCGCAGCGTGACGATGTGATGTATCGTTTTAAAGCTGGAAAGATTGATATACTGGTGGCAACAGATATCCTTTCAAGGGGTATTGATGTGGATGATATTCGTTTGGTAGTGAACTACGATGTTCCATACGATTGCGAGGACTATGTACACCGTGTAGGACGTACGGCTCGCGCCAATAACGATGGTCTGGCAATTACATTCGTTAGCGATGACCAGCAGACTGAATTTGGCAAAATTGAGGATTTTATTGGAAAAAACATTTATAAGATTCCTGTTCCTGCAGAATTAGGCGAGACACCGGTTTACAATCCTAAGAAGAAAAAGACGCGTGCTTCAAGCACTCCGAGAAAGAAATACAACAAAAAGTAATCGTTTAAATAAACACTGATAACTTTTTGAAAATTAGATCAAAATAAATTTGACTATTACTTAATATTCTATTCTGCCTTAACTTGAAGCGTACCCTCAGGAGATATAAGTAACTCGAATACTTGTGATGCGGCACTCTCTGGCACTGTCAGCATGGCACGATAATGATAGCCCTCGTTATCAACAGCCACAAAGTCCATATCTGACAAGATAGAAGAAGACAATTCTCCTGCATCTACATACTCACTAAACAGTTGTTTATTAATATCCCTACCATACAACTCTCTAGCCCCATTATACACACAGATGTGGATAATGTTGTCGTAGTAAACACTCTCAACTCCTAAGCCATTTTCGTCGAACAATGTACGGACTACTTTATAATGAGTGGGGTTGATGAAAACATAGCCACGATAGCGGACATCGTCATAAACAATTATGCTGTCTTTCTCGACATATTGTTGGATAACATTATTTACCTGTACAGGTTCCTTTTCGCGATTAAATACCAAAAGATCTTCTTCATATTCTGAACGGTGCAACTTCATGAGTTCATCTGTAGCAGTAGTGAACCAAAATGTGCTTTCTCCCTGACGCTCAATTTTATAAGAGATGGTATCAACACCCAACAAATAAATAGAATCACGTATAATCTTAAAAAGGATTGGAACTGCGTTCGGGTCGGAATAATGCAAGGTATCGCCAACTACCATAAATACAGGCAAATCGGAGGAATCATCCACCCAAATACCTTGTAATAAATCCTTAGCCACTTTGTCTTCTGCCATTCGCTGCAAACGGCTACCTTCCTGACACGCAGCGAGCATAACAAAGCACATGAGACATATATACTTAACCGACTTCATTCAACCGTATCTTAAAATATACTCCACAAATTTAATCTTTTTTTTTGAGAGTATGAAATGTTTTTCGTAACTTCGCAACAAAATATGAATGAATTAGCTCGTCATATCGCATCGTTATTACTGGAGAATGATTGTGTAATTGTTCCAGGTTTTGGTGGTTTTATCGCTCATTACGCTCCTGCACAGCAAGAAAACGAAGATTTTGTTTTCTTGCCTCCTATGCGTGTAATGGGTTTTAATCCCCAACTTCGCATCAACGATGGATTGTTGGCTCAATCTTATATGTCAGTATATGGATTTTCATTCCCTGAAGCTGTAAAGATAATACAGCAACAATCGGAAGAACTGATTTCCTCTATTCATGAAACTGGACATATTGAGTTAAACGATGTAGGCGAGCTTCGCTATAACATTCATGGGAAATACGAGTTTAATCCTTTTGACTATCGTTTGGCAACACCTGACTTATATGGTCTGGATAGTTTCAAAATGAAAGAATTGAAGGATTTACCAGCAGAGCAGGGAAAGGTTGCCGAATACAGCCAGATAGATACTCCTGCTAAACAATCAATTTCTGAGCAGACTCCTGAAGTAGCTGCTGTTGCAGTTGACATTCCTCAAGAACAAACAGAGAAGAAGATTCAGCAAGAAACTAAGGAAGTGGACTTCAACAAGTATTGGCGCAATGCGGCAGCTGCAGCAGCTATTATCATCCTTGTAATTGGTTCATTCTTCTTCTATCAACCTGTAGATAAAATTGACATCTACAATGCCGAAGCAAGCGTACTTCCAAAGGAAATAATAAAGGAATCAATAGCTATCAGTTCGATTATTACCCATCAGCCTTCTACAACTTCCCAAGCAGAAAGTAGCAAGCAAGAGGTTGCAAAATCTATTTCTAACTCAGCAAAAGTCCAAAAGCTGTATAATGTCATTGTGGCCAGTATGGGAAATGCTGAATTAGCAGAGAAAGAAGCACAACGCCTTATCCAAATGGGGTATTCTCACGCAAAACCTATCATTGGAGATGGAAAAGCTCGTGTTTGCGTTGATTCTTTTGAAAACGAAATTGATGCATATCGTGCCATACAAGATTTCAAGGCAAATGGCCAATTCGATGCGGCATGGGTGCTCAAGAAATAGGTATCTATTTATCTTTTTTTATTTATTCACCATTCTCTCGTAGTTTGTTTTACACAGCTAACATTTGCTGTTCATAATTTCACTCTAAAAAGGATATCAATACCAAAATATATTGTTATTCAACATGTTTTGACGTTTTCATAAATAAAAAAGATTATATTTTTTTGTATGATTGATTAATATTATTATTTTTGCAAAATCAAAAACTTATTAAATTAATATGTTATGCTCAACGTCGATAAATTTCTAAAACAAAACGGGATGAACAAGAGTCAATTAGCTAAGAAAGCTGGACTTAAGCAGGCCAACTTGTATGCAGGTCTCCGCAATCCCACCCTCCAAACTATCAAGAAGATAGCTAATGCACTAAATGTATCGCCAGCTGAGTTGTTAGCTGCACAGGAAACTGAAGCTGTAAAAGGAAGAAGAGGGAAGTACTCAAGAATTAAACTAAACGCTATTATTCTGTGCTGTGGAGAACATTATGAGCCTTCCACATTGCAAGAGTTGATAAATGTGTGTAAGACACTTAAAGAGAAGTATGGCGAAATCAAGGATTAATTTAATTCCCTAAGCACGCTACCACAAAGTGGTATAGCTAATAAGAAAGAAAGCAAGTCGGCAACAGCTTGCGTAGCTTCAACTCCCTGGATGCCAAACAACTGGGGCATAATCAAAATTGCTGGTATGAAGAAGATGCCTTGACGGGCCGCAGACAATATACTGGCCCTTATGGGTTTACGAATAGTTTGCATCATCATATTACTATACATCACTACAGCTCCCAAAGGATAAGTTAGTAACTGCCAGCGAAAAGCTGTTGCACCAACAACAATCACATCAGCGTCGTCGCGGAACAGAGCAACAATTTCTTCTGCATATATAAATCCAAATACGGCCACCACAGTCAAAAAAACAGTGCCTATCTTAACGCAGAACCAAAATCCCTCTTTCACTCGCGCATAAAGTTTTGCACCATAACTAAATCCACACAAGGGTTGGAAGCCTTGACCATATCCAATCAGTACGGAATTAATAAAGAAAGACATACGGTTAACAATCGACATACCAGCAATTCCAGCATCACCACCCCATGTTCCTGCGGCATAATTTAGCAAGATTGTGGAAATGCTGCCTAATGCCTGACGTGTCAATGATGGAGCACCACCACTAATAATTTCATTCACATAATACAATGAAGGCGTGAACTCTCTCAGATGTATTCGCAAATTGCCACCCTTATGGGTTTGTATCAATTGAATGGTGAAGGCAATCATTTGAGCTACAGCAGTTGCTAAAGCAGCACCGCTAACACCCATATCAAACACAAAGATAAAAAGTGGATCTAACAGTACATTCAGAACAGCACCACTCACGATTCCTACCATTGCATAGGAAGCATTGCCTTGCAAACGCATTTGGTTGTTGAGCGTTATCTGACCTGCCATAAAGGGACCACCACAAAGGATGATAGACAGATATTGTTTGGTATATGGCAAAACTGTGGGTGTGGAACCCAATGCCAGAGATATCGGTTCTAAGAACAATAATCCTATGACAGCTAGCAAAGAGGCAAACATCACAGAATAAATGAAGCCTGTTGCAGCCATTTTAGAAGCTGCTTCACGATTCTTAGCTCCTAATTGACGTGAGATATAATTGCCTGAACCATGTCCAAAGAAGAAACCAACAGCCTGAATGATAAACATTACTGAGAATACAACGCCTACAGCTGCAGTAGATTGAGTATCAATCTGTCCTACAAAAAAAGTATCAGCAATGTTATAGAAACTGGTCACCAACATACTGATGATGGTAGGCACAGCCAATGTACTAATAACACGAGGCACACTGCCAGTAGTCAGCATTCTGTATCTGTCTTGTGATTCCATTCTAAAAAAGAAGTGCGATTATTTCAATTCGTTCAGCAAATCAGCTATTGACAGACACTCAGTTATATTGCCTAAATGACGCAAGAGATAACGGTCTGGGAATACCTCAATAACATCTTCACTTTCTGCTTTAACATTTCCTTGTATTCCTATTCTTTTCAATGCCTTAAATACCATCATCATTCTAACACCTTCACCTTGAACACGTATTTGTCTAGTGTAATCATTCTCGACTCTAAACAACCCTATTTCCGGATCAAACACAATACCTTTTCGAGCAAAAAAACTTCCCAAACTGCCATCTAAAGACAGATCTTCAGGTGCCCCTATCCTCACTCCTTTCTGTTTGTCCATTAACCATAACTTATCAGCGATTTGCAACGCTAATTCCAAATCATGCGTAGAGAGGAAAATAGTCTTGTCGGTTTCTCTGCTTAACTTAAACAACAGCTGCATCATTTCCACTTTGCTCGGATAATCCAGAAAAGCAGTAGGCTCATCCAAGTAAATAACAGGAGTTTCTTGGGCCAAAGCCTTAGCTATCATCACCTTTTGACGCTCACCATCGCTAAGTGTTTGAATCATCCTATCTTGCAGTTCATCAATACCTACTAAATGAATAGAATGGTTTACAACCTTCTTGTCTTCTTGGGTAAGGGTACCCCAGAATCCAGTATAAGGACTTCTTCCCAGGCCTACCAGTTCTTCAACTGTCATATTTCGTATGTCTGGCTTTTCAGTCAGCACTACGCTAATGACATGCGATAGCTGTTTGTCATTGAATTCGCTAATTTCCTTGCCTTCAATGTATATTTCTCCCTCTAATTTAGGCTGGAAAGCCGACAAAGTACGCAAGAGTGTACTCTTTCCTACTCCGTTAGCGCCCAAAAGACATGTAAGTTCGCCACTAAAAATAGTAGCAGTGATATTTTTCGCTACCACATTAACGTTGTTATTTCCAACGTATCCTATGGATAAGTTCTGTATTCTGATTGTTTCTTTCATATCTTACACTGCTTTGAGCATACAAAATTCGATAAAAATCGTTAGATATACAAATTTATTTTCAAGTTTAGCTCAGTAGGAACTTACTCTAAGTCGGAAAACTCAAATAAATTTGGCTTTTCTCTCATTAATTATTATTTTTACAAAATATATTCTTAACTTTGCAACAGTAATAGGTAACAAAATGCATTATATAGTTAAATAAATTAGCTAATCAAAAAACAAACTAAATAAATATAGAAATGAAAAGAATCATGTTAGTATTCACGATGCTCACACTTTGCATCGGTTTCGCAGTTGCACAAAATCAAGCTGACATTAAGTTTGACAAGACAGAACATAATTTTGGTGCCTTCTCTCAAGACAAGGGCACAGTTAGTACTGTATTTACCTTTACCAACGTAGGCACCGCTCCATTGGTAATACACCAAGCTGTTGCTTCTTGCGGTTGCACAGTCCCAGAATATAGTCAGGAAGCTGTAATGCCTGGCAAGACCGGTTCTATCAAAGTTACTTATGACGCACGCGATAAATATCCAGGTCATTTCAAGAAATCTGTTACCATTCGCACTAACGCAAAAACAGAAACCGTAAGGCTTTTTATTGAAGGTGAAGTGCTGGCAAGCGCTAAATAAGAATCTATTTAAATGAAAGAAGAAGAGATACGTACCTCCCTGCCCGACAACGCTTACCGTGAGCTTAAGCCAGGTGAAGTGTACAATCCATTAATGGGGTCAGATAAGACATTTCCGGAGGTTAATGTATGGTCTGTTATGTGGGGTTTGCTAATGGCTGTTTTGTTTTCTGCAGCAGCTGCTTACCTCGGATTGCGCGTAGGACAGGTATTCGAAGCTGCTATTCCCATTGCCATTATTGCTGTAGGTATTTCAAGTGCAGCAAAACGCAAGCATGCATTAGGAGAAAATGTCATCATTCAGTCTATTGGCGCCAGTTCTGGCGTTATCGTAGCTGGAGCCATTTTCACCCTTCCTGCTTTGTACATTCTTCAAGAGTCATACCCTGAAGATATAACAGTTACTTTCACACAAGTGTTTATCAGCAGTCTTTTGGGAGGATGTTTAGGGATTTTGTTCCTTATACCATTCAGAAAGTATTTCGTGAGTGAGATGCACGGAAAATATCCATTTCCCGAAGCAACAGCGACTACACAAGTACTGGTTTCAGGTCAACAAGGTGGCAATCAGGCAATGCCTTTACTTCTAGCTGGTGTTGTAGGCGGTTTATACGATTTCATCGTCACTACGTTTGGTTGGTGGAATGAGAATTTTACAACCCGTGTGGTAGGTTTTGGTGAGATGCTGGCTGATAAAGCAAAGTTGGTATTCAAAGTAAATACTGGCGCTGCTGTAATGGGTCTAGGATATATTGTAGGCTTGAAATATGCTTCCATTATTTGTGCTGGTTCTTTAGCTGTATGGTGGATTATTGTGCCAGGAATGTCACTATTATGGGGTGATAGTGTACTGAACCAGTGGAATCCTGCCATCACAACAGCTGTTGGTGATATGTCACCTGAAGATATCTTTACCAATTATGCTAAGAGCATTGGTATTGGTGGAATCGCTATGGCAGGCATCATCGGTATCCTCAAGTCATGGAGCATTATTAAAAGTGCCGTAAGTCTGGCTGTGAAAGAGATGGGTGGGAAGGCAACTGCAACTATAGGATCACAGCGTACCCAACGCGACTTGCCTATGAAAGTCGTGGCCATCGGTTCTATCATCACAATCATATTGGTATTGCTGTTCTTCTATTTCGATGTTATGAAAGGCAATGTTCTTTTCACCATTGTGGCTTTGCTACTGGTTACTATCATTGCATTTCTCTTTACTACTGTGGCTGCAAATGCTATAGCTATTGTTGGGACAAACCCGGTATCAGGCATGACACTTATGACTCTTATCCTTGCTTCTGTTGTAATGGTGGCTGTGGGTCTGCGTGGTCCTGAAGGTATGGTAGCTGCTCTCGTGATGGGTGGTGTGGTTTGTACTGCATTGTCAATGGCTGGAGGTTTCGTAACCGACTTGAAAATTGGATATTGGTTAGGTACAACTCCGGCCAAGCAGGAAGCTTGGAAGTTCTTGGGTACTATTGTTTCTGCAGCTACAGTAGGCGGCGTAATGATTATTCTTAATAAAGCATATGGTTTCACTACAGGACAGCTAGCAGCTCCGCAAGCTAATGCTATGGCAGCTGTCATTGAACCTCTTATGAGTGGTGTAGGCGCTCCTTGGTTGCTCTATGGGATTGGCGCTTTATTGGCCATTATTCTTAATTGGTGTAAAATCCCTGCCCTAGCTTTTGCTTTAGGTATGTTTATTCCTTTGCAGTTAAATGTGCCTTTGGTAGTTGGTGGTGCCATTAACTGGTACGTTACTACACGTAGCAAAGATGTAGAGATTAATAAAGCTCGAGGTGAAAAAGGTACGTTATTAGCATCTGGCTTCATTGCAGGTGGAGCTTTAATGGGTGTAGTCAGTGCAGGCATGCGTTTTGCAGATATCAATCTTACTAACGAGGCATGGCTCTCTAATCCGTTGTCAGAAGTAGCCTCTTTGGTCGCTTATATTCTGTTGATTGTATTCTTCATTAAATACACATTGAAAACTGATAAAAATTAATTATATGAATTTGAAAAGACTTATATTTAGTGCCTTAGGTGCAGCATTGTTTTCTGCCCAGACTATTGCTCAGACCTTGAGCAACGAAGTGCTAACTAACGCGGTTTCTTATTTAGATGTACCTTATGTGGCTGGGGTACTTGATCAGAATAATATAGAAGAATTAGTATTGAATACTGACGAACTTGATTGTACGACTTTTGTTGAATATGCAATAGCTCTGTCTTTGTCGCCATTGAAGGAAAACAATTATAAAGACGAGGAAGTGTTTGCGAATTACGTTCAAAAGTTGCGCTATCGTGATGGAAAGATTGACGGTTATGCATCTAGACTGCATTATATGACAGAATGGGCAGAGAATGCCATCAAGGCTGGAATTTTGGAAGATGTAACTGCTGCTCATAGCCAATATACCACACAGGCTCAGGCTGGGTATATGACTGCTCACCCTAACCTTTATCGTCAGTTAGCTAATAATGCACAAAACATTCAGCAGATGCGCGCCATTGAGCAGCGTATTAACGGAACAGAGGTGCGATACATCCCCCAGGCAAATATGCCGAATGATGGTTATGACTGGATTCACGACGGTGACATCATCATGTTTACCACTAATGAACCTGGTTTAGATATAGCTCACATGGGCTTGGCATTCAAAATTGGTGGCAAACTGGCATTAATGCACGCTTCATCCACAGAAGGAAAGGTAGTTGTTTCAAAGGTAACCATCAGTAAAATGCTGCAAGATCATGAAAAATGGACAGGTATACGTGTTCTGAGAGTAGTGAAATAAACTATAATATGTAATATAAATACTCCCCTGTTAGTTTATGCTTTCAGGGGAGTATTATATTTATTAAAACGGCACATCACCATCTGGCATGGGGGGCGGAACAGGCGAATCATTCCCTATTGGAGTGTTCATCTTTGACTTGAAAGTTTGTGGTCTAGAAGCACCAACATTGGCAAGTAGTTCATCGTCCAGGTTTTGGAAACGAGTATATTCGCCAATAAACCTCAAACGGACATCACCTACGGCACCATTACGGTGCTTAGCAATGATAATTTCAGCTTGTCCACGAATGTCATTACCATTCTCATCTGTATAAATTTTATAATACTCTGGACGATGGATAAAGCAAACCATATCAGCATCCTGCTCAATGGCACCAGATTCTCGCAAGTCGCTTAACTGCGGACGACGGCTGTTAGGATCATTCTTTTGGTCTGCACTACCTCGATTCTCCACGCTGCGGTTTAGCTGTGAAAGGGCAATGATGGGAATATTCAATTCTTTAGCTAATCCTTTTAGTGAGCGTGAAATGGTACTAACCTCCTCTTGACGATTTCCATAACTCATACCGCTTGCATTCATCAGCTGGAGGTAGTCGATAAAAATAATCTTTACGTTATGCTCACGAACCAATCGACGTGCTTTCGTTCGAAGTTCAAAAACTGACAACGACGGTGTATCATCAATATACAATGGAGCACCCAATAAATCATTCAATTTTTTATCTAACCTCTCCCACTCATGAGGTTGCAGACGTCCGCTCCTAATCTTATCACTCTCTATCTCACAAGTATTGGCAATAAGACGATTTACCAACTGCAAATTACTCATTTCCAAAGAGAAGAAAGCAACAGGATACTTATAATTAACCGCCATATTCTTTGCCATCGACAATACGAATGCAGTTTTACCCATAGCAGGACGGGCAGCAATAATCACCAAGTCCGAGTTTTGCCAACCAGAAGTAATTTTGTCCAAATCGTGATATCCAGTTTCAAGACCACTCAATCCAGTTGTTCGCGAAGCAGCAAGCTGAATCTGATTAATTGCTTCCTCGACAATTGGGTTAATTTGCGTATAGTCTTTCTTGAGGTTCTGCTGAGAAATTTCAAACAACTTGCCTTCAGCTTCTTGCATCAAGTCATCCACATCCTGAGTCTCATCAAAGGCCTTGCTTTGTATAGAATTTGAGTAAGTAATAAGCTCTCTGGCTAGTGCTTTCTGAGCAATGATACGGGCATGAAATTCCACATGGGCAGCAGATGCCACCTTACTGGTAAGTTGTGTAATATAAAACGGGCCACCAACTTCTTCAAGTGTACCCTCCTTTTCCAACTCGTTTTTAACAGTTAGCAAATCGATAGGCTGCTGACTAATAGCCAAGTTGGTAATAGCGGTATAAAGTAGCTGGTGCCGATGTTCATAAAAAGATTGGGGACGCAACAACTCACTTACCAACGAATAGGCGTCTTTTTCTATCATCAGTGCTCCCAATACCGCTTCCTCTAAATCAGTAGCTTGGGGTGGAATTCTACCATAATCATTCACAGGTTGGACGTTACTTGAACGTTGTCCCCTAGCTCTTCGTGTCTGTTCTGCCATAATAATATTTCCTATTTTTATGAGACAAAGGTAATATCTTATTTTGAAAATCCACCCCTTTTATAAAGAGAAGTTATCAAGAAGTTATTAACTTTGCAGTTGATAACTTTAAGTCCTGCTTTTTCATTGCTAGTGCACATGCTGTACTATTAGATAACTAGAGAGTGTGTAATAAAAGGTACGATTGATTATTAGGAGTGAATTATGATTGTATTTCCAAACTGTAAAATAAATTTAGGATTAAATATCGTGAATCGCCGTCCCGATGGCTATCACAACTTGGAAACTGTTTTCTATCCGGTAAACGGACTTTTCGATTCCATGGAAGTAACCAAATCGGATGTATCAATAAATGCTTACACACTACAGCAATATGGCAATTCTATTGATTGTGAACCCGAAAAGAATTTGGTAGTCAAGGCATATCAATTGTTTATAAAACAGTTTAACAGCTTACCGTCTATTGATATCCACCTTATTAAGCATATTCCGTCAGGAGCAGGATTAGGGGGTGGGTCATCGGATGCTGCTTTTATGCTCAAGTTGCTCAACGACATGTTTGAAAAACATCTCTCCACAAAGCAGTTAGAAGATTTGGCTGCCCAATTGGGTGCAGATTGTCCCTTCTTTATCCATAATAAACCGACATATGCTAGAGGTATCGGTGACGTTTTCTCTCCGATTGACTTGTCGCTCAAAGACTATCAAATCATTATTGTCAAACCTAATGTATTTATTTCTACAAAAGAGGCCTTTGCTAATATTCTTCCACATCAGCCATCAGAATCTATTATAGATATCATAAAAAGTCCTATCCATGAATGGCGACATTATTTAACCAACGATTTCGAAGCTAGCATTTTTCCACAGCATCCTGAAATAGCAAGCATTAAGCTGCAACTATATGAAAAAGGGGCAGAATACGCTTCCATGAGCGGTTCTGGCTCATCAGTATTCGGCTTATTCGCCCCTGGTAATAATCTGCCAAAGCTACAAATAAGCAAAGATTGCTTTACATATTATGGGGTGTTGGCATAGCAACACCCCATAACTCCTTCTGCATGGTGAAATCAACTTTATACTGCAATAGTTTCAATAGCAGGATGTTGTAATGCTGTTTTTGTGTGATATTTCTGGTAATAGTTAAACTCATAATCTGAGAAATTAGCTGCAATAGGTAACAGCGTTGAGATAGCAACACCTAACGCCAGTATCCATACAATAATTAGAGTAACTACTACGCCTGTCGACATTGATTTTTCTTGTTTACTCAACAATTTGTGTAATAACATATAAAGAGGTATGGCAAGCACTAGTATCGTGGCTCCAGCAAAAGTCCACTGTACCCATGCTGGCACGGTTCCTAGCATGTTTACAAACTCAGAATCAAGTCCTAACCCCACAAAAGCTGAGCCCAAACCAAACACAGTTGCTCCTAATGAAACTCCTAAGGCAACTAACACACAAAGTAATATTGAGCCAAAAATCAAGGCTAAGAAACCTAAGAACGAGAAGAAACAAATCTTAACGAATGTAACCAGGCATCCACTTGCCTTTCGCTGGTTTTCAGGACTATTTACATACTGTTTTGCACGGTTTACACCCTGCATTAGTTCCTCATTAATAGAATTAGGAGTTACCCGCTTACCTCTCATCAGCAAACGTTCTTCAGCTGTCTTTGCTTCAGGGATCAATGCCCAACATACAGCATAGACTACCACAAGAATAGCATGCGAGAAGAATACCAACAGTAAAAAAATCAATCGTACAATCAAAGGCTCATCAATACCCATATAGTGGCAAAGACCAGAAATCACACCACCCAGAATCTTGTCATCTGGGTCTCGATATAGCTTTCTTATACCTTTATTCTCAACAGTTTCAGCATAGCCTCCATCCATCACACGATCACTTTTCAAATCAGCTTCATCATCCATCTGTTGTGGATCACCTATGCGCTTGATAATTTCTTCCACATGTTCAATGGTAATGGCTTCTATACCCTGAGCTTTCAGTTCTGCAAATAGTTCTGCTACGCGACTTTCCACATCGTTGGCAATCTCTTCCCCTCCACTGCGGTGGCTATAATAGCTGCGCATGTTTTCCAGATACTTCTTCAGTAATTCGTATGCGTCCTCGTCAATGGCGTAAATAACGCCAAACATATTAATATTAATATTCTTTTTCATAATAGTAATTAATTATCACTTAAACAATCATGAATTTAGGATCTGTGATGTTTGACTTCAATACTTCTACGGTGTGTATCAGCCCATTCCATGTATCATCCATAGTTTTCAAAGCCTCTATACCCAACTTTGTTAAACAGTAATACTTTCGAGGCGGGCCTTGAGTTGATTCACGCCATTCATAGTTCAGCAGTCCATCGTTTTTTAATCTTGTAAGCAAAGGATACAATGTTCCTTCTACCACCAGCAACTCTGCATCTTTCAACTGTGAGAGAATATCTGATGCGTAGGAAGCATTTCTGTGCAATAACAGCAATACGCAATACTCCAACATACCTTTCCTCATCTGTGATTTTGCATTTTCATTACTCATATCCATATTTTTTGAAGTGAATACTCTCCAAACGTTGCCATATCAGCAGTCTTTTGTTTTGCAAAGATATAAAAATATCACAATACCTTGCAATACATAGTACTTTAGAAATGCAATTTTTTTACAATATTTAACTATTTCATGCGATTATTGCACCACATCTTATATATAGAAAGTAGGACATTCTCTATGATAGAAAAACAAAAAAACCAGGCCTTGTTTCTCAACAAAGCCTGGCCTACAACACAAACACAAAATAAAACACGACAAAACTACTATTCAATTATCCTGTCAATGCAATATAATTAAATGCATTAGTATGACCAGTTTATATTCACATATTTCCCTAGCCAATCAGGTAATATGCTACAAAATTATATATAAGATTTAAAAATAAAAAATTTTTATCAACTTTTTTTAAGTTTTATGTCAAATAACATTATTGAACTCCCTTTTCTTTCAATTTTACCTGCCAATTCCATGCAGAACGTAAGGTATCCTCAATAGTTTCTTGCGCTTTCCAACCCAACACCTCGTTTGCTTTCTTTGGGTCTGCCCATACTTTGACGATATCACCTGCCCTACGCCCTGTTATGCGATAGTTCAGTTTAATTCCAGTACTCTTTTCAAAAGCATGTACCAGTTCCAACACAGACAATCCCTTACCTGTACCTATATTAAAAACTTCTACTTTTTCTTGCTGTTTATGCTGCAAAATTCGATCTATAGCATAGACATGTGCCTTTGCCAAATCAACCACATTGATATAGTCACGTATACATGAACCATCAGGTGTGTCATAGTCATCACCGAACACACTCAACTGTTCACGTATACCTATAGCAGTCTGCGTGATAAACGGCACCAAGTTCTGTGGCACCCCGTTAGGCAGTTCTCCTATTAAACCACTCGGATGAGCCCCAATGGGGTTAAAATAGCGCAGCAGTACAGAAGAAATAGGTGAGCCCGACTTAACGGTATCGCGAATAATCTGCTCGCAAATCTGTTTAGTCTGTCCATAAGGAGACTCTGCTTGTTTCAAAGGAGCCTCTTCTGTTACAGGCAAAACATCAGGCTGACCATACACTGTACATGAAGAAGAAAAAACAATACCCTCAATATTAAACTGAGGCATTAATTCCAGTAGGTTAATCAAAGAATTGATATTATTCCGATAGTACTTTAGCGGCTTTTCTACCGATTCTCCCACTGCCTTGCTAGCTGCAAAATGAATGATAGCTTTGATTCCACGCTGTTTATGTACCATCAGCCTAAGGGCTGTTGCATCCAAACAGTCAATATTATAAAATGCAGGACGAATGCCTGTTATTTGTTCAATGCTATCCACCACATCAGCTTTCGAATTTGAGAGATTGTCTACAATCACAACTTCATAACCTGCATTTTGTAATTCCACTACCGTATGTGAACCTATATAACCAGTTCCACCTGTTACCAAAATCTTTTCCTTCATCTCCAAAAATATTAATATCGTGATGCAAAGATAACATTAATTTTTGGTTTTTCTGCTTTTTTCCTGTATCTTTACCATGCTGTTAAGACTTACCCCAAATATAAGCAGTTGATTAAGCATGGAATTACTCATTTATAAGGCATCAGCAGGTTCTGGCAAGACCTTCACCTTGGCGGTGGAGTATATCAAATTGCTTATTATTAACCCACTAGCCTACAGACACATACTAGCCGTAACCTTCACTAATAAGGCTACCGCAGAAATGAAGGAACGTATTCTACAACAACTATGGGGGATTTGGCAAGGTGATGCTGATTCTGCACCTTATCTAGAGGCATTGGAGAAGCGACTGCAAGAGTTAGGACATTCATTCAACACCAATGATATAAGGCAGCGAGCTGGTGATGCCTTGCATCGTATTTTACATGACTATAACCGTTTTCAAGTTACTACTATCGACTCTTTTTTCCAGACTGTCATACGCAACTTAGCACGTGAATTAGGTATTGGATCAAATCTGAATGTTGAATTGGATACCACCTCTGTATTAGATGAAGTAGTAGATCATATGATTGCCCGTCTCGATGAACACTCTAATGAGTTGTCTTGGATACTTAGCTATATCGAGATGAAGATCAATGATGCAACACGTTGGCAAGTAGATGATGAATTAAAGTCTTTTGGCAAACATATCTTTGATGAAGGCTTCGTAGAAAAAGGCAAGTTGCTACATAAACAATTGAAAGATAGTAAAGTCATCAAACAATACCAGCACCAGCTCAAAATTCTCAAACAAGAAACTATTAATAAGTTAGAAACATTCGGGCAGCGCTTTGCAAATATCTTGAACAATCACCAAATTTTCGACACTGATTTGAAACATGCATCGTCGGTTATTGGCTATTTTGAGAAGTTGAATAAAGATACATTTGATGGAGACAAAATGCCTGGCACACGAATAGAAGAGCGTATGCAAGATGCCTATTGTTGGATTAATGCCAAATCTAAGCAGAAAGCACATGTGCTTCAAATCGTGCAAAACGAACTATTACCTCTACTTAACGAAGCAGAACAATATCGCACTCAAGCAGTAAACATCTGTCGTAGTTGCGACATGAGTACCCGATACCTGTATCAGTTACAACTTATCAATGCCATCCGAGAGGCTGTTACTGATGAGAATCATGACAAGAACCGTTTCTTGCTAGCCGACACAAATCAACTGTTATCCAATCTTATCAGCGATAGGGACTCTGCATTTATCTTCGAGAAGATAGGTGCCAACATCACTCACATCATGATTGACGAGTTTCAAGATACCAGTCGTATGCAGTGGAACAACTTCAAACCATTGATAGATGAAGGACTTGCACAAGGTTCCGATAGTTTGATTGTAGGCGATGTAAAGCAGTCCATCTATAGATGGCGCAATGGTGACTGGAACATCCTTAACAACATGCGCGAGCAGGAAATGCCTAATAAAGTACGCATCAAACCTCTTATATACAACTACCGCAGTGAGCTACACATCGTCAACTTTAACAATCAATTGTTTAATAAAATCATAGATGTATTAAACCTGCAATACAAAGATGAATTGCAAGAAGATTGTCAACCGTTACTCAATGCTTATAGTGATTTGGAACAGATCTCAAAGAAAGAGCAAGAGGCAGGCTATGTGAAGGTCACATTCATCAGCAAAGGCGAGGACGGTGACAAATATAATGAAAACACCATATGTGCGTTAGGGGAAGAAGTGAAACGTCTACAACAGAACGGCATCCCCCTAAATCAAATTGTGATTTTATTACGAAGCAAACGACAATTAGGCAACATTGCCACATGGTTCGACAGAGAGTTGCACATTCCAGTGGTTTCTAACGAAGCTTTCAGATTGGACACATCAGTTTCCATACATATTATTATCAATGCATTAAGATATCTTTCTAACAAAGAAGACCATATAGCAGAGGCTGCATTGAGGACAGACTATCAGCAACAGGTACTAAAACGAGATATTACTAATCTGTATGCCTTTCTTACTACTGCTGAAGAAGAATCGTTGCCTCCAACTTTTCTTGAACGCAGGGATGAATTGCTGCAGATGCCATTGTACGAGTTAATAGAAGAGCTATTCAGCATATTCTCACTACATACGATCGAGCAGCAGGATGCTTATTTATTTAAATTCTACGATGCCGTAAACGAATACCTCAACAATCACTCGTCGGACTTGACTGCTTTCTTGCAGTATTGGGACGATAAGCTATGCAACCAAACTATTCCTAGCGGTGAGACTGACGGGATTCAGATTATGACAGTCCATGCTGCCAAAGGATTGGAATTTCATACGGTACTGATACCCTTCTGTGACTGGTCTATGACCTTAGACTCTAATATGGAACAATTAGTGTGGTGCTCACCACTGGCTGCGCCATACAACACACTAGACATGGTACCTGTAAGATATTCCGAAAAGATGCTACAATCGATATATAAAGATGATTTTCTGCGCGAACGCTTACAGCTTTGGGTTGATAATCTGAACATCCTTTACGTTGCCTTGACAAGAGCAGAAAAGAATATGATTATATTTAGCAATCAAGACACAAAAAAAGGAAGGATTAGTGAACTATTAAATGTTTGCATTCCTAAGATTGCCTCTCCACTTGGAGCAAGATGGAGTGAAGACAGTCATATTTTCGAATACGGACAACTTATGTCTTATCAAGGTAAAAAGTTGAAGGCATCCAGTAACAAATTGGCTCAACGTCCCCAGGCGCTGAACATCAATATGGTGAGTCAGCACCCTGACATTGAATTCCGTGAGTCCAACAGATCTGCCGACTTTATTGCCGGCATAGACGATTCAGAGTCTTCACAACGTTTCATGAACCGAGGTAGCATCATGCATACATTATTTGCATCTATACGCACCAAATCCGATATCGAGCCAGCCATCAGTTGTTTGGTGGCAGAAGGAATTATTGGAGGAGTGGTAAGCGAACAAGAGATACGCGATGTAGTAAATCGTGCCTTTGCAAATCCAGAAATACAACCATGGTACGATGGTAGTTGGCAATTATTCAACGAGCAGGAAATTATCTGGATGACTGATGATGGTTTACAGCAACGCAGGCCCGATCGTATCATGCTGCGTGATGACAAAATAGTGGTGATCGATTTCAAATTTGGGAAGCCCAAACGAAGACACCATGAACAAGTGCAAACCTACATTGATTTACTTACTCGCATGCACTATCAAAATATTACAGGTTATCTATGGTATGTAGATGAAAATCTGATAGAAAAAATATGAGTACATTCCTAGAAATAGTAGCCCATGACCTATATAAAAGGATAGGCAATGACTTGTCGCGAACGGCAGTAGTGTTCCCTAACAAGCGAGCCAGTCTGTTTTTTAGCGAGCACTTGGCCCGACAGGCATCCACTCCAGTATGGTCTCCTTCATACATTAGTATTCAACAACTATTCACTTCCCTTTCTTCGCTGAAGATTGGTGATCCTATACGCCTAGTATGTGAATTATACAAAGTATATTGTCATGAGACACAAAGCAAGGAATCACTCGATGATTTCTACTATTGGGGCGAACTGCTGATCAGCGATTTTGATGATGTAGATAAGAATATGGCCGATGCCACACAGTTGTTTAGCAATCTGCAAGATTTAAAAGAATTGGAAGACTTAAGCTATCTTTCTACCGATCAACAAGAAGCAATTCGTCAATTCTTCAGTAACTTTTCCATGGAAAAATCTTCAGAACTGAAGCAACATTTCAGCGAGATTTGGAATAAGTTGGGTGCCATATATCAGCATTTTCGCCATAATTTGAAAGAGTTGGGCATCGCTTACGAGGGTATGCTTTACCGTGACATTATTGAACACTTAGATATTAACCGATTACCTTATGATCATCTAGTATTTGTAGGTTTCAATGTTTTAAGCCGTGTAGAAACCACCCTATTCAGTCGTTTACAAGAGGCAGGCAAGGCTTTGTTTTACTGGGACTATGACACTAGCTACACCACCCTACCTCATGAAGCGACTATTCCATATTCACATGAAGCTGGTGAGTTCATCTTGCGGAACATACAACTGTTCCCTAATGCGCTTAGCAAAGAACATTTCCAACAGATGCAACAACCAAAACAGATAACCTATATCGCATCTCCAACCGAGAATGCACAAGCACGTTATATTCCACAGTGGTATACTCGACTAAAAAGTATAGGAAAAGAAAAAGAAAATGCAGTTGTATTATGCAATGAAAGTCTACTGCTACCTGTATTACATGCTTTACCAGAAGGTGTGCAACATATCAATATCACTATGGGTTTTCCTTTGTCGCAGACACCTATTTTTAGTTTTATCAATGCTTTGACTGATTTACAAACTATCGGTTATGACGTCAATAACGGGCATTATATCTATGAATCAGTAATTGCATTCCTCCGCCATCCTTATACTAGACAGCTGTCTGATGCAGCGACTTCAATAGAAAGAGAATTGACTAACAAGAACCGTTTCTTTCCTTTACCCTCTGAACTGAAAGCGGACACTTTCCTTGACAAAGCTTTCACACCTGTCACAAGCAACCAAGCTCTTTGCTCATACTTATTGAAAATGTTACTTGAAGTCACCACCTTGTTCCGTAATGAAAAGGGGAAAGAAGAGGTTGATTTCTTTTCACAACTATATCGTGAATCGCTGTTTAAAAGTTATACAATAATCAACCGTATACTGACACTTATTCAGCAAGGAGATCTTAATGTAAAAACCCTCACTTTATGCAAGCTGCTCAAACGCATCTTCGGGGGAGCATCCATCCCGTTCCATGGTGAGCCTGCTATAGGGTTACAAATCATGGGCGTACTGGAAACCAGAAACCTGGACTTCAAAAATTTACTCCTACTATCTGTAAACGAAGGTCAGTTGCCTAAAGCAGAGAGTAATGCATCGTTTATTCCTTACAATCTGCGTAAGGCTTTTGGTCTTACTACAATTGAACATAAAAACTCAGTCTATGCCTACTACTTCTACCGTCTCATACAACGGGCAGAAACTGTGACATTCATGTACAACACATCTACAGAAGGACTGAACCGCGGGGAGATGTCACGTTTCATGCTGCAACTGCTCACAGAGTCGCCCTACAACATTACCCTGCAACAACTGCAAGCAGGACAGTCACCTGCCCACGAAAGAGAGATTGTTGTAGATAAAACGAAAGAAATTTACGACTTTCTAGTGGAAAATTACGCCAATCCGCAACAGGAAGAATGGTACATCTCACCTTCAGCTCTAAATACTTATTTGAACTGTCCGCTCAGTTTCTATTTTAAGTATGTAGCACATATACGAAAGCCTGTCGAAGTTTCTTCCGAAATTGATAATGCAGTATTTGGCAGCATCTTCCATGAGGCAGCAGAGAAACTTTATAAAGACCTTACAGCTCATGGGAATGTCATCAACGCATCTGATTTAGAAGCCGTACAGAAAGACAAGCGTCGCCTTTATAGTTATGTAGATAATGCATTCAAGCACCTCTTTTTCAAAATTTCTGAGAATGAGCGGGCTGCCTACAACGGCACACAACAAATAAATCGTAATGTCATCATACGCTATCTGGAAAATCTTATCCGATATGATCTAAAATATGTACCATTTACGTTAGTAGATATAGAAAAAGTCGTTACAGAAACTTTCGTGGTACCCATGCCCGACAAGACGTTGCATATAAAAGTAGGTGGCACCATCGACCGCATGGACTGCAAAGACGGCGTGTTGCGTATCATCGATTATAAGACAGGTGGAATGGCACCCAAGGCTACCGATATGGAATCTATATTTAAGGGCAAACATCGTGACCATCGCATTTTCCAGACCTTTCTCTATGCTTCAGTGATGTGCCACAAACAAGCACAAAAAGTATCCCCAGGACTGTTGCTCATTCATCGAGCAGCTTCCAACAGTTTTACTACCGATATCATCTTCAACAAGGAGAAAGTAAGCGATTTCAACCTATTGGATGCCGATTTCCGTGAGCATCTGCAGGCATTACTCTATGAAATATTTGACCGTGATATTCCTTTTAAGCAAACTGAAAATCGCCCTAATGCCTGCCGTTGGTGCGACTACAGTCAATTATGTAAGATAAAAAAAGATTAGGTATGAAAAACCAATATCCTTCATTGTTACTGGAAAAAGCAGTCTGTGAGTTTGCCAAGTTACCCGGTGTAGGCAACAAGACTGCTATGCGTCTAGTGTTGCATTTATTGAAGCAAGAGCAAGCTGCTGTAGAAGCATTTGGCAATTCCATTATCCAGCTAAAACGCGAAGTGAAATACTGCAAGGTTTGCCACAACATTAGCGACTCAGACGTCTGTAACATTTGCTCTAACCCTAAGCGAGATAGTGCCATTGTCTGTGTGGTACAGAATATACGAGATGTCATGGCTATCGAAGCTACACAGCAATATAATGGCCTTTACCATGTATTGGGAGGAATTATAAGTCCAATGGACGGTTTGGGCCCCAAGAATCTTGAGATTGATAGCTTAATAGAACGTGTAGCACAAGGCGACATTAAAGAAGTTATCTTTGCCTTGAGTACAACAATGGAGGGCGATACCACTAGCTTTTACATCTCACGTAGACTAAAGGATTATCCCGTAAAGCTCAGCGTGCTTTCACGCGGCGTTAGTGTGGGTGACGAACTGGAATATACCGATGAAATAACCTTAGGACGTTCCATCATTAACAGAATGCCCTACCAAATAAATGAATTATAATAAAGGCTGCATTACTGCAGCCTTTAGTGAACCAGCATAATCAGTTGCCTTGTGGACCTCCTTGTGGACGACCTTGACCACCGCCAGGTCTCTGTCCAGGCTTAGGCATCAGTGCAGGAAATACCTTCTCGTAAGTAGCATACTGCTCTTCCGAGAGAATCTTTTTCAGTTTCTTCTCATAAGCCTCCTGTTGGAGCTGTTGCTTCTTTGCAAGCTGTTCAGGAGTAGTTCGTGAAGGAGTAAAACGTACGCTATTGGCATTGCCCATGCCACCACCCATAGGGGCACCACCGCCGAAGTCACCTCCACCAAAATCACCTCCGCCACCCATAGGGCGACCACCACCCATAGGACGACCACCACTGGCAGCACTACCCATGGCCATACCCTCGTAAAGAGAAGAGTACTTCTTGTTTAGTTTTGCAACTTCTTTCATCTGATCAGCATCGAGTTTCAGTTCTTCTTGCATCTTAGCATTAACCTGATCAATTGTCATTCGCTGTGGACGTTGACCACCTTGAGGTCCAACCTGACCTGCCTGAGGAGCACCAGGATTCTGAGCCATGCCTAATGTCATAAATAACAAGGTACCGCATGTTAGTAATAGCTTTTTCATAATCTTCTTATATTGTTTAATATACTATATTAGACAACGATGGAATAAAAAAGTTTAATTCGTTACAGACAAAATAACAACGAATAATAAAGATTTATCAACTAAAAGCTATGCAACCAATCAGCCAAATCGGTCAACATATTTGCATTGTACTTCCACGACTGTGAATTTCCGAATCCATGTCCCCCTGTAGGATATACATGCATATTAGCAGGCACACCATGGTCCTTCAAAGCAGCAAAATACCAGGCAGAGTTAATTGATGGTACTACATCGTCATCATCAGCCAACACGATGAAAGCTCGAGATGTCTTCTCTGTAACTTGCTTCTCATTGCTGTACAATTTCTCCATCTCAGGGGTAGCATCCTTGCCAATTAAGTTATCGTGTGTACCCATATGGGTATAGCGTTTGTCCATAGTAATGACAGGATAGAACAATATCTGAAAAGCTGGACGTACATCATCTGATGCATGAGTAGCTACTGTAGATGCCAGATGTCCACCTGCAGATGAACCCATGACACCAATCTGATCCGGGTCGATATTCCACTCTTTGGCATGCTCTTTCACAATGCGAATTGCCTGATAAACATCACTGGCAGGCACTTCATGATGCCCGTGTGGCAAACGGTAAGTCAACATGATGGTAGCCACATTCTCACGTGAGAAGAAAAAATTCCACATGATGCCTTCATGCATAGTGGCTAACATAGCATACCCACCACCAGGACAAATAACTACTGCTTTCGATGGTTTATCGCTTTTAGGAGGGAGCACCACTTTCAAACCTGGCTTCAGGTCAATGGTTCCTTGTCCTGCCTTGACAGGTTGGTCGTACACTACCCCATTACTGTTAGGCGCACCATTAGGCCATAATTCTATATCAATTGCATTACCTGTAACATAGGTCCTATTCATGCCCTGCTGCCATAGGTCTTCGTTCAAATTAGCAGGAAACTGTGCCTGCGTTAATTCTGCCATCATAAAAGCAGTACAAAAAATGAATATTTTTTTCATGATATAAGATTTATTGGTTTTTCATGGTTCAAATATAGATATATTTTTTTAATATTTGTTACCTTTGCATCATAAATAATTGAATGACAATGATAGATTACGGCCGTTTTCCCAACCCTTGCTACATCATGGAGGAAGATTTACTGCGAAAAAACTTGCGACTCATCAAGTATGTAGCTGATGAAGCTGATGTAGAGATAATTCTTGCTTTCAAGGCTTTCGCCTTGTGGAAGTCATTTCCCATCTTCCGTGAATACATTCGACACACGACAGCTAGCTCACTCTATGAAGCACGCTTGGCATTCGAGGAGTTTGGCAGTAAGGCACACACCTACTCACCAGCCTATACAGAGCAGGAGTTTGGTGATATCCTGCGATATAGCAGTCACATCACCTTTAATTCACTTTCACAATTTGAACGCTTCTACCCTAAAGTAGAGGCATATGACGGATCTATTTCTTGTGGTTTGCGAATCAATCCTGAATACTCAGAAATAGAAACGGAGCTATATAACCCTTGTGCCCCTGGTTCACGATTCGGTCTTATTGCTGAACAAATACCTGATAAACTGCCTGTCGGTATCGATGGATTCCATTGTCATTGTCATTGTGAATCATCATCTTACGCTTTAGAACACACCTTAGAGCATCTCATTCCAAAGTTCAATGAGTGGTTACAACAGTTGAAATGGCTCAATTTAGGAGGTGGACACCTTATGACACGCAAAGACTATGATGTAAAGCATCTGATTAGTGTATTAAAAAAACTGCATACATTATATCCACATCTCAAGATTATCCTTGAGCCAGGTTCCGCTTTTGCATGGGAAACAGGGGTATTGATATCTAAAGTAGTGGACGTAGTGGAGAACCATGGGATAAAGACAGCTATCGTGAATGTTAGCTTTACATGCCACATGCCCGATTGTCTAGAGATGCCATATCAACCAGTCATCACTGGTGCCAAGATGGGAAACGAAGGTCCTTATATATATAGAATAGGTGGGAATTCTTGCCTAAGTGGTGATTTCTTGGGCAACTGGAGCTTCGATCATGAATTGAATGTAGGGGAACTTATCGTGTTTGAAGACATGATACACTACACCACGGTCAAGACTACCATGTTCAACGGTATTCACCATCCAGCATTGGGTTTGTGGACCACTGACAATAATGCAGTGATTTATAAGGAATTCAAATACGAGGATTATCGTGACCGCATGTGTTAAGCATGATTTTGAAAAATTTTTTTTTGCATTTTTTCTAAAAATAGTTTGTAGGTTTCAAGAAAATGCCTACCTTTGCATCCGCAACAAGTAAGAAATGCGGAAATAGCTCAGTTGGTAGAGCACAACCTTGCCAAGGTTGGGGTCGCGAGTCCGAGTCTCGTTTTCCGCTCAAATGAGTTCTTTGATTCATAATGACTAACAAATGGAGAGGTGGCGGAATTGGTAGACGCGCTACTTTGAGGGGGTAGTGACAATTGTGTCGTGGGAGTTCGAGTCTCCTTCTCTTCACCTGTTCATGTAAGATATTTGCTATCTAAATCCTATGCCCAAGTGGCGGAATTGGTAGACGCGCACGTTTCAGGTGCGTGTGCTGAGAGGCGTGAAGGTTCGAGTCCTTTCTTGGGCACAAAAGATAGCAATTGCGGAAATAGCTCAGTTGGTAGAGCACAACCTTGCCAAGGTTGGGGTCGCGAGTCCGAGTCTCGTTTTCCGCTCAAGAGAGATTCATCGTAAGGTGAGTCTCTTTTTTTATTTTAAGCATAAATATTTGTCCATGAGTTTCCAAGTACAGAATCCATTCTATGGGCGTAGAAAAGACGAGTTGCAGATTGATGCTACACGTTTCACCGAATTGGTGGTAGAACAGAGCAACCCTACTCTGCCTGCAGAATGGGCAGAGCAGAGCGGTGTCCAACTCACTTGGCCCCATGCTGATACCGATTGGGCTCCCATGCTTGATGAGGTATCTTCTTGTTTTGTTCAGATAGCTAAAGAGATATCTCGCCACGAACTATTACTGGTTGTTACTCCAGAACCACAAAAGGTACAAATGCAGCTCACACAAGCCAAAGTTATGATGCGCAATGTACGATTCATGCGTTGCAATACCAACGATACTTGGGCTCGCGATCATGGTGCCATTACACTGACTGATCCACAAGGTCCACAGTTGTTGGACTTCTGTTTCAATGGTTGGGGCAATAAGTTTGCGGCAGAAAAAGACAATGCCATAACACAACAAGCGGTGGATAATGGATTCCTTCATGGCAAGTATGTTAATCATCTGGATTTTGTTCTGGAAGGTGGTTCTATAGAAAGTGATGGTTTGGGCACCCTGCTTACTACTTCTGCATGTCTACTAAACTCTAACAGAAATCCAAAAATGAACAAGGTAGAAATTGAAGAGTATCTAAAGCATGCTTTGCACATCACCCGCATCCTATGGCTAGATCATGGTTACCTTAGCGGCGACGATACTGATAGTCACATTGACACTTTGGCTCGTTTCTGCTCACCCGACACTATTGCTTATGTAAAATGTGATGACCCATCAGATGAACATTATGATGAATTGGCGAAGATGGAGGCACAACTAAAATCTTTCTTAACCCCAATGGGTATGCCCTATCACCTATTACCACTTCCTATGGCAGATAAAGTGGTTTTTGAGGGTGAAAGACTTCCAGCAACCTACGCTAACTTCCTTATCCTTAACCAACAAGTTCTCTACCCTACCTACAATCAACCTGCTAACGATGCAAAAGCAAAGGAGATATTGCAAACGGCCTTTCCTGGTTATAATATAGTAGGTATAGATTGCCGTCCCCTTATTAAGCAGCATGGTTCGTTGCACTGCGTTACTATGCAATACCCGAAAAACGTGGTTGTTTAATGGAGGATGATTAGTACAAAGAGTTTTTTTCTTGGCTTGCAACTTTTTGAATCTGTAATCCGTCTAATGTATTGAAGAGTGTCTAGAAAATGGACAGTTGTGTCCAAAAATTAGACACTTGAACAATATGGAGACTTATTCATTATGTTATAAATGAAAGAAATAGGCTTTAGGCATAGTCTTTGTATTGAGGATGGTAGATTATAAACTAAAAAAACAAGAAGATATGAAAAAAGTTGCTTTTAATTTAATTGCCCTGATGCTGCTTATCAGCATGACGGCTTGTAGTATGGTGGTGGATGGTATAAATACCAAGAGAGTTACAGCCAGTAATAATTATGTAACGAAGGAATATAAGTTGACAGATTTCAACAAGATCAGTCTGGCTGGTAGTGGAAATGTGTATTTCACTCAACGTCCTGGCACTCCTACTGTTTCTGTAGTGACTTCTGACAACATTGCTGAACTGTTGGAGGTGTATGTTGAGAATAACACACTGACCATCAAGTTCAAAAAGGGATACAGCATCAATAACAGAGGCAAGCTAGACTTCACTATCCACGCCGAGAGCCTAACCTCCATGGGTATCGCAGGATCTGGCGACTTCAAACTAATGAATGGTCTGACTACTGACAACCTGAAGCTGAGTGTGGCAGGTAGCGGCAATATGGACTGTAACAATATCCAGTGCCAGGGTGACGTAAAAGTTTCTATCGCAGGTAGCGGTGACATTGAAGCACATAACCTGAAGTGCAACGCAATGGAGGCTTCTGTTGCTGGTAGTGGTAACGTACAAATTACAGGAATTGAATCTCAGCAAGTGAAAGCTTCTATTTCTGGTAGTGGTGATTTCATACTGCAGGGTAATACCCGTCAGGCATCCTACTCTATAGCAGGTAGCGGTGACATTGACGCTCAGAATCTGGTGGCTGAAGATGTGAATGCTAGCTCTTCTGGTAGTGGCGATATCACTTGTCATGCCAAGAATTCTATCAAGGCTCGCAAGACTGGTTCGGGCAGCATCGGCTACAAGGGTAATCCTTCTACAGTTGATATTGGTAAGAAGGATATCTATCCTATCAATTAATTTAGTCCTGACATCTTTATATTTTTCCATCCCCCTCCTCATAGAGGGGGATTTTTATTTGCATTTGCAACTTTTCTGGCTTTATACATACCTATTCTTAATTAAAGTTCGTATATTTGTATCACGAATTAACAAATCAACCAAAAATAGTATGAAGAAAGAATTATTGTTATCCCTGCTCATAGCAGGAACTACATTAACCGGCTATGCCGATGAGGCACGACTGCTTCGTTTCCCGGCTACCAACGGTCAGGAAGTGGTCTTTTCTTATGGAGGCGACCTTTTCAAGGCATCTATTAATGGAGGTGAGGCTACCCGCTTGACCTCACACATAGGCTACGAAATGTTTGCCCGCTATTCACCCGATGGCCAATCAATCGCTTTTACAGGCGAATACGATGGCAATCGTGAAGTGTATCTGATTTCTAAGAATGGAGGTGAACCCAAACGTCTCACCTTTACCTCTACCAACTCTCGTGACGACCTGGGCGACCGCATGGGTCCGAACAACATGGTGCTGACATGGACCACAGACGGAAAGAGCGTAGTATATCGTAACCGCATCAGTGACAGTTTCGATGGTAAACTGTGGACCATCTCCAAAGACGGTGGCATGAGTGAGGAGATTCCATTGCCAGAGGGCGGCTTCTGCAGTTACTCTCCCGATGGTAAGAAACTGGCATACAACCGTGTGATGCGTGAGTTCCGAACATGGAAATACTATCGTGGTGGCATGGCCGATGATATTTGGATTTATGACCCACAGGCTAAGACTGTAGAAAATGTTACTAAGAACGATGCTCAGGATATCATGCCTATGTGGATTGGTGATGAGATCTTCTTTATCTCCGACCGCGACATGACAATGAACATTTTTGTGTACAACACCCAGACCAAACAGACTGAGAAGGTGACCAATTATAGCGACTTTGATGTGAAATTTCCCAGTTCCAATGGTCAGATTATCGTCTATGAGAAGGGTGGCTATCTCTATAAGTTGGATCCTAAGACACGCCAGAGCGTTAAAATTAGCATCACATTGAATTCTGACAATATCTATGGGCGCAAAGAGTATCGCGATTTATCTGAAAACATAACAGCTGCCAGTGTGTCAGCCGATGGCAATCGCTTAGCTGTTACAGCCCGTGGTGAGGTGTTCGATATTCCAGCCAAACAGGGAGTAGTAAAGAACATTACCCGTAGCCCGGGTGCCAACGATCGAGGTGCTCAAATCAGTCCTGATGGTAAGTATATCGCTTACATCAGCGACAAGACTGGTGAGACTGAAGTATGGTTGCAGGAAGAAACTGGTGGCGAACCTATGCAACTGACTAAGAACAACGATACATATATCCGTTCTCTTGTTTGGAGTCCTGATAGCAAGACCATCCTCTATACCGACCGTAAGAACCGTTTAGTAGAAGTAAATGTAGCAGCCAAGAGCAAGCGCACTGTTATTACATGCCCTGAAAGTGAGTTCCGTGGCGTACAATTCTCACCAGATAGTCAATGGATTACCTACACTCGTCCTGAAAAGAATGACATGAGTGTGGTATATGTTTATAATTTAAAGACTAATAAGGAATATCCTGTTACAGAGAAGTGGTATAGTTCTTCATCCCCTACTTTCAGTACCGATGGCAAGTACCTCATCTTCAATTCTAACCGTGATTTGAATCCTATATATAGCCGTGTAGAATGGGACTATGCCTACACCAGCATGGGTGGCATTTACCTAGTTACTTTGACTAAGGACACTCCTTCTCCCTTGTTGCCCAAGGATGACCAGATTAGTGTTAGCGAAGACAAGGTTGCCGGTCCCCAAGGTCCTGGTAAGCCAGGTGAAGCAAAGGATGCCAAGAACGCTGAGGTAAAGATTGATACCGATGGGATATTCAACCGTATCATCAAATTGCCAGTACGTCCTGGAGAGGGTTACATGAGCTATTTCTTCAGCGATGGAAAGAAACTATGGTACCAGAATGGTCGAAGCCTCATGGCATTCGATTTTGCAACTCAGGAAGATAATAAGGTGGTAGATGGACGTATTAGTGCTTATACAGCAGGTGGAAAGAAAGCCATTCTTTCTGACCGCAACAAGTATTATATCGTTGACTTCCCTTCAGAGCGCATAAAGGCTGATAAGGCTGTCAATACTGATAACTTGAAGGCCTTCGTAGACTTCTCCCAGGAGTGGCCACAGATCTTCGATGAGGTATGGCGTGCATTCCGTGATGGATTCTATTTGGAGAACATGCATGGCGTTGACTGGAAAGCGCTCAAGCAGAAATATTCAGTACTGCTACCATATGTTAAGACTCGTTTGGATTTGAACTATGTCATTGGTGAGATGATTTCTGAGTTGGCATGTGGTCATGCTTATATCTCTACAGGCGAAAAGCCAGAGGCAGAACGCATCAAAATGGGTTTACTGGGTGCCGAGCTGAGTCGCGACAAGAGTGGTTACTTCAAGATAACAAAAATCCTCGAAGGCGCTCCTTATCGTGAGGAATTGCGTTCACCGCTCACTGAGCCTGGCATCAACGTGAAGGAAGGTGAGTTCATTACTGCCATCGATGGTGTGCCTGTTACTTCAGTCAGCAACATCTACGAACTACTCATTGGCAAGGCTGATGTACTGACCGAACTGACCGTCAATGGTTCTGCAGCGGCAGGAGGTCGCAAGGTGGTGATCAAGCCGATCTCTAACGAATATCCACTCTACCACTACGCATGGGTGCAGAACAATATCAAGACCGTGGAGAAGGCTACCAATGGACGTGTAGGTTATATCTACATCCCCGACATGGGTGCAGAAGGTCTGAATGAATTCGTGCGTTACTACTATCCTCAGTTAGATAAGGAAGCGTTAATCATTGACGATCGTGCCAATGGTGGAGGTAACGTTTCACCTATGATTATCGAACGTCTGTTGCGTGAGCCTTATCGAATGACCATGAGTCGTACATCTAGCACTACCAATACTGTGCCAGACGGTGCTCATCATGGGCCAAAGGTACTACTCATCAACAAGTACTCTGCTTCCGATGGAGATCTCTTCCCGTGGAGTTTCAAGGCCAATAACCTGGGAACTGTCATTGGTACTCGCACCTGGGGTGGTATCATTGGTATTAGTGGATCATTGCCTTATATGGACGGCACTGATGTTCGTGTACCATTCTTCACCAACTACGATGCCAAGACTGGCCAGTGGATAGTGGAGAACCATGGCGTTGATCCTGACATTTTGCTTGACAATGATCCTATCAAGGAATACGCAGGTGAAGACCAGCAGTTGAACAAAGCGATTGAGGTTGCTCTCCAGCAGCTCAAAGATCGCAAGCCATTGCCAGGCGTTCCCGCTCCTCGAACCTTCAAGGATCTCCACTTAAACAACTAAAAATTAAGGGCTGCTCAATCGGGCAGCCCTTTTTTATTAATTCCGAATAATAGAACTGATTACTGTCTTGCAGCTTCAGCTTGAGCTTCTTGAATCATCTTCTCACTAGCATACATGAAAACTTCAACGCGACGGTTCTCAGCAGCTGTCTTGCTCTCATCATACTGGTCGTAAGCAACACCCTCAACAGATTTAAATTGAGAGTTAGGCACACCACACTGTTTCAGGTATTTCTCAACAGCCTGAGCACGCTGATTAGATACCTTGACATTTGCATCATATGTACCCACCTTGTCAGTATGACCAATAATAGCTATGTCAGTAGTACTGTCCTCTGCCAAGATGCCTGCCAGTTCCTTCAGTGAATTCTTAGAGTCATTATTCAAAGCTGAAGAATTGAAGCCAAACAGAATACCAGATTCGAATGTCACCTTAACAGCATCCAGACCATTGCTATCCTGAATCTTCTCTACTTCTGCACCCTCGATCTGAGCTGCAGCAGCTGCCTTCTTATCCATCTTATTGCCAATGATAGCACCAGTACCAGCGCCAACGGCACCACCGATAGCAGCACCAATCAAGGCACCCTTGCTACCACCACCAATTAAACCGCCTAATACGGCACCCACAGCAGCGCCACCGCCACCACCGATAGCAGTACCCTTAGCTGTATTATTCATTGTTCCGCAACTGCCAAATACCAAGGCAGCACTCAAAAGAATAGCTGTAATTTTTGTCTTTTTCATAACACAATATATTTAAAAAAGTTATTATTCTCATCATTTATAAACTGCAATTATGCAAATACAAATATACCTATTCTATTTGTCATGCACACACAGTTATGCAAATAATTTCATTGCAAATATACATTATAAATAGAATTTTAAAGGCTTTACTGCAACTATTTTTTTCTTTTTTGGAGAATTTTTATTGATGTGACAAATAATTGTGTATTTTTGCACCATATGTTGAATCTTAAATTACAAAAATTATGAGAATGGATGGAAGACGCGAGAGTTCCAATGTGGACGATCGCCGTAGATTGAGTGGTGGTAGTAAGGCCGGACTTGGTATTGGCGGTCTGATTATTGTTGCTCTGATTACATGGTTCATGGGTGGCAACCCATTAAGTGTGTTGTCAGGTGCTGACTTGGGCAGTATGGTTTCCACTCAGACTGAAAATAATCGTGAGTTTACGCCAGAAGAAGAGGAACTGGCAAAGTTCTCACGCCAGATTTTGGCAGGCACCGAGGATGTATGGAACAAGGTATTCCAACAGTATGGCAGAACTTATCGTGCTCCAAAGATGGTACTCTTTACAGGCAGTGTAAAGACTGGTTGTGGTGGCGCTACCTCTCAGGTAGGTCCATTCTACTGTTCTGCTGACGAATCTTTATATATCGACCTGTCATTCTTCAGCGAAATGAAGCAGACATTAGGTGCCGATGGTGATTTCGCCTACGCATATGTGATTGCCCACGAGGTGGGACATCATGTGCAGCACTTACTGGGAACATTAGATAAGGCTCATAGCCAGATGGCACGTATGAACGAAACTGAGAGCAACCGAATGAGTGTCCGTATCGAGTTGCAGGCAGACTTTTATGCTGGTGTGTGGGCTTATCACGACAACCAGATGTTTGGTTCACTCGAAGCTGGTGACCTAGAAGAGGCTATCAACTGTGCAGCAGTAATCGGTGATGACTACTTGCAGAAGAAAGCCCGTGGCTATGCCGTACCAGAGTCATTCAACCATGGTTCTTCACAACAACGCCAGAAGTGGCTGACCTTAGGGCTCCGCACTGGCGACCTGAACCGAGGCGACACCTTCAGTCCAAACTTCAGTGACTTATAACAAAAAAAGCTGCTCATTAATTGAGCAGCTTTTTCTTTTCTTAATAATATTTTATCTCAGTCGTTCTGACGCTCTCACCATCACCTCATCCGCATAAGTAGCACGGAAAGCAAGGTAATTAAGGATGATGCAGACGAAAGGCAATGCCAACGCCCATCCTGGACGGAACGCTGCCTCTAAATCACTCTTCAGCATATAGACAAACACAGCCCCAGCTGCATAGTAACCTATCTCCAGCAAAGCGCTGAACACACACATACGCACTTGCAGCATGCGGTTCTTGTACAAGAAGATAGTAGCAAACGCTACCACAGCATTCAACAACAGGATAGCGAACAAACCCCAAGTAGTTTCAGTACCACCATCAGCCAAAGTCAGACCTAGAGGTTTCAGTACGCTATCAAAGGCTCCACCAGCTTCCGTGAAGAAACCGATTGGAGACAACATGGTCACCACCAACAGTGCGGTGATGACCAGCCAATAAACGGTTTGAATACGCTGTATCATTGGAAATCGTCCATATTTTGCTTATCCTTAGTAGGATTGCGATAATAAATCTTTCCTTCCATGTACTCCTGGGTAGCAATCAGCGTAGGCTTTGGCAACTTCTCGTAATAACGAGAAATCTCAATCTGCTCACGGTTCTCAAAAACTTCCTCCAGATTGTCATTGTAAGAAGCAAACTCAGCCAGCTTCTTAGAGAGGTCATTTTTGATTTCAACACTAATCTGATTGGCACGCTTACCAATAATAGCTACAGTCTCATAAACATTGCCAGTATCTTCGCACAGTTTCACAACATCTCTGATAACTGTAGTGGTAGCCGCATTAGTTTTTTTGTAATCCATAAATTATATGTTAGTTAAATTGTTTATTCTTCAGCATATTCATCATCTTCAGGCAGGTCTTTCAAAATCTTTTCAGATTTCTCCAGCATCTCATCCACATCCTTGATGTTGGTACTCTCAGGATACTCATTCTTGAAAGCGTAGCACTCATCTACAGCATCACGAAAGCGCTCAGCCCTTCTAGACAGCACACTGTGCACAGCCTGAGCATACTTTGCTTTCACAACCAATAATGACAAGTCCTCACGATATTTAGTATAGGGATAATCTTTCAACGCATTCTGTGCACTGATCACACAGGCTTGATAGTTATTTCCCATATAAGTACCTAAATTATAATATAGCTTGGCAGCATCAAATTCTTTTTCTACCAGTTTGTCCTGTGCTTCAAAGATTATATTCTGTGCCTCTTCCTTGTAAATCGAGTTAGGGAAGAACTCCAAAAACAGTTGCAGTTCCTGGATAGCTGTGTAGGTATCGGTCTGATCCAATTGTGACTCAGGAGAAGATATCCATAAAGCCTTACCAGCAAAGAATCGAGCTCTCTCTGTATATTTGCCACGTGGATATGACGTATAGTACTGCTGGAACGACTGTGCTGCAATGGAATATTCCTTATTCTTCAAGTAACTCATTGCCAGCATATATACAGACTCCTCACCTCTATCAGAACCTTTTAAAATGGTAATCACGTCATTCAGCAGTGTGATGGCCTGAGTATATCGTCCTGCTACATAGTACTCTTTAGCAGCCTCATACATATAGTCGTAGTCCTTTTCTTTTAGCTTGTGCTTATAGAGATTTGTAAAGTTACCGCACGACGACATCACGAGGGCAGTGAGCAGTATGATGATGATATTTCTCTTCATTTTCTAATTGAAAAAAGCCTATATAGCGAAAATCTTGGCAAAGTTAGTATTATTCCATGAATAATGCAAAAACTTACCTATTAAAAAAACAAAAAGAGGCAAATCCTTGCATATTCCATTCATGTTTCTTATCTTCGTTTATTTAATTTCAAACCTTCAATGAATAAATTCGAACTAACATCAGCCTATCAGCCCACGGGCGACCAACCAGAAGCCATCAAGCAACTGACGGAAGGTGTTTTAGCAGGTGTTCCTGCCCAGACACTATTGGGTGTTACCGGCTCGGGCAAGACATTTACCATAGCCAATGTCATCGCCAACGTCAACAAACCCACACTTGTGCTCAGCCACAACAAGACACTGGCAGCCCAGCTCTATAGTGAATTCAAGAGCTTCTTCCCCAACAACGCAGTGGAATACTATGTATCCTACTATGACTATTACCAGCCTGAGGCCTACATGCCCAGTACTGATACATACATAGAGAAAGACTTGGCCATCAACGATGAGATTGATAAACTTCGTTTAGCTGCTACGTCCTCCCTTCTTTCCGGTCGCAGCGACGTCATTGTGGTGTCCTCTGTATCCTGTATTTATGGCATGGGGAACCCTGCTGATTTCTATAACAACGTTATCGAGGTGAAGCGTGGCTCTATGTTCAGTCGCAACGTCTTCTTGCGTCAATTGGTCGATAGCCTCTATGTTCGCAACGACTTCGAACTAAACCGTGGCAACTTCCGTGTCAAAGGCGATACGGTAGATATCTTCCTGGCCTATGCCGACCATATCCTGCGCATCATCTTCTGGGGTGACGAAATAGAGAGCATTGAAGAGGTAGATGCCATAACAGGACGCACGACTGGTGTGTTCGAGGACTATAAAATCTATCCTGCCAACCTCTTCATGACCACCAAAGACTCTACACTAAGAGCCATTCATGAGATAGAGGACGACTTGCACAAACAGGTACAATTCTTTGAAGAACAAGGCAAAATGTTAGAGGCAAAACGTATTTATGAACGTGTTACCTATGACATGGAGATGCTACGTGAACTAGGACATTGTTCAGGCATTGAGAACTATTCCCGTTACTTCGATGGACGCCCTGCAGGAACTCGTCCTTACTGCTTGCTTGACTTCTTCCCGAAAGATTATCTCATGGTTATCGACGAAAGTCATGTCAGCGTGCCACAGATACAGGCAATGTACGGGGGCGACAGGGCACGTAAGGAGAATCTGGTAGAATATGGTTTCCGTTTACCAGCAGCTAAGGACAACCGCCCCCTCACCTTCCCCGAGTTTATGGAGATGGCCCACCAAGTTATCTATGTTAGTGCCACACCTGCAGACTTCGAACTGGAACAAAGCGAAGGTATCGTGGTAGAACAGGTTATCCGACCTACAGGCCTTCTGGATCCCAAGATAGAGGTGCGCTCCATGCAGAACCCCGTTGACGACCTGATGGAAGAGATACAACAACGTGTTGAACGTCAGGAACGAGTACTGGTCACCACCCTCACTAAGCGTATGGCTGAGGAGCTTACTGAATACCTGCTCAACAACGGCGTTCGATGCAATTATATCCACAGTGATGTAGATACTTTGGAGCGTGTAAAGATTATGGCAGACTTGCGTGAAGGCCTGTACGACGTACTGATTGGCGTCAATCTGTTGCGTGAGGGACTTGACCTGCCTGAGGTATCCCTGGTAGCTATTCTCGATGCTGACAAGGAAGGATTCCTACGCTCTCACCGCTCTCTTACGCAGACAGCTGGTCGTGCAGCCCGTAATGTCAACGGACTCGTCATCATGTATGCTGACAAGATTACTGACAGCATGCAGCAGACCATTGATGAGACTAACCGCAGGCGTGAGAAGCAGTTGCGTTACAACCAGGAGCATGGCATCACGCCCCGTCAGATTGTTAAAGGCAAGAACCTCGACGTATTTGCATCCAACATCGAAGCCACCACAGAGGCTAAAGCCACTATTAGTCACCGCAGTGCCGAACTGTCAGCTCCTCGTCCTTATATCGAGCAGGTGGGTTCTACTTCTGCAGCTGCCGATCCTATCGTACAGTACATGTCACGTGAACAGCTCGAAAAGAGCATCGAGCAGACCAAGAAACGCATGCGACAGGCAGCCAAGAAGCTCGACTTCATAGAAGCTGCACAATACCGTGACGAGGCACTTCGTATGGAAGATCTGCTCAAACAACGCTTTCCAGATTAAAACAAAAGGCTGCTCGAACGAGCAGCCTTTTGCTATTATTTGTTGGTTAAAGTTTAGTAAGCAAACATTGGGTATTTCACCATTGTCTCGTTCACATGCGCACGAACCTTAGCGATTACAGCGTCATCTTCAGGAGCATTCAATACGGTCTCGATCAACTCAGCAATCTCTAACATCAAGTCTTCCTTAGCACCACGAGTAGTGATAGCAGGAGTACCCAAGCGAATACCAGAGGTCTGGAATGCACTGCGAGAATCGAATGGCACCATGTTCTTGTTGGCAGTGATATCAGCAGCTACCAGTGCCTTTTCAGCCACCTTACCAGTCAGGTCAGGATACTTGGTACGCAGATCCACCAGCATAGAGTGGTTGTCAGTACCACCAGATACGATGTGGAAGCCACGGTCAACGAGTGCCTGTGCCAGTACGGCAGCATTCTTCTTCACCTGCTTCTGGTATTCCTTGAACTCAGGCTGCAGAGCTTCGCCAAAAGCTACGGCCTTGGCAGCGATGACATGCTCCAACGGACCACCCTGCTGTCCAGGGAACACAGCTGAATTAAGCAATGTTGACATCATCTTAATCTCACCCTTCTTGGTAGCCAGGCCCCAAGGATTCTCAAAGTCCTTACCCAAGAGGATGATACCACCACGAGGACCACGTAAAGTCTTATGAGTAGTAGAAGTGACGATATGAGCATACTTCAATGGATTATCAAGCAAACCAGCAGCAATCAAGCCAGCAGGATGCGCCATGTCAATCATCAGTAACGCCCCAACCTCATCTGCAATCTTGCGCATACGGGCATAGTCCCACTCACGAGAATAAGCCGAGCCACCACCGATAATCAACTTTGGCTTCTCTTGGAGTGCCAGACGTTCCATCTCGTCATAGTCAACACGACCTGTCTCTTTGTTCAGATTGTAAGCAATGGGATGATACAGGATGCCTGATGTGTTCACAGCAGAACCGTGTGACAAGTGTCCACCCATATCGAGGTTCAGACCCATGAACTTATCACCAGGGTTCAGCACTGCTAGCAACACAGCAGCGTTAGCCTGTGCACCAGAGTGAGGCTGTACATTCGCATATTCAGCGCCAAACAGTTCCTTCACACGGTCGATAGCAATCTGCTCGCTCTGATCTACCACTTCACAACCGCCATAGTAGCGCTTGCCCGGATAGCCCTCGGCATACTTATTAGTCATGCATGAACCCATGGCCTGCATCACCTGGTCACTCACAAAGTTCTCTGAAGCAATAAGTTCCATGCCTTTCAGCTGACGTTGGTGCTCTTGCTCAATCAGATTGAAAATCAAATCGTCTCTTTTCATGATTTGCTATTTATTAATAAATGATAAGCTTATTTTCTAATTTGGGCACAAATTTACGATTAAATGAGAGAAAAGGCAAATAAATTTGCACTTTTCCGAATGCTAGTAAATTCAACATAGTTAAATTTACGATTAAATGAGAGAAAAGGCAAATAAATTTGCACTTTTCCGAATGCTAGTAAATTCAGCATAGCTAAATTTACGATTTAATGAGAGAAAAACCTATTTATTTTTTCTTTTTCTCCACTGACCACCCAAACTTTCCTATCTTGCGCCCCAGACTATAGTATCCACCATGCACATAGACCAGAGGATTGAACGATGCCATGTCAAATGCCCCCGTCTCATTGTCAAGATACTGTGTATCTATTCTTACGTTCACCACATCGGCAATGAACATATCATGCGAGCCAAGTGGCACCACCTCCTTCACCTTGCATTCGATACAAACAGGCGACTCCTCTATTAAGGGAGCCTTCACCACCTTGCACTCACCTGGTGTCAGGTGCATTTCAGCAAATTTATTGTAGTCCTTGCCCGAGCGCACACCACACCAGTCGGTGGCACGAGCTAAGCGTTCATTTGTAAGGTTGATGACGAACTCGCCATTTCGTTTGATAATGCCGTAAGAGTGGCGTTCAGGTCGTACGGAGATGTAGCACATAGGAGGATTGGTGCAGAGCGTACCTGTCCACCCCACCGTAATGATGTTGTATTCTTGTGGCGTACTGCCACAACTCACCATCACTGCAGGTAATGGATAAATCAACGTTCCTGGTTTCCAGTCCTCTCTCATAAATAACATATAAAACAGATTGATAATAAAAGAGCCTATGCGGAGAGGCGTTAATAAATTTCAAGTTTTTACGTTAAATAAAAAAATCAAATAAGTACGCGAAGCGGACGTCTATCTTTTTATAGTAAAAACGAAGAAATTTTAGCCACGGAGAATCAGCTCTTTTATATCAATTGTTGTTATACATAGTGTTATACCAGATGAATTTCATCACGATGCTGCTCCTTATCGCAGTAATGGCACTTAATCACGCAATTATCCTTGTCAATGACATGGAAACGAGTAGGCATCGGCTCATTGTTAGTGATGCACTTCTGGTTAGAGCATTTCACGATGCCAATCAGTTCGTCTGGCAATTGCAACTGGCGCTTCTCCACCACTTCATAGTCACGAATGATGTTCATACGCACATTAGGAGCTACTACAGCAATACGGTTGATTTCATCATCCGTAAAAAACTTGTCAGCAATTTTGATGATACCCTTCTTACCCAACAACTTACTGTCGAGGTTATTGCCAATGGTGATATTGTTGGTCAGATGTTTCAGACCCAGCAATGACACCACTGTAAAAAGCTTATCACTCGGTATATGGTCAATTACAGTGCCGTTCTTCAGTGCGGCCACCTGCATTTCTTCTTTGTTCTCTCTCATGACTTTACTTGTTAAATGTATCCTTGACAGAATTCACAAACTTCTCCATGTTATCCTTTAAGTTATTGATAGCACCAGGCAGATCATCCGTGATATTCTTCACAGCCCCACTCACCTTTTCCGTAGCCTCAATTTTCAAAGAGTCAGCCTTTACCTCATCCAATGTGATACCTAACACATCGCAGAGGATAGCCTCGCGAGCATACAGACCATTCTGAGCCTGTTGAAAATAATAAGCCTTCTCATTGGTATCCACATCATAAGCTATCTCGTTGACACGAGGGAGCGGGTGTAAGATGCGCAGGTTGGGTTTGGTATGCTCTAGCATAGCATTGCGCAAAATATAGACATTCTTCACACGCTCATACTCATCAAGGTCAGTGAAACGCTCACGCTGCACACGCGTCATGTACAAGATATCTGCATCTGCAATGCTCTCTGCAGTAAAGTCCTTGTGTTCCACATATTTGATATTATGCTCATGGCAGTATATCTTATACTCCTCAGGCATACGCAACTCATCAGGAGCAATAAAGTGGAACGTAGGGTTAAAGTGGCGCATAGCCTGGATCAATGAGTGCACCGTACGGCCATACTTCAGGTCACCCACCAAGTAAATCTGCAAGTTATCCAATGAACCCTGAGTCTTGAAGATAGAGTACAAGTCAAGCATGGTCTGCGACGGATGCTGATGGGCACCATCACCTGCATTCACTACTGGTACATGGGTCACCTCACTGGCATAGCGAGCTGCTCCCTCCAGATAGTGTCGCATAACGATAATGTCGGCATAGTTGCTCACCATCTTAATAGTGTCGTTCAGCGTCTCGCCTTTGCTCGAGCTTGTTGACATAGGGTCACTGAAACCTATCACACGAGCACCAAGACGGTTGGCGGCTGTTTCAAAACTCAGACGAGTACGTGTAGAAGGTTCGAAAAACAAGGTAGCGACTACCTTTCCGTAAAGCAGATGGCGGTTGGGATGCGCCTCAAATTCCTTGGCCATTTCCAACATATAGAGAATCTTCTCTTTCGAGTAGTCGGCAATGGTCACTAAACTTCTGTTTTCCATATCGTTGATTAGATTTGACTTTTTCAAGAGTGTAAAGATACAATTTTATTTTCTCACATGAAAGAGAGAAGTGGTTTATTTTTGTATCTTTGCAAAATAAAACAAAGAAGATGGATTTTGAGAAAGAGCTAAACGAAGGACAACGCAAAGCCGTGCAATACTGCGACGGTCCGTCACTGGTCATAGCTGGTGCCGGATCTGGCAAGACACGCGTGCTGACCTACAAGATAGCCTATCTGCTTGAGGAGCAAGAATACGATCCCTGGAACATTCTCGCCCTTACCTTCACCAACAAGGCTGCAAGAGAGATGAAAGAGCGCATAGCCAAGCAGGTAGGTGTAAAAAGAGCTCAATACCTGTGGATGGGCACCTTCCACTCCATCTTCCTTCGTATCCTCCATTACGAGCACGAACGCATCGGTTTCAACGCCAACTTCACTGTTTATGATGCTTCCGACAGTAAAAGTTTGATCAAGGCTATCATCAAGGAGATGGACCTGGACGAGAAAGTCTACAAGCCCGGACTGATAGAAGAACGTATATCCAGTGCAAAGAACCGTTTGGTAACACCCCAGCAGTACCTCGACAGCTACGACCTGATAGAAGCCGACCGTGACGCCAAGATACCACAGACTGGAGAGATTTACCGTCGTTATTGGAACAGATGCCGACAGGCCAATGCCATGGACTTTGACGACCTGCTCTTCTACACCTATCTATTATTTAAGGGACATCCCGACGTACTGGCGAAATACCAGCAGCAATTCAAGTATATTCTGGTGGATGAATACCAAGACACCAATTATGCCCAGCACTGTATCGTACTGCAACTGGCTGCACAGCACCAGCGTGTATGTGTGGTGGGCGACGATGCCCAGAGCATCTACTCATTTCGTGGGGCAGAGATAGACAATATCCTCAACTTCACCAAGCAATTCAATGGTGCACAGATATTCAAATTGGAACAGAACTACCGTTCCACACAGACCATCGTTGAAGCAGCCAACAGTTTGATTTCCAAAAACCAAAGACAGATCCACAAGGATGTATTCTCCGAGAAGGAACAAGGCGAGAATATACAGGTAACCGAAGCCTACAGCGATGTAGAAGAAGGTGATATTGTGGCCAACCAAATCACTAAACTACACAGACGTGAGCAAGTGCCCTACAATGAAATAGCCATTCTCTACCGCACCAATGCCCAGAGCCGTATCTTCGAGGAGGTGATGCGAAAGAAGAATATCCCCTACCGTGTATATGGCGGTCTATCGTTCTATCAACGCAAGGAGGTGAAAGATGTGATTGCCTATTTCCGCTTGGTGGTCAACCCCAACGATGAGGAAGCATTCAAGCGCATCATCAACTACCCTACCCGAGGCATTGGCGACACCACTGTAGGCAAGATCATCGGCACTGCCACGCAACATGGTGTGAGCCTATGGGAGGTGATTTCCCAACCTACAGTCTACGGATTGAATGTAAATAAAGGCACACTGGCAAAGCTAGAGGGCTTCCGCACCCTCATCAATGGTTTTATCGAGCAAGCCACTACTATCGATGCCTACGAACTGGGTACGGCCATTATCAAGGCATCTGGCATCATGAGTGAGTTGATGCAGGACCGCACGGCAGAGAATATGAGTCGTCAGGAAAATATCGAGGAACTGGTGAATGGCTTACAGGACTTTACACAGACACATCGTGAGGAGGATAACGAGCATATCTACCTGACCGACTACCTCAGTGAGGTATCATTACTCACTGACCTCGACAGCGATGATGGCGATGATGGTGCCAAGGTAACCATCATGACCATCCACTCCGCCAAGGGCTTGGAGTTTGGCACTGTGTTCGTGGTGGGCATGGAAGAGAACCTCTTCCCTAGTCCGATGTGCAGCAACAGTGTCAAGGGCCTCGAGGAGGAACGTCGTTTGTTCTATGTGGCATTGACCCGTGCCGAGCAGCATTGCTTCCTCAGCTATGCCAAGTCACGTTTCCGCTATGGCAAGATGGAATTCTGCAGCCCGAGCCGTTTCCTTCGTGACATTGATCCGCAGTATTTGCACATCGATAAGCAGTCTCCCGATTTCTCCCGTCCTGCTTATCCTCGCTCCAACTCTTTTGGGCGCTGGGATTATGTACCTGGCGAGGAGTATATCGACCGTCTGCACACCTCTTCTGCCCAGCGATACTGGCAAGAAGAATCACCTAAGCCCAAACCTGTCGTACCTCACACAAAAATTCGTGCAACAGGTCCTTCCAGCATACGACCAAGCAGCACAAGCCTAGGTACAGCAGGCATAGGCTCTACACCATCGCAAACAGGAAATATACCCCCTGCTCGTTTCAAGCGTGTCAACAGCACCCTCGTCAGTCCTAAGTCAGGTGGAGCTTCCTCTTCCCTATCCACTCTACAGGTGGGTCAGAAGATCCAGCATGAACGCTTCGGCATTGGTGAGGTGATTAAGGTAGAAGGTACTGGCGATAATGCCAAGGCCACCATTTCCTTCCTTCATGCTGGACAGAAGCAGCTTCTCCTTCGCTTTGCCCGCTTCAAAATCATTTAATAAGAAAAAGGGCTGCATCACTGCAGCCCTAAAACATCAGCAAAAAAACTGATCAAATATGAAAGAAAAACTAATTATTTCTTGTTCAAAGCAAGGTCGATAGCAACAGCGATAGCCACAGTTGCACCTACCATTGGGTTATTACCAATACCCAAGAATCCCATCATCTCAACGTGAGCAGGAACAGAAGAAGAACCTGCAAACTGAGCATCTGAATGCATACGACCCAGTGTATCAGTCATACCGTAAGAAGCAGGACCAGCAGCCATGTTATCTGGGTGCAAGGTACGACCTGTACCACCACCAGAAGCTACTGAGAAGTAAGGCTTACCAGCCAATACACGCTCCTTCTTGTAAGTACCAGCTACTGGATGCTGGAAGCGAGTTGGGTTGGTAGAGTTACCGGTGATAGACACGTCAACATTCTCATGCCACAGGATAGCTACACCCTCGCGAACATCGTCAGCGCCATAGCACTTTACCTTCAGACGACTTGGATTGTTGCCATAAGGAACCTCACGAACAATCTTCAGTTCAGAAGTAAAGTAGTCAAACTGAGTCTGAACATAAGTAAAGCCATTGATACGGCTGATGATCTGTGCAGCATCTTTTCCCAGACCATTCAGGATTACGCGAAGAGGTTTCTTGCGCACCTTGTTAGCCATTTCAGCAATCTTGATTGCACCCTCAGCAGCAGCAAAGCTCTCGTGACCAGCCAAGAAAGCGAAGCACTCAGTCTCCTCACGCAGCAGACGAGCAGCCAGGTTACCATGACCAATACCTACCTTACGGTCGTCAGCCACAGAACCAGGGATGCAGAAGCTCTGCAGACCAATACCGATAGCCTCGGCAGCATCAGCAGCAGTCTTTACACCTTTCTTGATAGCGATAGCAGCACCACAAACATATGCCCACTTGGCATTCTCAAAGCAAATACGCTGTGTTTCCTCGCACATCAGATATGGGTCAACACCAGCCTTTTCACAAATCTCGTTGGCCTCTTCAATACTGTTGATGCCATTCTCCTTCAGAGCTGCAAGAACTTGGTTGATACGGCGTTCCTGACTCTCAAACTGTACTTTTCTAATCATCGTCGTTCCTCCTTATTCTTTACGTGGATCAATAGCCTTTACTGCGCCCTGCTCTTCGGTTGTACGACCGTATGAGCCGGTGAACTTCTTGATAGCCTCATTAGCATCCATGCCATTCTTGATAGCTTCCATCATCTTGCCAAGGTGTACATATTCGTAACCGCAAACCTCGTTGTTCTCATCGAGGAACTGCTTGGTGATGTAACCCTCAGTAAGTTCAAGATAACGAGTACCCTTAGCTACTGTACCATACAGGGTACCAGTTTGTGAACGCAGGCCTTTGCCGAGGTCTTCCAGACCAGCACCGATAGCCAGACCACCCTCAGAGAAAGCACTCTGTGTACGGCCATAGACAATCTGCAGGAAGAGCTCACGCATAGCGGTGTTAATAGCATCGCAAACGAGGTCGGTATTCAGTGCCTCGAGGATGGTCTTGCCAGGCAGGATCTCGCTGGCCATAGCAGCTGAGTGAGTCATACCGGTGCAACCGATGGTCTCTACCAATGCTTCCTGAATAACACCGTCCTTCACGTTCAAGCTCAGCTTGCAAGCACCCTGCTGAGGTGCGCACCAGCCAATACCATGAGTGTAACCTGAGATGTCTTTGATCTCTTTAGCCTGAATCCACTTACCTTCCTCTGGTATTGGAGCAGGACCGTGGTAAGCGCCTTTAGCGACGCTACACATGTTCTTAACTTCAGTTGAATAAATCATAATTTTTATTAGTTAATAAAATTGTTTTTACGTACCACATATTGGCCGAGGCCAAATAGTTATGCAAGGTCCAATTATCAAAATACAAAATTAAGAAGAAAACCCGATATAATCAACGGTTCAAAGCTCCATTTAAGAACTATTAACAGAGAAAAAACGTGGTTATTTGTCGCTCATCACTAAAGTTTGTAAATTTGCAACAAAATTAGACTATAATATACGATGTATTCCGCTCCTCTCCCCGATACAAAGAGGATTCCCAAAACAGGCGTATATTGTTATTTTATAGTTAGAATGCAGTCTATTATGACGAAAGTAATAACCAAAGAGCAATTAGATGAGAGAGTGGCCCGAGCGGTCGATAATTTTATGGCGGGTTATGGCTGTTGCCAAAGTGTAGTAGCTGCCTTTGCCGACCTCTACGGCCTTGACGAGACCATGGCCAAGCGCATCGCTGCCGGTTTTGGTGGCGGTGTGGGTCGTCTGCGCATGATGTGTGGTGCTGTGTCTGGCATTGTCATGCTCGTAGGCCTCGACTGTGGTCAGACGGAGGGCAGCGACAATGCAGGGAAATCCGCTTGCTACAAAGTGGTACAGGAACTTCTGGCACAGTCCAAGCAAGCCAATGGCAGTCTGATTTGTGCTGAGATCCTGGGCATCAAGGGCTACGAGAAGGCACCTAACAGCTATATAGCCTCCCCTCGCACAGCCGAGTACTACAAGACTCGTCCTTGTGCTGCCAAAGTAGAATCAGCTGCTCGTATTTTTGCTGATTATTTAGCTTCGCTAATTGATAATTGATAATTGATAATGGATAATGGATGACGAGATGGAGAACGAAGTTAAAAAATATGATGAGAAAAAGAATATTATCAAAAATAAGAGTTTTTTATTTGCTATCAGGATTGTTAAGCTTCATCAGTATTTAACTGAAAAATATACTAAGATTTATTCTCTTTCTGATCAAGTTTTAAGAAGTGGCACTTCAATAGGAGCATTGATGAGTGAATCAGTTCATGCTCAAAGTAAAGCAGATTTCCTTAATAAGTGTAATGTAGCTCTTAAAGAAGCAAACGAGACTTTATTTTGGATATCATTACTCTATGAAACCAAGTATATTAATGAAGAAGAATATAACTCTTTAAATAAAGATTGTGAGGAGATCCTTAAATTACTTATCTCAATAGTTAAAACAATGAAAGAGCGACTAAACAAATAACTATCAATTATCAATTATCAATTATCAATTTGAATGAAGCAGGCAATACCAGTAGTAGGAATGATGTGCGCAGTATGCGCAGCTCATGTTGAGAAGAAACTCAGCGGATTACAGGGGGTAGATAGTTGTGCCGTGTCGTTGGCCAGCAGGACAGCCTTGGTGGACTATAACCCCGAGGTGGTGAGCCTTGACAATATGAAGGAAGCACTGCAAGGCATCGGCTACGATCTGGTGACCGAACCTGATCGTGACCTAGAGGCCATAGAGCGGCAAAGCTACCTCAACTTGCGTAGAAGGGTCATCGTGTCTTGGATATTAGCTATCCTTTGTATGGCCATTTCTATGCATTATATTAGTTTTGGCAATATACTGACAAACAATATATTGATGATGATTATATCAATCATCAATTTAATATATTGTGGACGACAATTCTATAGCATTGCCTGGCGCCAATTACAGCATGGCTCAGCTAATATGGATACATTAGTTGCACTGTCAACTGCCGTTTCATTCACCTTCAGTGTGTTCAACACATTTTGGGGTGAAAGCTTCTGGGGTAGCCGTGGCATGGACTGGCACACCTATTACGATGCATCGGTGATGATTATCACTTTTGTGTTGACAGGTCGCCTGTTGGAAGAACGCGCCAAGAACGGTACGGCCTCCTCTATTCGTGCCTTGATGGGATTACAGCCCAAGACAGCACGTGTATTGCAGCAGGGAGAGCTGTCTGAAGTACCCCTGTCTACCATACAGCCTGAAGATGTCTTAGAGGTGCGCCCCGGTGAGAAAGTGCCAGTGGATGGTGTGGTGACCGAAGGCACTACCTATATTGATGAATCAATGATTAGCGGTGAGGCAGTACCAGTAGAGAAACAAGTAGGTGATAAGGTACTGGCAGGTACCATCGTACGTCAGGGCACCTTCCGCTTCGAGGCCCAGCAAGTGGGTGAAAGCACCGTTCTGGCAGGTATTATTAAAATGGTACAGCAGGCACAAGGGTCAAAAGCGCCCGTACAACGCACCGTTGACAAAATTGCCCTGTTTTTTGTACCTACAGTGATGGCCATTGCCATGCTCACTTGCGTTCTATGGCTAGCATTGGGTGGCATGGACAAACTGCCACAGGCCATCTTGTCAGCTGTGTCAGTGCTTGTTATAGCTTGTCCCTGTGCCATGGGCTTAGCCACTCCAACCGCCCTGATGGTTGGCATTGGCAAGGCAGCTGAGCAACACATCCTCATCAAGGATGCCACCGCCCTCGAGGGTCTCTGTGCCATCAATGCGATGGTGTTCGACAAGACAGGTACCCTGACTGAATTGATAATGGATAATGGACAATTGATAATGGATAATGGACAATTGGCAATGGATAATGGACAATTGATAATGGATAATGGAGATGGGGCGAAGCCAATTATCAATTATCAACTATCAACTATCAATTATAATGGTGAAAAGCTAAAGGACAGTGCCATTGAAGCAGTTCAACAATTAAAACATCACGGTATAGAGCTGTTCATGATGAGTGGCGACAAGGAAGAAGCTGCCCATTATTGGGCAGAGAAGGCTGGTATTGCTCACTACCAAAGCAAAGTGTTGCCGCAAGATAAAGAGGACTTAGTACGCAAATTGCAGGGCGAAGGCAAACATGTAGCTATGGTGGGTGATGGTATTAACGACTCGCAAGCTTTGGCTGCTGCCGATGTGAGCATCGCTATGGGACAAGGTACCGATGTGGCAATGGAAGTAGCGCAAGTAACGCTTATCGGCAATGACCTCAGGAGAATCCCTGATGCCATCAAACTATCCAAGCGCACGGTCAACATGATTCACCAGAACCTTTTCTGGGCTTTCATCTACAACCTGGTATGCATCCCTTTGGCAGCTGGCCTCCCCTACCTCTTCGGCTATAGCTGGCAAATCACTCCGATGCTGGCCAGTGCTCTTATGGCGTTCTCAAGCGTCAGTGTCGTCCTCAACAGCCTTCGCCTGAAGATACAAAAATAAAGGCTGCAGAAATGGAGGGCACTGAAAAACCCTTCAAGTTAGTAAGGCTTCTCGATTATTAACAAAAAGCAGATTGCATATAACCGTTAATATGCGGATTTGCAATCTGCTTGTGTTTTGTTTTTTTTGATAGCCTGTAAGCCGTTATAGTGGTGTATTTCGTCTTACAGGCCTTCGTATAGGCATGAATACTCTCTGCTCAGATGAGTTTGAGGATTCTTTTGATGTTTGCGGCAAAAATAGTAATGGCTCCCTGCATTTGCATGGAGTAAAGGCCGTAAGACTCGGCTCTATCATATCCAAAAAACATGCTTGAGTTCCGCATTCTTCGCCTCTATCTTGTATCTCTCTCTGGCCTTGACTTTAAACTCTGGCGTTTTTTGAAACTCCATCAGCCTGTTTTGTTCTTCTGTCCTTATAGACACGCTGTAAGTCTTGACCTTTGCTCCGTCTTTATAGCATCCCTCTCTGCGAGAGCATGTCTTGCATTTCTCTGTGTCGAAATAATATGTCCAAACCTGGTTCCATCTTCCGTCTCTCTTTCCTTGCCGTGCTTTCCTTATTGCCATGTGCCCGGCGGGACAGACAAACATACCTGCATCCTTGTTGAAGTCAAACTTGTCCTCTTCCTTCCTGAACCCATTGCTGATAACGGGGTGCAGCTTTGATGGAAAGGCAAGGAAAACCTGATGGTGGATGCCTGGTGGTATGGACCGGCATTCGGACTACTTGGAAGTTTTACGACGATGATAGGCAATGCCGCAGGCCCCGTGATGGCCATTTTCCTGCTGAGTGTGAAAATGCCGAAACTGTCCTTCGTGGGTACGAATGCGTGGTTTTTCCTGACGGTCAATTATCTGAAACTTCCGCTTCAGTATTTTGCGTGGAACAACATCAACCTGACCACCCTGGCCATCGATGCCTGTGCCATCCCATTCGTATTGGTGGGTGGCGATATCGGTATTAAGATTGTGAAATGGCTGCCTGAACGGGCATTCCGTATTTTCACCACGGTAGTGACCATTATCTCCGTCTTCGTGATGCTGTTATCTTAATAGGGAGGGGAGTCTTTAAAGCAGGAACATCAGCATCATCTGTACGATAATCACACGGAGGAACATCCCCAGCGGATAGACCGTCGCATAGCTCACCGAACTGGTATCTCCCTTGATCGTGTCGTTGGCATAGGCCAGTGCCATCGGATTTGCCATCGAACCGCAGAGAATGCCGCAAATGGTTCCGTAGTCATATTTCTTCATCTTCAGGGCTGTCAGACCTACGATCAAGACGGGAACAATGGTCAGCAGAAATCCTACGCCCACCCACATCAGTCCTTCAGGACGCACCACCGTCTCAAAGAAATGGGCACCGCTTTCCAGACCCAGACATGCCAGATAGAGCGAGAGGCCTAACTTCCTCAGCATCAGGGAAGCCGAACGGGTGGTATAGGTGATGAGATGGAAACGGGGACCGAAGGCACCTACGAGGATACCCACGATGATCGGACCGCCGGCAATGCCCAGTTTCACGGGGATGCTCATGCCTGGGAATCTAAGGGGAATGTCCCCCAATGCCAGTCCGAGAATGATACCGATGAAAATGGCAGCCAGATTAGGCTCGTTCAGACTCTGTACGGCATTGCCCAGAAAAGCCTCCACATGGTTCACGGCCTCATGATCGCCCACCACGTGCAGACGGTCGCCATATTGCAGTCGCAAATCGGGAGTGGCCAGCAGTTTCACATCGCCGCGGGTTATTCTGCTCACATTCACCTTGTATAGTTTCCTGAGTTGCAGGTCGCCCAGCAGCTTGCCGTTGAGCAGCGGACGCGTGAGCACGATGACCCGGCTCTCCACCTTCGAGTCGATGGCATTCCAGTCCACCTCCTCACGGTTCCAGTTCTCGTCCTTGATGCGCTCTCCGAAAAGAAGCTCCAGCGAATCGGCCTCGTCTCTCGTCGTCACCACCATCAGGCGGTCGCCCAGCATAATCACAGAAGACGACTTCGGAACGATTACTTCCCCTTTCCGCCACATTCTCGAAACGATATATTTGAAATGCGTCATCTGGACGATTTCCGCAATCGTCTTTCCGTTGATGGCAGGATTCACCGCATTAAAACGGGCGATATAGGTCTCCTTTTCCGGATGTTGATGCCTGACAGCCAAATCCGAATCCTTCACAAACAGTTTGCGCATGAGGGCAATGGCGAGAATCACGCCCACTGCTCCTAAAGGATAGGTCACCGCGCAGCCCAAGGCCGCCCCCTCATGTGACAGGTTCATTTGTGAGAGCGTCTGCTGGGCAGCACCCAGGGCAGGCGTATTGGTGGTGGCACCGCAAAGGATGCCCGCCATGTCAGGCAAAGAGATGCCCGTTACAGTACATAGCGCCAAGGCCATGCCCGTTCCCAGCAGTATCACGGCCAGACACCAGAGGTTCATCGCTCCTCCTTCATGTGCGAGCGAACCGAAGAAACCTGGTCCTACGCTGAGTCCCAGCACATACACAAAGAGAATCAGTCCGAAACTCTGCGCATAGTCGAGCATGGCCGGGTTCACTGTCAGCCCGAGATGTCCTGCAAGGATTCCGATGAAAAAGACGAAGGCTATTCCGAGCGAAACACCCATTACGCGGAGTTTGCCAAAGGCAAGTCCCACAGCACAGATCACCGAGAGGATGATTACCGTCTGCATCGGTGACTGTTCAAAGAGCAAGCTGTTAATCCACTCCATCCTTTATCATCAGCATCTCAGACATTGAGCGTAAAAACACGCTTATCTGATAAAGTTAGTGCCCTGCGGTCTTTCACGGGCCGGGCATTCCTCCCGTTTCAGCGGCTTCAGCATCCAGGCCATATTGTTGGCCATCGTCCGCATCGTCTGCATACCCTCGGCGTCCTTCGCCACCTCTCCCGGATTCATTCCGTAGGCAATGTTCCAGTACTGCGAAGTAGCCACGCGCATGTTCATCATCTGGAAAGGCATGGTGAGCGTCTGGAAGGCAGCCTTTATTATCCAATTATCAATTGTCAATTATCAATTAATTATTCCCACTCGATGGTTCCCGTTGGTTTCGGTGTTAGGTCATACAATACACGATTCACGCCAGGCACCTCAGTGATGATACGCTGGGTGATATGATGCAGCAGCGCATAAGGAATCTCCTCGATGGTAGCCGTCATAGCATCACGTGTATTCACGGCACGGATAATAACTGGCCAATCCCAGCTACGTTTGTCGTCCTTCACGCCTGTTGACTTATAGTCAGGCACGATGGTAAAGTACTGCCATACCTTGCCCTCCAGGCCATTCTTGGCAAACTCCTCACGCAGGATAGCATCGCTCTCACGCAAAGCCTCCAGACGGTCGCGAGTGATGGCACCAGTGCAACGCACACCCAAACCAGGACCAGGGAATGGCTGACGGAACACCATATTGTCGGGCAGGCCCAGTTCCTTACCTACTACACGCACCTCATCTTTGAACAACAGTTTGATAGGTTCCACCAACTCAAACTGCAGATCCTCAGGCAGACCACCCACGTTATGATGTGACTTCACAGGACCTGATTCAACGATATCAGGATAGATAGTACCTTGTGCCAGGAAACTGATACCTTCCTGCTTGCGTGCCTCTTCCTCAAATACACGGATGAACTCTGCGCCAATGATCTTACGCTTCTGCTCAGGATCAGCTACACCTGCCAACTTATTCAAGAAACGGTCGGTAGCATCTACATACACCAGGTTAGCATCCAGCTCGTCACGGAACACACGCACCACCTGCTCAGGTTCACCCTTACGCAGCAATCCATGATTTACATGTACAGATATCAGCTGCTTGCCCACAGCCTTGATCAGCAGTGCAGCCACTACTGATGAGTCCACACCACCAGAGAGCGCCAGCAGCACCTTCTTGTCACCAATCTGAGCACGCAGCTCCTTGATTTGTTCGTCAATGAATTTCTGTGCCAGAGCGGGCGTCGTAATACGCTCCATATCAGCTGGTCTTACATTTCCTGTTGCCATATTCTTTTACTTATTAGATTATTATTATCTTCTTTGATTCGCAAAATTACAAAAAATATTTTTTTACAGCATTGTTGACAGGCACTTTTTTAAACTGTCAGTCCAATATGGCACCTTGATGCCAAACACCTCCTTAATCTTGGTCTTATCCAGCACAGAATAAGCCGGACGCTTCACCGGGCTGGGGAACTCATCACTATGACAAGGCTGAATGTTACAAGCCGTATTCCCTGCCAGTTCTGCAATCAGTTTCGTAAAGTCATACCATGAAGTGACCCCCTCGTTCGAGAAGTGGTAGATACCCGTTTTCTCATAATTCGATGCTACGCCATGGATAATAGCGTCTTTGAAATCATCGAGAACAACCATTATCGCCTGTGCCAAATCGTATGCATAAGTTGGTGTGCCTACCTGGTCGAACACCACCTTCAGCTGTGGCTTGGTAGTAGTCAGGCTCAGCATAGTCTTCACGAAGTTCTTACCGAACTCAGAGTACAACCATGCCGTACGGATGATCACATGCTTACAACCAGTGTGGATGATTGCCTGCTCACCATGCAGTTTAGTCTGGCCGTACACCCCAGTAGGCGTTCCTTGTTGCTCTTCCGTGCATGGTTTGTTGTAAGGTTCTGCCCCAAAAACATAGTCGGTCGATATATGCACCAGCAATCCATCAACCTCACGCATTGCTACAGCTAAATTCTCTACCGCCTTAGCATTCAGCAACTCAGCTAAATCGTAATTCTCCTCAGCTTTGTCCACATTCGTATAGGCAGCACAGTTCACAATCACCTGCACCTCCTGCTCACTGACCATCTTACGTACAGCCTCCAGGTCAGTAATATCCAGCCGTACAGTATCCGTATGCACATCTTCTCCTGCCAATTTTCTTAGCATGTTGATAGACTCATCCGAAGCCTCTGTCACATCCGTAAAGATGTACTTATCCTGGCTTCCTTTCGCCACTATTCGCAACTCATTACCGAGTTGTCCGTTAGCACCAGTAACTAATATATTCATAATGTTCAATTATCTTTCAGCCCTCATAGGATTATGCAGGAAGTCCTCATACGCCAGTCGAATACCATCTTCCAACTCCGTCTTATAAGTCCATCCCAATTCCGTAGCTTTTGATACATCCAGCAACTTTCGAGGTGTACCGTTAGGACGAGTAGTGTCCCACTCTATCCTACCCTTATAGCCCACCACCTTAGCCACTAACTCAGTCAGCGCCTTGATGGTCAGTTCCTTGCCCGTACCGGCATTCACCGTCTCGTTACCACTGTAGTTGTTCATCAGAAAGACACAGAGGTTGGCCAAGTCATCCACATAGAGAAACTCGCGCAATGGCGAGCCATCCCCCCAGCAAGTCACACTCTCCAAGCCTGCAACCTTTGCCTCATGGAAACGACGAATCAATGCAGGCAGCACATGACTATGTTCTGGATGATAATTATCGTTAGGACCATATAAGTTCGTTGGCATTACAGAGATATAATCCGTGCCATACTGACGGTTCAAGAATTCGCAATATTTCAAACCAGAAATCTTAGCTAACGCATACGCCTCATTGGTTTTTTCCAAAGCGCCCGTCAGCAGGCAATTCTCAGGCATAGGCTGAGGAGCCAACCTTGGATAGATGCAACTAGACCCAAGAAACTCCAGCTTTTTACAACCATTCTTCCATGCCGCATGAATCACGTTCATCTCCAGGATCATGTTCTCGTACATGAAATCCGCCAAAGCATTCTGGTTGGCCACAATGCCCCCTACCTTGGCAGCCGCCAGGAACACATACTCAGGTTTTTCCTCTGCAAAGAAAGCCTCTACCGCCTCCTGACGAGTCAAGTCCAGCTCAGCATGCGTCTTCAGCACCAGATTATGATAGCCCTGCCGCTGCAATTCCCTGACAATGGCACTGCCCACCATACCACGGTGGCCTGCAACATATATCTTACTATCTAGTTTCATTGGCTTCGCCCTATTTTGTCGCGACTCGGCATAGCCCAAGCAAGCTTGGCTCTGCCCTCGCTGCTCCAAAAAGTTCTTTATTTCAATTATCAATTTTCAATTCATTCATGTCATGTTGCACCATGATACGCACCAGCTCTTCAAAAGACGTCTTCTGCGGATTCCATCCCAACACGGTTCTTGCCTTGGTCGGATCACCCAACAGCTGCTCCACCTCTGCAGGACGGAAGTATTTGGGATCCACTTCTACCAGCACCTTGCCAGTCTTCACATCAATACCCTTCTCGTCAACACCTGCACCTTCCCAGTGCAGTTCTATACCAGCCTCCTTGAAAGCCAGTGTGCAGAACTCACGTACAGAATGACTTTCGCCCGTAGCGATGACAAAGTCATCAGGTTGATCCTGCTGCAGCATCAGCCACATACATTCGATGTAGTCTTTAGCATACCCCCAGTCACGTAAGGCATTCAGATTACCCAAATACAGCTTATCCTGCAAACCCTTGGCAATACGAGCCGCAGCAAGTGTAATCTTACGAGTGACAAAGTTCTCACCCCTCCGTTCACTCTCGTGGTTGAACAAGATGCCGTTGCAGCAGTACATGCCATAGCTCTCACGATAGTTTTTCATCATCCAGAAGCCATACAACTTTGCCACGCCATAAGGTGAGCGAGGATAGAATGGTGTGTTCTCACTTTGTGGCACTTCCTGTACCTTACCATACAGTTCGGATGTAGAAGCCTGGTAGATACGGCATTTATCAACCAAGCCCACGATACGCACAGCCTCCAACAGACGTAACACGCCCACAGCGTCCACCTCAGCGGTGAACTCAGGCACGTCGAAACTTACCTTCACATGACTCTGTGCCGCCAGATTATATATTTCGTCAGGACGTATCTCGCTGATGATACGAATCAGAGAAGAGCTGTCGGTCATGTCACCCCAATGCAGCTCAATCAGGCGTTTCTTCTTCATATCACGCACCCACTCGTCCAGATATAGATGCTCAATGCGCCCTGTGTTGAACGAACTGCTACGACGAAGAATACCATGCACCTCATACCCTTTCTCTACCAGGAACTCAGCTAGGTAACTACCATCCTGTCCAGTTATACCAGTAATTAAAGCAACTTTACTCATATCCTTATTTTTATTGTGTCAGAGGGCAGTACCCTTCACACGCTGAACATACAAAGCATAACACAGTACCACCGCAAAGCAAGCCATTGGCACCAAGAAAGAGATGTTGATACCAGCTGCATCACTCAGTAATCCCTGCAAAGGTGTCAACAGTGCACCACCCAAGATAGCCATAATCAAGCCGCTGGCACCAATCTTGGCATCCCCTGCATAGCCACCTTTCTCTGGATTCTCCACGTCACCCAAAGCCAAACCATAAATGGTGGGGAACATCAGACTCATGAATACACTGGCCAGTATCATTGCCACTACAGCTGTCCAACCAGTCGTCAGCACCACCACTAAAGCACAGACAGCACTCAGCAGGGCACCCACTAACAGCAACCGTTGCGGAGCAAAATATTTCATCAGCCAAGTATATACAAATCGTGACAGGCAAAAGCCGATAATGGCAGCCAGATAGAAGTTAGCCGCTTCAGCCTCTGCCACGCCCAGTTCCTTCATCGAGAGACGAATGGCAAAACTCCATGTACCCGTTTGAGCACCCATGTAGAAGAACTGTGCCACTACCCCCCACGCATAGCGTTTGTTCTGTGACAATCTTCCAAATGTCGCTTTCAGAGAAAGCTCATCCTCCGGCCCCTGAGGCTGACGAAGAGCAGGCATATTGGCAAAAAGCATCACCAACATAATGCCCAGTAACACACAGCCCAGTGCAGCATAAGTACCACTGATAGAATACAGTGAAATATCTTGCAGAATGAAATACTTGCTGATCAAGATGCCCGTTATACAACCAATAGGATTAAATGCCTGTGCGATGTTCAGACGCCTGGTAGCCGTTTCCTGACTGCCCATTGACAAGATATAAGGATTGGACGTCGTTTCCAACACTGAGCATCCTGTAGCCATCACATAGATGGCAAAAAGATAGAAAGCATAGCTGGCAGCCCAAGCAGCTGGCAGGAACAGAATTGCTCCAGTAGCATACAGAATCAGTCCCAGTATCACCCCACTCTTATAGCTGTGCTTACGAATAAAGAGTGCAGCAGGCAATGCAATGAAGAAATAGGCCCCATAGAACGCCATCTGGATAAATGTTGTCTGTGTATCACTCATCTGCATCACCTTGCGGAATGCAGCCAGCAACGTATCCGTCATGTTAGCCGCCACACCCCATAATGCGAACAAAGTCGTAATGAGAATGAACGGCAACAAGTATCTCTTTTCAACAACTTTCATAAATCAATATCTTTCTTCAATCACTTTCCAATCAACTATCTTCCACAGTTCAGCAAGATGAGCTGCACGACGGTTCTGATAGTCGAGGTAATAAGCATGCTCCCAAACATCGAAAGTCAACAAAGGTTTCAAACCTTTAGTAACAGGGTTAGAAGCGCTAAGCTCTTGAGTGATGATAAGAGAGCCATCTGCCTGTGCAGACAGCCATACCCAGCCACTACCAAAGAGACCTACACCTTTAGCAACAAACTCATCCTTAAAGGCATCTATACTACCCCATTGTTTCTGAATCTGTGCAGCTAAAGCACCTGTTGGAGCATTCGCTACTTTATCTGCTTGGCCAAACTGGCTAAAATACAGATTGTGGTTTAGCACCTGACCAGCATTATTGAATATTGCTCCAGAAGATTGATTGACAATCTCCTTGAGGGACAATCCTTCCAATCCACTGCCCAGCAACAACTTGTTCAGATTATCAACGTAGGCCTGCAAGTGCTTACCATAATGATACTCTAGCGTCTTGGCACTAATTACTGGCTCTAAGGCCTCCTTAGCATAAGGTAAATCAATTAGTGTAAACATAATCTATATCTTATTAGTTATTTTTATAAGCTATAGTTCTATACCCTAACAGATAAGCATATAGGGCAGATGGAATAAAGGTCAGGTTCAGATGATCCAAACTTTTAGTTCCATATCTTGTACGCGATGAAACAATAGCTTCCGACAGATGATTATTGTCCATAAACGAAAGTAATGATTTCAATTCCCCAGGTGCATCATAATAACGATCGGACCATTTCATCTCGACTGCCCATATAGGTTTTTGATACAACTTGTCAAGTCCAACCATATCAACCTCACCATTAGCACGTCCCATTTTCCAGTTTGCATAGAATATGTCTTCATCATTTCGCTGAATACGTTGGGCAAACAGGGCAGTCTCTACCATACTACCTATCGCTTTATCTGTTTCTGTCAGAGGGGAGAATAGCGCACAACGAAGCGATGGATTTGTAAGATATATCTTAAATTGCGTTATACGCTGCATTCGCTTAGCATTTGCGTCAACACGATGGATAACCTTTATAAGGAAAGCACTTTCTAAATAAGTGATATATCTTCGTATAATCTCTTTATTTATACCTGACTCTTGAGACATTTCTTCATAAGAGAATTCACAACCAGAACGATAAGCTATGTGTATGAACAACCTATAAAGCTCTTGAGTATCACTAATGCCATAAAGACTTGGCAGATCCTTCAGCATCACTTTATCTACAATATCCCGACGCAAATAACGCCCAGGGTCTTGCTGTATGTCCTTAGATAACACTACTTCTGGATACCCTCCATAGTTGATATAGCTTATAAAAAGGTTGTTCAACTTTGTTATATCTACTGTATCGAAGGCTTTTATAAGCCGGTTCTCCCACTTTATCATTTTAGGTACTATCAAGCTCCCTAGTCCCTGAAGATGAATGTATTCATTAAACGTAAGCGGAGGTAATGTGAAGTCATGAAAACGTCCTGCCCCACTCTCATCACTTTTCATTTTCAATGCAGCTGCAGCTGAACCTGATACAATAAAGCGAGTAGAACGATAAGTATCAACTAGGGATTTCAGATGGATTTCCCAATTTTTCAAATACTGAACTTCATCGTAAAAAACATAGAAATCTTCATCAGAGACTGACTTTACAAGCGAAGCTTTTGCAATGTTCATCATTCTTTCTAAAGATAATCCATTGTATATTGGAGTATCAATAGAAAGATAGATAATCTTTTGAGGATCTACGCCATCGGAAATCAAACGCTCAATTGTGTGATAAATAATAATCGTTTTACCCACTCGCCTTGGCCCCATAAGAACAATACCACGTCTAACGGTCATATCCTTTACAATCTTGTAAAACGCATCAAGATAGAGCCGTTTCTCCATCATATGGATATCCATGGGAATCTGACCAGTTGTCCACCAAGGATTGTCGATTCTCATTCTTTCAACAATCTGTCTTTCTAACTCTTCTTGTTCTATTCTCATAATAAGTTTGTCTTATGAATGCAAAAATACACAAATAAATCAAGAATTGTTTAAGTAAGCATATAAAAACATGTCTATTTTAACATTCATTGTAAATATAAGCATAAATATCACAACTTATTTTGATACTTTTGTAACAATAAACTAAAAATGCATATGGTGTCATTCTTATTTCAACATTATTTGTGAAATACATTGAAGCCCTATCTGTTCGTGCATACTCAACAGGTGGATAGCTCAATCTTGAAACGTTTTTATGAAACTCTTTAGTATCATTTGTGCTTGATCTGATAATTTTTGAACCAGCAGAAATCTTACAAGGTATAATTGCCGGATGGTCTTTGTAATGCCCCAAAATCTTCTTCATAACAGGAAGATCAAATCTCTCCGCATCAAGCATACCTTGTAATTTTACAACATCATGATTCATAAATATGATCCTCTACATCACTTATTTACCCGTAGTTTATTACTTATAAATATTATACAGTCCTTTTCCCTTGTATGTAATTCACAAAAGCACTACATGCAACTAGCATAAACTTAGCTTCTTCAAAACTAACAAGAACAGATAACATTCTCAATTTCAGTTGTAATTTTTTCTCTAATCAAAACCTCTGAAGGCTTAGTATATCCATATCGCTCGGAAAATAGTGCCATAACAAAAAAATCTACTAATTCTATTTAATGGACTTAAACAACATGATTAAAGGCCTTCAAATACCCGCTTTACCTGCTCATAGCTCTCTAGGTTTCCAATATCATAACGCTGGCCAGGCATCTCCCACGCATATACATTTGTATGACCACAGAGCCAGGAGATGAAACTGCCAGGAGCGTCAGTACCACAACCATTGTCGATGGCTTGCTGGATCTTGTGGCTATCTTCACGAATATAATAATAGAAAGCTGGCACACACCAGTGGCTGCGTGGTTCAGCAGGCTTCTCCACAAAAGAGAGGACACGGTCGTCAGCAGCTACTTCTGCCACGCCTGACTTGTGCAATCGGGCTTCATTGGCCTCGTAATACCGCATGATGCAGGTGGCTTGCTTACCAATGGCATAGCGGATAAAGTCTGATAAGCTGAAATCTAGGAGGTTGTCACCTGCCATTACCAAAAGATTGTCATCCAACTGGAGCTGCTCAATGGCAAACTGGATGTCTTTGACAGCACCCAAACGGGTTTCATTGCTATTAGTCCCATCATCGATAACCTTGATGGATAGCTGGGTATGCTTTGCAGCCCAGTCTTCAAAGATATGGGCGAACTTATGATTGCTAATGACGATAAACTCATCTACGAGGCCCGACTGCGTCATGTCGTCGATCAACCAGTCGAGAATGGGTTTACCAGCTACTTCCAACAAAGGTTTGGGGAAGTTTTCCGTCAAAGGATATAAGCGTGTGGCATAACCAGCTGCCAGAAACAAACATTTCATAATTCTACTCCGTCTGCACTTTCACAAATAAACACATCATACTTGCCTTTCATCTCTGGATATGACTTTAAGTACTGTTCAGTAACTCTTTCTGAAACTGATTCCTGAAATGAAGGATCTATCAACGCAATGCAACAGCCCTTAAAGCCTGCGCCACTGAAACGACCGCCATAGATACCGTCTGTCTGGGTCATGATTTCATACAGACGTATCTGCTCGGGAGCACCAGCTTCCCAGTTGTGGATGCTGCTCCAGCCAGACTCGAAAGAAAGTTTGCCATAGGTCTCTATATCGCCTCGGCGCCATGCTTCGGCACCTTTTTCAACACGTTCGAACTCGGTGTACCAATGTTCGCATCTTTTGGCCCAGTTGACAGGCAAACGATCCTTGTACTGCTCATAAATGGCACGATCCACATCTCTGGCCATGGCTTCCTTAAACTTGCCATAATCCATACCAGCAAAAGCTTGCAGGGCATAAACACCAGCCTTCAACTCATCTACACGTACATTATATTTAGAACCTACATTGCTGTGCTCTAGTCCTGAGAAGAAGATAGCAATCTTATAGGGTTTCATATTCGGGGACTGAGGAATGAGTTCATACTGGCCATCCTTGGTATCTAGATAGAGCAGATGGTTCTTCTTGCTCAGCACTTCACAACTCTGGTCAAGCTTACCTACACTCACACCTACATAGTTCAATTCGGCATCGTAAGCAAGGTCAATGATCTCTTGTTTGGCTAGGACGATACCGTTTACCTTACACAGAGCTGACAGGAAGCTGATGATGACAGCTGCGCTGGATGAAAGACCACCAATAGGCAGTGTGCCTTCTATAACACCACAAAGACCAGTAGTCAGCTTATACTTTCTGGAAAGTGACAAAGTGGCTCCACGCAGGTAATCCGCCCAGTCATTCTGCTTCAAAGTAGGTACAGATGCGATGTGCCACTGTGCTCGTTTGGGGAACTGAATGGACTGCATTTCCACCACCCCATTATGCTTAGGGGAATAGGCGATGTGGATGCCTTTGTTAATGGCTAGACCTGTAATCTTACCCAGGTTATGATCAGAATGGGCACCCATTGGGCATACCCTATAAGGGCAGAACGCCATACCTTCGGGGTCGCGTCCATATATCTCATTGAATTTATTCTCGCAAAGCATAAGTTATTAATTTAAGAGTAGTAAGTTTTATACCTTTAGAACCCCTTGGTAAGGGGCGGCTATAATGCGGGGATTTAATTATTACAATAGTATTCTTTATACCACTGTGCAAAGGCCCTCAAACCCTCACGAAGGGTTATCTTTGGTGTAAAGCCAAAGTCACGTTCCAAGGCTGTGGCATCAGCAAAAGTAGTTGGCACATCACCAGGTTGCATAGGCACCAACTGCTTGTGGGCATCAAAGTCGTAGTTGGTTGGCAAAACACCAGCCCTAAGCAGTTCTTCTTGCAGGATGTTCACAAAATCCAACAGGTTCTCGGGTTGTCCACCACCAATGTTATACACCGCATAAGGAGGAACCGGCAAACCATCCTCACCTGTTTTCTTTTCAGGAGCATGCTGCATTACACGCACGATACCCTCAACAATGTCATCCACATAAGTAAAGTCCCTACGACAATTACCAAAATTGAAAATCTGAATAGTCTCACCTTTCAACAATTTATTGGTAAAGCCAAAGTATGCCATATCAGGACGACCAGCAGGGCCATACACCGTAAAGAACCTCAAACCAGTGCTGGGAATATCATACAACTTACTGTAACAATGTGCAAATAGTTCGTTGCTCTTCTTAGTAGCTGCATAAAGGCTTACAGGATTATCCACCCTGTCGTCTGTACTGAATGGCACCTTCTTGTTACCACCATACACACTACTAGAACTGGCATACACCAAATGCTGTACTGCATGATGCCTGCAGGCCTCCAAGATATTATAGAATCCTATCATATTGCTCTCGATATAGGCATCAGGATTCTCGATGGAATACCTTACACCTGCCTGAGCAGCTAAGTTCACGACAATATCAAATTTGTAGTCAGCGAAGAGTTGATTAACGAGTTCCCTGTCTGCTATCGAGCCACGTACGAAATGCCAATCCACCTCTTTACGTTCCTGACCTTCTATCTCACGAATTCTGTATTCTTTGAGTGACACATCGTAGTAATGGTTCATATTGTCCAACCCCACGACACAACCACTCTTCATTTCCTTGAAGAGGCGCTTCACAAGGTTAGAGCCAATAAAGCCAGCCGCACCAGTAACCAGTATGCTTGTCCCTTCTAATTGAATATTCTTTGGTAACATATCAGTCTCTTCTAAATAAATCTCGGGTATAAACTTTGCTCTGCACATCATCCAAAGCAGCATCATAGCGGTTGGCAATGATAGCATCACTTTGTGCCTTGAAGGCTGCAAGATCATTCACTACGCGACTACCGAAGAATGTGGTACCATCTTCCAACGTGGGCTCATACACAATCACCTTGGCACCCTTGGCCTTGATGCGCTTCATGATGCCTTGGATAGCACTCTGGCGGAAGTTGTCAGAGTTGCTCTTCATCGTCAAGCGATAAACACCCACCACCACCTCATGCTCCTTGGCACTATCATAAGCGCTGGAAGCAGTATAATAGCCAGCCTTATTCAGCACCTGGTCGGCAATATAGTCCTTTCTGGTCCTGTTGCTATCCACAATAGCCTTGATTAAGTTCTCAGGCACATCGTTGAAGTTGGCCAGCAACTGCTTGGTATCCTTAGGCAGACAGTAGCCGCCATAACCAAACGACGGATTGTTGTAATGACTACCGATACGTGGATCCAGGCATACCCCCTCGATGATGGCCTGGGTATCCAGCCCTTTCATTTCGGCATAAGTATCCAGCTCGTTGAAGTAGCTCACACGCAGGGCCAAGTAAGTATTGGCAAACAACTTCACCGCTTCTGCCTCGGTACTGCCCATGAACAGCACAGGTACCTCCTCCTTGATAGCACCTTCAAGCAAGAGATTGGCAAAGGTATGCGCTTTTTCAGCCAACAAACTGTCGTCATACCCTATGATGATGCGACTCGGATACAGGTTGTCGTACAGCGCCTTACTCTCACGCAAGAATTCAGGTGCAAAAATGATGTTAGGCGTTACCACCTTCATGGTACCATCTGCCTGGCGCTCACGATAACTGAATCTCTCTCGTGCCGAACGAGTATATCCAACCGGCACGGTCGATTTGATCACCATCACCGCGTCAGGATTTACCTCCAGCACCAGTTCAATGACCTCCTCCACATGCGTGGTATCAAAGAAGTTCTTCTTTGGATCATAGTTGGTAGGCGCAGCAATCACTACATAGTCGGCATCCTTATAGGCAGCACGGCCATCCAAAGTTGCCTTCAGTTGTAGCGGTTTCTCCGCCAGATATTTCTCTATGTACTCGTCCTGGATAGGAGAAATCTTTTGGTTGATCTTCTCCACTTTTTCGGGGATAACATCCACTGCCACCACCTCGTTCTTTTGAGCAAGAAGAGTAGCGATGCTCAATCCCACATATCCAGTACCTGCTACAGCAATTTTCATACTAAATCTTTTTAAGTTGAGTATTAATATTATTTTGGTGCAAATATAGCAATTCTCCGTTAATTATAAAAGAATTCTATAAAAAGAGCCCTATTGTACACATATTCATCTTATTGCTTACATCATCATTGCAGTAACAATGATTGATAGCCAACACTTCAATCACATCCAAAAAAGTTTCGTACTTCACACTTGGATCACCTTTCCGCACTTTCCTAAGTGTTCTTTCAGATATTCTAGCGTCAAGCGCCAATTGTAGAGGACTATAATGATAATGTTTTATTTCATAATTAATAAAATCAGCTAATCTTCTACGATAGTCTATATGGTTGAAACCACGAAATTGTCCTTTAATCAACTAGGTTTTAACTTAAAATGTGTATAACAAACGGAAAAAAATTTCCACTTTTGGTTGTTTAAAGTTAAAACCTAAAAGATAGCTGTAAACTTTCTGATGCTTTTTGAAAATAGCACCTACTTTCGCAGCGTCAGAAAGCTGACAAATATGGTTTAAAAATTAATAGTAAACAAGCAAAATAATTAACTATCTCATTTTATTATGAATGAAGAAATCAAAGTCTCAATTTTCGCCAACCTCCAAAGCTATACCAGCAAAGAGATTTGCATGGATGAGGTAATACGTCTCATCAAACATGACGCCATCGTCAAACAGAAAACAGCCGTTTATCGACAAATGGCCCATGTCCTAAGTCGGGAGGAAGCCAACAAGAACGTCAAAGTCAAAAGCATGGAGGCATGCTCCGTGGCAGTAGTCTTCGACGGCACTGGGAAGCAACCCGAAAATGTGGTACGCTTCACTGGGCTCGCTATGGTAGATTTGGATAAGTTAGGCGACAAGCTGCCAACAGTTTATCAAAAAGTAATTGCTGACCCTCATACCGAGGATTGCTATACGACCATCAGTGGTGAAGGCCTCCGTATTTTCTACCGCTACACCCGTCAAGACACAGAATCTCCATTAAATGCAATCTCCTGGAGGGCAGCATTTGTAACTGGTAACGAGTACTACAAACAGCTGACAGGTTGTGACTACGATACTGGCTGCAGCAATTACGGTCGTTTGTCAGGCCTGGCACATGACCCAAAGGTATATTATAACCTTGATGCCGAGCCGTTCGTCATCACCGATGAGATGATTGTCAAAGCTAACTTTGCCGATAATACTCATGAAGGCAGGCCTTACAAGGAACATACTGCTGGCACACAACAGAGCACACCCGAAGAGGCCTGGCAACGTGTTCAACACTTGTTATCCAAACGTAACATGACCTATGAGCCTCATCATCGCCATGATTACATCCTTCATGCCTGCTACCTCTTTAACCGTTTCGGCGTACCAGACGACGACCTACGTACATGGTCTGAAAATCAATGAAATGACTTTGACAATCACGAGCGCAATTCCATCATCACCCATTGCTACAAACAGGAAGGCGAGCACGGTACCTGGTGCCTGCACAGTGACCAACGAAAGAATCATCGTCATGAAAACGCTATGATTACCATAGCAGAAATCCGCCAGTGGCTGTCAGAACATACAGAAGTTATCTATAATGTTGTCACCGACCAAACCATGATCCGTCACACCCTTATTAATTCTCAATTATCAACTAACCATTATCAATTATTAGATGATCGTATCTTAGCAACCCTTCGCGCACAAATGTCCATTGACACCGACAAACGCGTACTCAAGAGTGATGTCTATGACGTTATCAAGAGCGACTTTGCCCGACTGGTGCATCCTGTGCGTGACTATCTCAATAGCCTCCCACCCTGGGATGGTAACGACCGCATAGCAGAACTAGCCTCTCACCTCCATGCCGAGGCGGTAGTGCCAGATCAGAGCGACGAAGAAGCACAGCAGGCCCTCTGCTGGGCGCTCCATAAATGGCATTGTGCCGCTGTGGGTACTTGGTTGGACGATAGTGTCACCAACCATGAAGTGTTTGTACTCATTGGCAAGCAAGGCATTTACAAGACCACCTGTTTCCGTTTCTTGTTACCACCCGAGTTGCGTTCCTACTTCTGGGAGAATGCCCACAATGCCTTCTCATCTAAGGATGACCACCTCGCCCTATCAGAGAACTGCCTCACAGTCATCGAGGAAGTAGAAGCCACAGGTTCTCACGAGCTATCAGAGCTCAAGTCTTTGATTACCAGTGATACTATCAAAGAACGACGGCCCTATGCACGGTTCCGTGAAGCGAAGCACCGACTGGCTTCGTTCTGTGCCACTGGTAACCAGCAACATTTCCTGACTGATGATACAGGCAACCGCCGATGGCTTTGTTTCAAGGTGAGCCACATTGACGATCCACGCACATGGAAGATCAACTACCAGCAGCTTTATGCCCAACTGCTACATGAGTTCCAGCATGGCTTCCGTTACTGGTTTGACTCGGCAGACGAGCAGCAGGTGGAGCGCCTCAACCAACCTTTCCGAGTGGAGAGCGACGAAGAGCAACTTATCCAGACGCGACTCAGGGTACCCCAAGAAGGTGAACCTACCAAGTTGATGAATGCAGCCACCATCTGCCAGTTGCTCAACGGAGGACGTGTGGGCTATCCCCTCTCCTCTCGCAAGATCAGTATGGCAATGAAACGACTTGGCTTCCAGCAAGTTCATTCCATGAACGGGAATTACTTCCGTGTTTATGAAATTCCTTATGATCAGGTGCAAAGACACTTGTCTGCAGGAGTTAATGAAGGAATGAAACTAGTGTAAGCAACTTACTACTTATATACCAACAATTATTACTATACTAAAAATTTTTTACGTGTATATAAAAGTTAGTATAAGTACCTTCATTCCTTCATGGCAGGTATATTACTTATGGGAAAAGCATAGATAAAGCCAGAAGAAACCATAGGTTTATCATCCGTTAATATATAGTTAAACTCCTCAAAACAATAGCGTTTATGAAAGCAATGAGCAAACAAAGACTCGCCGGCTATGCTGGCGTCAGCGTAAAGACCCTAATGAGTTGGTGCAAACCCTACATGCAAGAGTTAGAGCAGATGGGACTCAAGCCCAGAGCCAAGATACTTCCGCCCCATATCATCAAGTACATCGCCGACAAATTCACCATCATTATCGAGTAGAAATGCAACTTATCTGGCAGAAAGTAAATAATCAGGCAAATTCTTCCTTAAGCGGGAAGTAGCCCTGTATGGTATTGTACCTTTGCACTGTTATCGATAACAAACTAATATTCACACTTAAAAACTTCTAAGCATGATTCGTTACGTTTTAAAACAATGCAAGAATGCCAAGCAGGCCATCTACGGCAAGCTGTTCGCCTATCCCGTCATCGAAGAGACCATCGACGAGGAAGCCCTGTCAGCCCACATGGCCAGTCACAACACCCCTTTCTCACAGGGTGCCATCAAAGGTATGCTCACCGACATGGTGCAGTGCATCCATGAGCTCCTGCTGGAAGGCAAGAATGTCAAGCTGACCAACCTAGCCATCTTCTCCATCGGCATCAAGAATGCCAAAGGCGGTGCCGAAGACGAGGAAGACTTCTCAGTTCAGAAGAACATCCAAGGCGTGAAGCTCCGTGCTCGTGCCACTGGCATCATGATTGCCAAAGGACTGAAGCTCAATGCCACCCTGAAGAAGGCCGTAGCCCTGACCAACCTCTCCACCACAGCTGGCAACAGTGCCTCAACAGGTTCAGGATCCGGCACTGGCACAGGTTCTAACACAGGCGGTTCAACTGGCGACAACACTGGTGGCGGTGGCAATGGCGGCGATACCGGAAACGGTCCACAGATCTAATTGATAATTGACAATTAATAAAGAAAAAGGGCCTATGCGTAGAGGTGTCAATAATTTTCAAGTTTTTACGTTAAGAGAAAAACGCCAATAAGAGTCGCGAAGCGCTCGTCTCGTTTTTCTTAGTAAAAACAAAGAAAATTAAGCCTCGAAGCATCAGCCCTTTTCTTTTATTATTGTTAAATAAAAGTATTAATTTCAAGAATAATAATCTATGAGCAAGAAAATCAACGTCAACTGGAACCTTGTAATTCAAGCATTACTCACTGCCATTACATCATTGGCCAGTGCCATCACTCTCAACTCTTGTTATAACGTTTTATGAGAACCATTACCCTCATAATCTTACACTGTTCAGGAACCCCCGAAGGCAAGAAATTGTCTTTTGAAGCCTGCAAAAAAGACCATATAGACCACCGTCATTTCAAAGACATTGGCTATCATTATTACATTGAACGAGACGGGAGCCTGCACAAAGGCAGAAAACTGGAAGAACCCGGTGCCCACTGCCACCTCCACAACACCCATTCCATTGGCATCTGTTACGAAGGAGGATTGGATGAGAACGGACAGCCTGCCGACACCCGAACCCAAGCACAGCGAGACACCCTACTCGACCTCTTGATCCGCCTGAAGCAGCAGTTCCCCAACGCCCTCATCTTCGGCCACAACGAGTTTGACAAGTCCAAACCCTGTCCGTGCTTCGATGCAGAAGAATATCGTATGGTATTTTCAAACAGATAATAATTATTCAATAAAATGCATTACATCAGAGACAGACCAGCTATAAACAACAACAGCCACAAGATTACTTCTTGTAGCTGCTATTCCACATGACATAGGTGTGGTTGATTGACGAAGGCCTAAACCCTACCTTTATACATAGTGCTGTAGTACTGCTGATATTCACCAGAAGTTACATTATCAAGCCACTCTTGATTATCAAGATACCAACGAACAGTCTTTTCAATACCTTCTTCAAATTGAAGACTAGGCTCCCAACCAAGTTCTTTCTGAAGTTTAGTGCTATCAATAGCATAGCGAAGGTCATGTCCAGCACGATCAGTTACATAGGTAATCAAATCCATATCTTCACCCTCAGGTCTACCAAGTAACCTATCCACTGTATTGATCAGGACCTTAATAATGTCAATGTTCTTCCACTCATTAAAACCACCTATGTTATAAGTCTCAGCTATCTTTCCATTATGGAAGATTGTATCAATCGCTCTTGCATGGTCTTCTACGTACAGCCAATCACGTACATTTTCACCCTTACCATAGACAGGAAGAGGCTTGCGATGACGAATATTGTTTATGAATAGTGGTATCAGCTTTTCCGGGAACTGGTAAGGACCATAATTGTTCGAACAATTAGTCACGATAGTTGGCAATCCGTATGTATCGTGGAAAGCACGAACGAAATGGTCACTACTGGCCTTAGCAGCACTATATGGACTATGAGGTTGGTATTTCAAATCCTCTGTGAAAAACTTCTCACCGTAAGCCAAGTGATGCTTTGCGCTACTGGCTTTGGTACTGAATGGTGGCTCAATGCCTTCAGGATGGGTCATTTGGAGGGCACCGTATACCTCGTCAGTGCTAATATGATAAAAACGCTTGCCTTCGTACTTTTCAGGTAAGCTTTCCCAATAAATCTTTGCTGCTTGAAGAAGACTCAGTGTTCCCATCACGTTTGTCTGGGCAAAAGTGAATGGATCTTTGATACTACGATCAACATGGCTCTCTGCTGCAAGATGGATAATACCATCAACGCTCTCA
>CACYLU010000001.1:315446-394483 GCA_902775375.1 uncultured Bacteroidales bacterium | reverse complement strand
AAAAAATATTCGATTTGTTGTAACAATTAGAGAATATTGATTATTTTTGCAAGCGCAAGACACGATGTTTGCAACGCATTATTAACAACTAAACATTAAATGAACATGAGAAAAACTGTATTGGTGACTGGTGCTAACAAAGGCATCGGATTCGGAATCGCAAAACACCTTGGACTTAATGGCTGGAACGTAATCATCGGCGCACGAAATCAGAAACGTGCTGAGAAAGCTATCAACGAGCTGACGGCATTGGGCATAAGTGTAGCAGGATGGGTGAACATCGAGCTATCTGACCTGAACAGCATCGAGCAAGCAGCCAGAGAAGTGAATGACAATTTCCCAGATTTGAGCCTCTTAGTGAACAATGCTGGCATTCCTGGCGACATGGGTGTGGACGGGCTGCATACTGAAATCAGCGACATCAAACGCACCATAGACGTGAACTTTATCGGCACTTTCGCACTGACAAAGGCTTTAATGCCTTTGCTCACAAGTAACGGGGGCAGGATTGTCAACATCACTGTGCCGTCTGAGATAAGCCCTTACTGGCATCCGTTGGCTTACGTAACAAGCAAAGCTGCCCAAAACGCCATGATGGGTGTATTGGCTATGGAGGCTAAGCAGCAAGTGGAGTCTTTGGAAATCTTCTCAGTACACCCAGGTCCCACCACCACCGACCTCAACGGCAACATGAGCCTACCTGGTTTTCATGACATTGACACCGTTGGACAGAAAATGGCGGAACTCATCAATGACGGGAAGAGCCACCAAGGGGAATTTATCGAGCTATATCCTATCGTAAAGGAGGATTAACGTTGATACACAGTCTCTTGTTGCTCGGGAATAATGCTCCGAAAGGCCAGGAAAGCAGGGCAACAAGGCAAGTGACAGAAGTGGGCATATATACAAAAAACGCTGGTAATCTTCACAGATTATCAGCGTTTTTAGGTTGGACTACCGAGATTCGAACTCAGTCAAACAGAACCAAAACCTGTTGTGCTACCATTACACCATAGTCCAAACTATCAATTCTGCTATGGAATGCGGTTGCAAAGATACACTTTTCTCACGATTTTCACCAATATTTTCGAAATATTTTTCAAAAACCGTCAAAATGCGCTAACTTTACACCACTAATTATTCAACTCATTTGTAATTTATGAAGAAATTATTTACTCTGATGGCTTCGGCCATACTTTCGCTGAGCAGCATGGCCGTCACTCCGATGTGGCTGCGTGATGTTCAGATTTCACCTGACGGCCAGCAAATACTGTTCTGCTACAAAGGTGATGTTTATAAAGTTAATTCACAAGGAGGCACAGCTATTCAGCTCACCACCCAGGATTCTTATGAATGTAATCCCATCTGGTCGCCTGATGGAAAGCAGGTGGCTTTTGCCAGCGACCGCAACGGCAATTTCGATATCTTCGTGATGCCAGCAGAAGGTGGATCTGCCAAATGCCTCACCACCAACTCTGCCGCTGAGACACCCTGGACTTTCAGTCCTGACGGCAAGAACATTCTGTTTTCAGCCTCCATCCAGGACCCTGCGTCAAGTGCCATGTTCCCTCGCGCTCAGATGACAGAGCTTTATCAGGTGCCTGCAGCTGGTGGCAGAACCACCCAAGTGTTGGGTACGCCTGCTGAGATGGTGAACTTCAGCAAAGACGGCAATATGTTCCTCTACCAAGACCAGAAAGGTTTTGAGGACCAGTGGCGCAAGCACCAGATTTCATCAGTGTCAAGAGATATTTGGCAGTATGATGTGAAAACAGGCAAACACACCAATCTTACTAATCGCGCAGGTGAAGACCGCAACCCTATCATTGCTCCTGACGGCAAGACCGTATATTTCCTGAGCGAGCGTAATCGTGGTTCGTTCAATGTATATTCTTTCACCCTCGGCAATGCGCAGGATGCCAAGCAAGTGACCTCATTCAAAGATCACCCAGTGCGTTTCTTATCGGTTGCCAACAACGGTCAGCTATGCTACGCTTATGACGGCGAGATATACACCCAGCCAGCTAACGGCAGTGCCAAGAAAGTGGCTATCACACTGACTCGCGATGACGAAAACCTGCCTGTTGACCTGAAGTTCAGCAACGGAGCCCGTTCTGCTTCAGTATCTCCCGATGGCAAAGAGGTGGCTTTTGCAGTCAGAGGCGAGATATTCGTGACATCTGTGGAATATAATACTACAAAACAGATTACCCATACTGCTGCCAATGAGATGAGTCCTGTGTTTGGAAGCGACAACCGCACACTGGTGTATGTCAGTGAGCGTGACGGACATTGGAACTTGTATGAGGCCAAGATTGCGCGCAAGGAAGACCCTAATTTTGCCAATGCCACAGTGATAGAAGAAAAGGCTCTCTTCCCTGGCAATGATGGCATTGAGCGTACCTACCCAACCTTCTCACCAGACGGCAAGGAACTGGCCTTTATAGAGAATCGTAAACAGCTGAAGGTAATGAATTTGGATAGCAAGAGGGTACGCACCATTACCGATGGTTCTAAATGGCCCGAAACAGGTGGCGGATTCAGCTACGACTGGTCACCTGATGGTAAATGGTTCGCTATCGAATTCATTGGCAACAAGCGTGATCCATATGCTGACATAGGTTTGGTAAGTGCCAACGGTGGTACTATCACGAACCTCACCAACAGCGGCTATATTGATGGCAGCCCAATGTGGGTAATGGGTGGCAATGCTATTCTTTATGAAAGCAATCGCTACGGAATGCGCAGCCATGCTTCATGGGGCTCTCAGAACGATGCCATGATGGTGTTCGTGAATCAAGATGCCTACGACAAGTATCGCCTCAGCAAGGAGGACTATGAATTGCAAAAGGAATTAGAAAAAGAGCAGAAGAAAGCTGAAGGCAAAGACGAGTCAAAAGACAAGAAAGAAGGCGATAAGAAAGATGAGAAGAAGGATGAGGTAAAACCTATCGTGGTTGAGCTCGACGGCATCGAAGACCGCATTGTGCGCGTCACCCCTAACTCTTCGAGCATGAGTGGTATGATGATCGACAAAGATGGCGAGAACCTCTACTACTTCGCAGCATTTGAGAGTGGCTATGACCTCTGGAAAATGGACATGCGCAAACATGAAACCAAGTTGGTGAGCAAGGGAGCCGGTCCTGGTTCTATGATGATGGACAAGGATGGAAAGAACATCTTTATCTTAGGTAGCCGTATGCAGAAGCTCGATCCTAAGGGAGACAAGCTGACGCCTATCAGCTACAACGCAGAGATGAAGATGGACCTCGCTGCTGAGCGCGAGTATATGTTTAACCGTGTTTATCAGCAAGTGAAGGTAAGACTTTTCGATCCAAAAATCGCTTTTGCTGATTGGGAGAAAATGACCACCGCCTATCGCAAGTTCCTGCCTCACATCAGCAACAACTACGACTTCCAGGAGTTGCTGAGCGAATGGTTAGGCGAGCTGAATGTCTCTCATAGTGGTGGACGCTACTCACCCAACCTGAATGGTGATCAAACAGCTACACTTGGTTTGCTTTACGACTGGACTTACACAGGCAAAGGTCTGAAAGTGGATGAAGTGGTGGAGAACGGACCGTTCGATCATGCCAGCTCAAAGGTAAAAGCGGGTACTATTGTCGAGAAGATTGACGGCATCGAAATTAACGAGAGCACCAATTATAATAACCTGCTCAACGGCAAAGCCCGCAAGAAGACATTGGTATCTCTCTACAACCCACAGAGCAAAGAGCGCTGGGACGAGGTGGTGCTGCCTATCCAGCAGTCAGCTCTTACTGCCCTGCTCTACAAGCGTTGGGTAAAGCAACGTGCTGCTGATGTAGAAAAATGGTCGAACGGACGACTGGGTTATGTGCATATTGAGTCAATGAATGACGGTAGCTACCGTACCATTTATTCCGACATCTTGGGCAAATATAACCAGAAAGAAGGCATTGTCATCGACACCCGCTTTAACGGTGGTGGCCGTTTGCATGAAGACATTCAGATTTTGTTCAGTGGCAGCAAATATCTTACCCAGGTTATTCGTGGCGAAGAAGCTTGCGATATGCCAAGTCGCCGTTGGAATAAGCCAAGCATCATGATACAATGCGAGGCCAACTACAGTAATGCGCATGGCACACCTTGGGTGTATAAGCACGAAAAGATTGGCAAACTGGTGGGTATGCCTGTACCTGGCACTATGAGTAGTGTGATGTGGGAAACCCTGCAAGACCCGACTCTGGTGTTTGGTGTGCCTGTCATCGGTTATCGTACAGAGGAAGGCAACTGGCTGGAGAATACTCAGCTGGAGCCAGACATCTTAGTGGCTAACGCTCCTGACACCATCGTCAAAGGTATGGATACACAGCTAAAAGCTGCTGTAGACGAACTGCTGAAAGAGATTGACGGTAAATAATAAACTCATCCCCTCTCTGTATGGAGAGGGGAATTGAGCAATCCCCACAAAACAAGAGGGCTACTTTTCAGTAGCCCTCTATTTCTTTACGCTTTTCACAAAGAATAAAGACTCAAAATATTTACCTAGTCTGTCATACACTTTTCTTCATTACAATCATACCATCTCAGATATGTATTGCAAATATAGGGTAAAAAATACACTTTTACAATAGAAAAGATTCAAATTCTTATACTTTTAACTATTTTTAATGTAAAGTGTACACTTATTTCGCTAACAGAAGGAAGTAATTCTTTTTACCCCTCTGAACCAATAAGTATTTCCCGTTCAGCAAATCTTTCTCTGTAACTAATTGATCAAAAGCAGCAAGCTTTTCCTTATTCATTGAAACGCCACCGCCTTGTACCAGTTTGCGCATCTCACCTTTAGAGGCAAACACCTTGCTATGCTCAGCAAACAAATCGACAGCCTTCACACCTTCAGCAAACAAGCTACGTTCTACCTCAAACTGAGGAACGCCTTCAAAGACCGCAAGCAATGTATCTTCATCCAACTTCATCAAAGCGTCGTGGGTATTGTTGCCAAACAAGATACCCGAAGCCTCAACGGCAGCATTATAGTCGGCTTCTGAGTGCACCATGATAGTTACTTCCTTAGCCAAACGCTTCTGCAAAATACGCTGTCCAGGATCTTGCTTGTGCTCAGCTACCAAAGCATCGATGGTATCTTTCTCCAAACTGGTGAAAATCTTTATATACTTCTCTGCATCGTCATCACTGACGTTCAACCAGAATTGATAGAACTTATAAGGAGTTGTACGCTTAGGATCAAGCCAAATATTGCCACTCTCAGTCTTGCCAAACTTCTTGCCATCGGACTTGGTGATCAATGGGCAAGTTAATGCAAAAGCTTCATTCTCAATTCCCAATGTACGGCGAATCAGCTCTGTACCAGTAGTAATATTGCCCCATTGGTCGTTACCACCCAACTGCAACTTACAACCTTTCGTCTGATAGAGATGCAAGAAATCATAGCCTTGTAGCAACTGATAGGTAAATTCCGTAAACGACAAACCATCACGGGCCTCGCCATTCAGACGTTTCTGCACAGAATCCTTCGCCATCATATAGTTGACAGTGATATGTTTACCTACTTCACGAGCGAAATCAAGGAAAGTAAAGTCCTTCATCCAGTCGTAGTTATTCACCATCTCAGCAGCATTGGGTTCTTTGCTTTCGAAATCAAGGAACTTGGCTACCTGCTTCTTGATGCACTCCTGGTTGTGATAAAGCGTTTCTGCATCCAACAGGTTTCTTTCCTGACTTTTACCAGATGGGTCACCTATCATGCCAGTTGCACCACCCACCAGGATGATGGGTTTATGCCCACAACGCTGAAAATGTCTGAGCATCATGATACCACACAAATGGCCTATGTGCAATGAGTCAGCAGTAGGGTCAGTACCCAAATAGGCCGTCACCATTTCTTTCTGAAGCAGTTCTTCAGTTCCAGGCATGATCTGAGCCAGCATACCACGCCATTTCAATTCTTCTACAAAGTTTTTCTTCATCAGATGATAAAATCTTTTATTGTTTTCTGTTTTTTGTGCCTGCAAAATTACTACATTTGGCCAAACTATCAACCTTATTTCTTGAAAAAGATACGGTCAATATTCTTTTTCACCTGCTTTTTCAGCTCATCGACATCCATTTTAAGGTCTGCAGCCACTTTATTGTAAATAGCCTGAATACCACAAGTAGCTTCATCTGTTTCCAGGAACAGACGGTCAAGAGGAGTAGCTCGCAAAGCATCTACGTTATACCGCGCACCAAAAGACAGATACAAACCCGCATCCAGCAACTGATTTGCCAACTTCTCCTTTCCTCTGAACCCATGAATAATCCAAGGCTCATGTTTTCTGAGCTTATTCGCCCACAACACCTTGTCAGCGGCACCTACCATGTGGATAATGAGTGGTTTTTCAACATAAGACGATAAAGCACTTTGGGTAACAAAAAAAGGCAGTTGGGCATCACGGTCATAGTTTTCCTTATTATCGAAACCCGCCTCCCCTATGGCAAGCACTTGTGGATGTTCTGCCAATTTACACAGTAAATCTAAATCTTCTTTCTCAAGCCCATTCAGATACCAAGGATGAATGCCTACTGAATACCATTTTCCAGGCTCAATTGCTAACTCATGAGGCATCTTGCTGATAATCGCCTCACCTGGTTTTCCATCCTCATGATGGGTGTGAATGTCTAATAATAAGTCGCTCATGGCACAGGGTCATAGCCAGAGCCACCCCATGGATGGCATCTGAGTATTCTCTTAACAGCTAAATAAAGACCCTTGAAAGGACCATATTTTTTGATGGCCTCTACCGCATATTGCGAGCAGGTAGGCGTAAAGCGGCAAGAAGGTCCCAGCATTGGGGAGATGAACCTTTGATAGAAATAGATGGGTAACAGCAATATTTCACTCAGCACTTTTTTCATGGTTATCTGCTACATGATGCTCACGATTAACCTGGTCTACCAACTTTTCCAGAGCTGTCTTGATGCGTTTTTCCACAAACCCAGAAGGCATCAGTTCTTCACATAAGTAAATAAAGGCGATAGCAATCTTCACGTCCTTTATTTCCAGTGTTTGCAGAAGATGTGCTTTATTCAGTCTATACGCTTCTCTCACCTGTCTTTTCACCCTGTTTCGATCGACAGCATGCTTGAAATATTTCTTTGATACAGATATAAGCACAGAAGCCTGAGACTTAAGCTCAGGCTCCGTAAGGTACACCACACGAAAGGGGAAGACGGTAAACGTACGGGCACCACTCCCACTAGTAAACATCTTCCCAATCACCTTTTTGCGGTCAAGTCTTTCGACCTTCTTCAGCGTGTGGGCATACATATTTTATCACGAATGTGTCTTCAAGAAGTTTTCCAAGGCAGCTGTCATAGATGGCGCTTCAGGCGTAGGAGCCTGGAAATCCAAGCGCAAACCAGCGTCTTTTACAGCCTGTGCCGTAGTAACACCCAATGCTCCAATCTTCACGTCACCCTGCACAAAATTAGGATCATTCTTTTTCAAAGAAGCAATACCTGCTGGGCTAAAGAATATCAGACCATCATACTGGGCAATCTCCTCGGGAGAAAATTCATTGCTCACCGTACGATACATCACGCCCTCGGTATGTTGTATCTTTGCTGCGTCCAGCATGTTCTTAATGTCATCGTTATGTACATCAGACATAGGCACAAAATATTTCTCGTTCTTGTGCTTTACGATGGCAGGAAGCAAATCCTCAAACTTGCCAGTAGCGCCATAAAAGATTTTACGTTTACGATACTGCACATACTTCTGAATGTAAAGAGCAATCTTTTCTGCCACACAGAAATACTTCATAGTATCAGGAATAGCAATACGCATATCTTCACACAAGTGGAAGAAATGATCAATACCATGACGAGAAGTAAAGATTATGGCAGTATGATCCAGGATATTGATTTTCTGAGCCCTGAACTCTTTTGCGGGCAACCTTTCAACCTTGATAAACGGTCTGAATTCCACCTCAAAACCATATTTTGCCGCGATATCATAATACGGTGACTTGTCCGTAGCTGGCTTGGGTTGAGAAACTAACAACTTCTTCATTTCCAACGCTTAAAAAACTAATAATTAAATAGTAAATATCGGTTCAACTGCCTCGTTCCAATAGCTATTAACACTACAGGAAATATTTCGAGCGCACAAAAGTACAAAAATATTAGCAAACTGCCATAGAAATTCAAGGAAAAAAGTTTTTTCTGCCAATAAAATAGCCAAATACGTGGGATAATAGATACTACAAATAGCACAATGACGAACAAAACAAATTGTACATTGTAATATATATCAATCACCAGCAGAGGGAGCAGAAACATGCCTTCCACACAAACGGAGTTGGTCCATGCCTCCATGATGAATGGTATATGAGCAGGGGGAACAAACATCCAAAGAACAAACCGATAAAGCAACCAACGAAAAAGAAGAAAAAGAATAGCCAATACCATGTAGATAGCCAACATTGAACTCGATGGCAGAGGCAATTCGACCAATGGTTGGTTCATGCGAATAGTTATATCAAGCAAAAGTAGGCAGACAGACAGCCCCATCTGTATCAGCAAAAATGGTTGAATACCACCTGGCGTTTCTGTAACCATCAAATCATTCTGTCGAAAGTTGAACAAAGGCAACTGTGCTAACTTGCGCCCCCAAGGCTTACCTATCATCGTCAAAGCAATAGTCGCTAACAACATGCAGAATAATAAGACTATCGTGACAATATCATCAGTCTTCATCTGATATGGTATTGGCTCACCTATCATAATGCAGCATTCTCTATAACATCCTTTGTCCAATAAGGTTCAGAAAAAATAAGGTCCACAACCTCTTCAGGTGTATCAGCCATCTTCCACACATGACGAAATTTCTCGTCTTGGAAACGCTCAACCACAGACCTTTCTAACAACGTGGCTAAAGGTTGGTAGTAGTCTTTAGTATTCATAATCACTACAGGCTTCAGATACAGTCCCAATTTCTTCAAAGCCACAATATCCATCAGTTCATCAAAAGTTCCCACTCCACCTGGCAACGCAATGGCAGCATCTGATATTTCTGCCATAATGTGCTTACGTTCAGCCATCGTATCCACCTCTATCACTTCGTCCAATCCAGGACGCAACCACCCTTTCTCCACCATAAAATGAGGTATCACTCCAATGGCCTTACCACCATGCGCCTTTACTGCATCGCAGATAGCACCCATCAATCCTACAGCGCCACCGCCATACACCAATGTCACGTCGTGTTCTGCCAGCAACTCACCCAATCGGGTAGCTGCTTCCACATATTCTTTGCTTACCTGTGTACTGGAAGCACAATACACACTCACTTTTTTGATATCGTTGATGAACTTCCATTTGCCATCTACCTTGACTTTTACATTATCCATCATTTATGACAACTACTTTTTATACAATCAAACAGGCTTTCGTTATATTTCTCATTTATCTGTGCATCATTGCTATAACAGCAATGTGTCAGTATTTTAGGTTCCTCGCCACAGATATCTATACCCAATACCCTATGTTGCATCAGGTATTCCAGTAAGGCTGTAAGCTGTTTCCAAGTAACACTCCCTTGATCCCAATTAGTAGAACACTCGTTAGGAGTCATGACATCTTTGTCTATCGAGATAAAAACGGGGTAGTCTAACTGCAACCTTGACATGATTCCGTCCAATGGTTGGGAAAGGAGTTCGTTTTCACTCACAACCTTAACCCTGCTGTTAAAGCCTCTCGACTCATCTATCAACTTGTCATCTACACCCACCAGATAGACCTGCTTCAGCATATCATTCTGCTCCAATGCAGCCCTCACCCAACTGCCACATGACAATAGTTCGCCAAACATAGGCCGCTGCATATCAGGATGATGATCAAGTACCACCAGCGTAAAAGGCTCTTCTATCTTGTCTGTCCACAATTTCGAGAGATAGTGATAATCACCAGAATCCAACCAATGAATACCGTGTAAAGGCAAGTCATTCATCATCTCCTTCAACTGCTTTTCAACTTCAGTGTCGCAATAGCAGTCAGTACCCTCCAGTTCAGTGCAATCCACCCAGTTGAAAGCCTTGCTCTGCATAAAAGAGTAGGCTTCATAAACATGGGTAAAATTAAAGACGGAAGATGGATTATTGAACATTGATTTTCAGTTTAAACCAAACGCTGCCTTTACCTGAGCCACATAGTCCAACTTCTCCCAAGTAAATAGTTCCACCGTCACATCCTTGTCGCCCTCATACATTGAACGGAAGTGTTTAGTGACGAATTGCGGTTCCCTGCCCATGTGGCCATAGGCAGCAGTCTCTTCATAGATAGGGTTGCGCAACTTCAGACGGTCTTCTATAGCCTTTGGCCTAAGATCAAACAACTGCCCCACCATCTTAGCAATGTCTCCATCACTCATGTTCACATGACTACGCCCATAAGTATTCACATAGATGCTCACTGGTTCAGCTACGCCAATAGCATACGAAACTTGCACCAATACCTCATCGCTCACACCTGCTGCCACCAGGTTCTTAGCAATGTGGCGAGCTGCGTATGCCGCACTTCTATCCACCTTGCTAGGGTCCTTGCCAGAGAAAGCGCCACCACCATGAGCACCCTTGCCACCATAGGTATCGACTATGATCTTGCGTCCTGTTAGTCCAGTATCGCCGTGTGGTCCACCAATCACGAACTTGCCAGTGGGGTTCACATGATATTTTATGTTATCGTTAAACAGTTTCAGCACATGCTCTGCCTTGATAGTTTCCATTACACGAGGCATCAGCACCATCTTCACATCGTTTCGAATGGTAGCCAGCATTTGTTCATCAGCCTTCAATTGTGCTTCCCTTGTGTTGTCAGCAGGCATCACAAACTCATCGTGCTGCGTTGACACAACGATAGTATCAATACGAATTGGTTGTCCGTTATCATCATATTCAATCGTAACCTGACTCTTGGCATCAGGTCTGAGATAAGTCATCACTTTCCCCTCTCGTCGAATCTCCGCCAGCACCCGCAGGATGCGATGCGCCAAATCTAATGACAACGGCATATAGTTTTCTGTCTCATTGGTAGCATATCCAAACATCATGCCCTGATCGCCAGCACCTTGGTTCATGGGGTCCTCACGCTCCACACCTCGATTGATATCAGGACTTTGCTCATGTATAGCGCTCAGCACACCACACGAGTTGCTTTCAAACATATACTCTCCCTTGGTATAGCCAATGCGCTTGATTACCTGACGCGCCACCAACGGCATGTCAATATACGCTTTTGTCTTTACCTCGCCTGCCAGTACCACTTGTCCAGTAGTTACCAACGTTTCACAAGCCACTTTTGATTCAGGATCGTAAGCCAGAAGTTTGTCAAGGATGGCGTCAGATATCTGATCCGCCACTTTGTCTGGGTGTCCTTCAGACACCGATTCAGATGTAAATAAGTATCCCATATTATTTTAGCATTTTTTAGTGTGGTTGCAAGCAATGCAAATCCATCCACCATATTAATAATATATATGTTAATCGGGTGCAAAGTTAGTGCAAGTTGGAGACAAAACCAAATAAGCTGCATTTTTTGTTTTTGTTGGCACGATTCTTGTTTTATGCCATAATATAAGTGCAACTAATGATTATATGACGTTATGGCATTTGGCAAATGGATAGGAGGCTTCTTTGGCTTCATAAATACGGGCAGCATTTTGGGCGCAATAGCAGGATTTGTGCTGGGATCGCTGTTTGATGCTTTTACAGACAAGGCACAGCAGGGGTATATTGAGGAAGACATGGACGACCAAGGGAGATGGCAAGGCGACCAAGGAAGTTATGACAATCGTAACGGGGGCTATGGACAACGTACGAATATGGGGGCCAGGAATGATTTCCTCTTCTCACTGATGGTACTTGCAGCCCATATGATTCATGCCGACGGCAAGATAATGCACTCGGAAATGGAGTTGGTGAGAAAATTCCTACGAGACTCTTTTGGTTTGGTTGCAATGACTGAAGGCAACAACATTTTGCTACGGCTGTTTGATTACAAAAAACAGCAGGGTGAACTATCGTGGCAACAGCAGATGCGTCAGGCATGCTCGGAAATGGCAATTGCCATGCCTGAAGAACAACGCATACAACTGGTTGCATTCTTGGCTCAGATAGCCAAAGCCGATGGCAAAGTACACCAGAAGGAGGTGGAGGCACTGCGCAACATCACCATCCAACTGCGACTAAGTGCATCTCTGGTTGACCAGATGTTGTCGTTAGGCGGCACTACACTGGATGATGCCTACAAAGTATTGGGCATCAGCCCTGATGCAACCGACGAAGAGGTGCGCAAGGCTTATCGCAAAATGGTTATTCAGCACCATCCCGACAAGGTGGCTCATTTGGGTGATGACGTAAAAGAGGCAGCTACCAAAAAACTGCAGGAAATAAACAAAGCGAAGGAGATGATTTTCCAAGCCAGAGGACTTGATTGACCAAAGAGATGCATCTTTATACATCAATCATCATCAATCATCAATCATCATCAAACACCTCTTTTAATATAGCGAGAGAGTTGAGCTCAGGAAAGTCTGGCAGGTGCAGGCGGTAGTAATCGTTAATAAGAGTGAGTAGCCGCATGCGCTCCGTGCGATTCATCTTGAAAAGATGCATGGTAGCAAATTTGAGACGCATAAGGTTGACCAGATGGATACATTCGTCGGGGCTTACAAAATAGACATGTGCTTGTGGTTGTGAAGGAACAAACGTAGCGTTAAGCATGTCGAACCAACAACCAGGACGATAGTTATCAACGTTTGGGAATAGCCCTAAGAAACGCGAAACACGCAAAAGGAACACTAAATGGAAATTAGCAAAGTTGTTTTCAGACAAGTCAAGCCAATGCACCGAATGAGAAAGATAGGCGTAGAAAGCCTCACTTGATTGTCCCTCCTCACGAATGGCATGATAAAGGAATTCTTGCAAGAACAAAGCGATGGATGACTTGACAGGATGATAGGGAATGCTTACCAAAGGCTGTACGGGCAGCAATGATTTGATACGGTAGAGCGAGGTACGAGGTTTCATATCAGCCTCCAGTTCCACTTCAGCCAACGGCTGCAGTAGTAAATGCTTACCGCCAGCCTTATGGGACTTAGGGATAGTAGTGATATAGGACATCCTCCCCCATTGCTGGGTGTAAACAACAGCTATGAGTTGGTTGTCTTTTATCTTAAATGTGTGCAATACAATGCCTCGAGTACGCTGCAACATACTATCTTTGATTTAGTCTGTATTGCAAAGATAAAACATATAAAAACAGCAGAAAAGCAAAAAATGATATTTTTTTTGGGAGATTGTTTTGTCAATTCAAAAATAGTACCTACCTTTGCATCCGCTTAACGGCAATAATAACGGAGGCCCATTCGTCTATCGGCTAGGACGAGAGATTTTCATTCTCTAAAGAGCAGTTCGACTCTGCTATGGGCTACATAATAAGAAAATAATAAATAACAATTTAAAAGATTAGTCGAGATGGCAAATCATAAATCAGCACTGAAAAGAATCAGACAAGCAGAGACTAGAAGACTGCACAACAGATATTATGGCAAGACCATGAGAAATGCTGTTCGCAAACTTCGTGCAACCACCAACAAGGATGAGGCAGCTGCCATGTTACCTGGTGTAACAAAGTTGCTTGACAAGTTGGCTAAGACAAACGTTATACACAAGAACAAGGCTAGTAACCTGAAATCAAAACTTGCTAAATACATTAACAAACTGGCGTAAATAACGCTTGTTTTAAGTTTTGTTTTCATACCTTATAAACAGGTTGAGTAATCTTCACTCAGCCTGTATTTTTATTGCCTAAAAAGAGGGGCAAAAACACACTGAAATTTTTGGTTTTTCAGGCGAAAATTCCTATCTTTGCACACATTAATGCTGAAAGCATTAAAACAGACTTTCAGCAACACAAAACGAATCATTCTCTATTATGACAGAAGAAGAAAAAATCTTAGGCGAGAACGAGTATTCAGCCCAAAACATTCAGGTACTAGAAGGTTTGGAGGCTGTACGCAAACGTCCCGCCATGTACATTGGCGACATTAGTTTCAACGGACTGCATCATTTGATCAATGAGGTGGTGGACAACTCAATTGACGAAGCCCTGGCAGGCTTCTGCGACAAGATTGAGGTGACCATCAATGAAGATAACTCAGTTACCGTCCAAGACAATGGTCGAGGTATCCCTGTAGATATGCATGAGAAGGAGCACAAGTCAGCTTTAGAGGTGGTTATGACAGTGCTACATGCCGGCGGTAAATTTGACAAAGGCTCCTATAAGGTATCTGGCGGTCTACATGGTGTAGGTGTATCATGTGTGAACGCCCTCTCAAAGAAAATGGTATCACAAGTTTTTCGCAACGGCAAGGTATATCAACAGGAATATGCTTACGGCAAGCCACTGTATGACGTAAAGGAGATAGGTGTAACCGACAAAACAGGTACCCGTCAGCAGTTCTGGCCAGACGACAGTATATTTACAGAAACGGTATATAACTATGACAGAGTGGCAAATCGCATGCGCGAGCTGGCATTTTTAAATGCTGGCATCACCATCGAGCTGACTGACATGCGCAAGGACAACGAGGGTAACAATCGTCACGACGTATTCCATTCTGACGAGGGATTAAAGGAATTTGTGCGTTACATAGACTCTTCTCGTGTGCATTTGTTTAATGACGTAATCTACATCAATACTGAAAAGCAAGGCATCCCTATTGAAGTAGCCGTTATGTACAATACCGGCTTCAGCGAGAACCTGCACTCATATGTCAACAATATCAACACCATAGAAGGTGGTACCCACTTGACGGGTTTCCGTCGTGCTCTTACTCGCACCTTAAAGAAATATGCCGAAGACAATAAGATGCTAGAGAAGGCAAAGGTGGAAATTGACGGCGAGGATTTCCGCGAGGGTTTGACTGCAGTCATCTCCATCAAAGTGGCAGAGCCACAGTTTGAGGGACAGACCAAAACGAAGTTGGGCAACAGTGAAGTGTCAGGCGCTGTTGATCAAGCAGTAGGCGAAGCATTCTCTATTTACTTAGAGGAGCATCCGAAAGAGTCGAAGATGATTGTTGATAAGGTGATTTTAGCAGCTCAAGCCCGTGTAGCTGCTCGCAAAGCTCGTGAAACAGTACAGCGCAAGTCACCAATGAGCGGTGGTGGTATGCCCGGCAAGTTGGCTGACTGCTCCAGCAAGGACCCCGATGAATCAGAACTGTTCCTAGTGGAGGGTGACTCTGCGGGTGGTTCTGCCAAGCAGGGACGCAACCGTGCATTCCAAGCTATCCTGCCTCTTCGTGGTAAGATTTTGAATGTTGAGAAAGCACAATGGCACAAGGCTTTCGAAAGTGACGAAGTAAACAATATCATACAAGCACTGGGCATCCGCTTCGGTGTAGATGGCGAGGACAGTAAGGTGGCCAATCTGGATAAGATACGCTATAAGAAAGTAATAATCATGACCGATGCCGATGTCGATGGTTCTCACATCGACACCCTCGTAATGACATTCTTCTACCGTTATATGCCAGAGGTGATTGAGCGTGGCTATTTATATATTGCCACTCCACCACTCTACCTCTGCACCAAGGGCAAGGTGAAGGAATATTGCTGGACAGACCAGCAGCGCCAACGATTTATTGATACTTACGGAGGTGGACAGGAAGGTGCCATCCATACCCAGCGTTATAAAGGTTTGGGCGAGATGAACCCTGAACAGTTGTGGGAGACCACCATGAACCCCGAGAACCGTATGCTGAAACAAGTGGATCTGACTAATGCTACTGAGGCCGACTATATCTTCTCCATGTTGATGGGTGAAGATGTAGGCCCGCGTCGTGAGTTCATCGAAAAGAACGCTACCTACGCGAATATTGATGCATAAAGGCTTTCCTCACCTTACATAAAAGAAAAGCAAAACGCTCTGGTTGAAACAGGATATTCCTCGTTTGCCAGAGCGTTGTTTTTAGGGAGCGTACAGGGAAATCAAACAATATACCCACGCCGCTTCAGTTCTTCAACAGCATCTTCCAGTTCCTTATACCAAGCCTCACCAAACTTACGTATCAGAGGCTCTTTCAGAAACTCATAGACGCGCACACCCTCTTTCTTTCCTAATAGTACTGCTGCCTTGCATACCTCCCATTGGTGGTAGTTCAAGGCGTCTAAATCACCGACTTTCTTATGCCGGATGGGATAGAGATGGCAGGATAAGGGCTTGTAGAACTTGGTTTTACCAGCACGATAGGCTTTCTCAAGGGCGCAAAAGCAACAACCATTCTCGTCATAGCAGGTAAAGACACAGTCTTTGCCGTTGACAATAGAAGTGACAAGCTGCCCTTCAGGGTCGGTATAGGCAACCCCTTGCTTGTTGATAACCTTGCGAGCAGGAATAGACAGTAGATCCCAGACTACGGGCAACACCTCCTCAATTTGCATAATTTCATCCAAATCAACAGGTGCCCCTGCATCGCCTTCGATGCAGCAGGCACCCATACAGTGTTGTAAATCGCAAACGAAATGCTCGGTCAGCACCTCATCGCTAATTAGTACATCTCCTATCTGATACATACTCTTCTACCCTTGATATCCCCCAAATATGGTAAGACTCAAAGGTCAAGTTACTTAATCAAATCATTACCCGTCATTTCTGCCGGCTGTGGCATACCCATAATGTGCAGAATAGAAGGAGCAACATCTGCCAGCACACCATTCTCCACCTTGGCTGCTTTGTTGGTAGTTACGTACACAAAAGGCACTGGGTTGAGTGAGTGAGCTGTATTAGGCGTACCATCCTCATTGAGGGCGTGGTCAGCATTACCATGATCGGCAATAATAATCACCTCATAGTCGTTAGCCTTAGCGGCCTCTACAGTGTCCTTCACGCAGTTATCGATAGTCACAACAGCCTTCTCGATAGCCTCATAAACACCTGTATGACCTACCATGTCACCATTAGCATAGTTCACTACAATAAAGTCATACTGCTGAGTATTGATTGCTGCCACCAATTTATCCTTCACCTCGTAAGCACTCATCTCAGGTTTCAAGTCATATGTGGCTACCTTTGGAGAAGGCACCAAAATGCGATCCTCATTATCATAAGGAGCCTCACGACCACCATTGAAGAAGAAAGTAACATGAGCATACTTCTCTGTCTCAGCAATATGCAGTTGCTTCTTGCCATTGTTTGACAGGTATTCACCTAATGTGTTTTCCACATTCTCCTTATCGAACAGAATATGAACACCCTTGAAGGAAGCATCGTAAGGAGTCATGCAGTAATACTGCAAGTTCTTGATGGTATGCATACCCTGCTCAGGCATATCCTGCTGGGTCAGCACGGTGGTAATCTCTTTAGCACGATCGTTGCGGTAGTTGAAGAAGATAAATACATCCCCCTCCTTTACACGACCATCAACGGTACTGTTGACAATAGGCTTGATAAACTCGTCGGTCACTCCTTCGTCATATGACTCTTGCATGGCACGAACCATATCATCGCTCTGCTTGCCCTCACCGTTTACCAGCTGGTCATAACCTACCTTCACACGTTCCCAACGCTTGTCGCGGTCCATTGTGTAGAAGCGGCCGATAATAGATGCTATCACACCGGCACTTTGTTTACAATGAGCCTCAACTTCTTCAATAAAGCCCTTGCCACTTCGTGGATCAGTATCACGACCATCCATCAGACAATGGATAAAAGTGCGGCCTTCTAATCCATATTCCTTAGCGATATCGCACAACTTGAACAGATGATCCAAAGAACTGTGAACCCCCCCATTACTTGTGAGGCCCATGATATGTAGACCTACACCATGCTCTTTTGCATAGCTAAAAGCTGACACCACTTCCTTATTCTTCAATATACTTCCATCCTTGCAGGCACGGTTAATCTTCACCAAGTCTTGGTAAACAATTCGACCAGCACCAATATTTAGGTGGCCCACCTCAGAGTTACCCATCTGGCCATCAGGCAAACCAACGTTCTCGCCAGATGCCTGAAGTTGGGAATTAGGATAGTTAGCCAATAGATAGTCCCAATAAGGAGTAGGAGTGCAATAAATCACATCATCTTTCTTGTGGTCGCCAATTCCCCAACCATCAAGAATCATCAAAAGTGCTTTTTTAGCCATAATATTCTGTTTATTAATTTGAACTTGCTTTGTTTTAGACTGCAAAATTAAGAATTTCACTCGTAACATGCAAAAAAATAAGGCATAACCCTTTGGGGCTATGCCTTATAATTATCGTATGAAGCGAATTACTTAACGAAATCAGACATATTCAAGAATCTAGCAGACTCCTCCAGACGCCCAAACTGCTTGCCACTATTGGTATCTTCAATCTCGATGAAGAAGTACTTATTACCATTAGCATAGAACTTGTCGAAGATATTCTTGAAATTCATCGCACCAGAAGCACCCAATACCATAAAGTCTTTAATGTGCAACATCTTAATACGGTCAGCACGCTTGGTCAACCAAGCCACTGGATCCTGCTGGCCCATTACAGTCCAGTAGCAGTCAAGTTCAAAGATTACGTTAGCAGGATCAGTATTGTCCATATAGAGGTCTTCGATGATCTGAGCATCACGCATACCCATACCAGAGAACAAGTCACCTAATACAGCAGCCTTGCTATCAGCAGTAACTTTAGCAAACTCCATATTGTGGTTGTGGTAACCAAACTGAATACCACCAGCCTTCACTACCTCACCTGAAACATTCAGCAGGTTAGCAAAATCCTTAGCTGCTTCGATATTGGTCACTGTCATAGGTGGCATCATAGGCTGTACCAGATACTCAACGCCCAACTTAGCATGATCTTCTGCTACCGGTTTCCAGAATTCCTTCACGTCGTTCACCATTTCTTTCAAAGTCTTTGGTTTCTGTGCAGGAGCTCCAGGACGCTGGAACATGCCAGCCATCAGAACACCAGGAGTAACATGTGAACTCACAATCTTCAGGTCATTGTCTTCAGCAGCCTTTTTGAAATCAAGCAGCTCTACCTCGCCAATCTTATGAGTATCTGCGCTGTAACCTGCCAATTCGAGGTTCTTGATACCCATCTCGCGGATACGCTTCATATTTGCGTTCAGGTCGCCAGCAAACATTTCCGGGCCCAGTGTATAAATCTGCAGACCCAAACCCTTGTTCTTGTTCTCTACAGGAGCAGCTGGAGTAGCTTCCTTTGAGTTACATGCTGCCAAAGCGCCTAAAGAAAAAAGTGAAGCGCTCTTTAAGAAATCTCTTCTATTAATCATTGCTGTTATAAATATAAAATAGGTATTTTAGAAACAATGAAGGCACAGCTCAATGAAAGCCGTGCCTCCTTATGATTGTCTATTTATTTAACCCAAGGCTGAGCATTGATGTACTTCATAGAAGCCTCAACACGCTCCATCTGTTTGCCACTGTCGATGTCCTCGATCTCGCAGAACAGATATTGATTGCCGTTTGCATAGAACTGCTCGAAGATATTCTTGAAGTTCATAGCACCAGAAGCACCAAGTACCACGAAGTCTTTCACGTGAATCAACTTGATACGATCAGCACGCTTCTGTAACCAAACCACAGGATCTTGCTGGCCCATAACGGTCCAATAAGTATCCATCTCGAAGCATACGTTAGCTGGGTCAGTATTATCCATCAGCAGATCCATGATCATAGGACCATCAGCCGCTGTCAGCGGAGTCAGAACAGTAGGCAGGCGGAAGCCCTTAACACCCTTGACCATGCGAGCAAATTCCATATTGTGGTGGTGGTAACCAAACTTGATACCAGCAGCCTTAAATATCTCACCACTCTTGTTCAGCATCTCAGCGAAAGCCTTTACGTCGTCCTCAGTATTCAGGTAAGCCATCATAGGATGAACAACGTATTCAATGCCCTGAGCAGCGTGATCATCAGCTACCTTCTTGAATGACTCTGCAACCTTGTCAATCATAGAGCGGTTGAACTGACCATCGCTACCATCACGGCTTTCACGGCCAGCAACACCTGAGAACAAACCAGGAGCATTTACGTGTGAGCTAGGTATAGCCAAACCAGCGTCGTTAGCCATCTTCTTAAACTCGCTGAAATCAACGCCACCCACCTTATTGGTGTTAACGTCGTAACCAGCCAGCTCAATGTACTTGAAGCCCATGCCATTCAGACGCTTGAAGTTGTCTGCCAGATTGCCAGCGTACAACTCATTGCCTAAAGTATAAATTTGCAAACCAAAGTTCTTGTCTGGGTTGTTAACCTCAGCAGCAGGAGCAGCTGCAGTCTCCTTAGCATTACAAGCAGCTAAAGCGCCCAGTGATAACATGGAAGCGCTCTTCAGAAAATCTCTTCTATTAACCATAATTTTATTAATATTAGTGTATTTGGCTGTAAAGTTAGTTCTTTTTCACGAGATTATACCTATTATAATGAATATTTTTACAAAAAAAGTGCTGATTTTTATTTACAAAAGGGCATAAAAAGAGCAGAGCCGGCTTCACAGCCAGCTCTGTCTATAATTTTAACCCAATGTTTTTTCGTTTTATCTTACGAAGCCTTTGCTCTGCAACCACTTCGCACTTGCCCAAGCACGGTCAAGTTGTTTGCCACTATTGATATCTTCAATCTCAACGAACCAGTTACGATGACCGTTTGCATAGAATGCGTTGAAGATATTCTCGAAGTTCATGGCACCAGAAGCACCGATCACAACGAAGTCCTTAATGTGTAGCAACTGGATGCGCTCTTTGTAGTTGTTGATCCAAGTGATAGGATCCTGCTGACCCATAACAGTCCAGTAGCAGTCAAGTTCAAACAACACATTATTAGGATCAGTACCCTCAATGAACACCTGTTCAATGGTCTTTGGCTGAGCCTCACCTGGACGAGCGAAACCGCGCTGGTTATAAGGTATAGCCTCCTTGCCACCAGCTACAACCTTATTGAACTCATTGCTGTGGTTGTGGTAACCCCACTTAATGCCGTTCTCTTTCATCAACTCACCAACCTTATTGAACACCTCAGCAACTGCCTGAGCATCCTCAAGACTTGCAATAGGTGGCAGACTTGGCTGTACGATGTACTCAACACCAAACATCTTGTGATCTGGAATAATCTTCTTCCAGAAGTCCAAGATCTTGGTCTCAGTAGATTTATCATACTTAGCGCCACGCTCCAAACTTGGAGTCATGTGAGAACTAACGATCTTGATGCCAGCGTCATCAGCCATCTTCTTGAAGTCTGCTGCAGAAGTAGCTTTGCCACCACCGCCCCAGCCAGCGAACTGACCATGACCTGCTTTGTCATCATAGCTATAAAAAGCCAACTCAGTCTGGCAGTAGCCATAACTTGCCATCTTCTTCAGTGCGTTAGCTGGATCATTCAGCAACTCACCACCGAGAGAGTAAGCCTGGAAACCAAGGTTGGTTCCGGCTTTAGGAGCCTGTGCTGTAGCGGCAGTAATGCCGTCAACACCCTTCATGCCATTAGCAGCACTCAACTTTGAAGCTGCCAATGCGCCCAGCGTCATAAAAGACGCACTCTTAAGAAATTCTCTTCTGTTTGCCATAAAAATAAAATAAAAGAAATTATAAAACACTATTTGGGTTCAAAGTTAATACTTATCAATGATAATTCAAAGTAATCTAACAGAAAAAGTTTTCAACAGGTTTCTGTAATTCAGCAATAATTCTTAATTTTGAGCAAAATAATGACAACGATGCTATTTCCTTATTTGAAAGATACAATAGAAGCGGGATGCGACGAAGCAGGCAGGGGTTGCTTGGCAGGTGCCGTATATGCTGCGGCTGTAATACTGCCATCAGACTACAAGAATGAGTTACTGAATGACTCCAAGCAACTTACAGAACGCCAACGCTATGAGTTGCGCCCTATCATTGAGCATGACGCTATAGCTTGGGCAGTGGGCATTGTATCACCCCAGGAGATTGACAAGATCAACATCCTCAATGCCTCCATACTGGCCATGCACCGTGCTTTGCAACAACTCAAGCCACAACCCCTTCACATCATCGTTGACGGCAATCGCTTCAAGCCATACGGTGACATTCCTCACCAGACAGTGGTGAAAGGCGATGGCAAGTACCTTAGCATTGCGGCAGCATCTATCCTTGCCAAGACCTATCGCGATGATTATATGAATGATCTAGACGCTCAGTATCCTGGCTACGACTGGTGTCGTAATAAGGGTTATCCAACCAAGGCACACCGGGAGGCTATCAAGCGCTTAGGCACTACCCCTATCCACCGGATGAGTTACAATCTGCTGGGTGACGGGCAACTTTCTTTTGATTTTTAGCAAAAAGGAGGACATAGATTTTGTTCTCTCTTTTGTTTGCACTACCTTTGCATAGAAATAATTATAACTTTTAAACGATGAGATTTCACAAATTATTGATGATGGCAGTGGCTGTTGCATTCACTTTGCCAGCAACGGCTCAGTTCCGCCGCACTCCTACCCCAAATGACACTTTGCATTCTGTCAGAGTTTCTCCAAAAGGAGATGTAACCTTCAGCATCTATGCACCTAATGCCAAGGATGTACAGGTCAATGCCGAATGCACCCCTTGGGGACAGCAGGTGAAAGTAGTGAAAAATGATGTAGGTGTATGGTCGGCTACCATACCCGGAGTGAAGGATGGCGTGTATCGTTACAACTTCGTAGTGGATGGCGTAACTGTTCAGGACTCCAAAGATGCAGGCGTGGCTAACGCCAGGGCTTTAGCTGTAGTAACTACCGACAAAGACGCTTTCTTCGCCAACAAAGATGTGCCTCATGGTGCTGTGGCCCAGCGCTGGTATTACTCTAAGCCCTTAAAGGAGATGCGCCGTATGCATGTATGGACACCTGCCGGCTATGAGAAGAGTACCGACAAGCTGCCAGTACTCTACCTAGTGCATGGCGGTGGCGATAATGATACTTCCTGGCCAGGTGTTGGTCATGCAGGCTTTATCCTCGACAACCTCTTGGCTGAGGGCAAGATGGTGCCTATGGTAGTGGTAATGCCTAACGGCAGCATTGATACACCCGATGGAAATGTACATAGCGAGGTACCTATCTTCGCGGAAGACATGATTCAGAGCATCATTCCTTTTGTAGAGGACAACTACCGTGTGCTGACCGACAAGGATCACCGTGCTATGGCTGGTTTATCAATGGGTGGCATGGAGACCATGGAAACTGCGCTCTATCACCCTGAAATGTTCAGCTATGTATGGGTACTAAGTTCTTCTTTCGCTCCAGGCGACAAGAACAAGTATGAGGCTGAACGTATCCATTTGAAGCAGGATGCAGCAAAAATAAATGCCAATGTAAAGCAGTTGGTATTCACACAGGGTGGTCCTGAGGATATTGCTTATAACAACTGCAAGGAGACCCTCAAGTTGTTCGATGAGGCAGGCATCAAATATGAGTTCAGTGAAATGCCAGGTGGCCATAGCTGGCATGTTTGGCGACATAACCTACGCGACCTTGCTCCAAGAATTTTCAAGTAATCAATCATTTAATAAATCATTTTTATGAAAAAAGCATTATTAACCATTGTATTGGCATTATTTGCCGTTACAGGCCTTGCACAGCAAGCGTTGTTCAGCCGCAATGTTGTTAAATCTCCTGAGATTAACGCTGACAACTCAGTTACTTTCCGTCTACATGCACCAAAGGCTATCACAGTCCAACTGACAGGAGATTGTGTAGATGGTGTAGTTAATATGAAAGAAGATTCTTTAGGTGTATGGAGTTACACTACAGGCAAGTTGGAGCCAGAGCTCTATTCTTATAGCTTTATTGTGAATGGCATGCGTATGCTGGACCCTTCAAACATCTACCAGAACCGTGATGTGGCTACATGGACCAGTATCTTTATCGTAAGTGATAAGAAGGGCGACAAGGGTGACCTGTACAGTGTGAATAAGGTACCTCATGGCAATGTTTCAAAGGTATGGTATGAGAGTCCTACCCTGAAACTGACCCGTCGTATGACTGTATATACACCTGCCGGCTATGACAAAGGTAAGAACTATCCTGTACTCTACCTGCTGCATGGTGCTGGTGGCGACGAGAATGCATGGTCAGAACTGGGTCGTGCTGCCCAGATCCTGGACAACCTGATTGCAGCCGGCAAAGCGAAACCAATGCTCGTTGTGATGACCAACGGTAATCCTAACACTGCTGCTGCTCCTGGAGAGTGGGACTTCGGCATGTATCAGCCTGCCATGGGTGGTGGTGGCGTTCAGCTGCCTCAGGCTGCTGCTTCTATGGACGAGAGCTTCATGGATGTTGTGAACTTCATCGAGAAGAACTACAAGGTGGCTAAGAACAAGGCTAGCCGTGCTATCTGCGGTTTGTCAATGGGGGGTGGTCACTCATTCCAGATCAGCAAGCGATTCCCCAACACCTTCGATTATGTAGGTCTGTTCTCTGCAGCTATATCAGTTGGCCAGTGGGGCGACCGCACTCCGCTGCTCGAGCGCATGAACACCAATGAAGAGTACAACAAGCAGATGGCTGCCCTCTTCGGTGCTAAGCCAAAACTTTACTGGATTGCTATCGGTAAGACCGACTTCCTCTATCAGCAGAATGCTGACCTGCGTAAGTGGTTGGACAGCAAAGGCTATCCTTACACCTATCGTGAAACCGATGGTGGTCACATTTGGCGCAACTGGCGTATCTACCTGACAGAATTCTCTCAGATGATATTCAAATAAATTAACTACTCTTTCTCCATTGCCTTGACGCAAAGAAAAAGAGCTAAAAGGAAAGTCAAGGGCTGATGTTCCGAGGCTATAAATATTGCTTTATTGCAAAAGAAGAATAGACGAGCGTTTTGTAGCTCTTATATGTTTTTCTTTTTAACGCAATAAAGCAATATTTCCTTAATGCCTCCCCAAGCCCAATTTTAGATTAACTTTAAGATGAAACAACAATTATTAGCAATCTTATTACTAACTCTTACAGGCTGCGGAAGTCAACAATCGACTAACCCAGTATTGGATATCGAGGGAGGAAAGATTCAGGGTGTGGCGTCCAACGACCCATCTGTATTGGTGTATAAAGGTGTGCCTTATGCAGCAGCCCCTGTGGGCGATTTGCGTTGGAAGGCGCCTCAGGCAGTCACTCCATGGGAGGGAGTTTTAATAGCCGACAAATGGGGAGCAGCTGCCATGCAGAACAGTGGCAAGGCAACGGGTGATTTCTACTTCAAGGAGTTCTATGCCGATGGTGACCCTGAGTTCAGTGAAGATTGCCTCTATCTGAACATCTGGACACCAGCTGATGCAGTGGCCCAACCTGACAAGAAGCTTCCTGTTGCCATGTGGATTCATGGTGGTGCTTACGATCATGGTTATGGCTATGAGGTAACGATGGACGGCGATGCCTGGGCTAAGCGAGGCGTAATCCTAGTAACCATTAACTACCGTGTAGGCATATTTGGTTTTATGGCGCATCCCGATTTGATAGCCGAAGATGCCAAAAACGCTCCTGGCAACTATGGTACACTTGACCAGATTGCTGCCCTGAAATGGATTAAAAACAATATTGCCCAGTTTGGCGGTGACCCTACCAACATTACCATCCTCGGACAGAGTGCTGGTGCAGCCAGTATCAAGAACCTGGTGATGTCACCCTTGTCTAAGAAACTCATCAGTCATGCCATCATCCAGAGTGGAGGTGGTATCGATGAAAAGGTACTACCAGAGCAATCGTTGACTGAATTTGCTGCTGATTGCAAGACCTTTATGGACGAGAATGGTCTGACTGATTTAGATAAGATGCGTGCTGCCAGTGCTGAGCGACTGATGGAAATCTTCAACAACAAGCCCCAGGAATTGCGTTTCCGTCCACATTATGACAGCGTAAACATCCCTTATGGATTTACGGCTGCCACATTCGACGGCACCATTGCCAATGTACCTTATATGATTGGCTATTGTTCGAATGACAACCCTGCCATGGGACCTGGTATCCAACGTTTTGCCACCGAGCGCAAGAAACAGCATACCAAGCCCGTTTATACTTACTTGTTTGCCCGCTCATTGCCAGGCGACAATGCAGGTTCATTCCATTCATCCGAACTGTGGTTCATGTTCCACACCCTCGACCGTGCATGGAGACCATTCACGGAAGCCGACTACAAATTGGCAGATGAGATGACAGATGCCTGGACCAACTTTGCAAAGACAGGTAACCCCAATGCTCCAGACAGCAATGATTGGAAACCTTACGATCCCGAAACCGATTTCACATACGTATTCGATATCGAGTAAAACGAAAAGAGGGTGCTTCGGCACCCTCTTTCTATTCCATAGCAACTGCATCACCTTTAGCGGCAACCTTTCTCATTTATCTATCACTCCCGTTAAGGGTGCGGATTATCACTACCCCATTGGCACCGCGTGCCCCATAAGATGCGCCATCGCGATCAACAGAGAGTTCGGCTATATCCTCCACAGCTACAACATCGTTAGGATTAGCCACTTCATAGGGAACTCCATCCACTATATAGAGCGGGGGTTCAGGCCCACGCATTGAGTTTCTACCACGCGTAATGGATAGAATCTTCACTCCATCAGACAAAATTTCTTGTGCACCAGGCACAAAACGGCGGATTACATCGGCAACAGATTTCATACCGCTACGCATGATATCATCATGTGTTATTTTACTGCCTCGCTTTACCTGTGGCGCAGGAGAGTAAGGCACGGTCACCTCATCCAAATTACCACTTACCGAGAAACTTTCTTTTCCCAGATTTATGGTGATATCTTTCAGTTCGCCCACCACAATCTTGGCATCATACTTACTATTAACAGATATTTGCAGTGTATCATCCGGCAGAACACCCGACAACGCAAAATGTCCCTCCTTGTCTGTAACAGCAGACGCACGTCCTACCTTAAGCCAAACACTTACATTCTTCTGTGGTTTCCCATTCTTTAAGACGGTGCCAGTCAAGTCTTGTGCCTGCATGGATTGTGTCAGCAGTAAGGCCATCATTCCTAATAATGAAATCAACTTCTTCATGGTAACATGTTTTGTTTAGTGTTATTGTCGCTACAAATGTAACAAAAATATAATCTCAAACAAAAATGATGTAGCATAATTAATATTTCTTATCATTACTGATGATTTGCCTATAGTCAAAAGAATAATAACTACAAAACAATGACTCAACCGCTTTTTTTCAAAGAAGGCATTCTTACGGGTTGTCGCGGTATCTGCTATGGGTTGTCGGAAAGCCTCCTATGAGCCATCGCAGTATCTACTATGGGGGTATAACAGATACTGCGCCGGGTGATAGGAGATACTGCGACTAGTGGTGGCAGATATTACCCTATGGGATAGCAAGCTTTAGTCATAGGGTAAGGAAGCATTACCCATAGGGTTAGGAGACGTTACTCATAGGGTTAGGAGACATTAAGCATAGGGATGGAAAGTACCATGTTCGGATTAACACCACATTATAAGTATAAAAAGTCATCGCCTATAACCGCTAAGCGAAGCACGAAATTTACCATTTAACATTATTTAATACGCTAATATTTTGATTAATTACGAAAAGTTCGTACGTTTGCAACGTAGATAAACCAAACGAATGAATTATGGCAGGAATTATCACCTTATTAATTAAGACTAACGTCATGCTGGCAGCACTCTGCCTATTATATCTGGCATTGTTTCGCAGAGACACGTTTTTCAGTTGGCGCAGAGCCTCCTTATTATTTATATATGCGTTCATAATCCTCTTCGCCATAGCTTCAAATATGCAGTGGTCTGTCGCCTCTCCCGTTGCAGGCAGCGTTGACCAAGGCATAGCGGCTGTTTGGGTGCAAGCTGTTGAAGTGGGTACTACAGTTGAAGATACCCACATGAACATAAGACCTATTATTATTAATATATGGTTGGTGGTAGTAACTTTGCTGACACTCCGTCTGCTATGGCAGTTAGGCACCATCTGTTGGCTGGGGTGGAAATCACAAACAGGTATGGTAGAAGGTGTCAAAGTAAGGTTTACCGAAGAAAAGGGCAGCCCGTTTTCTTTCTTCCGTTGGATATTTATCAATAAAAACATGTTGGATGACCCTTGCCTGCATGAGGTGTTGCTGCATGAGCAGACCCATGCAAGGCAATGGCATTCGGTGGATGTGATGCTCAGCGAAGTGGCCACTATCCTGTGCTGGTTCAATCCATTTGCCTGGATATTACGCCGTGAGGTGCGCGTCAATCTGGAATTTCTGGCCGATCAGTGTGTGGTGGCAAAGGGTCATGATGCCCGTACCTACCAGTATCACCTGCTGGCCCTGACTTATCAAAGAAGTGTAGCTACTCTTACTAATAATTTTAATGTCTTACCTTTAAAACAAAGAATCAAGATGATGAACAAAGAACGTAGTAAAAGTATCGGTAGGCTCAAGTATCTGTTACTTCTGCCTATGTGCGCCCTGCTATTCATGATGAGCAGTGCACCTGTTAGCGCACAGTCAACAAAATCAACCACCCATCCTGATGGCTCTGTCACCATTAAATATGGTGGCAAGGATATGGTTATCAAAGCAGCTGGTGAAGATGCTTATCAAGTAGTGGAGGAAATGCCCGAGTTCCCTGGCGGCATGAAGGCGTTGATGGACTATCTGAGTGCCAATGTCAAATATCCCGAAGCTGCCAAGCAGGCTGGTATCAGTGGCCGTGTCACCACCATCTTTGTGGTGGGTGAGGATGGTGTTATACGTGATGTCAAAGTAGTGCGCAGCGTATCTCCTGAGCTGGATGCCGAAGCAATTCGGGTAATGAGTTCCATGCCTAAATGGAAACCTGGCAAGCAAGATGGCAAACCAGTTCCTGTAAGATACACAGTACCCGTTAATTTTAGAGGGCAATAATTGTTTATACAGTAGAGGGCATATCTCTCAGGTATGCCCTCTACCTAAACATATCGATGATGGAAAAACTTACTAAACAAGAAGAAGAAGTGATGATGCTGTTTTGGCAATTGGGCAAGTCGTGCTATATTCGCGATGTGATGGACATCTATCCTGAGCCCAAGCCACCCTATACCTCGGTGGCATCAACTGTGAAGAACCTGCAACGCAAGGGTTACCTTGACTCGAAGGCCAAAGGTGTTTCTTACCTCTATAACGTCAAGATTACCCAAGACAAATACAAGAGTCGTTTCATGCAAGGCTGGGTGAAAGACTACTTCCACGACTCCTACCGTCAGATGGTATCGTTCTTTGCCAAAGAGCAAGCCATATCTGCTGATGACCTGCGCGAAATCTTGAAAGAGATTGAAAAGGGGAAATAGGTTGTTACTTGCGCCCAAAGTCGGCAGGGGTCTCACCCCATAAGGTCTTGTCCCATTTGACAATGGGCACAGATATCGTATTGTCACGCAACCACTTCTCAGCCCGTTCTATCAGCTGAAACAGGGGCTCGGTCTTGGCATTGCGTTCCAGTTTGGTGCGGCATTTCTTCTGCCTCACCCAGCTCATGGCGTTGCGACTATCACTATAGATAGGCATACTGATGTTTTGCTTCTTCATATAGGCAAGCGCATGTACGATGGCCAAGAACTCGCCTATGTTGTTAGTGCCAAACATGGGGCCGAAATGGAAAATGCGTTGCCCTGTAGCCACATACACACCTTGGTACTCCATCATGCCAGGGTTACCGCTGCATGCCGCATCTACAGCTAAAGCATTGAGTTGTAATCCACTTTTAACAGCCTGATCTATGAGCTGTTCCTTTCCATCTTTGACAGCCTTCATCACCTCAATCTTCGGCAACCGGGGCTGTTGTAGCTCATCTTTGGGTTTCCCTAACTCATAATCAGAATCAGCAAAAGCCTTTTTCGCCTCAGCCTCTGTATCAAAAGCCTTGTATTTGGGGTTAGGAAAACCTTTTACCTGACGTTCACATTCTTCCCAAGCAAGGTAGATGCCTGGCTGCAAGCCCCTCCATACCACATAATATTTCTGTCGTTTACCCATCTTTTTTTGCCGCAGAGTGATAACTTTTCGCTGCGAAGATACACAAAACAAAAATATATCGCTAACTTTACCGCCAAATAATTACCGAATAAAAAGGATGACAAGAATATTCCTCATTGGATATATGTGCTCTGGCAAGACTACCTTGGGCAGGGCTTTTGCCTTAAAGATGGGCCTGCAGTTCATCGACATGGACTGGTATATCGAGGGTCGTTTCCATAAAACGGTAAAACAGATCTTTGCTGAACTAGGTGAAGGAGCCTTTCGTGAGATGGAGCGCAAAATGTTGCATGAGGTGGGCGATTTCGAAGATGTGATGATAGCCACCGGTGGTGGTACAGCCTGTTTCTTTGACAATGTTCAATACATGAACCAGCAAGGGCAGACAGTATATATGAAAGCTGACATCGACACTCTTTTCAACCGTTTGCAGATAGGCAAGGCCAAGCGCCCCCTGCTGATGAACAAGACCGACGAGGAGATGAGACAGTATATCACAGAACAACTCGCCTCTCGTGAGCCATTCTACAGTCAGGCCACCTACGTATTCGACAGCAACCGCCTGGAGAGCCGCCACCAGATAGACAAATCAATTGAAGAGCTGCGCCAGCTCCTGAAGCTTTAAACCATTAACCAAACTATTATTATGAAAAGACTAATTGCATATTGCATGCTATATTGCTTTTCTTTATGCGCAATGGCACAGATACAATGGCCAGCAGGCAAGAAAGCTGCCATTATGCTAACTTATGATGATGGATGCCATACGCAATGGGAAAATGTAATACCTGCGCTGAACGAACACGGTTTCAAAGGTACCTTCTTCTTGATGGGCTGCTACTTGACTGAGCAAGACATCCCCCAATGGCGCAGAGTGAGCCAGCAAGGACATGAGTTGGGGAATCACACCATTTATCATGCTTGTAACGACAGCAAGGCGGATACCTTAGGTCATTGTCGCGCACTGAATTGCTACACGCTGGAAGAAATGTTGAATGAGATTAAAATCATGAATGGTTTTCTGAGCGCCATTGACGGCAAGAGTCAACATAGCTTTGCCTATCCTTGTGGCCAACACAAAGCGGGTGGAGAAGAATATGGTGTCCCCATGATACAGCAAGGCATCTGCAACTTTGCCCGTATGACTGACTCAGAGGAGGTAATTACATCACCTTCTCAGTTAAACCCAGCCAATATTCCTTCTTTCACAGCCCTTCCTGGTTACAAAGCGTCACAAATGATTGCATTTATTGAGAAAGTATTGGCTCATGGCGGTGCAGGGGTCATATTGTTTCATGGCATTGGGGGCGACTGGTTGTCGGTGGATACAACCGAACATCAACAGATGTTAGATTACTTGGCTGCACACCCGGAAATATGGGTAGGCACATTCTCTGATGTATTGTCATTTATACAACAGCAAAAATGAAAAAAAGCATCCTTCTATTTCTATATGGTTTATTGTGCTGCAACATTTTATCGGCACAAGTAGATTCCACACAAGTCAGGATAGACCGAGGTGGAGAGTTCATCACTTTTGTATCTCCTTATTATGCTGTTGCTTGGGCAAAAGCCTTTCCCATGATGTCTTATTTGGGGGTAGAGGCTGGCGCTAGAAGTACACGCTATACCGACCGCTCGTTGTTGCGTCCTGGCAAGGGTGGCGTGCTGACAGGCAATCAGCAGGATTCTTTTGGCAAAGTAGAAAACCAGGCAGACTATCAAGCTGGAATCATCAGTTATAAGCATTTGGATTTTGGCAAAGGAGAAGTACGAGATTGCTCTGTCTATCCAATGGGGCCCCGTACTTTTGCCATTGACATCATGGCAGAGAATAAGATGGATGGAGAACTTTTCCGTGTTCATACCGCACCTGATGTATCACCAGTATCAGTGTGGTCAAAGAAGGCAGACAACCCACCCTCAGCACAGTATGACACTCCTGAGACTTTTTATACTCCACGCATTGTGAAAGCTTCGTTTCAGTTGCCTGCTGTGCTACATTTTCCTGACTATGGATTAGTAAAGATTGAGGCCAGCGAGCCAACTGTATATTTGCAGGAACATTTCTTACCAGACTATGATAACACTGGCCTTTCATTAGGCCCCTTCAACAGAGGAGGTCATACTTACAGGAAGTCAGTACACTTGGGCTCTGTTGTTTTATCATTCCATGCAGAGAAACCTGTTGCAGGAACCACCATCAAATTTACCGTACTGGAGGACAACTATCCACATCTGTCCGGTGTTGACCTAAGTGATGCCAAATTTGATGGTTTGCGACGTTGTTGGCAGAATGCATTCACCCTAAATCCAGAAACCATGACGATGGGCGACAACATTATGCTTTCAGGTATAGGCCATTTGGCTTTAGCATTCAGAGCTGACTTATTGCCTTTTACTCCTGCCTTAGATGCATCATTTTCAATGATTGACGGTTTGAAGAACTCTATCGAAATAGCACTGCAAGAACGCATAGACCCCCAAAACAATCGTATAGCTGACTTTGGGTATGAGTGCACGGAAATCACACTCATTGCACTATATGACTACCTGATTACTACTCATGATTGGCCATTTATCCGACAGTATCTGCCTGAAATTAAACGTTTGGTGAAAGGGGTATTGGACAGGGATATTGATCATGACGGCATCTTTGAAGCACCTTTTCATGGTAATAAGCTGGAGGATGAGAGAAGCAGTTTTAACTGGTGGGATGATTTTGCCTTTGGACACAAAGATGCCTACCTGAATCTACAAGCATACAGAGCACTTGGGGGTATGCAAAAGGTTTTTGACAAGCTGCATGAAAACACACGTCCTATTGAACAGGCACTCTCGATGTTCAGACATGCCTTTCATCATACTTTCTACAATCCTGAGACTGGAGTCTATGCCGGATGGGTAAGCCAAGATGGAAGAAAGCACGATTATATGTTTACATTCATCACATCAATGGCAATCAATGAAGGAATAGTTCCGCAAGAGTTGGGTGAGATTATGATGCGCATCATGCTTGCCAAGATGCAAGAGCAGGGGTATGACGGAGTGTATGGTGTGCCTGGGCCCTTACTGCCGGTGGCTAAAGAAGACAAAGGCACTTGGGACGAGATGACACGCTGGGGACGCTACGAGAATGGCGGTCTATGCGGACAAGCTGCCTGCCATTTTCTCAATGCCCTGTATCATGTGGGTTTAAGATCTGAAGCTGATGACATTCTCTTTAAGATGCTGGCCACTTTTGAAAGGGAATACACCCATTCTGGCGTATTCCCAGGATATGTGCAGAGCGTGGACTGGCGTACGAAAGGCGGTGCACCTTCTGGCTACAATTATTTAGCAGATAATTATTATTTTTTATTGGCAGCCATCACAGGACATTTTGGTATAAAGTATCCTGAACTTACTGATCCCAATCGTCCGTACGGAACGGAATGAGTGGTAAGCCTGCCATATTCTTCACATTGCCCAATTGAAAGTTGCGGAAGCAATAGCGCACTGCCACAGGGTTAGGAACCTCATCTGAAGAAATGGTTATGCTTAGTTCACCAGTAAACCAAGAATACTGGGATTGTGATTCGTTTGCCTTATGGAACACTTTGTCAGCTCCAGCTATCTCGAAGCCTTCGAAACCATACTGACGGGTGAAACCCAAGTAGGTATCATTGAACAGCAATCTTACTTGATTATCTTTCACCTCCATACTTTTGAATGACGGGCTCTTGCAACGGAATGCATCCATGCCATAAGTTTCATTCAAAGCAATAAACGCCAATCGTTCACCCACCTTCTGCTTCTGGGCTGGGTGGATATTGTGCGTTTCACTGGGATATACAGCATCATTGGTGCACACCATATTGCTGTTAGGAATCATACTCAATGCTTTGAACTGCTGCTCACGCAATAAAGCGGAGTTTGTATTGTTCACATCACCTTGGAAATATGGGGCTATCTCCACATAATAGAATGGTATCTCACCCAAGTTAAACTGTTCACGCCATTGCTTCACCAAGAGTGCCAAGCGTTCAGCGTATTCGGCGCGGTGATCATCTACATTTGAACAACCTTGGTAGAACAAGATACCTTTCACTGTATAGTTCAAGATAGGATGGAATGTAGCATTACCCCATACCAAAGGACGCATATATTCCATTGGATATTTTTTGACATTCTCCAAAGAATCGAGCGACTCATCTGTAACTTTGCGCAAGTTCTCTTCGCTTAGCCAACTTTCTACACGAGTTCCACCCTTGTTGGCCTCAATCAGTCCGACGGGAATGTTCAAAGTACGCCTCACCATGCGAGCGAAGAAATAACCGGTAGCACTGAATTCAGGCACAGTATTTGGATTACAATCAATCCACTCAGTCTCAGCATCCTCTTGAGGAGTCATGCGCATAATGCTTGGTATCTTTGCATGACGGATACCAGATGAATTAATGGCATCTGCCACCACCTGGTTATAATCATCCACAGGACAGTCATTAAACCCCCTGATGGGCATTTCCATATTGCTTTGCCCTGCACATACCCACACCTCACCACTGAGTACATTGTTGATGGTAGTCTTGTCACCATCGTCAAAGGTAATACTCAGCGGAGTGAATGATGCATCAGGTGTTTTGACAGTCACCATCCACTTGCCTTGTGAATCCGCTTTCGCAGTATAGGTGTCGTTGTTCCATGAGACCGTTACCCGCACTGTCTTACCGGCATCAGCCCATCCCCACAAACGGGCATCAGTCTGCTGTTGTAACACCATATTATCACCAACCAAATGTGGCAATCTCACTTTAGCTTTTGTGCTGGCTCCTATCATCAAAGCCAGTAACATCATTCCTACTAACTTTTTCATAGCAATAGTATAAATTATGAATTCAAAGATCAGAAACTCTTTAGGGCAACTATTGCCGCCTTCACAACCTCTGGATCAGTCAACAACCGTGCGTATTCATCAATATGTACTGTCCCACCCATTGAGACTTCCGAGTTACGATATAGCATTGGGCTATCTACCACTCTACGCCCTGAGAAATGGAACTCGGCTGCACCCGTCTCTTCTGCTATCTTACAAATATTTTGTGGAGTTATACCACTCCCAGGCATGATAATAATACGCCCGGCAGCCTGTTCTACTAGTTTTATTATGAGCGGTATCCCCTTTTCAGCCGTGGCTTGTTGCCCAGAGGTAAGGATGCGGTCACAGCCTAAAGCAATAATATCTTCCAACGCACGGAAAGGGTCGCGACACATATCAAAAGCACGATGAAAGGTGACGCTTTTGCCTTTTGTTGCTTTCATCAGTTTCTTCATGGCCGCACTATCTACGTCCCCATCAGGAGTTAGACAGCCAAACACGAAACCATCAACATTTAAAGAGCTAGCCATTTTAATATCATTAGTCATGATCCTTATCTCGGCAGGTGAATAGCAGAAATCACCCCCGCGAGGACGAATAATGACATGCAGTTTAGTCCTTTTTAGTTTGGTCCTGGCTGCCGCTATCTCACCAAAAGACGGTGTGGTACCTCCCTCAGGCATACCTGCACAAAGTTCTACCCTATCGGCGCCACTACGTTGGGCAATAATAGCACTTTCAGACGAATTAGCGCATATTTCAATCTTATAACCCTTCATATCGGTTGTTTTTCTGGCAAATATAATAGTTTTATTCTTATTTTTATTACTTTTGCCATCCAAACTGATTTATAACCTAATTAGCAATATAACAGAGAAATGAGAAAATGGCGTATTGAGGATTCTGAAGAACTCTACAACATTAAAGGCTGGGGAGCTTCGTACTTTGGTATCAATGACAAGGGTCATGCGGTAGTTACTCCGTTGAAAGACGGGGTTGAAGTCGATTTGAGAGAGCTGGTGGATGAACTGGCTTTACGCGATGTTACAGCTCCAATGCTGGTACGTTTCCCTGACATCCTTGACAACCGCATTGAGAAGATTTCACATTGTTTCAAGAGGGCATCGGAGGAATACAATTATAAAGCTCAGAACTTTATCATTTATCCTATTAAGGTAAACCAGATGAGGCCTGTGGTAGAAGAGGTAGTAAGCCATGGTAAGAAATACAATCTTGGACTGGAAGCTGGTTCTAAACCAGAGTTGCATGCCGTGATTGCCACCAACATGGATTCTGACTCACTGATTATATGCAACGGTTATAAAGATGAGAGTTACATTGAACTTGCACTGCTGGCTCAGAAAATGGGCAAACGTATCTTTCTGGTGGTAGAGAAGATGAACGAGTTACGACTGATTGCCAAAATTGCTAAGAAACTGGATATGCGTCCTAATATAGGCATACGCATTAAGTTGGCTTCATCAGGCAGTGGCAAATGGGAGCAAAGCGGTGGAGATGCCAGCAAGTTTGGCTTAACCTCTAGTGAATTGCTCGAGGCTCTTGACTTCCTAAGGGAGAAAAAAATGGAAGGCTGTCTCAAACTGATTCATTTCCACATTGGCAGTCAGGTAACAAAGATACGCCACATTCAAACTGCTTTGGTGGAGTCATCGCAGTTCTATGTGCAACTACATCGTTTGGGTTTCAACATTGAGTTTGTGGATATCGGTGGTGGTTTGGGCGTAGACTACGACGGTACACGTTCAGGCAGCAATGAAGGCAGTGTAAACTACTCTATCCAAGAGTATGTGAACGATGCTATCTCCACACTGGTAGATATCAGCGACAAAAACGGCATTCCTCATCCCAACATCATCACTGAAAGTGGTCGCGCCTTGTCGGCTTATCACTCCGTTCTGATTTTCGATGTACTGGAAACGGCTCACCTACCAGAATGGGATGATGATATAGATATCAAACCTGAAGACCATGAGTTGGTACGTGAGCTCTATACCATCTGGGACAAACTGAGCCAGAACACAATGCTGGAGGCATTCCACGATGCCGAACAAATTCGTGATGAGTCACTGAACCTATTCAGTCATGGGCTGGTTGACTTGCAGACCCGTGCACAGATAGAGTGCCTGTATTGGAGTGTGATGCGTGAGGTGAACCATATAGCTCAGAACCTAAAACATACGCCTGATGAGTTGCGTGGATTACCCAAATTATTGGCAGATAAATATTTCTGCAACTTCTCACTGTTCCAGTCACTGCCCGACTCTTGGTCTATCGACCAAATATTCCCCATCATGCCGCTGCAGCGCTTAGATGAGAAACCCGACAAAGAGGCTACATTGCAGGATATCACCTGCGACTCTGATGGTAAAATTGCCAGCTTCATCACCACACGCAGTGTATCCAACTACCTGCCTGTACATTCCCTAAAACAAAAGGAACATTATTATATAGGAGTGTTCCTTGTGGGTGCCTACCAAGAAATCTTGGGCGATATGCACAATCTGTTTGGCGATACCAATGCCGTGCATATCTCTGTTGACGAGAAAGGTTACAGCATCGATCAGGTAATTGACGGTGAGACAGTTGCTGAAGTGCTCGACTATGTGCAGTTCAATCCGAAGAAACTGGTACGCACATTGGAAACCTGGGTAAGCAAGTCAGTAAAGGAAGGCAAGATTACGGTAGATGAGGGCAAGGAATTCTTGTCAAACTACCGCTCGGGACTTTATGGCTACACATATTTGGAGTAAATGAGAACGAAGCTGACAGTTATTAAAGTTGGTGGCAAAATCGTTGAAGAAGAAGCTACTTTGCAAAAACTGCTCAACGACTTTGCTGTTATTGAAGGCCCCAAAGTACTGGTGCATGGAGGAGGCCGCTCTGCCACTAAGATTGCCACACAACTGGGTATAGAGAGCAAGATGGTGAATGGCCGTCGCATCACTGATGCCGATATGCTAAGGGTGGTGACTATGGTCTATGGCGGTTTGGTCAACAAGAACATTGTGGCAGACCTACAAGCCAGGGGCATTAACGCAGTAGGACTAACAGGTGCCGACATGAACGTCATCCTATCTAATAAGCGCCCAGTAAAAGACATCGACTATGGTTTTGTGGGCGATGTTAAAAAAGTGGATGGCGAACGATTAGCCTCCTTGATTCAATCTGGTATCATTCCAGTGATGGCTCCCCTCACTCACGATGGCAAAGGCAATATTCTTAATACCAACGCTGACACCATTGCCGGCGAAACAGCCAAAGGACTTGCCCCCTATTTCGACGTTACCCTTATCTATTGCTTTGAAAAGAAAGGCGTGCTGCGCGATGAAGCAGACGACAATAGTGTGATAGCTGACATCAACCGCCAGCAATTTACCGAACTTGTAGGGCAAGGTGTAATACAAGGGGGGATGATACCCAAGTTAGAGAATGCCTTCCAAGCCATAGATGCGGGTGTAAAAGAGGTCATTATCACCGCTGCCAATGCCATTGACGGGCATCAAGGAACAAAAATCAGATAATATTTTTGAGAGAACGTGTAACTTTTCACGGTTTCATCCGTCTATATTAATGAAGAGATGAAAGAAATCAGCTTTCGTGACGATATTCTTCCGCTGAAGAACAAACTCTTCCGCGTTGCGCTACGCATTACATTCGACAGCGCAGAGGCAGAGGATATCGTTCAGGAAACGTTCATTAAGGTCTGGAACAAGAGAGAGGAATGGAACTCACTGGAATCCGTTGAAGCTTATTGCCTGACACTTACCAAGAACCTCGCCATTGACATTCGCGAGAAAATGGATGCCAGAACAGAGGAACTGACCGAGGCACATGACCGGACTTTGGATGATACCACCCCTTACGAAAAGCTGGAACAAAATGAACGCCTGATGTGGGTGCATAAGCTGATGGAAAGGTTGCCTGATAAGCAACGGGAAATTATGCAGATGCGCGACATCGAGGAGAAAAGCTATAAGGAAATTGCCCAAGTACTGGACATCACTGAAGAACAAGTGAAGATTAACCTGTTCAGGGCTAGGCAGAAAGTGAAGCAAGGTTTATTAAGATTGTATGCTTATGAACACTCAAAGAATTGAACAACTTTTGCATCGGTATTGGGAGGCAGAGACCACTGTCGACGAAGAAAGGCAATTGCGCCAGTTCTTCAACAGTAATGATGTGCCCCAGCACTTGATGCGCTATAAGGACCTGTTCGACTATGAGGAGTTCTTGCAGAACGAGCACCTTGACAGCGACTTCGATGAGCGACTGCTGAAGCAAATCGAGATGCCCGTTGTGAAAGCCAAGAGCATATCCATCTTTAGCCGTTTGGCACCCATCGCAAAGGCAGCAGCCGCTGTGGCTGTGCTATTGGCATTGGGCAACCTAGCTGAACGCTCCCTGTTGCAGGACTATGGTCGGATGGCAGTAAACGACACCATCGGTCAACAGATTACCTCACCTTCGGTGGCGTTGGGTAATGAGGCCGAAAGTACTGACTTGCAAACAAAAGATAGTTTGTCACGCCAGTTGAAATCCATAGAGCAACAAGAGAGAATCAGAAAATAGAAGTTTTTTCATTTGCTTTATTAAAATAACATTTTCATTTGCTTTAAACATTATATTGTTAGTGATCTTAGAAGCTGTGAAGTTTCATTCTCTCAAAATCAAATAGCACTAACTAACAGAAAGGGACACTGCGTGATGCAGCGTCCCTTTCTGCTTATTCATTCACCGTTACGTATTTTCAATATAAACATTTATGGAGTATGTTTTTTCTCTATCTTTGGATAAGTTACTTCATCTCGGCATAAAAAATAAGCAAGCTTATTTTGTTCTGCGCTCGATTTTCCGTAACTTTGCAGACATTAATAGCTATAAAACAAAACCATATATGGAAAAACAATTCAAGAGAACAACCATTACAGCTGCACTGCCCTACGCCAACGGACCTGTACACATAGGCCACATGGCAGGAGTATATGTGCCGGCAGACATCTATGCCCGCTACCTGCGGCTAAAGAAACAAGAGGTCATCTTTATAGGTGGATCTGACGAACATGGAGTGCCTGTGACTCAACGTGCTCGCAAAGAAGGCATCACACCTCAAGATGTAGTGGATCGCTATCATAAGATTATCAAAGATTCGTTCAAGGAGTTTGGCATCTCGTTCGACATCTATAGCCGTACCACATCGAAAATTCATCATAAATTTGCCGCAGATTTCTTCCGCAAACTTTATGATGACGGGAAGTTGGTTGAAAAAACCAGTCAACAGTTCTACGATGAGAAAAACCAAAAGTTCCTGACCGACCGTGACGTGGTGGGCGAATGTCCCTACTGCCATAAGCAAGCATATGGCAACCAGTGCGAAGAAGGATGCGGACGCGCATTGGAGCCTACCGAGCTAATTAACCCACGCTCGAAAGAGACTGGTGAGGTGCCAGTACTGCGTGAGACAAAGAACTGGTACTTGCCACTTAACCAATACCAAGAATGGCTGAAACAGTGGATATTGGAAGGTCACAAAGAGTGGAGACCTAATGTATACGGCCAATGTAAATCATGGTTAGACTTGGATTTGGAGCCTCGTGCCATGACTCGCGATTTGGATTGGGGCATCCCTGTGCCTGTTGAGGGAGCGGAAGGTAAGGTACTCTATGTATGGTTTGACGCTCCTATCGGCTACATCAGCAATACGAAGGAATTGTGTGACCGTGAGCCAGAGAAGTGGGGAGCATGGGAAAAATGGTGGCAAGATGAAGACACCCGGTTGGTACACTTTATCGGCAAGGACAACATCGTGTTCCACTGCATCATTTTCCCAACCATGATGAAAGCGCATGGCAAATACATCATGCCCGACAACGTGCCAGCCAATGAGTTCTTAAATTTGGAGAATGACAAGATATCAACATCTAAGAACTGGGCAGTATGGCTCAATGAATACTTGGTAGATTTCCCTGGCAAGCAGGATGTGCTACGCTATGTACTGACAGCCAACGCCCCAGAAACTAAGGATAATAACTTTACCTGGAAAGACTATCAGGATCGAAACAATAACGAACTGGTAGCTATTTATGGTAACTTCGTGAACCGTGCCCTGCAACTGACGAAAAAATACTGGAACAGCGTGGTGCCAGCATGCGGTGAAATGACCGATTATGATAAGCAAACCCTGCAGGAGTTTGCCGACGTGAAGGCCAAGGTGGAAGAGTTGCTTGATGGCTTTAAATTCCGTGATGCCCAGAAGGAAGCCATGAACCTAGCTCGCATTGGTAACAAGTATATTACTGACTGTGAACCTTGGAAAGTATGGAAGACTGATCCTAAGCGTGTGGAAACCATTTTGAACATATCTCTGCAACTGACTGCCAACCTGGCCATTGCTTTCGAGCCATTTTTACCATTCAGCAGCGCGAAGTTGCGCCAGATGCTGAACATGGAAAGCTTCGACTGGGAACAGCTGGGACGTACAGACCTGTTGCAAGCCGGACATCAGTTGGCTGAACCTGAATTATTGTTTGAGAAGATTGATGACAGTGTAATAGAAGCACAAGTTCAGAAACTGCTCGACACCAAGAAAGCAAATGAGCAAGCCCAGTGGAAGCCTGCTACATTCAAGGATACAGTGAGCTTTGAGACATTTGAGAGACTCGACATCCGTGTGGGTTTAGTGAAAGCTTGTCAACCAGTGCCTAAATCAAAGAAACTGCTGCAATTTACCATTGACGATGGAACGGGTACCGACCGTACCATCTGCTCAGGCATCGCAGCTTTTTATGAACATCCAGAGGAACTGGTGGGCCGCCGCATTCTGTTTGTTGCCAATTTCGCTCCTCGTAAGATGATGGGTATTGAGAGTCAAGGCATGATCCTCTCAGCCGTTGATAGCGACGAGAGCCTAAGTGTAGTAACTACCTCCAAAGAGGTGAAACCTGGATGCCAAGTGAGTTGATAGTTTCCTGTTTATCGTTTATAGTGCAAGGTTAATGCTATAAGATAGTGGAAAGTCTGAAGGAAAAGACCGCTAAAGGACTGCTATGGGGCGGGGTGAGCAACGGCATACAGCAATTGCTGAACCTCGCCTTTGGCATATTCTTAGCCCGTCTACTCACACAAGCTGACTATGGTATGGTTGGCCTACTAGCAGTCTTCTCGAGCATTGCTAGTGCCTTGCAGGAAGGAGGCTTCATCTCTGCACTTAACCGTAAGAAAGAGGTGGGCCAGCAGGACTATAACGCTGTGTTTTGGTTCTGCACCGCATGCAGCGTTATCATATATTTGTCCTTGTTCATGGCGGCACCACTAATAGCCCGTTTCTATAGCGAGCCACAGCTCACGTCATTGGCACGCTATTTGTTTTTGGGTTTTGTGATCTCTAGCCTCAACATCGCTCCTCGCGCAATGATGTTCCGCAACCTGATGGTAAAAGAGAACAATCTAATTACCATTATAGCTCTAATTGTTTCAGGTATCGTAGGCGTGACTATGGCAGCTAATGGTTTTGCCTACTGGGGCATTGCTACTCAAACCATCGTTTATGTGAGCATAATGACCCTACTTTCATATGCATATACCCGTTGGCATCCTTCCTTAAGTTTTAACCTTAGACCTATACAATCCATGATAGGTTTCAGCAGCAAACTGGTCGTGACAAATGTATTTACCATCATCAATCAGAACCTGTTTGCCAACTTGATTGGCAAGTTCTACAACGTGCATGAGGTAGGTAACTTCACACAAGCCAACAAGTGGAATCAGATGGGACATACCTTTGTGAACAACATGCTGAATGGCGTGGCACAACCCGTTTTTGCCAAAGTGGATGAAGATAGAGATAGACTATTACGTGTATTTCGCAAGTTGTTGCGGTTTACCGCATTCGTCAGTTTTCCTGCCATGTTTGGCCTGAGCTTGGCATCAAAAGAGGTGATTGTTATAGCCATCACCGAGAAATGGTTGGCCAGCGCACATATCCTAAGTATGTTATGCATCTGGGGCGCTTTTGTTCCGTTAAACAACCTGTTTGCTAACCTGATTATAACGCGGGGGCATTCCAATGTATATATGTGGTGCACCATTGCTCTGTGCACCACTCTATTGGCAGCCGTAATAGGGGCCTATCCTTTTGGCTTTGACTGGATGTTGCGTATCTTTGTAGGCATCAATATAGGATGGCTATTAGTTTGGTGGTGGTTTGTACACCTAGAAGTGGGATTGCGACTTGTTGACATGCTACATGATATCTCACCTTATATGCTGTTAGCAGCAGTATTGACCATCGGGTGTCATTATCTGCTAGAAGATGTCAGAAACATCTACGTGAGTCTGTTTCTGAAAATAGTGCTGGTCAGCGTATCTTATGTGGTGATACTTTGGGCTGCAGGCTCTGTCATCTTGAAAGAAAGCATGAGTTACCTCTTTAGCAAAGAAGAAAGGAGCAATCATGAAAAAGAATAATGACCAAAAGCCCATTCTCTCCATCATTGTTTCCTACAATTTCATGCCGTGGATTGACCGTTGTCTGCCCTCGTTGCTGGGAAGTTCGCAGCTAACCGATATACTGGTGGTAGACAATGCCTCAACCGATGAGACCATCTCCACTATTCATGAGCGCTACCAACAAGTGCGACTCATTGCCAACAAACACAACCTCGGCTTTGGTGCAGCTAATAATATCGGTATTCGGATAGCTATGGACGAGGGGTATGACGGTGTATTACTCATTAACCAGGATGCCTGGTTAGCACCTGGCGCACTACTTCAATTAATGGAAGTAAGTTTGCAGCATCCGGAATTTGGTATTATCTCACCTATACACATGACAGGAAATGGCAGCGAGCTGGATCCAGGCTTTGCTACTTACATTAGTAAAAAAGTAGTAAAGATGGGTTATTCTCAATCCTCCATCCTCAATTGCCAATTTATCAATGCTGCCATATGGTACATTCCTATTACTGTTATCAAGGAAGTAGGATTGTTCGCCCCCCTATTCTACCATTATGGTGAAGATAAAGACTATGTGAACCGATTGCAATATCACGGTTATCAGATAGGCTATGTCCCTACTGCTTTAGGCTATCACGATAGGGCACAACGACCATTTAATCGTACTATTTACCTACGCACTGAGAAGGTTTATCATTTATCGGAATATGCCAATATCAACTATCATTTTGCCAAAGCATTTGCTATGGGTGTATTGGCCCCTGTAAAGAAAGCCCTGCAAGCTATGACAAAAGGCAAATGGAAAGATTTTTCAGTTTTCTTAGACATCAGCCTCCAACTATTGGGCAAGTCACTGCTGGTAATCATTGCTCGTAAGAAGGCGAAGTTCTCATCTATTAATACATAGTTTTAATTCTCTGGTCAATGTTAGCCCCGATCCTTGTTTTCGCCTACAACCGCTTAGAGCACCTAAAGCGTTGCCTAGACAGCCTGCAACGCAACACACTTGCCAAAGAAAGTGATCTGTATATTATTTCTGATGGTGCCAAGAACCCTGATGCCGAAGAAAGTGTGCAGGAAGTAAGAGATTTCCTTACATATTATGAACAACATCATGACCGAAAGTCATTCAACAGCGTCACCATCATTGAGCGAGGCAAGAATTGGGGCCTTGCCGATAACATCATAGAGGCAGTATCTCGTTTTGTGGAAGACTATGAGAGGGTGATTGTGGTGGAAGACGATCTGGTAGTGGCACCCTACTTCCTGCAATTCATGAACGATGCCTTAGAGGTATATAAAGACGAAATACGAGTTGGACATATACAGGCTTGCGACTTTATAAACAGTCCAGACATGCCGATAACCTTCCTTATCAAATGGACGGGGAGTTGGGGTTGGGCCACCTGGAAGCGTGCCTGGCAACATTTTAACCCCAACGGTGAGCAACTATTGCAGCAGTTGGAAGATAGGAAGCTAACGAAGCAATTTGACTTCAATGGTAAGTATGGTTTCACACGTATGTTGCGTCGCCAAATTGTTGGTTTGAACAACTCATGGGCTATACGATGGAATGCCTCTTTATTTTTAGACGACATGCTCTCACTGAATGTGGGACGTTCTTTGGTGCAGAATGAAGGCTTTGACAATAGTGGGACCAATTGTGGGGGGGGTAATCTCTACAATAGTAATCTCTGGCAGCGCCCAATACCAGTAACAATGGAACCTATTATAGAAGAGAATCTCTTTGCCCGTCATCAGTTTGAACTATATTATGGCCGTACTAATTCATTTTGGGCAAAAGCATGGCGACGTATCAAACGTACCCTTACTGGAGATTTTAAATCTTAATCTTTAAAAAAATCTATCTTTATAAGATAGGAATATACCTTATTAAAAAAAAACTTAATTAATTTTGCTGGTTTTCTGCTTTACACTATCTTTGCAGCCAAAATTATTGGAAGCATGAAGATCAATGAGAAACTGACCAGTTCGATTGCGGAAGCAATCCAATCATTGTACGGGGAAGCAGCTCCCGCAAATCTTATTCAATTACAGAAGACAAAGAAGGAATTTGAAGGCCACCTTACTTTAGTGGTATTTCCTTTCCTGAAACTATCTAAGAAAAAACCGGAACAAACAGCACAGGAGATTGGTGAGTACCTCGTAGCCAACCAGCCTGCCGTGGCATCCTTCAATGTAATAAAGGGCTTCTTAAACCTGACTATTGCCTCATCAGAATGGATAGAAATGCTGGCTGACATCAACAGGCAGTCGCAATACGGTTTCCGCAAGGCTACAGAGCAATCACCACTAGTAATGATTGAGTATTCTTCTCCTAACACCAATAAGCCTCTGCATCTTGGACATGTAAGAAACAACCTGCTGGGTGCATCACTTGCCAATATCATGCAAGCCAACGGTAATAAAGTAGTTAAGACCAACATCGTGAACGACCGTGGTATACATATCTGCAAATCTATGTTGGCTTGGTTGAAATGGGGTAACGGAGAGACCCCTGAAACAGCAGGCAAAAAAGGCGACCATCTAATAGGTGACTACTATGTAGCATTCGACAAGCATTATAAAGCAGAGGTTGAAGAGATGATGAAACAGGGTATGAGTAAGGAGGAGGCCGAGGCCAACTCTCCCCTCATCAAAGAGGCTCATGAGATGTTGGTGAAATGGGAAGCAGGTGACCCAGAAGTACGTGCTTTGTGGGAAAAGATGAATAGCTGGGTATATGCCGGCTTTGATGAAACCTACAGGCGTATGGGTGTCTCATTCGACAAAATATACTATGAATCAAACACCTATATTGACGGCAAGAAGAAAGTGCTGGAAGGTCTGGATAAAGGTTTGTTCTACAGGAAGGAGGACGGCTCTGTTTGGGCTGACTTGACGGCAGAAGGGCTTGACCATAAGTTGTTATTGCGTTCAGATGGGACATCAGTATATATGACTCAGGACATTGGTACTGCACAACAACGTTTCAATGACTACCCCATCGATCAGATGATTTATGTAGTAGGTAATGAACAGAATTATCATTTCCAGGTATTGAGTATTCTGCTCGACAAACTTGGATTCAAGTGGGGAAAAGACCTTATTCATTTCTCTTACGGCATGGTGGAACTTCCTAACGGCAAGATGAAGAGCCGTGAGGGTACGGTAGTAGATGCCGATGACCTGATGGACGAGATGGTAGCTACAGCTCAGCAGACATCTCTGGAATTAGGTAAGTTGGACGGGTTGACCAAGAAAGAGGCAGCTGAGATTGCCCGCATTGTAGGAATGGGCGCACTGAAGTACTTTATTTTAAAGGTGGATGCCCGTAAAAACATGACATTTAATCCAGAAGAGTCTATCGACTTCAACGGAAATACAGGGCCATTCATCCAATACACCTATGCTCGCATACAGTCGGTTTTACGCAAGGCAGCTGAGGCAGGGATCATAATCCCTACTGAACTGAATCATGATATTCAGCTGAACGAGAAGGAAGAAAGTCTGATACAACATCTGGCAGAATTCCCTGTTACCATTGCTGAAGCGGCAAAAGACTATAGCCCATCAGAAATAGCCAACTATGCTTATGATTTGGTGAAGGAATTCAACCAATTCTATCACGATTTTAGTATTCTGCGAGAGGAGAACGAACAAGTCAAATTGTTCCGTTTGGCCCTATCAGCTAATGTGGCAAAAGTTATAAAACTGGCCATGAGCTTACTCGGGATAGAGGTTCCAGAAAGAATGTAAATAGACTTTATTTTTTAAATAATAATTATGCAAAACTTAGTCATAGTTGAGTCACCAGCTAAAGCAAAGACCATAGAAAGATTCCTAGGAAAGGATTACAAGGTAATGCCAAGCTACGGCCATATCAGAGACCTGAAGAAGAAGACATTCAGTATAGACATAGATACTTTTACCCCTGTATATGAAATCCCAGAGGACAAGAAAGAGGTAGTGAGTAAACTGATGTCACAGGTGGAGAAAGCTGATATGGTTTGGCTCGCTTCTGATGAGGACCGTGAGGGAGAAGCTATTTCATGGCATCTGCAGGAAGTGCTGAAACTAAAGCCAGAGAACACCAGACGTATCGTGTTCCACGAGATTACCAAAGACGCGATATTGAAGGCCATAGAAGAGCCTCGCGACATTGATATCAACTTAGTAAATGCCCAGCAAGCACGTAGGGTACTTGACAGAATCGTAGGCTTTGAACTTTCACCTGTGCTTTGGAAAAAAGTAAAACCGTCACTATCCGCAGGTCGTGTGCAGAGCGTAACCGTGAAGCTAATTGTAGAACGTGAGCGTGAGATACAGGCTTTCCAGCCAAAAGCTGCTTTCCGTGTGACTGCTGACTTTATCTGGGAAGACAAAGATGGTAAGACCTGTAATCTAAAGGCTGAGTTAGGAAAACGATTCCCTTCAGAAAAAGAGACAATGCTGTTTTTAGAAAACTGCAAAAATGCGAAGTTCACTATCAGCGGGATAGAAAAGCACCCTGTGAAGAAATATCCTGCCCCACCTTTTACTACCAGTACACTGCAACAGGAAGCCAGTCGAAAATTAGGTCTATCTGTTGCTCAGACCATGCGTTTAGCGCAAGGATTGTATGAATCTGGTAAGATTACCTACATGCGTACCGACTCTGTGAACCTAAGCAGCCTCGCCATTAACACAAGCCGCAAAGTCATTGCTGAACAAATGGGTGATAAGTACGTTCACAATCGCCAGTTTACTACTAAAGCAAAAGGTGCTCAAGAAGCACATGAGGCTATACGCCCTACTTATATAGAAAATGCTACCATTGAAGGTACAGGGGCAGAGAAACGCTTATATGACCTAATTTGGAAACGGACCATCGCATCACAGATGGCTGAAGCTGATCTAGAAAGAACTATAGTAACAATCAGTATGGACAACGATACCGAACAGTTTGTTGCTACCGGCGAAGTAGTGAAATTCGATGGTTTCTTAAAAGTGTATCATGAATCAACCGAAGATGATACAGTAGAGGATGAGATTCGTCAGTTGCCTTCTGTAACTAAAGGACAAATTGTAAGTCGCAAAAGCATATGCGCTACTGAACGTTTCAGCCAACAACCTACTCGATATACAGAAGCTGGCTTAGTACATAAATTGGAAGAATTAGGTATCGGTCGTCCTTCAACCTACGCCCCAACTATCTCAACCATACAACAGCGTGAGTATGTGATAAAAGGTGACAAGCCAGGTTTTAAGCGTAACTTCCAAATCATCAACCTTACTGGTAACAAAATCACAGCAAAAACTGGGACAGAAATGGCAGGAGTGGAAAAGGGCAAGTTGCTACCTACTGACATCGGGACTGTGGTTAATGACTTTCTCAATGGCAATTTTCCGAGGATTCTGGATTATAATTTTACAGCTAATGTTGAGAAAGAGTTTGATGATATAGCAGAGGGAAAGGAAGAATGGACTGACGCAATGCGTTCTTTCTACAAAGAATTCCATCCGATGGTAGAAAAGGCCACTGCTCAAAAAGGTGAACACAAGGTAGGTGAAAGAGTCTTAGGGAAAGACCCCAAAACAGGCAAACCAGTAAGTGTAAAGATTGGACGTTTTGGTCCAATGGCACAAATAGGTTCCGCAGAAGATCCTGTAAAACCACGCTTTGCCCAGTTAAAGAAAAATATGTCGATAGAAACAATTACGCTGGAAGAAGCCCTCGACCTGTTTAAGTTGCCTCGCCTACTCGGTGAATACGAAGGGATGACAGTTACTGTAGGTGCAGGCAAGTTTGGTCCTTACATACATTACGAAAAGTCTTATGTTTCAGTACCAAAGGCACTCGATCCTTTAGAAATTACATTGGAAGAAGCAATAGAATTATTGAAGGACAAAAAAGACAGCGATGCCAAGAGACACCTCAAGAAATTTGATGAAGAACCTAGTATGGAAATCATGGATGGGCGCTATGGGCCATATATAACCTACAATGGCGTCAATTACAAAATACCTAAGACCGTAAAAGATCCCTCCACTCTTTCTTTAGAAGCATGCAAGGATATTATGTCCAAGGAGGAGCAGCGCAAAGGAATAAAAGAGACAGCCGGTGCTGATGGGAGAACAACAACAAGAGTTACTCGTAAACGGAAATAGGAAATGAAGAGAGGCGGATGTATTATCCGCCTCTCTTCATTTCCTCCAAAATCTTTCAGTAATATCATCAAACGTGCCTGTGTCATTCTGCCTATACATTCTTTGATTAGTAGTAGGATTACCCAAAGGTCCTAAATGCCGTATATACGGCCCAATTTTGATGTAATCAAAATCCTTCCTATTTACAACAGAAGGGATGCGCAGTCGGCCACTATACCACCCTACTTTATACTGCGGATACTTCTCATGGATATATTGCGCTAAAAGGTTAATAGCCTTAGGATCGCTATCACCACCCATAAAAGCCAAACAAGTAATACTCTTCCCATATTTAATTATAAAGGCATCTATCGCCTCGGTATCCAATGACAATCCGATATCTTCCCACAAATAGCGGCTATGACATCCTGGGCAATGGCATGGACAATTTGAAATATTAATGGCAAGAGTTACCTCATCTGGAATTTCTTGAAATACAACGTCTGTATTAACATATTTCAACATGACTCTTCCTTTCATTGAAATGCCCTCCCCTAACAAAAGGGGAGGACACTTCTTAAACGTTTAATCTATCTTTGATCTAGCATTATTTATCAACTGATGCATAGTATCTTCGGGCAGCCTCTTCCTGACGTTGCTGTGAGAAGTTGCTCACTCTCTTCAGGTAACCAATAATACGAGTCATATAATCAATGTTCTTTGAATGGCAATGAGGGCACTCATGTAGATAACGTTTGTCAATGGTGCCGCAATCATTACAAATAGTATTAGGTATGTTAAATGTGAAATAGTTACAACCCTCTTTAGCAGCAACCTTCAATAACTGCTTATACTGATTCTTGCTAAGATGCTCTTCAAGATTCATATGCAACGCAGAACCACCAGTTAGGTGTTCGATATAAGGTGCACCATGCAACTTAAACTTATCTAAAATCGTCAAAGAGTCGTCTTCCACAACGTAGAAGTAAGAGTTGTAACAGTCGCGTGGCACAAAGTAACCATCTTCACGATCCCACTTTGCATGTTTAACACCCACATTCTCTGCAGGAATCATCTCACAGTTGAACATCACCTCTTTGGTACGATACTGCTTGTTATATTTCTCAATCAGGCCCAAGATACCCTGAACGAAGTGAAGGTAATCGTCATTAGGAGTAATTTTCAGCCCCATGAACTCAGCAGCCTCCACCAGTCCATTGATACCAATGGTGAGATACTGGCGAGAAATATTGATATAGCCAGCATCAAACAACGGCAACATACCATGTGCTTGTAACTCCTTAAGGTTCTCATTGTACGCCAACTGGACCTTATGACAAAGGTCTATAATAGTTCCTAAGTATTCCAAATAATCCAACTTATGGTTCACAGCATACTGCACACAACGATTAAGGTTGATGGTCAGCACACTCTTAGAACCCGTAGATACGCCACCTGCTCCTAAAGTATAGCTGAATCCATTATCTGTTATCTCATTACGGAGTCGGCAGCAAGAACTCAAGGAGTCAGCATTGTCACTCATATAAGTAAAGAACGAATGACCTTCAGCATACATTTCTGCAGTAAAGTCTCCCCACTCAGGATCAAGACACTCCCCATCCTTATTAGTAAGCAAAGCCATAGTTTCTACGGGGAAAGTAAGCAGTGTCTTAGTTCTTTCTTTATTGAACCACTTCATGAAGCGTTTCTGCAACCAGGAAAGGCCTTCCCAATCCGGTCTTGAGCCATCTGGGAAATAAAACTCACCAAAGATACTTTCGAAATAATACTTATCATAGTAAGCAATATTCCAGAATACAGCCTGATAATTACGAGCACCTGTAGGTTGATTCAATGTATAAACAATCTGCTCAAAACAATCGGTAATAACCTTGTCAATAGTGCGTTTCTTTAAGCTAAGGTCAGCCAAGTCATTCGCACGTTTATAGTAGTCTTCACCGTATTCCTTGCCAATGAAATAATTCATGTACATCAGAAACTCAGGAGTAGCACATGCTCCGCTCAACATACTTGAAACCATGAACACCATATTCACAAAACTGCCACAGAAACTCTTGAGGTTAGTTGGTGCCGTACTATTACCGCCAATAGAGATGGTACCACCAATCAGCCAAGGATACATAGTGATGGAAGCACAATAGTTAGCCAAGCTTGTCTCGTCATTCTTATATATAAAGTGGTGCGTTAATTTGTCAATATATTCATCAGCCAACTGCTTACCATACATCTTTTTAATACGGTCAGTAAGCAGACGACGATTCAAACGGATAAAATTAGACTTGGGCAACTCACCAATTAAAGTTGCAATATTTTTATGCTCAACATTTGCATTTGCGTCATACTTTGAGCCAGATGCAGCATTCACAGATTCACAATAATCTGCCAAAAATTGCAACTTGGCAAGTGTCTCTCTGTCTTCTGAGTGCTGTTGTCGATACAGCATGAAAGATTTAGCCACCTTATAGAATCCTTCGCGCATTAACGCTTCTTCCACTTGGTTTTGGATATCTTCTACTTTAATATCGTCATGCATGTCCAAATGGCTCAAAATCTTTGAAATAGTACCTAAATCTGCAGGTTGTTCCACACTTTCGAATGCTTTGACTATGGCATTCATAATCTTGTCTAAAGAGAAGCGATCTTTAGATCCATCACGCTTGGTAATTGTAAAATTCTTAATCTCCATTATATCTGATATTGTATTATTTTTCATGGTAACTATTATCAGAAGTTTCCAGTTTCGGGAAATTTTTTCTAAAATATTCGCTCAAATGTTTCCCGTTTTGGGTAACCGAACACGGTTACAAAGATACAACTTTTCTCTAACATTGTTCTCCAATAACCCATTTTTTTGGATTATTTTTTTGTACAAATTTGCATGTTGTTTAAAAACAATGTTGTATCTTCGCAGCAGAATTCATTAACAATGCTAGTATGAAATTAATAGATAATTGGTGGAACCCATTGATAAGATTATTATTCCCTCACTATTGCGTTACATGTGGTAAAAGGCTTTATGAAAGCGAACTTATTTTCTGTAAATCATGTCTAAAAAAGATGCCACGTACCATGTACCACACATGGGATGAAAACCCAATGATTAAGCAGTTTTGGGGCAAATTTCCTATAGTAAAAGCTACAGCCTGGTTCTTTTATACACACGATTCTCCTTATGCCCATACAATTCATCTATTCAAATATCATGGACGCAAGAAACTTGCTTTTGAGTTAGGCAAGATGATGGCCTCAGAAATAATGGCATCAGGTTTCTTTAACGGTATCGACTGTATTATACCCGTTCCACTTCACAAGGACAAGGAAAGGCAACGCACCTACAATCAGAGCGAATGGATTGCCCGTGGAATTGCCGAAGAAAGTAAACTTACCGTAATCACCAACGTTGTTGAAAGAACAAAATATACAACGACACAAACAAAGAAAACAGCAAACGAAAGATTTGAAAACATGAAAGGCGTATTTAAAACCAAGCATAAAGATGGCCTGATTGGCAAGCATGTTTTGTTAGTAGATGACGTAATGACCACATCTGCCACGTTAACGGCTTGCGCCGATGCCCTTCGTGAGATAGAAGGCATACAGTTCAGTTTCCTAACAGTAGCAATTAGCAATCAGTTATAGCGTAAACACCTACATAAAAATAAAAAGGGAGTCTTATTATTTGGCATTTTCAGTTTTTCTTTATTATTTTGTATTCTTTAAGGGTAAAAGAAATGCTATGCTACGAACAATTGTACTTAACAACAATATTGCTGAAATACCATTATTATCGGATTTTATAGAAAACTTTGCCGAAGATGTTGGGTTGGATTTTTCGTTGACCATGAGTCTTAATCTCGCAATGGAAGAGGCTGTTGTCAACGTTATGAAATATGCATACCCACAAGGTAAACCTGGTAAGATTGATATTTCTGCTAGCATTGATAGAGATAACATAGTTTTTGTCATCAGCGATTCGGGTATCGCATTTGATCCTACCGCCAAAGCAGAAGTAGATATTGACCAGAAAGCAGAAGATCGCCCAATTGGTGGCTTGGGTATCCACTTAGTGCGCCAGATTATGGACAACATGACTTATGAACGTATTAATGGTAAAAATATATTAACCCTACAAAAGAATAAAAAGACAGAGACCGATTTAGTTTGACAAATGGGTGAAGTAACTACATTTTTTGGCTTTTCATTTCAGATTTGGCTAGTTATTATCATGGTAATTGGCCTATTCTACATATTGACACGCACTCGCGTGCCAGCAGAGGTTACTTTTCTTGGTGCTGTCACCTTCCTTCTTGCTACAGGCGTGATAACAGAGCATGATTTAATGGAAGCTTTTGGTTCCGAAGCTATTTTGGTTACAGGTGCTTTCTGTATTATATTGGCTGGATTACTAAATACTGGTGTTCTTTATTGGCTAAGTAAACACTTATTAGGTGAACCATCAACATTTAGAAAGGCTATAATCCATGTAATGATACCTACAGCCATTTTGAGTGCCATGTTAGGATGCTTGGAAGTAACACATTTGTTTACTGAAATGGTTAAAATATGGGCACGCAAGTTAACCATTGCTCCTTCTAAATTACTCATGCCTTTAAGCTATGCTGCTACATTAGGTGGAATGTGCACCCTTTTGGGACATACTTCTAATTTGGTGGTGGCAGGCCTTTATGTTGAACAAACTGGTCAGGCACTTAACCTGTTTGCGCCATTAATACCTGGATTGGTATGCACCATAGTAGGTATTGTCTTGATTACTCTTTTACGCGACAAGATTCCTCCCAGGGAATCGCCTGAGGTGTCTTTTGAGGAGACAAGTGACTATACGGTTGAGTTGCTGGTACCTACCGATAACGAAGCTGTAATGAAAACAGTTGATGAAGCAGGGTTGAGAAACGTACGCGGTGGCTCATTGATAGAGATTGTTCGTTTCGATAAGGAGGTGATTTCTCCAGTACCTGCCGACGAATATATATTTGGCGGTGACCGTTTGATATACTCTGGCCAAATCAATGAAATCATTGAGTTGAAAAACAGTCATGGGCTTGTGGCAGCTGACCATCATGTTTATAACATCAATGAGATTGACAGCAATCGCAAGATGCGCACAGCATATGTGAATTTTGGTAGCGAGTTGATAGGTTCACGTATGTGCGAAATCGATTTTGAGAAACGCAGTGATATGGTGCTGGTTGCTGTAGCAAGACAAGGTAGACGTATAGATGAGCAGCCACGTAAAGTGGTCTTGCAAGCAGGAGACACACTGCTCTTGGAATGCCCATCGAAAAGAGACACAAACCTGGAGAGCACATTCAGAAGGACACTCACCTTCTTTGACTCTCAATTTGTGCCTCAATTGGGAGTTCGCACCATAATCTCGGCAAGCATCCTGATACTGATGTTCATGCTATCAACTTTTCAGGTAGTCCCTTTGATTACTTCAACCATGATTGCAGCAGGAGCCATGCTACTATTTAAATGTTGCCGTATGGATAGTTTAGCCAAGTACATCGATTGGAACTTCCTACTCACACTTGGCGCCATGATGGTGTTCCCAACAGCTATCACAAAGACAGGCTTGGTGACGATGATTTCTAACCCAATATTGGATCTCTGTGCACAAAACCCATATATAATACTGATTGTTATGTGCCTCTTAGCATCTGTCGTTAGCGAACTTTTCAGCAATATCTCTGCGGCAGCGGTATTCTTTCCCATTATCTACCATCAAGCTATTTCGCTTGGGTGTGATCCAATGCCATTTACCATTGCTCTGATGACATCGGTAACCATCAGCTATGCTACTCCTGTGGGGTCAGTAACACACATGCACATCTATGGTCCTGGTGGCTTTAAGTTCACAGACTTCCTCCATTTGGGAACATGGATGCACTTTGTGCTATTTACGGTAAACTTGACAACTATAATTATAATATACCCGTTGAAATAAATAACATTAAAATATTAAGAAATGAACACAACGATTAAAGAAGAAGAAGGCAAGATGATTGCTTTTTTTAGTGGAAGATTTGACACACTGGCAGCTGTTCAAGCGGCTAAGGATGTGCAATGCGTGATCGATTCTGATTGCAAAGAAGTTGAGCTTGACTGTCAAGAACTGGAATACATCAGCAGTTCCGGTTTGCGCATCTTTATCAGTATTCTGAAGAGTGTGAAAGCAAGAAAAGGTACTGTTATCGTTAAGAACATTAACGACGAAATCAAGAAGGTATTTGAAATGACAGGTTTCAACAAACTGTTCATCATTAAATGATGAAAGTTTTAAGTTTTGATAGACATAAGAGAGGGGACGCTTTATGCATCCCCTCTCTTGCTCTTCCTCTTGGACTTGAACCAAGGACCCTCTGATTAACAGTCAGATGCTCTAACCGACTGAGCTAAGGAAGAAAAATAAAACTTGTATCTTTTGCTCTTCCTCTTGGACTTGAACCAAGGACCCTCTGATTAACAGTCAGATGCTCTAACCGACTGAGCTAAGGAAGAATTTTTGTTTTATTTTCTTAAATGCGGTGCAAAATTAATAGGATATTTTGAAATATGCAATATCTTTGCAAAAAAAAATATATGTATGGATAAAATTTTAGGGATTGGCAACGCATTGACCGACGTTTCAGTAATCTTAAGAAACGATGACATCTTAACAGAGCTGGGGCTACCTAAAGGTGGAATGGTACATATAGACGATGAACTATTTGGGAAAATACAACTGATGCTAGAACATCACCATGTTATTATTACCCCTGGTGGCTCTATTGCCAACTCATGCAGGGCAATGGGACATCTTGGTGTACCTACTGGTTTTATAGGAAAAGTTGGACACGACAAAATTGGTCAACTATATGCCAAGAGTCTTACTGACGTAGGAGTAGAAAACCTATTGGTAGTGTCGCCCAATTTAAGTTCCGGTGTTTGCACATCATTTATCTCCCAAGGGGGAGAGCGTACCTTTGCAGACCACATGGAAGCATCAATCGACTTGTGGGCAGAAGACTTAAATCCTGATATATTCAAACAATATAAATATCTTCTTCTGGAGGGTTACCTAGTTCAGAACCATAAATTAATAGAGCAAGCAGCCAAAATGGCCAAAGAGGCAGGCATGAAGGTGGCTATGGATTTGGCTAGCTATAACATTATTCTTGAAGATCATAACTTTTGCACCTATCTGGTGGAAAATTATATCGATATCATTTTCGCCAATGAAGAAGAGGCTAAGGCACTAACTGGTCTTGAGCCTTATGATGCAGCTAGAGAATTGACACAATGCTGCGATATCGCCATAGTGAAAATGGGAGCTAAAGGCTCGATTATAGCCACAAAAGAAGAACTATCAGAGATCCATGCACAAAAGGCTAACTGCGTTGACAGTACAGGTGCAGGAGACTATTTTGCAGGAGGATTCCTATACGGTCTTGTCAATAACCACAACCTAAATCAATGTGCAGAGATAGGTTCAATTATTGCTGCAGAAGTGGTGCAAGTTGTTGGCACTGAACTATCAAGAGAAAAATGGATTGATATAAAACATAAAATTGTAGAAATATGAAAAGATTGAAAAGTTGGCATGCAGCAGCACTTCTTGGGCTTACAATTAGTGCGGTTGCTTTCTGGGGTTTTGAGAAAGGAGAAAGCCGTGATTTCCAGATTGCCAAAAACCTCGATATATTCAATTCTATCATCAAAGAACTCGACATGTTCTATGTCGACACTTTGAACCCTGATAAAACTATTAGAGACGGCATTGATAACATGCTCTATTCACTCGACCCATATACCGTGTATTACCCTGAAGATGATCGAGAAGAACTAGAACAAATGCTTCGTAACAAATATGGTGGCATCGGCTCTATCATCACTTGGAATGAACAACTGAAACGTTCTGTCATCTCTGAGCCATACGAAGGAATGCCCGCAGCTGAAGTTGGCCTTAAGGTAGGTGACATCCTAATGGAACTTGATGGGGTAGATTTATTGGGTAAAGATAACCAACAAGTGAGTGAGATGTTGCGTGGTGATGCTGGCACTTCATTCACACTGAAGGTGCAACGACCTGGAGAAAAAAATCTTTTAACCTTCAATATTGTAAGAAAATACATAGAATTACCTTTGATCCCATATTATGCCAAACTGGATGAAGGGATTGGCTATATTAATCTTACCACCTTCTCTGGTAATCCATCCAAAGAATTCAAACGTGTATTCCAAGAACTGAAGGCTCAGGGCATCAATGGCTTGATTATCGATCTTCGGGGGAATGGCGGAGGCCTTCTCGACGAGGCTATTGAAATAGCCAACTTCTTTGTACCCAAAGGACAGACATTGGTTACCACAAGAGGCAAGACCCGACAGGCAAGTGAGACATACAAGACTCTAAGAGACCCCCTTGATCTTGATATTCCAATTGCTGTTTTGGTAAATAGCGGAACTGCCTCATCATCAGAAATCCTAGCTGGTTCTCTACAAGACCTTGACCGTGCAGTGATTATTGGGACTCGCACTTATGGTAAGGGGTTGGTACAGACAACACGTCCTTTACCCTACGGAGGTACTATCAAACTTACTACTTCCAAATATTATATACCAAGTGGGCGATGTGTACAGGCCATCGACTACTCTCATCGCAATACAGATGGAAGCGTCGGACGAATACCAGATAGTCTGACTACAGTTTTCCATACTGCTGCAGGTCGTGAGGTACGTGATGGAGGTGGTGTGAATCCGGATATTGTGGTGGAACAAAAACAAACTCCTAACATTATTTATTACTTGTCGCGCGACAACCTGATTTTCGATTATGCAACTGACTTCTGCATCAAACACAAAAAGGTAGCACCAGCTCAAGATTTTGTACTATCCGACAAGGATTATGAAGAATTTAAGGAAAAGGTAAAGGCGGCAAATTTCAAGTATGATCAACAAAGTGAGAAACTGCTGAAAGACCTCAAGGCGATGGCAGAATTTGAAGGCTACAAACAAGATGCAGAAGCAGAATTTGAGGCCCTGGAAAAGAAGCTACAGCATAACCTTGATCGTGACCTTGATTTCTTTGCCGAAGACATCAAACCTCTTATTTCTGTTGAAATCATGAAAAGATTCTACTACCAGAGAGGTGGCATCATAGAACAACTAAAAGATGACCCTGACCTGGCGAAAGCCAAAGAAGTATTGTCTGACGCCACGAAGTATAAGTCAATACTGACACCTCAATCATAAAAAAGGTTCATAGCGTCCGCCATAAAGAATTATGGTGGACGCTATGATTATTTCTTCGGATGCCACAAGACTTTTTAGCGCACACTTAAAAAACGAGAGCCAGGTTCTACCTCCTTTTCAAATGGTATCCTACACCCCATTTCCACCTTACTCCCCCCACAGAACAACCTATAGGGAAAAACCAAGGGCTATAGAATTTCCTCGCCCAACAAAGTAGCAGAGGTTGAAGACATTATCCTGACTTTTACCAACTCACCCACATGATGATTACCTCTATTAAAAACCACCACTCGGTTTTGTTCCGTACGTCCAAATAACTGGTCACGTGAACGCTTTGAAACGCCTTCCACTAACACTTCGTATTCTTTGCCTACCGCACGGGCATTTGCCTCTGATGATAAGCGGTTCTGCAAAGCGATAATCTCATTCAAACGACGAATCTTAACCTCTTCAGGAATATCATCCTCCAAATGTTTGGAAGCATAAGTACCCTCACGTTCTGAATACTTGAACATAAAAGCGGAGTCATATGCACACTCCTCCATCAATGACAAAGACAACTGATGATCTTCTTCTGTTTCGGAATGGAAACCACAAAAGATATCTGTTGACAAACCACAATCAGGAATGATGCGACGTATAGCCGCCACTCGATCCATATACCACTGACGGTCATAATGACGGTTCATTAGCTTAAGGATGCGGTCACTCCCACTTTGTACAGGAAGATGAATATGCTTGCAAACATTGGGCACATCCGCAATCACTTGCAAAGTCTCATCACTCATGTCTTTCGGATGAGAAGTAGTGAAACGAATTCGCATTTTTGGAAAAGACTCTCCTACCAAGCGGAGCAACATAGGGAAAGTTACTAAACCATCAGTTCCCTCGAAGCGATATGAATTGACATTCTGGCCCAACAATGTTACTTCTTTATAGCCTTTCGCTTGCAAGTCAGCAACTTCTTTCAAAATGCTCTCCACATCACGGCTACGTTCTCTGCCTCGGGTATAAGGTACAATACAATAGGTACAGAAGTTATTGCAACCACGCATGATAGACACGAAACCAGAAATATGATTGCCACATATACGAGATGGGATAATATCACGATAGGTTTCTGTTGTCGAAAGCTCCACATTAATTGCTTTATGACCAGCCTCAACAGAAGCAATCAAATCAGGCAAACTTAAATAGGCATCAGGTCCCACCACCAGATCGGTATGATGATTATCAATTAAATCATCTTTCACATGCTCTGCCATACACCCCATCACACCAATAATGAGAGGATGACGTTTCCTCATAGCATGCAAAGCTTCCAATCGATTATAGATTTTTTGTTCCGCATTGTCCCTTACAGAACAAGTATTCAAAAATACAGCATCAGCTTCATCAAGTTGTTCTGTAATATCATAGCCCGCCATTTTCATGACAGAAGCTATCACTTCGCTATCAGCTACGTTCATCTGACATCCATAGGTCTCGATAAATAGCTTCTTCATTCCTGAAGTAGCAGATTTTAAGTCTGCCCCAGTATTTTCTTCCATAATGTTAAGTTTTAAAACTGCTGCAAAGTTACTAACAAATCCGGATATATGCAAACAGCTTTTATTTTGTAATTAAAAGTGTAGAAAATACACAGAAAAGGCGTTTTTTTATTAAAAAACTTTAATTGATTGAAGAAAAATATTATCACCACTTGCACAATTTCAAAAAAAAAATGATATTTGCATTCATCAAAAATAAAAATTAGATTTTTTCATAGTTAAGGTTTAGGTTAAAAAGGAAGAGGGGGAGTTGTGAAACTGCCCTTTTTTCGTGCCCTTGTGTTTGATGTCAAGAAAAATATAATTATCTTTGCAAAAAAAAATTTAAGTAGGGGTTATATCATGGACGGACTAATAGATTTTTTAATATTCGTAGGGTTCATAGGCTTCTGCATTTTCTTCGATAAGCTGAACGATATAATGAAGAAAACTCAGAAACAATCGAGCCCAAAGCCCGTAGTGGTAGCTACTCCGCCACAACAGAAGCCCTATCAACCACCACACCAAAAGAACTCTGTCAAAAAGGCAAAGAAAGTAAACGACAGGATTAGTTCTTTTAAGCACCCAAGTGATAGGAACCAACGCATGGAATTCAAAAACGAAGGAATTAGAAGTACAGAAAACATCATGCAGCCTATAGAGACTCTTCAGCATTCCGAATTTGAGATGAATACTGCTGAAGATATCAGAAAGGCAATTGTATGGTCAGAAATATTGAAAAGAAAATATTAAAATAATTTAGATTTATGGCATTAAAGTACATTTCAGCCCTTGAGGCAGCTTCGCTGATTAAGAATGGCGATCAAATCGGTCTTAGCGGATTCACCCCTGCAGGTGCAGCTAAGGCTACAACCAAGGAACTAGCCAAGATAGCTCTTGCAGAGCATGAGGCAGGCCGTCCTTTCCAAGTTAGTGTGTTTACGGGTGCATCTACCGGTCAGAGTACTGATGGTGACTTGGCTGCGGCTCAGGCCATCAAGTTCCGTGCTCCTTACACAACTAATCCCGATTTCCGCAAGCATGTTAACATGAATGAGATCGCTTATAACGACCTCCATCTGAGCCACATGGCACAAGAATTACGCTATGGTTTCTATGGCAAGCTGAACTGGGGTATTCTGGAAGTGTGCGACATTGAAGAGAAAGACGGTAAAGTTCGCGCTTATCTTACTGCAGCCGGTGGCATCAGCCCTACAGTTGCTATGCTGGCAGAGCACGTAATCCTGGAGCTGAACGCTTTCCACTCAAAGGGTGCTAAGTTACTGCACGACGTATATCAGCCACTTGACCCACCTTACCGTCAGCCAATTCCTATCACTAAGGTTAGCGACCGCATCGGTAAACCTTATGTTGAGATCGACCCAGCTAAGATTGTGGGTGTAGTAGAGTGCAACATTCCTGACGAGGCACGTAGTTTTAAGGGTGAAGATCCAATCACGACTCAGATTGGCCACAATACCGCAGAGTTCTTGGTGAATGACATGAAGCGTGGCATCATCCCAAGTTCTTTCTTGCCTTTGCAAAGTGGTGTGGGTACTACTGCCAACGCCATCCTTGGTGCACTGGGTAAAGACAAGAATGTTCCTGACTTCAACATCTACACAGAAGTATTACAGGATTCAGTGGTAGCTATGATGCTGGAAGGTCGTGTAAAGGATGCTTCAGCTTGCTCTTTGACTGTAACTAATGACTGCCTTATGCAGGTATATAACAATATCGATTACTTCAAGGATCACCTGACCCTGCGTCAGAGCGAAATCTCTAATTCTCCTGAGGTAATCCGTCGCTTAGGTGTTATCGCCATCAATACTGCTATTGAGGTTGACATCTATGGCAATGCTAACTCAACTCAAGTAAGCGGTACAAAGATGATGAATGGCATCGGTGGTTCTGGTGATTTCGAGCGCAACGCATACATCAGTATCTTCACTTGCCCATCAACTGCAAAAGGTGGCCTCATCAGTTCTATCGTTCCGTTCGTAAGTCATCAGGATCATTCAGAGCATGATGTGAATGTTATTGTTACTGAGCAAGGTGTTGCAGATTTGCGCCACAAATCACCATTGGAGCGTGCTAAGTGCATTATCGAGAATTGCGCACATCCTGACTACAAGCAGTTGTTGTGGGATTACCTGAAGATTGCAAAGGGTGGTCAGACACATCATTATCTACCTGCAGCCTTCGCATTCCACGACACATTAGCTCGCAAGGGCGACATGCATCTCACCGACTTCGCTGAGTATGTAAAATAAGAATATACCTTATTATATGACAAAAAGAACACCGCTAACGCTCTGTTGTGCGGTGTTCTTTCTTTTAAACAAATAGTGCAGATTTTTTCGGGTTACTCCTCAACAGGGAAACAGTCCGTTTCGAATAAAGAAATAAGTAAAAAAAGAGCCATAAAATTCTACTACGGAAGGTTTACCTGTACTCTCGTAATAGAGTTTATTCTCTTGCCAGCAACTCACAAATGGCATCTTGCAAGGCACGAGCCTCACTAGCTTTTATCTGGTTTTGGCACATGATGGCAAAGGCGAGGTAACGCTTTGAGTTAGTTTCCAGATAGCCTGCCAGAGTATTGATGCCTGTATAAGATCCCGTCTTTGCATGTACACGCTGATAGGCAGGACTTCCTTTACGCATACGATTCTTCAACGTGCCATCAACTCCTGCAACAGGCAAAGAGCGAAACAAATGGGGGAAGATATTGTCGTGGTTGTAGGCATAGCGCAGGAGAGCCACCAACAACTCGGGCGATACATAATCGTACATGGAGAGTCCGCATCCATCGGCAAAGCGATAGTCATCCGGGTTTAAGCCCAACGCCCTGACAAGAGCTTGGACCGCTTCCAAACTCTCATCCGCAGAAACATGCGTATTACCAGAGGCCTGAATGCCAAGGCGGGTGAACATAGCCTCCGCATTGAGATTATCACTCTCTTTCATCATCTGCTTCAATACTTTCTGGACGGAAGTTTCATAAACAGCTATCAACTGACAGGTAGAGTCTTTCTGCAACTCAGCAAAATTATACCAAGGTTGCATCAAGGTGAACTTCATTCCCAAGCGTTCCAGGAAAGTGTGCATAAAGAAATCTTGTGACGAATAGACATTGATCTCCTCCACTCTACGAGCTGTGATGTTGCCACTAACAGTGATTTCGTTGGCATTGTTCATCCAATCGCGCATCACCGTAAACTTACCAGCAGAGGACGTTTTTGTCTTCGTCTTGTTGATAATATTGAAATAAGTAGATGCAGGCTTTACTTCCAGACGAGCGGGTTCGCCTGAATTGGTAGGAATGGCCGTAACCTTTACAAAACCTTTGTTGAGCATCAATGGAGAAAGATAAGGCTGGAAGCTCTCAGGATTATCATCCCATATCCAACCCTTTCCCCAATACAAGGAGTCGCGCATTGACACATCACCATATACCTGTCCAGTTATTACATGAAAAGGAAATGCAGCAGTAAGATCAACCAATGTGTCGAGAGCTGTTTCCATCAGCTCAGGATCCATACCACCTATTATATATATATCACCACGAAGCGTGTCATTAGCTATCTCACCTTTATACCATACCTCAGTTCGGAATGGCTCTTGAGCTCTTGGCTGGTTCAATGCAGTAATGGCTGTAATGAGTTTCTGGGTGGATGCAGGACGACAAAGTTTATCGGCCTGATAAACATAGAGTGGTTGATTGTCATTCAGATCGAAGACAGACACACCCACCATCCCTCCTTGCGGCATTTTAGTTTGAACAAGAGAGTCAAGCTGATGAACCAGCATATCAGTATCCCTCTCCTGGGCAACAGCCAAGAGAGGGATAACCATAAGCCATATAATAATTATTTTTTTCACTACCAGATCTTCACACGTTCATTCTCTGGACGCCACATCTTGTCGCCTTCCTTCACGTCAAATGCCTCGTAGAATTCAACGGTATTGGAGAGTGGACCCAGCACACGCCATTTAGCTGGTGAATGCTCGTCGCTCTTCACGCGGGTAGCTAATGCCTCAGGACGGAATTGCATCATCCAAGCTTGAGCATGACCTAAGAAGTAACGCTGTGCAGGGGTGAAGCCTCCGATGATTTCATTATTCTTATACTGGTCAGTTTTCTTGAAGGCCTCGAAGCCCATAATCAGTCCACCTAAGTCTGCAATATTTTCACCTTGGGTGTTTTCACCATTGATATGCAAGCCATCAACCACCTCGTAGTTGTTAAACTGCTCCACAATCATCTTGGTCTTAGCTTGGAATTTGGCCTTATCTTCTTCAGTCCACCAATTGGTCAGATTACCTTCAGCATCATAGTTGCAACCCGTATCGTCAAAGCCATGAGTCACTTCATGACCAAACGTGCTGCCACCTATAATTGCGTACAGGATAGCATCATCAGGCATACGGCCATCGAATCCAGGTACTATAATGTTACATCCAGGAATACAAATCTCGTTATTAGAAGGGCTATAATAAGCATTGTAAGTCTGTGGTTGCATGTGCCACTCTGTGCGATCTACAGGCTGACCATAACGGCTGATCATACGTTTGAAGTTCCAACCAGCATAGTTCATCATATTGCGTACGTATGAATCACGCGTGATTTCCAATTCACTCATATCCTTCCACTTATCAGGATAAGCCAGTTTCATGTTCACAGCCGCCAATTTCTTCAGTGCTTTCTCTTTGGTAGGTTCGCTCATCCAGTCAAGGTTCTTGATATGGTTCTCAAACTCAGCTTTAATAGCATTGCCAATCTCCACAAACTTTTCCTTAGTTCCTTTAGGCAGATATTCTGCCACATATACCTGACCTACCAAGTCACCCAACACGCGGTTAGTCACATCTACCACACGTTTCCAGCGAGGACGAGGTTCCTGCACACCACGCAAGGTCTTAGAGTAGAAGTTGAAATATTGCATGAAGGTTGCATCATCCAAATAATTAGCATAACCATCCAACAAGCCCAACTTCAAATAATCTTTCAGGGTATTAATGTCAGATTGTTTCAAATGGTTGTTGAGGGCAGTGAAAAACTCAGGCTGACCTACCACAATGCTATCTACTTTACTCAGACCTATTTCATTCAGATAGTTATTCCAGTTAAACGCAGGCATCAACTTGCTAACCTGTGCTACTGACATTTTATTGTAATTCTTGAATGGGTCACGAGTGTCTTCTGTCTTTCGGGAACTCTTTGCCATAGCCATCTCCAATGCCATCACTTTATCGGCCGAAGCCTTAGCATCTGCCTCAGTATAACCCATGGTTACGAACATTCCTTTCATATAATCTACAAACTTCGAGCGGATATCCACAGATTTCTCGTCTTCATCGACATAGAAACGGCGGTCAGGCAAACTCAATCCACCTTGGCTCAGACCTACTGAGTTCTCGCTACTGTTCTTATCATCTTGAGAGACGCCAAAATAGAAGAAACCACCTCCACCTACGGTGCGTAGATAAGCTAACGTAGCTGGCAAGTCAGCCAGTGATTTCATGGCATCAATCTTCTCGAACTCAGGTTTCAGCTCGTTGATACCGTTGTTGTTAAGTGCCACGCTATCCATACCCGAAGCGTAGAGGTCACCAATTTTCTGCTTGTTGCTACCTTTCTCATTCTCGGTAGAAGATGCTTCTAAGCAGATTTGATAAACCTGTGCCTGAACAGTATCGTCAACTGCAGTAAAAATACCTGTGCTCTGCTCAGAAGCAGGAATTGGATGCTGCTTGAACCAAGTTCCGTTGGCATACTCAAAGAAATCGTCTTGCGGACGAACGGAATCATCAATGTGTGACAGAATAGGGTCAACGGGCTCCTGTTTCTGTGTGCATGAAACCATAGCCGTCATAGAACAGATGGCTAGGCAAGTGATTGAATTCATCAAATAACTTTTCATTGCTTTTCTAATATTTAGTATAAAATCGGTGCAAAAATACAATAATTCTTTCTATTATAATGTTAATTAGCTTTCTTAATTTACAATGCTTCACGGAAAATCTCACCTACGGTAGGATGTGGAAAAACTATTTTCTTCCAATCTTTGCGTTTCAGCTTGAGTTCAATCGCCATTCCTGCCAGTGTGATAATCTCTGATGCAGGATTGCCCAATACGTGAGCGCCCAGCAAAGTGTCATCGTCGGCAAAAATGAGTTTGCAGACGCCATTCACACCCTCATTCTCAGCTACAAAGCGCCCAGAGTAAGCCATCGGCAATTTCACCACCTGATACGACTTGCCACTCTGTTGTAAGGCCTCCTCTGTCATGCCTACACTGGCTACCTCAGGGTTGGTATAGACTACGCCTGGGATAGCTCGATAACTCATAGAATCCAACTTGCCAAGTATTGTATTCACAGCTACTTCAGCTTCACGCACAGCTGTATGTGCCAGCAGAGAGAAGCCAGTCAGATCACCACAAACATAAACATTAGGTACAGAAGTCTGCATCATGTCGTTTACTACCACACGGCCACGCTCATCAGTCTGCAATGCCAGGTTCTCTAAGCCGAAGCCTTTGGTAACGGGTCTTCTGCCAACACTCATCAACAGTTTGTCTGCTTCAACGGTTTCCACTGCGCCGTCTTTCTCAAAAAACACTTTGGTAACAAGACCAGGCTCGTAGGAAACTGACGTAACTTTTGAACTTAGATGGAATGTCACTCCTTTCTTGGTATATTCGGCACGGAGCATAGAAGCAATCTCCTTATCCATACCACCTAAAATTTCATCCATCATCTCTATCACAGTCACCTTCACACCCAGACTATTGAAGTATGAGGCAAACTCCATACCTATCACACCACCGCCAATGATAGCTAATGACTGAGGAAGTTCTTTGTTATCAAGGGCCTCACGATGTGTCCAGTAAGGTGTTTTGTCTAATCCTGGAATTGGTGGAATAAATGTCTCTGAACCTGTACATATAATGAGGTAGTCGCATTCATACACCTCTTCGCCACAGCGAACATGGCACGCATCTTCAATAAAGGCTTCACCATTTACTATTTGCACTTGATGCTGCGTAAGCTTTGCTTTAACACCAAGCACCAGTTTTCGCACCACTTTCTGTTTGCGTGAGATAATCTTTGATAAGTCGAAATTCACTTCACCAGCGTTCACAGCGTACTTGGCGGCATGGGTTGCATTGTCGTAAGTCTTAGCTGAATAGAGTAATGTCTTTGTAGGAATACACCCCTCATTCAAACATACACCTCCCAAGCTGTTCTTTTCAAAGAGCACTACACTCAATCCAGCCTTACCTGCTGCCTCGGCAGCGGTATAGCCCGCAGGGCCTCCGCCTATAATAGCTACATTATATTTCATTTCATTCTCTTTTTATTGATTACATCTATAAATTCTTCCTCTTTTACAGGCATTAGAGCTTCAGTCTTGTTGCCATGATGCACTAAAACACATCGCATAAGCCCCACGCCAAACAATCTAATACCATAAACTTGTTCTACATTTGTTACCTCATGCAGCGGAATGGTTTTTCCCTTTATAAACCTCCCATAATATAGCACTAAGTTACAATCTGACGTAATGGTATATGTGGTGTGAATCAATTTCTCAATGCTTACTATAAGTATAGCTGCCATTACGATAGCAACCAAAATATGCTTCTCCCACAATGCCCAGACAGTCATTCCTGCAACCAGAAAAAGGAATAAATATTGCCCTAATGCAATGCGAGCATGAAAAATTCTATTCATCTTTGTTTGATTTTGCTGCGAAGTTACGTATTTTTGCGCAAACAAAGAAATATAAGCCAATATGATTTATAAGTACGACTTTTTGATTATCGGTGCCGGTGTTGCAGGTATGAGCTATGCCCTAAAGATTGCACGAGCTAAAAAAGGCAAGGTATGTATTATCTGCAAGACTACGTTGGATGAGGCCAATACCAAGTATGCTCAAGGTGGTGTGGCAAGTGTGACTAACCTCGAGTTGGATAATTTCGAGAAGCATATTGAGGATACCATGATTGCCGGTGACTATATCAGTGACCGCAAGGCTGTAGAACAGGTGGTACGTAACGCTCCTGAACAGATTAAAGAACTGGTACAGTGGGGTGTCAACTTCGACCGCAAGGAAGATGGAGAATTTGACTTGCATCGTGAGGGTGGCCATTCGGAGTTCCGTATCCTGCACCATGCTGATGACACTGGGGCAGAGATACAGCGTGGTTTGATGGAAGCTGTTCGCAACAATCCAGATATTGAAGTGAAGGAAAACTTTTTTGCAGTAGAAATCATCACTCAGCATCACTTGGGACGTGTAGTAACTCGCCGCACTCCCAATATCGAGTGCTATGGAGCCTACATCCTCAATCCTGACACCCAGAAAGTAGATACTTATCTAAGCAAGGTTACATTGATGTGTACAGGTGGTTGCGGTGCTGTTTATCAAACCACAACCAATCCTGTCATTGCTACAGGTGACGGTGAGGCAATGGTATATCGTGCAAAAGGTACAGTGCAGGACATGGAGTTTGTGCAGTTCCATCCAACTTCTCTCTATCATGTGGGGGAGACACACCCTGCCTATCTCATCACCGAAGCAATGCGAGGCTACGGAGGTATATTGCGATTACCTAATGGTGAGACGTTCATGGAGAAGTATGATGAACGCTTATCGCTGGCTCCTCGTGACATCGTGGCGCGTGCCATCGATAAGGAAATGAAGATTCATGGTATTGATCATGTGTGCTTGGATGTGACGCATAAAGACCCAGAAGAAACTAAACACCATTTCCCGAATATCTACAAGAAATGTTTGTCTATCGGCATCGACATTACCAAGGAATATATACCTGTACGTCCGGCAGCTCACTATATGTGTGGTGGTATCAAGGTTGATTTGAACGGTTGTTCTTCTATCAAGCGCCTCTATGCCATAGGCGAGTGCTCATGCACGGGATTGCATGGAGGTAATCGACTGGCATCTAACTCGCTCATCGAAGCGGTAGTGTATGCAGATGCTGCTGCCAAGCACTCATTGGCGCATGTAGATGAATACTACTTTAATGAGGCTGTGCCTGAGTGGAACGATGAGGGTACTCTCACCAATGAAGAGAAGGTGTTGATTACCCAGAGTGTGCGTGAGGTGGGTGAAATTATGAGCAACTATGTAGGTATTGTGCGTAGCGACTTGCGTCTTTGGCGAGCATGGGACCGCCTTGATTTGCTCTATGAAGAGACTGAGAAGTTGTTCAAGAAGAGCAAAGCCAGCAAGGACATTTGTGAGTTGCGAAACATGATCAATGTTGGCTATCTGATTACTCGTCAAGCATTGGAACGCAAGGAATGTAGAGGGTTGCACTACACCACTGACTACCCTCTGCACGCCTACGACAAGAAATAGCTAAAATAGTAATCCCTTCAATTTAGAGGTAGCAAAGCGTATTGAACCTTTGAACACCATATCACGTTGTTCATTAAGAATGATGATGGTAGGGGTTCTCTTGGCTCGTGGTGAAATTGCTGTCATTTCTTCCTCCGTTTCCACAAATCTGACTTGTGGGTTCTTTGCCAATTCAATAAACTCTTGATTCTTCTCCATATCAAACAATGGGCCAGTATGAAGATAAATCACGATATACTTTTCTCTGCAATCATCTATCGAGATTTCCTTCTCCCCGACTTCCTTAATTGTATACCCTGCAAGGTTGTGAGCTGATAGTGTACCATAATGAGCAAACTCCATCCAATACGTATTACCCACTATAGCCAGCAACAACCAACACAACGACCCTATCGATAGAACCTTGTAGTTATGATGCTTGATCCAATAAACAGCCAATATAATAGCGATAGGCGTAGTCAGCAGATGGAACAATGTAAAAAAAGATTCTACGTCATTTATTCCTACAATTCTATAGGGGAGCTCAAGCCATAATAATCCCAAAAAGAGAGGGAATAAAATCCTAACTATACTCTCTCCATCATCTTTAAATTTCCACAATAACCACCAGGTCAGTAAGAAATAAACCAAACCTTCTATCAAAACAGATGAAGTGATGGAAACATAACCACGATACAATGCTGGTATCCAATAAACCAAATTTGAACACAGAAACACAAAAAGAAACTTTTTCATAACTTAATCATTTAAATTCCACCACAAGTACCATCACATGATTGCACAATAAAATCACCACATCCATGGGCTGCTTCCAAACAGTTACCACCTTCACAATGAGTAGTTATACACCATTCAATCGCTGCATCAATATTACAATTACATTTAGGATTCCTTAATTCATTAGTTTCTTTTTCATCATTCAATATAATATCATCTCCTGATGCAATAATAGATTTAATTAAAGGTAAATTCCATTCTAATTCATTTAATGCTTTTTCAACCCACTTATATGAAAAAACTTCTATTTTCTCTATTTGTTCATCTGAGAAGTCCTTTGAAAAGTCAAAAATATCTTCATTGTTATTAATAAACTCAAGTAACTCAATTAAATGATTGTACTCTTCTTCTTTCCACTCATAATCGTTTATTATATCATTGATTTTTTCTTTCCAAAATAGAATTCGTTGTTCTTGTGAAAACGCTCTAAATACAGGTATTTTATACTCGTTGTCTAATGCTTTCCATTCAGACCTCGTCATAGTAGAAATTCCATAGAGATTTTTGTTCACCCAATCATTAACCTCACTATTACAACTGTATATTACCTCATTCTTGTTGCAACTGACTAAACTCAGTATTATAACTAATAAAAAGCTAAAACATCTTCCCATAATAAATAATTATTATTTAACGAAACCTTTTACTCTTAACAACTCTACATTATTCTTTCCACTTGTCTTAACAAATAATCTCTTGTCAAAAGAACCTTTAAGAGTTTTGAGATTAACAAAGACTTGTACTTCACCTTTCTTATTAGGTCTTACAGCATGCCTTGTCCATTCTGCCCTCGTACATCCACAGGTAGCTTTTACTTCATGAATAACAATAGGGGTTTCACCTATAACTTCACAATGGAAGACAAAAGAAACCTCATCCTGTTTTTGAGAATCCACTTTTCCAAAATCATGCACTTTCTCATCCCACTTAAGCACAGATTGCTCTTGCGAATAGCAGACAACTGAGAAGATAATGGGTAAGATTACAAACAAAAGAAACTTTTTCATTGTTTTAATAATTAGTTAGTAAATGTTTTTCGAAACAAAAATACAGCTATTGTTCATAAGACCAAAGGACAGTACATAGACAGATAAAAAACAGAAAAAGTTTATTACCAGTAATTTACAGATTAATTATTGTTAAGGCATAGACAGGAGCAAACATCAGAATTCACGAAGCCACTGGTCAATGGTTCTTTTGGCATCAAAGGCACCAACCACAGACGCTACCTTGTCCTTGATTCTGAGTTTGCGTCGTGATACGGAAGCTGGTTCAATACAGATAACAGTAGCAATGTCTTTCACACTTAGTCCCACCTTGATAAGGGAACAAAGAGCCAGTTCGCTATCAGTCAGGGTAGGCACAAACGCTGCCAATCGCTTCTCATAGTCATCAAAGGTACGGTTCACTTCACGCTCTAACTCCAGCAACCCGTCAGGATTCAGCTTCTGAGGATGGCTCTTGAGTTGGTACAACGGCTCTGTTTTCTGAATGATCTGGTCCACCAACTTCAACTTATCCCCATGTCGCAGCTGATAAGTGAGTCCGGAAATCTCGTGCTGCTTGCTGGCAATCACGTTTTCAGCTTCTTGCACCTGCATCGCATAGGCTTGCAACTTCCGCTTCTTATCCTGCACATTGATATGATAGAGATACAACGCCACAACACCCACTTCTATCAGAAACAAAAGCCCAAACCCATAAGCATGCTCCATTATCTTATACTTGAGGCTAAGCTGGTTGTGCTCATATACCAACTGTTTCTGTAACTTTGGATCTCTTAACTCTTCCTCAGTTGGATAGACAAAGTCCCCTTTACCCCAGTTCTCATTACATGCCGAGAGAAACAGGGTGACAATAACCAATGCTATTATATGAAAGCGCTTGCTCAACGTTTTGAAGTCTTTATATATTGCCTTTTGCAAATATACCTCTTTTTATTCTTTTTTGGGACAAAACATGCAGATTTTGATAAGAAGATGACTATATTTGTGCAGACAAAGAGCATGATTAAATGGAATCACCTATTATAAGACAAATGCCTGTGAAAATAATAAGGATATCAATATTGATAATTTCACTTTTCTTTTTGTCTTGTTTCGAGGCAAACGCTCAGCAGAAGAGTGCAACAGCATTGTATCTCAACTCTTTGGGCTATGTGAATGTGGCAGAACAAGATAGCAGCATTTTAGTAAGCCTGATGTATGCCCGAAGCGATAATTTCACAGGCAAACTGCTATACAATGATTTGCGGGAGGCTTATCTGCATAAGGATGCTATTGCCCCCTTGCTGAAAGCACAAAGATTGCTGCACGAAGTTCATCCCGATTATAATCTGATTATCTTTGATGCCGCACGCCCCATGCACGTGCAGCAACAGATGTGGGATGTAGTGAAAGGCACAAGGCAACAAATCTATGTGTCAAACCCTGCACGTGGAGGTGGCATGCACAACTATGGGCTGGCGGTAGATATCAGCATCGCTGATGCACAAGGTGATACCATCCCCATGGGTACCAAAGTAGACCATTTGGGACGTGAAGCCCATACCGACTATACCGCCATCAGTCCTGAAGCTTTGCAAAACAGACGTCTGTTGATTAGTGTAATGCGCGAAGCAGGTTTTAGGTCATTACCCACAGAATGGTGGCACTTCAATCTTGTCAGTCGTAATGTTGCAAGAGAGAAATACAAAGTGATACCGTAAAGGTGAATGATGGAAGATGATTTAAAACAGTTTATAAATGAGCATCGGAATGACGATATTCGTCAGTTGGCTTTGCAAGCCAGCCGTTACCCTGCTATCGACATGCCCACAGCTCTTACCCAAATAGCAGGTTGGCAGGCCCTCCGCAACAAGGTACCCACCTGGGCGGCTTGTGATGACCTCATTTATCCACCTCACCTACCCTTGGAGCAATGCTCGTCTGAGGCTACTGCAAGTTATAAATATGGTATAGTAGCAAAACTAGGTAATCATGCCTCATTTGTAGACCTAACAGGAGGCTTTGGCATCGATTGTTGGTTTATGTCGCAAGCTTTCCAGCACACTACATACATCGAAAGACAAAAAGAGTTAGCAAGTATCGCACTGCATAACTTCCATATTTTATCAGCTAATAATCGTCAATTAGATGTAGTCAACGATCAATCGGCAGACTGGCTGCAACAGCAACAGCTTCCCTTAGACTGGTTATACATCGACCCAGCACGACGCGATGACCATGGAGGTAAAACAGTTGCCATCAGTGATTGCGAACCCGATGTAAGTAAGTTAGAAGAACTACTTGTTTCAAAAGCCTCTCACGTCATGATTAAGTTATCCCCAATGCTCGACCTTGATTTGGCATTGAAACAGCTGAAGCATGTTGTAGAGGTTCACATCGTTGCTGTGGATAACGAATGTAAGGAACTGCTGTTAATATTGAACAAGGAAGTAGCCACAAACATAGAACGAACCCCTATTCATTGCGTTAACATCAAGAAAGACGAGACACAGCAATTTGTCTTTAGCAAGATAGAAGAGCAACAGACCACCTATGATTTTGCCGATCAAATGGGCAAATATCTGTATGAGCCCAACGCTGCCATTATGAAAGCAGGTGCTTTTCGAAGTTTAGCAAAACACTATAGTTTACATAAGTTGCATCCTAATAGCCACCTTTATACATCAGATTCTGCTATACCCCAATTCCCTGGACGAATGTTTCAAGTAGAGACCGTTATTGGTTTCGGAAAGAAAGAACTTAAATCCTTGCTTGCAGGTATAACTAAGGTGAACCTTACTGTGCGCAACTTCCCTGCATCTGTAGCAGAGCTCCGCAAACGTCTTCATCTCACTGAAGGTGGTGATATCTATCTCTTTGCCACTACCCTATATCCAGAACAAAAGATACTCATCAAATGTAAACGATAAAAGAGGGCCCCACATCATGTGGAACCCTCTTTCAATCATATTTTGCACAAAAGCCGTTTCTTTATTTTGGCATCACATTTGGCCACTCTTCATTCTGAGTTACACCAAAACCGGCATTAATTTCTGCTACAGGGATTGGGAATACCAACTCAGAGATATCATAGTTCTTATATGAGTAATTAATAGCAGGAGCAGCGTATGCACTTACACTCACCTTGTCACCCCAACGGCGCAAGTCCCACAAGCGATGACCTTCCTGGAACAGCTCACGAGCACGCTCTTCCTTGATGAACTGCATTACGTCACCTTTGATATCATCAACAGAAGTGATGGCAGGGTTACGCTTAGCAACCACCAGCAGAGCTTCCTTAGCAGCAGCAGTATTGCCTTGCTTAGCATTAGCCTCGGCAATAATCAGGTGCATCTCAGGAGCATTAATCAAATAATTGGTCTGGTATGCAGAGTTATTTGATTCATAGTGATGGAATTTACCAGCATTATAAACTGGCACTGCATCAGTATTGTTTTCACCCATCTCCATAACAGCAGTACGAGCATCACCTTCAGCAAAAAGTGACTTCAGGTATGGGTTCGGACTGAAGTTATAGGTGCTCCACAATGTACCAGCTGAGTTAGCTGACCAGTTTGTAGTAGCGTTGATGGCATTCTGGAAGAAGCTCTCAGAGTTGCTGGTGCTGTTAGCATACAGAGCCTTGAAAGCATCTGCTGTATAAGCCAATGCTGGGTTGCCACCATCGTTCAAAGCATCCTGTGCATACTTGGCAGCATCAGCCCAGTTCTCCATATAGAGAGATACGCGAGCCAACAAACCTTCTGCACCAGCCAGATTCATATAGATTTTCTGACCACGGTCACCCACCTGTTTGAACAGACTGATAGCCTGATTCAAATCACTTACAATTGAGCTATAAGCCTCGCCTACAGTAGAACGAGATACTTCAGTAAATGCTTCAATAGGCTCGTTCACCAATACGATACCAGGCTTAGAGCTGAAGTCTGTACCATTTACTTTTACCTGATGTGCATATATGTTCACCAGATAGAAGTTAGCATATGCACGCAGTGCCAAAGCCTCAGCCTTAGCCAAATTCAGTTCTTCCTTCTCAGAGTCAGAAGCCTCGCCATAAATCTCATCAACAGCTTTGATAACACGAGCTGTGTTATCTGCAACCTTGTAACCATAGGTCCAGATATTGTCGAGATAAGTGTCGGTATCGTTGTAAGAGAACTCATAGAGGTTGTTCCAGTGACCAGTATTGCCATTCCAATATGAAATATCTGACACCACATCGCCAATTGCAACAGCATAAGTACCAGTGAAGTAGTAACGCTGGAACTGGTAGTACGCACCATTCAATGCGATAGATACATTGTTAGCATTCACCAGACCCGTCTCCAGATCAATACCTTTATAAATATTGGTATCCAGATAGTCCTTGCAGCTGGACAAACTACCTGCCAGTGCCACAGCTGCCAATGCACTAAGAATATATTTTTTCATTGTCTTTCCTTAATTTAAGTGAAACTTAGAATGTAACCTGAATACCGCCGGTGAAAGTGAAGATAGCAGGGTACTGCCATGCAATCTGACCACTTGCGTATGTCTCAGGATTGTAACCAGTAAAGTCCTTAGCTGTCCAAGTATATACATTGTCGAATGTAGTGTACAGACGAACTTTATCCATCAGTGCCTTACGAGTGAACTTCTTTGGTAATGTATAACCAAAGGTGATGTTGCTCAGACGCAAGAAATTACCACTCATCAACCAGCGAGTTGAGTTCTGCCAAGCCTGTGTAGCACCATATACCCACTGAGGATATGCAGCATCCTTGTTCTCAGGAGTCCAAGAGTTCTCAGCCACCTTTTCCAGAGGAGTACGGAATGCAGTACCCCAGCCTGTGAACTTAGCACCAGAGTCATATACTTTGCCACCCAACTTGTAAGTAAAGTTCACGCTCAGGTCGAAGCCCTTCCATGTAGCATTAGCACCGAAACCACCATATACCTTTGGATCTGCGCTGCCTACATAACGCTTAGAAGCCTCGTTCCAGTTAGTAGTAGTTTCGTCACCAGTCTCATTCTTATAATACAGAGCCAAACCAGTCTCACGATCTACACCTGCATATTCTACCATCTTGAACTGACGGTATGGATAACCCTCCTCAATAATGGTGTATGTGCTCTCGATAGGCTCACCGTTCATCTTGATAACCTTGTTCTTGTTCCAAGTTAAAGTACCAAATACATTAACGGTCCAGTCTTTGTTGTTAACAACAGCATAGTTTGCGCTGAACTCCAGACCACGGTTACGAATCTTACCGATGTTCTGGTAAGTAGTGCTCAAACCAGTAGTTCTTGACAATGGCACCTCAAACAAAGCATCAGAAGTAACCTCATTATAGTAGTCAACACTGAAGTTCAACTTATGGAACAGGCTCACGTCGATACCCACATCAAACTTGTTAGATTTCTCCCAAGTCAAGTTAGGGTTACTGATACGGCTTGGCACCATACCAGGAGCGCTATTATAGTTGTAACCAGTCTCATATACACCACGAGCTGCATACCAGCTTGGCAGATCTTGGTTACCTACAGTACCGTCAGACAGACGAACAGCCAGATTGGTAATAGTGTTGTTGTCCTTCAGGAAAGCTTCCTCAGACACACGCCATTTCAAACCGAATGACCAGAAAGTACCCCAACGGTGGTTAGCACCGAAGAGTGAAGAACCATCACGACGGATAGAACCGCTCACATAGTATCTGTTAGCATAGTCATAGTGCAAATCAGCAAAGAAAGAAGCCAAAGTACGCTCCTGCTTGAAGTACTCAGCACCCATATCCATCTGACCAGCAGTTGACATGTCACGCATACCAGACTTAGCAAATGGGAAATCAGCACCTTCGTAGTACTCATAGTAGTAAGTACGCTTCTGAGTTTCCTGACCCAACAGGATAGAGATGTTGTGCACATCGTTGAAAGTATGGTTCCAACCCAATGTGTTGTTCCAAGTCAAAGTAGTGTAACGAGAGTTATACTGCTGACCCAAACCATTGTATTTCATACCCTGGTTGTTATATACAGCACTCCAGTAGTTATACTCACGCTGATCCATCACGTTCACACCCAAGTTACTCTTAGCCCAGATGCCATAACCGAAGTCAATCTGCAGATATGGGTTCATGTTGATGGTCAAGTTGTTTACCTCATACTGGTCACCCAGGTCAGGATCAGTTACTGCCAATGGGTTGTAGTTTGCGTCATAAGTATTGTAGTCACCATCTCTGTGAGTTGGATACATAGGCAACCATGCAGACATGGCACTTACTTGAGGAGAAGACATTGAGCCACTAGTACTCTGTGAGAATGACTGCTTCTCAGTATAGCTAACGCTGGCGTTCATACCAACGGTCAAGAACTTATACTTGCTGTCGAGGTTAACACGGCCAGAATAACGCTTCATGTCAGAACCAACAACCACACCCTTAGTATCGAGGTATTCACCACTTATATAATAATGAGTATCGTTGGAACCACCCTGAATGCTCAAGTTGTAATCCTGATAGTGTGCATTGCGGAAAATCTGGTCAGGCCAGTTAACATCCGTCACGCCATCCCACTCGAAGTAGTCGTTCTTCAAATAGTTGTATGCTTCATCATAAGAAGAGAAATTATCTGGATAACGAGCCATATAACCTCTTGCAAACAGGTCCATGGTCTGCTTAGCATTGGCAAACTTCATGTTGTTGTTAGCCACGCTTGAGAAACCTTGCTTTACATCCAGATTGAGGCTCAACTTACCCTGCGCACCCTTCTTGGTAGTAATCACAATCACACCATTAGCAGCACGAGAACCATAGATAGCGGTAGCAGCAGCATCTTTCAATACGGTAACGCTCTCAATATCGTTAGGATTTATACTGGCCATTGGGTCCAGAGAGTTGTTTGAGCTTGAACTCATTGTATCACTGTCAGAATTGACAGGCATACCATCAATCACATACAGAGGCTGGTCGTTAGAAGACAAAGAACCTAAACCACGGATGTTGACAGAAGCCCAAGTACCAGGCATGCTGGTTGAGTTACTCATGGTCAAACCTGTAACGGTACCTTCCAATGACTTCACGAAGTTAGCGTCAGTCTTGCGGCTAATAGCTTCCTGACCTACCACAGTAGCAGCACCAGTAAAAGATGCCTTGCGCTGTGAGCCGTAACCAGTAACCACCACTTCTTCCAACATCTCAGCATCGTTAGCCATCACCACCTGTACGTTGTTAGCAATAGCCACTTCCTGGGTTTTCATACCTACATATGAAATAACCAGGGTAGATGCATTTGAAGGAACGTTAGACAGAACGAAAGCACCGTCAATGTCAGTGATAGTACCGGTATTCGTTCCTTTTACCAATACGGAAGCACCAATGATGGGGTCTCCCGCTTCATCAGCAACGGTACCACGCACGGTACGTGACTGTGCCATTGCCAATGTGAAGCTTGCAAATAAGCAAGCCAAAAGCACTAATACTCTTTCTTTCATAAAATTAATATTTGATAATAAAAACTCCAAAATATCTGCTTGCAATTTATTACCGGGAGATGATAAGGAAAATTTACATTTATG
>CACYLU010000001.1:0-315439 GCA_902775375.1 uncultured Bacteroidales bacterium | reverse complement strand
CATAAATGTAAATTTTTTAGACACTATTTTGTAGAATCGACAACAAGCAAGTATTAGTTATTATTAAGTAAAGAGTTTTTATGAAAAAGAAATTCATGCTGTTCTTGACCTGCCTGTTCATAGGAATAGGGTTGGCAACCGCTCAGGTCACAAGAGTGACAGGTAATGTCACTTCTTCTGAAGACGGTGAACCAGTAGTTGGTGCCTCCGTCTTAGTTAAGGGCACAAACGTGGGTACGATTACCGACATCGACGGTAACTTCACCATCTCCAACGTGCCAAGTAACGCAACTACATTGGTGGTTTCATTCGTAGGTATGCAGACACAGGAAGTCGCTATCAGGGAAACCGTACGAGTGATGCTGCGTCCGGATGCAGAGCTTCTGGATGAAGTAGTTGTTACAGCTATGGGTATTACAAAGAGCAGGAAAGCTTTGGGTTATGCCGCACAGGACTTGAAGTCCGAGCAGCTGAACACAGCTGGTACAAACTCGCTGGCAAGTGCCATTCAGGGTAAGCTCACAGGTGTGGACATCCGCCAGTCATCTGGTGCCCCTGGTGCTTCTTCACAGATCGTAATCCGTGGTGCACGCTCATTCTCTGGCAACAACCAGCCTCTGTACGTCGTTGATGGTATGCCTATCAATACAACTGCCGACTTCTCTACCGGTAGTTCTGTAAAAGGTGCTAACATCTCTGACCGTACACTGGATATCAACCCTGACGACATCGAGACCATCAACGTCCTCAAGGGCCAGGCAGCCTCTGCATTGTATGGTATCCGCGCATCTAACGGTGTGATCGTTATCACGACAAAGCGTGGTTCCAAGACTTCAAGCAAGCCGCAGATTACCATATCTACTGATATCTCTGCACAGAGAGTTTCCAAGAAATTCCAGCGTCAGACTACTTATGCCCAGGGTAACGGAATCAACGCCTACAACCCTTCATCAAGCATGAGCTGGGGTCCTAAGATTGCAGACCTGGCTAACGATCCTAACTATGGCGGCAATGTGGATAATGCATACACACAGGCAGAGGGCTTGCATCAAGGTATGTACTACAACCCTAAGCGTGTGGCTGCTGGTCTGGATGGATGGACCACTCCCGAGATCTATGACAACGTGGGTGACTATCTGACAACCGGTTTCACAGAGAACACCAACGTGAACATCTCACAGAACATCAACGGTCTGAACTACTCTTTCGGTGTAAGCAACTCGCACCAGGATGGTATCATCCCTTCAACTGGCATGCGCCGTTGGAGCGCCCGCGGTTTGGTGGACTGGAAGATCAACGACAAGTGGACCGCAGGCTTCTCTGCCAACTACTCTTCTAACAAGGTGACTGCGGCTCCTGGTGCCAACTCAGGTATCATGAACGTGGTTTACTCAGCTCCTGCTGAATACGACCTGAAGGGTATTCCTTTCCACGCGCCGAATGATCCTACTAAACAGATCTCATTCCGCTCAACCTCCTTCAACAACCCATACTGGTTCTCTGAAGGCTACGAGGAATACCGCCAGCACACCAACCGTGTGTTTGGTAACACCTATGTGGAGTTCCAGCCGACTATCGGATACCGTGACTTCACGCTGAAGATTCGCGAGCAGGCTGGTATCGATATCTGGACTTCTGACTATGCAGACATGGGTGAAATCGGTTCTGCCATGAATACCAAGGGCGAGATTGACAACTACGGTACTCAGCACAATGTGTTCAACAACCTGTTTACCGTCAACTTCGACGGTCACTTCGGCGCTGACAACCAGTGGGGTCTGAACGTCATCCTGGGTAATGAGTTCAATCAGGAGCATATGCGTAACTGGAGCTACTATGGCACCAACTTCAACTTCTTCGGCATGCCTATTATTGACAATGCTACTAATCTGGGCGCAAGTGAATACAAGCGTCAGGAAAGGAATGTCGGTTTCTTCGGAAGCGCATCTCTGGACTACAAGAACCAGCTGTTCCTGACCGTGACCGGCCGTAACGACTATGTATCTACCATGCCTCGCGGCAGCCGCAGCTTCTTCTACCCATCAGTATCTCTGGGCTGGGAGTTCACTCAGCTGCCTTTCTTCCAGAAGCAGAAAGTGCTGACCTATGGTAAGCTGCGTGCTTCATTCGCACAGGTTGGTCAGGCTGGTACTTACTACAATACGTATTATACTACACCTGAATATGGCGGTGGTTTCTACACGTACACGCCTGTCAGCTATCCTTTGCCAAGCGGCGTGTCTGCATACGTGCCAAGTTCAACGCTGTATGACCCGAACTTGAAGCCGCAGAATACCGTTAACTGGGAAGTAGGTGCAGACCTGGCGTTCTTCAATGGCCGCCTGCGTATGGAATATACCTATTCTCTGCAGAACATCAAGGATCAGATTTTCTCTGTGCCTATGGATCCGTCAACAGGCTATAGCTCGATGGTTACCAACGCAGGTAAGATGCGCACGCACGCTCACGAGTTCTCCATCAACGCTGCAATCGTCCAGACCAAGGACTGGGATGTGAACCTGGGCGTGAACTTCACCAAGCTCAACAACAAGGTGGTTGAGCTGGCTCCGGGCGTTGAGTCAATCATGCTGGGTGGTTTCGTTGAGCCGCAGGTACGTGCACAGGCAGGCAACACATATCCTAATATCTATGGTGTGGCCATCAAGCGTGACGATGCAGGCAACATGCTGCTCCTCAATGGTCTGCCACAGGCAACCGGTGACAGCCAGGATCTGGGCAACGCTTCTCCTGACTGGACTGCAGGTATCAACTTCAGCGCCCGTTGGAAGAGACTGAGCCTGAATACAACTTGGAGCTACCAGAAGGGAGGTAGGATGTATCACGGTACCAACCTTGTGATGAACTATTTCGGTGTTACCGAGGAATCTCTGCCATATCATGAGGGGACAATGGTTGTCGAGGGTATTGACGAGGCAACCGGCGCACCTAATACCATTGAGGTAAGCAAGCAGGACTACTGGCAGACTTTGAATGACATCACAGAGGCTGGTGTATATGACACAAGCTTCTTCAAGCTGCGTGACGTAACGCTGAACTACGACCTGCCGAAGTTCGCAGGTATCAACCTCTCTGTATTCGCTTTCGCCCGCAACATACTCGTTTGGTCAAAGCTGAAGGCATTCGATCCTGAGGCATCACAGGGTAACAACAACATGGGTGGTTACTTCGAGCGATTCTCAGTGCCTAACACCTCAAGTTTCGGTGGTGGTCTGAAGATTCAATTCTAAAGCATATTTCGACACTAAAAAAAGAAATGAATATGAAAAAATATATATTATTAACATTGTCCACTGCAATGCTGGCGTTATCTTCTTGCGGCGATGACACAATGGACAAGATCAACAAGGATACACACCACCCGACTGCTGAAATCGTTGCTGCGAGACTGCAGATGAGTGAGGCTATCATGCGCACCGCTTTCAGCACCGTTTCCGGTGACTACGCATTCTATACCAGCTCCATCACTGAGCAGCTGGTAGGCTCCGGCAACAACCAGCTGATGAAGGCAGAGCTTCGCCAGTCAGTGGAGTTGGCTGCATCAACTACTTTCAACAACGTATGGGGTTCTACTTATTCTAATTTGATGAACCTGCAGCAGGTAATTGACAAAGTAGAGAATGGAGAGGCTTCAAGTGGCGGACAGCTCGACGTACTGGGCGCTGCTCAGGTCCTGAAGGCTCTAAACGCTGGCTATCTGACTGACATGCACGGTGACATACCATATAGCGAGGCACTCAAGGGAAATGAAAATATGCAACCGGCACTGGATTCACAGCAGTCTATCTATACTGATATCATTGCCACACTGGATAAGGCAATCGACAACCTGGGAAATGCAGCAGGTATGAGAAACCTCAGTGACCAGGATCTGGTGTATGGCGGTAACGTGAATTCTTGGCTTGCTGCAGCGTACGCCGTTAAGGCACGCTACCTGATTCACCAGTCTAAGGTAAACAGCAGTGCCGTAGCTCAGGCGAAGGAAGCTGCCAAGAAGGCTCTTGAGCTGGGCTTCTCTGGAATGCAGGTGACAGAGTTCAATGGTGTGACGTGCGACAATCCATGGAGCGCTTTCATCTGGAGCCGCCATTATACTGCACCGAGCACACATGTTGCCAACCTGATGGCCGCTAACGACGACCCACGTTACGAATTCTACAACGGTGACGCTGCCGTGGATCCAGGTGATGCAGAGGCTGCAAAGGTAAGTACGTGGTATGACTACCCTCTCTACTATGACCTGGGATCACAGCCTGTTACCATCATTGGACTGCCAGAGCTTTACTTCATCCTGGCAGAGGCACAGCTACGTTCTGGGGAGGATGCTACAGATGCTTTCCAAGCTGGTGTGGCAGCTTCTGTAAACGAGCAGGCTGAATGGTTAGGTGAAGATGCTGACGGAGAGGAATTCGCAGCTTCCCTTGGCACTCCTACACTGAAGACTGTCTTTGAACAGAAGTATCTGGCACTGGCTGTCGACGGTCAGGCTGAGACTTATACTGACATCAGACGTATGCAGGCTATGGGCGAGAATTTCATCGTTCTTACTAACCCGTACAACAACCAGTCTGGAATAAACCGCTGGCCGGAAGTACTGCCTTATGGCAACAGCTCTGTGCTGTCTAACCCTAATGTGGCTGCAGCCTATGGTGATGGTACTTACATCTACAGCACAAAGGCTTGGCTGTTCAAATAATAGGAAACTTATAAATGGTTAATTGTGTTTCCTTAAACACAATGTAACTCTTTTTTAAAATTACTAATTCGGGAGGGGGTGTCCGTGAGGATACCTCCTCTTATTATATTCTCATAAAAATATGATTAAGGCTTACTTACACTATGGTTAAAGCCTCAAAAGCCTATGAATAAAGCCCCTAAAAGCTATAATTAAAGCCTCTAAGCAATATAAATAGAGCGTGCAAAGTTCTAAACTGTTTTTATCCTTAAGCGACTAAGCGGAAGTAAGAGGGCCGTTTAGTTCTTGTAACCACTAGTTTTACTTCCGCTAAACGGAGCGCTTCCTCCGAGTAAGCCACCATTTCAATTTATCCCTCGTGAGTCTTTTTTTTCCCTCGTGAGGAAGAAAAAATTCTCTAGTTAGAAAAAATTTTTTTCGGGTAAACACCCCAACACTTCATATTTTATGTTTATTTAGCTGTGTTTCTGTTCATTAAATACATGAAGTGTTGCACCAACACTTCATATATATAAACGACTGTATTTATGAAACTTATGAATAGAATATGAAGTGTTGGGGTGTTTAGTCGTATTTCCCTTTCAGAAATTCTCAAAAAAGGTCTTCACTCTTCACGCACATATCATATTTTGATGATTAACAACCTGTTATCAGCGTGAAGAGTTTGCACAACTCTTCACATCTCTTCACGCCTCATCACATCTTGTCACTCTCTGATTTAGGTTGTCACAAACAAAAAAAGTATACTTAGCCGTGAAGGCCTGTGAAGACTTGTGAAGACCTGAGACAAGTCTTCACGATGATAAATCATTGTAATACAATGCGTTGAACCATCATTGTGAAGAGTGAAGACTTTTTTGCAATTTTCTATGTTTCATGAGCCTACAACTCATAGGTATACACCCTACATCCCTATAGTTTTCAACCTTCAAACATTTTTGGAAATGCTGGCTATCTCATAAAGGTACAAAGTTCATTCTGTCTGACCACAATAAGAAAAGAGCACATATAACGTCAAAGGGGCAACAAAAGAATGAAAAAGTAAATAACCTTGACTTTTTAAGCCCTTTGTTCCACGTTTTTGTTCCATAGTAATTTATTTAAACAATTCAGATAATTATATTTTACATATCAAGTAACTATTTTTTACATTCACCATCAACATGTTAGTTAAAAATACATACTATTCAAGTAGAAAATGAAAGATGATCATTCACAACAGAAGTTAGGTAAATGCAAGAATCAAAAGAATAAGAGTTAATTGTACACTAATAATGAACACCGTCACACATGAATAAAACATGAACTTACACTTTGTAATACACCACTCGAGACATTGGTAATGTATAGACCTAGAGATTAGTAATGTGCAACCCCGGAGATTAGTAATGTGCAAGCTATGACATTAGTAATGCGTATAGAGAAAGGAAAAGAGGCGGAGCAATAATGCCCCGCCTCTATTAGCAGCTATATATAAAAGAGGTTAGTCTTTCAGTTTAGCCTTGATGAAGTCACGATTCAGATGTGCGATGTTGATGATGGTCTCATTCTTCGGACACTCAGCCTCACAAGCACGGGTATTGGTACAGTTACCAAAGCCCAGCTCATCCATCTTGCTCAGCATGGCCTTAGCACGGCGCAAAGCCTCTGGCTTGCCTTGTGGTAACAAATTGAGCTGCGTAACCTTAGATGAAACGAACAGCATGGCAGAACCATTCTTACAAGCTGCTACACAAGCACCGCAACCAATGCAAGCTGCTGCATCCATTGCCTCATCAGCCACCTCCTTAGGAATAGGCAGGGCATTGGCATCCTGAGGAGCACCTGTGCGAACGGTGATGAAACCGCCGGCCTGCATAATCTTATCGAAAGCAGAACGATCAACCATCAAATCCTTGATAACAGGGAAACCTGCAGAGCGCCAAGGCTCAACGGTGATGGTGTCGCCATCCTTAAAACGACGCATGTAGATCTGACAAGTGGTAGCACCTGTAGCAGGACCATGAGGATGGCCATTGATATAGAGTGAGCACATACCGCAGATACCTTCACGACAGTCGTGGTCGAACACCACAGGTTCATTGCCTGAGCTAACGATCTGCTCATTCAGGATGTCGAGCATTTCGAGGAATGAGGTGTCACCTGGTATATCGTTCATCTGGAACTCGTCAAAATGTCCTTTCTCCTTAGGACCGTTCTGACGCCATATTCTCAATTTAAATGATATATTCTTATCCATAGTTTTTCTTTGTTCTTTAAAATGTTCAACTTCCCTTATTAGCTCTTGTAGTTACGGGTCTGTACCTTGATAGCCTCATATTCCAGAGGTTCTTTCATCATTACAGGTTCCTTGTCGTCAGAGCCCTGGTATTCCCAGCAACCTACGTAGAAGTAGTTCTTGTCATCACGTAGTGCCTCACCTTCCTCAGTCTGGTACTCCTCACGGAAGTGACCACCACAACTCTCGTTGCGGCTCAAAGCATCGTGTGCCATCAACTCACCCATAGTGATGAAGTCGTTAAGACGGAATGCTTTCTCCAACTCTACGTTCACACCATCCTGCTTACCAGGAATGAACAAATCTGTTTCGAACACCTTACGGATTTCCTTCAGCTTCTCCAAGCCTGTCTTCAAGCCTTCAGCTGTGCGGCCCATACCAACATATTCCCACATGATATGACCCAACTCTTTGTGGATAGAATCAACAGAGCGCTTGCCCTTGATGTTCATCAGGTGGTCAATCTTTGCCTGAACAGCCTTTTCTGCCTCATCAAACTCAGGAGTATCGGTCTTGAAACGAGGAACAGTAATCTGATCGCTCAAGTAGTTCTGGATGGTATAAGGCAATACAAAGTAACCATCAGCCAAACCCTGCATCAGTGCAGAAGCACCCAGTCGGTTAGCTCCATGGTCAGAGAAGTTAGCCTCACCAATAGCGAACAGACCCTTCACACTGGTCTGCAGCTCGTAGTCAACCCAGATACCACCCATAGTATAGTGAATAGCAGGATAAATCATCATTGGGTAGTAATACTTCACGCCATTGATTTCATTAGCCACCTTGCCAGGATTAACGTCGGTGATTTCCTCATACATATCAAACAGGTTGCCATAGCGCTGACGAATCACGTCAATACCCAGACGACCAATAGCCTCAGAGAAGTCAAGGAACACAGCCAAGCCGGTATTGTTAACGCCATAGCCCTTGTCGCAACGCTCTTTTGCAGCACGTGAAGCCACATCACGAGGTACGAGGTTACCGAAGGCTGGATAACGACGCTCCAGATAGTAGTCACGATCCTCTTCTGGAATGTCGGCACCTTGCAATGTACCTTCCTGCAATTTCTTTGCATCTTCCAACTTCTTTGGCACCCAAATACGACCATCATTACGCAGAGACTCTGACATCAGCGTCAGCTTAGACTGCTTGTCGCCGTGAACTGGGATACAAGTTGGATGAATCTGTACGAAAGCTGGGTTTGCAAACCAAGCACCCTTGCGGTAGCAAGCCATAGCAGCTGAAACGTTGCAAGCCATAGCATTGGTTGACAGGAAGTAGGTATTACCATAACCACCAGTAGCGATTACCACAGCGTGAGCAGCGAAACGCTCCAACTTACCAGTTACAAGGTTACGAGCAATGATACCACGAGCACGGCCGTCGATAAGCACTACATCCAGCATCTCATAGCGGGTATAAAGCTTCACGGTACCTGCAGCTACCTGGCAGCTCAGTGCAGAGTAAGCACCCAGCAACAACTGCTGACCCGTTTGACCACGGGCATAGAACGTACGACTTACCTGCGCGCCACCGAATGAACGGTTAGCCAGCAAGCCACCATATTCACGTGCGAAAGGAACGCCCTGTGCCACGCATTGGTCGATAATGTTGTTAGACACCTCAGCCAAACGATATACATTGGCCTCACGAGCACGGTAGTCACCACCCTTTACTGTATCATAGAACAGACGATAAACTGAGTCACCGTCGTTTTGGTAATTCTTAGCTGCGTTGATACCACCCTGTGCTGCAATAGAGTGCGCACGGCGTGGACTGTCCTGAATACAGAAATTCAGTACGCGGAAACCCATCTCACCGAGGGAAGCTGCAGCAGAAGCACCTGCCAAGCCAGTTCCTACCACGATGATGTCAAGACGACGCTTGTTAGCTGGGTTTACCAATTTTTGATGAGCCTTGTAGTTAGTCCATTTCTCAGCTACTGGCCCTTCAGGAATCTTAGAATCTATCTTAACCATAATTTTAGTTTTAAGTTTTAATTGTTCAGGCTTTAGGTCAAATTATACCTCAGAGCAACGATTTAACATAGAATACGATAACTACCAGGGCAAAGCAACCACAAATGATGGTGGTGTAAATATTGCCAATGCATTTCCAACGATCTAACCAGATACGGTTGTTCCAGCCAAGGGTCTGCAAAGCGCTCCAGAAGCCATGAGTGAGGTGGAACCACAGGGCACAAATCCAAATCAGATAAAGTACCACATAAATCACATTGCTGAAAGTCTGCTTGATGTGATAGATACCATTGGTAGCGTTGCTCAGCACTTGCAAATCGGTAGTGCCATTCAACTCAGGCAACATCATCTTTGCCCAAAAGTTGAAGAGATGAAGACACAAGCCCAGCACCACGATAATGCCCAGCACCAACATGTTCTGTGATGCCCACTCTACTGTCTTAGGTTTGTCAGTCACAGCATAACGCTCGTTACCGCGTGCCTTTCTGTTTTGCCAAGTAAGCCAGAAAGCATAAACCAAATGGATGACGAACAAGCAAGCCAGGACCATGGTAGCAGCTACAGCATACCAGTTAGCACCCAGCATCTCGCAAATCCAGTTGTAGCCGGAAGGCGAAATCAAGGCAACTACGTTCATCGCACAGTGAAATGTCAGAAACAGGATAAGGGCGATACCAGTAACGCTCATCACCACTTTCCTTCCTACTGATGAATTACTTAACCACATAAATAATTGAATTTTAATATTTTTAATTGTTAATTATTTCGTATTTTTATACAAGGATTCTCATAAGTAGCTACAAAAATAGGTTAAAAACAATTATTTAGCAAATGATTGTTAAATTATTTGATACAGTACAGGCATGTTTTTCAACATTCGCGAAACTTCAGCATAGCCCAAGTTACTCTGCCTCGGGATAAAAATTTGCGGGCATATTTGGTTCTGCGCTCAACTTATCGTAACTTTGCAAACAAGAAAACAAGAAGAAAGATATGAGCAAAAGATTTTATATAAGTTTAGTATTGATGATGGTATGTGTATGCGTATTTGCCCAAAATTGGGAGGTGAACATGCTACACGACATCAACGGATGGAATGAACAGTTTATTCACGACTACAGTAAATTTATCTCAACAACAGAGCCATATGTGGCTTTAGGAGTACCCACAGTGATGGGCATTGTAGGACTGATAAAAAAAGACAAACAGTTGCAGCAGGACGCTATATATATAGGTGCAAGCGTGGCAAGTGCTTTTATCATAGGTTTTGGCACGAAGTATATCTTTAACCGCACACGTCCTTATGAGAAATGGCCGGACTTGATTTTTCCACGCAGCACAGAACCCGACCCATCATTCCCTTCTGGACATACGGCATCTGCTTTTGCCCTCTGCACATCGTTGTGCATAAAATATCCTAAATGGTATGTCATAGCTCCTTCTGCAGTTTACGCTGTATCAGTAGGTATCTCACGCATGCACGAAGGTGTACATTATCCTACGGATGTGATGGCAGGGGCAGCCATAGGCGTTGGTTGTGCCGTTGGCAGCATCTACGTCAGCAAATGGTTGAACAAAGTGTTATTTGGGAATAAATAATCACTTCAAACTTAGTATTCTGTCATAATCGTTGTTGAGGACACGAAGCGCTTGTTTCACGCTTTCGTTGGCGGTATTGATTACTTGATAGTATTCACTAATGTCCCACAAATCGCGCGCCATGAGTGCCTTTAATTGGGTACGGATAAGCGGCAGTGATTGTTGGTATTCTTCGTCCGTCAAATCAACTTTTGCTTTCTCTGCCTCTTCCTTGAGGATATCCAGTACATCATTGCCCACTTGATAGCCAGCATTAAAGGCATTGAATTCCTTGAAACGGCGTTGAAGATCCTTTCGATGGGTGTCAATATATACCGATGAGGTCTTATTGATTACCCCCTTCACCACCAAATTACGATGTAACTTAGTGTATGAAGTAGTGTCCATCGGCACGAAATAGTCGGGCATGATACCACCACCGCCATAGACTGTACGGCCCAAACGTTTGGTTGTATATTTCAGAGAGTCAGGGAAGTGGATACTGTCAGCATGCATCAGTTCTCCATTGTTATAGCGAACTATGAGGTCTGAGCGATACTGCTCGAAATCCACCTCTACAGCATTTCCACCGTCTTTGGCAGATTTTGTGTAAGGCTTCTGAATGCTTCGCCCTGAAGGCGTATAATAGCGAGCCACCGTTAGACGAATCATCGAGCCATCAGGCAAGTCTATAGGTCTTTGCACCAACCCCTTGCCAAACGAGCGGCGCCCTACAATAACAGCCCTATCCCAATCTTGCATAGCACCTGCCACAATTTCTGAAGCAGAGGCTGAATATTCATCTACCAATAACACAAGACGGCCTTGCAGAAAATGGCCATTGCCTTTAGCAAAGAAGTTACTGCGCTTCTCGGCACGTCCTTCCGTATAAACTATCAGTTCGCGAGGACCTAAAAACTCATTTGCCAAGTCGATAGCGGCATTCAAATAACCTCCTCCGTTGCCTTGCAGATCGAGTATAAGGTCAACCATGCCTTTTGCTTGCAGTTTTTGCATAGCCTCAAGAAATTCCTTCCCTGTAGTCATGGCAAAACGACTTACTCGGATATAGCCGATGCCTGGCTCTATCATGTAAGCTGCATCTAGACTATAAAGAGGAATCTTGTCACGTTTTACAGTAAAGTGCAGCAAATCTTTTACTTCACGTCGCAATACGGTAAGGTCAACTTTAGTGCCCTTGGGCCCACGCAATCGTTTCATAATATCTTCTGTGCTGAGCTTCACACCAGCTATAGCAGAGTCGTTGACAGCAATAATACGATCACCAGCTAGAATGCCCACCTTCTCCGACGGGCCTCCACTTACAGGCTGAATCACAAGTAACGTGTCTTCCATCATCTGAAATTGCACACCAATGCCATCGAAGTTGCCCTGCAAGGGCTCATTCATTTCCTTAACCTCATCGGGATTACTGTAAGTAGAATGTGGGTCTAACTGCGAGAGCATCTTGACAATGGCACTTTCCACCAGACTATTCTCATTTACGCTATCTACATATAGCTGACTGATGGCATATTCTGCCAAATTGAGTTTACGCATGGCCAGACGAGAGGAGGTCTGCGAGAAAGCCGTCAGTGCCGACACGGCCAACAATCCTAAGAATAGTAGTTTCTTCATTTCCAATTTTACTTCGTTATAATCTTGTCGCAATTATCAATTATCAATTCTCAATTCAAAAGGGACAAACTCACTTGGGTCTTTACCAAACTTGATCATCTCCCTTACGATAGAAGAACTGACACAAGCCAGTTCTGGGTCAGTATAGAGCAAAATGGTTTCAATGCCACACATCTTCTTATATATGAAAGCCAGGTTTTCCTCGTATTCAAAGTCTTTCACACTACGCACGCCACGTACAATGGCATTAGCCCCAACCTCCAAAGCGATATCGGGTGTGGCACCGGCAAACGATATCACTTTTACGCGAGGTTCATCCTTATAAAGTTCACGGATTTGCTGTACCCGTTCTTCCACAGGAAACATGGCATTTTTCTCCATATTGTTGACTATGGCTATCACTACCTCATCCATAAAGGTGAGAGTACGCTTCACGATGGCCTCATGGCCAATGGTAAAGGGATCAAAGGTGCCAGGGAATAACGCTTTGCTCATAACATGAAATCTTCGGTTACCAAATCTTCTTCAATTACCAGATTGTTGATGATGAAAGTCTGTCGCTCCATTGTATTCTTGCCCATATAAAATGCCAGCAGTTCCTTCACCAAGTCTGTTTTATGCAAATTAACCTGCTCCAGTCGCATATCCTCGCCAATGAAATTCTTGAACTCATCAGGATCAATCTCGCCCAAGCCTTTAAAGCGTGTTATTTCAGGCTTTGGCCCTAACTTCTTAATAGCTTTCACACGCTCATCCTCTGTATAGCAATAGGTGGTCTTTTTCTTATTGCGCACACGGAACAAGGGCGTTTGCAAGATATAGACATGTCCTTTCTTGATGAGATCGGGGAAGAACTGCAGGAAGAAGGTAATCATCAACAGGCGGATGTGCATACCATCTACATCGGCATCGGTAGCTACTATCACCTTGTTGTAACGCAAACCATCCAGACCGTCTTCAATATTTAGTGCAGCTTGCAGTAGGTTGAACTCTTCGTTTTCATACACCACCTTCTTAGTCAGGCCATACGAATTTAGTGGTTTGCCTCGCAAACTAAATACCGCCTGAGTATTGACGTCACGACTCTTGGTAATAGAACCGCTTGCCGACAAACCCTCGGTGATAAAGATACACGACTGCTCTTCCTGTGGTTTACCCTTACCATCATTAAGATGGAAACGGCAGTCACGCAGTTTGCTATTATGGAGATTGGCCTTCTTTGCACGCTCACGCGCCAGTTTAGTAACACCGGCTATTGCCTTTCGCTCTTTCTCTGATGCCTGAATCTTCTGCAGCATGGCCTCAGTCATGAGTGGATGCTTATGCAAGTAGTTATCCACCTCTAGCTTCACAAAGTCGGCAATATATTTATTAATGGTAACACCATCAGGTTCCATCAGCGTTGAGCCCAATTTGGTCTTGGTTTGCCCTTCAAACTGGGGTTCTTCAACATTGATGGCTATAGCAGCCACCAAGCCATTGCGTATATCACTATATTCGAAGTTTTTATTATAAAATTCTTTGATGGTACGTGCCAGATGTTCCTTCAACGCACTCTGATGCGTTCCGCCCTGAGTAGTATGCTGACCATTGACAAAAGAATAGTACTCCTCGCCATACTGATTAGTATGGGTAAAAGCCAATTCTATATCTGTGCCTTTCAGATGGACGATATCATACAAACCATCCATCGTCATATTATCCTTCAATAGGTCTTCCAAACCATGACGTGACAAAATCTTCTGCCCGTTATAAAGGATAGAAAGTCCTGTGTTCAGATATGTATAGTTCTTCAATAGGTTTTCAACAAAGTCAGTATGGTATATATATCCAGTAAAGAGTGAACTGTCAGGCTCAAAATAGATATAGGTACCAGTGGGTTCTTCTGAGGGTTCAGTTTTATCGCTTACCAACTTACCACATTCGAACTGGGCAATGCGTACCTGTCCATCACGGAAACTGCGCACCTCAAAATGTGTACTAAGGGCATTGACTGCCTTCAAGCCCACACCATTCAAACCAACGCTTTTCTTAAAAGCTTTGCTATCATACTTGCCGCCAGTGTTAAGTTTGCTCACGGCATCCACCATCTTGCCTTGAGGAATGCCGCGGCCATAATCACGCACGCTTACCCGAAGATTGTCTTCAATGGTAACTTCAATGCGGTTGCCAGCTCCCATCTTGAATTCGTCAATACTATTATCAACTGTTTCCTTCAGCAGCACATAGATACCATCATCGGCCTGTGAGCCATCGCCCAAGCGACCAATATACATGCCCGAACGCATGCGGATATGATCCATGTCATCCAGGTGGCGTATATTATCGTCAGTATAATCTACAGGTTGTTGAGAATTGAGATTTGAGAATTGAGAATTAGAAGACCCCAACAGTCCATTTTCATTATTTTCCAGTTCTTTATTCATATATAATATCAATTGTCAACTATGTTTTTCGCATCAATTTCCTTAACAAATGATCTTCTACGTTTGTGTATCTCATGGTTGAAATAATCCCACTGTGCCTGCACCTTGTCATTCATCTCCAATTCGGGGTTACTTTCTGCATAAGTAAAGCCTAGCTTGGCATATGAAGGAATCAGGTCGTAGAACAGCAATGCATTCACACCCTTATTCTGATACTCAGGTTTCACAGCGACCAACAGCAGGTCGAGACACTTGCCATAGTGCTTCATGTAGAGCACTTTTGCCAAATGATACCAACCGAATGGGAACAATTTACCCTTAGCTTTCTGCAATGCCTCGGCCAGTGACGGCATAGATATACCCACACCCACCAACTTGTCGTCAGCATCAACGATCAAGGTAATCATGTTCAGGTCTATAATAGGCAGATACATATCAATGTATTGCTTAATCTGGCGGTCTGACAAAGCCGAATAGCCATATAAAGGAGCGTATGCCTCATTCATCAGTTCGAAGATGGCATGCCCGTATTCCTTCTTTATCAGTTTACGTGAAGTATATTTCTTGATGCGCAGGTTATAACGCTTCATGATCATCTCAGAGATACGGCGGTGTTTCTCTGGCACCTGTCCGTCTTCTGGCATATATAGCTTCATCTCCACCCAATCGGCATCTTTCTTGAAGCCCATACGTTCCATATGCTGCGGATAATAAGGGTAGTTATAGATGGTGGCCATAGTACTCAGTTGGTCGAAACCTTCAATCAGCATACCTTCTGCATCGAAATCTGTGAAGCCTAACGGCCCTTGTATCTTAGTCATGCCTCGCTCTCTGCCCCAGTCCTCGACAGTCTTTATCAAGGCATCAGACACTTCAGCATCATCGATGAAATCAATCCAACCGAAACGTACAGTTTTGGTATTCCAAGTCTCGTTGGCCCTCTTGTTGATAAAGGCGGCCACACGCCCTACCAGTTTATTGTCTTTGTAAGCCAAAAAAAAGTCGGCTTCACAAAATTCGAAGGCAGCATTCTTTTCCTTTCTGAAAGTATTGAGCATGTCTTCATATAGGTCTGGCACAGAATAAGGGTTATCCTTATATAATTCATAGTTAAAACGTATGAATTGCTTCAACTCACTCTTATTATCAACTTTCTTTATTGTTACCATAATGCTTTTTCCTAATCATTAACTCAAAACAATCAATGTAGCTGTATATGCAATATAGCACACTACCAAAATGGTGCCCTCGACACGCGTAATGGTGCGCTTCTTGTAGAAAACGCCGAAGAACCACAATATCACACTAGCTATCACCAACGATAGAAGATCGAAATTTGTAATACCTATCAGGTTTAATGGAGTGATAGTGGCAGATGCGCCCAACACAAGGAAAATATTGAACAGGTTGCTACCCACTACGTTGCCTATCGCCATTTCAGGATTCTTTTTCAAGGCTGCTACTACCGATGTCGCTAATTCTGGCAGCGATGTTCCTCCAGCTACCAGTGTCAAGCCAATTACCGACTCACTTACGCCTAGACTACGGGCTATGCCAGTGGCTCCATCAACAAAGATATTTCCACCAAACACCAAAGCTGCCAATCCTCCTATTATATATATAAGGGATAACCACAATGGTATCTGTTTCACTTCCTCGGCCTCCTCATCACCGTGTTGTCGGGCAATAGAAAAGGTGTAAACCATGAAGATGATGAAAAACAGCAATAATAGGAATCCATCAGTACGGCTCACCACATCCAGTGGCTGCTTATCAAGTAGCATATCATTGCTAATAGCGAGTAAGGCAACGGAGGCAAGGATACAAAGAGGAATCTCTTTTAACAAGGTATTCCTGGTTACAACAATAGGAGCAAAAAAAGCTGTACAACCCACAATCATCAAGGTGTTGAACATATTACTACCTACAACATTACCGATGGCAATGTCGGCACTGCCCTTGATTGCAGAAGAGAGTGACACAGCCAATTCAGGAGCGGAAGTTCCAAAAGCTACTACGGTCAATCCTATGACCAGATCAGAAATTTTAAATCTTTTGGCAAGTGATGATGCTCCATCTGTCAGGCAATTTGCACCCAATAGTATCAGCACCAATCCACCAAGCAAGCACACTATATCCATTTGCAAAAACTACATTTGGGAACAAAGTTAATAATATTTTTTGAAACTTCCCCAAGTTTTTGCCTAACAAAGTTCGAGGTGCATAATTTGGGATGGAGCAAATGTAGAAAAAGGGATTGGGCTTTTATAATAATTCCCATTTACGCAAAACCTATTATACAATAAGACAATTATCACAATTGTTACATGCTTATGTTACATCTTTCCTACATTTTTATGCAATAAACACATTAAAAAGTAGCGAATTTTAAAAAAAATTCACTTAATATTTGCAATTAATAAGAAAAGCAGTATATTTGCACCCAATTATATGCTTAATGTTTATTTAGCAAATGAAAATGTAAATGGGAATATTTCATCCTTTTTTGTCACAAAAATCTGGATAAATGGGAATTTTCGTTACATGATCAAAAAAATCGACTGAAAGCAAGTATTAGTAATTTTAAGTAAAGAGTTTTTTATGAAAAAGAAATTCATGCTGTTCTTGACCTGCCTGTTCATAGGAATAGGATTGGCAACCGCCCAGGTCACAAGAGTGACAGGTAATGTCACCTCTTCTGAAGATGGCGAGCCAGTTGTTGGCGCCTCCATCTTAGTAAAGGGCACAAACGTAGGTACAATTACCGACATCGACGGTAACTTCACCATCTCCAACGTGCCTAGTAGCGCAACTACACTGGTAGTTTCATTCGTAGGTATGCAAACGCAAGAGGTACCTATCAGAGAAACAGTACGTGTGATGCTGCGTCCTGATAGCGAATTGCTTGACGAGGTCGTAGTAACTGCCATGGGTATTTCAAAAGAAAGAAAAGCCCTGGGGTACGCTGTTCAAGATGTGAAGTCTGACGAATTAACTCGTGGTGCTAGCACCTCACTATCATCAGCTCTCCAGGGTAAGGTATCAGGTGTGGAAATTTCAACATCTTCAGGTATGCCTGGTGCATCATCTAACATTACCATCCGTGGTGTCCGCTCTTTTACAGGTGATAACACTCCTCTGTATGTGGTTGACGGTATGCCAGTGGCTTCATCTTTCGACATTAGCACAGGTGCTTCTGTCGGTGGAGGTCCTGACTACGCTAACCGCGCTGTGGATATCGACCCTAACGATATCGAGAGCATCAACATCCTGAAAGGACAAGCTGCATCAGCACTATATGGTATGCGTGCTTCTAATGGTGTGATCATCATTACTACCAAGAGTGGCAAAGGTGCTCGCAAGGGTAAGCCAGAAATTACCATCACTTCTAACCTTTCATTTGATGTGGTTTCTCGTATGCCAGACTTCCAGAAAGAATATGCACAGGGTTCAGGTGGCAACTATTCTCCTACCGCTTCTCTGTCTTGGGGTCCTAAGATTTCTGATTTGGCAAATGACCCTAACTACGGTGGCGCCACTGACAACAGATACACCCAGGAATATGGTATGCACCCGGGTCAGTACTATGTAAAGCAGCGTGCTGACGCAGGTTTGGATCCTTGGGCAACTCCTCAGGCATACGACAATGCGAAAGATTTCTTCAAGACAGGTACGACCTGGGCTAACAACGTGAACGTTGCACAAAGCTTTGACAAGGGTAACTACTCATTCTCTTTGGGTAACACCACAGCAAGTGCTACTGTACCTAAGACTGGTATGGATCGTTACAACGCAAGATTATCAGCTACTGCTAACCTGACCGACAACTGGACAACTGGTTTCACCGGCAACTTCATCTTATCAAAGATTCGCAAACAGACTGGTGCTAATGGTGGTTTGGTGGCTACTATCTATGGTGCTCCTGCTTCATATGACTTGGGTGGTATCCCAGCTCACATTGAGGGCGATCCTTATACTCAGAACACATATCGTAACACTTCTGGTTTCGATGCTGCTTACTGGGCAATTGACAACAACCAACACACCGAGCGTTCACAGCGCTTCTTTGGTAATGCATACGCACAGTATAAGACCACTTTCGGTACTGATAACCACACTTTGATTGCAAAGTATCAGTTGGGTGCTGACTCTTATACTACTAACTATTCTTCTATTTATAGTTACGGACATCAGAATGGCAAGGGTTCATCTGACCACGATGACTATACTATCAACGAGATTAACTCTCTTTTGACTTTCAACTATGACTGGAAGATTAACGACGATTGGGATTTCGGCGCTTTGATTGGTAACGAAATCGTAAACAAGACTACCAAGTACATCTGGGCATACGGTGAAAACTTCAACTTCCCTGGATGGAACCATATTGGCAATGCGACAGTGAATGACTCTTCAGAGAGCATTTCAAGAAGACGTACTATTGGTAATTTCGCTAACTTGTCATTGTCTTGGAAGAACATGCTGTTCTTGAATGCTACTGGTCGTCAGGATATCGTTTCAAGCATGCCTCGCGGTAACCGCAGTTTCTTCTACCCATCTGTATCTTTGGGCTTCATCTTCACTGAGATTGAGGCACTGAAGAACAATGTGCTGACATATGGTAAGCTGCGTGCATCTTACGCAGAGGTAGGTCAAGCTGGTAGCTTCCTCCCTAACTACTACTCTTCTTCAAATCACAGTTCAGGTTTCTCATCTGGTACGCCTATCCGTTACCCGTTGGGTTCAGTAGTTGGTTATGCTCCATCTTCAACAATTTATGACCCGAACTTGAAGCCCCAGAACACCAAGTCATACGAATTTGGCGTTGACCTGAACTTCTTCAACGGTATCGTTTCTTTGAGCTATACCTACTCTCGTCAGAACGTGAAGGATCAGATTTTCTCAGTTCCTCTGGCAAGCTCAACCGGTTATGGCTCTTTCATGACTAATGGTGGTAAGATTCACACCAACGCTCATGAAATCACCTTGGGTATCAAGCCTTTCGACGGAAGAAACTTCAAATGGGACTTGAACTTCAACTTCTCAAAGATCGACAACTATGTTGACGAACTGGCTGAGGGCGTTGAGAGCATCTTCTTAGGTGGTTTCACAACTCCACAGGTTCGCGCTGGTATCGGTGACAAATATCCCGTTATCTATGGCTCACAGTATTTGCGTAACGAAAACGGTGAAATCGTTGTTGACGAAAACGGTTTACCACAGGCAGGTGCCGACGGCGTTATCGGTGTTGTATCTCCAGATTTCCGCCTTGGTTTGAACACCAATATCGAATATAAGAAGCTTCGCCTGAGCGCAACCTTTGATTGGAAACAGGGTGGTCAAATGTATGGTGGTACTACCAACACCATCGACTACTACGGTGTAACCCAGCGTACAGCAGATTTCCGCAACAAAGATCAGTTCCTATTCGAAGAGAAGGCTGTGAAGCAGAATGCAGACGGAACATACTCACCTAACGACATTTATATCAAGGGCAGTGATGCTTACTACTACTTTGATGCACTGAACACTGTTGATGAAGCTTCTGTTTATGACAACTCATTCATCAAACTGCGTGAAATCACTCTGAGCTATCCTGTATTTAACAAGCCTTGGCTGAGCATTACTGCAAGCGTATTCGCACGAAACATTATCCTGTGGTCAGAACTGAAGGGTATCGACCCAGAAGTTTCTCAGGGTAACAACAACATGTCAGGTTCATTCGAGCGTTTCTCACTGCCAGGAACCTCAAGCTATGGTTTAGGTGTAACAGTTAAATTCTAAAAATGAGGGTAAAGATTATGAAATCAATATTGAAATTAACAACAGGCGTATTCGCTGCCACATTGCTGTCCTTCAATCTGACATCTTGCTCTGAAGATATCATGGACAACATCAATGTAGACAGAAACCATGCTACCGACGCACCTGCTAAATATACTTTGGCTGAAGTACTTGTTTCATCAGCTTGGGAAAATACAGGTAGTGACTTGAATACATACGCTGCTGTATATGTAGAACATGAGGCTGGTGTTGACAACCAGATGAACCACGCAGAAATGCGTAATGGCGAACCTTCTAACGCTTCTACCTATAATAATAACTGGGGCGAATTGTATAGAACACTGAGAAATATCAATGTAATCCTGTCTGATGAAGATAAGTCTAGTGACCCATTGGTTAAGGGTGTTGCTGAAATTATGAATGCCTACAACTTGGCTATTCTGACCGATCTCTTCGGTGATGTACCATTCAGTGAATGTTTCAATCCAGACGAGAATAAGACACCTAAACTGGATTCTCAGCAGGAACTTTATTCTAAGATCTTCAGCTTTTTAGACGCAGGTATTGCTGATTTAGGCAATGCTTCCGGTAACACACTAAGTGATTATGACTTTATCTACAAAGGCGATGCATCGAAATGGATTAAGTTTGCAAATGCTCTGAAGGCTCGTTACACAATGCGACAGCTTAAGCTCAACGGTGAAGCTGCTCTTACAAACGTACTGAATTACATTAACAACGCTTTTACGTCTGAGGCTGATCAAGCAACATTTAATGTGTATGACGCTAACAACTTGAACCCTCACTTTGACTTTGAGTGGAGCCGCGACGGTCTAGGTGCGAGCAAGAGCGCATACGATAAACTGGCTGAACGCAAAGACCCACGTATCAACCGTCTTTATTGGGATGGCAACTCATGGGATCATTTAGCAGCAGAAGACCTTTCCCTCTTCGAGAATGGTGTATCAGACCCTGGTGTTTATAAATATTCATATACAGCCTATATGTTCGCCCAGACAGCTGACACTTACCTAATGAGCTACCGCGAGCAACTGTTCCTCAAAGCTGAGGCTTTGGTTCGCCTAGGCAGAACTGCTGAAGCTGAGCCAGTTCTGAAGGAGGCAATTGAGCTCTCATTTGCTAATCTTGAGGCTTCTGTAGAAGCTGCTTGTACTTCTGCTTCAGTTGGCGCATATGGTGGCATCGAGGATATCCGTGGTGATGGCGACTTAACAGCTGATGATGCTGATGCTTACTTCGATGCAAGTGTGAAAGCACGTTTTGATGCAAACCCATTGAAGGAAACCATGATCCAGAAATATCTCTCATTGTGGGGCGCTAATGGTGAGTCTCTTGAGACTTACAATGATGTTCGCCGTCTGATTGCTCTTGGTGAAGTAGATATGCTGGAACTTAAGAATCCGAAGAAATTCCCACTGCGCTATACTTACGGTTCTGGTGATACTACCACTAATCCTAATGTGAATGCTGCTTACGGTGATGGTCAGTATGTTTATTCTGAGCCAGTATGGTGGGCAGGTGGTAACCGTTAACAAAAAGACACGGCAAACGCATTAATACTCTTTTTGAATTTGAGGAGGGGATATCCGTTGAGGACGTCCCCTCTTCTTTTTACTATTATAGTTACACTATGCTTATTAATCGATTGATACTTAATAATATTAAAGCAGTGTAACTTTGAATAGAAGTTACACTGCTCTCACCTACGCCAAAACAAGTTGTTTTGGTGCGAGAGAATGCTATCATACATCCTTCTTGGAGTAATCCGATGATACCAAAACAACTTGTTTTGGTGTTAGCGCAAACTATTTCTCAGATGGGGGAAACAAAGTCTTTACCCTGTCTCGTACTATACTTACACTTAGGCTCATGATATATCAGCCTAATCAGTGTTTCTTTATTAAGGATTGTCAGACCTTAATTACTTTGCAGAGGTTAATGGGTGAGCATTGCCCTTGACTTCTTTGAGATAAGCCTTGGCAGACCCTATCTTAAGGTAGAAGTCAATGCGGACAGGGAGACGATTAGCATCATCGGTAATATAGAAACGAAGAATTTCCTTCTTGTCACCATCCTTATCGAAAGCATAGAGTGAGAAGCCCTTGCATGCATACTTTTTACCATCCTTTGCTTTGATGGTATTATCCCCTAAGCAAATAAGCGTTTCTTCTTCCACCTTTCGCCCAGTAGCAAGAGGTAGAGTAGTCTGGTGTCCCTGCATAAAATGTTCGGCAGAGAAATTACGGGCACGAGCAATAATACTCAGCATATCGTAGATGCAACGGCTATCTTCGGTATCTGACTCTATAGGAGTGAAATCGGCTACACCCGGGCGAGTGCGAAGTTGATGCACCTTGCTTACTCCATTCTCGCGTTTATACCAAGCCTCATCTACACTATAATGACTCCCTTCCTCGGCAGCTTTCTTATAGTAAAGAGGTTCTAAGCGTTCAGTCATGTACACCTGCAAAGAGTCGCGTAGTTTAAACAACATATCGGCCTCCTTACTGCCTACTGCCATCAGGCGAATATCATAGGCAGGTTGTCCTTCATAAATAGTCTTTTCAGTAGAGAATGTAGCATAGCCCACCTTCTTCCAAATAATCCCCCAATCGAAATAGAGATCATAGCGTACACTCTCGCCTTCCTTGAATGCGGTGTTCGCCACTTCACATTGCTGAGCAAGCAAGTTAATTGGCTGCAATGCCATTGCCAAAAGAATAGTAGTAACCAGCTTCTTCATCATCTCCTATAGTTATTACGGTTGTTGTTATTTCTATTATTGTTCCTGTTACGGTTATTGTCACGTTTCTGCTCTGGCTTCTGTTTCTTTATATCATCTGGCTTTTGGAGGTCAAGAGTTTTAGCATTGAGATCCCAGTCTTGCAACACATCAAAATTAGCCTTAAACTCTATCATCTGCGGATAATAGAATACCTCTTCTGGCTGTAAATGCTGTTCATAATTCCCCGTATCCCATATCCCATTACCGTTGACATCTCTAATCAAGCGAGCAGCATATTTGCCTGGGTCAAGATAGTAAAAGTCGGCCCTTCCGTTTTCTACATTCACCGTTCTCACCACCTCATCCTTACTGTCGAGCAACTCTACAAAGTCACCATCCTTAGCGCCACTGATATTAAAGAACACTTGACCATAACTATCGAAGGTCTTCACCTTGAAATCCTTCTTCTGTTTATCAATAAAACGCCCATAGATGCCAACTACTGCGGCACTGTCAACCTGGAGCGAGTAACTTTCACCCGCCTTCCAGTCAGCATAAAGATTGAAAACCCTGATATCAAGACTATCTTGCTGCAACTCAAAAGGAACATCGTGCCACAACGTATCTATCTTCTGCTGAAGATGAATACCTGCGGAATCAAAACTTGCCACAGGCTCGGGGAAAGTAAGGGTAAGATAGTCATACACATCAACACTTGCTGGTGCATAAATATCTACCGACAAGAATTCTATTTTAGGCTCAACCTTAATAGTGTCACCACGTTCACGACGACGTTTCTCTTCTTTCTCTTTTTCTTCTTGCTCCTTCTGCAAATCCTTCTGGCTCTTTGGCTTCTCCTTAGAAGCCAAACGTAGAGTATCTGTACGAGGCACTAGCTGCTTCAATGAGTCAGTGTAGAGATAACTTACCTCCATCTGAAGGGTATCAAGCTGGTAGATGAGAGAATCCTTTATCCAATATTTGAGGGTATCTATTCGTTCAGTAAGGCGTTCGATAACAAAAGCATCGGTTTCATCAAAATTCAGTCCCCTAATGGTCGGGAAGGTATCAGCAGGAGCAGTGAAGAATAGCGTGAAATCCTTGCTGGTCGTACGCTCTGATTTTGCCAATCGCTGGTCTTTTTTGTTATTAATAAATGCCTTCAGAATCAGTTTGTCTGGCAGATAATGAGTATACTGCCGTTCGACAATAGTATCGATTACCAATGAGTCTATCCAAGTAGTATCCTGCCGCATACGCAACTCGAAAGTAGGTATCACCAACGAGTCGTTAAAAGCCACCATCTCAGTAGGCTGCGAATAAAAGTAATTTTGGTCATTCTCCTGCAAGCCGAAAATATGATATTCGCCAGGAGCAATGCCCTTAATAGTGAAATGGCCTCTGCTATCAGTACGTCCTACTCGATCAAAGGGTTTGGAGATAAAGGCAGAATCGCCCAAATCTGCATGCAAACCTACCATCATACCCTTTATAGGCTCCAGGTTCATGGCATTAAGTACGGTACCAGCCACTTCCATAGTGTCAAGACGTTCCCCAGTAGAAAAGGTATAAACGAAATTTTCCAAAGGATTCCCTTCATTGTTGTCCTGTATGGCATCGCCGAAGTCAATAGTATAGGTAGTATTAGGGATGAGAGTATCTTGCAAGTCTATCAGCACCTTTTTCCCACTAGTTCGCACATTTGCCTGCTGCACTTGAGGGGGTGAGATAACAATCTTCTCTTGGGGCTTATCAAGCTTAAGATATTCATCAAACTCAATGGAAATGCGTTTTTTTGTAGCATTTAACTCATTGGGTGACGGAGAGCCTTTCAAGAACTTAGGAGGTGCTTCATCATAGTCACCGCCTCCCAATGTTCCCACACTGGCACAAGAATAAAGGAACGTAGCTACCAACACTACTGGAATTGCACCACGCTTCAATAAACGAATAGCATATTTGCGATTGAAATAAAACATGCTGCAAAAATAAAGGTTCTTACCGAAATAATATTCCAATTGGCACAAAAAATACTCTAAAAGGTGAAAATATTACTAAAATAAGACTAAACATATTGTCGCCTACGAGATTTTAACTAACTTTGCAACTTGCAAAATTGCATGCATTAAGCATTTACTAGCTTGATTAGAATATAACAAAAAAATAATTTGTACATTTTATGAAGAGTAGATTGATTTTAATAGCTGCCAGCTGTTTGGCTTTGCTGAGCAGCTGTGGCGGTGGAGGCAGCGCCCAAATGGGCGGTGGTAACGCACCAAAGATCACTGTTATAGCAGTGAACACAACGACCTCTCACCTAACAAACTCTTATCCTGCAACTATAAAAGGTAAGCAGGACGTTGATATCCGCCCTATGGTAAGCGGATTTATTACTCGCCTCCATGTAGATGAGGGCTCTTTTGTAAGACGTGGGCAAGTATTGTTCACTATTGACCAAACACAATATCTGGCAGCTGTTAACCAAGCGAAGGCTGCAGTAGAAAGCGCCAAAGCTACAGTAGCTACACAGCAATTGACAGTTGACAACCGCAGACGACTGAACGAGAAGAACATTACCAGTGATTATGACTTGCAGATGCAGGAAAACCAACTAGCTAGTGCGAAAGCAGGTTTGGCGCAAGCCGAAGCAGCGTTGACTAATGCTCAGAAAAACTTACAATATACTACTGTAACAAGTCCTACTGATGGTGTGGTAGGTCAAATCCCTTACCGTTTGGGTAGTTTGGTTAGCCCATCATCAGCTCAGCCATTGACTACTGTGAGTGATCTGAGCAATATGTATGCTTACTTCAGCATGACAGAGCGTGAACTGCTGCAGATGACAGAAAGCAACGGTGCGGAAGATATACTGAAAAGTTTCCCTGATGTACGTCTTCAACTGATTGACGGTTCCATCTATAGCGAGACTGGCCATGTAGAAACTATCAGTGGTGACATTGACATGACCACTGGTTCTGTAAACCTGCGTGCGCTCTTCCCTAATCCAAAGAAAGTGCTGCGTCGTGGTTCAACAGTCAATGTAGTATTCCCTAACAACCTGGAAAACATTATTTTAGTACCACAGAGTGCTACTTTCGAGGTGCAAGATAAGCGCTTCGTATATGTCTTGCAGCCAGACAACACGGTAAAAACTACAGAAATAACCTGTCATCCTGTAACTGACGGAAAGAATTTCGTAGTTTTGGATGGTCTGAAGGCAGGCGATAAGATTGCCATCGAAGGCGTACAAAGTCTACGCGACGGTGCTGCCATCCAACCTATCACTTCGGCTGAAAAAGAAGAAATCTATCAGCAGAACCTGAAAGACCAGAAGGAAGGTAACATGCAGAGTGCGATGCAATAATTGACAATTGACTATTGAAACTTGATAATTAGATGAATTTAGATAGATTTATAAATAGGCCGGTACTCAGTACAGTGATCTCTATTGTGATCGTGATATTGGGCTTTATTGGATTGTCCCAGTTGCCAATCACCCAGTACCCGAATATTGCACCGCCTACCATCATGGTATATACTACCTACCCTGGTGCGAATGCCCAGACGGTGTTGAACTCTGTGATAGCTCCGCTGGAAAACCAGATCAACGGTGTGGAGAACATGATGTACATGAGCTCATCCGCTTCCAATAGCGGTACGGCATCAATTACGATTACCTTTAAGCAAGGAACTGACCCTGATATGGCAGCTATCCACGTACAAAACCGTGTGTCTATGGCTCAGGGCTTGATGCCTGCTGAAGTAACCCGAGTGGGTATTATGACAATGAAGCGTCAGACTTCAATGTTGTTGATTTTTTCTCTATATGACGAAAGCGATACCCATACCACAGAATTTATTGAGAACTATGCAGCGATTAACATCTTGCCTGAAATACAGCGTATCAAGGGTGTAGGTGATACCCAGGTAATGGGTGTTGACTACTCTATGCGTATTTGGCTAAAGCCTGATGTGATGGCACAATATGGCTTGATGCCTGGTGATATTACTGCTGCATTGGCAGAACAAAATGTGGAGGCTGCTCCTGGACAATTTGGTGTTCAGGGTAACCAGACCTACCAATACACTATCCGTTATAAGGGTCGTCTGCAGACACCTGAGGAGTTTGAGGATATCGTACTGAAATCACTCAGTGATGGTAGCTTATTACGCATAAAGGATGTGGCTCGCGTAGAGTTGGGTCGTATGACTTACTCCTTCTTTAATCGCGTGAACGGACATAAGGCGGTAACTGCCATTGCTATGCAGTTACCTGGTTCTAACGCTACAGAAGCTGTGCAAGCTATTGAGGAAGCATTAGACAGCTATGAAGGTCGTCTGCCAGCAGGTTTGAAGTTGAATGTAGCTCAAAGTGTAAACGAATTCCTCTTCGCTTCCATCAGTGAGGTTATCAAAACCCTGATAGAGGCGTTCATTCTGGTGTTCATCGTAGTTTACATCTTCCTTCAGGATTTCCGTTCTACACTGATTCCAGCTATCGCCATCCCAGTGGCATTGATTGGTACCTTCTTCCTACTATATGTCATCGGTTTCAGTTTAAACTTGTTGACCTTATCGGCATTAGTTTTGGCCATCGCAATTGTGGTTGATGATGCCATAGTGGTGGTGGAAGGCGTCCATGCCAAGCTTGACCAAGGCTATACTTCTGCTAAGCAGGCAAGTATCGACGCTATGCGCGAGTTAGCAAGTGCCATCTTGTCTATCACCTTGGTCATGATGTCAGTGTTCATCCCCGTGAGTTTCATGAGTGGTACGGCAGGCGCTTTCTATCAGCAGTTTGGTTTGACTATGGCCATCGCTATCGGTTTCTCAGCTATCAACGCATTGACGCTGAGTCCTGCACTTTGTGCCATCTTCTTAAAGCCTCACAAGAAACACGAGGAAGGTGAGGAAGAAAAAGAACCGAGTCGCGTGGAGAAGTTCCACCGTGGTTTCAACCGTTGGTATGACAACATCTTGGAGAAGTACAAGAAGACTGTAGCCTACTTCATTGAGCACAAGAAACTTTCACTGGGTGTAGTTGCTGCCTCTATTGTGTTGTTGGCTATACTGATGCAGACTACTCCTTCAGGTATGGTGCCTAATGAAGATACTGGTACACTGATGGGTACTGTTACACTACCTGCTGGTACATCACAAGAACGTGCCATCGAGATAATGCTGCGTGTGGATAGCCTCATCGCTGCAGAACCCGCTGTTCAAAGCCGAACTATGATTTCTGGTTTCAGTTTAACTGGTGGTAGCGGTCCGTCATATGGTACCTTCATCATCAAGTTGAAAGACTTCGAAGAGCGTGGTCTAATGCAAAATTCGCAGATAGTATTTATAACATTGTACATGCGCGCACAGAAGATTATTCCTGAGGCTCAGGTGCTGTTCTTCCAACCGCCAATGATTCAGGGATACTCTATGTCAAGCGATATCCAGCTCTATATGCAGGATAAGACAGGTGGTTCATTGGACAACTTCTTTGATGTGGTGAATCAATATGACGCTGCTTTAGAGGCTCGTCCGGAAATCAACTCTGCACGTACTACATTTAGCCCTAACTTCCCACAGTATGAGATGGATATCGATGCTGCTGCTTGTAAGCGTGCAGGTGTAAGTCCAGCTACTATCTTGAGCGCTATGCAGGGTTACTATGGTGGACTATACGCCTCTAACTTCAACCGTTTTGGTCGTATGTATCGTGTAATGGTTCAGGCTGACCCAGAGGACACAAAAGACCTGGAGTCACTAAAGAACATCAAGATTATTAACAACAAGGGTGAGATGGCACCAATCAGCCAGTTCTTCACCATGAAGAAAGTGTATGGTCCTGATGTAATCAACCGTTTCAACATGTACACGGCTATGACCGTTATGGTGTCTCCTGCTGCAGGCTACACTTCTGGTGAGGCTTTGACAGCAATTGCCGAGGTTGCAGAGACGTTGCCTCCAGGCTTCGGCTATGAGTTGGGTGGTTTGGCTCGTGAAGAGGCAGAGACCAGTGGTAGCACTACTGCCATAATCTTCCTACTTTGCTTTGTGTTCGTCTATTTGTTGCTGGCTGCGCAATACGAGAGTTACATCCTACCGCTGGCAGTATTGCTGTCAGTACCATTCGGGTTGATGGGTAGCTTCATATTCGTGAACATCATGAGTGCCATCGGCTCGTTTTCTATCTTGCAGATGATCATGGGCTCTATGTCAAATGATATCTACATGCAGATTGCATTGATTATGTTGATGGGTCTATTGGCAAAGAACGCTATCCTGATTGTAGAGTTCGCGCTCGACCGTAGAAAACAAGGTATGAGTTTGACGAAAGCTGCCATCTTAGGTGCTGCAGCTCGTTTGCGTCCTATCTTGATGACTTCATTAGCCATGATTGTAGGTCTATTGCCTCTGATGTTTGCCTTCGGCGTAGGTGCCCATGGTAACCGCACTTTAGGTACTGCGGCTGTAGGTGGTATGTTAGTGGGTATGATTCTGCAAATCTTCTTCGTGCCACTGCTGTTTGTGGTATTCCAGCACTTACAGGAGAAGGTGAAGCCAATTGAATGGTCGGATGTAGATAACTCTGACGCAACACCTGAAATTGCACAATATACTAAATAAGGACTATCTATGAAGAAAAGTATAATTATATGTATGGTAGGCGTGGCAGTCATGATGAGTAGCTGCCGCATCTACAAGTCTTATGAAAGGCCTGAGGATCTGGTGACAGAGGGTCTGTATCGCGACCCTCTGTCGGATACAGACACACTCAGTGCAACTGCCGGTGAGACATTTGGTGACCTGCCTTGGCGCGAAGTCTTCACCGACCCTCAACTTCAAGCACTCATAGAGCAGGCTTTAGAAAACAATGCCGATATACGCAGCGCACAACTGACTGTTGAGCAGGCACAAGCTTCGCTAACATCAGCTCGTTTGTCATACTTGCCCAGCCTAACGCTTACCCCTCAAGGTACTTTTAATCGTGCTATGGGTAATAGTACATGGACATACAATGTCCCGGTGGCAGCCTCTTGGCAGATCGACCTGTTTGGACAATTGCTCAACCCTCACCGCAAGGCAAAAGTTACCTATCAGCAGGCTCAGTATTACCAGCAGGCAGTGCAGACTAATATTATTACTGCTGTAGCTAACCTCTATTACACTTTACTGATGATGGACCGTCAGTACCAAATCTCGGAAGAGACAGCTGCTCTGATGAAGCGTACTGTAGAAACTATGGAAGCTATGAAAGATGCAGGTATGACCAACAGTGCAGCCGTAGAACAGAGCCGTACTGGCTATGCTCAGGTGGTGGCTTCTCTTTCAGGCATCAAGCAGAGCATTCGCGAAGTAGAGAACTCTCTGTGCTTGATACTCAATGTGCCCGGTCAGCAAATTCCTCGCAACAAATTAGAAGATCAGCAGTTGCCAACCAACTTCCTGACTGGTGTACCTGTACAGATGCTTGCTAACCGTCCAGATGTCAAGGCAGCAGAAATGTCACTGGCAGCTTGTTATTATGACACCAACAGTGCTCGTGCTGCTTTCTTCCCACAGCTCACTATCAATGGGCAAGAGTCATGGACCAACAACTTAGGTCAGATTATCAATCCTGGCAAATTCATGACCACCCTGATGGCAGGCATTACTCAGCCTCTATTTGCAAGAGGCCGACTGATCGCAGGCTTGAAAGTAGCGAAAGCTAATGAAGAAAAAGCAAAACTGACTTTCCAAACAACTCTATTGAGTGCTGGCAACGAAGTGAGCAATGCACTTTACCAATATCAGATGAACACTGAGAAAGCAGAGTCACGTAAGATACAGGTAGCTTCTGCCAAGAAGGCATCTGATGACACTGCAGAGCTGTTCCAGTTGGGCAACTCATCTTACTTGGAGGTTCTAAGTGCACAACAGTCTTACCTCAGTGCACAGTTGAACGAGGTATCCGATACTTACGATCGCATGCAGGCTGTCATCAACCTCTATGCAGCATTAGGTGGCGGAAAAGAATAACCATAAAATATTTTACCATGATTAGTGAATTAGCATACATAGGAAAAGGAGCGAAACTTGGCAAAAACGTTACCGTTGAGCCATTCGCCTATATAGCAGACGATGTAGTAATTGGTGACGATTGCTACATCTACGCTCATGCAACAATACTGGATGGTACCCGTATGGGTAACCGCAACAAGGTGCATCAAGGTTCAGTCTTAGGTTCAGAACCACAAGACCTGCATTTTGAGGGTGACAAGACAGAGTTAATTATTGGAGATGACAATGACTTCCGTGAGAATGTAGTAGTAGCACGTGGTACAAAAGCTGGTCATGCAACTCGTATTGGCAGCCACTGCCATCTGATGGATGGTGCCCATGTATGCCATGACACCGAATTAAACGACTGGGTTATGGTAGGTTTAAAGAGCATCATTGGAGGCAACTGTATATTTGACGGATGCACCATCCTGGCAAATGCCGTTATAATATATCAAGATGTACATGTAGGTGCCTGGACACTTATACAATCAGGTACGCGTCTTCGGAAGGATGTACCTCCATATATCATGGTAAAAGGTAACCCAGCTGCTTACCATGGTGTCAATGCAGTTGTTCTGAAGAATAATCTGCTTGGCAAGCAGATGGACGAGCGCACTTTGCGACATATAATGAATGCTTACCTTATCCTTTATCATGCGAACATCAGTCCACAGGATGCTGCTATTCGTATCAAGAGTGAGATTGAGTCTTGTCCTGAGATTGAGAACATCATTCAGTTCATCACAAAATCAAAACTGATAGTTTAATCTAACTCACTTCCTAATATTAATAAAGCCGACCCTAAAAAGAGTCGGCTTTATTATTTGGATATGGTTCTGATTGTATTTATTGTCGTATTACCTCATCAACAATCATGTCGAAGCATAACAAGGTATAACCCAAAATAGTACCACTCCCTTTTACCCCGTAAGCACTCTGATATGGGATATACACCATCCAACGCTCTCCCTCGCGCATATACTGCAAAGCCGTTTTCCATCCCGAAATAATAGAACCATTGACTGCAAATTCGGTAGGTGAATTAAACTCTGTAGGCAGGTTATCATTACCGTCTAGTGCGCTCTTGTCAATACAGCTAAAACCAGTGAAGTTGCCATCAAAACGAGAACCATTGATAAGGGTACCATAATAAAATACAGAAGCTTTGTCTGTATAGTAAGCTCTCTCTCCAATAGTATTAGCCAACAACTTCTTTACATATATATACTGAGATTGATAATTAGTACTGGCATTGGTTTCAATTGCATAATAGGTACCCAACTGCATGGCGTCAGCATCATCAGCTGTAACCACTATCTTGCCAGATGCCAGATTGCCAATAGAATCGACGAAGAGCTGGTTACGCTCTTTCCAATTGTCGTATTCATCTTCTTCTTTCACTTCTTTGCACCCCACAACTGCTAATGACATAATAAAAGATACCATTAACCAGCTGCCTAATACTTTATGAAACTTGAATAATCTCATAATTCCCAATTTTATTGAAGTTTCTTCAACAAACTTGTAATGCTCACACGGTCAGCAATAATACCATTCAAGTCGCTGATAGCTACTCGCTCCTGCTGCATGGTATCACGGTTACGCAAGGTCACACAATTGTCATTCAGTGTATCGTGGTCAACAGTCACACAGTAAGGTGTACCCACAGCATCCTGACGACGGTAGCGCTTACCAATGCTATCCTTTTCATCATAAATGGTATTGAAGTGGAACTTCAAATCATTTACTATCTCACGTGCCTTCTCCGGCAGACCATCTTTCTTAACTAGTGGCAATACAGCCAACTTCACAGGTGCCAACGCTGCTGGCAACTTCAGAACTACACGGGTTTCACCATTCTCCAGTTGTTCCTCAGTATAAGCAGCACACATCACGCTTAAGAACATACGATCCACACCGATACTGGTCTCTATTACATAAGGAGTATAGCTCTCGTTAGTTTCGGGATCAAAATACTTAATGCTCTTGCCAGAATACTTTTCATGCTGGCTTAAATCAAAGTTAGTACGGCTATGAATACCTTCCACCTCCTTGAAGCCGAATGGCATGAGGAACTCAACATCAGTAGCTGCATTTGCATAGTGAGCCAATTTCTCATGGTCATGGAAGCGGTAATGGTCAGCGCCAAAGCCCAGTACTTGGTGCCACTTCATACGAGTTTCTTTCCACTTGCTGAACCATTCCATCTCTGTGCCAGGGCGTACGAAGAACTGCATCTCCATCTGCTCAAACTCTCTCATGCGGAAAATGAACTGACGAGCCACTATCTCATTACGGAAGGCCTTACCTATCTGAGCTATACCGAAAGGCACCTTCATACGGCCAGTCTTCTGAACATTCAGGTAGTTTACAAAAATACCCTGAGCAGTCTCTGGGCGCAGGTAAACCTTCATGGCACCATCAGCAGTTGAACCCATTTCGGTAGAGAACATCAAGTTGAACTGACGCACCTCTGTCCAATTCCTAGTACCACTGATAGGACATACAATCTCTTCGTCAAGAATAATCTGTCGCAGTTCATTCAAGTCCATGGCATTCATGGCAGCACTGTAACGAGCATGCAAAGCATCACGTTTTTCTTGCAGTTCGATTACTCGAGGACTGGTAGCGCGATATTTAGCCTCATCAAAGTTTTCCTTGAAACGCTTAGCAGCTTTAGCCACCTCCTTGTCAATCTTCTCGTCATATTTGGCTATCTCGTCCTCAATCAGCACATCGGCACGATAGCGCTTCTTAGAGTCACGGTTATCAATCAAAGGGTCATTGAACGCATCCACATGTCCACTGGCCTTCCAGATGGTAGGGTGCATAAAAATGGCAGAATCAATACCCACTATATTGTCATGCAGCAGCACCATGCTCTGCCACCAATACTGCTTAATGTTGTTTTTCAGCTCCACTCCGTTCTGGCCATAGTCATACACAGCAGCCAGTCCGTCATAAATATCACTGCTAGGGAATACAAAGCCGTATTCCTTGCAGTGCGCAACAATCTTTTTGAAAACATCTTCTTGTGCCATATTTTCGTTTTTTACATTTTATTCATAAAATTGCCACAAAGATAGTGCTTTCTACTCAAAAATTTCTATAAAAAATCGTATATTTGCAAAAGAAAGACACAATGCGATGCTAAAATCGCCCTTTTTTGACCTTTTTTATGAGTAAAGACACTGATAAACCTATAGATGACTTCGCTGCAGATGAAGCTACTGGTCATTCCGACTACAAACCTACCGACACCCATGATGCCAATGCCAAGCATCAGTTGAGCGGTATGTATGAAAACTGGTTCCTGGATTATGCTTCATATGTAATCCTCGAAAGAGCCGTACCGCACATCATCGATGGCCTTAAACCTGTGCAGCGTCGTATTCTTCACACCATGTGGCGCATGGAAGACGGACGCTACAACAAAGTAGCAGGCATCGTTGGCGAAACCATGAAATTCCATCCTCATGGCGACGCATCCATCGGTGACGCACTGGTACAATTAGGACAAAAGGAGATGCTGATTGATACCCAAGGTAACTGGGGCAACATCCTTACGGGCGATGGAGCAGCAGCTCCACGATATATCGAGGCGCGCCTGACCAACTTTGCTAAGGAAGTGGTATTCAACCCAAAGACCACCGAGTGGCAGTTCTCATATGATGGACGTAACGAGGAGCCTGTAAACTTGCCAGTCAAGTTTCCCCTGCTGCTGGCACAAGGTGTAGAAGGTATTGCCGTAGGTTTGTCATCAAAGATTTTGCCACACAATTTCAATGAGATATGTGATGCTGCCGTAAGCTATTTGCATGGCGAAGATTTCAAGCTCTACCCTGATTTCCAAACGGGTGGTGCTATAGAGGTTTCGAAATACAATGATGGTGAGCGTGGCGGCAGTGTGCGTGTACGCGCTAAGATTGAAAAAGTAGATAATCACACCTTGGCCATTCGCGAGCTGCCTTTTGGCCGTACGGTAGCAAATGTATGCGACTCTATCGTTAAAGCTAACGACAAAGGCAAGATCAAAGTGAAACAGGTGGAAGACCTCACTTCTGCCAATGTGGAGATATTGGTACACTTACAGAGCGGCGTTTCTTCTGACAAAACCATTGATGCTCTTTATGCGTTTACTGATTGCGAAATCAACATATCACCCAACTGTTGCGTCATTGACGAGCGTAAGCCCCAATTCCTCACTGTCAGCGATGTGCTGCGTCGCTCAGTTGACAATACCAAGGAGTTGCTGAAGAGGGAATTGGAAATCAAGAAGGGCGAAATTTTGGAGCAATTGCACTTTGCCTCTTTGGAGAAGATATTCATTGAAGAGCGCATCTACAAGGACAAGAAATTCGAAGAGGCTGCCAGTATCGATGCTGCATGCGAGCACATTGACGACCGTCTCACGCCTTTCTATCCTTACATGGTACGTGAAGTGACTAAGGAGGATATCTTGAAACTCTTGGAGATCAAGATGGGACGCATTCTGAAGTTTAACTCCGACAAGGCAGAAGAAGCTATTCTGAAAATGAAGGCTGATATTGAGGAAATCGATAAGTTATTGTCCGACTTGGTGGAGTATACAGCCAATTGGTTCCGCAAGCTGAAGAAGAAATATGGTGCTCAGTTCCCTCGTCGAACAGAAGTGCGCAACTTCGATGTCATCGATTCTGCACGTGTTATCGAAGCTACTGAGAAATTGTATGTCAACCGTGAAGAAGGTTTCATTGGCTATGGTTCTCAAATGAAGAAAGACGAATTCGTGTGCAACTGCTCTAACCTTGACGATGTGATTGTATTCTTCCGCGACGGACGCTACGTGGTGACTTCGGTGGCCGACAAGAAGTTCATCGGCAAGGACATCTATTATATCGCTCTCTTCAATAAGAATGACAAACGCACCATTTACAATGTGGTATATCGTGATGGCAAGGATGGATGGAACTATATCAAGCGCTTTGCAGTGACGGCGGTAGTGCACGATCGCGAGTATACTGTTACTCAAGGTAAGGAAGGCTCACGCATATTGTATTTTACTGCCAACCCTAACGGAGAGGCAGAAACTATCAAGGTGACACTGAAACCTAACCAGCGAGTAAAGAATCTGACGTTCGATCAAGATTTCAGCACTATCCTCATTAAGGGACGCCAGGCAATGGGAAATATCCTCACCAAATATAGTATCCACCGCATTACTCTCAAAGCCCATGGCGGTTCAACGTTGGGAGGCCGTGAAGTATGGTTTGATGAGGATGTGAAACGCCTCAACTACGATGGTCATGGTAAGGATCTTGGAGAGTTTTTCAACGACGACCTCATTCTGGTGGTGCTTGACAACGGCGATTTCTATACCACTGACTTCGATACCAACAACCATTACGAGGATAATATCAAGCTGATTGAAAAGTTCGACCCTCATAAGATATGGACGGCAGTGCTCATCGACCAGAGCCAAAAGGGCTTCCCCTATGTAAAGCGATTTGCTTTTGAAGCTACCAGTCGCAAGCAAAACTATCTGGGTGACAACCCCGAGAACCGTCTGCTATTGCTTACCGACCAATATTATGCCCGCTTCGAGGCGACAATGGGAGGTGCCGATGCTTTCCGTGGCAAGATAGAAATTGATGCCGATGAGTTTATTGCTATCAAGGGCTACAAGGCCAAAGGCAAACGTCTTACTACCTACACCATTAAGAGTGTAAAGGAGTTGGAACCCACACGCTTTCCTGAGCCCCCAGTTCCTTCTGCACCCGATGAGCCTTCAGAGGTAGAAGATCCTGATGATGGCAAGAGCAATGGTGATATTTTAGATGAGTTGACGGGACAAATGAAACTGTTTGATAATTGAAAATTAAACATTGCATATTATTATTGGTCCTTTTTCTGTCGTGGGCGACAGCAAAAGCACAAGAAAACCAAGTACAAACGTCTAATGGTAGCACTGTTTACACCCGTGCCACCTCCTATGGCCTCGGCTTTACTTCATTGCAAGATACCTATCTATCTCCAGAAACCTACAAAGGATGGGAGGCACGTTTCTCACGTGAGACACTACACCAGACAAAACTGAAGCGGGGCAAGATATGGCAACAGACCTACTTCCAGGGTAACTTCGGCTACACTGACAACCGTGCAGAGAACAACAAGACGGCCACGGCATTGGCCAATTGGAACTATGGCTGGTATTATCGACAGCCATTGACCCATAACTTTGATGTACTGATGGGTGGTGTTGCCGATCTGAATGGCGGATTCACTTACAACATGCGCAACGGCAATAATCCCGTATCGCTGAGGGCACATACCTCTATCGATGCTTCTGTCATGGCTTTATGGAACTTGCAAGTAAGAAACCATCCACTCACCCTGCGCTATCAAGCCAACCTGCCTTTGCTGGGCATGATATTCATGCCGCACTATGGGCAATCATACTACGAGATATTCTCCATCGGCGAACGAGGCGGCACGTTGAAAGTAACAACTCCTTTCAGCACCCCGTCACTCCGCCAGATGCTGTCAGCTGACTATCCTATTGGCAAGGTCACCCTACGCTTTTCCTATGTATGGGATGCTCAGCAGGCACACATCAACCAGATCAAGTCACACATCTACAGCCACGTCTTCATGATTGGCGTAGTTAAACGCTTTCAGAAACTATGAAACGACTATTACTGTTGATGATATCGCTAGTATTGCTCACTGGCTGTGTGCGCGAGGAGAGCAACGACAACTCCCCTATGGGCAATTTCGAAGCCTTGTGGCGCATCATCGATGAGCACTACTGTTTCCTCGATTACAAACAAGTAGATTGGAATGCCGTGAAAGCGCATTATCAGCCTTATATCACCGACGACCTAAGCAACGACAAGCTGTTTCAAATCTTGGGCAATATGCTGGCAGAGCTGAAAGATGGGCACGTCAATCTCTATGCATACCACAATACGGCTCGCTACTGGAACTGGTACGAGGACTACCCTCGTAACTACAATGAAGAGTTGGTTGAGAAATATTTAGGGCATGAATATCGCATCGGTGGCGGTTTGCGCTACCGCATCCTCGACGACAATATCGGCTATGTGACTTGTACCAGTTTCTCGTCTGCCATTGGTAACAACTCATTGAGTGAGATGCTACGCTATCTCGATATTTGCAATGGTATTATCATTGATGTACGCAACAATGGAGGTGGTGAACTCACTAATTCGGAACGCCTAGCCAGCAGGTTTACCAACGAGAAATTGCTAGTCGGCTATATGAGCCACAAGACTGGCAAAGGCCACAGCGATTTCTCTGAACCAGAGCCTATCTATGTAGAGCCTGCCAATGGCGTACGCTGGCAGAAGCCCGTGGTGGTGCTTACCAACCGCCACAGCTACAGTGCCACCAATGACTTTGTCAACTCCATGCGCTATATGCCGCATGCCACCATCATAGGCGACCAAACAGGAGGTGGATCAGGTATGCCATTCAATTCTGAATTGCCCAATGGTTGGGGTGTTCGCTTCAGTGCCTGCCCTATGTTTGACGCAGAGATGCAGCAGATTGAGTTTGGCATTGATCCCGATATAAAAGTAGACCTTGACCCAGCTGACCAGACAGAGGGCATCGACACTATTATCGAGGCAGCCCGAGCCTTTTTGAATAAAAAACCATAAGAAATTTGCAAATCCACACAAATAGCGTTATTTTTGCAACGCATTTCGATGCAAGCATTGCGGGTATGGCGTAATTGGCAGCCGCGCCAGACTTAGGATCTGGTGGAGAAATCCGTGAAGGTTCGAGTCCTTTTACCCGCACAAAAAAGTCCTCTCCAATATACGGAGAGGACTTTCTATTTAAGATTTTAGACGGCTTGTGTACCTTATGAACGATGCACAGAACTTTTGGCAAAGATGATGAATAACTTATTCCCTTTGTGTCACCTCACCGCTATTCATTTCAAAGTTATACACCCCACCCTGTTCACTCAACTCAAACACCGCCATTTTCTCGGTAGCATTATCCACAATAATCACCGAACTATTTTCGGCAAAACGAGTGATGCTAAATGTCAGCGGTTCACTTTGTACCATACCATTGTATATCACGCTGTCATTCACCAGCACCTGCATATCATTACCTGTAAAGCCCTTGACCAAGGAGATGGCATATGACTCTGCAAACCGATGCTCTTGCTTCTTGCTCTGTTCACGGAAACTGAGGTAGAAAAACAGAGCCACAATGATGAATACGGCAAAAGCCAGCAGTCCGTTACCCAACATAAACTGCTTATTTGTTTTCAGATGTTCAGTATCATGATCAATCATATCCCTACTTTTTTAATTACTGACTGCAATATTAAGCAAAAAAGGCGGAAGTAGCAAGCTGCAGGCAAAAAAACAACTGTTCTACTGTTCTTTGTTCGGCAGTTAAACAAAAACGCCCGCAAACCCAATGGAGTTGCGGACGTTTATTTTTTCACTAACTGTCTATTTGGAATGACAATTACAGGTAATTCCCGATAAAGTTTTATTATTAAAAATAAAAACTGTAATTTTACAAAAACCTTACAAAAAGTATAAAAGATGAAAAGACTCAACATTCTATTGGTTGCCTTGGCACTAATTTCCTTATCCTCATGCGACTCAAAGACCGACAGTCGCTTCATGCAAAAATTCACAGAAAACTTTGACAAGGCTAAACCGCAGTTCTTCGACATGGGTGGATCTCACCAACGCTACTACAGCGGGGTACATTCCTTTACTGAGGAAAAGACAGACGTAATGCTCCTGACCATTAGACCAACCGACCAATGGGGACCAGGCAACGGCCCGCAGATTACAACGCCCAAGATGACACACTTCGGCAGTTATTCTGCCCGCTTACGCGTGAGCGATATTAAAGAGGTTCAGCCCAATGTGGGTATGGTGACTGGTTATTTTACCTACCAGTTCATCAAAGGTTATGGCTTGAGCGAGATAGACTTTGAATGGCTGATGGCCGATCCCCGACTTATCTATATAGGTACCTGGACCAGCGCTCCCGATGATGTGAATAAACTCCAGCGAGTGGGACGCACCATCAACATGGCCACAGGAGAGATACTCTACACGAACTACCGCTCATACCACGACGGGGAAGACATGGAAAGCATGTACACCGCTGAGCACTTTTTCGATGAAACAGATGATGCCGCCCTCACACCGCGTACCATTCCTGCTATCAAGGATTACGATGCCTCTAAACGGTTCTATGTGTATGGATTCGACTGGTACCCTGACCGCTTGACCTGGTGGATGGAACATCCGGAAACAGGAGAAAAAATCATCCTTTGGGACTACACGGGTACGACACCCCATTACTCAGGTATTCCACAGTCGCCCACAACCTATATGCTGAATTTCTGGCAGACCATCAACTGGGCAGTGGACACGAATCCTAACTCCATAGAGGCCCCAAAATACCCCTACACCATGGAAGTGGACTGGATAAAATACGAGCCTTACGAAGAGTTGAATGCTGCCTGGAGAGCGGAACATAAATACTAAGTATATTGCCTTAATTTCATTTGCTTGAATCAATAATTAATTGCATATTTGCAACTTATATTTGTATTAAAAACCATATCGAAATGAAAAAAGTGATTATGATGATGGCAGTAGCTATGATGACAGCTTGTAACGGCAAAGTAGATAATGCCTTGAATAACGAAAGTGCAGCATCACCTATTGATAATTCCAACCCTTTGCGCTTGGCTGTGGCAGGTGTAACCCACGGACATGTGGGCGAAGTAGCCAGCAGAGTAGGAAGAGGAGATTTTGTAGTAGTAGGTGTAAGTGAAGAGAATGACACCTACCGTGCCGACAATCCACTAAGCAGCAAGGTAGCTTCTGATGTATTTTACAAAAGCCTTACAGAGATGCTTGACCAGACAAAGCCTGAGGTGGTAGCAGCCTACGGCTCTATCAAAGACCACCTCGCAGTAGTCGAAGCAGCAGCCCCCAGAGGCATAGACGTGATGGTGGAAAAACCACTGGCTGCAACACTTGAGGATGCTTTGCGCATCCAGCAGTTGGCACAGCAATATGGCATCAAGGTGGTGACCAACTATGAAACAACTTGGTACAGCACCAACCATTACGCAAAGCAATTGATAGATGAAGGGAAGATAGGAGAGATGAGGCGCATCAATGTGCAAGACGGCCATCAAGGGCCATTCGAAATTAATTGTGAGCCACGTTTCACCGATTGGCTTTGCGACCCTGTATTGAATGGCGGTGGTGCAGTGATGGACTTTGGTTGCTATGGTGCCGACATCGTTACCTGGCTCCGCAAGGGAGAACGTCCACAAAGTGTGTATGCCGTACTGCAACAAAACAAGCCCGACAAATATCCTAAGGTTGACGATGATGCCACCATCACACTCCAGTACCCAGGCATGACTGCCCAGATTATGGCATCCTGGTGCTGGCCTTGGAATCACAAAGATATGACTATCTATGGCGACAAGGGCTATATCTACCAACGTACTGGCACCAGCATGGATACCCTCATTGGTGAAGAGTTTGCTACCGATGTAGACGTACCAAAGCTGGAGCAACCATATGATGATGCTTTCCGCTATCTGAAAGCTGTGGTCAGAGGCGATATCCAGATGTTGCCCTACGACCTCGGTGCATTGGAGAATAACGTATTGGTGGTAGAGATTCTGGAAGCTGCCAAGAAGAGTGCATCAACAGGAAGGAGTATTGAATTATGAAACATTTTCTACTATTTATAATGTGCCTAATTAGTTCCACCGCATTCGGTATCGGGGTGGAAAGAGTGGAACCTGCAAACTGGTGGGTAGGCATGAAGAACCATGAACTCCAGTTGATGGTGCATGGTGAAGGTATTGCTAACGCCAACGTTTCTATCCAGTATCCAGGCGTTTATCTGAAAGAATCTGTAAAGACAGACAACCCAAATTATCTTTTCTTGTATTTGGACATTTCTGACGTTGCCCAAGCAGGCAAGATGGATATTGTATTTGCAGAAGGCAAAAACAAACTGACTGTGCCTTATGAGCTTAGAGCCAGAGAAAAAAGGAAGATGGCGCAAGGCGTTTCGACTGCAGACGCCATCTACCTCATCACTCCCGACAGATTTGCCAATGCTGACCCTTCGAATGATGAACTCGATGACGTCAAGGTGAATAGAGCCCGCAGCGGGGCACGTCACGGTGGCGATATGAGAGGCATTATCAATCATTTGGACTATATTCAGAACCTCGGGTTCACAGCTGTATGGCTCAATCCCGTACTTGAAAACCGACAGCCAGGAGGGTCTTATCATGGCTACTCCACTACAGACTATTACAAGGTTGACCCCAGATTCGGCTCGAATGAGGAATACCGTGAACTGGTAGATAAGGCACATGGTATGGGCATGAAGGTGGTGATGGACATGATTTTCAACCATTGTGGCAGTGGACATTGGTGGTTGAAGGATATGCCAGCAAAAGACTGGCTCAATTATAATGGAGAATTCAAGCCTACTAGTCATCTGAAATGGACGGTGATGGATCCTCATGCTCCTCAGACAGAGAAGGAAGCATTCCTTGACGGATGGTTTAGTCGAGGCATGCCTGATCTGAATCAAAAGAACAGGCATATGGCGAGATATCTGATTCAGAACTGCATCTGGTGGATTGAGTATGCTGGCATTGATGCTGTGCGTCAGGACACACACTCCTATGTTGATTATGACTTTATGGCGCAGTGGTGCAAGGATGTCGAAGCTGAGTACCCCGATTTTAATATCATGGGTGAAGTATGGTATCCCAGGGGCACTAACTCTGCTTGGTGGCAGCGTGGCAGCAAACTTAGCGACCGCAACTCTCACCTTAAGACAGTGATGGACTTTGAACTTGCATTTGCTTCACAGCATGTATTTGACGAGGTAAGCGATGGTAATGATTTGCATGAGGCTGGTCTATTCAAGATTTATGAAATACTGGCTCAGGATTATCAGTTTGTTGACCTGAGTAATGTGCTGATATTCTTGGACAATCATGATACCTCCCGTTTCATGCGCAAGGATGAAACTGACCTCAGGCGATATAGGCAAGGCATTGCTTTCTTGCTTACTACGAGAGGCATTCCACAACTTTATTATGGTACGGAGATTCTGATGCACGGCACCAAGGAACAGGGAGATGGCGTGATACGAACTGATTTCCCTGGAGGATGGGAAGGAGATCCTGTGAATGCTTTCACTGCACAAGGCAGGACCGATTTGCAGAATGAAGCGTGGAACTATATGCAGAAGTTGCTGCAATGGCGTAAGAACAATGATGCCATCATCCATGGCAAACTGCTGCATTATGCGCCTATGTCAGAAGGCTGCTACGTTTATGCCAGAATAAAGGATAACAGAACCGTGCTGGTAATAATGAACGGAACGGATGATGACCAGAACCTGGACATGAACCGTTACAGGGAGGTCACCAAGGGATTCTCTCAGGGATCGGATGTATGGACAGGAAAGACAATCCCAGTAACAGGAACATTGTCTATACCTGCCAGAGAGACATTTGTGCTTGATTTGAAATAGAGTCATTAATTATTAGAATACGATTATGAAAAGATATTTTGTATTTCTGCTGATGGCAGCTGTACAACTTGCATGTTTTGCACAGCAGACAGTTACTTACCCTGCTGTTCCAGGTATGCGCACCAGCACCGATTTCAAGGCTACAGTCAATGGTCAGGAAGTATGGACTGAAGTAGTGGGTGCAGGTGGCATGGAAGACTTGAATATGGTGAATTTCTCCTGCCAAGGCGAGCAGAAAATAATAATTACCGTCAGCGAAGACATTACCAGTTACCAGATTCTGCCAAAGAGCGCAGGAATCAAGGGCGAGGCCAATGGGCGTGAACTGACTTTCACCATCGATGGTCCACAGAAGTTGTACATTGAAGTGAACAAGTTGCCGCATCTGGCATTATTCGCCAATCCTTTGGAGAAAGATGCCCCCAAACCTAATGACAAGAAGATCACATACTATGGTCCGGGCAACCATGAGATAGGTAACATTGAACTGCAGAGTGGTCAGCAAATCTATATTGCTGGTGGCGCTAACGTAACGGCCAATATTACAGGTAGGAACGCTGATAATGTACGTATCTTCGGCAGAGGTTCACTGTCTGGCAACGTGAGGGTGACGAGCAGCGACAATTTCCAAGTGGACGGCATCACCGTGAGACATACCCGTGGATGGGCTAATACGCTCACCAATTGCACTAATTCGGGCTACGACAATGTGAAGGTATTCACTTATCAGGGCGTGTGGGGACTCGATGGCATCGACCCTGTGTCATGCAAGGGTTTCACCATCAACGACTGCTTCATCCGTACGCGTGACGATTGTATCGCCATCAAGAGCAACGGTCGCAGGGGTACTGCCGATTATGACCTCAGCACACGCGACATCACCATCACTAAGTCTGTCTTTGTAGGATGGGACCATGCTGACGGTGTGACCTTAGGTTTTGAACTCAACGGCGGAGAGGTGAAGAACGTGCTGGTGAAAGATTGCGATATCCTGCGTGCATGGGGCAGTGGAAGGTCAGGAGGTCACTCTGCTTTCAGCATCGTATGCGATGGCCCTTCACAGGTTTCTGACATCAGGTTTGAAGATGTGCGTGTAGAGGGCGACATCGAATACAAGAACATGGAGATCATCCTCACCGAAGGAGAACGATATGGCAATGGCGAGATGGGAACTATCAACGGGGTACACATGAAGAACGTCACTTGGGAGAATCCACTGAAGCCATTCACCATCGTTGGCCATCCCAAGCAGTCGGTTGAGAACATCACCTTCACCAACTGCTATGTAGGTGGCAAGCTCATGACGGGTCTTGACGATGCACAGTTCCAGATTGAGTTTGCACGCAACATCGTGTTTGTACCAGGAGGAAAAGCAGTACGCAGCCGCTACCCTGAGCAGCCTGAGTAACTGATGATTATAAAACCATAACCCACCCATATAATGAGAAGACTATTAATGCTTATCTGTTGCCTGTTGGCGTTGGCTTCCTGCCAGCAGCCAGCAGAGCAAACAACAGTGAACTTGACAACTGCCGATGGTCAGTATGACTGGCAAGCCATAGCCGACGGCATGTCGCATGCCTTGATTGACCATTTCTGGGGAGCCAACTTTGAAGGGTACGAGCAGCGATATTATTTCAACTACGGCAGTGACCTGACTGATATGACCACCATCCACTATTGGCCACAGGCACACGCTATGGACGTATTGGTGGATGGCTACCTGCGCACAGGGCGAAAGGAGTATGTCGATTTGTTCCCCCTATGGTGGCAAGGTGCCCCTACCTTTAATACGGGCGACAATGACAATGATCCGTGGTGGAATGTCTATGTAGATGATATGGAGTGGATTACGCTGGCGCAAATCCGCATGTTCGAGAGCACGGGCAATGACCTGTATTTCAAGAAAGCGCGCCAGCTATATGACAGTTGGATATGGCCCACATGGGGACCAGAGAACGAAGCCCCCTGGTATGGTGGCATCACTTGGAAGACTGACGTGAGCAAGTCGAAGAACGCCTGCTCCAATGGTCCTGCCGCCATCATCGCAGCCCGTCTGTATCAGTTCTATGACAAGGCCAACCTGCATGGAGGCAAGGAGAAAGCAGCCTATCTGGAAGAAGCCAAGAAGATCTTCGTTTGGGAGCGAAAGACACTCTTTGATGCCGAGACGGGTGCCGTTTATGACAATATCAATCAGGAAGGACGCATCAGTCGTTCGGTTTATACTTACAACCCAGGCACTTTCATAGGAGCAGCCTATGAACTTTTCCGCATCACTGGTGACAAGCAGTATTTAGATGACGCCATCAAAGCAGCCGACTATGTGATTGACCGCATGACGCAGAACAACGGCGTCTTGAAGGATGACTCGCATGGCGATGGCGGACTCTTTCATGGCATCTTCTTCCGTTACTTTGTAAAGGTGGTGAATGACGCAGCATTAGATGAGGCGCATCATGCCAAGTTCAAGGAGTTTATCACCCGTTGTGCCACCACATTGGTGGAGCACGGCCTCAACCATCATACCATGCTGTATGGCGGTACTTGGTGGGAAGCCCCTGCCGATGATGCCTCTGTATGCCTCACTGCTCATCTCACTGGCTGTATGCTGATAGAAGCAATGTGCACAGTGAAATGACAGAGGTAATATAAAGTGATGCCGAAAAACAACTGTTCTACTGTTCGTTGTTCATACGAGCCTCAATATGCCTGTTCATGTACCCCTTTGACGGCACGACCTGAAGGATCATTCATATTTCTAAAAGCAGCATCCCACTCAAGAGCGATAGCTGTTGAGCAAGCAACAGAGGCTTCACTTGGAACACTGCGTGCTGCAGAATCGCTAGGAAAATGCTCGGCGAAGATGCTACGATAATAATACTCCTCCTTATTTTGGGGCGGATTAATGGGGAAACGTTTAGCTGCGTTCGCCATTTGCTCATCTGATACTGCTTCAGCAGTCACTTGTTTTAAAGTGTCAATCCATGAGTAGCCTACTCCATCACTGAACTGTTCTTTCTGTCGCCAAACAATTGCTGTAGGTAGCATGTCAGCAAATGCTTCACGGACAATCTTCTTCTCAATAGTAGAGCCAGGGCACATCTTAGCCATAGGATTGGTTCGCATAGCAACATCAAGAAACTCTTTGTCAAGGAAAGGAACTCGCCCTTCCACTCCCCATGCACTCAGACTTTTGTTGGCTCGCAGACAATCATAGAGGTACAATTTACTGAGTTTACGAACGGTTTCTTCATGAAAAGCTTTGGCATCAGGCGCTTTATGGAAATAAAGATAGCCACCAAATATTTCATCTGCACCTTCGCCTGAAAGCACCATCTTAATACCCATCGACTTAATGACACGAGCCAACAGGTACATAGGCGTCGAAGCTCTAACAGTAGTCACATCATAAGTTTCAATGAAATAAATAACATCGCGTATAGCATCAAGTCCCTCTTGTATAGTATAGTTGATTTCATGGTGAACAGTACCGATATAGTCTGCCACTAATCTTGCCTTTGCCAAGTCGGGAGCCCCTTTGAGGCCAACAGCAAAGGAATGCAGACGAGGCCAGTATGCTTTTGTGCGAGAATCATCCTCGATACGCATTTCTGCATATTTCTCTGCTATGGCAGAAATAACCGATGAATCAAGCCCTCCAGATAATAACACACCATAAGGCACATCGCTCATCAACTGACGCTTCACCGCCTCATCAAGAGCATCATGAATAGCTGTTACATCTGCATCATTATTTTTTACTGCAGCATATTCAAACCAATCACGCTGATAATAACGTTTCATACCTGGTTCACGGCTCCAATAATAATGACCAGGAAGAAATGGTTCATAGCGTTCACACTGCCCCTCCAGTGCTTTCAGTTCAGATGCAACATATACCTTACCATCGCTATCAAAACCAATGTAAAGTGGAATAACACCAATGGGGTCTCGGGCTATCAGGAACTCATCGGTAGCCTCATCATACAAGACAAAGGCAAAGATGCCACTCAAATCTTCAAGGAAACCAATACCTTTCTCTCGATATAGAGCCAATATCACCTCACAGTCACTCCCTGTCTGAAATTCGTATTGGCCGGCAAAGCGACGACGTATTTCTTGGTGATTATAAATCTCGCCATTCACAGCCAGCACCTGATGGCGATCAGGTGAAAACAATGGCTGTCCGCCACTCTCAGGATCTACAATGGACAATCGCTCGTGAGCAAGAATGGCACTGCCTCCACAATATATACCACTCCAGTCTGGTCCGCGATGGCGGATTTTCTGACTCATCTTCAACGCTTTCTGTCTCAGTTCAACACTTTGTTGCTTTACGTTTAATATGGCTACTATTCCACACATAATTTTGTCTTTTATTCTACTGTTACACTTTTTGCTAGATTTCGTGGACGATCTACATCCTTGCCCTTGCAAACGGCTATATGGTAGGCCAATAATTGCAATGGGATAGATGCAATAAGTGGCTGAAAACATTCCAACGTATCTGGTAACTCAATTACATGGTCAGCATACTGTTTTATATGTTCATCACCTTCAGTTATTAAAGCAGTTACCCTGCCACCACGTGCCCTAACTTCTTGAATATTTGAGATTACTTTCTCATATAGTCTGTCGCGGGTAGCTATGACAAACACTGGCATTTCTGAGTCAATCAGAGCAATGGGACCGTGTTTCATCTCTGCAGCAGGATAACCTTCAGCGTGGATATAACTGATTTCCTTTAACTTCAAAGCGCCTTCCAACGCTACTGGATAGTTATAGCCCCTACCTAGATAAAGGCAATTCTTGGCATAAGTAAAAATCCTTGCCAAATGCTTTATCTCCTCGTTAGCTTGTAGCGCCTGTTCCATCTTCTTTGGTATGCATGTCAACTCAGACACCATTTGCCGATACCTTTCAATAGAGATAGTCCCCAGTTTGTTGGCCATGCAAAGAGCCAACATAGACAATACCGTAACCTGCCCTGTAAAAGCCTTAGTAGAAGCGACACCAATTTCTGGTCCTACGTGAATATAAGTTCCTGTGTCGGTAGCACGAGGGATACTAGACCCGATGGCATTACAGATGCCATATATAAAAGCGTCCTGCTCTTTTGCTAGTTGTATGGCAGCCAACGTATCAGCAGTCTCACCGCTCTGTGAAATGGCAATCACCACATCATCTTTTGAAACCACCGGATTACGATAGCGGAATTCAGAAGCATACTCCACCTCACAAGGAATTCGACATAGACTCTCAATAAGCTGTTTACCTATAAGACCTGCATGCCAGGAGGTACCACAAGCCACTATGACAATTCGCTTGGCTCCAAGCAGTTGCTGGTGATGGTCAATCAAGGCCGAAAGCGTCACTTGATTGCCCTCTACATTGATACGTCCACGCATACAGTTGGTCAAACACTCCGGTTGTTCAAATATTTCTTTCAACATGAAATGTTCATAGCCACCTTTCTCTATCTGCCCCAGATTTATATCCACTTTCTTTACCTGCAATTCTTGCTCCTCGCCATGTATGCCCATCACCTTCAGTCCCTCTCCTAGACGGATAACGGCAATGTTGCCATCCTCGAGATAAACTACCTTGTCTGTATATTCAATAATTGGGCTAGCATCAGATGCTATGAAAAACTCGCCTTCGCCAATACCAACTACCAGCGGACTTTGTTTGCGGGCAACTATAATCTGGGTGGGTTCTCGTTTATCTATAATAGCTATAGCATAGGCTCCAATCACTTGATAGAGAGCAGTCTGCACAGCTTCAAGAAGGGTCAGGCTCCTATTTGACATAATATACTCCACCAACTGCACCAATACTTCGGTATCAGTATCACTCGCAAATGTCACGCCTTTTTCCTGCAGTTTAACCTTGATATCGGCATAGTTCTCTATAATACCATTGTGAATGATGGCCAAATTGTGACTTTGGGAGTAATGAGGGTGGGCATTTCGAGCAGAAGGTTCACCATGCGTAGCCCATCTTGTATGAGCAATACCGATACTGCCCGATATATCCTTGTCTGTACAATAGTCAGTCAGGTTATCCACCTTCCCTTTAGTTTTGTAAACATTTAGTACACCCTGTTGGCTTATCATTGCTACCCCTGCGCTATCATAACCACGGTACTCCAAACGTCTCAGTCCTTTTATCAAGATTGGATAAGCTTGTTTGGCACCAATATAACCTACAATTCCACACATTATAATAATCTTTATAGGTAAGACATATACAAATAATTTGTTTGCGCAGGATATTCTGCCGCAAGGGTGTCAATCTGATTGACAATAGGCATAATACCTAATTCCTTGCGCCAAGAACGAACCTGCAGACCAGCTTTTTCCATTGACATGACGGATTCTAGCCCCAAAGCACGGCCTATCTGAAAATCGGAGAACCCATATTTTTTAGCTTCATGCAGGGTATTGACAAACTCTGGTTCCTCAAGAAACTCCTGCAATTCCATCTTGTCTATTGTACTTATAAGCTCAGAAATAATGGAAAATTCTTTCAGTTTTTGATCAATGCTAACAATGTGGCTGAACTTCTGCAAAAACCAACGGTCAATCATGGTCAACTGATGAATTTGGTCGATACTATAACCTATCTTCAAGGCTTTCGAAACTACGAAAACGCGCATGTCAGTTGGTTCATGTAGTGCAGTGGCAATGTTCTTAATCTGTATTTCATGATTCTCTACAAAGCCATGCATCCCCTGACCAATCATTCGCAAACCTTTTTGTAGAGCCTCCTCAAACGTACGGCCGATAGCCATTACTTCCCCCACGCTCTTCATCGACGACCCCAACTCTCGTTTAACGCCATGGAATTTAGTAAGGTCCCACCTAGGGATTTTTACCACCACATAATCAAGAGCAGGTTCAAAAAAGGCACTGGTAGTTTTCGTAACAGTATTCTTCAACTCGAATAATCCGTAACCTAAACCCAGCTTGGCAGCCACAAAAGCCAGCGGATAGCCTGTAGCTTTAGATGCTAATGCAGAGGAGCGTGAAAGGCGTGCATTTACTTCAATGACACGATAATCTTCAGACTGGGGGTCAAGGGCATATTGTACGTTACATTCACCAACGATACCTATATGACGGATTATTTTGATGGCTAAGGCACGTAGTTTATGATACTCACTATTGGTAAGTGTTTGTGAGGGTGCCACAACAATCGACTCGCCAGTATGAATACCCAGCGGATCCAGATTCTCCATATTACACACGGTGATACAGTTGTCATAACAATCACGCACTACTTCATACTCTATCTCTTTCCAACCTTTCAACGACTTCTCCACCAAAACCTGCGGTGAAAAGGAAAACGTTTCCTCTGCTTGTATAATCAACTCTTCCTCGTTATCGCAGAAACCCGAACCAAGTCCGCCTAGAGCGTATGCTGCGCGCAGAATTACAGGAAAGCCCAATTCAGAAGCAGCAGCCTTCACTTCCTCAACAGTGCTGCAAGCATGACTTTTAATGGTCTTTACCCCAATTTCATCGAGCCGTTTCACAAACAAATCGCGATCTTCTGTATCGATAATGGCTTGTACTGGCGTTCCCAACACCTCAACACCATATTTCTCCAGTACACCCTTCTCATATAACTCCACACCACAATTCAAGGCTGTTTGCCCACCAAACGACAACAAAATGCCATCTGGACGTTCTTTCTCTATGACGCGCTCCACAAAATCTGAGCGCACGGGCTGAAAATAAACCGTATCAGCCACCCCTTGGGAAGTCTGCACAGTAGCAATATTAGGATTGATAAGCACCGAGTGTATGCCTTCTTCTTTCAAGGCTTTCAAAGCTTGGGCACCGCTATAGTCAAATTCTCCTGCCTGACCAATCTTCAAGGCACCACTGCCCAGTAGCAATACTTTTTTTATCTTCTTTTTCATCGCCCTAACATTTTTACGAATTCATCGAACAAGAACTCAGTATCCACTGGTCCTGAGCAAGCTTCAGGGTGGAATTGTGCAGACATCCAAGGCCTCTTTTTATGACGGATTCCCTCGTTAGAACCATCATTCATATTCACAAATAAAGATTCCCAGTCTGAAGGTAATGTCTGTGCATCCACTGCATAACCATGGTTTTGTGAGGTGATGAAGCATTGTGTTGTTCCTACACGTTGCACTGGCTGGTTGTGAGACCGATGTCCATATTTCAGTTTATAGGTCTTGGCTCCTGCTGCCTTTGCTAACAACTGGTTACCCAAGCAAATGCCCATGCATGGTCTCACATTCTCACTATTTAAGAATGTACGAATATGCTCCACCGTCTTTACACATTGTTCTGGGTCACCAGGACCATTTGCCAAAAACAAGCCATCAAACTCCAAATTGTTAAAGTCATAGTCCCAAGGCACACGCACAACTTCAATTCCTCTTCTTATCAAACAACGAATGATATTTGCCTTCACACCACAATCAACGAGTACAACCTTCTTTATTGACTGTTGATAATTGAGAATTGACCTATCAGGTTTGTAAGATATCACCTCTTTGCAACTTACCTGCTCTACCCAGTTCACGCTCTCATAGTTATCACTCTTATTTTGGGTGTCATCCATCTTATAACCATCAATAATGATCCTTCCCATCATCACGCCTCTTTCTCTGAGCAACATGGTAAGCCGTCTGGTATCAATCCCTGTAAGTGCCGGTATGTTTTCACGTCTTAGCCAAGTTGCTAATGACTCTTTCGCATTCCAATGCGAAAAAGACTCACTATAATCTGCCACCACCAGTGCCTTGACATGTATTCTTTCGCTTTCCATAAATAAAGGCAACTCGTTGCTACCCTTCCCTGTATCAGGTACACCATAGTTACCAATCAAAGGATAGGTCGTCACCAATATCTGTCCTGCATAGCTAGGATCAGTCAGACTCTCTGGATAACCTGTCATGGCGGTATTGAATACTACCTCCCCATTCACATTTTTCAATGCACCAAACGACCAACCATAAAACTCAGTGCCGTTATCAAGTACTATCTTTGCTTCTCTCCTTACCATCATAGTTGCAACTTTAATGTCTGCTCTACATAATTTACAAATGCTTGATTTACCATACGAATGCCGCCTGGCGTAGGGTAATGCCCAGTAAAATACCAATCGCCAGGATGGTACTGACAAGCTTCGTGTAGCCCTTCGATGCTTTGGTATACTAATTCAATGGGCGACTGCATCCCTTCAGGTCGAAGCATCTCAACTATTTTCTTGTTTATCTCTTCTACCGTAAATGAGGCATATATGTCGCGAACATGGTTTTCTGCCATAGGATTATCTTTGCATTTCCTATAAACATCAGCAATTAGTCTCTGTACACCCCTCTCTTGAATAAGGGCGATAGCGGCACGAAAAGCACATAATTCTTCAAGTCTCGACATATCGATGCCATAATAGTCAGGATAGCGTATCTGTGGGGAACTAGAAACCATCACTATTTTCTTTGGATGCAGACGATCAAGTATCTTAAAAATACTTTCTCTCAAGGTGGTACCTCGTACAATACTATCGTCAATGACCACCAGATTATCCTTAAAAGGTACAACCGAACCGTATGTAATGTCATATACATGTGCAGCGAGATCGTTACGCTCTGCTCCGTCACTGATAAAAGTGCGCAATTTGATGTCTTTCCACACCACTTTCTCAATTCTTACATCGTGATCTAACCGTCTCAAACCATCGGTCATACCATAAAAAGCAACTTCAGCAGTGTTAGGTATATATGTAAAAACCGTGTGGGCGATATCGCCTCCTACAGCTTTAATGATAGCTGGCGTGAGTTGCTCACCTAAACGTTTACGTTCCTTGTATATATCATAATCAGAACCTCGGCTGAAGTAGATACGCTCAAACGAGCATGCCGAAAACTTTTGTTTTGGAAGTATCTGCTCTAAAAGACACTCACCACTTTTGCGGACAATAAGGGACTGTCCTGGCAACAACTCATGGATATCCTCCGTCTGTAGGTCAAAGGTCGTCTGAATTACAGGACGCTCACTAGCCAGCACTACCACTTCATCATTCTGATAATAAAAAGCAGTGCGGATACCCCAAGGGTCACGTACGGCAAATGACTCACCAGAGCCCGTCAATCCACACATCACATATCCCCCGTCAAAATGAGGCATCGTGGTTTTCAGCACGTTGGTAATGTCTACATGATTGTCAATATAGCGTGTTATGTCAACACCTTCCAAACCTTGTGCCTTAGCTTCACCAAACAATCTTTCCACTTCACGATCTAGGCGGTGTCCCATCAGTTCCAACGTGATATATGAATCGCCATAGATACGTGGCGACTGCCCTTGTGCTGTAATATAAGAAAATACCTCGTCAATGTTAGTCATATTGAAATTACCACACAAACAGAGGTTCTTTGCACGCCAATTGTTTCTACGCAAAAATGGATGCACATATTGCAGACCGCTTTTACCTGTGGTTGAATACCGCAAATGGCCCATCAACAATTGAGAATTGAGAATTGAGAATTGAGAATTAGGCAAAGCTGCATCGTCTGAAGCAAGGCCATTATCCGTTGTCATTTCCCCTTTGTCTATTCTTTTGAACACCTCTGTAATGGCATCTTTTCCTTCTGCTCGTTCACGGAACATATATTCCTCACCTGCGGGCGCATCAAGATTCACGCACGCCACACCAGCTCCCTCCTGACCTCTGTTGTGCTGTTTCTCCATCAGCAGGTAGAGCTTGTCAAGCCCATAACGCCAGGTGCCGTACTTTTGCACGTAATAGTTCAATGGCTTCAGCAGGCGAATCAACGCCACGCCACACTCATGCTTCAGTTGTTCCATCGATGCAAGCTTTTATAAAGGACATAAACAAAGGATGCGGATGCAACACTGTCGAAGAATATTCTGGATGGAACTGCGTACCAATATACCACTTCAGTGCCGGTATCTCAACTATCTCTACAAGGTTAGTTGTTGGATTGATGCCTACGCATTTCATCCCATGACTTTCAAAAACACTTTGGTATAGGTTATTGAATTCGTAACGATGACGATGACGTTCACGAATGAGTTCTTGTTTGCCATAAGCAGTCCAAGTCTTACTCTCTTCCAACAATCTGCAGTCATAAGTTCCTAGCCTCATGGTGCCTCCTTTCTGGGTTATTTTCTTCTGTTCCTCCATAAGATCAATTACCTTGTGCCGTGCATTATTATCCATTTCGGCACTATTTGCGTCCCTATAACCCAATACGTTTCTGGCAAACTCTATCACCATCATCTGCATACCCAAACAAATACCAAATGTAGGAATGTCATGACTACGCGTGTATTCAGCAGCTATAATCTTTCCTTCAATGCCACGAGATCCGAAGCCTGGACAAATGACAATACCTGCCATTCCCTGCAATTGTACTTCCACATTCTCACGGGTGATACCCTCACTATTCACAAATACAGCCTTCACCTTGCGGTCGTTATACGTTCCCGCATGTGCAAGGCTTTCAATAATGCTTTTGTAGGCATCTTGCAAATCATATTTTCCTACTAACGCTATCTTAATTTCTTTTTGTGCTTTGCTCCTTCTCTCTAAGAAATCACGCCATGAACCTAAATCTGGCGTTTTTTCGGGCTTTACTCCCATCTTCTGAAGTATTACCGCATCGAGACCTTGGCGAAGCATATTTACAGGCACTTCATAGATAGATGGTAAATCCTGACTTTGAATGACTGCCGCCACATCTACATTACAGAAGTGTGCCACTTTCTCCCTGATATGGTCGTTCAATTCATGTTCCGTACGTAAGACCAACACTTCTGGTTGTATACCTAATCCTTGCAACTGTTTCACACTGGTCTGTGTGGGTTTTGTTTTCAGTTCACCTGCAGCTGCCAGAAAAGGGACATAAGTTAGATGCACATTCAGAGCTCTCTGCGGTCCTAATTCCCAACGGAGCTGACGAATGGCTTCCAAGAACGGCTGACTTTCAATGTCGCCTATAGTACCACCAATCTCTGTAATCACAAAATCGAGCGGCTGCTTGGTAGCGTTCAGCAAGATACGACGCTTAATCTCATCTGTAATATGAGGCACTACTTGAATAGTCTTCCCTAAATAGTCGCCACGACGCTCGCGTTCAATCACACTCAAATAAATACGCCCTGTCGTCACGCTGTTATCACGAGTTGTCTCTATGCCTGTAAAGCGTTCATAATGACCTAAATCCAAGTCGGTCTCCATCCCATCAGCAGTCACATAGCACTCTCCATGTTCATAAGGATTCAAAGTCCCTGGATCAATATTAATATAAGGATCAAACTTCTGAATGGTGATATTGTAGCCCCGTGCTTGCAGGAGTTTCCCCAACGAGGCAGAGATGATGCCCTTGCCCAGTGACGAAGCTACACCACCAGTTATGAAAATATACTTAGTATCCATCCTCTATTTCGTTTGAAAGTTTGCATATCATATCATCATTTAGTTTTTATTCTTTTCTCGAAGGTGCTCTTCGTACTCTGCCAGTTCGCGTTCGCCGATGTGTGCCAGTCCATAGTGCTCGTCATGCTGTGAAAAGTCAAGCCCTACTTTCTCACTAAAAGCAGATACTCGCATAGGGATGAGGCTGTCAATGAGCTTGTAACCTAACCAACTCATGGCAAAGGTGTAGACGAATACAATGACGATAGCCAGCAGATGGTAGAGGAAAATAACAAAACCATCCCATGTACCAGCAATAAGACCTTCTTGAATGAATATACCAGTCAATACCGTTCCGAAAATACCACCTGTTCCATGTGTTGGGAATACATCAAGGGCATCATCGATACTTGAACGTGAACGCCAATATACGGCGATGTTACAAATTAAAGTAATGACAAACGCAATAAAGATGCTTTGGCCCACAGTAACATAGCCAGCCGATGGCGTGATGGCTACCAGACCTACCACACAGCCTACGGCTGCACCCATGGCCGATGGTTTGCGACCACGCAAACAGTCGAAGAATATCCACGTCATCATGGCCGTAGCAGAAGCTGTATTTGTATTGAGAAATGCCTTAATAGCCTGCCCGTCCGCATGAAGTGATGAGCCAGCATTAAAGCCAAACCATCCTAACCACAACAAAGCGGCCCCAAGCAAAACAAAGGGAATGTTGGCGGGTTCGCTCTTACGGGTTTCTGCCTTACGACTACCTAAGAAGATGGCACCCGCCAATGCAGCCACACCAGAAGAAGCATGTACTACAATACCACCTGCGAAATCTACTACCCCCCATTGCATGAACAAACCTTCTGGGTGCCATGTCATATGAGCCAGTGGACAGTAGATAAAAAAGAAGAAAAACATCATAAAAAACATATAGGCAGAGAACCTGACACGCTCAGCAAACGATCCAGTAATAAGCGATGGTGTAATGATGGCAAACTTCATCTGGAATAGAGCAAATAGTGCCAGAGGAATGGTAGTCCCACCTAATATATTACCCGCAGGCGTTGTATAGACGGCTCCACCAACATTGTTGAACATGAAAAATGAAAGAGGATTGCCGATGACACCGCCAATATCATCTCCAAAACAAAGAGAAAAACCAACAACCACCCACAACACAGAAATCAGCCCCATGGCTATAAATGACTGCAACATGGTCGAGATAACATTCTTTGCTCCTACCATACCACCATAGAAGAACGATAAGCCAGGAGTCATCATCAACACAAAAATAGTGGCGGTAATCAACCAGGCTACATCAGCCGCGGAGATTACCGACCAGTCACACTCAAACGTAGGCTCGCCTACGCAAAGTCCTGTAATGGCTATCAATGTCATTGCTGCCATCAGGATTATCCAACGTTTCTTGATTTTCATCATATTCTATCTTACATTTATACATTCTTCTATAAAGCCTCTTCACCCACACGATGGTGGGTGAGAGGAGAACCTGGCAAAGATTAAGGTTGCAGCGTAAAACCAAGAACCAAGTAGGCTTTCTGTGCACAGGGATTGCCTGTCACCTGTCCGAAGATGGGGATGGAGAACGTGTCGGTCACCTTAATCTCTTTCGTGGCCCGGAGTGAAAGGTTGGTGACAGCGAATCCCGTTGTTCCATAGAAATCAGTGGCAAAGGGGACTGCGCCAGCCGTAGCAGTCCAGTCAACACCGACAAGGCTGAAGGGCACATTTGCCTCGAAATAACTGCTATAGGCACGCTTGCCGTCCTTGTTCACGCCGTCGTTGCCGGCGAAGTTGGTGAACCACTGTAATGAGGCAAAACCAAAGTCGTAGCCGATGTTGGCTTCAAACAGATGATTCGTGCCGTGGGCATCGTATTTGAAGTAGCGGCCTTCTGGGTCGAGTCCTGCACTGAACCAGTAGTCGGTCACACCGATGTTAAAGCCACCGACGGCATAGCCAAATGTCAGGTCGAACTCCTTCACGTCGTCGGGGTTAGCCAGTCCATAACTGCCCCAGGCTGTCAGATTCATTCCTTTGTAACCCACGCCAAGAGTTGGCTGAACGGCAGTGCTGCCCAAGTCCTGTCCACGCCAGATATAACTGCTTACGAAATCTCCGCTAATCGTTGTCTCTATCTTCTCCTGTGCAAGGGTGGTGCTGCTCAGCACCAGTCCCATTGCAAATATAACAATCTTTTTCATACCTTAAAAATCAACAATCTTTCAATTCTTCAAGTTTAGTTATAACAAGCCTCTCCATGTTCATAGATGTCGAGACCTTCTTCTTCGATTCGCTTGTCTACGCGCAGACCATGCAACTTCTTGATGCCATAGAACAGGATGAAACCGCAGGCGGCAGCCCAAAGGTCGATGACCAGAATCCCAAAACACTCGGCCCCGAAGAACCCCCAACCATGACCATAGAAAGCACCATTCGACGTTGACAGCAAGCCGGTCATCAGTGTGCCGAGAATACCGCAGACACCATGAACACTGGAAGCGCCTACAGGATCGTCAATGTGCAGACGGTGGTCGATGAATTCGATGGCATAGACCAGTACCAGACCGCAGACGAGACCAATGATGACGGCTCCTATCGGTGACACAAGGTCACAACCTGCCGTGATGCCCACCAGTCCGGCCAGCACGCCGTTGAGCGTCAGCGATAGCGACGGCTTGCCATACTTTAGCCACGTCAAGAACAATGTGGCAGTACCGCCGGCAGCGGCTGCTAAGTTGGTGGTCAGGAACACATGACTGATGGCAATACGGTTCACTTCTCCACTTGCTGCCAACTGAGAACCCGGGTTGAAGCCGAACCAACCGAGCCAAAGAATAAAAACGCCTAACGCCGCCATCGTCAGATTATGACCAGGAATAGCGCGGCTCTTGCCGTCCTTGGTGTATTTGCCGATACGAGGACCGAGCGCCATTGCACCTATCAATGCCAATACGCCACCTACGCTGTGTACGATAGCAGAACCTGCAAAGTCATGGAAGACATCGCCAAAGGTCGACATCATAAACCCGTCGGCAGCTTCGTTGCATAGCCAACCACCGCCCCACGTCCAGTGACCCTCGATGGGATAGATGAACAGCGAGATGAAGGCCGAATAAATCAAATACATCGAGAACTTGGTACGCTCAGCCATAGCACCGCTGACAATCGTCGCTGAGGTAGCACAGAACACCGTCTCAAAAATCAAGAAGCCCTCTACGGGCAGGTCGCCCTTGTAGAATGAGAGGTCGCCCCAGTTGGGGGTACCAATAAAGCCAGAACCATCGCTGCCGAACATGAATCCGAAGCCGAGCAAGAAAAAGAGTAGCGATCCGAACATAAAGTCGACAAAGTTCTTCATCAGGATGTTTGCCGTGTTCTTGCTGCGAGTAAAACCTGCTTCACACAGCGCAAAGCCTGGCTGCATCCAGAAAACCAACATGGCTGCCAATAGCATCCATACGGTATCAAGTGATAATCCTATTTCGTTCATATCTTAAAAGTCTTTGTGTTGTTGTGTTATCCATTATTTCTTATCTCTCAAAACGGTATCGCCATTTTCGCCTGTGCGAATCGACCATGTATCTATCATTTCGCTTACGAAGATGCGTCCATCACCAATCTCACCCGTGTGTGCCACTTTCAGGATGACCTTCACCGTAGGCTCCACAAACTGATCGCGACAGACGATGGTCAGTGCCACACGCTCAATCACATCAGTCGAGTATTGCACGCCACGATAAATGCGCTCCTGCCTGCTCTGCCCAATGCCATGAACATTATGGTACTCAAACCAGTCGATGTCCGACTGCAGCAGAGCCTCCTTGACCTCCTCAAATTTGGTTTTACGGATAATTGCTTCAATCCTTTTCATACTTTTTACCTTTTTAATTAATACTTATGTGTCATCTTGAAAACTTTCGGAGGCAAAGTTATTTTGTATTGTCAGCAGCACAAAATAGATGCTTTTATTTTGATTGTTAAAAACCAATCATAGTAACAGTTTGTAAGACACAAATCAAAATTTGATAATAATATATTAGCAAAATGTCTATAGTTTGTTACAAATTGTAAGAATGATAAAAATTGAAGATGTAAAAAGGTCACCTAATCATTTAAGTTTATTTCTTTTTGATATAACTTTGCAACAAAACTCAAACATATTGAATAGTATTTTTCGGATATTATGACAAAATGTAAAAATCAAAATCAAGAAAAAGGGCTCTACCAACAGGCATATGAGCACGATGCTTGTGGCGTAGGTATGGTGGTAAATATCCATGGGAACAAGAGCCACGAACTAGTGGATAATGCATTGAAGGTACTTGAGAATATGGAGCACCGTGGTGCAGAAACACGCGACAAGACTGGCGATGGTGCAGGCATTATGGTGCAGATTCCCCACGAGTTTATTCTTTTACAAGGTATTCCTGTGCCAGAAAAAGGGAAGTATGGTACAGGCCTAGTATTTCTTCCAAAAGAAGAAAAAACCCAACAGGCAATTCTAAGTGTCATGATTGAGGAAATAGAACGCGAAGGCTTACAGTTGATGCATCTTCGGTCTGTTCCTACTAACCCTGAGGTACTTGGAGCTGCCGCTCGTGAAGTAGAACCTGATATCAAACAAATATTCGTAACTGGTGTCAGCGATGAAGATGTCCCTGTATTTGAACGCATCTTATATAAGGTCCGTAAAAAGATTGAAAACCACATTCATCATATAGATTTTTACATCTGCTCACTGTCAAATAAGAACATTATCTATAAAGGTATGCTCACCAGCGGGCAGCTACGGAGGTACTTCCCAGACTTGTCAAATCCTTACTTTACAAGTGGATTGGCACTGGTGCACTCCCGTTTCAGCACTAACACATTTCCTACTTGGTCGTTAGCCCAGCCTTTCCGCTTGCTGGCACACAACGGAGAAATTAATACCATTCGCGGCAATCGCGGTTGGATGAAAGCCAGAGAGAGCGTGCTAAGCAGCGAAGCGCTGGGCAACATCAAGGAGCTACGCCCTATTGTACAGGAAGGCATGAGTGATTCTGCAAGCCTTGACAATGTGTTTGAATTCTTGATAATGAGTGGTTTGACACTGCCTCAAGCAATGGCAATACTGGTACCTGAGAGTTTCAACGACAAGAACCCCATCAGCGAAGACTTGAAAGCTTTCTATGAATACCATTCAATATTAATGGAACCATGGGATGGCCCTGCTGCTCTTTTATTCTCGGATGGGCGGTATGCTGGAGGTATGCTTGACAGAAACGGTCTGCGTCCCAGTCGCTACACCATTACTAAACAAGGAATGATGGTAGTTGCATCAGAAGTAGGTGTGATGGATTTCGAACCTGGCGACGTGGTAAGCAAAGGTCGCCTACAACCAGGGAAGATTCTGCTCATTGACACGCAGGAGGGTAAGATTTACTATGATGGTGAAATCAAGGAACAATTGGCCAAGGCACATCCTTATCAGAAGTGGTTGAATGAGAACCGTGTACAACTAGAGAAGTTAAAAAGCGGTCGCCATGTGGACAATGGTGTAAAAGACCTAGAATGTAAGTTGGTGAATTTCGGCTACGGGCAAGAGGATATCGATCGTATTATTGTGCCGATGGCCACAGTTGCTCAGGAACCCGTTTCAGCAATGGGTAACGACACACCACTGGCTGTTATAAGTGACCGTCCTCAATTATTCTTCAATTATTTCCGGCAACAGTTCGCTCAGGTAACAAACCCTGCCATCGACCCCATCCGCGAGGAATTGGTAATGAGCTTAACGGAATATATTGGAGCTGTGGGTACAAACATACTGACGCCAGACGCTAGTAACTGCAAGATGGTACGTTTGCCACAACCCGTACTAACTAACACTCAACTTGACATCTTATGCAACATCCGCTATAAGGGGTTCAAAACGAAGAAACTTTCTATTCTATTTAATGCAAATCGTGGAGAGAATGGACTACACCAAGCCCTCGACGATCTATGTAAGGAGGCAGAATCATGCGTTGATGAAGGAGTTAACTACATCATTCTTTCTGATCGTGACATTGACGAACAACATGCTGCCATCCCATCACTGCTGGCCGTATCTGCAGTCCACCACTACCTAATCAGTGTGGGTAAGCGTGTACAGACTGCCCTCATTGTAGAAAGTGGCGAGATACGAGAGACGATGCATGCTGCGTTGTTGCTTGGCTATGGTGCTTCAGCTTTGTGCCCATATATGACCTTTGCCATCTTGGATGATCTGGTGAAAAAAGGGAAGATCCAAGAAGAATATTCCACTGCAGAAAAGAACTACATCAAAGCAGTAGACAAAGGATTGAAGAAAATTATGTCAAAAATGGGCATATCCACCATTCGCTCGTACCGAGGAGCGAAGATTTTCGAAAGTATCGGACTTAGCGAAGATTTACTCAGGAGATACTTTGGTACAGAAGTAAGTACCATTGGTGGTATAGGTTTGAAAGAGATTGCACGTGATGCAAAACGTATGCATGATGCAGCCATGAAACAAACTTTCTTGCAAAACCAAGGTCAATTCTCATGGCGTAAGGACGGTATCTTGCATGCTTGGAATCCAGAGACTATAGCTAACCTGCAATTAGCCACAAGATTGGGTAGCTATAAGAAGTTTAAAGAGTGGGCTGCTATGGTCGATAAAAAAGAGAGCCCTATCTTCATTCGCGACTTCTTAGGTTGGAAAAAAGCAGACAAGCCTACGCCTCTCGACGAAGTGGAGCCTGTAGAAAGCATTGTAAAGCATTTCGTCACAGGAGCCATGAGTTTCGGAGCGCTGAGCATTGAGGCTCACGAGGCACTGGCCATAGCCATGAATAAGCTGGGTACCAGAAGCAACACAGGCGAAGGTGGGGAAGATAATGCGCGTTACCATGCAGAGATCGATGGAGTATCACTTTCAAGCAAGACAAAACAGATAGCCAGCGGACGTTTTGGTGTGACCGCTGAATATTTGGTAAATGCCGAGGAGATACAAATCAAAGTGGCACAAGGTGCTAAACCTGGAGAAGGTGGCCAGTTACCTGGTTTCAAGGTGAATGACATCATTGCGAAGACACGCAACGCCATCCCTGGTATTTCACTCATTTCCCCTCCACCTCATCACGATATTTACAGTATTGAGGATTTGGCTCAACTGATATTCGACCTAAAGAATATAAACCCTACTGCAGCAGTAAGCGTTAAACTCGTGGCTGAGAGTGGCGTGGGAACCATTGCCGCAGGCGTGGCAAAAGCCAAAGCCGACCTCATCGTTATCAGTGGAGCTGAGGGTGGCACAGGCGCTTCACCAGCCAGTTCCATCAGGTTTGCCGGCATTTCACCTGAAATTGGCTTGGCAGAGACTCAGCAGACACTCGTTATCAACAGTCTCCGTAATCAGGTACGCCTTCAGACTGACGGACAGTTGAAGACTGCCAAAGATGTCGTTATCATGGCAATGCTGGGAGCTGATGAATTCTCATTTGGTACCTTGCCTCTTATCGTATTGGGGTGCGTAATGATGCGTAAGTGCAACACCAACACTTGTCCTATGGGCGTGGCAACACAGAACCCCGAGCTGCGCAAGCATTTCCAGGGACATGCTGATTATGTGGTGAACTTCTTTACATTCTTGGCAGAGCATGTACGCGAGTACCTCTCAGAGATAGGAGTCCATAGTTTGAAAGAGATCATTGGCCATACAGAACTCATTGAGGTAAACACCAGCAATGCCACAGAGAAGCAAAAAACCATCGACTTCGAACGTTTGTTGCATCAGCCAGTAACTGACAAACCATTGTATTGGGACAGGGGACAATTTACTAAAGTAAGTGGCGTGAGAGACGAAGAGATAATAAAAGCTGCCAAAAAAGCCATTGACACACAGGAAGAGATAACTCTTGACTACGCTATCAAGAATACAGACAGAGCAGTGACAACGATGCTCAGTGGTGTCATCGCCAAGAAATACGGTGAGGCAGGACTACCCGACAACACGATCAATATTAAGTTCAAGGGTTCAGCAGGCCAAAGTTTTGGAGCCTTTGCTGTCCGTGGACTCAACCTTAAGTTGGAGGGTGAATGTAATGACTACTTCGGCAAAGGCCTTTCAGGTGGTCGTATCAGCATCTTACCTCCTGCACGCAGTAGTAATCTCTTCAGGGCAGAAGATAATATCATAGCAGGAAACACAGGCCTTTATGGTGCTACTTCCGGCGAGCTTTATATCAATGGTAAGGTGGGCGAGCGTTTTGCAGTCCGTAATTCAGGTGCTATAGCTGTTATCGAGGGTGCTGGCGATCATTGCTGTGAGTACATGACAGGTGGCCGTGTGGTGGTACTTGGCGAAACGGGGCGCAATTTCGCAGCCGGTATGAGTGGTGGTTTGGCTTACGTCTTTGACAGTAACCACACTTTTGATTACTATTGTAATATGGACATGGTGGAGCTCTCACTGGTCGAGGATAGTGTCAGTCGGAAGGAACTACTTGAACTGATTCGGCAGCATTACCTACATACAGGCTCTGCATTGGCAGGGCGTATGCTCGACAACTTTTCAAAATATGTTGACGATTTTATTCAAGTAGTACCCATAGAATACAAACGAGTGTTGGAAGAAGAGAAGATGGCTCGTCTGCATGAGAAGATTGCCGAAATTCAACGCGATTATTAATTATCAATTATCAATTCTTAAAATGGGAAATCCAAAAGCATTCTTAGAGATACACCGTCAAGAGGCGGGCTATCGTCCTATACATGATAGAATCCTTGATTTCGGAGAGGTGGAGCAGACGCTTAACACCAGCGACCGTAAATTACAAGCAAGCCGTTGCATGGATTGTGGTGTACCATTCTGCCATTGGGCCTGCCCGTTAGGCAACAAAGCACCCGAGTGGAACGATGCGCTTTACAAAGGTGACTGGGAGTTAGCATATCGCTTACTTTCTATAACCAATCCTTTCCCCGAGTTTACTGGAAGAATCTGTCCTGCCCTCTGTGAAAAAGCCTGTGTGTTGAATCTATTTAATCATGAACCGACCACTAATCGTGAAAACGAGGCAGCTATAACGGAGATGGCTTTTCAAGAGGAGTATATCCAACCACATACTGATATCGTCAGGAATGGCAAAAAAGTAGCCATCATTGGCGCTGGCCCTGCAGGCCTTGCAGCTGCAAACGACTTAAACCTGTGGGGTTATCATGTCACAGTATTCGAAAAAAATGAGGCAGCTGGAGGTTTGTTGCGTTATGGAATACCCAATTTCAAACTGAACAAGGCAATTATCGACCGCCGTTTACAACTGTTAGAAAAAGAAGGTATTTTATTCAAATATAATCAGAAGATATCTCTTACGGCAGATATCAAACAACTCTCTTCTGAATATGACGCCATCATCATTGCCACTGGCACACCTATGGCTCGTGACCTCAACATCCCAGGTCGCGAACTGAAAGGTGTTCATTTAGCACTAGAGTTATTAAGTCAGCAAAACCGCATACTTGCAGGCATGGAATTTTCTGAAACCGAGCGTATCAGTGCAAAAGGAAAGGATGTGCTAGTCATTGGCGGTGGCGATACAGGTTCCGACTGCATTGGTACCGCCCATCGTCAAGGTTGCAAGAGTGTTACACAGATTGAAATAATGCCAAAACCCGTTGAAGGTCCTGACGATCCACAGAACCCTTGGCCCAACTGGCCTCGCACGCTTAAAACTACTTCGTCGCACGAAGAGGGCTGCACACGTCGTTGGAATATCAATACCCTTGAATTCCTCGGTAAGAATGGTCATCTGACAGGAGTACGAGTACAAGAGATTGACTGGCAACAAAATCCTGAAGGCGGTCGTCCAATCATTGTTGAGAAGGGTAAGCCAGAAATCATAAAAGCAGAGCTCGTACTTTTAGCCATGGGTTTTCTGAAGCCTGAGCACCCAACATATCCAGATAATGTTTTTGTCTGTGGTGATGCTGCCAACGGTGCTTCACTTGTTGTACGAGCTTTAGCCAGTGGACGACAGATAGCAATACAAACAAACCAATATCTCATAAAAAATCATCGATTGAAACAAAATCGGGAAATATAACGCAAAAATATTACGATTTATAATTATTATTGGTCAATTATCAGCAAACTGATAGTTTTGAACAATTTATAGACAGAAATATTGCAGAATTGTTTTGCATTATAACTATTTGTCATAATTTTGCGCTAGAAACATAACATAAAGTACAAATACACGTTTAATGAACGCCAAAAAGTCACATATTATTCAATTTTCAAAGATGCATGGTTGTGGCAATGACTATATTTACGTCAATACGATGCAGTATAAGGTGCCTTCACCTTCAGCAACGGCCATTCTTATAAGCGACCGCCATAAAGGTATCGGATCTGACGGCTTGGTACTTATTGGCAAATCACCTATTCCAGAAGCCGACTATTCCATGCGCATCTTCAATGCCGATGGTTCAGAGGCGATGATGTGTGGCAATGCTTCCAGGTGCATCGGCAAGTATTTGTATGAACGAGGCTTAACTCAACAGAAAGAAATCCGACTGCTGACACTCTCAGGAATAAAGACACTATGGCTGAACGTCGTGAGTGAAACAGTAGAAACCGTTACTGTTGATATGCTTGAGCCAAAACTGCAGGATGAACAGCAATACATTCCGAGTCAAGATCTCATAAGAGGAACATTTGTGTCAATGGGTAACCCACATTATGTCATCTTCACCGACAACGTAGATCAAGTGGGAGATATAGGCCCCCTGCTGGAGCATCATCCATCTTTCCCGCAACGCTGTAATATTGAATTCGCCAACATCAATGCTGATGGCTTCATACGCACTAGAGTGTGGGAACGAGGCAGTGGTATTACCCAAGCATGCGGCACAGGTGCCTGTGCAACAGCTGTTGCTGCTTTTGTAACGGGCAAGGCAGGCCGTAAGTCAACTATTGTAATGGATGGTGGAACACTAAGTATCGAATGGCGCGAGACAGACCAGCATGTCTATATGACAGGCCCTGCATCTTTCGTATTTGAAGGAGAAATAGAAATTGATTAGCAACTAAAAACACAACTTAAATATGGCTTTAGTGAATGAACATTTCCTGAAACTGTCAAACAATTATCTGTTTGCCGACATAGCCAAGAAGGTTAATGCGTTCAAGGTAATGCACCCCAAGGCTGATGTGCTCTCTTTAGGCATCGGCGATGTGACGCGTCCGCTTTGTCCTGCCGTCATCGAAGCCATGCACAAAGCAGCAGATGAAATGGCTACAGCCGAAGGCTTCAGGGGTTATGGTCCTGAACAAGGTTATGAGTTCTTGCGGGAGGCTATCCTAAAGAACGATTTCCTGCCTCGTGGCATTCACCTTGACATTGATGAGATATTCGTGAACGACGGCGCCAAGTCGGATACGGGCAACATTCAGGAACTGATCCGCTGGGACAATTCCATAGGTGTTACCGATCCTATCTATCCCGTTTATATCGACTCCAACGTAATGATTGGCAGGGCAGGTATTGAGGAAAACGGCAAGTGGTCAAATGTGGTCTATATGCCTTGCACGGCAGAAAATGGTTTCGTGCCAAAGATTCCCGACCGTCGCGTGGATGTAATCTACTTGTGCTATCCCAATAATCCTACGGGCATGGTTATCACTAAACAGGAGCTGCGGAAGTGGGTCAACTACGCTCTGAAGAACGATGCCCTTATTTTCTACGATGCAGCCTACCAAGCATACATCCAGGATGACGACATCCCACATTCCATCTATGAGATTCGTGGAGCCCGCCATTGCGCCATAGAGTTCCATTCATACTCAAAGACTGCTGGTTTCACAGGCATTCGCTGTGGCTATACCGTTGTTCCCAAAGAGTTGACGGCTTCTACACTTACAGGCGAGCGCATCCCACTGAATCCACTCTGGTACCGTCGTCAGTGCACTAAGTTCAATGGCACCAGCTATATCAGCCAGCGTGCCGCAGAAGCCATCTATACACCCGAGGGGAAGGAGCAAGTAAAAACCACCATCGGCTATTACTTACAAAATGCCAAGCTGATGCTATCTACCTTGCGCCATTTGGGCTTTGAGGTCTATGGCGGTGAAAATGCACCATATATTTGGATGCGGACACCTGGCAGCAACACATCATGGCAGTTTTTCGAGAACCTGCTCTATGGTGCCAATGTGGTATGCACTCCTGGTGTTGGCTTTGGCCCTGCAGGTGAAGGATATGTGCGATTCACCGCTTTCGGTAGTCATGAACAAACAGAAGAGGCGTTGGCAAGAATAGAAAAATGGACAAAATATAATATATAGAATTATGGAAACATTAAGATTTCAGGTAGTAGGCGAGGCATTCAAGAAGAAACCACTCGACGTGCAGGCACCTGCTGAACGACCAACTAAGTATTTCGGTCGCAAAGTGTTCAACCGTGAGAAGATGTATAAGTACCTCCCTAAAGAGGTGTATGCTACCATGATAGATGTGATGGACAATGGTGCACGTCTAGACCGTAAGATAGCAGATGCCGTAGCCGAAGGCATGAAGCAATGGGCTACTGAGGAGCGTGTTACCCACTATACACATTGGTTCCAACCTTTGACAGAGGGAACGGCAGAGAAGCACGACTCATTCATAGAACACGACGGCAAGGGAGGTATGATAGAAGAGTTCACAGGCAAGTTGCTGGTGCAGCAAGAGCCTGATGCCTCTTCGTTCCCATCAGGTGGTATCCGCTCCACTTTCGAGGCACGTGGCTATTCGGCTTGGGACCCTACAAGTCCTGTGTTCATCATAGACGATACGCTCTGCATCCCCACCATATTTATCTCTTATTCAGGCGAGGCACTTGACTACAAGGCTCCCCTTCTGAAGGCTTTGCATGCCGTCAACGTGGCTGCTACCGAAGTATGCCATTATTTCGACCCTACAGTGAAGAAGGTGACATCCAACCTCGGCTGGGAGCAGGAGTATTTCCTTGTTGATGAGGGACTTTATGCTGCTCGCCCTGACCTGTTGCTGACAGGCCGCACCCTGATGGGACATGACAGTGCCAAGAATCAGCAGATGGACGATCATTACTTCGGCTCCATCCCTGAGCGTGTAGCTGCCTTTATGCGTGAACTGGAGATCGTGGCGCTTGAACTGGGCATCCCTTGCAAGACTCGCCACAATGAGGTGGCTCCCAATCAGTTTGAACTGGCACCCATCTTCGAGGACACCAACTTGGCTGTCGACCACAACATGCTGCTGATGAGTTTGATGAAGCGCGTGGCACGCAAGCACGGTTTCCGTGTTTTGCTGCACGAGAAGCCGTTTGCCGGCATCAATGGAAGCGGCAAGCACAACAACTGGAGCCTATCTACCGACAACGGTGTACTATTGCATGCGCCAGGCAAGACACCAGAACAAAACTTGCGTTTTGCCACCTTTATCGTAGAGACACTGATGGGCGTATATCGCCATAACGGACTACTGAAAGCTTCTATCATGAGTGCGACCAATGCTCACCGCTTGGGAGCCAACGAGGCACCACCAGCTATCATATCATCATTCTTGGGCAAGCAGGTTTCAGAACTGTTAGACCATATTGAGAAAGCCGACAAGGACGATCTCTTCTCTATCAATGGCAAGCAGGGCATGAAGATGGATATCCCTGAGATTCCGGAAATCTTCATCGACAATACCGACCGCAACCGCACATCGCCCTTCGCCTTCACGGGCAACCGCTTTGAGTTCCGCGCCGTAGGCAGCGAAGCCAACTGCGCCAGTGCAATGATTGCCCTCAACAGTGCCGTGGCAGAAGCGTTAGCCAATTTCAAGAAGCGCGTGGATGCCCGCATCAAAGAGATAGAAAATGACTTCGAAGGCTCAGGGCATAATCCAGTGATGCACGCCGTCATAGATGTTCTGCGTGAGGATATCAAGACTTGTAAGCCTATCCGTTTCGACGGCAATGGCTATAGCGACGAATGGATAGCTGAAGCCGAAAAGCGCGGACTGGATGTCGAGAAGTCATGTCCTAAGATTTTCGAGCGTTACCTTGATCCCGAAAGCATAGAAATGTTTGAGAGCCTCGGCGTAATGACTCGCAAGGAATTAGAGGCACGCAATGAAGTGAAGTGGGAGACCTACACGAAGAAAGTACAGATCGAGGCACGAGTATTGGGCGATTTGTCTATGAATCATATCATCCCTGTTGCCACCCGCTATCAGTCGGAGTTGGTGAAGAATGTCGATAGTGTAGCTATGGTGTTCGCACCTGACAAGGCAAAGGTGCTGAATGCCCGTAACCTCAAGCTCATCGAAGAGATTGCCGAGCGCACCAGTGCGATAGAAACCGGTGTGGATGAACTGGTCAATGCCCGTAAGGTGGCCAACAAGATTGTGGATGAGCATGAGAAAGCCATTGCCTACCACGACCAGATTGCACCAAAGCTGGATGAGATTCGTTATCAGATAGACAAACTGGAACTGATTGTTGACGACAGTATGTGGCCATTGCCAAAATATCGAGAGCTGTTATTTATCCGTTAATACCTTTGATCCATGTGGGACGCTGAATTTTCAGGGTAACACAATTTGTTTGAAGTTTGTAAGAGGGGTCTGCGACTGTGATAGTCTCAGGCCCCTAAATCATTTCTGCCAGCGTCAATATAGAAGGTGCAGGAACAACTGTTCTGCTGTCCGTTGTTCGGATATACAGTAATATAGGAATAACCATATTATGATCATTAAAATTTACACAATTCTTGTAGAGGAGAGCAAGTAAACACTTTATCTTTAATTAAAAGAGAAATTTGTTTAATGACACAAAGACAAGCAAAGTAATCCTGAAATAACAAAGAAATTGAATAAGATTTCTTAATTTCACATACATAACTACATAAAAAGATATTATTTCATTGTTATTTAGCCGTTTAGTTCACATACTTACCTACATAATAACTACACTATAACTACATTTTACCTACACTAAAACTACATTATAACAACATGATATAAGTTTCTAAACGCTGAAAAGAGTCTCATATCAGCATCTTTATCTGCTATCTTTCTTTATTTTTGCATTCTGCTACTACCTCGCAGGACTTCTGAAAGTAGCGAACAATGTGCTCACTACTAGTAAGACACAAAATTCTCATGAGAATTTTGTCGTTTACCCGTAGCTGAATAACTGTTGTCACGTAGTAAAAGGTGAAATTCTCATGAGAATTTGAGAGCTTACTCGCTCCTGGCACTAAGCAAGAAAAGACAGAACATTGTCTCTTCCCGTACCACAGCACCCATTGTAAAGGCGAAAAACAAATAGACTTATGACATTAACCTATAGTTTTTATGCAATTAATATATGGTTAGCATGCTGTTAATATATGCTTTTCATGTAGCTAATATATGCTTTTCATGTAGCTAATATATGCTTTTCATGTAGCTAATATATGCTTTATATGTAGTTATAGTGTAGTTTGTATGTAGGTAAAATGTAGTTATAGTGTAGTTATTATGTAGGTAGATAATTTGTTAATCATTTAAAATTCAGTAAATTTATACTGTTCTATGTAGGTAAATGACGAATTATGATGCAGAAGCCATCCATTTCCAGCATCGGCGGATGCCTAGGAAAACACCAGTGGCTGATAATGCAGCGCCACCCAACAAGAGTAACCACATCAGTACGACACGCAACACAGGGTGATGCAGGAAGAACTTGCCACTGAAACTGTGCAGCCCTCCATACAGCCATTTACGCAACCGCGTATTGTGATTGTAGTAGCGCACATCACCATTCACGGGGTTGATATAATAGGCACTGCCATCTTCATCATCAATGGTGAGTCGCCAAACGGGCAAAGCCAGCTTTCCACTCAAGCTGATATAATAATTGTCGTATTCATCGAGTTTTTCCACATCAGCCTTCTGCTTTTCTCCTGCCAATTTCTGTGCCAAACCCTGACATTTTTCTTCATCTATCACATAGGGCTGACCATTGAGCGCATCGATAAGCTCAACACCAGCAGCATTCTCCACCTTATATATGGGGTGACCATTGAAAGCCGTCCATGTCAAGCGTTTCACATCTAGCTGCTCAGCCACTTTGCGATAGTCATACCTATAACCCGCCAACGGCAACACTGATGAGCCTTTCACATCAGCCTGTGCGTTGTGCGCCTCATGCACCTTGACCATCCATTCAGGCACGCGCTGAAGCGACATATAGCCACTGAATACCCAAGTGAGGGCAAAAAGGCCGAACACCATTCCCAATACATGATGCCACTTGTATAAAGGCTTCACGTAGGGCGTAATCTTTTTCTTCTTGCTCCTGTAGGCAAGAACAGCAGAACGAATGCCTACCACAAGCCCTAAGAGGCACATAATAGCTCCAATGCCTGAGAACCACAGCACTACATCCGTCCACGGCTGTCTGCCTGTTGCCCTGAGCTGCTTGATGTAGATCCAATGAGGGATGGCACCTATCCACGACCAGAACCTTGAAGAGGCTGTTGTATATTGCAGTGCCTCTCCCGTACGGGACGACAGATACAACTCTGCCTTGTCGTCGCCGTTAAATGTATAATGGTAAACAGGCCATTCCTTAACGGGGTACACGCCTACGAGCCAAATATCAATGGCATTCAGCGTATCTTTCAGCGATGCCTCGCCAGTGTGCCAACGATTAGCTATTTGCCCCAGGTCATCAGCTTGATACCTATTGATAGCCTCGCCATTTTCTGCATTGACCAACCTTTCGGTACCATCGGCATATCTGAAAGCCAACGTGTTTTTACCTGCCGTTTTGCGCATCACCACACTTGTCACAAAATCAGTTGGCAGGCTCGCCCTATCCAACAGTTCCTCCATCGGCAACGCGTTTCCATCGGCTTTCTCGGCAAATTCAAGTCTCTGGCTATCCTGTACACGGGCATAGGTATGATACATCATCACCATTCCCGAAAGGAACCACATCAGAAACAGGATACTGAGGATAGTCCCCAGTACCCTGTGTAATTTAATTAATAACCTGCTTATCATTTATGCAATTCAATTAAAGGTCAAATGATGCCGTAAACTGGAAGTTACGTCCCTGTTCTGGGATATAGCCAGTAGTATTCACTGCTGTCATGTAATAAGTCTTGTCAAACAAGTTGTTTACATTCAGCTGTAGCTTCCAGTTTTTGAAACGATAGCTTGCCATAGCATTGGCTATAGTATATCCGTCAAAGGTCATGGTATTGGCGGCATTTACATATACCTTGCTTGAGCTGTTGAAGCCGGCTCCTACTTTAAATCCGTTGAGCGGACCATTATTGAACTCATAGAACATCCATCCGTAAGCCATGTGCTTAGGCGCATGCGTCAGATAATTGCCTGCCTGCGTATTGCCTGCATATTGGTTCTTGGCATAATCTCTCACCTTTGCTATAGTCAGTGTATAGCCAGCATCAATCGTCCATCCATAGGTAGGCATAGCGAATAAATCTACTTCAATACCCTTAGAATCAGCCTTTCCAACCTGTCCGCTAACATTTGTACCATCTTCCAGCTTACCCAAGCTCTGCACCATGTTCTTCTTCATGATATAGAACGCTGCGATATTGGCAATAAGGCGTGAGCTGAAGCCCAGGTGAGAACCAACCTCATACTGATAGCCACTGATAGGTTTGAACACATTTGCCCCATGGGCATTAATCTGCTTACCATCACTACCAATATAAATATATCCATCAGCAGCCGATGTGCGAGTAGGCTTATAGAAATTACTGGTAGAAGCATAGACATTGAAATCCTTCGTAAACTGATAGAGCAAGCTGAGACGATAGGTCAGTGCATTATCATGCAAATGAGTCTTGCTACCCTTATTGACGATAGTCTTGTCGTGCGTATCATTCTCCCTGTAACTACGGTTGAAATGGTCGTAACGCAAACTTACAAGACCTGTAAACTTAGGAGTAAAATGCAGGTAGTCACCTACATAAACGCCATGGTTGTACTCTTGCAGCTGATAAAGCTTTGAGAAAGGGCTCTCAATATTACCTTGATTCAATACGGGATTCACCACTGACAGATGTGCATTTTTACCTGGGCCCTTGGCATCAGATCCATAATAGTTGCGGTAGCGAGGAGCATCCATTGCAGAGAAATTATATCCGAAAAGCAAGTCATGCTTTATAGCGCCTGTCTTTGCCTTGCCGTTGACCTCCAGCTGGTTCTGGAACAGATGAACTTTATAGGCAAAATTGAATCCTGTACGCTGAATAGAGTCTAAGCTGATATAGGTCTTGGTATCACCATTCATATAGTAATGGCTATAGATAGGATCTGATGAAGTGAGATAACTCAAGCCTTCAGATGCATAGTAGTCGAGATCATCTGCATAGTAGGAAGCATGGTCACTCAAAGTCCAGTCAGGATTCTTGAACTCATGATTCCAAGCCAGTGAGAAAGTGATGTCTTTATCATCCAAATGATCCAAAGGGTCGGCATAACGGGTTCTTCTTGAAATATATTCAGGGATGTCACCTTTTTCATACACCTTCTTGCCTGCTGCATCGTAAATATCACTTGTGAAGTGAGGCTGACCTGTATCTGTGCCGTAATGGTCATTCTTTGCGCTTACAGAGAAATTCAGCTTGTCTCTGTCACTCAGGTTGAAAAGCAAAGCGAAATAGGCATTGTAGGCTTTGTCGTCAGTGTGTCTCCAACCTTCGCCACCGCTCATGGAGAAGTCTGTACGGAACTGCACACGATTGCTGATACTACCCCCAGCACCAGCCTGCACCTTGTAGCGTCCCCAACTACCTATACCCAACTGGGCATTCACATGACTGGCAGCTGTAGGTTGCTTGTGAATCAGGTTGATGACACCTCCCAATGCTGAGTGGCCAAACATTACGGAAGCAGCTCCTTTCAATACCTCTACACTCTGTATGGAAGCCAATGAGGTGTTGGGGGCTGATTGCCATAGGTTATGACGCTCATCACGGATACCATCATTAAGCAGTACAAAGTCACTGAAACCTCGAATGACGAAATACTGGAAACCACCATAGGAATTATTGGGGCGAATACCTGTCATATTGCGTGTAACATCAACCAACGAGTTCATAGCAAGATTCTCTATCTTCTCTTTCTCTACTCGTGAGACAGACAAGGGAGCTCTATTAAGAGGGACAGGCAATTTGCTGACTGCCGTAGGACGAACGTACCTTGAAGTAACAGTCACCTCTTCCAGATTAAAAGTATCCTTCTCCATGGTTTGTGCATAAGATGCAGCAGCTACAAGGCATAGCAAGCCCATAGCATAAAATCTAAGTTTCATACCAAAAGTATTAAATTGTGAATAAATATCGCCTCTTACCCCGGAAGCGAACTTACCTATATCCTTTGGCAGGTTTCCTGACTCGACCTTTGAAGCTTGCCTTCCCGTTCAGCGCGCATGAACAGTGGCGTGTATGCTTTCCATCAAAAATAGCATGAATGCTTGCTTTGACTGGTCTTACAGTAGCGGGTACTGCTCTGGTTTTTAACCAGATTCCCTTTTAAAAGTTCAGGCTGAGACGCCCTCACTTCACCAAAGGCGCTGCAAAGTTACGAATATTTTTTTAAAATAGACAATATGTCGCTAAAATAATTGGCTTAGCGACAATGTGACATTGTATAACCCGTGCGACATAAACCGTTTTAAAATGCCGCAAATTATGCGACGTTCTTATTCAAAACACTCTTCGATGTAACATCTTGGTCCAGTATCTCGCTTTTAGGACTTTGTAACAATAAGGTGGTATAAGAAAAGAGGGGGAAGCATCAGCTTCCCCCTCTCTTCAATATGTTGCACAAAGATTATGCTACTGCATTAGCCTCAGCCTTCTTGCGCCTCTTCTCTGCCTCTTCGGCAAGGATGTCCTCAACAGCGGCCTGCGCGGCGGCCAAGCGAGCGATAGGAACGCGGAATGGTGAGCAGCTCACGTAATTCAAGCCTACACGGTGGCAGAACTTAACGGATGATGGCTCACCGCCATGCTCACCGCAGATACCACAGATAAGCTCTGGACGAGTAGCACGACCCTTCTTAACAGCCATTTCAATGAGCTGACCAACACCTTCCTGGTCGAGCACTTGGAATGGGTCAACGTTCAGGATCTTCTTCTCCAGATATACAGGCAAGAAGCTGGCGATATCGTCACGGCTATAGCCGAAGGTCATCTGAGTCAAGTCATTGGTTCCGAAGCTGAAGTACTCGGCATGCTTGGCAATCTTGTCGGCTGTCAGAGCAGCACGAGGAATCTCGATCATAGTACCGATGCGGAAGCGCACCACGATACCCTCATCCTTGAACATCTTCTCTGCTGTCTCACGGATCACTTTCTCCTGCAAGTCGAACTCATTCACCAAACCAATCAGTGGCACCATGATTTCAGGACGTGGGTCGTAACCTTCCTTACGCAGCTTGATGGCAGCACCGAGGATGGCACGTGTCTGCATAGCAGTGATTTCAGGATAGGTATTGCCCAAGCGGCATCCACGATGGCCCAGCATTGGGTTGCTCTCATTCAGCTCAGCCACACGACGCTGTATTTCCTGTACGGTAACACCCATATCTTCTGCCATAGCTTCCTGACCAGCCAGATCGTGAGGTACGAACTCGTGCAATGGTGGGTCAAGCAGACGGATGTTAACTGGGCAGTTGTCCATTACCTTCAGGATCTCGTAGAAGTCAATCATCTGGTAAGGCAGAATCTTCTCCAATGCAGCCTCACGGCCTTCTTTCGTATCTGCCAGAATCATCTCACGCATAGCGCGAATCTTCTTTGCCTCGAAGAACATATGCTCTGTACGGCACAGACCAATACCCTCGGCACCGAAGCTGTGAGCTACGGCAGCATCACGAGGAGTATCAGCATTGGTACGTACATGCAGCTTGGTATATTTGTCGCAGAGGTACATCAATTCAGCGAAGTCGCCACTTACCTCAGCAGCCTTGGTATCGATACGGCCTTCATAAACTTCACCTGTGCTACCGTTGAGTGACAGGTAGTCGCCCTCATGCAGAACGGTATCGCCAATAGTCAGCGTCTTGTTCTTGTAGTCAACAATCATGGAACCTGCACCTGTTACGCAGCACTTACCCATACCACGAGCCACAACGGCAGCGTGGCTGGTCATACCACCACGGCAGGTCACGATACCCTGAGCCACAGCCATACCAGCCAAGTCCTCAGGAGAAGTCTCCATACGAACCAGGATGACACGCTTGCCCAAGCCATGAACGCGAGCTGCATCGTCAGCAAAGAAAGTGATATGTCCGCAGGCAGCTCCTGGAGATGCTGGCAAACCACGAGTCAGCACCTTGGCACGACGCAGTGAGCGAGGCTCGAATACTGGGTGCAGCAGCTCATCGAGCTTGTTAGGCTCGCAGCGCATGATGGCCGTCTTCTCATCGATGACATCCTCACGCAGCAGGTCCATAGCAATCTTCACCATAGCGGTACCTGTGCGCTTGCCATTACGGGTCTGCAGGAACCACAGCTTACCTTCCTGTACGGTAAACTCCATATCCTGCATGTCTTTATAGTGTTTCTCCAGCTTATCCTGTATAGCATACAGCTGCTTGTAGATCTCAGGCATTGACTCTTCCATTGAAGGATACTTGCTGGCACGTTCTTCCTCGCTGATGCCCTGCATCTTTGCCCAACGGCGTGAGCCCTCGAGGGTAATCTGCTGAGGAGTACGGATACCTGCTACCACGTCTTCACCCTGCGCATTAACCAGGTACTCACCATTGAAGATATTTTCACCTGTTCCAGCATCACGACTGAAGCATACGCCAGTAGCAGAAGTGTCGCCCATGTTACCGAACACCATTGCCATCACGCTGACAGCGGTACCCCACTCTGAAGGTATGCCTTCCATCTTACGATAAAGGATGGCACGCTCATTCATCCAGCTGTCGAACACAGCACAGATGGCGCCCCACAACTGCTCAACAGGATTGTCTGGGAAGTCCTTGCCTGTGCGCTCTTTGATGGCTGCCTTGAACAGTGTAACCAGCTTGCGTAGCTCATCGACATTGAGGTCTTTGTCAAGCTTGATACCACGTTCTTCCTTTACCTTGTCTATAATTGCCTCAAAAGGATCTATCTCTGTCTTGTCAACTGGTTTCATACCCAGCACCACATCGCCATACATCTGCACGAAACGACGGTAGCTGTCATATACGAAACGCTCGTTGCCGGTTTTCTTTACCATACCCTCAGCCACCTTGTCATTCAGACCCAGGTTCAAGATGGTATCCATCATACCAGGCATAGATGCACGTGCGCCTGAGCGTACAGACACCAGCAATGGATTCTTAGGATCACCAAACTTGCTGTTCATCAACTTCTCAATGTGAGCTACAGCCTTCTCAACATCGTCTTTCAAGAGAGCAATCACAGCATCTTTGCCCTTCTGGAAATACTCGTTGCAAACTTCAGTGGTGATTGTGAAGCCAGGAGGCACAGGAACACCTATCAGGTTCATCTCGGCGCAGTTAGCACCTTTACCACCCAACAGATTGCGCATGTCGGCACGTCCCTCAGCCTGGCCGTTACCAAAAGTATAAACTCTTTTGTCTTCCATAATAAAAAAAGTTAGGTATTTAAGTTTTTAATAAAATTCGGCTACTATAGCATGCAAAGATAAGTGCTTTTTTTATTTTTTTTAAATTTTTATTCAAAAAAGACGGATAAAAGGCTGATCTATTTTGTAGAATGATATTTAATTCCTAAATTTGCAGCCGTTATGATGATTTGAGGAGGGGCTTTGAGCTCCTTTTTTTATTATTAACAGTTTAAAACGTAAGTATGATTAACAAAGAAACAGTTGAAAACATCGCTCAGGAATGGCTGAAAGACAAGGATTACTTTCTGGTAGATGTAACATTGGGTGACGACAACAAGATCTGTGTTGAGATTGACCATCAGGATGGTGTGTGGATTGACGACTGCGCTGAACTGAGCCGCTTCATAGAAGAGAAGCTAGGTACAGAAGGCGAGGATTACGACTTGGAAGTAGGCTCTGCAGGTTTGGGACAGCCATTTAAGGTGCTGCGCCAGTATGAGTGCCACGTAGGCAAGGAAGTAGAGACACTGACTACTGATGGCCGCAAACTGAAAGGGACGCTCAAGGAGGTGGATGCCGACCATGTGGTGATTACAGTACAGCAGAAAATCAAGCCCGAAGGAGCCAAAAGGCCTAAACTGACAGATGTGGATATCTGTTTGAAAATGGATGAAATAAAATATACTAAATACTTAATCAGCTTTAAATAATTATGGCTAAGAAAGCAGAGACTGTGAGCATGATTGAAACCTTTAAGGATTTCAAGGAATCACAAAGCATTGACCGCACCACACTGGTGAGCGTGATGGAGGAGAGTTTCCGCAGCGTAATCGCAAAGATTTTCGGCTCGGATGAGAACTACGACGTGATAGTGAACCCAGATAAGGGAGACTTGGAGATAAGAAGAAACCGCGAGGTGGTGCCTGATGGTGAGGTTACCGATCCTAACCTGCAGATTTCACTGTCAGAAGCACAGAAGATTGATGAAGATTATGAAGTGGGTGAGGAAGTAACTGACGAGGTGGATTTCAGCAAGTTTGGCCGCCGTGCCATTCTGAATCTGCGTCAGACATTGAGTAGCAAGATACTGGAGCTGCAAAAAGATGCCATCTACAACCGTTATTCAGATAAGGTTGGCACCATCGTAAGTGCTGAGGTTTATCAGATATGGAAGAAAGAGATGCTGCTGCTAGATGAAGACGGCAACGAACTGCTGCTGCCTAAGACTGAGCAGATTCCAACTGACTTCTACCGCAAGGGTGAGACAGCCAGAGCGGTGGTGGCTCGCGTGGAGAACAAGAATAACAATCCTAAGATTATTCTGAGCCGTACCAGTCCGCTGTTCCTGCAACGACTGTTTGAGATTGAGGTGCCTGAAATCAATGACGGCCTCATCACTATTCGCAAGATTGCCCGCATCCCTGGCGAGAGAGCCAAGATTGCCGTTGAGAGCTATGACGACCGCATTGATCCAGTAGGCGCATGCGTGGGTGTAAAGGGTAGTAGAATACATGGTATCGTGCGTGAGTTGAGAAATGAAAACATCGACGTAATCAACTTCACCACAAACACTGCACTGTTTATCCAGCGCGCTTTGAGTCCTGCTCACGTTAGCAGCATCAGACTCAATGAAGAAGAGCGCAAGGCTGAAGTATATCTGAAACCTGAGGAGGTTAGCCTGGCCATCGGTAAGGGTGGTTTGAACATCAAACTGGCATGTATGCTGACCGATTATACTATTGACGTATTCCGTGAACTGGATGGTGAAGGAACGGAGGATGAGGATATCTATCTGGATGAGTTCCGCGATGAAATAGACGACTGGGTGATCGATGCGCTCAAGGCAATCGGTATAGAGACAGCAAAGAGTGCACTGAATGCTCCTCGCGACATGATTATCAAGAAGGCCGACCTCGAGGAAGAAACTGTGGATCATCTGCTGGATGTTTTGCGCAAAGAATTTGAGGAGGATTAATTTACATAACAACTAAAACTTAGAATAGAGTGGCTGTTAGATTAAATAAAGTAACAAGAGATTTGAACGTTGGTATCAGCACCGCCGTGGAATTCCTGAAAAAGAAGGGATTTGAGGTGGATGAAAACCCTAACGCCAAAATTACCGATGAGCAGTTTGATTTGCTCAGGCAGGAGTTTAGTACCGACAAGGACCTGAAGGTTAAGTCTGACCAATTCATTCTCGGAAGGAAAGAGAAAGATAAAGACAAGGTGAAACCAGCTGTGGCCATACAAGGCTATGAGCCTGCACCTGAAAAGCCGAAACAGAAGTTTAAACCTATTGGCAAGATAGACCTTGACAAACTTAATAAACCTGCTAAGCAAGCAGAGGTGAAGCCAGCAGAAATTAAGCCAGCGGCAGCGCCAGAAAAAGTGGAGGTCAAGGTGAAAGAAGAAGTTCACCAACCAGTTGAAGAGCCTGTTGTTAAGGCAAAGCCAGCTGAGCCTGCACCAGTTGTGGAGAAACCTGTCGTTGAGAAGTCTGTTGTTGAGCAGCAGGTACCTGCACCTGAGAAGAAGCAGGTTGAAACCCCTGCACAACCAGCTCCTGTGGAGGAAGCAGCAGTTCCAGCCAAAGAAGAGCCTGCTAAAGATGACAAGCCTGAAAATGATGGTATCTTCCGTCTGAATACTGATGTGAAAGTTAGTAAGCTAAATGTGGTGGGCCATGTTGACCTCGACCTGCTGAATACATCTACCCGCCCTAAGAAAAAGAGCAAGGAAGAGAGGAAGAAAGAGCGTGACGAGCGTGAGAAACAGCGCCAGAACCAGCGTCGCCAGATGAAGGAAGACATCATTAAGGAGATTCGCGGCAACGATAGCGAGGAGAAAGAAAACGCCTTAAGCGACAACAAGCAGGAAGTAAAGAAGAAACGTAACCGTATCGGCAAAGAGAAGGTGGATATTAAGAAAGCTGCTCGTGAAGGTGACTTCAAGCGTAAACGTGACGGCGAACAAAGCGAACGTAATGATGGCAACAATAATAAGGGTAAGAAGAACAAGGATCGCTTCCGCAAGCCGATGGTCAAGCAGGAAGTGAGCGAGGAGGACGTTACCAAGCAGGTAAAGGAAACCTTAGCTCGCCTTACCAACAAGACCAAGAGCAAAGGTGCCAAGTATCGTAAGGAGAAACGTGAGTTGGCTTCTGAGCGTTTGCTGGAGCAGGAAAACTTGGAGATGGAAGAGAGCAAGATACTGAAGCTCACCGAATTTGTGACGGCTAACGAGTTGGCCAACATGATGAACGTACAGGTTACTCAGGTCATTGCTACTTGCATGAGCGTAGGTATCATGGTTAGTATCAACCAGCGTCTGGATGCCGAAACCATCAACCTGGTGGCTGATGAGTTTGGATATAAGACAGAGTATGTCAGCGCAGAGGTGTCACAAGCTGTTGTTGAGGAAGAGGATGATGAAGAGGATCTGATGCCACGTGCTCCTATCGTGACCGTGATGGGCCATGTGGATCATGGTAAGACATCTTTGTTGGACTACATCCGCAAGAGTAATGTGATTGCCGGTGAAGCAGGTGGTATTACCCAGCATATCGGTGCATACAACGTTACGATGGAAGACGGGCGAAAGATTACTTTCCTCGACACCCCTGGTCACGAGGCATTTACAGCTATGCGTGCCCGTGGTGCTAAGGTAACGGATATTGCCATCATCATCGTGGCTGCCGACGATAGTGTGATGCCTCAGACGAAAGAGGCTATCAACCACGCTGTAGCAGCTGGTGTGCCTATCGTGTTTGCCATCAACAAGATTGATAAACCAGGAGCTAATCCTGATAAGATAAAGGAAGAGTTGGCTGCCATGAACTTCCTCGTTGAGGAATGGGGTGGTAAGTACCAGAGCCAGGACATCAGTGCCAAGAAAGGTATTGGTGTGGAAGAGTTGATGGAGAAAGTACTGTTAGAAGCTGAGATGCTGGATTTGAAAGCTAATCCTAACCGCAAGGCAACGGGTTCTATCATCGAATCATCGCTCGACAAAGGTCGTGGCTATGTAGCTACAGTGCTAGTGAGCAATGGTACGCTGAAAATTGGCGATATCGTGCTGGCTGGTTCTAACTTTGGACGTGTGAAAGCGATGTTCAACGAGCGTAACCAGCGCATCACCAAGGCTTTGCCAGCTGAACCAGCCTTGATCTTAGGTTTGAATGGTGCTCCAGCAGCAGGTGATACCTTCCATGTGTTCGATACTGATCAGGAGGCACGTGAGATTGCTAACAAGCGTGAGCAGCTGCAACGCGAGCAGGGTCTGCGTACACAAAAGATGCTGACCCTCGACGAAGTAGGTCGTCGCTTGGCTTTGGGTGATTTCCACGAGCTGAACATCATCGTAAAGGGTGACGTGGACGGCTCTGTAGAAGCACTGAGCGACTCACTTATCAAGCTCTCGACCGACAAGATTCAAGTGAATGTCATTCACCAGGGTGTGGGTCAGATTTCGGAATCAGACGTTTCACTGGCTGCAGCATCTGACGCTATCATCGTGGGGTTCCAGGTACGTCCTTCTGCAGGTGCCAGCAAACTGGCAGAACAGGAAGGTGTGGATATCCGCAAATACTCTATCATCTACGATGCTATAGAAGAGGTAAAGGCCGCTATGGAAGGTATGCTGGCTCCAACATTGAAGGAGCAGGTTACTTCTACCATCGAAGTGCGTGAGGTATTCAACATCAGCAAGGTAGGTATGGTGGCAGGTGCTATGGTGAAGACGGGTAAGGTGAAACGTACCGACAAGGCTCGCCTGATTCGCGACGGTATTGTTATCTATACTGGCAACATCAATGCCCTGAAGCGCTTTAAGGATGATGTGAAGGAAGTACTCACCAACTTTGAGTGCGGTATCAGTTTGACCAACTGCAACGACATCAAGGTGGGTGACGTTATAGAAACTTTCGAAGAAATTGAAGTAAAGCAGACGCTGTAAACAGTTTACTGAACAGCTATACTGTTAAAACTTTATAGTTTATGCAGGTAATTGATATTATCATTTTAATACTTGTGCTGGCTGGAGCCATTGTGGGATTCCGTAAAGGTTTTATCAAGCAATTGGCTTCGCTAGTAGGCCTTGTGGTAGGTCTGCTGGCCGCCAAAGCACTTTATGGTGTGGTGGGTGACCAACTGATAGGAACTGTCACCTCTAATGTCACCTTTGCTCATACGTTGGCATTCTTCTTAATTTGGATTGTAGTGCCCATAGTATTTACCTTAGTGGCGTCGTTGCTTACCAAAGCATTGGAGATTATTTGTCTGGGATGGATTAATCGTTTGCTCGGTGCCGCTTTGGGAGCAGTGAAATGGTTACTGTTTATCAGCTTGGCTATCTGTGCGATAGAGTTCATCGACTCAGACAATAAAATCATTGAGAAGAACACCAAGGAATCATCTGCCCTGTATTATCCAGTACGAGAGTTAGTGGGTTTACTCATGCCTGCCGTACAGGATTTTACGAAAGATATCCTGAATGATGAACATGGAACAGAAGGACAAGAAGTATAAGGATAACGACTACGTGCGTAAAGTAACGGAGGAGAAGTACAAATATGGCTTCACCACCGACGTGCATACTGAAGTCATCGACCGTGGCCTCAACGAGGATGTGGTGCGCCTTATTTCTGAGAAGAAAGGGGAGCCCGAGTGGCTGCTCGACTTCCGTCTGAAAGCCTATCGGCATTGGACAAAGATGACCATGCCTACATGGGCACACCTGCGTATTCCAGAAATTGATTATCAGGCTATTTCTTACTATGCCGACCCTACCAAGAAAAGTAAGGATGAAGGAAAGAAGGAAATAGACCCCGAACTGATGAAGACCTTCGACAAGCTGGGTATTCCTTTGGAAGAGCGCATGGCACTGGCTGGTTTAGCAGTAGATGCCGTAATGGACTCTGTGTCTGTCAAGACCACCTTCAAGGAACAGCTGAAAGAGAAGGGTATTATTTTCTGTTCTATCAGTGAGGCTGTTAAAGAGCATCCAGACTTGGTACGTCAATATTTGGGCTCTGTAGTACCTTATACTGACAATTTCTTTGCTGCTTTGAATTCCGCTGTGTTCAGTGACGGTTCTTTTGTATATATTCCTAAGGGAGTGAGATGCCCGATGGAACTATCTACCTATTTCCGCATCAATGCAAGGAACACTGGACAGTTTGAGCGTACGCTGATTGTGGCCGACGATGATGCTTATGTCTCTTATCTGGAAGGATGTACAGCCCCTATGCGAGATGAAAATCAGCTGCATGCTGCTATTGTGGAGATTGTGGTACACGAACGAGCAGAAGTTAAATACTCAACAGTGCAGAACTGGTACCCTGGCGATGCTGAAGGCAAAGGTGGCGTATATAACTTCGTAACCAAACGTGGTCATTTGCGTGGCAATGACAGTAAGTTGTCTTGGACACAGGTAGAGACAGGCTCTGCCATCACTTGGAAATATCCATCGTGTATCTTGCAGGGTGATAATTCAACAGCTGAGTTCTATAGCGTGGCTGTGACCAACAATTACCAGCAGGCAGACACGGGTACGAAGATGATTCATTTAGGGAGGAACACTCGCAGCACTATCGTGAGCAAGGGCATCTCTGCCGGCAAGAGTGAAAACTCTTACCGCGGTTTGGTACGTGTGGCAGCTAAAGCCGACAACGCCCGCAACTACAGCCAGTGCGATTCTCTGCTTTTAGGTGACCAATGTGGAGCACATACATTCCCTTATATGGACATCCATAATGATACGGCAGTAGTGGAACATGAAGCTACCACCAGCAAGATCAATGAGGAACAGATTTTCTACTGCAACCAGCGAGGAATATCTACTGAGGATGCGGTGGGCTTAATTGTCAACGGCTATGCAAAGGAGGTAATTAACAAATTGCCAATGGAGTTTGCCGTTGAAGCACAGAAATTACTAAGCGTTTCGTTAGAGGGTAGCGTGGGATAATAATAGAGATTTGAGAATGTTAGAGATAAAAAACTTACATGCCAGTGTGGCTGGCAAAGAAATATTAAGAGGCATCAACCTTGAGGTGAAAGCAGGTGAGGTGCATGCTATCATGGGACCCAACGGCTCTGGAAAGAGTACGCTGTCATCGGTTTTGGTAGGTAATCCACAATATGAGGTGACACAAGGAAGCGTTACATTCAACGGCAAGAACCTGCTGGAGCTGTCGCCAGAAGACCGTAGCCATGAGGGGTTGTTCCTGAGTTTCCAATATCCAGTAGAGATTCCAGGCGTTAGCATGACCAATTTCATGCGTACTGCCATCAATGAGAAGCGTAAGTATCTTCAACAGCCACCTTTGAGTGCCAGCGAGTTTCTGAAATTGATGCGTGAGAAACGCGCCATTGTGGAACTTGACAACAAGCTGGCCAGTCGCTCAGTGAACGAAGGATTCTCGGGTGGCGAAAAGAAACGCAATGAGATATTCCAGATGGCAATGCTGGAACCTAAGTTAAGCATTCTTGACGAGACTGATTCTGGTTTGGATATTGATGCCCTGCGTATCGTAGCTGAGGGTGTGAATAAACTCATGACCCCAGAAACCAGTTGCATCGTCATTACCCACTACCAGCGATTGCTCGACTATATCAAGCCAGATATCGTTCATGTGCTTTACAAGGGACGCATTGTCAAGACGGCAGGTCCCGAATTAGCACTCGAGCTGGAGGAGCGTGGATATGACTGGATCAAAGAACTTGAAAGCTGAATACAAAGGATGACTATGGAAATATCTGTCGCAAAAGGAACCGTAGCAGAAAAAGTGCTGCAACTATCAGCCGACCATGAACTGCACATCAACGTGGAAAGAGGTGCGCAGCTTCAGTTGTTATTGGAGGATAGCTGCCATCAACTCATCACTGAAATACATGTGGCTGAGGGAGCAAGCCTTGACTTTTGCGATTTAGACATGAACGAGACCTATTCCACTCGCTGTCACGAACTGCATATCAGTCAGGATGCCGACAGTCAAGTATTTGTAAACAGCATCAGTCTGTCAGCTGGCAACACACAAAACAACACGCATGTGGAGCTATGTGGCGAGGGTGCAGAACTGACACTGAATGGTTTGGTTATTGCCAGTGGGTCGCAAAAGATAGAGAACCACACCCTCGTTCAGCACATGGTGCCACATACTACCAGTCACCAATTGTATAAATATATACTGGACGAGCAAGCCACAGGCACATACGCAGGCTTGGTAAAAGTGTTGCCGGGAGCACATCATACGATGTCGGAACAAACCAACCGCAACCTTTGCATTACGAGTGAGTCTCGTATGTTTTCACAGCCTCAACTGGAGATTTATAACGATGATGTGCGTTGTAGCCATGGTAGCAGTACAGGACAATTGGACGAGAGTGCCCTGTTCTATATGCAGCAACGAGGCATCTCAAAGCATGAGGCACGCCTTTTACTGATGGCAGCCTTCATGAGTGAGGTAGTAGAACAAGTATGCATCCCTGCGCTGCGCGAACGGTTGCAGGAGATGGTGGAAAAGAAATTTAGGGATAAGAGTCTATGAGTTTTGATGTTCGAACAATAAGGCAAGATTTCCCCATACTGCAGTCACAGATATATGGGCATCCGCTTGTATATCTTGACAATGGTGCCACTACGCAGAAACCACGCCAAGTGGTGGAAGCGATGGTGCAACAATACTATACTGCCAATGCCAATGTGCACCGTGGGGTACATCATCTTTCTGTAGTAGCAACAGATATGTTGGAACTGAGCCGTGAGACTGTGCGCCGATTCATCAATGCCGAAAGTACACAGGAGATAGTGTTCACACGTGGTACTACCGAGGCCATCAATTTAGTGGCATCCTCTTTCTGCCAACAAGAGATGCAGGCAGGTGACGAAGTGATTATAAGTACGATGGAGCATCATAGCAACATCGTTCCCTGGCAACTGCAAGCAGAGCGTAAAGGGATTGTGGTCAAGGTGATACCAATGACAGACGATGGCGTACTGCTAATGGATGCATTCAAACAACTATTTACTGCAAAAACCAAGTTGGTGAGTGTGGCACATGTGAGCAATGTGCTGGGAACTATCAACCCTGTTGCCGATATCATCCGTATCGCTCACGAACATGGTGTGCCTGCACTTGTTGATGGCGCACAAAGCGTTCCCCACATGCCTGTAGATGTTCAAGCACTTGATGCCGACTTCTACTGCTTCTCGGGTCACAAGGTTTATGGCCCAACTGGCATCGGTGTCCTTTATGGCAAGCGTGAGTGGTTAGACCGTCTTCCACCCTATCAAGGAGGTGGAGAGATGATTGGCACCGTTAGTTTTGATCATACCACCTTCAACCATTTGCCTTATAAGTTTGAGGCAGGAACTCCTAACTATGTTGGTGTCACTGGCTTAGCTACTGCAATCGACTATGTGAGTTCCATCGGTATGAAGGAGATAGCTGCCTATGAGGCAGATCTCACACAATATGCATTGGAGCAAATGTCACAGATTGAAGGAATCAGGGTTTTTGGGCCAAAGGAACACAGAGGTAGTGTTATCTCCTTCTTGGTGGGCAACATCCATCATCTTGACATGGGCACCTTACTTGACCGCTTGGGCCTAGCCGTTCGTACTGGTCACCACTGTGCAGAGCCATTAATGCACCGTTTGGGTATTGAAGGTACCTTGCGTGCTTCCTTTGGCATATACAATACACATGAGGAAGTAGATAAACTCGTTGCGGGTATTCGCAGAGTGGCATCTATGTTCTAACATTCAGCATTGTTTAAAGAAGATTATTCACTTAAATATTCATCATGGAAGTAATTCAGAGCTTTACCATCGACCATACCAGACTAAAGCCCGGTATTTATGTTTCGAGACAGGACAAGGGTTTCACAACATTCGATCTCCGCATCACGGAGCCCAATAAAGAACCAGCAGTTACGCCTTCTGCCATGCATAGCATTGAGCACCTTATGGCTACATGGTTCCGCAACTCTTCAGCCAAGGATGATGTAGTATATGTGGGTCCTATGGGTTGTCTTACAGGTATGTATATCGTGATGACAGGTCAATATACCGTAGAAGATATGCGTCAACTTACCATCAAGTGCCTAGAATGGATACTCACCCAAGACGAAGTACCTGCCACCACTCCTGAAACATGCGGTAATTATCTGCTGCACGACCTGCCTATGTGCAAATGGGAAAGCAAGCGATACTTGCATCGCTTAAAAGACGATTTCCATAGCGAATATGCTAAGTTGCAAGTCATTTTGAATGATGGCAAACAATTTGCTGATGCCTGAAACAAGATACAGTCTGCTTATCTTGCCATTATACTTTCAACAAACGATTTGGTCACAGCAAACGAATGTTCAGCCATTGTGTTCCAAAAGTCGTGATACTGACTGGCATTGGTATCTCTTAATGGTATGTCGCTGATAACGCGAAAAGAGATGAATGGGATCTTGTTGATATAACAGGTTTGTGCGATAGCACAACTCTCCATATCCACTGCCTTAGCTTTGGGGAAGTGGCCGATAATCTCGCACATTTTTTCACGAGAATCCACAAACCAGTCGCCCGTGACAATCAGTCCTGCATGCACCTTCACCCCACAATTCAAACTCAATGCTTTTTGCAGCAACCAGGGCGAAGGCTCAAAAGACGATGGCATGCCTTGCACCTGCCCGTACTTAGTACTATTGTCAATGGCAGTTCCACAATAAACATCGTGATAAGACAGTTCTGAACTCACTATTACATCCTGCACATTGATGTCATCTCCATTGCCACCTGCACAACCACTGGAGATAATCACATCAGGATGAAATTCACTTATCATGCGTTGTGCACCCAAAGCTGCATTCACTTTACCTATGCCACACTTCTGCACCATCACATCCATCCCTTCAAATAGCTGTTTCAGTTGGCGCAGTTCCTTATCCATTGCAACAATAATACCTACTTTCATAAACTAAATTTGAAAATTTTTGGGTACGGAATTATCTGTAGACAAACACACCTCTGCCGAAAATTTCATGCCATATTCTATCAACTGATTCCATTGATCCTCTGACAAGGAAGGCAGATCATCGTGCTTAATGTCCAGTTTCATCAGGCCATATACTATTCCTGCATTGAAATTATCACCAGCACCAACTGTACTTACAGGATCTAATAGCGGAACTGCATAAGCTTTGCTAAAATTACCAGTAAGTAGTCGCACATCCTTTGCCCCAGCTGTATAAACGAAATTCTTGCAATAAAAACTTATCTTATCCTTATAGATTTTTTCAACATCGTTCAGCTCATACAGACACATGAAATCTTCTTCTGAACCGCGTACTATATCTGCATACTCTAGGTTTTCCAAGATATGTGGCGCCACTTTCATGACATCATTCTTGTGTGGAAAACGATAGTTTAAGTCATACATCACTATTGCTTTATTGTCTTTAGCTTTCTGAAGCAATTCTACCACCTTATGACGCAAAGAAGGATCCACTGCATAGAAAGAGCCCAACAGCACCACGTCATTTTCCTCTACTTCAGGTAACTCTACCATTAGTCGGCACTCGGGATATTGCTTGTAAAAGCTGTATTGTGCATCATTATTATCATTGAGGAATGCCAACGAAATAGGCGACTTGATTTCGGCATACACATCCAAATACTGAGGCGATACATCATTATCTATCATATAGTGTTGTATCATTTCCCCTACATGATCCTTACCTACCTCACTCACAAAATCCACCTTTATCCCCATTCGTGATAAGGATATGATGCTATTAAATACTGATCCTCCTGGAACTGCCGCCCAAGGCTGATTATTTTTGAAGATAATATCTAATATCGTTTCGCCAATACCTATTACTTTTCGCATATCTTTTTTTGTATCTCTCGCGATTTCTTTCCTAAATAGCCTCCATGATGACGCTTAGCATAGTCATCTATGGTATATTTCGTACGTTTCATGGTCTCCACCACTAAGATATCTCCTATTACAGTCATCACAGTTGTACTAGTTGTAGGTGTCATACCTAAAGGGCACACTTCTTGTGGATTACCAGTGCTCAAACATACGTCGGCCTCTTTAGCTAGTGGACTATCAGGATTGCCAGTAATGACAATGGTTTTCACCTCTGGATTAAGATTATGCGACAAAGCCGTAAGTTCTACAATCTCACGTGTCTTACCTGAGTTAGATATCAATAATAGCAAGTCGTTTTCTTGTAATATACCTAAATCGCCATGCTGAGCCTCGCTAGGATGCAAGAAGACAGCAGGTATACCAGTAGAACAAAAAGTAGTAGCAATATTCAAAGCTATCTGCCCTGCTTTACCCATGCCAGATGTCACCAACTTTCCTTTGCGAACATGCACTTGCTCTACAATCAAATTAACAGCCTCGACAAAACTATCTGTCAGAGGAATATTCAGAATGGCTTCGGCTTCTTTGCGTAACAAATTCTGAAAGGAAGTCAATGTTTCTTTCTCCATAATCTATTTTTTTTGTAAAGATAGTGCAAAGCAAACTTATAAACAAAGATTTCTTTGTTTTTACGCTCAGTTTATGCTATTTTTGCGGCCTAATGATTTTTTACATGGAAACAGAGCGCTACTTCACCCATAGCCTGGGAAACGGATTACGGATCATTCTTCAGCAAACCACCTCTCAGGTGGCCTATTGTGGTTATGCCATCAATGCAGGAACACGCGACGAGGACCTTAATACGCCAGGGATGGCACATTTCATCGAACACATGCTGTTCAAGGGTACAACCCATCGTAAGGCATGGCATATTCTCAACCGTATGGAGCATGTGGGCGGCGACCTAAATGCTTTCACCAACAAGGAGGAGACAGTGGTGTATTGCTCTTTCATGAGACAGGACTTCAGCCGAGCAGCCGAATTGCTTACAGATTTAGTATTCCATTCTATATTTCCAGAGCATGAGATGGAAAAAGAATGTGAGGTCATTATCGATGAAATAAAGATGTATGAAGATTCACCTGCAGATCTTATTTTCGATGACTTCGAAGATCTTATCTATCCAGGTCACCCTTTGGGGCGCAATATTTTAGGAAAAGCCGACAGTCTGCGCAGTTATGGTAAATTGCATGCAGATGACTTCTTCCGACGCTTCTACAAACCTGATAACATGGTTTTTTTTGTATTGGGCAATTATTCCATCGAACAAGTAGTCAGGGAATTGGAGAAACGCACTTCTGACATCTCAACAACCCCTGTTGTCATGCAACGTCAGCAGCCAATGAGTTGCACAGCAAAGCGATTAAATGTCAACAAACACTCCCATCAAGCACATGTCATGATAGGTGGGCATGCTTATGACGGCAGAAGTACCAAAAGAGTAGCACTCAACCTTATCAACAACATTTTAGGCGGACCAGGCATGAATAGCCGTCTAAACATTGCATTACGTGAGCATCGTGGATTGGTGTATGAGATTGAATCCAATTATACCCCTTATACTGACATCGGCACCTTCTCCATCTATTTTGGTTGCGACCACGAAGACGTGGAGCATTGCATCGAACTGGTGTTTAAGGAACTGAAGCTACTGCGTGACCAATATCTCAGCGACAGTCAGATGCGAGCTGCCAAGAAGCAACTCATCGGACAGATTGGTGTCAGCTCCGATAACAATGAAAACAATGCTTTGGGCATGGCCAAGACTTTCCTTCATTACAACCGCTTCGTCACCAGTATAGAAGCTTTCAGAAACATAGAGCTACTTACTGCCGAATTACTACAGGAAGTAGCTCAAGAAATCTTAGCGCCGCAGAATCTTTCCGTTCTTTGCTATAATTAGAATTTGTTGTATAATAAGGAAATTATTTAGTGCTTCTGTCAATTGCTTTCTTCAGTTTGCCCACAGCTTGTTCCAGCGACTCAGTTGGTTCAATAATATTATAGTCTTCCCAGAAATTCTTGTCATAGAAATCCATTACTTTATCTGACAATACATCGCTGTTGTGGAACGATTCCTTATACGATACCCATTCCAAAGGCTGATCCACGCGGTTGGTCACCACCATCTCCGACACTACCGTATAATTAGTAGCAAAAAGTCTCCTCTTCCAGTCGCAACGGAATTTAAATTCAGCCCTTATGTAGTTTAAGTAATAGCGTCCCCCTTGATAGCGATAAGTCACCAAATAACTCAAATCCTGCGCACGGAAACGCATCGAAGCCGGCTTCTTTCTCAACATCTGCCTCGTCACCTTCTGCGGGTCACTCATGTCCATTGAAAACTCAATCCTACTGATGCCCAAGTTCTCACGATCAATATAGATAGTACCCACATATAGCGGGAAATCTAGCATCACAGGTTTAGGTTTAAAGCTGATGGCGTATTGTACACGATCGTCTATCGTTACATAGTCCTTGAAAGCATAATCATACATCTCCTGGTATTCAGGCTCTAGCAGAATGTCGGGGTTCTTTACAGCATCTACATAAGTGGCAAGGTTGGGACCGCCCTCCAATTTCACACTCAATGTGTCTTTCAAGTCGGGGCTTGCCACACTACGACTTTTAGTGATGCGCACTCTGTCTCTGCCTGTGCCTTGCGTATAGCTAGTCTTGAATGCCTCTGTCACTGCCTCTGAGATGGTGATATATCTATTGCGTTTTTGCACCGTCTCTCTATAGAATAAATAGTTGAGTGTTGGTACAGGGCTATAGTTCTGTTTCACTTTCCACATTGCCTCCTCCACCAACAAGCGTGCATTTACAGGACTAACAACGATTTCGTTCAGTTTAAAGGAACTTTGCGAAAGGAAATATTCGTTGTTTGTACTGGCAAGTCTGTCTACTTCCACTTGATTGGAGCTATAGCCTAAGTAAGAAAATTGTATATATACCTTTGACCCTGGATCTTTAAACTTCAAGGTAAATGCTCCGTCAGAGTTGGTAACGGTTCCAATGTTCGTGCCAGGCACATACACATTCACATATTCCAATTTGCGATGTGACTTCTGATCCTTCACCACACCACTTACGGTAATCATGTTCTCATTCATCCGCTCAGTGATGGCCTGGGCCATAGCGGTAGTGACACAGCCTGCCAGCAAGAGGCAAGCCATCCAGATTCTTAACTGTGTATGTATGATTGATTTCATCTTTGTGTAGTTTTGTAGTTATACTTTTGCAAATATATAAGAAAAAAACGAAAGATAATCATCAATGATGATGCCTTTTTTTCGTTTTGACGCATAAAGCGCCCCTATTCAACCCTCTTTTACCCTTTCTTTGTCAGTCTCAGACGACTAAACTCACAGCCACAATACTGTTGATTATAGAAACCATACTCTTTCAAAAGTTGATTACGCCTTTCCTGCAAGCCACCCTTGCGCCAGTTTTGCTCCCAGAAAGTCACTCCCTCTACTTGCTCAGAAGCCCATCTACCTGCTTCTTTAATCTGCTCCAAGCTCTTCCACCGCGAGGATGCTAATGTGGTAGTAAATGTAGTAAAACCATGCTCAAGCGCATAGCGGGCCGTCTGCAGCAAACGCATTTTGAAACACTGCAGACAACGTTTCCCCCGCTCTGGCTCGTTTTCCAGTCCACACACACCCTCTTTCCATCCATCATAGTCGTAATCGGCATCCACAAACATCAAACCTTGACTTGTCACAAAACGCTTTGCTTCAGCCTTACGAGTTTCATATTCTTCTAAAGGATATATGTTGGGATTGTAATAATAAATAGTAGGGCGTATTCCATTGGCCACCATACATTCGATGATGGCAGAAGAACAAGGGGCGCAGCAACTGTGCAGCAACACTTTATCATCCTTATTTGGCGTTTCAATCTTCAACATTATTTATCGACTGCTTCAGCAGCAACAAGCTCTCAGGGCCGAGATTAAACACTAAATCAACAATACTCAAGTTCGGTATGAAACCCAGTTTCTCTTGAAACACTTGATAGTAAGGTACCACCTTAAACACCTCATCCTCCATAGCATAGTCGCGTTTGGGATGAATTACCTCTCGCAAGTCCAATGCCCCATTGCCCACCTCCTTGATATATTCAGAAGTTCTCTTCACGCAAGGTTGCATATCAATCAGTCCACAAATCATCTCCTGTAATGCCTCATTGAAATCCATCAAGAAATCATATCTCTTTTCATAGAAAGGCAAGAAATCATCACGATAGTACTCAAAGTAAGGCGTATTTCCGTAGGCCGACTCCAAGGCATATAGATGCAAATGCCGCCAATTGCCATGATCGCTAATACGTATGTCTTTCGTTGGGCATTTCGGTGAGTCAGGCTTCATCGTCGGCACCGTCAAGACTACTTTACCCGATGGCCCCGCTATGATACACCTGTTACGGTAGGTCTGCTTCAAATAGTGGTCATGCTGCTCCACCCATACCTTATCGGTTACCAGCATGTGTGCATAATACTCAATAGGTGCCAGATAGGCCGTTGTCAAGTAAACCACTTCCATCACTTGATGTTGTCCACCCACTTAAACAACCGACTCCAACGAATCTTACCGTCTAACCAGTCACGATCCTTGTCAAGTGACAGCCATATCAATACCGGTTTACCCACCACATGATCCTCAGGCACAAAGCCCCAGTAGCGTGAGTCGGCACTCTTATGGCGGTTGTCACCCATCATCCAGTAGTAATCCATCTGGAAGGTATATTCGTTGGTCTTCACCCCATTGATATAGATACCGTCGTCCTTACGTTCCAGTTGATTACCCTCGTAAGCCACAATGCAGCGTTCATATATAGGCAGGTTGTCATCATTTAGTGCAATGGTTGCCCCCTTCTTAGGTATCCATATTGGACCATAATTGTTGCGGTTCCACTTCGTATAAAGGTTTAGTGGATAAAGGTCACCAATAAAATTCTCGCGCTCAGGCTCCATCACTATCTTGCTCACCAATTTCTTGTTGCCCTGCAGGACAGCGAGCATCTTCTTTGTCAGAGGCAAGTTGTAGGTAGGCGCCAATCTACCATTGGACATACGCGTATTCAGTCCTATACTCAGCAATTCGTTTTCCCACGAAGTGTCGCTTCCCATTTCCCAACGGTCCTCCTCGCTGATGCCCAGTTCTTTGAACATCTCTTCAGGGATTACTGGTCCTGTGGTCTGAACAAAATAGTTCAACTGCATGTCCTCGGGATCTTCTATCTGTTGACCATTCAGCCATACATGCGTGTCAATGATTTGCAGTGTATCACCTGGTAAACCCACACAACGCTTCACATAGTTCTCTCTACGATCCACTGGTCTCACAATCACCTCACCATAGATGCGAGGATTACCCTTTATCAATTTACTGCCTTCTGCATAGAAGATATCATAGGCTGTACGTTGCTGTTCACGCGTCAGTGATTCCATATCCACCCGCTCGCCATATCGACGCTTCCCTTCTGCGTATGCCAACGAGTAAAAATCGGTTTGTTGGTAGTTTAATGCCACCGTGTCGCCAGCAGGAAAGTTAAACACTACTATATCATTCAGCTTTACCTTCTGCCACCCTGGTGCACGCTTGTATTTCCATTGAGGCCAGTCAATATAAGACTTCATATTGGTGCCAGGAATGGTGTGCTGCGTCAACGGTAGTGATAATGGTGTGTTAGGCACACGAGGTCCATAGTTTGCCTTGCTCACAAACAAGTAATCGCCCACCAACAGACTCTTCTCCAAACTCGAAGTAGGTATCTGATAGTTCTGGAAAAAATACAAGTTTACAAAATATACAGCCACCAGGGCAAACACAATAGCATCCACCCAACTCATAATCCAGCGTCCTGTGTCACTTTTCCAGTCGTGCCAGAAACCCCAAGGTATGATTTTAGTGATATAGGCGTCAAAGATAAACGGCACCACTATCAGTCCCCACCAGCTCTTTATCCATAATAAAAATAGCAGATACAGCACCATCATGATGCACATCATCAGCCATTGTCTTTTCGTTGCGTCTTTTATTCTCTGCATAATTGTCATTTAAAAACCGTAAACATCCTTATAGTAATCCTGTATGGTCAGCAAACCCTGTTGGTTTTTCGCCCATTCTGCTGCCAGCACTGCACCGAGTGCAAAACCTTTGCGATTATGCGCATCGTGTGTAATCGTAATAAGGTCGGCTTCAGAGTCATAGCGAACAGTATGTATGCCAGGAACTTCGCCTCGTCTAATATGGTCCACCCGCAACAACTGCTTGTCAGTCGTTTCTTCAGACCATGCCATTTTGCGATCTATATTATCCACAATATCTTCAGCCAGCGTAATAGCCGTGCCACTTGGATGGTCTAACTTGTGCACATGATGCGTTTCCTCCAACTCCACGTCATACTGGGGAAACTGATTCATCACTTTGGACAAGAATTTATTCACAGCTGTGAAAATGCCTACACCTATCGAAAAATTAGAAGCCCACAGCAGTGTCTTCCCTTCTTCCTGGCATGCTTTGCGCACATCATCACCATGTTCTTTCATCCATCCCGTGCTGCCACTCACTACCTTTACACCCTGCTCCCATGACTTCAGGTAGTTGCCGTAAGCAGCTTGAGGGGCAGTAAACTCGATTGCCACATCGGCACTTCTGAAAGCATCAGAATCAAAGTCCTGCTGGTTATCTATGTCAATCACGCACACTATCTCGTGTCCACGTTCCTTGGCTATCTGTTCTATCATTTTGCCCATTTTGCCATAGCCTATCAACGCAATTTTCATAAATATCAGTGTTGTTTATAAATTAGTAATCGTTTTATTTGGTGCAAAGATAATCTTTTTCTTACATTTGCCATCAAATTAAAGCATTCTTAACAATGGAACAACTATTACATTTCACTTGGAAGCATAAAATCTTCCCCTTAGAGGGTCTCAAAACAACCACAGGTGATACTGTTGAAGTGATTGACACAGGGCTATCAAATCACCATGCAGGCCCCGATTTCTTCAATGCTAAATTAAAAATCAATGGAGTGCTATGGGTGGGTAATGTGGAAATTCACGAAAAAGCTAGCGATTGGTTTAACCATGGCCACCACCAAAACCCTACTTATTCCAATGTCATCTTGCATGTTGTAGGTGAGGCTGATGCAGAAGTTGTACGCTTCGGATCATCACAAAAAATACCCCAACTACTGCTGAAATGTCCCGATGAGATTAAGCGTAAGTATGCATTACTGTTACGCACTGACAGCTATCCTGCCTGCTATACAATTCTGCGCGACATTCCCAAACTTACCATCCATAGCTGGCTTTCTGCTTTACAAGCTGAACGTTTCGACCAGAAGGCTAAAACCATTAACGAACGACTGCGACTTTGCAATGGTAATTGGGAACAGGTTTTGTTTATCACCTTAGCACGCAATTTTGGTTTCGGTCTCAACGGTGACGCCTTTGAGACATGGGCAAGGCGCATAGATTTATCAGCAGTAGGAAAACACCGAGACGACAACCTGCAAGTAGAAGCCATCTTTTTTGGAATGGCTGGTTTGTTAGAACAGTCAATCGATGACTCCTATTACCAGCATATGCAGAAAGAATACCACTATCTGAGCCATAAATTCAACTTTCAATCTCCGTTGCAAGAAGGAGCATGGAAACTACTACGAATACGTCCGCAAGCCTTTCCACACACTAAGATTGCCCAATTGGCATTTCTTTATCAACACCAAGAGGCGCTGTTTTCCAAAGTTATAGAGACAAAAGACGTAGAAACTGCCAAGTCGCTGTTGCAAACATCTACCTCTAACTATTGGAAGAATCACTATGTGTTTGGCAAAGAAACAGCCATGAATGAGAAAACGTTGAGTAACAACTCTCTAGACCTACTTCTTATCAATACCGTCATTCCCGTCCTACTAGCATATGGCAAACACAAGGGCAACGATGCACTATGCTATCGTGCATCTGAATTTCTGGAACAACTGAAACCTGAAAACAATTACATCATCCGCCAATGGGAACGATTTGGAATCCTCGCAGACAACGCTGCTGATTCTCAAGCATTGATACAACTCCGTAAAGAGTACTGTGACAAGCACGACTGCCTCCGCTGTCGTATTGGATTTCAATATCTAAAAGAATGGAAGGGTAAATAATACTAGTTAATACGCAGATTAATTATCGTTATGTTCCTAATATAAATAAAAGTAAGGTTAGCTATTATTATGGAAATAAAGAAAATATTGCCTTACTCTTCATATAGTAGAAAGGGCTTCCTTTCTTCCTTGAATCGCTGGACATCGGATTGCCAACAAGCACGTATCTCCTCAGCACTACTACCCTGCTCTATCATGGTACGTACCCAAGAAACACCGATGAGTTTCTCGAAGAAGTCGGTAAAGAACTTATCACCTATAGACAAATCTTTATAGGCATCGATAACATAGCTGAGGTCAATGCCTTTATTGACTATCTCATCGGTGCTTAGATTACTTAAATCGACACCCTGACAGAGCTTACCCTTCAAAGGGGGATTCTTGGCACCCGAACGGCTCTCGGGGGTGAATGTAAAACTACGATGCTTCATCCCTGGATGACCATAAACCTGGAATGGATAGTCGGTGCCCCGACCAACACTTACAGGTGTCGCCTCAAAAAAACACAGTGAAGGATAAAGATAAATAGAGCGCAAGTTGGGAAGATTAGGTGATGGCGGTACTTGAATGTCTGTGAGTGTGTGATGGGTGTAATACAAACAAGGCACTACCTGTAATTTACAAGCAGCCTTGGTTCCTAACCAACCCTTACCAACTACCATTTGCGCCAATTCACCCAGCGTCAAACCATGTAGCACAGGGATAGGCAACCAACCTACTCCACTCTTATACTTCATATCTAAAATAGGACCATCCACTAAATGGCCATTAGGGTTAGGGCGGTCGAGAATGACGACCTGCTTACCAGACTCGGCACAGGCAGTCATCAAACGACACATAGTTATATAATAAGTATAGAAACGCAAACCCACATCCTGAATATCGACCAACAGCACATCAAACTTACTCATGGACGCCGCAGAAGGACGGTTGTTGCCTCCATCGTAAAGTGAAAGGATAGGAATACCTGTCTGAGCATCAACAGAACTAGACACATGCTCACCTGCGTCTGCTGTCCCACGAAAGCCATGCTCAGGTGAGAATACGGCTGAAACGCTATGGCCGTCACGCAAAAGCTTATCAACCAGATGCTCTCCTGAAGGCAGCAATGCCGTATGATTGCCAAAGACTGCCACACGCTTTCCTTGCAACAGGGGATAATAAAGTTCAGTGCGAGCATCGCCAGTAATAACAGCACTATCTGACTCTTCTACAACAGATAGTTTTACCGATGCAGATTCAATTTGGGGATTACGAGCCTTGCAACTGACACACCCAAGCAGGCCAACCATTAAAAGAATATAAGTCGTCTTCATGATAGCATTGTTTGAGAGCAAAGATAGTATAAAAAAAACTGTTTACAAATGTCATTAGTTTTTTTTAGAATATTGAGTATGGCATACTTGAGTTATGGTTTGCATGGTAGAAATAAACGATATCGAGAAATAGGAAACTATGAAATTAACTGCATCTAACCATCAGACAAATAGGAATGGTTGCTATTTCCCTATATCAATTATGGTTTTTTAAGAATGTGTTTTATACATTTTTTGAGGGATTTATAGTAAAGATATAGGAAAAAATACTACCTTTGCAAAAAATCATAGTTGTACCCCTCATGAGGTTAATAGTAGAAACAGGATCGTTCACAGAATGGGTTATCATTGACAATAACAAAGTGGTTGCCACAGCCAACACGGATATGGTTAATCCATTTTCTCAATCACGCAGAGAAATCAGCAGGTTGATTAGACTCACCCTACCTGATATTTTCTTTCACAAGAAATACGAAAAAGTGTTCTACTATGGATCGGGATGTAGCACTGAGCTACGGAAAAAAAAGGTAGAGGCATCTCTAACCACCCAATTCAAAGCACATGTAACAGTAGAGTCCACCTTACTAGCTGCAGCCAGAGGTCTTTTACAAGACAACGCAGGTATCGCCTGCGTATTGGGTAACCGATCAGGATCATGCCACTACGACGGTTCCAATATCACAGCACAAGTATTGTCTGGTGGCTACTTATTAGGAGATGAAGGTAGTTCTATCGTGCTAGGGCGTATGTTTTTAGCAGACGTAGTGAAGAATATGGCCCCATCAGAACTAAGTATAGATTTCTACCAACATTTCAGTGTGAGTGCAAATAACTTGCAAGATTTTGTGTATGAGATGAAGGAGCCCGACATGTTCTTGGCAGAAGTGGCAATATACTTGAAAGAGCATAAAGAGCACCCTTATATGAGGAGCCTGGTAGGAAGAAATTTCAAAGAGTTTTTTGAGCGCTGTATCTTGCAGTATGACTATAAGAATCTTCCTATTTGCGCGGTTGGGCACATGGCGCACGATTTTAATGATTTACTGGAAGAAGTGGCAATGATATATGGCGCTCATCTGGTTAAATCAATGAATGTGACGCCGATGAAAGGGCTAGTAGATTATCATCTAAAACACCCAGAGATTTAATTGACATCCTATATATAATTAAGGGCTGCATTTCTGCAGCCCTTTTTGCTGAACTTGGTTAATTATCGCCTCTTCGTAATGATGAGAGCTATCATTTAGATGCTTGCCAAAGTCGTAAAAAATAGGGAACAGTATATATCACAGAGCTTTCTCATTAATAAGATACTCGGCAATCTGCACAGCATTAAGGGCTGCGCCTTTCTTTATCTGATCACCTACAATCCAGAAAGCAAGACCATTGTCATTAGCCAAATCTTTGCGTATACGACCTATATACACAGGATCCTTGCCCGCCAAGAAAAGAGGCATCGGGTATTTCTTCTCTGCCGGGTTATCCTCAATGACCAATCCCTCTGCCTTTGCAAAAGCAGCTTTAGCTTCTTCCACAGAGACAGGTCTCTCTGTCTCTACCCAAATAGCCTCAGAATGAGAACGTAAAGAAGGAACGCGAACGCAAGTAGCGCTTACTCGGACATCCGAATGCATAATCTTGCGTGTTTCGTTATACATCTTCATCTCCTCCTTTGTATAATCGTTTTCAGTAAATACATCTACCTGAGGTATCAAGTTGAAGGCCAATTGATATTGGAAACGTTCAACAGTTACCGGTTCTCCTGCTAATACTTGACGATATTGCTCATAAAGTTCTTTCATGGCAGCTGCACCAGCACCACTAGCAGCTTGATAGGTAGACACATGCACACGTTGGATATGTGAGATCTCCTCAATTGGCTTTAACGCCACCACCATCTGAATGGTTGTACAATTAGGGTTTGCGATAATGCCACGGGGACGCACTTTTGCATCAAGGGCATTCACTTCTGGCACTACTAAAGGCACATCAGCATCCATGCGAAAAGCACTGGAATTATCAATCATTACAGCACCATACTTAGTAATGGTTTCAGCATACTCTTTAGAGGTACTAGCACCAGCAGAAGTAAAGGCAATATCCACACCCTTGAAATCGTCATTATGTTGCAAAAGCTTAACTTCTATCTCTTTACCTCGAAACATATATTTACTACCCGCACTACGAGATGAGCCAAAGAGTAGTAGTTCGTCAATAGGAAAATTTCTCTCTTCGAGCACACGCAGGAACTCTTGCCCTACAGCTCCACTTGCTCCAACAATTGCTACTTTCATAATTCTCTCTTCTCTTTTATAATTAGTATTAGTATGGAGGGCAAAGATAGTTGTTTTTTACATATCCGCCAAGTTTGATGATACTTTTTAAGCTAAAGAGCAAAAAACTACCTTCATATTCAGTGGTATTAATAATAGCATTGGAATAGAATGCCTGCCATAGGTGATAGGAATTATTGCCATCGGTTGCTCTAATATCTCCAATAAGTAGTGCCAGTATCTGCTATGGGTCACCGCAGCATTTGTTATGGGTCACCGCAGTATCTGTTATGGGTCACCGCAGTATCTGTTATACCCCTATAGTAGTATCTCCTTTCCATCGCAACTGACGTTCCGTCACCCCATAGCAGATACTAGAACGATGGGTGATAGATATTTGAGTTACATTTGCCTAATAATACATATTTTTTCTCCTCCCAAAATAATGTCTAAGACTTTCGGGAATTTTTTATAAAGAAAAACTACAAATAGTTCGAAACTTTTTTGTTATTTTGTATGCAGAAAGTGACAGAGACAGATGACGGAGTGGATTAACCAATACATAACTTTCCCAATCACCGATCCGACATGGATCTTTTTGCTCGTGCTGGTAATGATTCTGTTCGCTCCTATCGTACTTGACAAATTGCGCATCCCCCATATAATCGGTATGATTATTGCTGGCTTGTTGATAGGAGAACATGGTTTCAATATCTTGGCTCGTGACAGCAGTTTCGAACTGTTTGGCAAGGTAGGCTTGTATTACATAATGTTTCTTGCGGGTCTTGAAATGAATATGAATGACTTTAAAGAGAACAAATACAAAGCTTTAACATTGGGTTTGCTTTGCTTCACCATACCTATCATCACAGGTTTTTTCGTCAATCTCAGCCTGTTACACTATGGAGTAGCAACTTCTGTCTTGCTGGCCAGTATGTATGCTTCTAATACCCAGGTTTCATATCCTATCGTGATAAAATATGGTGTGTCTAACCAGCGAAGCGTAAGTATAGCGGTAGGAGGTACAGCAGTAACAGACTCTTTGACCTTACTGGTACTGGCAGTGGTAGCAGGTATGTATAAAGGAAATACTGATGGAACGTATTTGCTGCTGTTGCTTAGTAAAGTTATTTTGATAGGAGCAATCGTCATTGTGCTTTTCCCTCGCATTGCACGCTGGTTCTTTAGAAGGTATGATGAAGTAGTAACACAATATATCTTTGTGTTGGCATTAGTGTTTTTAGCTGCAGCACTAATGGAACTTGCAGGCATGGAAGGTATCTTAGGCGCCTTTCTTACAGGCTTAGTCTTGAACAGGATGATTCCGCATGTTTCACCACTTATGGGACATCTAGAGTTTGTCGGCAACGCCCTATTTATTCCTTATTTCCTGATAGGTGTGGGCATGCTTATTAACCTGCATGTATTATTTGGGAGTTTAAACGCTATAGAAGTAGCTGCAGTGATGATTTGTGTTGCACTGGCAGGTAAGTGGATAGCTTCATTCGCCGTACAAATAATTTTTGGGTTGAAAGGCATAGAACGAAGATTAATATACGGGCTAAGTACTGCTCAGGCCGCAGCTACTTTAGCTGCTGTGATGGTAGGCTATAACATCATTTTGCCCGATGGAAACAGACTGCTGAACGAGGATGTGCTTAATGGTACTATACTCCTGATTTTAGTAACCTGCATTGTGAGTTCTCTAGTAACAGACAAGGCAGCTAGACAGATTGCCATAAGCGAAACTCAACCAGATGAACACCTGCAACGTACTACAGAAAAAATATTGATACCAGTAGCTTATCTGGACACAATAGACTACCTAATGGAGCTAGCTCTTATGATAAGAAGTACCAAGTTTGAGGATAATATTTTAGCACTACACGTGATGACTGATGCAGGTACTGAGCATAGTGAAATGAAGGGTAGACTATGCCTAGACAAGGCAGCCAAGGCTGCGGCAGGTGCTAACGTAAAGTTAGTACAACTAAGCCGCTATGACGTAAATATATCATCTGGCATTATTCATACAGCTAAGGAGCAAGATGTATCGTGTCTGGTTGTGGGGTTGCATCGCAAGGTTAATATCATGGACTCATTTTATGGGAAAGTAACTGAAAATATACTTAAAAGCGTACATCGTGAGGTGATAGTGGCCAAGTTTCTCATGCCACTCAATACAATTAGGCGCATTGTAGTAGCAGTTCCTCCGAAAGCGGAATATGAAGCCGGTTTTCAGAAATGGTTGCGCAACTGTTGTCGTATGGGAGCCGCTTTAGGATGCAGGGTACATTTCTTTGCTAACGAAAAGACCACGGGCTATATACAAAGTTTCTTAGCTTCAAAATATAAACAGACTCGCACAGACTTCTCCAGCTTGGAGAGATGGGACGACCTACTATTGCTGACAGGTTATGTGAGCTACGATCATTTGTTAGTGATAGTGAGTGCTAGAAGAGGTTCAATCTCTTATAATCCATTGTTCGAAGAACTGCCCAAGCAGATTAATACATACTTTAATAATAGCAGTCTGATGCTGGTATTCCCCGACCAGATAGGCGACGAGGTGAAAGAAACCATTACCTTCTCAAAACCTATTAGCAGCAATGACGTTCAGTTGTATGAGAAGATTGGGGCATGGATTTACAAATGGCTTAAAAAACAACTGTGATGATTCAAGTAGAGAATATAGAAAAGAGTTTTGGCTCCCTTCAGGTGTTGCGTGGTATCAGTCTCAATATCAACAAAGGCGAGGTAGTAAGCATAGTAGGCCCAAGCGGTGCAGGGAAAACCACCCTGCTTCAGATCATGGGAACGCTAGACACGCCCAATGCTGGCAAGGTAATCATAAATGGAATGAATGTGCTCCATTTTAAAGAAAAGGAACTATCAGCTTTTAGGAACCAACACATTGGCTTTGTTTTTCAATTTCACCAACTACTGCCTGAGTTTACAGCTATAGAAAATGTAATGATGCCTGCTCTAATAGCAGGTAAAAACAAGCTGGATGCTCACCAGAAAGCTTTTGAACTTTTGTCATTCATGGGTTTACAAAACAGGAGTGACCATAAGCCAAATGAACTTTCAGGAGGAGAGAAACAACGTGTAGCTGTAGCACGAGCTTTGGTAAACCACCCCGATGTAGTGTTAGCTGATGAGCCCTCCGGCAGTTTGGATAGTTTGAACAAAACAGAATTGCATCAACTATTTTTTGAGTTAAGAAATCGTTTGAACCAGACTTTTGTAATTGTAACACATGATGAAAGCTTGGCCAAAATGACTGATAGAACGATTCATCTTAAGGATGGTATGATAATACAAGCCTAAGGTTAAATATCTATTCAAAACTAAGATAATGAGCTATTCGCTCTAGATCTGTTTCCTTAAACTCCTCATATAGCACAAGTGGTTTGAGAGACTGTAGGTTGCCATGCTTACGTCGATATTCAACTATTGCTTTTGCTTGATAAAAATTAATATAAGGATGATTACGCAGACGATCTACACTGCTCTTGTTTACAGGAATTTTTTGTATTTCTGCCTCATCAATGCTGAACCAAGATAAAAGTTGACTCGCATCCAGATTAATCTCACGAAGTTGTTCAACCTTATAAAAACCGCCTAACCGGTTTCGATAATTCACTATCATCCGAGCAATGCCACTACCTATGCCTGGAATTTTCTTCAATTCGGCAGTGTCAGCTTTATTCAAATCGACCAAAGTGCCAGGTTCATATTTTTCTACTCGTTCATAGCGAGGCAATGTATCTATGAGCAGTGAACTCACTGTATCCTTTGCCACACGAATAGGTCTTTCACTTTGACGACGTGATGTTGTAAAACGTTGAGATTGATTACGACGAGAGTACTGTACACCATTTCGTTGGTAATTATTGTGACGAGAGCGATGAGATGCAAGGCTATCTCGCCGTTGTATGGAATCAGCAAAAGCTTGTAGGGCTAACTCATCATCGGGAGAAGTTATAGGCCGATACTTTCGCTCATAGACAATAGTGACACCAATAGTTAGCATTATGAGAGCAAGCAAAACAATAATGGCACGCTTTTCTTCTGGTTGATAGAAATGATAATCTTTTATGAACTGCCACATAAAGGGAAAAGCTACAATACACCCAGCTCATTGATAAACACAAAGCCAATGCCTATTGGTGCAATAAATCGCAAAATGAAAACAATTGCCTTATATAGATATATAGGTAAATGACCACCACTGTTGAGCTCATCATGCAGGATTTTCTTGTCAAGATACCAGCCTGTAAAGATAGAAATAAAGAAACCACCTATTGGCAACATCAATTTGGCGGTGACAAAGTCGAAAATATCGAACAGTGTCATGCCAAAAAGGGTATATTCCTTACCTATGCCTAAAGACAAAGCACAAATGATTCCAATAAAGCCACATACTAAAGTGACTAGCCAAGCTGCCTTGCGGCGACTCATCTTGAACTCCTCATGCAGATAAACAGTCACGACCTCATGCATAGAGATGGTAGAAGTAAGAGCAGCTAAGGCCAACAAAAGATAAAAAGCGGTACTGAGTATATAGGTGAGCCAAGGCAAACCTGCAAAGGCCCGAGTGAGTACATTAGGTAAGGTTATAAATACCAAACTGGGGCCAGCATCAGGCTGAATGCCTACAGAAAAGGCAGCAGGGAAAATAATAAGGCCAGCTAAGATTGCTACCAAAGTATCTATGGTAGCTACATTGATTGCAGTCTTTGTTAGGTTGGTATCACTTTGAAAGTAAGAGGCATAGGTACAGAGACATCCCATGCCAAGGCTTAACGAATAAAACGTCTGTCCCATTGCAGAAAGCAACACGCCAGGATTGACCTTATTGAAATCAGGCATGAGTAAAAACTCCAATCCAGGGCCCGAACCAGGTAGCAGAACAGAACAGGAAGCCATTATGATAAGCAGAACAAACAGCACTGGCATAAGAATTTTGGCAGAACGTTCAATACCTTGCTGAACTCCTTTGACAATAATATAATGTGTAGCAAACATAAATAATACCAACCACAAAACTGAGCGCCAAGGACTTGCAGTAAAAGAATTGAAAGATTCCGTAAATTGTTCAGGCGTCTTACCAAAAAAAGAATTACTTGCCGCCTGCAGGAAATACTCTAATGTCCAACCAGCTACTACCGCATAATAACTCAAGATAAGAAAACCAGTAAGTACACCCCAACGACCTACCCATTTCCACTGAGTTCCAGGAGCTAGTATCTGATAAGCTCTGGCAGTATTAGAACGAGAATGACGGCCTATGGTAAACTCTGCTATCATCACAGGAATACCAAAGAAAAGTATACACCCTATATAGATAAGAATAAATGCAGCCCCTCCATCATTACCAGTTTGATAAGGGAAACGCCAAATATTTCCCAAACCAACAGCCGAACCTGCAGCCGCCAAGATGGCGCCTATCTTACTACCAAAGTTTGCCCTACTCTCGTCACTCATAAAAACCCTTATAATATCAATCTGTGCTGATTTTTTGTATTTTGGATGCAAAAATACACAATAATTCGTATTTTTGTTCCAGAATTATAAATTATTTGCTCATGAAAGCTTTTATCTTACGATATCCACTCTCAATTACCATCATCATGCTGGTAACTTTCCTTTCTTTTTTTAAGCCACCGTCTACAGACCTAAATGACGTACCAGGCATAGATAAACTGGTACATACAGGAATGTATTTCGTGATGGCAAGCATGCTGTGGTGGGAGTTTTACAAAGGGCAGAAAAAGACCCAGGCACCCATCTGGCATGCCTGGGTAGGAGCTTTCTTATGCCCACTTATTTATGGTGGTTTAGTAGAACTTTTACAAGAATTTTTCACACAACATCGTGGAGGCGAGTGGCTAGACTTTGCTGCCAACTCGGCCGGTGTAGTCATTGCTGCAGTTATTGGCTATTATTTCTTACCAAAGAGAAAGTGTTAAAGATATTCGGGCAAAGTAAATAGTTTAGTCCCATTTGACCCTTTAATAAGGATTGTCTTATTCTGCGGAGGTTGCTGCTGAATGAAAGCAGTTAAAGCAGTAATATCGTTGAAACAACAGAAAGGACTACTTGACTTGATGAACTCATCGCCTACTAACAGTACATCCTTGAATCCATACGTTTGAATAAGTTGCACTATCTGCTGATGCTCTTTCAAACTATCAGCGCCTAATTCTCGCATCTCTCCCAATATCAACATCTTGTTGTCAGCCTCTAAACGATAGAAATTGTCAAGGGCCGCTTTCATACTTGTAGGGTTTGCATTATAAGCATCCACAATCAAGGTGTTGTGAGCCGTTTCTGTAAGTTGCGAACGATTATTGTGCGGCTCATAGGAGGACAAGGCACTACAAATATCGTCAGGTGCCACGCCGAACCTCATTCCAACAGTAACAGCAGCCAACATATTGCTAAGATTATAATCGCCTATAAGATGTGTTTGCACATCATGCCAAGCGCCAATCTCACCTGATTGAGGGTTCTCACTTCTCCAACGGAAATGCAGGAAAGCTGAGTGATCCACAACTTCACCATAGATAGAAATACTATGCTTGTTTTCTTTACTGCCATAATAAATACCTTGTAGGTTGTCGTTCATATCTCTTTCAGTAAGCATTTGCATCAAATCATCGCTATCAGCATTGACAATCACCTGTCCATGAGTAGCTTTTATGAAGTCATACAACTCACCTTTTGTACGCTTCACCCCTTCGAACGAACCAAATCCCTGAAGATGTGCTCTGCCCACATTGGTAATAATGCCAATATTTGGTTCGCACACATTCACCAACTCCTGTATATCTCCAGGGTGACTGGCTCCCATCTCGATGATTGCTATCTGATGTTCGGGTTTCATGCGTAAAACAGTGAGCGGCACTCCTATACTATTATTCAGATTGCCCTGCGTGTAAAGCACATTATATTTCTCTGATAGCACAGCTGCTGTAAGCTCCTTAGTAGTAGTCTTGCCATTAGTACCCGTAATGCCTATGATAGGGATGCCACCTTTATCGAATATAGTAGGAATGGGTGCACCCAATTGACGACGATGATAGTTGGCTAATTTTTGTAAGGTCTTCAAGCAATTATCAACCAAGACATATCGCTCGTCATCCTGTGGCATATAGGCCACCTCATCAATCACCACATATTTGCAACCCGCTTCAAGGGCCTTGGCTGCAAACGCATTACCATTGAAATTATCCCCTTTAAGGGCAATAAACAGAGAATCCTGGGGGCAATTACGGCTATCTGTAGTTACACAACTACATTGCTGAAATATCTGATAAAGACGTTCTATCATATTTTCTTGAGTTTAATTCATGCAAAAATAAGGTTTTTTCATTACATTTGTAATCAAAAATACAGAAAGTTATGTTTACAGGAACAATAAATGTCAACGGACAGTTACTTGACCTATCCACTCCCAAAGTGATGGGCATTCTGAATTTGACGCCTGACTCTTTCTTTAAAGACAGTCGTATGCAGACTGTGGAGCAAATATCTCATAAGGTAACGCAGATGTTGACAGAAGGTGCAGATATATTGGATGTAGGTGCCTATTCTTCACGCCCAGGAGCAGTAGATTTGCCTATCGAAGAAGAGATGAAGCGGCTACGTGAGGGATTAGCTGTTCTACGCAAAGAAGCACCTCAAGCCATTGTTTCTGTTGACACTTTTAGGGCTGATGTGGCTAAAATGTGTATTGAAGAGTTTGGTGTAGCAATGGTGAATGACATTTCTGGAGGAGAGTTGGACTCTGAAATGTTTTCTACAATTTCACGTGCGCGCATACCATATATCATCATGCACATGCAAGGAACACCTCAAAACATGCAACAAGCCCCTCAATACGAGAATGTATTGAAAGAAATAATGTTATATTTCGCAGGAAAGGTAAGAAAATTGCATGAGATGAATGTAAATGACATCATACTTGATCCTGGATTTGGCTTTGGCAAAACACTGGCTCATAACTTTGAGCTGCTGGCTCACCTGAATGAATTTGATATCTTCCAACTCCCTCTGTTAGTAGGGCTGTCACGAAAATCTATGGTATATAAGGAACTTGGAGTCACCCCTCAAGATGCCTTGAACGGCACTACCGTATTGCATACCATCGCCTTGAATAAAGGGGCAAACATTTTAAGAGTTCATGACGTAAAAGAGGCTGTTGAGGCCATTAAACTTTGGCAAGCCGTTAAAAACTTTGAGTTTAACCAAGATAACAGAAACTAATAAGATATGTTTTTCCAATTTGGCATTAAGGATTTGATTGACATCCTTTTGGTAGCTACTTTGCTATACTACCTTTATAAACTGATGAAATCAACGGGCTCAATAAAAGTGTTTATGGGCTTGATGATTTTCGTTCTTTCATGGTTAATCGTCACCCAAGTACTTGAAATGAGGTTATTGGGTAGTGTATTCGACAAGTTGATCAGTGTAGGTGTAATAGCCATTATTGTACTCTTCCAAGAAGAAATTCGACACTTCCTTTTTTCATTAGGTTCACATCATAGTGCCAGTGCCTTAGTTAAACTGTTTTTCGGCAGTAAGGACAGCCAAAGCACTCATGAGGACGTATTACCCATTGTGATGGCATGCTTGAACATGGCAAAGGGAAAAGTAGGTGCTTTAATTGTAGTGGAACGCAATGTACCACTTGACAACATTGTTCGTACTGGTGACACGATTGATGCCAATATCAACCAACGACTAATTGAGAATATATTCTTCAAGAACAGTCCTCTGCATGACGGAGCAATGATTATTAGTCATAAACGTATCAAAGCTGCTGGTTGCATCTTACCAGTGGCACACAACTTAGATATACCCAAAGAGTTGGGGTTGCGTCATCGCGCAGGAATGGGTATTTCTCAAGAAACAGATGCACTGGCCATCATTGTGAGCGAGGAGACTGGAAGCATTTCTGTAGCCAAGAAAGGAGAATTCCACCTTAAGTTGAATGCGGAAGAACTGGAAAGGTTACTCACTTCTGAAGATTGAAGTAATCCATTTGGACTAACTAATGCAAAAGCCAATAACTGTTGATATTCATTGTTCGGATTTTAAAGGGTTAAACATACTGTCGAATCGATTTGACGATGCAAAGATATAGCACCGTAGCAGGGTTTTGCAACTTTTTGCAATTATTATTTCTAGCTATTTTTCAGCCTTGACAATCAAGCACTTATCCTATGCATATTTCTTGATTTAACAATGCTTTAACACTTTTAACTCGTGAATTTACAGTTCTGTAAAGTCAATTTCATATGGCTTGGAGGTCAATGCTTTATGAAGCCACATACAGCAACCTTGCTGCCCACTTTTGATTGTCACCTGCGTGGATGCAGGGTGATGAGTACACTCATGGCTTGCTTGCTGCTTGCGTGGATGCTGGGCGGAGATGGTAAAAATTAATCCCTCGTGAGGGAGAAAAAAATTCCTCGTGAGGGAGAAAAAATCTTAGAAAAATAACTGTGGGTTCAGTTAGTTTCAGTAGTTTCAGTTATTTTTCAATACTATCATCTGAGCAGATAGCTATTTTTAGATTTAGTATTTATATATATTATATATTTATATATAAATATATAATATATATAAATACTAACGTTAGTTCGTATAGGAAGGGCAGTTGGAAAAGGGGTATTCAAAAAAAAACTGAAACTACTGAAACTATTGACCCTGTAAAAACAAAGAGGGCTGCAATTGCAGCCCTCTTAATTCATCCAAATACAATACTATTATCTTGTACGTGTACGAGTGGTAGTGTTCGTATTAGTAGTAGTTGTTGTGCTACTGCTCGAAGTACTACTATTACTACGGACTCTCGTGCGGGTAGTAGTAGAACTCGGCTGAGTGGTAGTAGTAGAAGAACTCCTGTTACTGCGAACCCTTGTACCGCTAGTTGTAGAGGAAGGTGTAGTGGTAGAGTTGCTATTACTACGTACTCTAGTACCAGTGGTTGTACTAGCTGGGGTAGTAGTAGAATTGCTATTGCTACGAACTCTAGTTCCGCTGCTCGTAGGAGTTGTAGAAGTACCTGTATTCCTATTAGTACGAACATTGGTACTAGTACCCGTACGAGTGCGAGTAGCATTATAGTTAGGGTTCACGCGTACAGCATTCACCTTTTTATTTGCCGTCTTGGCATCAGAACGTACTCTGGTTTCAAATACAGAATAGTTTTGATTACCAACGATAGATCTAACACCACGGGTATATTCCTTCGCAGCAGCTTCTAGGTCACGATCAGTCATATTCACGTCGTAGTTAGAACGGTATCCACCTTGCCCACGTCCATAATAACCACCAGAACCATTTCCATAGCCCCCACCATAAGGAGGACGGTTTGATCCACCATAATAACCAGGGCCTACAGGACCACGTGGAGGAGGTGGAGGTCCAGGGTTGAAATTATAGTAACCAAAGCTATAGTTTGGCATGCTATGGAAAAGATAGAAATATCTTCTGTTCAATTCAAGCAGACGAGCAGCACGAACCTGATCAAGAGCCATGGCTAACACCATGCGATTAGTGATGGCGTCAATGACACCAGCTTCGTAACCATAACGATATCCATTATTATAGATGACATAATCATGACCATAACCATAGGTATAGTCGCTATATCCATAGCCCCCATCGTAAGTATCATACATGGTTCCGCAACCGATAAGTGCAAAACCAAAAGCCAAAGTAAATAAAAACTTCTTCATATCCATGCCCTTTCTTTACTTTATGTGATTACTCTTTTAATAAATAATGAGTAATAAAGAGGAATACTGCACAAGAAAAAGAAAAATCTTGTGCAGTATTGATAGCTTTTTTGCCTTTAGGCTTTCACAATGTTCATAGTGTCTTGAGCAATCATCAACTCTTCATCGGTTGCCAAGATTACCACCTTCACCTTGGAGTCAGGAGTAGAGATGATACCCTCTTTACCACGAACGGTTGCCGCATTGAGTTCAGGGTCAATCTTTATACCGAGGAATTCCAAACCTTCAAGAGTGTTGGCACGCATGCTTGCCTGGTTCTCGCCTACACCACCTGTAAAGACAATAACATCGACGCCACCCAACACAGCTGCATAGGCACCAATATACTTCTTGATACGATAGTTATACATCTTGTCGGCTAAAATGGCACGTGGGTTACCTTCTTTTTGTGCAACCTCCAGTTCCCGCATATCACTTGAAACACCTGTAATACCCAACATACCACTCTTCTTATTCAATAGGTCACTCATCTGAGTAGCATTAACACCCAATTTGTTTTCGAGGAAAGTGATTACACCACCATCTACATCACCACTTCGGGTACCCATAATGAGGCCCTCCAAAGGAGTGAGACCCATAGATGTATCCAAAACTTTACCATCTTTAATTGCTGCAATAGAAGCACCGTTACCTATATGGCAAGTGATGAGCTTCAGCCCTTCTTTCTTAACGCCTAAATAGTCGCAAACATATTGAGAAATAAAACGATGGGAGGTGCCATGGAAGCCGTAGCGGCGGATTTTATACTTCTCGTAAAACTCATAAGGCAATGCATACATGTAGGCATAGTCAGGCATTGTCTGATGGAAAGCTGTATCAAACACACCGATTTGAGGCACATTTGGTAAGATTGCCTTTACTGCATTCACACCCTTTAAGTTGGCAGGGTTGTGAAGAGGGGCCAAGTCGTTGCAAGCCTCAAATTCTTTAAGAACCTCCGGCGTTAGCAGAACTGACTCTGTAAAACGTTCACCACCATGCACCATACGGTGACCAACAGCATCTATCTCATCATAACTCTTGATGGCTCCGTACTGAGGGTCAACTAATGTCTGGAGAATTAGTTCAACACCTACTGTATGTTCTGGGATATCTTTATGTATAATTTTCTTCTCACCATCAGGCAATGCAAACTTTAGGAAAGAATCGGCCAAGCCGATTTTCTCAATGCCACCAGAAGCAATAACGGACTTATCAGTCATGTCAAACAATTTGTATTTGATTGACGAACTTCCGCAATTCAATACTAAAATCTTCATAGATATAGGGGTTTTATAAATTATTTCTTAGCTGCTTGAGCTTGGCAAGCAGTAATGGCTATCATATAATACACATCGTCAATTGAGCAACCTCGACTCAAATCATTAACAGGGCGAGCAATACCTTGCAAGATTGGACCTATGGCCAGCGCATCTCCTAAGCGTTGTACGAGTTTATAAGCAATATTACCTACTTCCAAATTAGGGAATACCAATACATTTGCATTACCTGCAATCTCACTGCCAGGTGCTTTCTTTTTCCCAACAGAAGGAACTAAAGCTGCATCGGCTTGTAACTCACCATCTATCTTCAATTCAGGAGCCATTTCCTTAGCCAACTTTGTGGCTTCTAATACTTTGTCAACAACTTCGTGCGTTGCAGACCCTTTGGTAGAGAAACTCAACATAGCTACCCTTGGGTCATCAAAACCACCAACGGCACGAGCTGTCTCTGCTGTACATACAGCGATTTGTGCTAACTGATTAGCATCAGGCATAGGGGTCACTGCAACATCGCCAACTACCAACACACCATTCTCACCATATTGCGGCTGGTTGGTAATCATCAACATTGCACCACTCACACAAGTAATTCCTGGTGAGCATTTGATAATCTGAAGAGCAGGCCGCAATGTGTCACCTGTAGTGCTCAGCGCTCCTGAGATCTGGCCGTCTGCATTACCCGTTTTGATAATCATGCAACCCAAATACAAAGGATTCTTTACTAACTCGCGAGCCTGTTCAATAGTCATACCTTTCTTCTTACGAAGCTCTGCTAATAATTGAGCATACTCTTCTGCCTTGGGATTATCCAACGGATCTATCAGGGTTGCTTTATCAATGTTCTTCAATCCGAACTCATCTGCCATGCGATGAATCTCTTTGATGTCACCAATGAGGATAATGTCTGCAATGTTGTCACCCAAAGCTCGATCAGCAGCCTTCAAGGTGCGTTCTTCTGTTGCTTCTGGTAATACGATGCGCTGGCGGTTAGCCTTAGCGCGATCAATAATTCCTTGGATTAATTTATTCATAGATTTCTTATGTTATTTGTTTAGGTGCAAAATTAATGATTTTTTGATAATCTACCTTGAAAAAATAGTTTTATTCTGCAAGGGCAGTGGATTGTTGGATAATTTAACAATTAGAGATTTTGTTGGAAAAACAAAAAAGGGGTGACACCTCCAAAAAAATGTCTCCCCTCCTTTATATATAAAATAACCAAAATTATTTAATGATTAAGTTCATCTAATACATTTGCACTAACCTTAAACTTAATGGTTACTCGTTCAGGAATATCATGGTACTCACCATTTCGAGGATCACGTCCTGGACGTCTAGGTTGATGATGTGGAATGAATTTGCCAAAATACTGTAACTTTACCTCTTCACCTTCACACATCTTGTCAATAACCAGCCTATTGTATTCATCTACAAAGGTTTTTGCTGCCGAGTCGGAAATCTGTAATCGACGTGCCAATTCTTTTACGAAATTAAATTTATTCATATTTTTGATCAGTTGTTGTTTCTCTCTATGTATTATCTTCAAATATTGTTACAAATATACGCTATATATATTTTTCGTTATCTAAACAAATGCAAAAAAGTATCAACAAAATATAACAAACGCCATTAGTTTATCTATTACACAAATAATATGGCATAATTATTGAAGGGATTTTGCAAAATAAAGAACAAAATCTTTTATCTTTGCAACAATAATACTAAATATGATCTTATGAGAAAGTTATTTGTTACAATTCTGCTGGTTATGGCTACCTGCCATATAAATGCCCAGCAAGCAAAGTATGTATTTTATTTTATAGGTGATGGCATGGGCTTAAACCAAGTGAACACAACGGAGATGTATCTAGCTGAAGTTGAAGGGAAAATTGGCATAAAGCCGCTTCTTTTTCCATCTTTCCCTGTAGCAAGTCATGCTAACTCTCACTCGTCTTCCAATTCTATCACCGACTCTGCTGCAGGTGGAACAGCTTTGGCTACGGGCGTGAAAACTTACAACAATGCTATGGGAGTTGATGCTGATAAGAATCCTGTAGAATCATTTGCCGAAAAAGCAAAGAAAGCTGGTAAACGTGTAGGCATCACCACTTCTGTAAGCATCGATCACGCTACACCAGGCTCACAGTATGCGCACGAGCCATATAGAAATATGTATTATGAGATTGCTACATGGCTGCCAAAGTCTAATTTTGACTTCTTTGCAGGTAGCGGTTTCCTGAAACCAGACAAGACAGTGGATGGCAAAGATGCGCCTAACCTCTTTCCTATTTTTGAACAAGCAGGCTATACTTTAGCTCGTGGCATTAACGAGTATAAGGCAAAGCGTAATGAAGCTAAGAAAATGATTTTAATGGAGAAAACCGACGCAGACCAAGCAAGTTTACGCTATGCCATCGACCGTCAACCAGGAGATTTAACTTTGGCAGAAATTACTGAAAGTGCAATCGACTTTTTGATGAAAGAAAATGCGAAAAAAGGATTCTATTTAATGATTGAAGGTGGTAAAATTGACTGGGCAAGTCATGCAAACGATGCTGCCTCTATGGTATATGAATTAGAAGATATGGACAATGCTGTGAAAGTGGCTTATGAGTTCTATAAGAAGCATCCAAAAGAGACATTGATTGTAATTACGGCAGATCATGAAACAGGAGGTTTGTCAATGGGTCGTTCAAGCGGAGGCTACACTTTAAATCTGAAAGCTTTGTCGTATCAAAAACAGTCAATCGATGTATTCTCAAAATATATCACTGACCTGCGTAAAGAAGGTAAGACAAGCTGGGAAGATGTTAAGGCATTATTAGCTGACAAGATGGGCTTTTGGAAAGAGCTTACCATTACATGGGAGCAAGAGAAGCAATTACGTGACTGCTTTGAAGAGACCTTTACCAACAACAGAGCAAAATTTGACGAGAACATGTATTCTCGTACCGAACAACTGGCTACTGTGGCTAAGTATGTGATGGCAGAACAGGCTCACTTGCTATGGTCATCTGGTAGCCACACTGCAGCATACGTCCCCGTTTTTGCTGTAGGAGCAGGCTGTCAGGAATTCTCTGGAAGGATGGACAACACTGAGATTATTCGTAAGATTGCAAAAGTCTCTGGCGTAAAATGGTAAGTTACCAAAAAGGTCACTGCTTATAACAGATGTATAATAATAGGGTGTGCAAACATGCACACCCTATTATATTCATATAGCCATAATTGAATTATAATACAGGCAGGATATAGTCCCAAATCAAGTTGATTTCAGCTTGCATATCTCCAATGTTTGCAGTAGTAACGACCACAGCATCCTTATCAGGAATAATAATGATATACTGTCCATTAGCTCCATCTGCACGGAAAGCGTTGTGACGGCAACGCCACATCTGATATCCGTAACCCTGTACCCAATCACTGTTCTCCTTGGTCAAGCCCATCTCTGCTGCTTGCTGAGGTTTCACACCAGAAGGCACACAAGGCACTTGAGCTTTTTGCATCTCAGCCACATAATCTGCAGGCAATACCTGCTTGCCATTCCACTTACCACCTTGTAAAATGAGTTGGCCCATCTTTGCCAGATCTTCTGTCTTAAGATAAAGTCCCCATCCACCAGTATTGATGCCTTGTGGACTCTCTTGCCACTCTGGTTTCTCAATGTTCAAAGGTTCAAAAAGGCGAGGCATGAGATAATCAACAACTTTTTCGCCTGTTACTTTCTGAACAATAGCTGAAAGCATGTAAGTCCCCAAACTATTATAGCAATAGAAAGTGCCAGGCTGATGTTCTACAGGATATGCTAAGAAAGCCTTGATCCAATCACCATCCTCAGCATTGCGGATAATACGCGTTGGATCAGTGTCATGACCACAGTTCATTGTCAGCAAGTCGCGTACGGTAATAGCCTTCAAGTTGTCACTTTGTTCAGCCGGCAATTTATCGGGGAATAAATCTACCAGTTTGTCGGTAAGTTTAATCTTACCCTCAGAAATGGCCAATCCCACTGCTGCTGATGTGAAAGTTTTACTTACAGAATTAAGGACATGAGGTTTGCTTTCCTCTCCTTCGCTTAACCATTTCTGGTAAATTACATTACCGTGCTGAACCACCATAATACTATGCAAATCTTGCTGGGCAGTTTCTACACCTTTTAAATAATTCTCCATCGCTGATGATACAGCTGCTGGGGTCTCAACTCGAGGCAGGTCTATTATTTCAACAGCGTCCTGCTTGTTGCTGCTTTTACATGCCGCCAATGTCATCAAGAGCACGGCAGCGAAAAGAAATTTGTTTTTCATCGCTTTACTTTTTAAAGGTTATAATGCTACAAAATTAAGACTTTGTTTGCAATTCTCAATAAAATTAGCGAAAATTGCACATTCAATCACTAAAATAAATACAATTATGAAAATCAGACACCTCTTTGTATCAATGATGGCTATTGCTGCTATCCAATTAACAACGCCTGCTGAAGCTTGTACCAATCTGATAGTGGGTAAGGCCGCCTCCGTTGATGGCTCTGTTATTTGCACTTATAATTGCGATGGGTATGGCTTCGCCGGTTCTATGAGCCGTACTCCTGGTGGCAGACATGAACCAGGGGAAAAGATTGCCATTCGTGGTTGGGGCAATAACGGTCAGGTAAGAGGTTATATCGATCAAGTAGAATATACCTATGATGTGATTGGCTATATCAACGAGAAACAAGTAAGCATAGTTGAAACCACCTTTGATGGCCGCTTGGAATTGCAAAATCCTGAAGGACTTCTGAACTACGATACAATGATTCATCTGGGACTGGAGCGAGCTTCTAATGCTCACGACGCCATCATCATCATGACAGATCTTTTACAGGAATACGGCTATAACAGCACGGGTGAAACCATTACCGTTTGCGATAAGAATGAAGCTTGGATCTTGGAAATCATGGGCAAAGGGCCTGGTCGAAAAGGTGCCGTATGGGTAGCCGTACGCATACCTGACGATTGCATTAGTGCCCACGCCAATATATCACGCATCCGTCAATTCCCATTGAAAGATCCGAATAATTGTCTCTACTCCAAAGACGTGATTTCTTTCGCACGCGAGAAAGGCTACTTCAGTGGAAAGGATGAAGATTTCAGTTTCCGCGATGCTTATTGCCCATTAACTTTTGAGAATGTACGTTACGCTGACGCCCGCGTTTGGAGTTTTTTCCGCCATCATGTGGCTGATGTAGCTGAGATGGATAAATACTTGCCTTATATCAATGGCCAGTTTGATGTATGCGACCACCTACCTCTATACATCAAGCCCAACAAGAAAGTTTCTGTCCGCGACATTATGAATGATATGCGCGATCATTTTGAAGGCACCCCTTTAGATATGACTGCTGACATGAGTGCAGGCCCTTGGAGCTCTCCCTATCGTCCATTACCTATGAACTGGGAGATAAACGGAAAGAAGTATTTCCGTGAGCGCGCTATTGGTACTCCACAATCTGGTTTCACCTTGGTTTCCCAATTGCGTGGCTGGTTACCTGACGATGTAGGTGGCATCATGTATTTTAATTGCGATGATGCCAACATGATTGCCTACGTACCTGTATATTGCGGTGTACAAGAAGTGCCAGATGCATTCCGCAGGGAGAACAACCTCAGTAATGAGTACAGCGATAAAAGTGCTTTCTGGGTAAACAACGTAGTGGCCAATATGATTTATCCCCGTTATAGTGTGATGATTGGCGACCTACGCGATGCGCAGAAAGAATTGGAAGACTTCTATGCAGCAGACCAAGAACAGGTTTTGAAAGATGTAGAAAAACTTACCAAACGTGATAAGGCTGCTTACCTTACTAATAAGACAGCTGCCTATACGAAGCAGATGATGGAACGCTGGGACAAGTTGTTCAGACTTATAGCCGTGAAACATAATGACCAGATTGTTAAACCATCAGAGAACGGAGTAGTCATTCAAGGTCAACGAGCTACGCCAGGATATGACCAACAATTCCGCGAAGCCATCAGTAAAGGCACTGGCGACAGATACGTTATGCCAGAAAATGCGCAAGACATTAAGTCACTTTGAGCATACTTCTCTTTTTCGGGCGCAACCTTACATAAATCTTTCAGAAATTGTGTATATTTGCACCCGAAAGAGGAAATAGTTATGGATAGTATTCTGGTAACAGGAGCAAGTGGTTTTATTGGAAGTTTTATAGTGGAGGAGGCCTTACAGAAGGGTTACTCCACGTGGGCTGCTATCAGGAAAAGCAGTAGCAAACAATACTTGCAAGATCCCGCTATCCATTTCATTGAGCTCGACTACACCCACCCAGATATTTTGCAGGAGCAACTAAAGGAACATGCTTCGGAGCATGGTGCCTTTACATATATTGTTCATTGTGCAGGAGTGACCAAATGTACTGATAAGAGTGATTTTGATTGTATTAACTACCAGCAGACCATGAATTTCATAAAGGCCCTGATAGCTACTAACCAAGTTCCCAAACTGTTTGTCTTTATCAGTACGCTAAGTGTATTCGGGCCTATTCATGAAAAGGATTACCAACCTATTACTGAACACGATAAGCCTCAACCTAATACAGCCTATGGTAGAAGTAAACTCAAAACTGAACTATATCTAGAAAGTTTAACGAATTTCCCCTACCTGATTCTTCGCCCTACCGGAGTGTATGGACCTCGAGAGAAAGATTACTATATGATGGCTAAATCCATCCAACAACATGTTGACTTTTCTGTGGGCTACAAACGTCAGGACATTACTTTCGTCTATGTAAAAGATGTAGTTCAGGCTATATTCTTAGGAATTAAAAAAGGTGTCACTCAAAGAGCCTTTTTCCTCAGCGACGGGAAAGTATATCAAAGCCGTACATTCTCTAACCTTATCATCCGTGAGTTAAAAGCCACTAAGGTGCTTCGCATTTGCGCTCCGTTATGGTTATTGAAAATTGTTTCTATCATATCAGAACAATGTGCAAAACTGCGTCATACCACCAGTACGCTCAATACTGACAAGTATCGAATCATGAAGCAACGTAATTGGCGTTGCGATATCACTCCAGCCATCAATGAATTGGGTTATGCACCTCAATATCAACTTGACAAGGGAGTGAAAGAGACCATTGCATGGTACAAGGAGGCAGGATGGCTTTAGACTGGTTAAATAGGATCGGGCCCAGCAAAGGGGAATACTTGATAGAGAAAGCAGCTCTTATCTACACCGCTTTGACTTCAATAGTCATTGTTGTACTCTTCAACCAGATGGACCATCCATTGAAGATGTTAATAGAGAGGCTTTGCATCGTTTTATGCACCTTTGGCTGTATATTTATCTATCAGAAATATCCTTGTAAGGTAACGGCTTTCCTGCGAGTAGGTTTTCAGTTATCGTTATTGAGCTACTGGTATCCTGACACTTACGAGTTCAATCGGTTGTTACCCAATCTTGACCATCTTTTTGCTGAGGCAGAGCAAACCATTTTTGGTTGCCAACCAGCCTATTGGTTCCAGCGGGATTTCCCTCAATTATGGATTAGCGAACCGCTTAACATGGGCTATTTCTCCTACTATCCTTTAATTGCAGCTATTGTTTGCTGGCATTTCGTGAGACGCTTCGACCTATTTGAGAAAATAGCGTTTGTAATAGCCTCATCATTCTTCATGTACTATATTATATATATGATATTACCAGTTGCTGGCCCTCAGTTCTATTTCCCCGCCATTGGTGAAGATAATGTATTGGCAGGAATATTTCCCTCCTTAGGAGACTATTTTAACTTTCACCCAGAACTTTTACCAGGTGCAGAACACGGACAAGGATTCTTTTATAATTTAGTAGAAGGTTCACAGGCTGTAGGAGAAAGACCAACGGCAGCATTCCCAAGCTCACATGTGGGCATCTCCACTATCATCATGCTGATAGGATGGAGAAGCAGCAAGAAATTGGCACTCTGGATGTTGCCTTTCTATGTTTTGCTTTGCATTGCTACAGTATATATACAAGCTCACTACTTGATAGATGTGTTTGCAGGATGGATTTCTGGTTATTTGCTTTATGTACTGACAAGTTGGATGTTCAGAAAACTGGCGTAAGACAAACGCTCCCTAAAGTTCTTCCAAAGGCATTCTTAAGATGGGAAAGATGTTAAGTCTAATTGGTCAAATATCTGGAATAAGTCTTCCTTTGTTTCTGCCCTGAGCATAGCAATGCGTGTTTCACGGAAATTGGGAATCCCCTTGAATAACGGACTCGCAGCAATATGACGTCTTACATGCAAGATGCCTCTGCGCTCATCCAATAGGTTTACACTATCCAACACTTCCTGTTTCAAAACATCAAGTCTCCACTCAGCACTAAGAGGCGGCAATAGTTCACCTGTCTGCAAATAATGCTTCACCTCCTTAAATATCCAAGGACGGCCAAATGAAGCACGACCAATCATAACTGCATCTACACCATACTTGTCAAAGCACTCCTTAGCCCTTTCGGGTGTTGTAATGTCACCATTGCCGATAATTGGAATATGCATACGAGGATTCTCCTTTACCTTGCCTATAAGCGTCCAGTCTGCATCTCCAGTGTACATTTGTGCACGAGTTCTGCCATGAATAGTCAAAGCTGCAATGCCACAATCTTGTAGCTGTTCAGCTAAATCCACGATAATCTTGCTATTATCATCCCACCCCAAGCGCGTTTTTACCGTTACAGGCAACTTCACGGCATCCACCACCGAGCGTGTAATCTCCAGCATCTTAGGGATATCACGAAGCAACCCTGCTCCAGCTCCTTTGCCTGCTACTTTCTTTACAGGGCAACCAAAGTTGAGGTCTATCACATCAGGGTGCGCCTCTTCTACCATACGGGCAGCCTCAACCATTGCATCGGTATTTTTACCATAAATCTGGATAGCTACAGGGCGCTCTTCATCACTTATGTTCAGCTTACGCGTCGTGCTATTGACAGAACGTACCAATGCATCGCTCGACACAAACTCAGTGTAAACCATGTCTGCGCCAAAACGCTTACACATCAGACGGAAAGCAGGATCAGTAACATCCTCCATCGGTGCCAAAAACACAGGGTATCTCCCTAAATCCAGATTCGCAATTTTCATGTATAACAAAGATTCATTATTCGCACAATCATCTATGCTATCAATATTTTGCAAAGATAAAGAAAAATCACTAACTTCGCACACTCTAATGTCACAAAGCTATGAAATATAACATCCATGACTTTGAAATAATGGCGCCTGTCGGATCAAGAGATTCCCTGCAAGCTGCCATTCAGGCAGGAGCCAACTCTGTATATTTCGGGGTAGGACAACTCAATATGCGTTCCCATTCTGCCAACCCTTTCACCATAGCTGATCTGCGCGAGATTGCTGCCATTTGCAACGAGCATGGTATCAAGAGTTACCTTACGGTTAACACCATTGTCTATGATAATGACATAGATCAAATGCATGCCATTGTTGATGCAGCTAAAGAAGCTGGCATCAGTGCGGTGATTGCGATGGATATCTCCGTACTTACTTATGCTCGTAGCATCGAGCAAGAAGTACACCTCAGTACTCAGCTCAACATCAGCAACATAGAAGCATTGAGATTCTATGCACAATTTGCAGATGTAGTGGTACTGGCTCGAGAACTGAATCTTGATCAAGTAGCAGAGATTCATCGCCATATTATAGAGGAGAATATTTGCGGACCAAGTGGTCAACAAGTACGCATTGAGATGTTCTGTCATGGAGCCCTTTGCATGGCCGTTTCCGGCAAATGCTATCTATCCCTGCAGGAAGAGAACAAATCGGCCAACAGAGGTGAATGCCGTCAGATTTGTCGCAGAGGATATATCGTAACAGATAGAGATACAGGCGATGAGTTACAGATTGACAACAAGTATATCATGTCACCCAAGGATTTGAAAACCATCCATTTTATTAACAAGATGATGGATGCAGGCGTCAGGGTGTTCAAAATAGAAGGCCGAGCTAGAGGACCTGAGTATGTACGCATCGTAGCAGAATGTTATCGTGAAGCTATCGAAAGCGTTATAGACGGCAGTTACGGCGATGAAAAAATCAAGGCTTGGGATGAAAGACTCAGTACTGTGTTCAATCGCGGGTTCTGGAATGGCTACTACCTAGGACAAAGGCTGGGCGAGTGGACCCACACCTATGGATCTGCTGCTACCGAACGCAAAATCTATGTGGGTAAAGGCATTAAATACTTTAATAATATAGGTGTAGCAGAGTTTCTCTGCGAAGCTGCTGAATTGAATGTGGGTGACAAAATACTGATAACTGGTCCTACTACAGGTGCAATTTTCCTTACTTTGGAAGAAGCAAGGGTCAACCTAAAACCTGTGCAGACGGTACACAAAGGCGAACATTTCTCACTGAAAGTAGAAAAGATTCGTCCTTCCGACAAGCTGTTCAAGTTGGTGAGCACCCATGAGATGTTACAATTTAAAGGATTAGAACCATGAGTAAATACATCTACGAACTGGAAATGAAGGTGCGCGACTACGAATGTGACCTGCAAGGCATTGTCAACAACGCGAACTACCAACATTACCTTGAACACACACGACATGAGTTCTTACTGACTACTGGTGTAAGTTTTGCAGAACTGCACCAGAAAGGCATTGATGTAGTAGTCTCTAAAATCACAATGTCGTTCAAGACACCCTTGCGAAGTGGCGATGAGTTTGTAAGCAAACTCTACCTGCAACGTGAAGGCATACGGTTTGTGTTCTACCAAGATATATTCCGGAAGAGTGACAACAAACTGAGCTTACGAGGAGTAGTTGATGCCGTATGTGTAGAGAATGGTGTATTAACAAGAGGTGAGATGTTTGACGAAGTATTTGCAAAATATTTATAAACCAACAATAAGTTTTAAAATTCATAACAATGACCAACGACGAAAGAGTTTGTGCCATAGCCTTGACACTATGTGAAGGCATTGGACACATCAATGCCAAGCGTTTAATAGATGAGATGGGCAGTGCATCTGCTGTGTTTGAAAACAGACTTCACTTACGCGAAATGATACCTGATGTCAGTCAGCGCTTAGTGGACATGCTGGATAATCCTGATGCGTTCAAAAGGGCAGAAAAGGAATTGAACTTTGCAGAAAAGAACCAGATTGCCTGTCTCACCATTAAAGACGAGCACTACCCTTCCCGACTTAGGGAATGTGAAGACGCCCCCACAATACTTTTCTTCAAAGGCAATGCCGACATGAATCGCCTGCATATCATAGCTATGGTGGGCACTCGTATGGCTACGACCTATGGCAAACAGTTTTGCGCAGATTTTGTCAGAGACCTGGCTGTTTTATGCCCTGATGTTGTAATAGTTAGTGGATTGGCTTATGGCATCGACATTCATTCCCATCGAGCAGCCCTTGCCAACCACTTGCCTACCATAGGAGTATTAGCCCATGGCCTGGATAGGATCTATCCCTACTATCATCGCCAAACAGCAAAGGAGATGATTTCTAATGGCGGCTTGCTGACAGAATACCTTACAGAAACCAACCCCGACCCTTTCAATTTCGTAGAAAGAAATCGCATTGTGGCAGGGATGACGGATGCCACCATTGTAGTGGAATCAGCCCAGAAAGGAGGTTCGTTGATAACCGCCTCGTTGGCAAACTCTTACAACAGAGATTGTTTTGCCGTGCCAGGCAAGATTGGCGACGAATTCTCAAAAGGCTGCAACCAACTTATCAGAGACAATAAAGCATCACTGATTACAAATGCTGAAGATTTTGTCAACGCTATGGGGTGGCAAACTTCTTCATCCAAACCTGAAGCAATTCAGCGCAATCTGTTTGTTGACTTAAGCGACGATGAGGCATTAGTAGTTAAAATCTTGCAGCAGAGAGGTGACCTACACGTCAATACCTTGACCGTTGAAGCCAACATGCCGATTCACCAACTCACTTCCCTGCTTTTCGGTTTAGAGATGAAAGGAGTAGTAAAAGCATTAGTGGGTGGCGTTTACCATCTACTTGCCTAACATTGCTTAAATGTTTACTATATGCAGGTTTTTTGCTAAAGTTTTATTACTTTTGCAGCAATAAGATAAAACAATTATGAAGAAGATTATCCCTGACATCATTGCCATACTGACGTTTGCCGTCATCTCATTCGTATATTTCTATCCTGCTGACATCGATGGCAGGATACTCTTCCAGCACGATACTACAGCAGGAGCAGCTGCAGGTCAGGAAGCCAAGGAGTATTACGAGCGTACTGGCGAACGCACTCGGTGGACCAACTCTATGTTTGGGGGTATGCCAACCTATCAGATATCGCCATCTTATGACTCTACCGACACATTAAAGAAAGTAGGCAATATTTATGAACTATGGTTCCCTGAATATGTGCGTCTAACATTCATCATGCTGTTGGGATTCTACATCTTGCTTCGCGCATTTGGTATGTCATCCTGGCTTTCAGCTTTGGGAGGTATCATTTGGGGCTTCTCATCCTATTTCTTCATTCTCATAGCGGCAGGACATATCTGGAAATTCGTCACTTTAGCATACATTCCGCCAACGATAGCCGGCATGGTGTGGGCCTATCGAGGCAAGATTTGGCAAGGAGGTATTGTATTTGCCCTGTTTGTAGCCCTTCAAATCCTCTCCAACCACGTTCAGATGAGCTATTACTTCTTATTTGTAATGCTCTTCATGGTCATTGCCTTTGGCGTTGAGGCTTACAGGAACCGTACAATGCCCCAATTCCTGAAAGCCTCAGCTGTATTGGTAGTAGCAGGATTAGTGGGTGTGGCCATCAACCTCAGCAACCTGTACCACACTTATACCTACAGTTTGGAAACCATGCGAGGCAAGAGCGAACTGACACAACATCCTTCTGCAGGTTCCTCAGCTACAGGCGGTTTAGACAAAGAATACATTACTCAATGGAGCTATGGTGTGGATGAAACATTAACATTGCTGGTTCCTAATTTCAAAGGAGGAGCCTCAGAGGCCATCAGCCAGAATAAGACAGCTATGACTAAAGCCAACCCACGATATAGCAGTCTGTATGGCTCCATCTCACAATATTTCGGCACTCAGCCTGGCACATCAGGACCTGTCTATGTCGGTGCTTTCGTCCTTTTCCTCTTCTTGATGGGTTGTTTCATTGTAAAAGGTCCGATGAAATGGGCACTTTTAGGGGCTACCGTATTCTCCATAGTACTTTCATGGGGTAAGAATTTCATGCCTGTTACTGATTTCTTTATCGACTATGTACCTATGTACAATAAGTTCCGTGCCGTATCATCCATCCTCGTCATTGCAGAGTTCTCCATTCCTTTGTTGGCGATGTTGGCATTGAAGGAAATCATTGGACGTTGGAATATTATTGGAAACAATAAGGTGGATGGAGAAAACAATGAAAATTATCATTTATCAATTATTAATTATCAATTTTTGGTTCCCCTCTTCCTCACAGTTGGTTTGAGCCTACTTATATGGTTTAGCCCTGAAACATTCACCGACCTCATACCCGCTCAAGAGGCACAGATGCTGCAAAGTGCTGTAGATCAAGGAGGAATTCCAGCCAACGAGTTAGCAGGCATCATGGCCAATATTAGTGAGATGCGTGCCGCTATGGTCTCTGCCGATGCCTTGCGCTCACTCATCATTGTTGTCATAGGCATTGCTATTCTAAGGTTTTTCCAAATGGGCAAGTTGCGCAAAGAGCTCACCATCGGAGCAATTGTTCTGCTTTGCTTATTTGACATGTGGCAAGTCAATAAGCGCTACCTCTATGACGACTTGTTCGTTGACAAAAGCATACGCACTACATCGTTTGCCCAGACGGAAGCCGACAAATACATTTTAGAAGATACTGACCTCGATTATCGCGTGTTGAACTTTGCCGTCAGCTCTTTCAATGAAAACAACACTTCTTACTGGCATAAGAATGTGGGAGGCTATCATGCTGCTAAGTTACGCAGATATAACGAGTTGATTGAGACACGCCTCAAGGCCGAAATGCAAGATGCCTTCCAAGCCATTGCCGAGGCAGGTGGCGATATGGAGCAAGTAGATCCTGCCAAATTCCATGCGCTCAACATGCTCAACACCAGATATTTCATTCTTCCAACCAAAGAAGGCCAGTTGCCCCTTGAAAACCCTTATGCCTTGGGCAACGGATGGTTTGTAAAGGAGGTAAGCTATGTGGCAAATGCTGATGAAGAGCTCGACAAACTTGCATCAAGCAACCCTCACGTTACAGCAGTAGTGGATGAACAATTCAAATCGGCATTGAACAATGCTTCCTCATTTGACGTGAACGATGATGCAACTATTGAGCTCACAGCCTACGAGCCAAATAGTCTTACTTACGAGACTACTAACCCTTCCGATGGAGTCGCAGTATTCTCTGAAGTATATTACCCTGATGGCTGGCAAGTAACCATTGATGACGAACCAGTAGAGCTGGCCCGTGCCGACTACGTATTGCGCACCCTTTATGTGCCGGCAGGTCACCACACCATCCAGATGACCTTCGACCCACAGAGCATTCATGTAACTGAGGCCATTGCCTATGCTGCTATGTGTCTGCTGCTTTTGGGTACGATTGCCGTTATCTTCTTTTATTACAAGAAAAACCGTCAACCTATAAACATCAACAATTAACCTAATTACCAATTATCAATCATTAATTATCAATTAAGAATATGGATAGTACAAGACAGAATAAAATCTCACGCTTGATTCAAAAAGAATTGAGCGACTTATTTCAGAAACAGACCCAGGGCACGCATGGCGTATTGGTGTCTGTAAGCAGTGTTCGCATCAGTCCGGATTTAAGCATTGCTAAGGTGTATCTCAGCATCTTCCCATCAGAAAAATCAGAGGAATTACTGAAGAACATCACCAGCAACATGCGCACCATCCGCTATGATCTTGGCCAGAGGGTACGCCATCAGTTGCGCATCATCCCTGAACTGAAGTTCTTTGCTGACGATTCGTTGGATTATGCAGAACATATCGACAACCTCATCAAAGAGGCAAAGGGCGATGGCTACAAAACGCCAGAAGGCCCTGAAGAAGACTACCTGAACAATCGATGAATTTGCCTCTTTATATAGCCAAGCGTTACCTCTTTGCCAAGAAGAAGCACAACGCTATTAACATCATCTCGACCATATCTGTGTGCGGAGTGGCACTTGCCACCCTCGCCATGATATGCACCTTATCGGTGTTCAACGGCTTTCACGAGATGGTGGAGGGCTTGTTTACTGCTTTCGATGCCCCACTGAAAATCACTCCCACACAAGGGAAGGTATTCAATCAGCAAGACAGCAGGATTCAGCAAATCATCCACATGCCTGAGGTGGAGACTGCAATGCCAACCATCGAAGAGAACGCTATGGTGCAATATAAAGACAAGCAATTAATGGTGACCATCAAGGGAGTAGATGACACCTTTACCCAAATCACCCAAATAGACAGCATCCTCTATGGCAGACAAGTATTTCTCTTACAGGAAGAAGGGGTGGAATACGGTATCTTAGGAATGGGTGTAGCCTCAGCATTAGGCACAGGTTTGCAATTCGTTGACCCCTTGCTCGTCATTGCTCCCAAGTCACATGTGCGAGTGAACATTGCCAACCCTGGAGCAGCGTTTGCCAGAGGCTATCTGCACTCTCCTGGCTCCCTTTTCTTGGTCAATCAAGAGAAATACGACACACAGTATATCCTTACCAGTCTGCCGTTTGCACGCCAGCTCTTTGGCTATCATGATGAAGTATCGGCTATGGAAATAAAGCTGAAACCTGGCTCCAACGAGCGACGCTTGCAAGCCAAGATGAAAGAAGTGTTAGGCAACGAATTTCAGGTACAGAACCGCTTTGAGCAGCAAGCCGATGTTTTTCGTATCATGGAGATTGAGAAGTTCATTTCCTATCTTTTCCTTACATTCATCCTCATCATCGCCACCTTCAACGTGATTGGCTCATTGAGCATGCTGATTGTTGATAAACGGGAAGATGCCCAGACATTGCGCAACTTAGGTGCCAGCAACCAACTGATTGAACGTATCTTTATGTTTGAAGGTTGGCTCATTGCAGCCTACGGTGCTTTGGCAGGCATCGTGATAGGCGTAGTGCTTTGCTTGATTCAACACCATTTCGGCATTATCTCGTTAGGCAACAACTTTATAGTCGAGGCCTACCCAGTGAGTGTGCATCTCACTGACGTACTGCTTATTTTCCTCACAGTTCTGGTGGTTGGTGCCCTCTCGGTCATTGGGCCTGTGAAGTACATGAGCAAGCGCCTGATGCAACGCTTGTAGCCCTATAAAATAGTAGCCACTGGGCACCATAATAGGGAACCATGATGAGCCAAGAAGCATGATTTATAGGACTTACAAATTTATTCCAAGCCAAGATAAAGTCGGATATCACAAACAATGTAGCTCCCAAGGCAAACCATATATCTCTTTGCAGCAATGCCATTCTCAGCATTGTCAGAATCAACAAGCAATAAACGATGACGCCTGTCCTTAAAGCGCCTGATGGCACCATCGGCACCACTTTAATAAGGGCTATCAAACCTATCAAGACACAGAGCCAAGTCATCCATCCTGCTTTATTATCTTGCCTGTTTTTTATCCTACTGGCAAAATAGCAGATATAGGCTATGTGCGCCATACCAAATAGAGCCATCTGCCTGAAGAAGTTGCCTTGTGTGCCTTGCCAATCACCCAGAGCCGAGAGCACCAGTCCGTAAGACATAAATATACCTATGCGCTTATTGTCAATAAGCGCCATCACCCCCAAGAAAGCCACTGGGTAGGCTAACTTGCTGGGACTCTGCACAGGACTGAAATACAAGAAGGCCAATGCCACGAAAACAATGCTTATGAACAATAATCTTTTCATCGTTGAAGCAAAGATAATAAAAAAAGATTAAATAATCAGTCATTCATATATCATATACGATGGAGTTTATTAATTTTGCAGCCAGTTAAAACTATTTAGAATTAAACTGTTTAGACAAATGAAAAAGTTATTATTAATGATGATGGCAGGCCTGTTGGTAACAGCTTGCGCATCTAAGCCTAAGACAGAGCAGGCAGCAGAAGAGCCTGCCAAGAAAGTATTGGTACTCTACTATTCAGTGACCAACACCACAAAGCAAATGGCAGAATACATCCAGCAGAAGACTGGTGCTGACATCGAGGCTATTACTCCTGTCAACGCATATCCTACCGTTTATGCCGACCTCATCAAGCGTTCTCAAGAAGAAATCCAAGGCAATGTCCTTCCTGAACTGAACGCACTGAAGCACAATGTAGCTGATTATGACATTATCTTCCTGGGCTATCCAATCTGGATGGGCACTTACGCACAGCCTGTCAAGACCTTGCTTGCCAACACCGATTTCAAGGGTAAGACCGTTGTTCCTTTCTGCACCTCAGGTAGCAGTGGCATCAAACAGAGTGTTGGCGACCTACAGAAGGCTATTCCTGGCGCTCAGATTCCTCAGTGTGTAGGCGTTCGCAGTTCTTTGATGGACAAGATGCCTGCAGCTGTTGACCGTGTGCTGATTGAGATGGGTTTGATTGAAGGCGAGAACGAGGTGTTGGCTGACTATTCAGCTCAGCAGGCTCCAACAGCCGATGAAAACGCTATTTTTGATGCTGCTATCTCTACCTACGACATGATGAAAGGCACCAAAGCAGTAAGCGTTGGTAGCCGCAAGACCTCTAAGGGCACCGACTATAAGTTTGTAGGCGAAGCTAATGGAGCAAAGATGGATATCTACATCACCAAGGAGAATGGCGATGCAGCTCCTTACTTTACTGCTGTTGACAGATAACAACCTTACTATACTAAGAGCAGGCTCCTCTGAACATTCAGAAGAGCCTGTTTCTTATTTTGACAATTAAAAGACGGATGATCAGGGATTTTGTAGCCATAGATTTTGAGACAGCCAACCAGCAACCATGCAGCGTTTGCTCTGTAGGCATCGTCATTGTAAAGGATGGTGAGGTGGCCGATTCCTTCTATTCGTTGATACAACCCGAGCCTAACTACTACAGCTATTGGTGCCAGCAAGTGCATGGACTCTGTCAGAAAGATACTGACGATGCACCCATCTTCCCCAAAGTATGGGAAGAGATTGAGCAACGCATTGCAACTATATTTCCCGATAAGTCCCACATTCCCTTTGTGGCACACAATGCTCGCTTCGACGAGGGGTGCCTCAAAGCCGTTTTCAAGGTTTATCAATTAGACTATCCCGACTACTTCTTTTACGATACCCTAAAAGCTGCCCGCAAGCAGTTTGGTCACTCCCTACCTAACCACCAGTTGCACACCGTTGCTGCTGCTTGTGGCTATGATTTGCAACATCACCACCACGCATTGGCCGATGCCGAAGCCTGTGCTGCCATTGCCCTTGACCTATTGTAAGAGAACTATCCTTGCTCTTCACGAGAACCGTTTTCGTTGGCCACCAGATACATTCTTTCCAAACCTATAATTTAGCGGAAGTAAAAGGGCGGTTTAGTGGAAGTAAAGCCATCGTTTAGCGGAAGCTGACGCCAAGATTCTCATGAGAATTTAGATTTGAGCGATATTTAGAACTATTTCTATAAGCCAGTAATTTATCATTATTTTTCCCTCGTGAGGAAAAAAGTTTCTTCATAAATCCTCAAAATAAGTCTTCACTCTTCACAAATCGTGTTTAATGCACTGATATACATAGCGATATATGCGTGAAGAGTTTCGCCAACTCTTCACATCTCTTCACAGGTCTTCACCATTTATGTTGGCATCAATAAGAGTATTTTACAATTATCAAGTACTATAACTGTGAAGTGTTGTGAAGACCTGAGACAGGTCTTCACACTGATAAATTATTGTATAACAATGTGTTGAACTATCTCTGTGAAGAGTGAAGACTTTTTTGCATTTTTCTCTTTTTCATGAGCCTCCAAGTCATAGGTTTGCGCCCTGCATCCATATGCTTTTCGGCTTGCAATCCTATGCTTTGTGCCCTACATTCCTATAGCTTTCAACAAACTCAAACTATTCAATAAAGATTTATTTGAAAGCGTAATAATTCGGACTTTGATAGGATTATAATTCGTGCAATTCTTTCAATTATCGGCTCATTACTTAATGAAAAAATGATAAATAAAGCAAAAAAATGAGTCGATTGTAACTTTTCATACATAATGCTTAAAGTTATCTAAGTTTTTGCACTTCATAATTCCCTCTTTATTGGAAAATCAATATCTTTGTCCTAATAACAAAACTGTAAAGAATATGAAGAAGTTATTGGTAATGTGTATGGCGATGATGGCGATGGGTTTTGCTGCTTGCTCGGAAGATATAGAAAGCAAGCAGATTGAGAATGCTGTAAAAGCTTTGGTGAGTCAGTATCCTGAGGCTACCTTGCAGGATGTATATAAGAGTTTCTACCAAGAGAGGTTTGGCCCTGGTCACATGATACCGAATGTAGAAAACGCACGGAACTACCTGATGAGCGAGATGGAGCAAGCTGCAGAAAACTCTGGAGCCTATTATGAGCCTACTGGCAGTGAGGGCAGATATGTGAGAATCTACCTGAATGCCGTTTCAGATGGTAAAATCAGTGCAGAACAATTGCTCGATGCCTTTGTGGAGAGTGCCAATCACGTTGCGCCTCGTACAGACAAATGGGCTGAACAATGGAGCAAAATTGTAAACGTAATAGAAGAAAAGCAGTTGCCCGTTGCGGCAAATGATGAACTGAAAGAGCTACTCAAGACTTGTAGCGAACAGGATGAGGCTGTGCACCATAGCGAAAGTTATGAAAAGGCCTATCGCCCCCACTACCGTATTGTGGAACACAACATTTTTGAGAAGCAACTGAAAGGACACTTGGAAAAATAGCCCTTCATGTTGACTCTCCATAATTTGTTGTCTTTCCCAGACAACAAAAGTTGTGCCCTAACATTACAACATAAATTTGGTTTTGTATTCATCTTTCATTATCTTTGCATAAGATAACTAACTATTGACTATGAACAAAATATTGATAACCTTGGTAATGGTAATGGCTGGATGGATGAACATCCAAGCCCAGACAAGAAATAGTGTGGTAATGGACGGTGGGGGCTCGGGGCCCTACAAGGCAGTGATGACGGATGATGAAAGTTTGCCTGGATTCACTATCTATCGACCTGGCGATATACAATCGGCCAGCAAAGTAGAGGGCGCATTGCCAGTAGTGTTGTTCGGCAACGGAGGATGCTATCGCAGTTCTCAGCCCTATGCCAAGTTCCTGACAGAGATTGCATCGCACGGCTATGTACTGATGGCAGTGGGTGAATGGCGTATAGGACATGATCCTGATGAGGCCAAGGTGTGGGAGTTGGACGACGAGAAATCAACCTTGAAGACCAACGATGCCAAATCGTTGGTAAATACGGCTTTGAACTGGCTTGAGAAGGAAAACCAGCGAGCAGGTAGCGAGTTTTACCAAACAGTAAACACCCATAATGTTGCAGCTATGGGCTACTCTTGCGGAGGCATTCAGGCATTGATTATGGGTACGCTTGGAGATAAACGCATCAAAACGGTGGTGGGCATGAATACGGGTGCTTTCATAGATGGTGGTCCTTTGAATGGGATGATAACCAAAGACGACTTGCAAAAACTTACCACTCCTATCATCTATATGCTGGGTGGGGAGAAAGATGATGCAGCTCCTAATGGCAGAGATGACTTCAAGCGCATCAATCATGTGCCTGTTGTTTTGGCCACCTACCCCAGTGTGGGACATACTGCCACTTATCAAGACCACCAGGGGGGAGCCTTCGGTCAAATGGCAAGAACTTGGTTGGATTATCAACTGAAGGGCAAGAAGCAATATGAAAACCTGTTCCGCTATAGCGACAAAGGTAATGACTTCGAGGGTTGGGAAATCACCCAAAAAGGGTTTGACAAGATGCAGACCATGCGCTTGTACAACGAGATAATGCCTGACAATGAAGTGGTAAAGACCAATGACATTGGTGAAGTAGTGAACTACGAGAAGGTGACTGACCCTACTCTTACCATCAGCTTACCAGATGCCGACAAAGCCAATGGTACAGCCGTTATCATCTGCCCTGGAGGAGCTTTGATTTCCCTCTCTTGGCAAAGTGAATTTCAAGACATTGCCCGTTGGCTGAATGCAAGAGGTATAGCAGCCATAGGATTGAAATACCGTTTGAGAAACGGATTCCCTGATATGAGCAAGGTGGATACAACCAAAGGTATGCCTCGCAGAATAACGGTCACTGAATTTGCTGAGATAAAGAATGCCAACGCTAATCCTTCAGTACTGAAGGGAGGTGATCCTGAGATAGATAATGCTTTGAACGATGCATTGAAGGCTATGGAAATAGTAAAGGCTCATGCTAAAGAATGGGGTATTGACGAGAGCAAGATTGGATTCATGGGTTATTCAGCAGGTGGAGGCGTTGCTGTAAATGCCACAGTAAAAGCAGGTCCTGAGCTGATGCCAGCTTTTCTATGCTCACTCTACGGCCCAGCATTGGATGATGTGGTGGTACCTAAGAATGCACCCAAACTGTTTATTGGTGTGCATGCCGACCACCCCAGCGTGGCAGCTGGATGCCTGGCTCTGTTCATGGAATGGAAAAAGGCTGGTGTGGATGCCGAGTTACACATTTATGGTGACAAAACGGGTGGATTGTTTGGTGGTGCCGGACCTCAAGCAGATAAGAACACCCCGAATGGGGCGTGGCAAGAGGCATTCTATAGTTGGTTAGTAGCTAACGGATTTACGAAGAAAAACTAATACTATAAGGAATATGAGCAAAAAAGAAAAGAAAGCAGGTAAGCGTATGAACAAGAAACAGCTTACTGAGTTACTGATGGCTTTGTTTCAACAGCATCCAACTGATGAATTGCCACAGAAGTATATTTTCGACTCACTGAGGCTCACCACACATCCTCTGAAGATGTTGTGCATGGAGATTTTGTACGATTTCATCGAAGATGACTTTATCAAAGAGTCAAGCAAGCATCGCTATAAGCTGAACAATCGTGGTATTGAAATGACAGGTACTTTCCACCGTAAGAAAAATGGTAATAACACCTTCTTGCCTGACGACGGAGGCGAACCAATACTCATAGCAGAACGTAACTCGGCACATGCTATGGATGGTGATAAGGTGAAAGTATTTTTCTTCCCCAAGAGAAAACACCGCATGATAGAAGCTGAGGTGGTGGAGATACTGGAGCGCAGCAACGACACCTTTGTGGGTACACTGAGTATAAACAAATCGTATGCTTTCCTATTGACTGAAAGTCGCAGGCTTGCCAATGACATCTTTATCCCTAAAGATAAGCTGAAAGGTGGCAAAAACGGCGATAAGGCTGTGGTCAAAGTTACAGAATGGCCTGCAGAATTCAAGAACCCCATTGGTGAGGTGATTGATGTACTTGGACCTTCTGGCGATAACAACGCCGAAATGCATGCTATCTTAGCTGAATTCGGACTTCCCTATGTGTATCCGAAGAAAGTGGTGGCTGCAGCAGAAAAGATTAGCACAGAGATTTCAGCAGAGGAGATTGCCAAACGTGAGGATTTCCGTAATGTATTGACATTCACCTGCGACCCAGCTGACGCGAAAGACTTTGACGACGCTTTATCCATTCGCAAGACAGAAAACGGCTTATGGGAGGTGGGTGTACACATTGCCGACGTGACACACTATGTTGAAGAAGGTGGCATCATAGACAAAGAAGCACTGAACAGAGCCACATCTGTGTATCTGGTAGATCGCACCATCCCTATGCTGCCAGAAAAACTGTGTAATAACCTTTGTTCACTCAGACCAGACGAAGATAAATTAGCTTATTCGGTTGTTTTCGAATTGGACGAAGATGCTTATGTTAGAAACTCGCGCATTGTGCATACTATCATCAGGAGCAATCGCCGTTTCTGTTACGAAGAAGTGCAAGCCATCATTGAGAACCAGCAAGGTGAGTTTGTTGATGAGATACTGGTGCTCGACAAGATGGCAAAGAAACTGAGAGAAAGACGTTTCAAGAATGGAGCTGTTAACTTTGACCGAATAGAGGTAAAGTTCAATATTGATGAGAATGGCAAGCCACTAAGCGTGTATTTCAAAGAGTCGAAAGATGCCAATAAACTGATTGAGGAGTTTATGTTGCTTGCCAACCGAACAGTAGCAGAGAAGATTGGTAAAGTGGGCAAAGACAAGAAAGCAAAGACTTTTGTATACCGTGTACACGACTTACCAGATCCTGAGAAGTTGGATAATTTGTCGCAGTTTATCTCACGCTTTGGCTATAAACTCAGAACCAGTGGAAGCAAGAACGATATTACTAAGTCACTGAACAAACTGCTCAATGATGTTCGTGGAAAGAAAGAGGAGAACCTTATAGAGACCATCTCTGTGCGAGCCATGATGAAAGCATATTATAGCACCAATAACATTGGGCATTATGGTTTGGCTTTTGAGTACTATACACATTTTACTTCACCTATACGCCGATATCCCGATATGATGGTACATCGTTTGCTAACCCGCTATTTAGAGGAAGACGGACGAAGTGCCAACCTGAAAAAATATGAGGGTATGTGCGAACAGTCAAGCAAGATGGAAGAGGTAGCAGCTCAAGCAGAGCGCGCTTCCATCAAGTATAAGCAGGTGGAATTTATGTCAGACAAGATAGGACAAGTGTTTGAAGGAGTCATATCAGGCATCAGTGATTGGGGCATCTATGTAGAGTTGAATGAGACCAAGTGTGAAGGTTTAGTACCTATGCGTGACCTTGATGACGACTATTATGAGTTTGATGAGAAGAACTATTGCCTGCGTGGACGTCGTGATCACCATGTATATCAGTTGGGTGACGCACTGAAAGTGAAAATAGCAAGAGCCGACTTGGAGAAGAAGCAGCTTGATTTCGAACTGGCATAACGAAGTTCTTACTCTTAATAAAAGAAAACCCCGCTTCATCCGCGGGGTTTTTCTTATACTAATAATTGTTTATAGAGGATATTCCTCAAAAGCATACAAAACGGTGGAGAGATAACGCTCGCCCGTATCAGGCAACAGGGCAACAATGGTCTTACCCTTGTTTTCTGGACGCTGAGCCAATCGGACAGCTCCAGCCAAAGCAGCTCCTGAAGAGATACCCACCAGCAAACCTTCGCTTTGAGCAACTTGACGACTTGCCAAAATAGCCTCATCATTCTCAATCGTTAGAATCTCATCAATGACTTCAGCATTAAAATTGGCAGGGACAAAACCAGCACCAATTCCTTGAATCTTATGTGGGCCAGATTTACCTCCACTTAAAACTGGTGAACTGGCTGGTTCTACAGCTACTACTTTTACTTGTGGATTGTGGTGCTTCAAAGCCACGCCAACACCACTTACAGTACCACCAGTACCCACACCAGCGACAAAGATATCTACCTTGCCATCAGTATCACGCCAGATTTCCTCGCCAGTAGTCTTTACATGAATGGCAGGATTGGCTGGGTTATTGAACTGCTGAGGTATCCAACTACCAGGCGTACTTGCCTGCAATTCCTCAGCTTTAGCTATTGCACCCTTCATGCCTTCAGCCCCAGGGGTAAGCACCACCTTGGCACCTAATGCTTTCAAAAGGTTTCTGCGTTCAATACTCATAGTATCAGGCATCGTCAGTATCAACTTATAACCTTTGGCTGATGAAACGAAAGCCAAACCTACACCCGTATTGCCACTGGTAGGCTCAATGATGGTGGCTCCTGGCTGCAGAATGCCCTTAGCCTCAGCATCTTCTATCATGGCCAACGCCACACGATCTTTTACACTACCAGCAGGGTTAAAGTATTCAAGTTTTGTAATAATAGTTGCTTGCAGACCTTTTTTCTCATTGAATCTTTTCAACTCTAACAGTGGTGTGTTGCCCACTAATTCGGTAAGTTGTTTTGCAATTTTAGCCATAGTTGTATCATTTAATTTGTTAATAAATAAGTTTTGTCGATGCAAATATATGAAAAAACCAATAATTAGTTGTAACTTTGCGAACTAAATTTATTGTTTATGCAGGCAGGCAACTTTTCAGAAACTTTGGCCAATGTTGTGAAAGAGCTATCAGATAGCAAATCTTACCAAGGCTTGTTTCACCGCCAATCAGATGACAGTCCTCTGCCATCATCCAATACCATCCATTCTTTAGTGGAAGAACTTAGGATTTTACTCTTCCCAGGCTATTTTGGCAATTCGGCTGTGAATAGCCGCACTATTACTTACCATATTGGTGTTCATACTGAGAAAGCATACAACCTTCTGAAGAGTCAAATTTTGGCAGGCCTGTGCTTTGACAATACCGACGAGGACTGTGGATGCACTGACTGCCAGCAACAAGAGGCTGCGCAGTTGGCTGTGAAATTTATGGCTTCATTGCCTGACCTAAGACGTATTTTAGCAACTGATGTGGAAGCTATGTTCAATGGAGATCCTGCTGCCCACAACTATGGCGAGGTGATTTCCTGCTATCCTGCCATTCGCGCAATCACCAATTATCGCATAGCCCACCAGTTATTAGTATTGGGCGTACCACTGATCCCTCGCATCATCACTGAGCAGGCCCATAGTGAAACAGGCATTGACATACACCCAGGAGCACAGATTGGCCATAGTTTTGCTATCGACCACGGAACTGGTGTCGTGATTGGTGAAACTTGTGTTATAGGCAACAACGTAAAGCTATACCAAGGTGTAACGCTAGGTGCAAGAAGTTTTCCATTAGATGCTGACGGCAAGCCTATCAAAGGCATTCCTCGCCACCCAAAGCTGGAAGATGATGTGATTATCTACTCAAATGCCACCATTTTAGGACGAATCACCATTGGCAAAGGAGCTACCGTTGGTGGCAATATATGGGTAACAGAAAATGTGAGACCAGGTGCAAGGATAACCCAGAACCGGGCCAAAGAAATAGACAATTTTAAGAATTATGCAATATAACGAAAACTTTACATTGATTGCCAAAACCTTTCAAGGACTGGAGGAAATATTGGCGAAAGAACTGACAACATTAGGTGCTGAGAATGTTGAAATAGGTAAGCGTATGGTAAGTTTCACTGCTGACAAGCGCATGATGTACCTTGCCAACTTCTCACTGCATACAGCTCTACGCATTCTCAAGCCTATTAAACAGTTTGAGGCCAATAATGCCGATGAAGTCTATGAAGCAGTAAAAGATATAGAGTGGGACAACTACCTGTCAGTAGGCCAGACTTTTGCCGTTGACGCAACAGTACATAGCGAGCAATTCCGCCATTCCATGTATGTTAGCTATAAGGTGAAGGACGCTATAGCTGATTATTTCCGCGATAAGGAAGGCAAGCGTCCCAGTGTCAGTGTAAAGAATCCCGACATTTTGCTCAATATACACATTAATGATAATCAGTGTACAGTTTCTCTTGACTCATCAGGCGTTTCACTTCACAGACGCGGCTATCGTGCAGAAACAGGTGATGCCCCATTGAATGAAGTGTTGGCTGCAGGCCTGATCATGATGACAGGGTGGCAAGGGGAAACCGACTTGATTGACCCTATGTGTGGATCAGGTACCATCCCCATAGAAGCGGCGCTAATTGCCAAAAACATGGCTCCTGGTATTTTTAGGACACAAGGCTATGCTTTTGAGAAATGGCCTGACTTTGATGCCGAACTGCTGGAGTCTATCTATAACGACGAGTCCAATGAGCGGGAGTTCGAACATCACATTTATGCCTATGACTACAATCCAAAGATGGTGGCAACCACACGAGGTAATATCAAACGCGCGGGTATGACACGAATCATTGATGTAGAGATGAGAGATATTAAGGATTTCGTGCAACCTACCGAAAAGTCAGTGATGATCACCAATCCACCTTATGGTGAGCGAATCTCATCAGACAATTTACTGGAATTATATGCTACCATTGGTGAGCGATTAAAGCATGCTTTTGTAGGTGGACAGGCTTGGGTGTTGAGCTATCGTGAAGAATGTTTCGACCAAATTGGCTTGAAACCTACTCGCAAGATTGCTGTTTTGAATGGTGAACTGGAATGCTCCTTCCGCGAGTATGAAATATTTGAAGGCAAGTATGTAAAGTTCCGTGAATCAGGCGAAGAACTGGATAAGGACAAGGAGAAGCCAACAGGTGAAAAGCCCAATAAACGTGTTTTACATAGTAAATGGCTTACACCTGAGCAACACCGTCTTGCTGAATTGGAACGCTATGAAAAGGCAGAAGCGAAGAAGAAACGCTTAGAAGAAGAAAAGCTGCACCCTGAATTGAAAGCAGAGCATAGTAAACAATATCGCACAGAAAGGGGGAAACCATTCCACAAAGAAGGAGACAAGAAACCTTTCAAAAAAGACGGAGATCATAAACCATTCCGTAAGGACGGAGACAAAAAGCCTTTCAAAAAGGACGGAGAAGCCAAAACTTTCCGCAAAGATGGAGATCGCAAGCCATTCCGTAAAGATGGTGACAAGAAACCTTATGGGGGAAAAAGTGAAAAGAGACCTCGTCGTGGCGAGTCGTACCCAGAACGCAAGAAACGTGAATTGAAGGAAAAAGGTGAATAATATTATGATACCACAATCTTTTAAAAAAATTTCATTGCTTTTATCTGCAGCATTGACTATTGGGAATCTTATGGCTCAAGAATTGAAAATGCCTACTTTGGACGACTTACTCCCTGGTGGTGAGACTTATCACTATGCAGAAAACTTATATGGTTTGCAGTGGTGGGGCGATGTCTTGGTAAAACCTGAAATTGACAGGATAGTAACGGTTGATTTGAGAAACGGCAAGGAAACTTTATTGGTAGAGATAGATGATATTTCAGATATATTGAAAAAGGATGGCATTGACACTAATCTACCATCTTTGCAGAATGTCCAACTTTTATGGCCTGGAGAGTCAAAGATACTTGTTCGTACTCGTACCAGCTATTATGTATTGGACTGGAAAAACAAGACCGTCGTTGCAAAACAGGAGATGCCTAGAGGAGCAGCAAATGCAGATTTCAATAACAATAGTTGCAATCTTGCCTACACTATTAAAAATAATCTATATGTGAATGGCAAGCAACTGACAGATGAGCCTGAAGGCATTGTTGTAGGGCAAAGTGTACACCGTAATGAATTTGGCATCAACAAAGGAACGTTTTGGAGTCCTAAAGGAAATTTGTTGGCCTTTTACAACATGGACGAGAGCATGGTAACAGAGTATCCTTTGGTGGATATCGATGCACGAGTAGGCGAACTTACTCCTGTTCGCTATCCTATGGCTGGCATGACTTCTCATAAAGTGAAGGTAGGTATCTATGACGTTAACACAGACAAAACTATATACCTAGATGCTGGTGACCCTACCGACCGTTATTTTACCAACATCAGTTGGGCTCCAGATGAAAAAAGCATTTGGCTGATAGAACTGAATCGTGATCAAAATCATGCTAAGTTATGCCAGTATGATGTAAAGACGGGCAAACTGATGGGTGTGTTCTACGAGGAAGAAAATCCCAAATATGTGGAACCAGAAAATCCTATTGTTTTCTTACCTTGGGATCCTAGCAAGTTCATCTATCAGAGCGAACGCGATGGATTTAACCATCTTTATCTGATGGATACTCAGACAAGTGTTTATCCTGAAAAACATTCAGTGGGTAACTCATCCTATAAGGAGTCTTTCAAGACAACCCAGTTAACAAAGGGAAACTGGTTGGTACAAGGTATCTTAGGTTTCAATGAGGCTAAGAAAGAAATTATATATTCTTCAACAGAAGTATCACCTTTGCAAACAAACATCTATAAGGTGAATGTAAAGAATGGAACCAAGACCACACTAAATGATACTGAAGGTGTGCATAGAGCTCAGATTTCAGCGTCAGGCACTTACTTGATAGACAACTACTCTACCCCTACAGAAGCTCGTATAATTGATGTATATAACACCACTGGCAAAGGATTGGCCAAAGCCATTAACTTACTCACAGCCGAAGATCCTCTCAAAGGATTCTTGTTGCCTCAAATAGAGACGGGTACCATCAAGGCCTCTGATGGAAAAACAGAACTCTATTACCGAATATGCAAGCCTGCCGATTTTGACGCAACCAAGAAGTATCCAACCATTGTCTATGTATATGGTGGCCCTCACGCTCAAATGATTCATAACGGTTTACGCTACGATGCGCGTGGTTGGGACCTGTATATGGCTAACAAAGGCTATATTATGTTTACGCTTGATAATAGGGGAAGTGACAACCGAGGCTTTGAGTTCGAGAGTACCACTTTCAGACATTTAGGAGTGGAAGAAAGTAAAGACCAAGTGAAGGGAGTAGAATTCTTAAAAAGCTTGCCATATGTGGATGCTAACCGAATTGGTGTGCATGGTTGGAGCTTCGGTGGCCACATGACAACCTCACTGATGTTACGCTATCCTGAAATATATAAAGTAGGTGTAGCAGGAGGACCTGTCATAGATTGGGCTTTCTATGAGGTAATGTATGGTGAACGATATATGAACACCCCACAAGCTAATCCAGATGGATATAAAGAAACGAATCTTAGGAATCTGGCTGGCAACTTGAAAGGTCATCTGCTGATGATTCATGACTATCAAGATGAGACTTGTGTTCCTCAGCACACATTGAGTTTTATCAAGGCTTGTGTAGATGCCCGTACTTACCCCGATTTGTTTATCTATCCTGGTCATCCCCACAATGTTTCAGGCAGAGACCGCATTCATCTGCATGAGAAGATAACTAGATATTTTGAAGATAACCTCTAAAACTCTGTAAGATAATGAAGATACTGTTGTTAGGTTCAGGTGGACGTGAGCATGCGTTAGCTTGGAAAATTGCCCAAAGCAAAAAAGTAGAAAAATTGTTCATTGCTCCTGGCAATGCAGGTACTACACTCGTTGGCGAGAATGTTGCTATGAAGGCAACTGATTTTCCTGCTATCCGTGAGTTTGTGCTGAAAAACGACATAGACATGGTAGTAGTTGGTCCAGAAGACCCATTGGTGAATGGTATTTATGACTTTCTGAAAGGAGATGCCAAGACATCACATATAGCTGTAATTGGCCCTACTAAAGCAGGCGCTCAGTTGGAAGGAAGCAAGGAATTTGCCAAAGGGTTTATGATGCGTCATAACATTCCAACAGCTCGCTACATGAGCGTTACTTCAGCAAATCTGAGTGAAGGTTTGGCATTCTTAGAATCACTAGAGGCTCCATACGTCTTAAAAGCAGATGGCCTTTGTGCAGGCAAAGGTGTTCTGATTCTCCCATCATTGGAAGAAGCCAAGAAAGAACTAAAAGAGATGTTGGGTGGCATGTTTGGAGATGCCAGTTCAACAGTATTGATAGAAGAATTTCTCAGTGGCATTGAATGCTCAGTATTCGTATTGACAGATGGCGAGCACTATAAAGTGTTGCCTGTAGCCAAAGACTACAAGCGTATTGGCGAGGGTGACAAAGGTCTTAACACTGGTGGAATGGGTAGTGTTACCCCTGTTCCTTTTGCAGATAGGGCTTTCATGGAGAAAGTACGCACACGCATCATCGAACCTACAGTCAATGGCTTGCGTGAAGAAGGTATCCTCTACAAAGGTTTTATTTTCTTAGGTCTGATTAATGTAAAGAACAACCCTTATGTCATCGAGTATAATTGCCGTATGGGTGATCCTGAGACAGAAAGTGTGATGTTACGCATCAAGAGCGACTTGGTAGAACTGTTTGAAGGTGTAGATGCCGGCAACCTCGATCAATATACTTTAGAGCATGACCATCGCTGTGCTGCTTGCGTAATGCTGGTTAGCGGTGGTTACCCGGAAAAATATGAAAAGGGCTTTGAGATTAAAGGACTGGAAACAGCTGCAGAAACGGGTAGTATCATCTTCCATGCAGGTACCACCATCAAAGAAGGCAAAACGGTTACTGCTGGCGGGCGTGTTATAGCTGTATGTTCTTATGGCGAGACCCGCGAGGAAGCGCTGAAGCAAAGCTACTTTGCGGCCAGTTTAATTGATTTCGAGAAAAAGTATAATAGAAGGGATATAGGCAAAGACCTTGGCTAATATTATTCAAAAAAAAATAGTTACCAGTCAACTAACGTTGACATCAGCCATAATCGTTTCTATTGCCTTATGGGTAGTGTGTTTTTTAATACGCCCCATTTCTAACTCGATAGAAACAATTGGGGCGTATGCTTTATATGCTCTTATAGGATACTTACTGATTGTCATTAATAAGTTATTTGCCATTATCCGACTGAGAGCTTCATTCCAAACAGTCATTTATTTGACGTTAATCTCCATATGCCCAATTATTCATTCTATTTATGAAGGTAATATCATTGCACTTTGTTGTCTAGTAAGTATCTTTTTTTTGTTCAATAGCTTTCAGAAAGAATGGTCAGCAGGCTTGTTGTTCCATGCTTTTATCTTTTGGGGTATAGGTTGCATTTTAGTGCCTAAAATCGTATGGATTGTACCATACCTATTGTATAGTTGCTACATTTTCAAGTCATTAAATATTAGAAGTTTTGTCGCTTCTATTTTTGGCTTTTCCATTCCTATAGGGGTATATGTTGTTTATGAGTTATGGAATAGTCAAGGCGGAGAAATCGCGACGAAGATAGCAGATATTACTAAAACAGAGGGCATCTATTTTGATAACTCCCAACTACCAATCATTGTAATGCTCATTTATTCGTTCATCATTTTTATGGTGAGTGCCGCCCACTCTATGCTGCATTCAATGGATGAAAAGATGCAGACTCGCTGCTATCTGCAGTTCTTCATCGTTACTACGACATTGCTATTTATATTAGCCTTCAGCTGCATATCTTCTTCTGTACAGCTATTACCTTTTATACAGATAGGTAACGGCTTGCTATATGGCCATTTTTCTACCCTTACCCGCAACAAATGGTCGAATTTGTTTTTTATCTGTATGTTAGTCTTCATAATTCCTGTATTCATCATCAATCTCCTATACTGAAAAATGGATGCCTTTATTCAACTTATGACTGACTGGGGCTATATCGGCATGTTGCTTACAGCCTTTTTAGCAGGTAGCTTGATACCATTCAGTTCTGAATTAGTACTAACAGGTCTACTGTCTTTAGGATTGAATCCTATCGGCATCCTCATTGCTGCCACCATTGGCAACACCATGGGAGGTATGACTTGCTATTGGTTAGGTAGCTTAGGGAAAATGGAGTGGATTGAGAAATATTTCCACATCAAAGAAAAGCATGTAAAAAAGGCACAAACATTCCTTCAAGGAAAAGGCGCCTGGATGGCATTCTTTGCTTTTCTGCCTTTCATCGGTGGACCTATTGCTGTTGCTCTTGGATTAATGCGAAGCAACCTACCCATCACTATCACTGCCATGATCTTAGGCAAAGCAATAAGATACATTATCTTAATAGGCGTTTTGCTATCTGTATTTTAAAAAAATATCCCTGCACTCGGCAGGGATACTTATGTCATTTCTTTTTGCTTTTTTTTGCCCATCCATCTTCGTTAAAGTCAGGAGCATCACCTTTTAATTCATTGTCCTGCATGAAAAACTGCATCCAATCATCTTTGCGGCCACGAGGCTTTGTGTAGCCACGTTCTTCACGACTAGGTTTGTTTTTTGCCGCTTTCTTCGCTGCCTTAATATCGCGAAGTTGCTTCATCACTTCTTTGTCCTTATCACGAGCAGAACGATGATTATCATGAGAAGCTCTTTCTTCTTTCCTTTCCCGACTTCTTTTATCTGATTTCCTTTCAGTCCTACCTTTCACTTCAGTCTTTCTAGGTTTTTCCTCATCCTGACCTGGATTTGAGAATTCAACGGTGATGGTTCTGTTCTTGTAGCTCTGGCCATTCAAGAACCTCACCACACGGTCAGCATCATTTTCCCTTACCTCAAAAAATGAGAAATTCTGCATTACATCAATGCGACCAATTTCCACTTTCCCATGAATATGCTCATTAACAAGGCTCATCAGTGTCTTAGGGTTCAAACGATCAGTACGACCCAAATTGATGAACAAACGGCTGAAACCTTCCTCTGCTATGCGACTACGACTATGTTTTCCTGCTTTCCCTTCCTTGTCTTTATTGCGCTCACGGCCATTATCTATTTCAATCTCAGGACGATTTCGATAGTAATCTAAGAAGCGGTTAAATGCGGTAGAAACAACCCTTTTCAACACATCTTCTTTGCTCAGCCAGTCGAGTTTACGATACACTTCAGGCATAAACTCGTTGATTTCATCCTCGTTTACCTGCACTTTCTCTAGGTTGTCGATTGACTTCATCAACTGTTTCTTACAAATCTGCTGACGAGTAGGCATTTCCCCTGGTTGGAACTCATGGCCAATCACCTTCTCAATATTTCGCATCTTACCTTTCTCGCGAAGGTTGATGATGGCTATGGATGTGCCTGTCTTGCCTGCACGACCTGTACGCCCACTTCGGTGAGTATAGTACTCAATATCATCAGGCAAACCATAGTTGATAACATGCGTTAAGTCATCTACATCCAGTCCGCGAGCTGCCACATCGGTAGCCACCAACAATTGCAAATGTCGTAAGCGGAATTTCTGCATCACTAAATCACGAGCTGCTTGTGAAAGCTCACCATGAAGACTGTCTGCATCATATCCATCCTGCATCAACTTGTCAGCAATCTCCTGCGTTTCTACACGAGTTCGGCAAAAAATGATGGCATAAATATTTGGATGATAATCCACGATACGTTTCAGAGTCTCGTATTTATCCTTTGCATGAACACAATAATAAATATGGTTTACATTGTGCGTACTTTCGTTTTTGCGTCCAATGGTTATTTCTTTCGCATCATGCAGGTAGTTCTTGGCTATTTTCTCGATCTCCTTATTCATAGTAGCCGAAAACATCAGCGTATTACGAGTTTCAGGCACAGCATCAAGAATGGCATTCAGGTCCTCTGAAAATCCCATATCGAGCATCTCGTCAGCCTCATCCATCACCACATTCTTGATATTGGCCAATGAGACTTTGTCTCGACGCATCAGATCAAGCAATCGCCCTGGAGTAGCTACCACAATGTGTACTCCCTGCTTTAAAGAACGTATTTGGCTTTCGATAGACGAACCACCATATACAGGCAACACATGAACGCCTTCTACATACTTAGAATAATCCTTCAAGTCACCAGCTATTTGCAGGCACAACTCACGGGTAGGGCAAAGTATCAATGACTGGGGAACCCGCTGATCCACATCCAGCTTTTGTATTACAGGCAGACCAAATGCTGCCGTCTTACCTGTACCCGTCTGTGCCAACGCCACGACATCAGCGTCTCCGCTCAGCAAATAAGGGATTACTTCCTCTTGTACAGGCATAGGGTTAACGAACCCTAGTTCATAAATGGCGCGGCAAATGTCTGCCGATACGCCTAATTCTTCGAAAGTCTTCATTAAAAATCTCTTAATCTTTATTTTAGGGGTGCAAAGGTACGGAAAATAATTGAATAATAATACATCTTCCTCCTTCTTTCTGTTTTTTTAATAGGCTAATAATTTTTCTTTCTTCCAAATTGCATATATGTAATATGTTTTATTTATCTTTGTGAGTATAATAATTTAATCTTAAAAAAATTTTGCAATGAAAAAGACAATGATGTGGTTGTCTGTATTTATGCTGACATCCGTATGTACCCTGGCGCAGAATTGGAAACCAGTAGGTGACAAGATCAAGACCTCATGGGCAGAACAGGTAACACCAAATAATGTTTGGGCAGAATATCCACGCCCCATTATGGAAAGGCCAGACTGGAAGAATCTGAACGGTTTGTGGAATTATGCTATTAAACCAAAGGGAGAAGCTACTCCTAAAAGTTGGGATGGTGAAATTCTAGTGCCTTTTGCCGTTGAGTCATCTCTCTCGGGCGTTGGCAAACGTGTGAATGATAATGAAGAATTGTGGTATCAGCGTACCTTCGATGTCCCTAAGACTTGGGCAGGTAAGAGAATATTACTACATTTCGGAGCTGTTGACTGGAAAGCAGACGTATGGGTAAATGGCATGAGTGTAGGTTCTCATACAGGAGGCTATGTTCCCTTTTATCTAGACGTCACTGATGCTCTCAATGCACGCGGAACCAATCAATTGACAGTTCGTGTATGGGATCCTACCGATAAAAGCTACCAACCTCGTGGTAAACAAGTAAACAATCCTAGTGGTATTTGGTATACTCCAGTAACAGGAATCTGGCAAACTGTTTGGTTGGAACCAGTTACAGAAGCTCATATTGCTAATTTGAGGACTACCCCAGATATCGATAACCATCAGTTGCAAGTAGAAGTTGAGACCGAAGGTATAACAAGCAAAGGTTACCAAGCCAAGGTGAGCGTTTATGATGGTTCTAAGCTAGTAGCTGAAGGTGCATCAGTGAATAATTTGCCAGTACAAGTGCAAATGCCTGCTGATGCTAAGTTATGGTCGCCTGACTCTCCATTCCTTTACACTGTAAAAGTTAGTTTGCTGAAAAACGGCACTGTAGTGGACAAAGTGGATAGCTATGCTGCTATGCGCAAGATCTCTGCTGGTAAAGACAAGAATGGTATCATGCGTTTACAGCTCAACAACAAACCTATCTTCATGTATGGTCCATTAGATCAAGGCTGGTGGCCAGATGGCTTATATACTGCTCCTACTGATGAAGCCCTGAAATATGATATCCAGAAGACCAAGGATTTTGGTTATAATATGATTCGCAAGCACATCAAGGTGGAACCCGCACGATGGTATACCTACTGTGACAAGATGGGTATCTTGTTGTGGCAGGATATGCCAAGTGGTGACAGGAATCCACGTTGGCAAAACAAAGAATATTTTAATGATACAGAGTTGAATCGCAGTGCTGAGAGTGAGGCTAACTACCGTAAGGAATGGAAAGAAATAATGGATGCTTTATATAGCTATCCTTGTATTGCTGTTTGGGTACCATTCAACGAGGCTTGGGGGCAGTTCAAGACCAAGGAAATTGTGGAATGGACCAAGCAGCATGACCCTTCTCGTTTAGTAAATCCAGCCAGTGGCGGTAATCACTATCCTGTAGGCGATATCCTCGACCTGCATAACTATCCACAACCAGACATGTATCTATACGATGGCTCTCGCGTGAATGTGCTGGGTGAGTATGGTGGTATTGGGCGAGTAATTAAGGAGAACATCTGGGAGCCCGACCGTAACTGGGGTTATGTGCAGTTCAACACTGAGCAGGAAGTGACGGATGAATATCTGAAATATGCGCAAATGCTGAAGGATTATATTCCCAAAGGCTTCTCAGCAGCTGTATATACGCAAACTACAGATGTTGAGATTGAGGTGAACGGTTTGATGACCTATGATCGTAAGGTCATTAAACTCGATGAAGCTCAGCTGAGACGCATGAACTCTAGCATATGTCACTCTTTAGATAACGAATAAATCGCTTATATTATGAAAAAATTTGCATTAGTGGCAATGTTGCTCTGCATAGCATATGGAGCATCGGCACAAAAAGAATTCAAACTTGCTTCTCCAAACGGCAGGGTAACAACAGTAATTGAACTTGGGCAACAGCTCACTTATTCTATTTCTTTAGATGGTGAAGAAGTAATGGATGATTCACCTATCGGTATGACTTTGACAACAGGAGAAGTATGGGGTCTAAATCCAAGACTTAAGTCGAAAAAGACTCAGAGCATCAATCAAATGATTCCATCGCCTATGTATCGCGCCAAGGAATTGAAAGATAACTACAATGCGCTAACACTTACTTTCAGGGGCGACTACGGAGTGGAGTTCCGTGCTTATGATGACGGTATAGCTTATCGTCTCACAACTACCCGTAAGACTCCTTTCAACATTCAGAAAGACAATACAGCTTTCAACTTTGACGATGATGATGATGTGATTGCTTCTTATGTCCGTGAAGATTACAAAGCAGGCGATTTCACCGCTCAGTTTGGGTCTTCGTTCGAAAACCTGTATAGCGAATACAAGGTGAAAGATATGAAGAGAGACCGTCTGACATTCCTCCCCGTAATGGTAAAGACAGACGACGGTATAGTTTGTATCACAGAGACTAACCTTGAAAGCTATCCTGGCCTCTATCTGTTAGGTACAGGCTCTGATAAGATGCAAGGTATCAATGCTCCCTATCCAAAAACAATGAAGCAAGGTGGGCATAACATGCTGCAAGAGCCTGTTAGTGAAGGTGAGAACTTTATTGCTAAGATCAACGGTCCTCGTACTTTCCCTTGGCGAATCGCCATAGTATCCAAGGAAGATAAAGGTATTGCAGCAAGTACATTAAGTTATCAATTGGGTGAACCCTCAAGAGTGGCCGACTATAGTTGGGTTAAACCTGGTAAGGTAGCTTGGGATTGGTGGAACGACTGGAACATTGGTGGTGTAGATTTCCGTGCAGGCATTAATACAGAAACCTATAAATATTACATCGACTTTGCATCACAGAAAGGCATCGAGTATGTTATCCTAGATGAAGGATGGGCAGTAAACCTCAAAGCTGACCTCTTGCAGATTATACCTGAAATTGACCTCAAGGGCATAGTGGACTATGGCAAGCAGAAAGGCGTGGGCATCATCCTTTGGGCTGGCTATTACGCATTCAATCGAGACATGGAGAATGTGTGCAAATATTTCTCTGACATGGGTGTAAAAGGCTTTAAGATCGACTTTATGGATCGTGACGACCAGTTGATGACTGAGTTTATGTATCGTGCTGCTGCTACTTGTGCCAAATACCATATGTTAGCAGACTTCCATGGAACTTATAAGCCATCAGGGCTTAACCGTACCTATCCTAATGTTGTAAACTTTGAAGGGGTACATGGTTTGGAACAAATGAAATGGGAGTCTGGAACTGATCAGTTGAAGTATGATGTGACTATTCCTTATATCCGTCAGGCAGCTGGTCCTATGGACTATACCCAAGGTGCTATGCTGAATGGTGGCATCAGGAACTATCATCCTTCAAACTCTGAACCAATGAGCCAGGGGACTCGTTGTCACCAATTAGGCCTGTATGTGGTGCTGGATTCTCCTCTAAACATGCTTTGTGATTCACCTACGAATTACCTGAAAGAACCAGAATGTACTGATTTCATCGCTAAAATACCTACCGTATGGGACGAAACGCGTATTCTCGAAGGTAAGGTTGGTGAGTATATAGTAACGGCTCGCCGTAGTGGTAATACCTGGTATGTGGGAGGCATCACTAACCGTGAAGCCCGCGATCTCACTATTGATTTGTCTTTTCTTAGCGGCAAGCAAATGCAACTCTTCAAGGATGGAGTGAATGCTGATCGCAAAGGTTCAGATTTCAAACTGACAAACGAGACAACAGGTTCACGTTTACAGATACACCTTGCTCCTGGTGGTGGGTTTGCTGCTAAGATTCAGTAAACAAGTATATTGAAATAAATAGTTTTAGGGTGTGCATTTTGAAGTGCACACCCTAATTTTATTCTACTTAGGAAAGGAGATATTACTATTGGTGGTCTGAGACTTTGCTATGGGGTGTCGGAAAGCTTCCTATGGGTGAACGCAGTATCTCCTATACCCCATAGGAGATACTGCGACGGGTGATAGAAGATATTACGGCGAGTGATAGATAGCATTGCGACCTGTGATAGTAAGCTTTGCTTTATGTGATAGCAAGCATTTGCTATTGAGATAAGAACTATTCCAACAGCAATCTAAGTTCCTTTGAATTAGTGCGAGCCTTCATCCATTCCACCATCTTGGCTTTCTCACGATCATCCATGCGCTTATTAAGATGGATAATGGCAAAGGTAACTGTATCAGCACGGGCAGAATCGACACTCATCTCCAATGATCTGGAAAGAGAAAAACGAGTTACTTGAGGATAAAGCACCTTCATCTCTGGCATTAAGGTTCGTGCTAATTCATCATATGTAAGATAACTATTCAATATACCCTGAATAGAGTCAATAAGAACAGCTTGTTGTTGTAATTTAACCTCTCCATTTTTATAGAAATCCTCCAACACCTGAGCACGTACTGATGTAATGTCCATCGAAGCAGCTTGCTGGCCACTAACACCTTGCAATACCACCAACTTGGTATCCCCAAGGTTATAGTCTGCCATACGGCGTTGTGCCATAATAATAGTACTATCGGCAACCTCTTTGCCGACCAACACCACACGAAGTTCTTTCGCTCCATCTCGCTTCTCCACTTTTTTATCCACAACTTGAGCATTCTCAAAACTCAACTGTTCGTTCACGAAGCGATTTACAGAACCTTCATAAATAGTATCGTTCAAAATACCATAAGTTAGATAAACTGCAGGAATCATAGTCAATACTACTACCCACACAATATATTTACGCACTTTCTTTTCGCGCTCTTTATCTACATATTTTAATCGGCTAAAACGCATAAACCTTGTCCCAAGGAAGGTAGCGACACAAATAAAAACCGAATTGATAAAGTAGAGATAAAAAGCTCCAAGAAAATAAAGCAGGTTACCTGTAGCCAACCCGAAGCCTGCCGTACATAAAGGCGGCATCAAAGCAGTAGCTATAGCTACACCAGGAATAACTGAACCTTTCTTTGTAGTAGAAAGAGCTATAAAACCTGCAGCACCACCAAATAATGCGATGAAAACGTCATAAATAGTAGGAGAAGTACGAGCAAGTAGTTCTGATTGTCCTTCAGAAACAGAGGGACTGATCAAGAAAAATAATGTGGCAGTAACCACACTGAACAAGGTTATTACCAAATAATTCTTGAACGAACGTTTCATCAAATCAAAGTCGCCCAAACCAATCGCAAGGCCTACACCCATGATAGGGCCCATCAATGGAGATATTAGCATGGCACCAATAATCACTGCCGTAGAATTGACGTTAAGACCCAAAGAAGCCAAAAGGATAGCAGCAATTAGGATCCAGATGGTAGCTCCTTTCATTTCCACTCCTTCACGTATGGACTTGACTGCCTCGCTTTCGTCTGCCTTATCACGACGCACGTCCATGTATTCTTCTATAAACGACTTGAAAACAAATACACTCTTTTCGGTCTGATTATTCTCCATAATAATATTATTTGATAAAACGGTTGATTAAGGGAATATTTCTAAGTGGCAAATCACGCTTGATGATGAATGCAACAAAAATCAATAACAAAATTGTACGGAAGAATAGACGAATCCACAGGTTCACTATTTCTAAGCACTCGGCAACCACATACAAAGCAGCTGCCAACAAAACATATGTACCTATGGACTTTAGGTCGTAATCTATAGGATATTTCTTCTGCCCGATTGAATAGCTGAGCAACATTGCTATACCGTAGCCACAGAATCCAGCCCATGCGCAAGCCATATAGCCATATTTGGGGATGAAAAATATATTGACAAACACCAAGGTGATACAGCCGATTATTGAGAACGAAGCTCCCCAGTGTGTTTCATCAATTAGTTTATACCAGAACGACAAATTGAAATATACTCCCATAAAAACTTCTGCCATCATGACAATAGGCACAACTTTCAATCCTTCCCAATAGCCTCTGCCGATGAGATATTTCAAAATATCAAGATAAAAGACCACAGCCAAGTAAGCAAGCAAAGCAAAAATAATGAAAAACTTCATACCCTGTGCATATACTTCTTTGCTGTCTTTGTCACGACTTTTGCCAAACACAAACGGTTCATAGGCATAACGGAAAGCCTGCGTCAGCATGGCCATAATCATGGCAATCTTTACACAAGCCCCATAGATACCTAATTCCACAATCCCCTGGGCTTTATCTGGATACACATATGGGAAAATAATCTTATCGGCCACTTGATTGAGGATGCCTGCGATGCCTAAAATCAGCAGAGGCAAGCAATAACGCAACATCCGGCGATTAAGATCCTTGTCGAATTCGTATTTAAAACCTCTCAACTCAGGTAACATGCAAACCATAATAACTGAGGTACATATAAGATTAATCAAGAATGCCTTGCCAACATCCTGTCCTTTCATCCCCAGATAGTAAATAAGGTTAAGGGTGATGTTCAAGAAAATGAACAACAGCTTCAATGAAGCGAAACGCAAAGGCTTGTTCTTATATCTCAGAAAGGAAAAAGGTATGGCCTGAAAGGCATCCATTGCTACCACCAGCATCATCATACCCAAGTACCACGGATGATCAGCATATCCCAACCAACTAGCTATGGGACGCAGGAATGTCAGACCTAAAACTAAAAAAACTAATGAAAATCCTCCAACAGTAAGCAAAGTAGTGGAATAAACACGCATAGGCTCATCCTTGCCATTGTTGGCAAAACGGAAGAAACCTGTCTCCATGCCACAAGTAAGAATCACCATCATCAATGCTACCCAGGCATAAACATTGGTCACAACACCATAACCTCCACTTGAAGCAGGCAGTGCAATAGTATATACTGGCACTAGCAGGTAATTCAGAAACCTGCCTACAATACTACTAAGGCCATAAATAGCAGTATCTTTAGCCAAAGATTTTAGATTTGCCATAACTTACAATCGAGCATCGCTTAACTAAATAAGTCGCCCTGCTCAGAAAAACGATACCTACCTAAATGCTTATAAGCTAACTCTGTTACCTCCCTACCTCTTGGGGTTCGCTTTATGAAGCCCTCTTTAATGAGGAAAGGCTCGTAAACTTCCTCAATAGTGCCAGAATCTTCACCTAAAGCTGTAGCGATAGTATTTAAGCCTACAGGACCACCTTTGAACTTGTCAATAATGGTAAGAAGAATCTTATTATCAATCTCATCCAACCCATATTTGTCAATGTTCAATGCCTCCAAGGCATATCGTGCAATGGCCATATCAATACTTCCAGTGCCTTTCACCTGAGCAAAATCACGCACACGCCTCAGCAAAGCATTGGCTATACGTGGCGTGCCACGACTACGAGATGCTATTTCTGCAGAGGCACTCTTCTGGATAGGAATTCCTAAAATATCAGCAGAACGTTCTATTATCTTTTGTAAAACAACGTTGTCATAATACTCTAAATGAAGATTAATTCCAAATCGAGCACGCAAAGGAGCTGTTAACAAACCACTACGTGTAGTTGCACCCACCAATGTAAACTTATTCAAATCCAATTGAATACTCCTGGCAGAGGGACCTTTGTCTATCATGATATCAATACGATAATCTTCCATCGCAGAATAAAGAAATTCTTCGACGACAGGAGACAAACGATGAATCTCATCAATAAATAAAACATCATTCTCCTCCAGGCTAGTCAGAATGCCAGCTAAATCACCAGGCTTATCCAACACAGGGCCAGAAGTTATTTTAATGCCAACACCCAACTCATTTGCTATGATGTTCGATAAAGTAGTCTTTCCCAATCCTGGGGGGCCGTGAAGCAACACATGATCAAGGGACTCACCCCTCATGCGAGCTGCCTGGACAAAGACTCGAAGATTATCAACCACCTTATCCTGTCCACTGAAGTCCTCAAACCTCAATGGGCGTAAGGCATTCTCGAAATCCTTATCACTCGCATTCTGTTGCAGTCTGATATCAAATTCGTCGTTCATTATCTTGTCTATTTATTATGATTGCAAAGATAGTGCAATCGTATCACAAAAACAATACTTATTTTATTTTGTATAATGCAAAAAACTGACATCCATACAACATCATCGGCATTTTGTGTAAATGATAATTATAGTTATTATTCTAACTTTGCAACAGAAATGATAACAACTTAAAAGAAAAGAAAGATGAAGAAATTATTTGTAATGATGCTGATGCTGGTAGCCATAATGAGTGCACGCGCACAACAGGCTATTTCATCTCAGGAATTGAGTGACCGTCTACAAATTCGTGAATTGGTAGATCGCTATGCAACAGAGAGCGATAAGTTTAATCAGGAAGGTTATGCAGAGATCTTTGCAAAAGATTTGAAATTAAGAATTATTGTGGGTGACAATGTCAATGAGATCAATGGCGTTGACAACATGATACGCATCTATAAAGCTGCAGGTGCTGCTGACGTCTCTTTCCATCAAACAGGCCAACAGGTAGTAGAGTTTTCTGACAGCACTCATGCTTCTGGTTTTGTATATCTCACAGCTTTGATGGTGAATAACAACCAGGCACGTCACTTGTACCTGCGTTACCAAGATAAGTATGAGAAAATTGACGGCCGTTGGTGGATAACTGAACGTGATCAGTATATCCTCTTCAGCGAGTAATCCCACAATTATACAAACTCTCTTAGCTTCTGGTATGTCTTGCTACGATAACAAGGCTTACCAGAAGCTTTTTTATTAATTACTATTGGTAATAAACAATAAAAAACAAATGAAGCGAGCACTAAAGAAAACTATTTGTATCTTTACAGGCAAAACTATAAAAGATAAAAAACTAAGCATCTTTATTTATGAATAAAGTTCGTATCACAGCTATCCGCCAGACTGTATATGAAGACTTAATGGCGAAATATGAAAACCCTATCGAGCATACATGCGACGTGTTGGAAGGCCAGCAATGGATTTCCGAGAATGGGCAGCGACCAATTGGGTTATGCCCTTCTGCTTGGGACTCCATGCGTGAGTTTGTGAAGGCTTTGGCTCGTGGTGAAGGAAATTTCTACGATGGCTGGATGCAAAACCCTATGAGTGCTATGATCAGCTGTAACGACGGCTTTCGTCCATTTAGTTTTTATCTGGAAGTGGTGGAGGATTAAAGATGAACTTCGTTTTTTGACATAGTATGCAAAACTGGGATTTAAGGAAAAGGAGCAAAATTTTAAGGACATGCGACTTTTTTTTCAATAAATCTGTTTATGGAAATTAAGCCATTTTATATTGAAGACATCGCTATTCTTGCAAAGAGAGTATCGGAAATCTGGAGATTCGATGATTCTCCAGAATTTACGCGGATTTTCTGCGAATATCTAGTGCGCTGCAACTATTACTCTACTCAGTTTTCCTTTAAGATAGTGGATGAGGAAGGTTTGCAAGCCATTGCATTTGGCTGTATGCCTGAAGAAAAGAACGATGCTGAGGTTTGGCTTCAAGAACAACTCAAAAGTGTTTCGCCAGAAGTGAGAAAATACATCGTGCGCAGTACCAACTATGCCAAACGCACAGAAGCTGAACTCCTGACACTGATGGAATCTCAGCCTCATGCTGCCAAACTCTCATTCTTCTTCAGTCGTAAACCTGGCTATGGGGCATTGGTTCTGGAGCATCTCGTGGAGAGATTTAAGCATCAAGGCGTGAAATGGCTTTACCTTTGGACAGACAGCTGGTGCAACTGGCAGTATTATCCCCACCATGATTTCGAGCAGATAGGCAAAGGCCTCCTACCAGAATTCAGCTCCGATGACGAGAAGTATTATTATTACTTGTTTAGGAAGCATATTGGATAATATTTCTTATTTTTGCATCATTAAACTAAAATTACATGGTACTGAACTATATCTGGATAGCTTTCTTTGTGGTGGCATTTTTTGTAGCCCTCTGCAAAACAATATTCTTCGGTGATACTGAGATCTTCACGGCATTGGTGAATTCTACTTTCGATTCTTCAAAATCGGCTTTCGAAATTGCCATCGGACTAACTGGCTTACTGGCTTTCTGGCTTGGTATCATGAAGATTGGCGAGAAAAGCGGTATGATTAACTCACTCTCCAGATTCCTGAGTCCTGTGCTTTGCAAATTGTTCCCAGACATACCTAAAGGACATCCTGCTTTAGGTTCTATCTTCATGAATCTAAGTGCTAACATGCTGGGGCTTGACAATGCTGCTACCCCACTGGGACTCAAGGCAATGGATCAACTACAAGAGCTGAACCCTAAAAAAGACACAGCCACCAACCCCATGATTATGTTCTTAGTAATCAACACTTCAGGACTAATTCTTATACCCATCAGCATCATGATGTATAGGGCGCAGATGGGAGCTGCACAACCAACTGATATCTTCATTCCCACTCTAATTACCACCACTATATCAACGATGGTTGGCATTACTGTTGTGAGCATCAGCCAGCACATTAACCTGTTCAACAAAGCCATCCTATCATTGGTTGGTGGAATCGCAGTTTTTTTCAGTTTGCTGATGTGGCTGTTCATTACTGTAAGTCGAGAAACGATGGGCACCTATTCTACTTTGGTGGCTAACATCATTCTATTTGGTATTATCATTATTTTTATCAGTTGGGGCATGTGGAAGAAAGCCAATGTATATGATGCCTTTATTGAGGGAGCAAAAGATGGTTTTAACACAGCTGTAAGAATCATCCCTTATCTGGTGGCATTTCTCGTTGGAATCGGTGTTTTCAGAGCATCTGGCGCAATGAATATATTGGTAGATGGCATTGGCTATTTGGTGGGGCTTACGGGCGTAGATACCACCTTTGTGGGGGCTTTGCCAACAGCCTTGATGAAATCTCTCAGTGGAAGTGGCGCCAATGGCCTCATGATAGATACGATGCAACAATATGGAGCAGACTCCTTAGTCGGCAGGATGAGTTGTGTGGTTCGTGGCGCTTCAGATACAACATTCTATATTTTAGCAGTATATTTTGGCAGTGTGGGTATTACCAAGACACGCAATGCCGTTACCTGTGGTTTATTAGCTGACTTATCAGGCATTATTGCAGGAATCCTTATCAGTTATTTGTTCTTTTTCTAAAAACTATTTTATGATTACATTCCAAACAGAAAACATAGAAATGCCTGCTATCGACCAGGCAAAGGTGCGTGACTGGATAAAAGAAGTAGCGGCAACATACCAGAAAAAAGTCGGTGAAATCGCCTATTTTTTCTGTGACGACGAGAAAATACTGGAGGTGAACCGCCAATACTTGCAGCACGACTACTATACCGACATCATCACCTTCGACTATTGCGAGGGCAACAAACTGAGTGGCGACCTGTTCATCAGCCTCGACACCGTTCGCTCCAACTCCGAGCTTTTTGGCACTGACTACAATACCGAACTGCATCGCGTCATCATCCACGGCATTCTCCACCTCTGCGGCATTAACGACAAAGGTCCTGGTGAACGAGAAATCATGGAAGCTGCCGAGAACCGTGCCTTGGAGTTGCTGCATTAAAAACCAAAACTTTTAAGGAAAGACAAGCCTGCCCCCCTAAAATGGTCAAAGTTGGTCAAGGTCAAAATGGTCATTTTCATTTTCGGATTCGGTCATTTGCTCACTATAATAATAAATATATTTATTATTATAATGGAGATTTTGACAAGCAGAAAACGATTTTGACCAAATGACCAAATGACCAAAATGACCACCACCCTTGTCCACGAAAAAAAAATTAAAAAAGTTGTCCAAACATTCGAGAACCGCAATGCCGGTGTTATATCTTTGCATCACCCAACCGAAACGATATTTTACGCCCCAGTTAGGAAAATATTTCTCCGTAGTTAAGCAAACGATTGGGGATGAACAAGCAGAGAAAGAGGCTGGGTGCTTACTAGTAGTAAACGGGGGGCTTAGTTCTGGTAAACCCACCTTTTACTTCCGCTAAGAAAAAACTGTGCAGGATTGCTTGTTTTATAGCAGATTTCAGGCGAGCCGAACGCTGAGTGAAGCAAAGAAAGGTAACTCAAAATAAGCCAATGCCAATAAAGCCAAGTGTGAGTGATAGAAATTAGGGAACTTTTTATTATTTTTGCAGACAGAAGGAAAATGGGATATGGAATTTAACTACGACATAGTAGTGATTGGTGCTGGCCATGCAGGATGCGAGGCAGCTTCTGCAGTAGCAAGACTTGGCTCAAAAACCTGCCTTATCACTATGGATATGAACAAGATAGCGCAAATGAGCTGCAACCCTGCCGTTGGAGGTATTGCCAAAGGACAGATTGTGCGTGAAATTGATGCTATGGGTGGCTTCATGGGCATTGTTACTGACAAGACCGCCATACAGTTCCGTATCCTTAACCGCTCGAAAGGCCCTGCTATGTGGAGTCCTCGAGCACAATGCGACAGAGGGAAATATATCTGGGCTTGGCGTGAGATTTTAGAGAATACACCTAACCTTCATATATGGCAAGACACTGTAGATGAGTTAATTATAGAGAATGGAGAAGTAACTGGCCTCAAAACCATCTGGGGAGTAACTATGCGTTGTAAATGCCTGATAATCACTGCAGGTACATTCCTAAACGGATTAATGCACATAGGAAGAAAAATGGTGCCTGGAGGAAGAATTGCAGAGCCTGCTTCCTATAAATTGACAGAATCTATTACGCAACATGGCATTCACTCAGCACGCATGAAAACAGGTACTCCTGTAAGGATTGATAGCAGGAGCGTGCATTTTGAAGATCTTGAAGTACAGGAAGGCGAGAATGACTTTCACAAATTTTCTTTCTTAGATACTGATACAAGGCATTTGAAACAACTTACTTGCTGGACGGTAAACACTAATGAGGAAGTACACAAAATCCTGAGAAGTGGATTGGTTGACTCACCTCTTTATAATGGCCAGATTCAGAGCATAGGCCCGCGATATTGTCCAAGCATAGAAACAAAGATCGTTACATTTGCGGAGAAAGACCACCACCAGCTCTTCTTGGAACCAGAAGGAGAAAGCACAAGAGAAATGTATCTGAACGGATTCTCTTCTTCTCTGCCCATGGAAATACAGATTTCCGCATTAAAGAAAATACCAGCCTTCAGAGATATTGTTGTTTACAGACCTGGTTATGCAATTGAATATGATTATTTCGACCCAACTCAACTGAAACACTCATTGGAATCGAAAATAGTTAAGAATCTCTTCTTTGCAGGCCAAGTAAATGGCACTACAGGCTATGAGGAGGCTGCTGGACAGGGTCTGATGGCTGGCATTAACGCTCATATTAATTGCCACGGAGGTGAACCTCTGGTACTTGGCAGAGACGAAGCATATATTGGGGTGCTGATTGATGATTTGGTGACAAAAGGCGTTGACGAGCCCTATCGAATGTTTACTTCTCGTGCTGAATATCGCATACTTTTACGAATGGATGATGCCGATATGCGCCTCACCCCCAAAGCACACGAGATTGGTTTGGCTGATCAGTATCGCTATGAATTAATGACATCAAAGAAAGAGAGCATCGACAAGATACTGGACTTCACAAAAGAGTATTCTGTAAAGCCAGAAAGCATCAACACTGTTCTTGAACAATGGGGCACTACCCCACTCCGTCACGGATGCAAACTAATGGATCTCATCATTCGTCCGCAAGTAACCATAGCAAAAATGGCAGAACAAATCCCTGCCTTCCAAGAGTTGCTGAATAACATACCAGACAGGAAAGAAGAAATTTTGGAAGCTGCAGAAATCCAAATAAAATACAGTGGATATATAGAACGTGAACGCTTTATCGCAGAAAAGGTAAGCAGACTTGACAACATCAAAATCAAAGGCAAGTTTAACTATAACTCATTGCAGTCACTTTCAACAGAAGCTCGTCAGAAACTAACCAGAATAGACCCTGTAACTATTGGCCAAGCAAGCAGGATTCCTGGTGTTTCACCCAGCGATATCAATGTGCTATTAGTACTTGCACAAGGCAGTAACCGATAAATGTTCCTCGTGAAACATTTTAAGATAATAACCATCAAAACACATTAATAATGAACAATGAAGAATTAATAAAGACCTTAAGAGTAGTACCAGATTTCCCCAGGAAAGGTATTATGTTCTTTGACATTACAACCATGCTTAAAAATCCAGATGCTGTGGAGGAAGTAACCAACCGCTTATATGAGTTGTATAAAAATAAAGGGATAACAAAAGTAGTAGGATTGGAATCGAGAGGATTCATCTTTGCCCCAATCCTTGCAAACAAATTACATGTAGGTTTTGTACCTATTCGCAAACCAGGCAAATTGCCTGCCGACACCATTGAGCAAAGCTACACCAAAGAGTATGGGACTGATACACTACAAATGCACAAAGATGCAATTAATGATAATGACGTAGTGCTGATTCACGATGATCTTTTAGCAACAGGCGGCTCAATGAAAGCAGCATGCGATTTAGTAAAGCAAATGAACCCTAAAAAAATACTCATCAATTTCGTGATAGAACTAACTAATCTAAACGGACGCAAAGTATTCGATAACAACATAGAGGTAGATTCATTACTTTATTGCTCTGAAGAAGAAGTATAATTAATGGATAAAAAAAATAACATAAGTTTGGAAGAGAAGCTAAAAGCTATCATTTCTTCTCTTCCAGAGAGACCTGGCAGTTACCAATATTGGAATGCGGAAGGGATAATTATTTATGTGGGCAAAGCCAAGAATCTAAAAAAAAGAGTTTCTTCTTATTTTACAAAAAATCATGATTCAATGAAAACAAGGATGTTGGTTAGTAAGATAGCAGACATCACCTACACTACAGTAAATACAGAAGAAGACGCCTTAAACCTAGAAAACAAATTAATTAAAAAATACAAACCTAGATATAATGTTCTATTAAAAGATGACAAAACCTACCCTTTTATAGCCATACAGAAAAGCGAATACCCAAGAGTTTATAAAACACGAAACTTAACAGATAAAGGAGCCAATTATTATGGGCCTTACACACATGTATCGACAATGTATGCTTTACTTGAGTTGATCAAACAGCTCTACCCTATACGCAACTGCCACCATCAACTAACAGAAGAAAGCATAAAAGCAGGCAAATACAAGGTGTGTCTTGAATATCATATAGGCAATTGTGAAGGTCCGTGCATTGGCAAGCAAAGCAAAGAAGAATACAACAACAATATCAGCCAAATACGTGAAATATTAAAAGGAAATACACGCAAATTAGAGCAGCAGCTAATGATGGAAATGAACAGATTAGCTGAAAACTTAGAATTTGAAGAAGCAGAACTGACAAAGAAAAGATACCTATTATTAAAGAACTACAACGCTAAATCGGAAGTGGTAAACTACAAGCTCGATAATATCGACGTATTTTCCATTGAGGAAAACGAAGATGGTAAATCTGCCTATATCAACTACATGCACGTTAAAAATGGTGGCATCAACCAAAGCTTCACATTTGAATACAAAAAGAGATTAGACGAAAGCAAAGAAGAGCTTATGTCTTTGGGTATCAGCGAGATGAGAGAAAGATTCGGAAGCAAGGCCAAAGAAATTATCGTTCCTTTTGAGATGGATATGGAAATGAACGATGCTTCCTTTACTATACCACAAAAAGGAGACAAGAAGAAATTGTTAGACTTGTCAACAATGAACGTGAAGGAATATAAGGTTGACCGCATCAAACAAGAAGAGAAACTGAACCCAGAACAAAGATCGACAAGACTTCTGACTGAATTACAACAACTGCTTGATTTAGAGAAACTTCCTATTAGGATTGAATGTTTTGATAACTCAAATATACAAGGATCAGACCCCGTAGCTGGTTGTGTGGTATTCATCAAAGGTAAACCATCGAAAAAAGACTATAGAAAATACAATATAAAGAGCGTAATAGGACCTGATGACTATGCTTCAATGAGAGAAGTAGTTTGGCGCAAATATAAACGCGCCATTGAAGAAGAAACACCCCTACCAGACCTCATTATCGCAGATGGTGGTGTGGGACAAATGAATGCCATCAAAGACGCAACTGACGCTTTAGGAATAAATATCCCAATAGCCGGATTGGCAAAAAACGACAAACACCATACCAACGAACTGCTATATGGTTTTCCCCCGCAAACTATTGGCATCAAGCAAACCTCTTCGTTGTTCAAACTGCTTACCAACATACAAGATGAAGTGCATAGATTTGCTATTAACTTCCACAGGGATAAAAGGAGCAAACGCCAAACATCCAGTGAATTGGACAATATAAGTGGCATAGGGGCAAAGACTAAACAAGCACTAATGAATGAATTCAAAAGTTTAAAAAGGATCAAAGAAGCTTCTATGGAACAATTAGCAGCAACAGTGGGAAAAGCAAAAGCAAAATTAATATACGACTATTCAAGAAAAAATGACTAAATTTGAAAGCGATATATGAGAACAGTAATACAAAAGGTAGCACATGCGTCAGTTACCATTAACGGTAAGTGCAAAGCGGCAATTAATAAAGGGCTCTTAGTATTGTTAGGTATTGAAGAGGCTGATGGTCAAGATGATATTGACTGGCTGAGCAAGAAGATTGTTAACCTTCGGGTATTTGAAGATGAAAATGGTATAATGAACAAATCCATCTTGGATGAAAATGGAGAAATACTTGTAATTAGTCAGTTTACACTGATGGCTTCTACAAAAAAGGGGAACAGGCCATCATATATCAAAGCTGCAAGGCATGAAATATCTATACCTTTATATGAACAATTTTGTACAACTCTGAGCAAAATGCTGGGAAAAGAAGTAAGCACAGGCGAGTTTGGTGCAGACATGAAAGTAGAATTGCTGAACGATGGACCTGTCACAATATGTATAGACACTAAGAACAAGGAATAATGACTATTGAGGAAGCACAGAAAGAAGTAGATTACTGGATCAAAACATACGGAGTTCGTTACTTTAACGAACTTACCAATATGGCCGTATTGACTGAAGAAGTGGGCGAGTTAGCAAGAGTAATGGCACGCAAATACGGGGACCAATCATTTAAATCCGGTGAAAAGGATAATATCAGTGAAGAAATAGCAGATATATTCTGGGTATTGTTATGTATCGCCAACCAAACAGGTGTTGACTTAACAGAAGCATTCAAGCAAAGTATCACCAAAAAAACAATGAGAGATAATACAAGACATATTAATAATCCAAAACTAAATGAACATGGAGCATAATTTTCACATCGAACATGAGCAGGAAAGAATAAATCCTCAATTGAAAGAAAGCAAGTATATATCAACATTGAAAAAGTACGATACAGTTCTCGATGATGACAAAGTAAAGGCAGAAGTAGAGAAACTGTTAAAAGAACACTTAAAAGAAAATGAAACATTAGAAGTAAAGAAATTCATTTTCAATTGTATAGATCTAACTACCTTAAAGGAAACAGATAACGATGAATACGTGATGAAATTCACGCAGAAAGTCAACCAGTTTGACGAAGAATTTCCAGAATTGAAAAACGTGGCAGCTATATGCGTATATCCATGTTTCGCAGAAATTGTGAAAGATACATTAGAAGTGGAAGATGTAAACGTAGCTTGTGTTGCTGGTGGTTTTCCTTCATCGCAAACTTATACGGAAGTAAAGATTGTAGAAACAGCGTTAGCCATCAAAGATGGAGCTGACGAAATAGACATTGTTCTCTCAGTAGGTAAATATCTGGCTGGAGATTATGAGAATTTGTGCGATGAAATCGATGAAATAAAGGAAACTTGTAGAGACCATACCCTCAAGGTGATCTTGGAAACAGGAGCTTTAAAACATGCTTCAGATATAAAGAAAGCTGCCCTACTCTCCATGTATTCAGGAGGTGATTTTATCAAAACATCAACAGGCAAGATTGCTGTATCAGCTACTCCAGAAGCAGCATATGTGATGTGTAAAGCCATCAAGGAATACTATGAAAAAACAGGAATAAAAAAAGGCTTCAAAGCTGCAGGAGGTATCAATACAGTAAAAGATGCTATAATCTATTACACTACCGTGAAAGAAGTTTTGGGAGAAGAATGGCTTGATAAAAAATACTTCAGATTAGGAACTAGCAGGTTGGCAAATCTACTATTGTCTGAGATTGTAGGAAAAGAAGTTAAATTCTTTTAGTGATTTCTTTCCACTACATAATCGAGATAAGCTTGAAGTGATGAGATAATACCAGATTGAGGAGCATCTGCTAAAAAAGCAGATGCTTTTTCTTTGATTTCATCGATTTTCTTATAGGCAAAATCAATGCCACCCTTTGCTTTAGCAAACTCTATCAGTTGATGAATTTCGCTATCGGTAGCTGTAGAAAACCGCACCTTCTTAGCAATATCCAAATAAGTAGAGTCTTGTGTAGAATTCAAAGCATAAAGCACTGGAAGGGTGAGTTTACCCTCTTTCATATCATTTCCTGTGGGCTTACCAAGTTCCTTGCTTTCAAAATAATCTAGTATATCATCCTTAATTTGGAAACAAAGACCAATATAATCACCAAACTCAGTCGCTTCTTTTACCAACTGTGAATCTGCCCCCCCAGCAATAGCTCCAGCACGAGCACATGAAGAAAAAAGAATTGCTGTTTTATTCTTTATGATGTCAAAATAAACATCATAAGACAATGTATTGTTTGCAATGTTATACAATTGCAAAAGCTCACCATCAGCTAACACCTGACCAAGTCTTGCAACAATATCTACAATCTCAAAATTACGTGTCAAGGAGACTTGCTGCAAAGCTGTGGCAAGGAAGAAATCACCTGATAATACTGCAACTTTATTGTTAAATGCAGCATTAACTGAAGCCTGTCCCCTTCTCTGGTCACTTTCATCCACCACATCATCATGTATTAAGGTGGCTGTATGCAGTAACTCCAATGAAACGGCAGCATGATAAGCAACGGGAGTAACTTTACCACAATACTTTGCAATCAGAAACAATAGTAGCGGCCTCATCATCTTACCTGGCTTTTGAATTACATGTTCTATTACTTGATTCAATAGCACATTAGAAGAAGATAAGGATGCCTTGTAAAGCTCAATGAATTGACTCATTTCTGCTTCTACTGGCTTGCATATTTTCGTCAAATCCTGACTCATCATTCTTTATTTCCATACAAAAGTAGTAATTAATTGAATTTTTTTATACATTTACACATAAAAAAATGTTGAAACAATGAAAACGGCTGATAAACTATTTCTTCTAGATGCTTATGCACTTATATATAGAGCTTATTATGCGCTGATTAAAAACCCTCGCATCAATTCAAAGGGGCAAAATACCTCTGCCATAATGGGCTTTGTTAATACCTTGGAGGAAGTTCTTAAAAAGGAGAATCCTACGCATATAGGAATCGCTTTTGATCCTGCAGGACCTACCTTTCGTCATGAGGCCTATCCTGCTTACAAAGCTCAACGTGAAGAAACACCTGAAGATATACGCAAATCTGTGCCAATCATTAAAGAAATCATCAAGGCATATAACATTCCAATCCTAGAGGTTATGGGGTTTGAAGCTGATGATGTAATCGGCACATTAGCAACAAAAGCAGGTGAAAAAGGGATTGACACTTATATGCTGACACCAGATAAAGACTATGGTCAACTGGTGAAAGAACATATATATATGTATAGGCCCAAGTTTACTGGTGGATTCGAAATAATGGGGTCAGAAGAGGTAAAGGCAAAATACGACCTATCATCTACCCTACAAGTCATCGACCTGCTAGGCTTGATGGGTGATGCCTCCGACAATATTCCAGGTTGCCCTGGCGTAGGTGAGAAAACTGCCCAAAAACTTATCAGGGAATTTGGAAGCATCGAAAACTTGTTAGAGCATACCGACCAACTCAAAGGAACCCTTAAGACAAAAGTGGAAACCAACAAAGAACAGATTGCCTTTTCAAAGTTCCTTGCAACTATTAAAACAGATGTGCCAATCAAGTTAGATATAGAAGCATTAAAAGTAGAAGAGCCCAACCTATCAGAACTGAAACATCTTTTTGACGATTTGGAGTTCCGTTCTCTATATGACAGGGTACTTGCCAGACTTGGTTCTCCTAAAGAAGTGGGAACACAAGACATGTTTGCTGGCACCCTCTTTGCCACAAACTCCCCTACTCCTTCCATACAAAATGAAGGAGCTACCAAAAAAGAACCAATTCAAGGCGATTTGTTTGCGATAAATCCGACTAACTCCCCGGATTTTCCAGAAAATTCAAATCTCAGAGCGTTAAATCAATTAGAGGTTGATTACCAACTCATTGATACAGAAGAAAAAAGAAATGAAATTATCAAAAAATTATTGTCTGCAAAAATTCTTGCGTTAGATACAGAAACAACAGGAACTGAACCCATGTTGGCCGATTTGGTAGGTATGAGCTTCAGCGATGAGGAAAATCATGCTTACTACATTCCTGTACCCCAAGACTTCAATGAAGCGCAAAAAATAGTGCAAGCCTTCAAACCTGTTTTCGAAAATGAGGCTTCGCTAAAAGTGGGACAAAACATCAAATACGACATGATCATGTTACACCATTATGGTATAGAGGTGAAAGGTCCTTTATTCGACACAATGTTGGCGCATTATGTTCTTCAACCTGAACTTCGGCACAACATGGATTATTTGGCAGAAATATATCTGCACTATAAAACTATTCATATCGACGAACTGATTGGAGCGAAAGGCAAGAATCAGAAAAACATGCGCGACCTCTCTCCTACTGATATATATATGTACGCGTGCGAAGATGCTGACATTACTCTTCAACTGAAAAACATTTTAGAACAAGAATTGAAGAAAGAGGGAGTTGAACAGCTTTTCTACGAAATTGAAATGCCTCTGGTGCCTGTTTTGGTAAATATGGAAACGAACGGAGTATTGCTCGACACAAGCGCATTAAAGCAAACATCAGTCCTATACAATCAACGAATGAATGAGATAGAGCAGGAAATCTATCAATTAGCAGGCATGCGATTCAATATCAGCTCGCCTAAGCAGGTGGGAGACATCCTATTCAAGGAAATGAAATTGATAGAGAAGCCTAAGAAAACAAAAACTGGACAGTATGTTACTTCAGAAGAAGTATTGGAAAGCCTTCGCCATAAGCATCCTATAGTGGGAAAGATTCTTGACTATCGTGGATTAAAGAAGTTACTAAGTACTTATATCGACGCTTTGCCTGAATTGATAAACCCTCGCACAGGAAGAATACATACTTCTTTTAATCAAGCTGTTACAGCAACAGGTCGATTAAGTAGTAGTAATCCAAACCTACAAAATATTCCTGTTCGCGACGATGATGGAAAGGAAATTCGCAAATGCTTCATCCCTGATCCAGGTTGCGAATTTTTCTCTGCCGACTACTCTCAGATAGAGCTTCGTATCATGGCTCATCTCAGTGGTGATTACAATATGATAGATGCATTCAATCATGACTATGATGTACATGCTGCAACAGCAGCTAAAATTTATAAGGTACCGATGAATGATGTGAGCAAAGATATGCGCCGAAAGGCAAAAACAGCTAACTTTGGAATTATCTATGGTATCTCAGTCTTTGGCTTAGCAGAAAGGATGGGTGTAGATCGCAATGAAGCACGACAGCTTATTGATGGATATTTCGAAACCTACCCTCAAGTCAAGGCTTATATGGATAAAAGCATTGATACAGCAAGAGAAAACGGTTATGTGGAAACTATCTTCCATCGCAAGCGCTACTTGCCAGATATCAACTCACGAAATGCTACTGTAAGGGGCTATGCAGAACGAAATGCCATCAATGCACCCATACAAGGTAGTGCAGCAGATATTATCAAAGTAGCTATGGCCCACATTTATCAACGCTTCAAAACTAATAATCTGAAAGCAAAAATGATTCTTCAAGTTCATGACGAACTTAACTTCAGCGTTCCAACGTCTGAAAAAGAGATAGTTGAGAAGATTGTCATAGAAGAAATGGAGCATGCATATTTGATGCAAGTACCCCTAAAAGCAGATTGTGGATGGGGTAAAAACTGGCTCGAAGCCCACTAAAATTTGCTCTATAACATTATTTAACTTTCAATCAGAAAGAGAAGTAAATTGCTTAAAAGGGTATCGCCGTGAATGGTCAGATACCCTACTTTTGATTTATCGGTTATCTTTTTGTCAGCAAAATACCCAAAAAGGTATGCGTAATGAAAGCAACTGCTTTACACAATGATAAAAATAAATGCAAAATTATTTGTTTTGTCCAGAATAACCTCCTACCTTTGCATCGTCATTCTGAAAGACGAGTGACAATATGTTAGAAAATAAAAAAATAGGAGATAAAGAAATGAAGACTTTAAAATTTATCGTTTTAGCAGCTTTGATGGTATGTGGTATTAACGCAATGGCAGGTAACCACGACAATTTGGTTTACAATAACGAAGAAGTAAATGGTGTAATGGTAGGCCAGACTGTTTACAAGAACATTGACAATATGTTGGTTAACTACATGCAGTATAACTACAAGTATGACAACCAGCAGCGTATGACTGAGAACCTCTGCCAGAAATGGGATGGTAACGAATGGATCAACGATATTTGCATCCGCTATCAATATGAAGGCAAGCAGGTAACTACTACCTATTACAAGTGGAACAAGAACAAGAAAGAGTTCGTTCTCGTACCAAGCATGACAGTAACTATGGACGCAGAGACTATGTAAAAACTCCAAACCTTAATATAACCTTAAAACTCGAAGGCTGTGCTTCAACAAGGGCACAGCCTTTTTATTTTATCATAGATGCCAGAATTCTCATGAGAATTTAAGAGCTTAGTTCTAGTAACAAGGTCGCTTAGTTCTAGTAAAAGGGCCACTTACTTCCTCTAACCAAGATATCATCTACTTCGTTCTAAACTTAAGATAATAAGTTTTATTTCTCGATTTAAATAAGACAGGCTGCATCTCGGGATAAAAAATAAGTAAACTTATTTTGTTCTCCACTCGATTTGCACTATCTTTGCAAACTAAAATAAACAGAATATAAAGATTTATCAGATATGGCATTACAATGTGGCATCGTAGGGTTACCTAATGTTGGCAAATCAACCCTCTTCAACTGCCTTTCTAGTTCTAAAGCTCAGGCAGCTAACTTTCCTTTCTGCACTATCGAACCAAACGTGGGAATGATTACAGTTCCTGATGAGCGATTGGGTAAATTGGCAGAAATCGTTCACCCTGGGCGTATCGTACCTGCTACAGTTGAGATTGTAGATATAGCTGGTTTAGTGAAAGGTGCCAGCAAAGGTGAGGGACTGGGAAACAAGTTCTTGGGCAATATCCGTGAGACAGACGCCATTATCCACGTGCTTCGCTGCTTTGATGATGGTAATATCACCCACGTGGAAGGTCCCATCAACCCCGTAAGAGATAAGGAAATCATTGATACCGAGTTGCAGTTGAAAGACTTGGAAACTGTTGAGACTCGTATTCCCAAAGTGGAGAAACTGGCAAAGGTTGGTGGTGACAAAGAGGCTAAAGCACTTTATAACGTGCTACTCAAGTATAAGGAAGTGCTGAGTCAGGGCAAGTCGGCTCGTACCGTACAATTGGAGGACAAGGACGAGCAAGCTGCTGCACGCAACTTATTCTTACTGACAGCAAAACCTGTGTTGTATGTATGCAATGTAGATGAAGCAAGTGTGCTGAACGGCAACCAATATGTTGAGCAAGTGCGTAAAGCAGTGAAAGACGAAGATGCTGAAATACTCGTGATTGCTGCCAGAACAGAAGCCGATATTGCCGAATTGGAAACCTACGAGGACAAGATGATGTTCTTAGAAGAACTTGGCTTGAAAGAATCGGGCGTGAACAGACTTATCAAGAGTGCCTTCAAGCTCCTGAACTTGGAAACCTTCATCACAGCCGGCGAAATGGAAGTGAAAGCCTGGACCTATCACAAAGGTTGGAAGGCTCCACAATGTGCTGGTGTAATTCATACTGACTTTGAGAAAGGTTTTATCCGTGCTGAAGTCATCAAGTATGACGACTATATCAAATATGGCAGCGAAGCAGCTGTACGTGAGGCTGGTAAGCTGAATATTGAAGGAAAGGATTATGTGGTGCAGGATGGCGACATCATGCATTTCAGATTTAATGTGTAAGATATTATGATACCTTTGACCATCAATTGGAATCCAGATCCAGTGTTGTTCAGCATTGGATCGATAGACATCAGGTACTATGGTTTGTTCTGGGTTATCGGCATCGCTTGCTCCTACATGATTGTTAAGCGCGAATACAAAGACAAAGGATGGGGCGATGAACTCTTTGACCCTTTGTTTTTCTATTGCTTTTTCGGTGTGCTATTAGGAGCTCGCCTTGGGCATTGCTTGTTCTATGAACCAAGTTACTATCTGCATCACATCACCGAGATGTTCTTACCTATCAAGTATCTACCTGACGGTAACTGGAAATACATTGGTTATCAGGGATTAGCCAGTCATGGAGGCATCCTGGGCTTGGTCATCTCTACCCTACTCTATTGCAAGCGATACAAGATCCACTTCATTGATATGGCCGATATCCTGACGGTTTCAGCTTTCATTTGTGGTTTTTGGATTCGTATGGCCAACCTGATGAACTCAGAAATCATCGGTAAGGTAACTGATGTGCCCTGGGCATTCGTATTTGAAAGACTGGCCAACGATCCTAGCATAGCTGATCCATTGGCACCTCGTCATCCTGCTCAGCTATATGAGGCCATTGCTTATCTGACACTTGCATTTATTGTATATCTCATCTATCGCAAGCACCAACTCAACATGAAGCGAGGATTCTACTTCGGATTCGGGTGTGCTTCTGTGTTCATTTTCCGTTTCTTCATTGAATTCATCAAGGAAGACCAAGTGGCATTTGAACAAGGTATGACATTGAATATGGGACAGTTACTGAGCATTCCATATATCTTGGTGGGCTTGTGGCTGATGTTTGTTTATGACAGAAAAAAAACTTCACCGAAATGAAAAAAATATACTTATTATCATTAGTGGCTTGTCTGATAGCATGTAGCAGTCAGCAAGATTTGCAGCCAGAAGATTGGGCTTGGTTGGATTTCCAACGCCCAGAGGGAATCAATCCTATTATCTCACCAAACAAAGACATCAAGTTCTTCTGCCCAATGACAGGCGATTCTATTGCTTGGCAAGAAGGTGATACTTTCAATCCTGCTGCAACAACTAAAGATGGCAAGATTGTAGTGATGTTCCGTTCTGAAGATGCTACACACATGGGCATCGGATCCAGAACCTCTCGCATCGGTTACGCAGAATCAACTGACGGACTGCATTTTGACATTCAAAATACTCCTGTTGTATATCCAGCTGACGATGCTCAAAAAGCCAACGAGTGGCCAGGAGGCTGTGAAGACCCTCGTGTGGCAAAAACTGAAGATGGACTTTATGTAATGTTCTACACACAATGGAATAGAGATGTAGCTCGATTAGCCGTCGCTACTTCCAACGATTTGCAAACTTGGACAAAGCACGGACCTGCCTTTGCCAAAGCATACAACGGACGTTTTGCCAACAACTTCACCAAATCGGCTTCTATCATAACCAAGATGCAAGACGGTCAGCAGGTAATTGCCAAATTTGGTGATAAATATATGATGTATTGGGGCGAGCAATTCGTAAATGTGGCCACTTCCACTGATTTGGTGAATTGGGAACCTATGCTTGACGAACAAGGCGAACTTCTGCAAGTAATGAAAACCCGTCCTGGTTACTTCGATAGCGATTTGACAGAATGTGGTCCTCCAGCCATCATGACTGACAAAGGTATCATCCTGTTTTACAACGGAAAGAACAAAGCAGGGGAGGGGGCTGACCCCAACTATACAGCCAATTCCTATTGTGCTGGACAAGCATTATTCGACAAGAACGACCCTACAAAATACATTACTCGCTTAGACAAACCATTCTTCCAACCAGAAGCTGACTTTGAGAAGAGTGGACAATATCCTGCAGGTACTGTATTTATTGAGGGATTAGTCAACCATCAAGGCAAGTGGTTCCTGTATTATGGTTGCGCCGATTCGTTTGTAGCCGTTGCGGTAAAAAATAAATAACCAAGAACAAAATATATAAACAATGGAATATAATTTCAGGGAAATCGAACAGAAATGGCAAAAAAGATGGGTAGACAACAAAACCTATCAAGTGACAGAAAATGAGAACAAACCCAAGTACTATGTACTGAACATGTTTCCTTATCCATCAGGAGCAGGATTACATGTAGGACATCCTCTTGGCTATATTGCCTCAGACATCTATGCCCGCTTCAAGCGCCAGCAAGGCTTTAACGTGTTGAACCCTATGGGCTACGATGCTTATGGCTTGCCAGCTGAGCAATATGCAATCCAAACGGGACAACACCCTGCTATTACAACTACAGAAAACATCAATCGCTATCGTAGCCAGTTGGACAAGATAGGTTTCTGCTTCGACTGGAATCGTGAGGTACGCACTTGTGACCCTGATTATTACCATTGGACGCAATGGGCTTTCCAGAAAATGTTTGGAAGCTTTTATTGCAATAAGTGCCAAAAAGCCCAGCCAATCGAGACTTTAGTAGAGCATTTCAAAACTAAAGGTACTGAAGATCTGGATGTAGCTTGCACTGAGGAACTTCAGTTCACTGCTGATGAATGGAATGCCAAGAGCGAGAAAGAACAGCAACAGATTTTGATGAATTATCGCATCGCTTATTTGGGTGAGATGATGGTGAACTGGTGCCCAAAATTAGGTACTGTGTTAGCAAACGATGAAGTAGTAGAAGGCGTGAGTGTTCGTGGTGGTTATCCTGTGGTACAGAAGAAGATGCGCCAATGGTGCTTGCGAGTATCTGCCTACGCTCAGCGTCTGCTCGATGGCTTGGATCACATCCAATGGACTGATTCCCTGAAAGAGACCCAGCGCAACTGGATAGGCCGTAGCGAAGGTGCCGAAGTGAAATTCAAGGTAAAGGACAGTGATGTTGAATTTATCATTTTCACTACTCGTGCTGACACTATGTTTGGCGTTACTTTCATGGTATTGGCTCCAGAGAGCGAATTTGTGGCAAAAGTTACCACCGAAGCACAAAAAGCTGAGGTAGAGGCATATCTTGATAGAACCAAAAAGCGTACAGAGAGAGACCGTATAGCCGATCGTAGTGTAACAGGTGTATTTACTGGCAGTTATGCTATCAATCCTTTTACTGGCGAAGCAGTACCTATTTGGGTAAGTGACTATGTATTGGCTGGTTATGGTACAGGAGCCATCATGGCAGTACCTGCTCATGATAGTCGCGACTATGCTTTCGCTAAACATTTCAACTTGCCTATCGTTCCATTGGTGGAAGGTTGCGATGTAAGCGAAGAGAGCTTCGATGCCAAAGAAGGTATCGTTTGCAACTCACCAAAAGCAGGAGTTAAGCCTTATTGCGATTTGAATTTGAATGGCCTGACCATCAAGGAAGCAATAGCTGCTACCAAGAAATATGTGAAGGAGCATCAGTTGGGTAGGGTAAAGGTGAACTATCGCTTGCGCGATGCAATCTTCTCTCGCCAACGTTATTGGGGAGAGCCATTCCCTGTATATTATAAAGATGAGATGCCCTGCATGATTCCTGAGTCTTGCTTGCCTTTGGAATTGCCTGAGGTAGAGAAGTATCTACCCACAGAAACGGGTGAGCCTCCATTGGGTCGTGCCACCAAATGGGCATGGGATACAGTAAACAATCAAGTAGTTGAAAACAGTAAGATCGATAATAAGACGATATTCCCTCTTGAATTGAGCACTATGCCAGGTTTTGCTGGTTCAAGTGCTTATTACTTGCGTTACATGGATCCACACAACAACCAGGCTTTGGTATCTGAAAAAGCAGATAAGTATTGGCAGAATGTTGATCTTTATGTGGGTGGTACAGAACACGCAACAGGTCACTTGATCTACTCTCGCTTCTGGAATAAGTTCCTGCACGACTTGGGTGTTTCAGTCAAGGAAGAGCCATTCCAGAAATTGGTGAATCAAGGCATGATTCAAGGTCGAAGCAATTTCGTTTATCGCATCAAAGATACCAACACATTCGTTTCTTTAAATTTGAAAGATCAGTATGACGTTACACCTATCCATGTGGATGTAAACATTGTATCAAACGACATCTTGGATGTTGAGGCATTCAAGGCATGGCGCCCTGAATACAACAATGCTGAATTCATACTCGAAGATGGTAAATACATTTGCGGATGGGCCATCGAGAAGATGAGTAAGTCTATGTTCAATGTGGTTAATCCAGATATGATTGTCGAGCGATTTGGAGCTGATACATTGCGTCTGTATGAAATGTTCTTAGGACCAGTTGAACAATCTAAGCCTTGGGACACTAATGGCATTGATGGTGTGCATCGATTCCTTAAGAAATTCTGGGGCTTGTTCTACGACCGTCAGGACAATTATCTGGTGACAGATGAAGTTCCTAATGCTGCAGAACTGAAAGCCGTTCACAAGTTGATTAAGAAGGTTACTGGCGACATTGAGAACTTCTCTTATAACACATCCATCAGTGCTTTCATGATTTGTGTCAACGAACTGACCTCACTGAAATGCAGCAAGAAAGCTGTATTAGAGCAAATTGTAACTTGCTTGGCTCCATTTACTCCTCATATCTGCGAAGAGTTGTGGGAGATGTTGGGTCACAACACTTCCGTTTGCGATGCTCAGTGGCCTACATATAATGAAGATTATCTGAAAGAAGATAATGTAAACTATACTGTTTCTTTCAACGGTAAGGCTCGCTATAACAAGGAGTTCCCAATTGATGCCGATAATGATACCATACAGAAAGAAGTCGTTGCTGACGAACGTTCTGAGAAATGGATGGAAGGCAAACAAATTGTGAAAGTGATTATTGTTCCTAAGAAACTGATAAATATTGTCTTGAAATGACACTGAAAAAACCTACTAAGTTAGAGGTATATCATACCGTAAAGGATTATTTCTTTATCACAATAGGTTTGATAAGCTATGCAGCTGCATGGGCAACATTTCTGTTGCCCTATCAGATTACTACTGGTGGAACTACTGGTATTGGTGCTATCATCTATTATGCCACAGGTTTTCCTATCCAATCTACCTATTTTATTGTTAATGCTGTCTTAATGATGTTTGCTTTCAAGTTGTTGGGCTTGAAATTCTGTATTAAGACCAGCTATAGCATTTTGCTATTGACTTTCTTATTGTGGTTTTTTCAAAAGATAGTTAATGGTGACGATGGTATTCCTCCACATATCTTAGGTGAAGGTCAAGAATTTATGGCATGCATTATCGGATCAGTAATGTGTGGTTTTGGCTTAGGTATAGTATTTAATGTTAATGGTAGTACTGGTGGTACAGATATTATTGCTGCTATCGTCAACAAATACAGAGATATATCCTTAGGTCGCATGATTCAATTATGTGATGTTATCATTATTAGTTCTTGCTATTTTGTATTCCACGATCTTCGACGAGTAATCTTTGGTTTCGTTACCTTGTTTATTATTGGATATGTACTTGACTATGTTGTCAACAGTGCCCGTCAATCAGTACAATTTTTCATATTTTCAAAAGAATACGACAAAATTGCTGATGTCATCAATAAGAAAACACACAGAGGCGTAACAGTATTTGATGGTACAGGTTGGTATTCTAAACACAATGTAAAAGTATTGTTCGTCTTGGCATCCAAACGTCAGTCAGTTGAAATATTTAGATTAGTAAAAAGTATTGATAGCAATGCGTTTATTTCACAAAGTGCAGTTATTGGTGTCTTTGGCGAAGGTTTCGACAAACTAAAGGTGAAAGTCAACAAGAAAGATGAAAAAGCCATAGAAGAAGTTTTAGACAGTCAAAAAGCATGAAAAAACTTGTATTTGCTACCAACAATAAGCATAAACTAACTGAAGTGCGTGCCATACTCGGATCTCAGTTTGAAATTTTGAGTTTGGATGATATTAATTGTCATGAAGACATACCTGAAACAGCCGATAATTTAGAAGACAATGCTCGCCAAAAAGCTGAATATATTTATCAGCATTACCATTTAGATTGCTTTGCTGATGACAGTGGATTAGAAGTAGAAGCTTTACAAGGAGCTCCTGGAGTTTATTCTGCCCGTTATGCAGCTTTAGAAGGTACTGGTGAAGCTCACGATTCAAAAGCAAATATGAATCGCTTATTGCGTGAATTAAAGGACAAAGATAATAGAAAAGCACAATTCCGTACCATCGTATGCTTGATTCAAGACGGAAAGGAACATACTTTCGAAGGCATTGTAGAAGGAACAATTAACCCAGAAGAACGAGGTTCCTCTGGATTTGGTTACGATCCTATCTTTATGCCAAATGGATATGATAAAACTTTTGCAGAATTGGGTGAAGATGTAAAAAACAGCATCAGTCACCGTGCTCGCGCCATCAAAAAATTAGTTGATTTCCTACAATCCTAATTTAGCAGAAATCTCCAACATTCGCTGAATCGGCTTAATAGCTTTTTCAGCGATTTTTTTATCTACATGAATTTCAGGAGTTTCATTCAATAAGCATTGATATAGTTTCTCCATCGTGTTCAAACGCATGAAGTTACATTCATTACAAGCACAAGTACTATCTTCTGGTGGAGCAGGAATAAATACTTTTTGTGGACAAGCTTGTTGCATTTTATGCAAAATACCTGATTCAGTAGCTATAATAAATTCCTTTGATTCATTATTCCTTGCATATTTCAATATAGCTGCAGTAGAACCCACGAAATCAGCTAATTTCAAAACAGCTCCCTTACATTCTGGATGAGCTAAAATCTTTGCTTGAGGATAAATTTTCTTCAGCTCAAGTATCTTTTCTACAGAAAACTTTGCATGAACATGACAAGCACCATCCCAAAGCAGCATATTTCGTCCTGTAATTGAGTTTATATAATTTCCAAGGTTATGGTCAGGACCAAATATTATTTTCTCTTCTGGAGGAAAACTCTCAACAATCTGCTTGGCATTTGATGATGTTACCACTACGTCAGTATAGGCTTTCACTGCAGCTGAAGTATTTACATAACTGATAACTGTATGATCAGGATGTGCCTCAACAAACTTGGCAAATTCATCAGCTGGACAACTATCAGCCAATGAACATCCAGCATTAATATCCGGTATCAGTACTTTTTTATCAGGACACAATATCTTAGCTGTTTCTCCCATAAAGTGCACGCCACAAAGCACTATGATATCTGCATTTGTCTTTGCAGCTTGTTGGGCCAGAGCCAAACTATCACCTACATAATCAGCAATATCTTGTATATCACTTGTTTGATAGTAATGCGCCATAATAACGGCATTTTTCTCTTCCCTTAGTTGTTTGATTTTATCCACCAAATTATCCATAACCATAAAATATATTTCTTTTTTATTTTTTATTAAATAAATCTTTTATAGTGATGATGATAGTCGGTTGAAAGTGTTGATAACTTTTTCTTGTTTATTTCCAACCTCCTGTCATTCATAGGCAAAGGTAATAACTTTATTGGATATATTTCTTTAAAAACAGTTGAAAAACGATGTTGATAAATGAAGAAAAAAATAATGTTATTTTATTTGGAGGTATTATTACATAGGTCTCATAGTGTTTTCTGTGAATAATGCAATACCTATCTATATTTTTTCTCCACAAGTTTTCAACACTTATCAACAGCATTGTGAACAAAATGTACTACCTTTGTGGTATAAAGTAGGGTAGGTGTTATGCGTAAACTTAAGGTTACAGAACTGAATAGAATCAGTGTAGAAGAATTTAAGGAAGCCAAAAAGTTGCCTTTGGTAGTTGTGCTCGATAATGTACGTAGTGTATATAATGTGGGTAGTGTGTTCAGAACTTGCGATGCTTTCCGTATTGAGAGCATTTATCTTTGTGGTATTTCAGCACAACCTCCTCAGGTAGAATTACATAAAACAGCATTAGGAGCTGAGTTTACTGTTGATTGGAAATATTTTAAAGATACTAAAGATGCTATTAACAATTTGCATGAGCAAGGTTATATTGTTTATTCGGTAGAACAAGCCGAGGGTAGCACTATGCTCCAGGACTTGCAATTGGATAAATATAAAAAATATGCTATTGTGATGGGACATGAGGTGAAAGGTGTACAACAAGAAGTAGTGGATATGAGCGATGGTTGCATAGAGATACCACAATATGGTACCAAACATTCATTGAATGTAAGTGTTACTACTGGTATTGTGATTTGGGATTTGTTCAATAAATTAAGATAGTAACCTTAAATCTATAATATGATGAAAACAAAAATCTTTTTGGCATTATGTTTGGTTTGTTTCATGGCCAAAGCACAAGATAGGGCAGATCAGCAACATCTTTCTGATCCTAATTCTTTCTCTATGATATTATTAGGTGACCCTCAAGGTTATACCAAGTATGATATTAATCAACCTATTTATGAACTCACAACCGTTTGGTGTGCCGATAACATAGATAACTTGAATATCAAGGCAGTATTGGTTACTGGCGATATGGTGGAACAGAATGAGAATATTGTTCGCAATCGCAAGATGCTGAACCAAACCAGCAAACAAATGTGGGAGTGGGCTTCACATTGTATGACTCGCTTGGATAATAAAGTACCTTATATCATTGCTACAGGCAACCATGAATATGGATATGTGCGTGGTGATGAAGGTTTTACACATTTTCCTGAATATTTCCCTATAGAAAGGAACTCTAAATGGCTGGATTGTGTGGTAGCAGCTTTTCCTAATCGTGAGGGGAAAGTTTCGTTGGAAAATGCAGCTTATGAATTGGAAGATGAGCATTGGGGCAAGCTTTTGGTGATTGCTGCAGAGTGGGCTCCTCGTGATGAAGTATTGGCTTGGGCAAAAGGCTTGGCAGATAGTGAACAATATAAAGACCATACAGTTATTTTCATCACTCATTCTTTCTTGCGCCATCGCACTGCTGAACGAACAGCTAATGAAAACTATAAGATACAACCTCGTAATTATGGTCAGGAGATTTGGGAAAAATTGATTTATCCATGCAAGAACATCCGTTTGGTACTTTGTGGGCATACGGGCGTTCCAGGTGATTTTGAAGATTCTGTGGCCTATCGTGCTGATAAGAATTCTGCAGGTAAGGATGTTCATCAGATGATGTTCAACGTGCAGATTCTCGGTGGTGGATGGGAAGGCAATGGTGGTGACGGATGGCTCCGCATCCTGGAGTTCTTGCCTGATGGCAAGACCATTAAGGTGAAAACTTATTCACCTTTGTTTGGTATTTCACCAACTACTAAACATTTAGCGCATCGCACTGCTCCATTTGACCAGTTTGATATGGTGATAGAGAAATAGAGTTAATCAATCAGTTTATAGCCGATTCCTCTGACGTTGACAATGCGGATCTGTGAGTCTTTTGAGAGTTTATGGCGAAGTTTGGTGATAAAGACATGCAGGCTTTTGTTGTTGAAGAAACTGTCGTCACCCCAAAGTTCCAAGAGGATATTCTGGGTATTCACCACTTGATTGCGATTCTCACATAAACGTCGGAGGATTTCACTCTCTCGGTGAGATAATTCCGTTTCAATGCCCGCATATTCCAAACGCTGTAGGATAGAGTTGAAGCGATATTGGCCAATTTCTATCCAATCGGTTTTCTTTTCCTTTTCCTCTGTTTGCGTTATCAATCTGCCTGCCAGAGCCTTGATGCGTACAATCAGTTCTTGCATGCCGAAAGGCTTCTTCAGATAGTCATTGGCACCTAATTCAAAACCTTCCACAACATCATTGATGGCAGAACGAGCTGTGAGGAAAAGCACAGGTGTGTGCTTATCAGACTGACGAATGCGCTTCACCATTTCAAAACCATCCATTTTAGGCATCATCACGTCAGCCACCAATACATCGGGCTTTTCCATAAAGAACTTCTGCAAACCTTCCTCACCATTCTTGGCAGTTTCAATGTTGAATCCTTGTGCTTCTAAGGTATCTTTGATAATGAGGGCAAGGGTTTGCTCGTCTTCAGCCAATAATACTTTTATCTCGTTCATGATTCTGTAAATGTTAATGTGAATGTACTTCCTTTTCCCTCAATACTTTGTAAGTTTACATTTCCACCATGTTTTTCCATTAGGCTCTTCACATAGAAGAGTCCCAAGCCATAGCCTTTCACATCATGCAGATTGCCATGAGGCACACGATAGAAGCGCTCGAATACCAAAGGTTGCTTATCTGGTGCGATACCGATGCCTTGATCAGAAACTGAAATATTTATGGTTTGATTGAGTTGAGTAGCTTTTATCTTGACAACAGCTCTATCCTCAGAATATTTGATAGCATTGTCAATCAGGTTACTCAGCATGTTGAAGAAATGAATACGGTCGGCAAATACGGTCAATCCTGCTTCACTTTCCTCGTAAGAGATATCCAAAGGTTTTTCTGTTTTTAGTAGATATTGCTCCATAAGTTTCTCAACTATTTCACCAATGATAATATGCTCTTTCTTCAATGTCAAGTTCTTGCGTCGTTCCATACTCATAGATAGAATCTGTTCCACCATTTCACTCAGTCTTTCCAATTGCTCCTTGCATATATTCAGGTAATGCTTGGTTTTTTGGGGATTAGGTTCTTGGTTGAAATTCAGCAGCACATCATTGGCTGCATAGGCCACAGCTATAGGTGTCTTCAGTTCATGAGTGATGTTATTGGTAAAGTCAGACTTCATTTCATCTAAGGAACGCATACGGAATAGTGTCCTTAATAGATAAATAAAGGTCATTATTAAGATGAGGAGAATGACGAGAGAAGTGGTTAAAATGCCTGACATTTGCTTGATTACTTTGCTAACTGGTCGTTCCATTGTTACCTTATATTTCACCATTTTTTGCATGTCGGCAATATAAGCATATTCTTTGTCTTTAGAAGAAGGTTGATAGTCAGGGGTAGAATAAGATACAATAACTGTATCTTTATATTCCAGGTTGATGGTGTCTTTTCCTTTCTGTAAAGCTTTATTAACAGCAGCATCTATATGGTAGAACAGCGTACTGTCGAGGTATTGCACAAATTCCACCTTATGGGGTTGATAAAGATCGTATTGGCGAAGTTGTTCGTTTAACAGACTGTCGAATAACATGATACTTGCCTCAGCCAGTTCATCAACTCCACTATGCAAGGCACGCCGTATATAGGCACTGAAATTCTGGATATCCTGCAGAATGGTATCAGATTCAGATTGCATTTCATTTTTAGAGTTGGATTCTCCCACAATCGTGAAAACCGACTTGCTTCTGTCTGGTGTATATTGATAGTCTATACTGACGGAATCATTGTTTGTATTGGCAATGATATAGGTCTTCTTGCCTGTCTCACTTTTGATGATGGTGGTACCACCCGTTTCATAACCAGCTGATACACTTACAGTACCATGTTGAGCACCTTGCTGAAGGCTATCTACACGAGCCATCATCTCACGGATATCTGCTGTTACCATGCAATCCAAGATACGCATTTCAGTATCTTTCAGTTGGGTGTTATAAAGTCCTACCAGCCAATAAACTTGGTAGGCAAAGATGCAGGTAAGCGACACAATCACAAGGATGGTTATCTGTTTCAAAGGTAGTTTCATACCGACAAAGATAAGGCATTTATATATATGGTGTTTCTTTTGTTAAGATTAGATAAGTTTTCTCTTAAGACTTGGTAAGCCGGATGATACCGATGTTTCCGTTTTTACCCTATACCTTTGCACCATTGAAAATATAATTTTATAAACATGAAAAGATTTCCATTTTTAATAGTAGGATTAGCTTTTTCTATTGTAGTGAATGCACAAGAAGCAAAGACCGATTCCATCAGCGTTTCCAACGATGGGATGATAGACAGTATATTCCAAAGTCTGCCAGAGGTAATGGTAAAGGGCGAAAGGCCTTTGGTGAAGGCGGAATCTGGCAAATTGGTATATGACCTTCCCCGCATGATTCAAGAGAAGCCTGTGGAGAATATCTATGAAGCCTTGAAGGAACTGCCTGGTGTCAGTGAGATGAACGGAGGCATCACTTTGGCTGGAAACGGAGTAACGATAGTGTTGGATGGAAAGGTAACCACCATGAGTACAGCACAATTGATGGCGTTGCTCAAAAGCCTGCCTGCCAGCAGAATCAAGAATGCGGAAGTGATGTATAATGCTCCAGCCAGATACCAGGTAAGAGGGGCGATGATTAACATCATGCTCAATCATGATAAGGATGAAAAAGGATCTGTGCAAGGTGAATTGTTCGGACAATACACTCATGAGTCTAAAAATGAGTACCAAGAGCGAGTGAGCCTTTTGGCAAACAAGGGTAAGATTTCTGCTGATTTCCTTTATTCGCATCACCATAGGAAGAACTTCAGTACAGCTGATGTTGAGTCGCGTCATACGTTGAATGACGGCTCTTTACATGAGATCTTGACGCATAGCGAATATCATAGCAGGAGCCATACGCATAATTTCAGGGTAGGGGTGGATTATGATATCGCCAAAGACCACCAGTTGAGTCTGGTGTATAATGGAAGTTTCGGACCTACACACAGCATTTCTGACATTCAAGGGTGGCTTTCTGCATCTTCCAGGTCTGACAACAAGGATTATCTTCACAATGGTCGTCTGGATTACAAGACTCCTTTTGGCTTGAGGGCAGGCTTGGAATTTACTTACTATAAGTCGCCTTCTATTCAAAGGCTGGATAGTAAATTGCCTGACAATCAGTTGGATTTCTTGATTCACAACGATCAGAAGATCAATAAGTGGAAAGGCTTTCTGGGCCAGGAACATAAGTTGAAGAATGATTGGGGCATCAACTATGGCGTGATTTATACCAATACGCTCGACAACAGTTATCAGTATTACACCAAGACGAAGGAGGAAAGTAGTGATTTGCCTGATGATATGACGGTTAGACAAAGGGAGCACATACTCAATATATATGGTGGCTTCAACCACAATTTTAGTTCTAAGTTGATGATAGATTTCTCATTAGCTGCTGAATATTACAAGAGTAAAGTTTGGAGTCAATGGGATTTCTACCCCAACTTGAACCTCACTTGGTTGCCTGCTGACGGACATACCTTCCAACTGAGTTTCAGTAGCGACAAAGGCTATCCTGACTATTGGTCGGTTTCTGCTTTTACCGCTTATAACTCTGGCGGTTATGGTGAGGTTACTGGTAATCCTGACTTGAAGCCCCGAAGCGATTATCAGGTTACGTTAAACTATATCCTACGCAACAAATACACCTTCTCGATGTGGTACAACTATACGGATGATTATTTCACCCAGACGCTCTATCAGCACAAAGACCGTTTGGTATCGGAGTATCGCTTCCTGAACTTCGATTTCCGTCAGCAGATTGGCATTCAGGCATCTATCCCATTCAAAGTGGGTAAATGGCTCGATTCGAGAGCCACCTTGATAGGGGTTTGGACAAGAGAGAAGGACAGTGATTTTTACGATATTCCTTTCGATCGAGAGATAGTATATGGTATGTTTAACCTGCGTAATACCATCACTTTCAGCAAGAAACCTGATATCTCATTGAGCGTGAACGGCTATCTCCGAACTAAGGCTACTCAAGGCACTTACGATTTGCCTGGATCTGGAAACTTGGAGTTTGTGTTAAGATACAAGTTCCTGAAAGACCGTGCTACATTAAATCTCTTTGCGTCTGATCTCTTGCAGACGTCAATGATCAGTCCTCGTATCGACTATGCTGGCCAATGGATCAAGAACTCCTATTCCTGCTATCGCCAGTTAGGTATCTCCTTCAAATATACCTTTGGAGGGTATAAGGAAAAGAGTAGGGAAGCGGTGGATACATCAAGATTCAAGTAATTAGATTAAGGAAATTGATTTTTGTGGTGTTTTAAATATGCGGAGAACGCTTAAATAAGTTACCCCTGAAGTTATTAAACTAATTTCAGGGGTTCACTTTATGTTGACAGCATATTGTTTTTTCAGGCAGCTCTGTATTCCAATAGTTTGTATTTCATGCCTTGGCGGGTTTCTTTGGTTTGGCAACCCATCACCTTCAAAGCCTGACCGAGTTTCACCCTGGTTGATTTGTCATCCGTCAACTTGGGATAGGCGCATTGCATGCTCTCGATAATCTGTCCCATCAGCATCCATTCGCCCGTCTCATCTTCATTAGCCACCTTGAAGAAGTAGCCAATCATGCTCTGCAGGCTCTCTTCCTTCATGAAAGCTTGGTTCAGCTGTTGGATACGCTCTTCCTCTTCGGTGGTAAACCAATGAGGAGTGTGCATTTCCATGATTTCATACATGATTTGCGCATAGAGCTGACCATAATCAATGGGTATCTCATTATCGATCATCATCTTGTTGGGTATTCTCAGACACAGATAACGACGGCTACCTGTAGGATCGCTCAGTGGATGTTCGTCGTTAGTAGTGGCGAGAAACGAAGCATAGCGCCTGCGGTCTTCTTGGCTCTTACCGAATATGGGACGCCCGTTGACTTTCTGTTTTGAAAGTGTCTGTTTGAGTTTGCCTTGCTGACTGCCTTTCATATTGGCAAACTCGTCGATGTTGACAATGAGGTTGTGGGTAAGTGCCATTTCCTGGTCAAACTTGTTGGCAAAGTTGATGTGGTCGAGGAAATACATCCTGAGTTCAGGAGGCAGCAACCTATAGGCAAAAGTGGTCTTGCCACATCCCTGACGGCCTATCAATATAGGTGTACATTCGTTGCCGTGCAATTGCTCAAGTCCCAACCAATGAACCACTGCTGAGCGGAGCCAGGTGCTGCACCAATTCAGTTGCTCGGAAGTAAGTCCGGGAATACGGTTAAATAGGTCGGCCACATGGTTCTTGCCATCCCATTGGGGCAGATGAGTCAGATAATCCTTGATGGGATCGAAATCTTTCACGGCATCCGAGTTGATATACTCCTCAATGTCAGTGCGTGGGGAATTTTTTCCAATACGCTCCATTTTCGCCTTGCGTACGATGGAGTTCATTGTTTTGTAGGTAACGGCAGACCACTCCCCAGTCTTACCGTTATCGTTGATTTCCCTGAATTCAGTCTTTCCGCTAAGCACGTTATGACGGAACTCGTAGTTTTCTTGCAGGAAGCATTCTACCAAATAGATGGCACTTTGCCCCTTAGAAAGGTCTTTAATCATTAAGAAAAATGTGTTTAAAGATAAATAATTGCTTGCATTTCAGAAAAGCAAAGGGATGGGAGAAAGAGTGGTTAAGTCGATGTCACAGGCCTCCTTTTTAGCTATGCAGATACAAAGATACGTAAAATAACGATAGCTTTTGTTTTTATGAGTATTTATTTCAAATTTATTTTTACAGAGAGATTATGATAAAATATTGATGAAGAATTTACGTAAAACATCCCGACATACCGACATTGCCATATAATATGTTGAATAACAATCAAAAAGCGTGTCGGGATGTAAGAGATAACATGCCGACAACATACCGACATTTTCCGAGTGTGTCGGCATCTTGTCGGTATGTCAAAGCACACATACCGACATGTTAACTTTCAATGGCACAACATGTTAAGCTGCTTTGTCGGAATGTCGGCATGTTTTAGCAATAATTTGTTTCTTTCCTATATTTCTCTCCAACCAAAATTCTCATGAGAATTTTGGCATCTGCTAGCGCTAAACGGGTGGCTTACTTCTGCTAAGCTGCCCTTTTACTTCCTCTAAGCCGTTTTTTTACTTCCGCTAACCCCATTTTTTATTTCCTCGTGAGGGATTTATTTTTTCCTCACGAGGGAAAAAGAGTCTATCTTAAATAAACAATAGGGAAGACCATCGTGGCCTCCCATATACTGTTTATCCTCAGTAATTGTTGAGGGATTATGTGATTGATGCACTCAGCCAGTGTAAAGTAAATAAATAATCAAAGAAATCTCAAAAATAGTGAGGCTAAACTTGTCCATTCTCTACCAGGATGATAACTCTTTCAGTTAAAGCATCCTCGCCCTCTGGGTCATAGTGCTTCTTAAGACTAAAGCCAAACAAGGAGGCAAAGACCTGATAGGTGGTGGCACGAAATGAACCCAGGAATGCTTTGACCAGATCATAGGTTGTCTGGTTGCTCTGACGGTCGATAAGACGAATCAGCAATTTACCTTGTCGTGAGGTGAGTTTCTTCAAGCGAGGAGTGTATTGCTGCTTGATGCCTTTCTCCAAATCCTTGATGTGGCGTTTGCGTTCTTTCTCGCTGGGGATGGTTTGCAGATATTCGTAAGTCTCAATGATAGCGGCATTTACCTCGTTGGCAAGGGGCAATACCTTCTTTACGTCACGTATCAAACGCTGGTATTTTTCGTAGTCTTTCTTTTTCTTGAATTTGAGTTCTTCGAACACATGTACCGTTCGCAATTGTATCCAAGGAATGGTATCGCCTTTATATACCCAACCTCGCGTAATAAACATCTGACTCGCCCGACTGGTGTTAGTGTTTTGTGCCTGGCAAGTAAGCTGTATGCAGAGATACAACATTGAAAACAATATGACGCATCTGCGAATCATATTACAAAAATAGAGTTATCTTTGATAAGTTGTATTTTTTACGTCCAAATATAAGGTAGAATTAACTATTTTACTTACTTTTGCAGGCAATATTTTTATTTTTTAAAATTCATTCATAACGATTATGAAGTTAATCAGACTTTATCTTTTGGCTTTATGCCTTTGCCAGCCTAACTTGCTGTTGGCACAGGAAATCAACTTACTTTTGGAGGAAAAATTGGAAGAATTGGCAGATGATGACGAAACTGTCAACTATGATGATTTGTTGCAAGAACTATCGCAACCTATCGACCTTAACAATGCAACCAAAGAACAATTGGAGCGATTGCCCTTCCTATCTGACCAACAGATTGAGAATATCTTGGCCTATATCTATGTGCACGGCCCTATGCAGACAATGTATGAATTGCAGTTGGTGGAGGATATGGACAGACGCACCATCCAACTGCTTCTGCCTTTTATTCAGGTGGATACACCCATACAGGAAAAACACTTCCCCAAGGTGAGGAACATTGCCAAACGAGGCAAGCATGAGGTGCTTACCAGACTTGATATTCCTTTTTATAAGCGAAAGGGCTATGAGCAAAAGTATTTGGGTACGCCTCAATACCACTCTCTACGCTATCTGTTTGCCTATGGCGATTATGTACAGGCAGGTCTTACGGCAGAAAAAGATGCTGGCGAACCGTTGTTTAAGCAACACAATAAATACGGCTACGATCATTATGGCTTTTATATTATGCTTAGAAATCTAGGGCGAGTGAAGGCATTGGCTTTGGGTGACTATAAGTTGTCGTTTGGTCAAGGGCTTACGCTAGCCAGTAGTTTTCGATTGGGAAAAGGCTATTCGCTGGCTACAGCAGAAACTCGATCAACAGGCATTCGTAAGCATGCTTCATTCGATGAAATCGGCTATTTTCGTGGAATTGCTACTACAATTACTCTTTTGAAAGGACTCGATTTGTCAGCTTTTTATTCCTATAGGAAAATGGATGGCATTTTGAAGAATGGCATGATTTCTTCCATTACCAAAACGGGATTGCATCGCTCACAGACAGAAGCTGATAGGAAAGGAGCATTAAGTATGCAGATGGCTGGTGGTCATCTGACATTCCATCAAAATCGTTTTGATGTGGGGATAACGGGGCTATGGTATGGGTTTAACAAGGAATATTTGCCTAGATTATCAGGCTATGCAGCATATAAATTACATTGTAAGGATTTCTATAACGTGGGGGTTGATTATCAGTTAAGGCTAAGGAATATCAACATTGCAGGCGAAGTGGCCAAAGGCAAGAAAGGGTGGGCTGCTCTGAATAGCCTTATCTACCAACCATCGCAAAACTATAAACTGATGCTGGTGCATCGTTACTATCGGCACGACTATTGGGCTTATTTCGCCAATGCCTTTAATGATGGGGGAAGTGTGCAGAATGAAAATGGCTGGTATTTAGCTGCTGAGGTCTCGCCAATTGCACATTTTCGCTTCTTTGGTTCAATAGATTTGGTTTCATATCCGTGGTGGAAATATCGCATCAGCAAGCCTTCTAAGGCTTTCGAGGGCAGATTGAGGGTGGAATGGTTGCCTACTTCGCAATTATCGATGTTTGTGAATTATCGTTACAAACGCAAGGAACGTGATGTAACAGGAATGAGTGGAGAACTGACTCTGCCTACTTACCACCATCAAGTGAGGTATCGACTAAGCTATCAGACCGATAAGTTGTTGTTGCGCACAACGGCTGATTGGAATGTTTTTACTCAGCAACAACATAGCTATGGATGGCAAGTAACCCAATTGGCTGGTTTACAGTTTTGGAAGATAAAATTGCATTTGCAAGCCACTTATTTCCATACGGACGACTATGATGCTCGTGTTTATGGTTATGAGAAGGGATTGCTCTACACTTTTTATTCACCTTCATTCAGTGGTAAGGGTATGCGGTATTCTGCCCATCTTCGCTTAGATTTAGGGAAGACTTTCATGCTTATAGCCAAGTTTGGACAAACCCACTATTTTGATAGAGAGGTGATTAGTAATGGTGACGACCAGATTGCCGGAAGCAATAAAACTGACCTCCAACTACAAGCAAGGATGAAGTTTTAGATGATTCTCTTTTATTTTCCTTTCAGGATGCGCTTGATGTCGTTGAGCTTGTTGAGAGCTTCAAGTGGCGTGAGGTTGTTCACATCTAAGTGAAGCAGTTCATCGCGAATCTGGCAAAGTACTGGATCATCTAACTGGAAGAAGCTCAGCTGGTAGCCATCAGCCTGGCCAATATCGCCCAAAGGCTTGGTATCTACACCCTTGTCTTGGTTCTTCTCCAAAACTTTGAGGATTTCGTCAGCACGTTTAACGATACTCTTAGGCATACCTGCTAACTTAGCCACATGGATACCGAATGAATGCTCGCTACCACCACGTACCAATTTGCGCATGAAAATGACTTTGCCGTCAATCTCCTTTACTGAAACGTTGTAGTTCTTGATGCGTTCATGTGTCTTTTCCATCTCATTCAGCTCGTGGTAGTGGGTGGCGAAAAGTGTGCGAGCACGAGCCTTGGGGTGGTTGTGGATATATTCTACAATAGCCCAGGCAATGCTGATACCGTCGTAAGTCGAGGTGCCTCGACCCAACTCGTCAAACAATACCAAACTGCGTGGTGATAGGTTGTTCATGATGTCGGCAGCCTCAGTCATCTCTACCATAAAGGTAGATTCACCCACAGAAATGTTATCGCTGGCTCCCACACGAGTAAAGATTTTATCCACCAAACCTATGTGTGCACTTTCTGCTGGTACGAAACAGCCTATCTGCGCTATGAGGGTAATGAGGGCCGTTTGGCGAAGTAATGCCGACTTACCTGCCATATTAGGACCTGTGATGATGATGATCTGCTGGCTATGGGTATCTAGCTCTACATCATTTGGGATATATTGCTCACCTAAAGGGAGTTGTTGCTCAATGACAGGATGACGGCCTTTGTGGATATCTAATACATCGTCATCGCTGATGACTGGGCGGATATATTTATTGACTTTCGCTACAGTAGCAAATGACAACAAGCAATCGAGTTTGGCCAACTGGTTGGCATCCACCTGTATAGCAGGGATGAATTCGGTAATACCCTGTACCAAACTGTCATAAAGCTGTTGCTCTAGTACCAAGATCTTGTCTTCAGCACCCAGTATCTTTTCTTCGTATTCCTTGAGTTCTTCGGTAATGTAACGTTCGGCATTTACTAAGGTCTGCTTTCTGATCCATTCTGCTGGTACCTTTTCTTTATGAGCATTACGCACCTCAATGTAATAACCAAATACATTGTTGTAGCCCACTTTCAGTGAAGGGATGCCTGTTACTTCACTCTCTCTTTGCTGTACTTGCAAGAGATAATCCTTACCAGAGTAGGCAATCTGACGAAGTTCATCGAGTTCAGCATTGAAGCCTGATTTTATCACACCACCTTTATTAACTTGCAAAGGAGGGTCGTTGTTGATTTCGCGTTCAATACGGTCTCTGATAGACAAGCAGACGTTCAGTTGCTCACCAATATGGTTGATAATGGGATTTTGCGCTTCTAAGCAGGCTTGTTTGATGGGCTCGATGGCGTAAAGTGCAGTCTTGAGTGCCACTACTTCACGAGGCGTCACCCTGCCAACAGCTACCTTTGAAATGATTCGTTCCAAATCGCCAATTAGATGCAGTTGCTCTTCGATGAGTGTTTTGAAGTCAGGTTGGCGGAAATAATATTCCACTACATCTAAGCGTTCATTGATGGGTGCTACATCTTTAAGTGGGAATACTATCCAACGACGCAATAAGCGCGCGCCCATAGGGCAGATAGTCTTGTCGATGACATTCAGTAGGCAACTGCCTCCTTCATTCATGCTACCTATGATTTCGAGGTTGCGCACTGTAAACTTGTCAAGCCTTACGAAGCGTTCTTCCTCAATGCGAGCCAATGAGGTGATATGGGCAATCTGTGTATGTTGCGTCATCGTAAGGTATTGCAGGATAGCGCCACTAGCTGTAATGCCATTTTTCAGATGTTCCACTCCAAAGCCCTTGAGGGTTTTTACTTCAAAATGCTCTAATAGTTTTTCGCGACAAGTATTTTCGTTGAATGCCCAGTCGTCTAACTGGAAAGTATAGTATCGTGTTCCAAATCGTTGCTCGAAAGTTTCGCGTTTGCCTCGCTCGTAAAGTATCTCTTTGGGGGCAAAGTTGCTCAGCAGTTTGTCGATATACTCAGCATCGCCTTCTGCTGTAAGGAATTCGCCTGTAGAGATGTCTAAGAGGGCAATGCCTAAGTTTTGTTTGCCAAAGTGAACAGCACACAAGAAATTGTTTTCCTTGTAATTGAGTACATTATCATTAATGGCCACACCAGGGGTGACGAGTTCGGTAATGCCTCGCTTTACCAACTTCTTAGTCAGTTTAGGATCTTCCAACTGGTCGCAAATAGCCACTCGTTTTCCTGCTCTGATAAGTTTGGGCAGATAGGTGTCGAGCGCATGATAAGGGAAGCCTGCCATCTCAATGGTCTTGCCCTTGCCATTAGCACGTTTGGTAAGGGTAATACCAAGAATATCAGCTGCTTCAACAGCATCTGTCGAATAGGTTTCGTAGAAGTCACCACAACGGAACAGCATCAGGGCATCAGGATTCTTGGCCTTCAGTCCTAAGAACTGCTTCATCATGGGTGTCATTTCAATATCTGTGTTCACTGTTTTCATTCATTTATTTGGGTTCAAAGATAGTAATTATTCTTATTCTTACAAAGTTTTAAATAATGTAATCATTTAGTCAGTTTTATAGCTTTTTTTCTTAATAAATGCATAGAGATTGCTAAAACATGTTATAAAACACGTTATTTTTGTGGTATTATTTGCAATTATGATAGAAATCCGTACCTTTGCAATGTGTTTTTCATAGTATTAAGATTTTAAGGTTAATGAGGATTGGAGTACGGGAGTACTCCTTTTTTCTTTTTTGTACATTTTGTATAACTATTGTCTATTTATTTGTATCTTCGCAGACGTAGAACAAAACTATTAGTATTTATGACTATCATTTATCCATCCCCTATATTTGGTCCGGTACATTCCAGAAGATTGGGTGTTTCATTGGGCATCAACCTATTACCTGCCGATGGTAAGGTGTGTTCTTTCGATTGTATCTATTGCGAGTGTGGCTTTAACGCCGATCATCGCCCCAATTTGCCCATGCCAACTCGCGAAGAGGTGTATGAGGCTCTTGAGGCTAAGTTGAAAGATATGCTTGCAAATGGACCTGCACCAGATGTGCTGACTTTTGCTGGCAATGGAGAACCTACCTTGCATCCGCATTTCCCTGAAATTATTGCAGATACGTTGTCTTTAAGAGATAAATACTTCCCTAATGCCAAAGTGAGTGTGCTGAGTAATGCCACAATGATTGGTAAACCTGAAGTGCGTGAGGCATTGGCAAAGGTGGATAACAACATCTTGAAACTCGATACCATTGATAGTAATTATATTCATCTTACCGATAGGCCTGTAGGTAAGTATTCTGTGGATGACATCATAGAAAATATGAAGTTGTTTAATGGTAACTGCATTGTGCAGACCATGTTCATGAAAGGTACAATAAACGGTAAGGATGTGGATAATACTTCAGACCACTTTGTGTTACCTTGGTTGGAACAGGTGATAGCTATTGCTCCAAGTCAGGTGATGATCTATACGATTGACCGTGAAACACCAGCTCATGAATTGCAGAAAGCTACCCACGATGAACTCGACAGGATAGGGGAGCTGGTACGCAATACTGGCATCCCTTGTTCCGTGTCTTATTAGAAATTGATGGTAAATGAACCGCCTATAGTCCAATAGTGCATCTTCTTGGTCTTCTCAAACTCAAGAGGGTCAAAATCGAGAGACAATGCGGCATAAAGTTCTTCCATATGGGGCGTCGCTACGCGCAAATAGCGATAAGAATCATGCTTCAAGGTGAAGATTTTGCGAGAGTAATCATAGTCGGCAAACACTTTCCATGAGAAATTTGATTTATAGCGATAGGTGAGTGAAATGCCTGTACCATAAGTAAAACTGGTCTTTCCCCCCATGGTCATGAAGTCCCAAGTCACATCATAATTCTCTTTGGTTGAATTAAATCTTGTGATTTCCAAACTTGTGGGTTCTCCATCAACTATATTCATATTAAAACCAATATCTTTTATATTGCCTTTATAGTTAGCATCGAGGTCGAGCTCCTGCATGATGCTACGACCCACTAGTGCCTTAGTACCGATAGAGAAACGCTTGCCAAGTGGCAGATTGAAATAAAGACCTACAGAGGCAGCAAACTCACTCAGGTGATCACTTTCTACCGAAATGTTTTGCTCAGTAACCATATCTCTACTATTGGCTATCATCATTTCTTTTATAGCTACGTATTCAGGTGTAGTATCTGTCCAACCATTGACTTGTTGGAGGAAGAAAGTCAAATCATCCGTAAGTTCTTTGTTCGCTTGTTCAGGCTGATACGAAATAGCATCCCAGTTTTTGGCAGGCATGGTTCGTACTCGCAAGCGTCCACCTACGCCAACATATTTATTAAAGAAATAAGCACCTTCGGCATCCACTACAGTAGCAGCACGGAATTTAATATTTACAAATTCAACACCAGAGAAATATTCGGCATATTCCCATTTTAAGTCACCGAAATCGAAACCTATACCTTTGGAGCCTAAACCAACACCCATGTTGATGGAGAAGAAGGAAGGACTATTGTAGTTACCTTCTAGGTCGTTGCGTAACAGGCCTTTACCCTTAAAGATAAGATCGCTTATTGCATAACCCAATTCACCTGCAAAGATACCGATACCTGCTCCTGACATCACATCGCTCACCCAGTGACGATTGTTCAATACGCGCATAACACCAGTTGCTGTAGCTATACCATAACCTGCTACTGAGAACCAAGGCGAGCGAGTCAAACCATATTCCTTATGCAGAATTGTTGCACCCACAAATGAGTTGGCGGTATGTCCTGAAGGCCAGGAGTTGGCTGTACTGCTGTCTGGACGCATTTCTTTGGCAGTATATTTAATAGTGTTGACTAAGGCACCCATAACACCATAGGAAAGACCCGCACTCACTAAAAAACGAGTCCAGTCGCTACGACCTTCATAGCCGAAAGCTTTCAGTCCAACCGTCATCACAGGACCAAAATATTGTGAATAGTCATCAATAGAACTTTTGAAGTGGGTCAACAGTCGAGTGTTAGCATGTAATGGATCTTGTGTGTTTTGGCGGAAAGTATTCTTCTCACTCTTCAAAATTATACCACCCACAAACAGAGGAATGCCAGCAAAGGTCATGTCATCCATAAACTTATAAGGCTTTACCCCTGGGTTGGTTTTCATCCATTTAAAAACTTCGTGTGTAGCCTTAACGTTATTTACTGAAGCAACAGCTGACATATCACCTAATTTCATCTTGGGAGATGACATTTTTGCCACAGATAGGTCGAAGTCCCATTCTGGTATATCTACTTTCAAAGGTTCTGTGCTATACCGCAAAACAATATCGTTGGCTGAAATGGTAATAGAGGCAAGCAGCAGGGCAATGGTGATAAACCTTTTCATACTTTTGCTGTTATTGTTAATACTTGTTGCAAAAGTACAAAAATAATCAACAAATCCATTTGCTATTATTACTTTTTAAGTGGTGATATTCAAAAAAATCAGTTATACCATCGCCAATCGCTGGCTTCATAGCGGCTTTCCACCAAGTCCTCTATTTTATCTGGCAAATTTGGAAAGAAGTCCATACCAGTAATTTTCTCAACTTCATCTATGCTATGCACTTTGTAGGGTCGGTCTGAACCATTGTTTTCAAAGATGTAGCCTATAGCACGAGCAGGTTTGGTACTTGTAATAAGTATTACTTTAAAGAATTTTTCTGGAACAATAATCTCATGCTCTTTGCCTATTCTCTTGCCATTACGTTTGTCGATGATGGGACCACACACAATGAATAATTGTTGATAACGATTTGCCCATTTCCTGCATGCAATCTCCAGGTCATTCCATTTGCCTGCATTCAGTTCATGGTTTTGAGGGCATATATTGCTCATATAGAATGATTCATTCATGGCCTTTGCATCGAAGTGGTTATCACCAGCAGGGCACATATGTCCTCTGTCGTAGCCTGATCCAGAATAGTCGTATGATTCTACTTGATAAGCCTCGGCTAAGTCAGGATCAGCAGTAAACTCTTCATTGCGATTATTCCTGCCTTTGGTTTCATTCTTGTTCAGTTCCCATGCTACCCAATTGGGCTGGTTCCAGTTGCGATTGTAGGAAATAGTATAGTTGCTACGCTTGAGTATCTTTTCAGAGCGATCTTTCAGTTTAGCAGGGATCTCTAAGTTCTGTACGCTTACCACGGCTTCTTCCAAACTAATGTCGTTGTCTTGTTGTTGATCCTGGTTTATCACCACCTCCTGCTTTTGAGTTTCATTCACAGTTTCTTGCTTGTTCAACTGCTTACTGATGGGGAAATAGGAAAGCAGCGCAGCAAGGATTACGGCAAATGCGGATCCTGCATATTTAGTAGTATTCTGTTTTTTCTTCTTACTCATGTTTTTTTGTATAATTTGTCACAAAAGTAAAGAAAAAGAATTATATTTGCCAATGTGAGTATTAACTAAATTCATTTTGATTATGGCAAAAAGTATAAAAGGCACACAAACAGAGAAAAACCTGCTCACTTCATTTGCAGGTGAGAGTCAGGCTCGCAATCGTTATACATTCTTTGCTAGTGCCGCAAAGAAAGAGGGTTTTGAGCAAATCGCTGCTATCTTTTTGGAAACAGCTGAGCAGGAAAAAGAACACGCTAAGCGTATGTTCAAATATTTAGAAGGTGGCAATGTAGAGATTACCGCTTCTTTCCCAGCAGGTGTTATAGGCCGTACCATAGACAATCTTCAGGCAGCTGTTGCAGGAGAGCATGAGGAGTGGACAGAGGCTTATCCTCATTTTGCTGAGGTGGCTGATGCTGAAGGTTTTCCAGAAATAGCTGAGATGTATCGTCGCATTGCTATTGCTGAGAAAGGTCACGAAGAGCGCTACTTTGCTTTTGTGAAAAACATTGAAGCTGCTAAGGTCTTCGCCAAGGACGATGAGGTGGTTTGGCAGTGCCGCAACTGTGGCTATATCCATGTAGGTAAGGAAGCTCCTGAAACATGCCCTGCTTGCAATCACCCTCAGGCTTACTTTGAGGTGAAGAAAGAGAATTACTAATGTTTTTTCTTTGCTAGGGCATTAATAATTGCCTTTATCAATTTATGAACAAGGAGGGCTGAAAATGCCCTCCTTGTTTATTATTGATTTCTATAAGATTGAGGTGATAAGCCCGTTATACGACGGAAGTATTTACAGAAGAAGCTTGGATTGGTAAAGTTGAGTTCATCACTGATTTCTGTTATTGTTTTGTCTGTATGTTTAAGCATTACCTGAGTAGCCGTCACTACGGCTTTATCAATCCATTCCTTGGCAGTTTGTCCACTTTCTTGTTTGATGAGAGTGCTGAGATATCGTTCTGACATGCAAAGATTGTTGGCATAAAAAGAAAGTTTGCGATGATTATGACAATGCATGTTCACTTGTTGAATGAATTGTGTAAATACCTCACGGCTATGTTTGAAAGGCGAATGTGGAATATGTTGCTGGTTGTTGTTCAAATAGTTGATGTAATGTAATAATGCAATGAATATGTTGCCTACTGAGTCTCGACTATAGTCTTTTTGATGTATCATCTCCCAGACAGCCTTAAATAAATGTTCTACTACTTCCATTTCGTTTGGTTCTGCTGACACAAATAATTCAGAATATTGATTCAACAATGGAATGTCCTGATGTTTACTGTACGATGAAGTTAACAGGAAGTCACTTAATCCGAAGCCGGCCATCTCAAAATCATCACTAACCTGTTCTATTTGGATGATGCTTCCTCGATTGAGAAAAGCCAATGTTCCTGCTTTTATTCTATGAGGTATCAGATTGACTATATAATCACACTCGCCTTTCCTTATAACTCCTATTCGTGCTTCCTCTAAGAAGACGGGAGTATGGTAGGGTATCACTTTGTTTATCTTATCTTTCTTTCCGTTCATCAACATGGCCACGTTATCACTTAGCATAGCGTGATCTGGATTATTACTGCCCAGCATATTACATAATGCTGCAAAGTCATATCTTTTGATTTCTTTTCGTTCCATATTAGCTCACCTTATATATGGTCGCTAAGGTAGGCATAAAAAAATAAACATAAAAGCTTTTTTTGTACAAAAAGGACATAGATTAATGGTTTTAGATAGTTGAAGCTATCGCTTTTGTTCTTAAATTTGCAACAAAAACAAAAGTCAAAGAGATATGAAACCATTAAAGGTACTAATCTTCCTTCTCTCTATGCCTATACTGGTTTGGGCACAGGGCATGACACTTGAAGAATGTCAACGATTAGCACAAGAGAACTATCCACTTATCAAAAGATATAGCCTTATAGAGCAGACCACAGGTTATACTCTACGGAATATCAGCAAGGGATGGTTGCCACAAGTTTCAGCTTCGGCACAGGCTACCTTACAAAATGATGTGATGAGTTTTCCTGACGCATTGAAAGGAGTGTTCGAGCAAATGGGACAAGAACTGAAAGGGTTGAGCAAAAGTCAGTATCGAGTGGGTATTGATATCAACCAAACGGTGTTTGATGGGGGTAATATCAGGAGTCAAAAAGAAGTGGCAAGATTGCAAGGTGATGTGCAGACAGCTCAGAATGAGGTGGATCTCTATGCCATTCGCCAACGTGTTAATGACCTCTATTTCTCTATTCTTCTTACTGACGAACGCCTAAAGGTTAATGATGATTTGCAGACATTGTTGGAATCCAATCTTTCTAAACTCAACTCTATGCTTAACAATGGTTTGGCTATGGAGAGCGATGTAAGTAGCATGAAAGCAGAACAAATCAAGGCACGCCAGCAACGTACAGAGTTGAATGCTACACGCAAAAGCCTCTGTCGAATGCTGGCATTTATGTGTGGGGTAAATGAAATCCAATATGTGACTATGCCACCGAAGAACAATGTTGAACAAGGCGTCAATCGTCCAGAGTTGAAGTTAATTGACACTCAACTGCGCCTTGCTGACGCACAAGATAAATTATTAGAAAGCAGTATTTTACCGCGGATGAGCCTTTTCGCACAGGGATACTATGGTTATCCTGGGTATAATACGTTTGAAGATATGTTTAGCCGTAAATGGTCATTAAATGGAATGATTGGTGCAAGACTAACATGGAATATATCTCAACTCTATACTAATAAAGGTGAGAAAGCAAAAATACATATGCAACGTTTGCAAACTGAAAATGCCCGTGAGACTTTTCTCTTTAACAACGCCATGCAGCAAGTGCAGCAAAACGAGGAAATTGCGAAATACAACCAATTAATCGAAGATGATGCTAACATTGTGAGTCTTCGGGAAGAAGTAAGAAAGGCTGCAGAATCTAAATTGGCTCATGGAATTATCGATACTAATTCTCTATTACAGGAGATAAATCGTGAGAATCAAGCTAAAATAGAACTGGCTACCCATGAAATGATGCTGTTGCAACTAATTGAGAACTTGAAATATACCACTGGAAACTAAATAATTATGAAAAGGATATTGATCTTGGCTGTTGCAATAATGACAGCTTGTAGTGGAAGTAAAAATGAGTTTGATGCTACTGGAACGTTTGAGGCGACAGAAATTACCGTGTCTGCTGAACAAAACGGGCGTTTGCTGAGGTTTGACATTACAGAAGGTATGCAATTAAAAGCCTTGCAGCAAGTAGGCTTGATTGATACTGTGCAGTTGGCATTACAGGCAAGAGCCTTGGGGGCTACCAAAGAGAGCATTGCTAACCAGCGACCTGATTTGACGAAGCAGATAGCTGCAACTCGTCAGCAATTAATGAAAGCTGAAATGGAGCAGCAACGTTTTGAAAATCTGGTGAAAGATCATGCTGCCAACCAAAAACAACTGGATGATGCTATAAGTGCTGTGAATGTGCTGAAAAAACAATTGGAGGCACAAGTATCAGCCCTCAATAATACAACCCAAAGCTTAAATAGCCAGATGAACGCTACTGATATCCAGCGTTTGCAGGTACTTGACCAATTGCAGAAATGCCACATATCTACCCCCATAGCTGGCACAGTATTGAGCAAATATATGGAACCTGGCGAGTTTGTCACCATTGGCAAACCCTTGTTCAAGATGGCAGATATAGAGAATATGTATTTGCGTGCCTATATTACTTCTTCACAACTTGCAAGAGTGAAAATTGGCCAGGATATGAAGGTTTTTGCCGATTTCGGGGGTGGAGATCGTAAGGAGTATCAGGGGGTAGTAACTTGGATTTCAGAGCATTCGGAGTTTACGCCTAAGACTATCCTTACTAATGATGAGCGTGCCGACTTGGTCTATGCGGTAAAGATTGCTGTGAAGAATGATGGCTTCATCAAAATTGGTATGTATGGGGAAGTTAAGATAATTGATTAGGTTTTAGGATAGTTATTGGACTTCTTATGTATGCAGTAGAGGTTAATAAGGTGACGAAACATTATGGTAAGGTATGTGCCTTGAATGATGTGTCATTTAATGTCTCGGAAGGTGAGATTTTCGGGCTTATTGGCCCTGATGGAGCTGGAAAGACAACACTTTACCGGTTGCTGACCACCTTGTTACTTCCTGAAAAAGGGTGGCTGAAAGTAGGTGGTTTTGATACGGTAGGCCAGATGAAAGAAATTCGTAAGCGAGTGGGCTACATGCCAGGTAAGTTCTCTCTATATCAAGATCTTACCGTTGAGGAGAACCTACAGTTCTTTGCTACACTTTTTGGCACCACTATCGAAGAGGGATATGACTCTATTAAAGCCATATATTCACAAATAGAACGCTTCAAAAACCGCAAGGCAGGAGCTTTATCTGGGGGTATGAAACAGAAGTTGGCTTTATCGTGTGCTTTGGTACATAGTCCAAGTGTACTCTTCCTTGATGAACCTACTACGGGTGTTGACCCAGTAAGTCGTAAAGAGTTCTGGGAGATGCTGGCATCGTTAAAGGAACGTGGCATCACCATCGTAGCCTCTACACCTTACCTTGATGAAGTCCGTTGTTGCAATCGCGTGGCTTTCCTTAATCATGGTACCATTCGTGGTATCGACACGCCAGAGGTGATTCTTAATCAGTTCAAGAATATTTTCAATCCTCCAGGTCTCCAACATGATAAGGCTTTAGGAGTGTTAGAGGAAAATGTGATTGAAGTATCTCATTTGGTGAAGGCTTTTGGTAGTTTCCACGCAGTTGATGACATCAGTTTCTCTGTCAAGAGAGGTGAGATCTTTGGTTTTCTGGGTGCTAACGGTGCAGGCAAGACAACGGCCATGCGTATGTTGACGGGTCTTTCTCAGCCCACCGGTGGTACGGGTACCGTTGTAGGCTATGACATTAGTACTCAATATGAAGATATTAAGAAAAATATCGGCTATATGAGCCAGAAATTCTCTTTATATGAGGACCTTACTATTGCGGAAAATATCCGCCTTTTTGCTGGCATCTATGGCATAAAAGATGAGGATATCCGTAGAAAGACTGATGAGTTGCTCGAAAAGCTACAATTTACAGAACATAAGGACGATATTGTGTCATCGTTGCCTTTGGGATGGAAGCAGAAGTTAGCGTTTTCAGTCAGTATCTTCCATGAACCAGGCATTGTATTCTTGGATGAGCCCACTGGTGGCGTTGATCCGGCAACGCGTCGTCAGTTCTGGCAACTGATTTACGATGCTTCCCAAAGAGGCATTACTGTGTTTGTCACTACTCATTATATGGATGAGGCTGAATATTGCGATCGTATCTCTATCATGGTGGATGGTAAAATTAAGGGGATGGGAACTCCAGATGAATTGAAACGAGCTTTCAACCAGCCAGATATGGATCATGTGTTCACCTACTTAGCTCGCCAGGCAAAACGATCGGGAGATTAAAGATATGAAGCTCTTTTTCTCATTCATATTGAAAGAGGCAAAACACATTTTGCGTGATAAGCGAACCATGCTTATCTTGTTTGGTATGCCTATTGTGCTGATGTTGCTATTTGGCTTTGCCATCACTACGGATGTGAGGAATGTGCGCACGGTGGTTGTTACTTCTTCCATAGATTATCAAACGCAGCAAGCTATCGAACGGCTCAATACTTCTGAGTATTTTGTCATCGTAGCTACCGTACCTACTCCGCAAGGTGCGGAGCGATTAATACGTAACCAAAAGGCAGATATGGCTATTATCTTTGGAACTGATTATGCCACTAAAAGCTCAGGCATCCAACTGATGGTGGATGGCAGCGATCCGAATATGGCACAGCAATGGACATCCTATGCCCAGCAGACCTTGATGGCTAATGCTACCATTGGTATGAAAGAGGGGATGGGTACTATGCCTGTAGTTAATTTGAAGATGTTATATAATCCCCAAATGCGCTCAGCCTATAATTTTGTTCCTGCCATTATGGGCATGTTGTTGATGCTGGTGTGCGCCATGATGACTTCCATTTCCATCGTTCGTGAGAAAGAGCGTGGCACTATGGAGGTGTTGCTTGTTTCTCCCATAAAGCCCTTGATGATTATTATCTCTAAGGCAATCCCTTATTTGGTATTGGCATTTTTTATCCTTACCTGCATCCTGCTGATGGCACGTTATGTGCTTGATGTACCTATGCAAGGTTCCATTTTCTGGATCTATGTTTTGTCAACAATTTATATATTGTTGGCGCTTTCGCTAGGTCTGCTCATCTCGAATATAGCACAAACACAGTTGGTGGCTTTGTTGATGTCGGCCATGGTGTTATTGCTACCCATTGTCATGCTTTCAGGTATGCTTTTTCCCATTGAGAGCATGCCACAGATTTTGCAATGGATTTCTGCAGTCATTCCACCACGTTATTATATCCAGGCCATGCGTAAACTGATGATTATGGGAGTAGGTATTCAGGAAGTATCCAAAGAATTGTTCATTCTGTTAGGTTTTACTGTCATCCTCTTGGGATTAGCGTTGGCTAAGTTCAAACAAAGACTTGAATAATTTATGACGTTGAAATATCTCATACATAAAGAGTTTTTGCAGATTAGACGTAATAGTTTTCTGCCCCGCCTTATCTTTGTCTTTCCCATCATGATCATGTGTGTCATGCCGTGGGTGATGAATATGGAGGTCAAGAACATTGTGGTGGATGTGGTGGACAACGACCGAAGTTCGTTATCTCAGCAATTGGTTCATAAGGTGGAAGCCAGTCATTATTTTATTTTTAATGGGCAGAAAGCTTCTTATGCTGAGGCTTTGCAGGAGGTTGAGCATGCTCAGGCTGATGTGGTAATGGTCATTCCTCCAGACTATGAAAAAGAACTGACTAATGGTCGTTTGCCTCAAGTACTCATTGCCGCTAATGCTGTTAACGGCACCAAAGGATCCATGGGTTCAGCCTATTTGGCTCAGATTATAGCCTCAAGTGGCGGTAGTGTTAGCGTCATGGGTAATACTGGTCATTCTTCAATAAATGTGTTGTCGCTCTACAACAAAAACCAGAACTACAAGGTGTTCATGATTCCAGCATTGATGGCTATTCTAATGATGATGCTCTGTGGATTCCTACCTGCCCTCAACATCGTGGGCGAAAAAGAAGCAGGCACAATTGAACAGATGAATGTAACCCCAGTCAGGAAATGGGAGTTTATTTTGGCAAAGCTTATACCTTATTGGCTCATAGCTCTATTCGTTATGTCAGTTTGTTTCTTGCTAGCATGGCTCGTCTATGGCATCACATGTCAAGGTAACCTTGCCCTTGTCTATCTCATTGCTATGTTATTGGCCTTTTTCTGGAGTTCTTTTGGGCTTATCATCTCCAACTATAGCGACACCATGCAACAAGCTATCTTCGTCATGTGGTTCTTCGTGGTGTGCATGATGTTGCTCAGTGGACTTTTCACTCCTACTCGTTCCATGCCTTCATGGGCATATCTAACCACCTATATCAACCCCATGCACTATTTCATTGATGCCATTCGTACTGTCTTCATCCGTGGAGGCGACTTCCAAAGCATTTATCACCAAGTGCTTGCCCTTGCAGGTATAGCTCTATTCATGGGAGGATGGGCTGTACTAAGTTATCGTAAGAATAGTTGATGATATCTTACCAATCCTTCTAGAGGACTTCTTTCTATTGTACCGATAGTGAATTGGTGACTGACAGCTACTTTTTCAAGTATTTCACGGAAAAACCAAGCAATGGAACCGCAGAAATGTATGGGATGATACTGGTAGTCGTATTGCATTAGGCAGTGCTTAAAAAGAGCATCGAAGTTGGCAAAAATTAGTTGATATACTCTTTCGTCGTGGCGATGCTCATAGATAAAGGGTGCAAAGCTGGCTAAGAAGCGGTTAGGGTAGGGCTGACAATAGACGCGTTCTATGACCTTACCTGTATCTAGGTCAAATGAGTGTTCAAACTTTTGCTTGATTATTTCACCCAACAACCCTTTATAAAGATAGTTAACAAACAACTTACCCAATACAGAACCACTGCCTTCATCACCTAAGATAAAGCCCAACGACGGCACATTCTTTGTGATTTCAGTTCCATCGTAAAAACAAGTATTTGAACCCGTGCCCAAGATGCAGGCAATGCCAGACTCATGCCCACACAGGGCACGAGCTACACCCAACATGTCAGAATTGACTTCACAATGTCCTAGTATGTTTATTTTACTTCTTAGCACCCGTTCCATTAAAGGTATTTTGTCATAGATGCAACCTGCACCATAAAAATAAACATTCTCAATGGTGGTAGTTGGCAATTGGGGAACTAGGGCTGTGGCCACTTCATTTGTCAGTTGTTCCTCACTCTGTTGATAGGGGTTCATTCCTTTGGTAGAGATGTCTTTACGGTGACCTTCATCATCAATGAGGCACCAATCGGTCTTTGTCGATCCACTGTCTGCGATTAGTATCATCTGGTTTTAGTTTTATAAGTCATATTTCTTTATTAGGCCACAGGCAATCAACGTTGCTACGCAACATAGCATTACCCATGAGAAGAACCCCACATACCCAAGTTGTTCCTGCAACCAGCCTGCCACCATGCCAGGCAGCATCATTCCAAGTGCCATAAATGCCGTGCAGATAGCGTAGTGTGCCGTGGCTTGTGGCCCACGTGAGTAATGTATCAAATAAAGCATATAAGCCGTAAAGCCAAAGCCGTAGCCAAACTGCTCGATAAACACACTCAATGAAACCAGAGTGATGCTTTGCGGCTGATAGAAACTCAGCAATACATACACGAGGTTAGGTAACACAAGACTCAGTGCCATGGGCCACAACCAGCGTTGTAATCCTCCTTTTGAGGCACAGATACCGCCTATGATGCCGCCTATTGTCAGGCCAATGATGCCGATGGTGCCATATACGAAACCTACTTCCGAGGTACTGAGTCCCAAACCTCCTTGCTCTACTGGATCTAATAGGAAGGGATTGATAAGCTTTACCAACTGTGCCTCTGGCAAGCGGTATAGCAACATGAACAAAATGGCTATCAATGCATGTTTCTTGCGGAAGAAGGAGGCGAAGGTGGCGAAAAACTCTTGTACTATGTTCCTGACAGTAGTATTGGTCGATGCTGTGTCTATTGATGGGCGAGGCAATACAAACTTATGATATAGGAAAAATGCGATGAAAAGTGCAGAAATGATATAGAAAGTAATGCTCCAAGCTATGTTGACTGACATGCGTTGCTCTAATACACCTGCCAACATCACCAATAATCCTTGTCCGGCTATGGTGGCTATTCTGTAGAATGTGCTTCTGATGCCTACAAAAAAAGCCTGGTCTTGTTCATCCAAAGCCAGCATATAGAATCCGTCGGCAGCTATGTCATGGGTGGCAGAACTAAAAGCCACCAACCAGAACATGGCCAGCGACCACGCAAAGAACGAATTGATGGGCAGCGTGAAAGCTACTCCTGCAAATCCTGCACCAATGAGTAGCTGCATGGTTACAATCCACCAACGCTTTGTTTTGATGAGATCTACAAATGGACTCCAGAAGGGTTTGATTACCCAAGGCAGATATAGCCATGAAGTGTAAAGAGCTATGTCTGTGTTAGATATGCCCAACTTCTTATACATAATGACGCTTATTGTCATAACTGCCACGTAAGGTAATCCTTCCGCTAAATACAGGGAAGGTATCCATGACCATGCTTTCTTCCTACTCTCCATATCATTTAATACATTTTTTCCACCTTTGCCCCTTTATAATAGTGTAGCAAAATATCTTTATATTTGAATCCCTTTTCACCCATTACTGCGGCGCCTATTTGGCAAAGTCCTACACCATGCCCCCATCCTGCTCCATGCAGAACAAAAGCTGATGGCAAAGTTTCTTCACCCTGCTTCTCTATTGTAAATGCCGAGCTAAACAGATGAGACTTAGAAAGCGTTTTGCGTATCTCCAGTTCTTTGCCGATAATCAATGTTCGCAGACTCCCAACTATCTTCAGTCTGAAGATACGACCACTAGTGCCACGCGCTAATGGTTCCAAGTCAATGATGTCTCCAAAGTCTATGCCTGTGTTGGTCTGCAATAGGTTGTGTAGCTCCTGTTGGGTGTATGTCACTGTCCAGCGGTAGAAATCGGTAGTTTGCTGGTCGTAGTCCACCATCACTTGACTCAGTATGTGCTGGTCAGCCATCCCACAATAGGGATCAATAACATCTGTCAAGTAAGGATAATCCTTGTCTTCCCAGCAAGTACTGAATAGCTCGGTAACACCTCCGCAACATTTTGAGAACCTAGTATCACAAATGGTGCCATTATATATAAGTATTTCACCACTAGTTTGTTCTACCGCTTGTTTGGCCACTTCGGTAGTTACTTTGCTGATACCTTGATAACGCTGACAATGGTCGTCTGCACACACATCATAATGCTGGTGTGCAGAACGGTTGTACCACCTCACTATTTCCTTATCATCTCTATGGCCACATTCCTGATAGGCATCGCTAGGTTCTAGTGTGAGTTGAGCTAGCAACCAACTCCGTGAAATCACAGCATGAGCCTTCAGCAACTCTAGTGAGGCGGTGGCACTCATCTCACTGGCAATTACACTGGTCAGATATCGCTCTGTGTTGATAATGTTGATGGCAGTCATCACATTATCCTCTATAATCAGGCGTAAAGTACCTTGGAAACATTGGTTTTCGTTTTGTTGCCAATGAAAATGTTTGCCTATCATCACATTCTTTAGTTCAAAAAGATTCTTATCAGGCTCGATAGGAAAAAACAACAATCCGCTGAACCGTTCTCCATTCCATAAAATCTGTCCATTTTCCATTCTTGCGCTTTGTGTCCCATCAACAACTTTGATGCTAGGCGCAGGGTTACCTTTAGGTGCTACCACATGGAATTTGCCATGCAGTGTAAATAAAATCTCATGATCTGATAGTAGTCCTACTTGTATCTCAGGTTCTTGCATATCATTTTTGTTTTTTAAAGCTTTTGTTCAGGTTCGTCACTTTGTAGTGCCATTGCTCTTAAACTGTCTTTAAAAACTTTTATTTCTTGTTCTTGCCAGCACACTTCATGTAGTATGTTTTCTAAACGAGTGGCGTCAAGATGTTTAAAATCACTTTCCCTAACGGTAATGAACACACCCCCTAAATCAACTGAGGCCGGACTGATAATCATTTGCTCATCCCCTTCGGAAAAATAGCAACTGGGGCGATGCCTAGTTCTTGGAAATATAAAAGTAAACCATTGCCTGTTTTCGTAATAACATAGCACATTCACGTTAGGTTCCTCTTGACTTTCGCTACCTTCATTGCATAACACTGCTGACAGCTTGTTTTGCTCTATTATCCTCCCTGATTGTGGCAATTCTACACCTTTCAGTTTCCAAGATTGAGGTAGGCATTCACCACATATCTCCCCCTCTCTTATAGATTGGATGTCGTTCAAAGAGGTTGTTTGTACCCAGCTGAGTGCCCACAATATTTTTTCAAGCAGTTTCACTGCATCGTCTGCCTTGTCTGAAATCATCACTAGAGTGTTACGAGGGTCATTTTCCATAATGTGCAGACGAGCCTGTCCCACTACCGCCAGATGTTCCCCTATGCGTTCCTGCCATTGTTGCTCGATGGGCATAAACAGTCGACTCCCAGCTTGAAAATGCATGTGATCGGGTGCAGAAGCTCCACATCGTGCCCCATTAAAAAATATAGTTAATTCGGGAAAATCTACTGCCAGTGCCAGCATATCGGCAAATTTTCCCTCTATTTGCTGAGGTATATGCTCGTAGGTAGGAATAGTCAAATGCTTCGGAAAGATAGGAAATGGGTTCTCCAAAATCTCGTATCTGCTTCTCCAGTCCTTGCTTGGCTGCTCGGGGGGTCTGTTCTCCTTACATAGGAAACAAGGACGCTTGGCTATGCTGTCAGCATCAGTCTTCGCTGCTGATGAGCGGACCCTGGCTTTATTGAATTGTACATTAAATTTGGTTTCACCAACGTATAATGTCTTTGTTAATATGTCATTATCAATAACCATAATAGTCAATGGCCCTTCTCGCCTCCACTTCCCATGTTCTAATGCGGTCCTTATATAAGTTGTTTGCATTTACCTGAAAGGCATCCAGCGCAGCATCTGAGTTGCCATTCCATCGACGACACAGATATACTACATCGTATACGCGCCCAATCTGGTAATGCCTGCTGATGGTCAAGCCTACAGCATAGTCCTCCCCATAGCTTGTGTTAGGGAATCCTATCTGTCTGATAACAGGAGTATAGAAAGCCCTCGGCGCACCCAATCCGTTGATGCGCAAAGCGTTATTTCGTCCATTCTCAGGTGTCCACTCTTTGTGATCAATAATGCCTGGTGGTAAAGTGTTCAAATCGAAGTCCGTCATTTGGTAAGACCCCACAACCATAGCACATTGCTGCTCGTAAAAAGCATTAACCATTTTATGCAAGGTATGCTGGTCGCTATACATATCATCACTGTCCAACTGTATGGCAAACTTTCCGCATTGCGGGTGGTCTATCGCCATGTTCCAGCAACCACCTATACCTAAGTCAGTGCGTTCAGGAACCACATGTATTACCCGCTCGTCAACCGCCAAATTCTTGATTAATTCGGTTGTCCCGTCCGTTGAATGGTTATCCACTACTATAACGTTGAAGTCAAAGTCAGTTTCTTGTTGCAGCACAGAGTTGATAGCATCGCCTATGGTCTTCACACGATTTTTAACAGGAATGATTACTGACGCCTCCACCTCAAAAGTCTGTTGGTCAAAGTCAACAGCCTTGAATCTAGGTGGTAGGTAAGCCCCTATCACTTTCAGGTGCTCTGTGCAGGCCAACTCCATTTCCTTCTGCCTTTCATAGTCGCGCGGGTCCACATAGTCAAACTGCTTTTGCCCGCTCAGCCGCAAGTCCCGTTCCTGCTCAGTATAGAGATATTCGTTGATATGCACCAGTTCATGCTTCTCCGAAAGTTTCAGTCGCAGGTCGTAGAAACCAGCATAGCTGTAGTTGGCCCTCATCCTGCAGGCAGCTTCCTTTAGAGCCGATGTACGCACCATTACCACCGCACCGAAGTCAAAGTCATCGCGCAACGCTCCCAATTGGTAGTCAATTACAGGAGCTTTTTCTGTCACTCCGTTCTTCACTATGTAACGGTCGGCATACACCATTGCTGCACCTGTTGCCTCCATCACCTGCTTCATGCGTTCTTCGGCTCGATATCCCCATGTCACCTCTGTATCTTTTATATATAGTAAAGTAGTTTCGCCCGTAGCTTCTTCTGCCATCTGTCTTATCTCTGCCGACGACACATTGTTAAAAGGATATATTTTCATGTTATTCAGATTTCTGTTTTATCAAGCACAATCCAATGAAAGTAAATATAGCATTCAATATCAGAATCTCATAGCTGAACTGATAGCCACTAAACCACGCCATCGAGTTTTTGTCAAGTATAAAGCACAGTAACGGAGCCGCTATTGCTACCACAGGAATCAGTTTGTCACGCACCCTCCATTTTGTTAAGATGCCAAAAGCAAACATGCCCAGTATCGGGCCGTAGGTATAGCTGGCTAATATATATACTGCATCAATCACGCTCGTATTGTTCAGTAGGTTGAATGCTAAAATGCTGATGCCCATTACAACTGCCATGCCAACGTGCACTCGTTGTCTAGTCTGTTTCACCTCATCCTCCCCCATGCCTTTCGTTCCCAAAATATCTACAGTAAACGAGGTAGTTAATGCCGTCAGAGCCGAGCCTGCAGCAGAATAGGCCGATGAGGTTAGTCCTATGATGAACAATATGCCCACGATGATAGGTAAATACCCCCCAGTGGCTACAATTGTAAACAGCGTGTCACTTTTCTCCACCACAATACCCTGCTTTCCCACAAAGATATACAACAGAGCACCCAACATGAGGAAGATGGCAATCACCACAAACTGTAGCACCATGCTCACCACCATGTTTAGCTGGCTCTCCCTCGAGTTGCGGCAGCTTAGGTTGCGCTGCATCATGTCCTGATCCAGTCCGTTCATGGCAATCTGCGTAAACACGCCCGCCAAAAACTGTTTCCAGAAGAACTGTCGGTTGTTCACATCGTCAAAGAAGAATACACGACTCAACCTGTCGTCACTAATTGCGGTTATCATGGCACCCCAGTCCATACCTAGACTCTTGGCGATAAACCATATGCAAAGCACCACCGAAACAATGAGGCACAATGTTTTCAGCGAGTCAGTCCAAATAAGGCTCTTTACGCCCCCCTTGTATGTATAGAGCCATACTATCAGTATCGACACCAACACATTCAGAATGAAAGGTAGGTGCAAAGGTTCGAAAATCAGCAGTTGGAAGGTCAGACATACCAAATACAAGCGCACTGCAGCGCCAAGCATTTTTGAGATAAAGAAGAACCATGCCCCTGTATGGTATGAGCTGCTACCTAGGCGCTGTTCTAAGAACTGATACACGCTAACCAACTGCATGCGATAGAACAGTGGTGTCAACACTAGGGCAATCACCAGTTGTCCAGCCATGAAACCCATCACCAGTTGCAGGTAACCAAACTGTGAAGTTCCCACCATGCCTGGTACTGACACGTATGTCACGCCCGATATGCTGGCCCCTATCATAGCAAAAGCCACCATATACCATTTAGATTGCTTGCCTCCTTGGAAGAATCCAGCATTATCTGCCTTTCGCCCTGCCCAGTATGAAACGCTGAATAGCACGGCGAAATAGGCCACTACTGTAATAATAACTGCTATGGGTGTCATATCTATGTTATTTTTTACAAAGATAGTTCAAGCAGAAGACAAAAGCAAATAAGCTTGCTTAATTTGTTTTTAGAGCACCGCCAATGTTATCCAGCCCAATCTTCCCTATCAAGATTGCGGTAGCCGATGGCTTCTGCCAGGTGATGACTTTGTACTAGCTTGCTCCCTTCCAAGTCAGCTATGGTACGAGCAACTTTTAGAATACGGTCATATGCTCTTGCACTAAGGTTGAGACGTTGCATGGCTGTTTTTAATAGCTGAAGACCTGCTGAATCAGGTTGTGCAAACAAATTGAGTAGTTTAGGAGTCATTTGGGCATTACAATGAACGTGAGGTATGTCTTTATATCGTTCTTCCTGAATCTTTCGCGCTTTAATAACTCGCTCACGAATAACACAACTTGGCTCACTGGCTCGTTGGGAAGACAGCTCCTCGAAAGGTACAGGAGTGACCTCAATCTGTATATCGATACGATCCATCAATGGTCCTGATATACGGCTCATGTATTTTTGTACTTGTCCTGGCGAACATACACAGGGATGGGTAGGGTGATTGTAGTATCCACACGGACAAGGATTCATAGCTGCTACAAACATAAAGCTGGCAGGGTAATCTATTTGGGTGCGTACCCTGCTGATGCTGATGTGCCGATCTTCTAAAGGTTGTCTGAGAACCTCCAGTACATCTCTTTTGAACTCGGGAAGTTCGTCAAGAAAAAGGATGCCATTGTGAGCTAGGCTAATCTCTCCTGGCTGAGGGTAACTACCACCTCCCGTCATCGCAACAGTTGAAATGGTATGATGCGGATTTCGAAACGGGCGGTGGTAAATCAAGCCTCCTTCTTTCCCTAATTTCCCGGCCACAGAATGAATCTTTGTAGTTTCGAGACTTTCAGCCAATGATAATGGTGGCAAGATGGATGGTAGTCGTTTAGCTAACATAGATTTACCACTACCAGGACTCCCAACAAGTAAGAGGTTATGACTACCAGCTGCCGCAATCTCCATAGCACGTTTCACATTATCCTGTCCTTTTACATCGGCAAAGTCTTCCTCAAATTCCTGTTGGTGGCTATAAAACTCCTTTCTTGTATTCATTATGGTTGGTATTAGGCTTTTCTCAACACCTTTAAAGAACTTCACTACCTGACTTAGGTTCTCTGCTCCCAAAATTGTGAGGTTATTCACCACAGCAGCCTCACGGGCGTTTTGATAAGGAAGAATAATACCCTTAAATCCTAGCTCTCTTGCTCTTATGGCTATAGGTAATGCACCTCGAATAGGCATCAGCCTTCCGTCAAGTCCCAACTCACCAATCAGCATGTATTCCTCGAGTAGTTGGTATGGCAATATCCCCACAGAGGTGAGTATGCCAATAGATAGTGGTAAGTCGTAAGCAGAGCCTTCCTTGCGTATATCAGCAGGGGCCATGTTTACTAATATGTCAGCATTTGGAAAGTTGATTCCCAGCACATCGAAAGCGGCAAAAATACGTTGCTGACTTTCTCTTACTGCTGAGTCGGGAAGTCCCACTAATGAAAAACCACAGCCTTTCTGACTATTTACTTCGATGGTAATCAACGTCGCATCTATGCCTTGCAAGGCTGCAGCAAATACTTTTGTCAACATTGTTATGAATAATTAAGTTGTTAATACTACTATTATTATTTCCTTTTCTTTTCCTTCTTTTCCTTCTTTTCTTTCTCTTTCTCCTCCTTCAATTCCTTCAGTTTGGCCTCTATCTGTTCTTTCGTCAGGTTGACGGCACTGATCTTGCCATTGGGCGACACCAGTACATTGGCGGGCAGGTAGCGGATGTCGAACATGGTGACAGGTTCGGATGACCAACCCTTGGCATCGCAACCTTGTGTCCAATCAAGCGTGTCTTTCTGGACGGCATTTTTCCATTGCTGACGATCGACATCGAGCGAGATGCCCCAGAGGGCAAAATAGTCGGTCTTATCTTTCTTGAGTTGCTTATATAGCGGTTTATAGAGGGTACGCACCTGACGTAGGCTGGCCTCATCCCATGAAGCCCAGAAATGGATGAGCAGCCACTTGTCGGCAAAGTCGGCACGAGAACTCCACTTGTTATCAAGGTCCCTGATACGGAAATAGCTGACTGAGGCTCCGGAATCAGCCTTCGCCTCAGTAGTGAGACGCTCGTTGATAGCCAAGTATTGGGGGTGATGCTTCAGCTCTTCGTCAAACTGCTGCAGCAGGGGAGTGACCTGCTTCCTGTCAGCAGTAGCAGCCTCCTGCAAGTAGTGGTTGATGAGGTAGAAACTGACCGTTGATGTAGGGTGATGAGTGATGAAGGTATCGATTAGGGCAACGGTCAGCGTGGTGTCATGCTCATTGAGAAACTCTGTGAGCAGGTGGTTCTCGGCCTTGTCTTCTATCTGCAGGCGCAAAAGATGGGCTGTGTCGCCCTTGATGGTGATCTGACTGCGCTTGTTGAGGTAAAGGGGTACCTTACTGCCGTCCTTATACATGAGCCATGTCTGTGCCAGCGTGTCAACGGTGATGTATCGCTTGAACTTACCATCTTTGACATAGATGGTATCGACGTGGTCGAACATCTGGTCAGCACCATAAATAATCAGGGTGTCGTTGGTCAAACCCTTGATGGTGCCAGTTACAAGTGCACGGTCGCCTTGGTCCTCGCCGCAGGCTATGCAGACGAGGACTACCAGGCTATAGTATAAAAGGCGTTTCATCATGGGTTTAGTTTTCTTTCAGCTATTATTATGTAATAATGATTATCTCACGATGGCAGCAAAGTCGGCATTGGTGAAATACTTGCTGAACTCAAGGTCGGATGCGGCTTGCTGCCTGAGCGATGGCTGTAGGTTGATGGCTTCACGCAGGTTGGTGGTGACCATCTGCAGGTTGTTGGTGCGTGCTCCTACAATGGCTTTCAGATAGGCAGTATAGGCATCGGGATGAGCTACACCGTCAAGTGTAGTGCGGGCCTTGTTGTAGTCTTTGGCCAGTATTTGTGCCAGCGCAGCGCTGTTGGTCTTGGTATCGGCAAACGAGTTGACTGCACGGTCGTATTGTCCTTGAGCCACATAGAGGTTGCCCATTGTCTCGTTCAGTTCCTTGGCACCTGATGCTTTGCCCAAGTACTGCTCGGCTGTAGCTTTGTCACCCTTAGCAAGAAATACGAGTGCCAGGTTGTTGTTCACTTCAGGAGCATCTTGCTTGGTGGCAGCTTGCTTGAATAGGCTTTCGGCCTTATTCAGGTCGCCTGCTTCATAGGCCAGCTTGCCCAGATTGTTGTAGCCGCGATAGTCGTTGGGGTACAACCTTGTTGCTTGGGTATAGATGGCTTCCTGCTCTTTGGCATCGTTGGTAAGGGTAGCTGCATAGAGCAGTTCCTCAACATTGAGTTGGTTGGCATTGGTGCGAGCCAGCGTGCTGATTTCCTCGTCGCTCTTGCCAATGATCTCGTAGTTCAATGTAAGGCGTGAACGGCGCAGTTGGGGCAGGATGTCGTCGGCCAAGGTGCGATAGACGGTAGAGATGTTCTTGATCTCGCGCTCGCGTTCCTCTGGGTCGGAATACATAGACAGTACGCGTAGGATGAGGTCTTTGTCTTGGATGTTGGACTTCTGCACCAGTTCCTTGAAGCCTTCCCAGTCTTGTGCGGTATAGCGTGTGTCAATGTCAGCATCAATATTATTCTTCTTGAGGTTCTTCTCAATCAGCGATGCGGTGTTGTCTTGACGTTTCTCTGCTAAACCACGGTTCAGGTTGACGCCACCATCGGGTGATGCATAGGCTGAAACCTCGATGTTGCTAATGCGTTGGTTGCTGGTGCCCTCAACACTTTTCACCTCGTTAGTAAAGTTGTTGGCTGCTCCCATCTGGTTACTGCGAATGTTAGCCTGCTGGATGAGGAACATAATCTGCTCTTCACGCTTGTCTTTGATGATACGTTGGAAAGCGTCGGCACCCAATGACACATTGGCGTTTCCCAGTGTCTTGCCTACAAGTTCAGAAGTAGCTATAACGCCATCGGCTACCTTGACTGATGGAATTGTCAGCACCTTCTTCCCCATGCGTACCACAAAGTCGAGGTACAACTCACTCTTAGCCATCTCTGGACGATAGTCGAACGAGGTACGAAGGGTGTAGTTGCCACCCATTTGGTAAGGGATGGTTTGGTAGTTGGCTTCTACCTTTTCGCCCTGGAAGGTGGCAGGTTGTCCCTTGACCTCTCCGCCTTGCCAGCGCAGCACGGGAGTTACTTCTACAATAGCTTTCTTATTGAAATATTTCTCAGGGAATCGTCCGTTGATGGTAGCGGGAACCTTACCGCCTACTGCCTCCAGCACTTGAGGCGTAACGGTGAAGTATTCGGGTGACAATTCACCCATCTTGCTAGCACATGATGAAAGCATGGCCAACATGATGACTACTAAAGAATAATACATTTTTTTCATAATCTCGTGAATATATTATATTGTTACAATACCGCAAAGATAATGAATTATCTATTATCCATCGTCCATTATCAGTATTTTTTAATGTTTCTGGGATGATGTCCGATGATTTCTGCGCGCAGCATCGAGCGGTCGATATGGGTATAGATCTCGGTAGTGGCGATGGATTCATGCCCCAGCATGGCCTGAATGGCGCGCAGGTTAGCTCCTCCCTCCAGCAGGTGGGTAGCAAACGAATGACGGAACGTGTGCGGACTAATGGTCTTCTTGATGCCTGCCTTTTCGGCCAACTCTTTGATGAGGTGAAACACCATGATGCGTGAGATGTTCTTGCCCCAACGAGCCAGAAAGACATAATCTTCGTAACCTTGCTTGATCTTACCACCGATGCGATTTTCCAACCATCCATTGATTTCGCTGATGGCTCGCTGACTGATGGGCACGAGGCGCTGCTTGCTGCCCTTGCCTTCGACCTTGATGAAACCTTCGTCGAGGTAGAGGTCGGACAATTTGAGGTTGCACAGCTCACTGACGCGCAAACCACAGCTATAAAGCGTTTCCAGAATGGCACGATTGCGCTGCCCCTCGTTCTTGCTCATATCTACTGTGGCGATAATCTTATCGATTTCTTCAACGGTAAGTACCTCGGGCAGGTGAAAGCCAATCTTGGGACCTTCCAAGAGTTCGGCAGGGTCATCCTTACGGTAGTCGGCAATGACCAGGAACTTGAAGAACGATTTTACCCCACTAAGGATGCGGGCTTGCGAGCGGGGATGGATGCCTATGTCGTGCAGTCCTGCCATAAAGTGCTGTAGGTTTTCCAGCGTAACGTCCAGAGGGTCTATATTGGCGGTGTCGAGATAGTGCAGCAACTTCTCCAAATCGGTAAGGTAGGCATCATAGGTGTTGGGCGACAGGTTCTTCTCCAGCCGCAGGTATTGGGTATATTCCTTGATGATGGCACTGCGCCCTTGAATGTTCTTGGGTATGTTTGCTGATTTTTTCAAAATTTACACTAACTTTAAATAACTTAGGTTCCACCTCAACATAAAAAATAAACAAGTTTATTTTGTTCTGTTTTCGGTTTACACTAACTTTGTGGCAAAGATATAAAATATATTTGGTATGAAGATACAAATAATTAATGGACCTAACATTAATCTGTTGGGTAAGCGCGAACCGGGTATCTATGGCAGTCAGTCGTTCGACGATTATCTGGTGATGTTGAAGAAGCGTTATCCTGAGGTGGAGATAGCTTATTACCAGTCAAATTGCGAGGGCAACCTGATTGACAAACTGCAAGAAGTGGGTTTTGACGTAGATGGTATCATTCTTAATGCCGGGGCTTATACGCACACGTCGATTGCCCTGCAGGATGCCATTCGTGCCATCAAGGCACCCGTGGTGGAGGTGCACATCAGCAATGTGCATGCGCGTGAGGAGTTTCGCCATAAGTCGATGATATCGTGTGCCTGCAAGGGGGTAATCCTTGGTTTCGGGCTTGACTCTTATCGCTTGGCATTAGAGGCGTTGATTAACGTTTAGGTAGTCTCAATATTTGCGTGATGCAGGATAGTGACAAAATAGAAGAGTATATTAAGGAACATATTGACCCTGAGGGGGATTACTTATACAAGTTGTATAGGGAAACACATTTACAGCTGCTCTATCCTCACATGGTATCAGGCCATTTGCAGGGGCGCATCCTGAAAATGCTGACCCACATGGTGGCACCTAAGAATGTGCTGGAGATAGGTACCTACAGCGGCTATTCTGCCCTTTGTATGGCAGAGGGCTTACCCAAAGACGGCAAGATATATACCATTGAGATTAACGACGAGCAGGAAGAGTTTACTCGTCCGTGGTTTGACAACTCACCTTATGCCGACAAGATTGAGTTTATCATTGGCGATGCCATGCAGGTAGTGCCCTCGCTGGGGGTGACCTTCGATATGGCGTTTATTGATGGTGATAAGCGTAAGTACTTGGAATTTTACGAGTTAGTGCTGATGCATCTACGTCCGGGTGGCTATATCTTGGCAGATAATACTTTGTGGGGTGGGCATGTGACGGAAGAACATGTGCGTGAAAGCGACCTCCAGACACAAGGTATTTTACATTTCAATGATTTCGTGGCGACCGATAACAGGGTGGAGAAGGTGATTTTGCCACTGCGTGACGGATTGACGATTATCAGGAAAAAGGATGATTTGTAAAAGAAGAATAGCAATAGGAGTGGGGATGCTGATGCTGGTAGTACTGGGCATCCTTTGCTATGTGCGTTGGGAAGTGTGGTTTGGCAACGTGCCTGAACCCCCATACAGTACACCTGACAAGCCACAACGCATCTTGCTGACTTTTGGTGATGAGGATATGTACTCACGCAATGTGAGTTGGAGCTGTGGCGAGACGTTACAAGCATCGTTTCTTGAGTTAGCCGATGAAAATGATACCCTGCATATAGAAGCCACCGGCGAAGTGTTTGCATCTCGTTCGGGCAAAGCAGCCTACTATGTGGCTCGTTTGCGTGGATTGCAAGCAGGGTGTCATTATAGTTATCGTGTTTGTACCAACGGTCATTATTCGTCGTGGCACCACTTCAATATCTCGGATCATAGCAACGCTTCGTTCCTGTATGTGGGTGATGTGCAAGATACCATAGCTGGCATTACCAACCAGTTGTTGCGTGAGGCTTTCAGGCATCACCCTGAGGCACAGTTCCTGGTATGTGGCGGTGACCTGACCGAGCGTCCTATTGATGCTTATTGGCAGGAAACGTTTGATGGCCTTGACAGTATAGGACAGAGTGTGCCGCTACTGAATGCCACAGGCAACCACGACTATCTGAAGGGATTGATCTATAGGTTGGAGCGTAGGTTCTCTTTGGTGCACTCATATTATCTGGACAGCATGGAGGGCGTGAACCAGGTGTTTACGCTGCGGTATAAAGATGTGCAGCTGTTTGTGCTGGATAGCAACCGTGAGTTTTTCTACCTCTTTACGCAACGTGCCTGGCTGAAGAGGCAGCTCGAGAAAAGCACTGCCAAGTGGAAGGTAGTGGTGCTGCATCATCCGCTGTATTCTATTCGCGGCAAGAACAACAACCTGATACAGCGTTGGATGTTTGACAACTTGATCAGGGAGTATGATGTTGACTTGGTGCTGCAAGGTCATGAACATGCCTATGCCCGCATGACAGCACACGACGATGATGAGGCTGAGACGCCTGTCTATGTGGTGAGTCACCTCTCGCCCAAGAACTATCGTATAGAGTTTGACGAGCGATTTGACAAGTTTGGCTCGGGCAGCCGCTATTACCAGAAGGTGGTGGCTGATGATGAGCAGCTTATCCTTACTGCCTACGATGCGGTGACAAATGCCTTGTATGACTCATTGGTGATTACCAAAGACAAGGATATCGAGGACTTTGGCAAAGGCATACCTGAGAAGATTGAATTTACACCATTGCCAGGTAATAAGAAAGATGCCGCGTTTGCCGAGCGGATTAAAGCGTATAAGGAGAGAAGGAAGATGTAGGATGTCGGATGTAGGATGTAAGAAGGAATAGAGGTGATATATGAGTAATAATTATCAATTGTCAATTATCCATTATCCATTAAAAAGTAGCATAGTGTCAAGCGTGGTTGCCTTTGTCTGCAACCTTATACTGGCTTATCTCGCCTACGCCGTGTGCCGTGTGGTGTATGTGTGTGAGAACTGGAGCGCTTTTTCTGATGGATTCGGGGATTTATCGATGGTAAAAGTGTTGCAAGGTAGCTGGATGTTTGATACTGCTGGCATTATGTACACCAATATCTTGTATGCCTTGCTGATGTTGTTGCCCCTTCACCTCAAGGAGAGGGATGGGTGGCAGACACTGGCAAAATGGGTGTTTGTGGTGGTCAATGGTTTGGCTATAGTGATGAACCTGGCCGATGCAGTGTATTTCAAGTTCACGGGACGCCGTACCACGATGACAGTATTTCAGGAGTTCAGTCATGAGGACAACCTGGCAGGAGTGTTAGGTACTGAGGTGCTGAACCATTGGTACATCGTACTTATTGGCATTGCCCTGATAGCTGCTCTTTATTTCCTCTATGTCAAGCCTGTAGGTAAGTTGATACTATCCACCAGGAAGCAATATGTCAGCTATTATCTCATCCATCTTCTATGCTTCGTGGTGTTCATCCCCCTGGCTGTGTTTGGCATCCGTGGAGGTGTTACCAGAGCAGTGCGCCCCATTACTATCAGCAATGCCAACCAATACGTAAACCGTCCCACTGAGGCAGCTATCGTGCTGAACACGCCTTTTTCGATGATTCGTACCATCGGCAAGAATGTATATAAAGACCCTAAATACTTCTCTCGTGAGGAACTCAGCACCATTTACGAGCCCATTATCGTGCCTAACGATACGGTGGAGATGCAAAAGAAGAACGTGGTGGTGCTCATTATCGAGAGCTTCGGGCGCGAGTATATTGGCGCGTATAATGACATCTGGGGCGACCCCAATTACAAGAGCTATACGCCTTTTGTGGATTCGCTGCTGCAACATTCGCTCACCTTCGACTATACCTTTGCCAATGGGCGCAAGAGCATCGACGGTATGCCCTCCATTCTGTCAAGTATTCCCCATTTCATCGAGCCATACGTGCTGACACCTGCCTCAGTGAATGAGGTGAGCGGCATAGCGGGCGAGTTGGGCAAGAAGGGCTATTACTCGGCTTTCTTCCATGGGGCAGAGAATGGGTCGATGGGCTTTGAGGCTTTTGCCAAGACAACGGGCTATAAAGACTATTTCGGGCGCACGGAGTACAACCAGGACAAGCGTTTTAACGGTGATGCCGATTTCGACGGGTCTTGGGCCATTTGGGACGAGGAGTTTCTGCAGTTCTATGCCTTGAAGATGTCGGAGATGCAGCAACCTTTCGTCACTTCGCTGTTTACTGCCAGTTCACACCATCCGTTTGTCGTGCCTGAGCGCTATCGCGATGTATTTGCCGATGAGCCGGGCGACGATAACCCCATGCACAAATGCATCCGTTATGTTGATGCTGCCCTGCGTAAGTTCTTCGACACAGCAAAGCAGCAATCTTGGTACGACAACACCCTGTTTGTCATCACGTCCGACCATACCAACCTGAGTTCACGCCCTGAGTATCAAACCGATTTGGGGTTGTATGGAGGCAGCATCCTGTTCTTTGACCCTTCTGGTCAGCTGCCGGCAGAGCGTCGTCACTGCATTGCCCAGCAGATTGACATCATGCCCACCGTATTGAGCTACTTGGGTTATGCCGACCCATATGTGGCTTTCGGTACCGACTTGCTGACTACCCCTGATGCCGACACATGGGCCATCAACAACAATAATGGCATGTATCAGTATGTCAAGGGCGACTATGTGATGCAGTTTACTGATGAAGGTGAGGTGAAAGCCATCTACAACTATCGCACCGACTGGTTCCTGCACAACAACCTCAAAGGTCAGTTAGGCGATGTGGAGGCAGAAATGGAACGCACCCTGAAAGCCATCATTCAGCAATACATGGTGCGCATGACGGAAGACCGATTGGTATTCAGTAAGAACAAATCTGAATAATCAGGCGTTTTCTTCTGCCGGCTCTTCTTCACTATGTGCCTCTATCGCTGGCACCTCATCTATGTCGATAAGCTGTGGCAGTGGGTTTTTGTCGCTTTGCTTCGCCCCCAGCTTGATGAGTTTATTGCATGTTTGAAGGATGCTCTTCCCATCAGGTTTCAAGTTCTTCAATCCGTCATCATACGACGTCTTGGCCGTATCAAGCGCCTTGCCTATGGCTTGGTAGCGTTTCATGAAAATTCCTACTCTGTCCAGCATCTCATTGGCCAGCTTATACACCTCCTCGTGGTTCTGTATCTGGGTAATCTGCGTCCACGTCAGTGCTATGATGCGCAATGCGGCAAACAGCGTCTGCTCGTCAGCGATATACACGTTCTTCGCCATCGCCTTGCGCCACAGGTCGGGTTGCGCCTTCAAAGCTGTCCACAGCGCCCCTGTGTTGGGTACGAACATAATCACATAATCCATCTTCACCTTGGGCTTCTGGATATACTTTGAGTAGTCTTTGTTCGACAGTTCTTTCACATGCTTGTTGATGCTGTCAACATGTGCCTTCAGCAATCGCTCACGCTCTGTCTCATCCTCGGCATTCACATAGTCAATGAAGGCGGTGAGCGACACTTTCGAGTCGATAATCACCTCACGTCGCTGATCGAGGTGCAAAATCACGTCAGGACGCATCATGCTTCCCTCCTCCGATTTGCTGATTTGTCCTTGCGCATCCTTGATATAAGGTTGCAAGTCGTAGTGTATTCCCTCTGTCAGCCCTTGTGCCTCCAGCAGTTCGTTCAGCACCGTCTCACCCCAGTCGCCTTGCACCTTTGAGCCATGTTTGAACACGCGTGTCAGTTCTTCTGTACTCATCTTGGCAGCTTCGCTTTGTCGCATCATGTTCTCGATGTTGGCCTTCAGGTCGCTGCTCAATTCAGTTTGTTTCAGCGTACTGTCGTTCATCACCTGCTTCATCTGCTCGATGGTTTCTTTCAGCGGGTTCACTATCTGACCCAGGTTGTTGTTGCTCGATTCCGCAAACTCCTGCTGCCTTTGCTTCAGCATCTCGTCAGTGGCCAGTCGCAGCTGGGCAGTCATCTTGCTGATGGTTTCGTCAAACTTATTCTGCTGTTCCTCGATGGCCTCCTTATAGTGTTTTTCCTGCGTGTCGAGCCGTTCCTTGTGTGCCCGCTCCAGCTTGTCAAGCGTGTCCTTGTTGTGCTGCTCCTGTGTTTTTAGGCGTTCCTCATACGACTTTTCCAAACTTTCCAACGCCTCCTGCCTGCGCTTATCCCCTTCCTCTTTCATCAGGGCAATCTGCTTCACCAGCTCATCCTTGGCGGCATTTCTTTGTCGCTCCCATTCCGTCTTGGCTTCCTGCATCTCCTGTTCGCTTTCGGCTTTCTCTTCCTCACGCAGTTTGCGCTCGTTCTCCCAGTTCACCTTAGCCACTTCCAGGCTTGTCTTTACCTGGTTCTTTTGGTGATATAGCACTATAAGGCCTATGATGGCCACTGCCAGCAGAATGCCTAATAGTATCAGTATAGTATTTGCTTCCATATTCTTTCCAACCCAACTACTGCCTTGTTCTGTTTCCTTTGCAAAAAGGAGAAAAGCATAGTTTCTCTTTTAGTGATTAGTATTTTTGCAAAGCTAATTAAAATACTCCAAAAATGGTGCTGAAAGATGAGCTAATCATGCTTTTCCAGTTTTATTTTAACGATTTTTGCAGATTTCGAAAGAGAAAGGAGAAAGATAGAAGAAGGAGAGGGAAGAGGGCTGAAGGCAGAAGACAGAGGGCAGAAGGCAGAAGACAGCTTGTTTATACCCCCTCAAAAACGGAGAGCCCCCAAGAGGGGGCTATCCGTTGGAAGAATATAGGGTCGTGCCCCATGCTTTCAGAAATATTTTTCTAAAATATTCTTTTTAGAAGAATACAGGACCATGTCCCATGCAGCTTGTAGTGCTGATGGCTGTCAGTGCAGCTGTCAAAACCGATATTGCCAGTTGAATAACGGATTTCCAAAATTCTTTGTTTTTCATAGTGTTATTAGGTTTTGTTGACCCTAATAAAATCAAGAGCTGAACCTCCGAGGCTAATTATATTTTGCTTTTGCTAAGGGAAAATAGACGACCTTCGGTCTTATTTGATTTCATCCTATTTTGTCACGACTCGGCCAAACATGCAAGCATAATGGCTCTCGCTGCTCCAAAAAGTTGATTTTCCCTTTTAACGCAAAATCTTCATAAAATCTTACCGCCTCTCCGCTTATGCTCTTTCTTTTATTATTGGTCATGATTTGATGTTTAAGAGCTTCACCCTGAGGGCCCTTCAGGGCGAAGCTCATTGTTTAGATCTGAGGGCCGTCGCCAGTGTCACCACCGCCTCCAGTGTTACCACCAGTTGAGCCACCAGTATCAGTGCGGGTATCAGCATCGTCATTGTCCTCGATGGTGCCAGCGTCAGAGCTGGTGACGCGTTTCACCTCTTCGCCGTTGCGGTCGTAGCAGGTAATCTGAATGGCAGCATTAGCCAGTTCCTCCTTCAGGTCAACGGCAGGCGTGAAGATGATGCGTCGGGTCCTGATGAGCGATGTCTTCACGTCGTTCACATCGGCCACGCTGGCTGCCCTGATGCCGAAGCGCATGGTACCCAATCCTGGCAGTGCCACGCTGTGACCTTCGGTAGCCCATGCCTTGATCACCTCGCCAGCGGCATCCCAGCACGCCTGCATCACGCCTCGGCTCACGCCACTTCTGAGGGCTGCTTCCTTGATTACCTTTTCCTGACTGAGCGGGATATACAAATCCGGCTGCATGACATAGCGGTACTCTCCCGCAGAATTCTTGTTGAACTTCACCAGGCGTTCAACGGCCTTCACTTTCATTGCCATAATAGTTTGTCGTGTTTTAGTGTGTTAATAAAAAGTTACTTACCAACCTTCGTTTCTTCCTGCCACAGGTCAGCCGTTTTTTCAGCTTGTGCACCAGCCAAAATCGCCTGCTTAACTACAGAGAATTATTTTCCTAACTGTGGACGCAAAAAACTTGTTTCGGTTTGGTGATGCAAAGATATAACACCGGGATTGCGGTTCTCGAATGTTTTGCTATTTTTTTCAAAAAAATTTTTTCCGATAGTATGACAACTAATCACAAACTACCCTCTGTGACGTAAGGGGGTGTTTGCGCGGTCATTTTGGTCATTTGGTCATTTGGTCAAAATCGTTTTCTGCTTGTCAAAATCCCCACTATAATAATAAATTAATTTATTATTATAGTGAGCAAATGACCGAATCCAAAAATGAAAATGACCATTTTGACCTTGACCACTTTGACCTTGTTAAAAAACGTGGCAAAAATTTGGCAATTTGATTTATTGTTGCTAAATTTGTCACAGAATAACACTATGACTAGAAACTAAGAACTATGAGCAACGTGATTGGAAGAAATCTGAAAATGCTGCGTGAAGCTAATGACCTGACGCAGGAGCAGATGTCAAACTATCTGGGCATCGGGCGTAGTGCATATGCCAACTATGAGGCTGGCGAGCGCGAGGCTCCGCTGGAGGTGCTGGAACGTTCGGCATCATTGTTGGGTTGTGAGTTGGAACTCCTGTTCGAACCAGATGTGGAGACGGTGAAAGACCAGATGATGGTTTGTGCCTTCCGTACAGACGGGCTGACAGAGGCCGACATGAAGGAGGTGGCACGCTTTAAACAAGTGGTGCTGGAGTATATGAAAATGCAGAAAATGCTTGAAGAATGAAGAAGTTAACCAAAGAAGTAATCGAACAACTGGCAGTGAAGATGCGTTTATTGGCGGGCTTGAACCCGTCAGAGCCTATCCACACAAAGACACTGCTGCGCAAACTGGGAATTAAGGTGATTTATCGTCCCCTCTCAGAGAAGGCTTGCGGCCTTTCGGTGCGCTCATCCGATGAGCGGGCGAAGTTTATGCTCGTCAACTCGAACAACTCGCGCGGACGTCAGCACTTCACAATTTGCCACGAGCTGTTTCATCTTTATTATGATGAAGAGCCCAAGCCGCATATCTGTGGAACCCCCGGTATGGAGAAAGATCCTGCCGAAATAAATGCCAATTCCTTTGCATCAGCCCTGCTTTTGCCACAGGCAGGCGTATTGGATTCGATTCCTTCAGAAGAGATTGTGAACCGTCATATCTCGACCGCCACGATGCTGCGCATAGAACAGTTGTTTGGTGTTAGCCACCAGTCGCTGTGCTATTGTTTGCGCCACCTGCGCCTGCTTACAGAAGAAGAGTTACAGGAGCATCTGGCCGAGAGTATGGAGATTCAGCGGATTGCCGCAGAATACGGTTACGACCTCTCGCTCTATCAACCAGGCAACGAAGGTGTTGTGATTGGCGACTTCGGCGAAAAAGCGCGTCTGTTGTTTGAGCAGGAGCGCATTTCCGAGGGCCACTATGTTGAATTGTTAAACCTGCTGAAATAGGATGGCGAGAGGAGCTAAAACACAGATTGTCTTGGATGCAGATGTGGTGATACACTTCGCCAAAGGAGGATGGCTCGGTCAGTTGCCCAACATTTTCCCTGACTATGAATATGTGCTGCTCGAAGCCGTACACGAGGAATTGCTATCAGACATCAGAACGCAAGTTGACAACCAAATAGCGCTGCTGAAAAACATTACGCTCCACCCATTTGCCCCTCGTGGCGAAATGCTACGCGAATATGCTATGCTAAGAAGCAAATTCGGCAAGGGCGAGAGTGCCTGCATGGCCTATTGTCTGTTTACGCATAACGTGATAGGCAGCAGCAACCTGCGCGATATCCGCGCTTACTGCCAAGAGAAGAAAATTACGTATCTCACCACCTTGGACTTTCTTTGGTATGCGAGGCATAAGCATTTGATGACCACCGACGAGGTGAAGACGTTCATCAACGAAGTAAGGTCAAAAGGCAGCATCCTGCCCGAAGTGGATATAGAGAAGTATGTATGTAAAACTATTTTATAAGTCAAACTCCTCATCAGGATGTTTGGATACCTTTATTTAAAAAAATTAAATGAAATGTTGGAAGGTTAAAAATGTTTTCATCTCGCGAATGAATTAAGGTGTTTTCACTTTTGCGACATTATTCTCGCTTTTTATTCGTACCTTTATCCCCAGTCTTTATTATTTATGAGCAGAAGCAAATTTTACGATACTATAAAAGATGTGATTGATGAAAGAGGTGTTGAAACACCGTACAAGAACGGCTTAACCCTCTATTTTCCCAATACCGATTATACTTATCCGTTCAAGTGCGACGGATACATGGAACCTATAGTTAATGGTAATAAATTCCGACTGATAATAGAGTACAAGTTGGACGAGTTACTGAACGATAAGGCAGGTAGGGCTAAAGTGCTCATACAAGTTATTTGGTATCTAAAGAAGTTCGAGTTGGACGGAAAGATTATACCGAATGTCTGCCTTGTTGGTGATAAAAATGAATGTTTTGCCCTTCAGACAAATCCTCTGTTGAAATATCTTGATGAAGAAGTGGATTGGAACACAGCTCCATCGGAAGCGCACACAAACTATCCTGAAGTAGTAGTAAAAATTGCCAATGATGCGGACATCAATCCGTTCGTTTTTATTATCGACGAGAATTTCAGTTTTAAAGTAGTTGCCGAAAAGATACAAGACTTGGCATGCAATATTCAGAGATACGTTCGAGTAACCGAGCATAATATCTCCAATATCTTTGACTACTTTTGCAAGAACGTACTTAAAGGCAAAAACAAACTGAACGGACATGATCTTGTGGGCATCTTCATGGGGGTGTTAAATGATTCTACTAACTACTACCAGCATCCAACCAAGCCCAATATTCTTGTATGCAACGGTATGAATGTGAATATGGACGGCAGTAATTTCAAGTCCTTCTTTGGTTATTTCGATAGGAACTATACGCCCCAAGAGAAAACTAGGATGACCAGTATTGCTGATCGTCTTATTGAAGACGCAGATAGACGAATGAAAGGAGATTTCTGGACTCCTACGCTTTTTGTGGATCATGCTCATCATATGCTTGAACGTGAGTTGGGTGAAGAATGGAAAGAGCAATATGTGGTGTGGGATAACTGTTGGGGAACAGGTAATCTTACGCGTGACTATCACTTTGGAGAATTATACTGCTCAACGCTTTTCCAAAGCGAATTGGATATGGGGGCAAACTATAACCCTGAAGCCACCAAGTTCCAGTTTGACTTCTTGAATGATTATATTCCGAGCCCTGATGATATTGTGCAGTATCAATCAAAAATACCACAGGGACTATATGAGGCTCTTAAACATAATAAGCCGATAGTTTTCTTCCTTAATCCACCATATGCCACATCAAGTAGTAATTTTGGTGCAGGTAATAATAGCACGAAAGGTGCTGGTTCGTGCGATACGGCAGTTAAGAAAAATATGGTTCGTGAAGGCATGGATAATGCCAGCAAAAACTTATATGCGCAGTTCTTATATCGTATCATGCGAATTAAGCAGGTCTTTCATTTGACTAACTGTCATATAGGTCTCTACTCTCCTCCTTTGTTCTTAACAGGACCTGCTTGGGCGGTTTTTAGAAAACACTTCTTGAAGGAATTCGCATATGAAAATGCGTGCCAATTCCAAGCAAGTCACTTTGCTGACGTGTCAGATAGTTGGGGTATTTCATTCTCTATTTGGAAATCAGGCGAAACAGCAAACAAAGAAAGTTTCTCTTTTGAATTGATAGATGAGATTAACGGTGAAATCCAACCTATAGGGCGCAAAGATGTCTATAATATTGACGGAAAAGAATCTGCTAAAGAGTGGATAAAGCAGCAGATAAAAGGGATTAGCGTTGAGGAAAGGCCGACGTTCTCAAGTGCATTGTCTGTTAAAGAGGGTAAAAACTGTAATACGAAAATTAACAGGAATGCTTTGGGATGTTATTCCAATATGGGTAACAACGTTGACCAAAACCAGCTTAAAGTTGCGATTTTTTCAACTTGTGATTCGTCCAATGCAAATGGCCTTTCCATCATGCCAGCAAACTACGAGCGTGTAGTATCTTTATTCGCTGCACGCAAGTTAATCGAAAAGAACTGGGTGAATTCAAAGGACGAATATCTGGCTCCGGATGAAACACATCCTCAGTACCAAGAGTTCGTAAATGATGCTATTGTGTTCTCACTCTTTAATACTTCAAGCAATCAGTCTTCTTTGAGACAAATAGAGTTCAAAGGCAAGAAATGGAATATCTACAATGAGTTCTTTTGGATGAGCAAAGATGAGATTCTTCAGTTGGCAAGTGACCAACAATTTGATGAATGCTATAATGATGCAAGAACGGCAAAGGACCGTTTCGTCTATCAAAAACTCCAGATAATTACCCTTTCTCCGGAAGCGCAAGCGGTTCTTGACAAGGCTAATGAAATAGTACGTTCTACCTTCCCGTACCGAGAGTTATTTAATGGTAGTAATCCTGATTATCAGATTATGAATTGGGATTGCGGTTGGTATCAGATAAAGGCACTTGCTAAAGAGTATGGCAAGAACCAATTAGATGAATTCAATGCGCTCTACAAAACCTTAGTGAACAAAATGAGACCGATGGTCTTTATCTTAGGCTTCTTGAAATAGAGAAGAATAAACGATGATGATTTTTATTATTTAATTAGAAAGTATAACTCGTAATAAGTTATGCAGCTGGTACGACAATTGATATATAAAGAGAAAACGATTGACGATTTTGATATCGATAGTAACAAGTCGATCTTTAAATTGTTTTTTGACTTGCTTCTTAATATGGATGGCACAAGAGTGACTGATATGGACGCCGACAAAAAGATCACAGATATTTTTAATGATGCCTGCTTTATCAGTAATGCCGTCATACAGTTGAAAAGACCTTATATGCATTATGGTTACCTTTATAATCTGGCATCTTCTACCTCTAATGACAAGCCATATACACCTGTTCCTGCTCGTGGAGATATTGTTATGTGTCTGGTATATTTTCTATTGGGCGAACATGGTGATAATACTGCAGATATAGAAAGATTAAGAGCTACAATAGAAGCAGATATCAAGAAAAGATGTGAAGAAAACAACAATTGTTTTATGTATTTCTGTGATGCATATGAAAACTCACAGCCGACATATCTTACAGATGAGTTTGTTGTTAAGTTACCCATAACTCCAGATGATTTAAAGAGAGTTTGTTGGTCTGACATAAGCCGTAGATACGACAAGCAAAGCTTGAAGGAAATTGTTAGCTTTTGGAGTGACCCTCACGATCGCAATCTTATTATAGATGATATTGAAAAAGAAATTAAACAAAACACGGTGGACGATCTCCCTTTTTAGCCAATGATAAGTAAAACGACAATTAGTAGCAGTAGGTCACAAGATCTATATGATTATCTTGAAACCATGAGACTTCTGGATGAGGCCCCTAAGCCCGAAGTAGTTACTCCTAAATTCGAAGAAAAGACTGTAGATGATAACTCCTCTTCCCCAATAGATCGGTTAAATGCCCCTTCATTACATGCGGCTCAGATTCCTTTTTTGATTTATGATGAGAATAAAGAAACCATTATTTCTAGAACGGCTAAGGATATTAATGAGGGTGAACTAAACCCATATGAAGTAAACTGGATGGAGGTGACGCTTTATGAGAGAATGTTTGTAAAACCATTACTTGAAAGCATCAGTTCTGCTTTTATTTTGGATGTAGCTCAGGCAATAGATGATGAAGGAGCAAGGCATGCTCTTGAAGATGGTCAATACACTACAGTATCATCTTATTCATATGGTACGGGGCAAGGACTTGCTTTTTATTATTCACATACAATAGACAATTGGGAAAATGATAAGGGTTCTGTGGCAGCTGTGTCAATAGCAGAAGGGATTTTGGACAAACGGAAAAAGGCAGAGGCGTATAAAAAAAAGATAGAACAACACAAGGAGAAGAATGATGAGATCAGAGTTAAGACTTCTTACCTTTTATCAGGATGGAGTGAAGGTTTATCATCTGACGACCAATTGTCTGTAAAAATAGGCCAATTGCAACAAGAGTGTGATGAATGGAAAAGGAAATATGAAGAGATACTTGAAGAAAAACCAGAGAATGCGTTTAATGCAGCAGGGAATGAATGCTTTACAAAAGCAAAGATGGGGCTGCTTATATATACTATTGCTTCGTTGAAAGATGGCCCCACACCAATTAAAGCTCAATTAGTACCAATTATCTCTGCCATTGGGGGCTGGGAGCTCACTTCTGTCAGCACTGAAATGAAGAAAGCGGGATTCAATCAAAATGATATTGAAGCTGTAGCTAAATTGTTTGAAGAAGCAATGCCCAACTTTGCAGCAGAAATAAAAAAGCAAATTCGCAGACAGAAAAAATCAAAAAAGTAGCCCACTACCATGGGTACTACCCCTAATTTAGTAGCCCGCTACCTGTAAAAATTCAAATTATTTTTGTATATTTTTGTACCCACATTTGGAGGCAACTCCATTTGTGGGTTTCTTGTTGTTGTACAACCAGAAACATAAGTAAAATAGTAAGATAATATTAGTAGAAAAATAATGTCCTTTCATTTTCAAGGTGCGAAAGGTACTTTTACAGACGAATAATTAGAGGTAGTAAACCTCAAACATAAAAACAACCGAGTGATGTGAGCTGAGAAGTCTCATGAGTTCAACGGGCCGGCCGTTTCAAAGCTTTCTCACTCACAAGTTTAACCAACTAAACTCGGTGAATATGAGCAGTTTTAAACAAGTACGTCCTGAGGAATTTGACGTGGAGAAGCTTTTGGCAGCTTCACGAGAAGGGAGATTATATGTTGACGAGAAAAAAAACACTGTCAACAAAGAGCAAATAGTAAAAGAGGTACGTGCATATATTGAACGTATCAATGCATTTGCTACAAATAAATATTGTTCTTCAGTTGATAAGCTGTGGGAACAAATCTTGGCCATGGATAACATTTCTGATTATTTAATGCCAGGAACGAAAGCCAGAAAATTCAGGATATTCAACAAATACAATGTTATGCGTATTATTGGTGTATTACGTGAAAAAGGAGTATACGAGCAATATAGTGACAGAGACTTTGATTCGCTGTTAGAACCAGACGAGAAAGACAGCCCTTACAGGAGATATCTAGGAATGGGGATAGAAGAGCACTCTTTGCTAATAAAAATCATACGAATTGTAGATGCAATAAAACTTTAACATTTGGGTAAAAAGTTTTCTTTTTACCCATTTGAAAAGCACCATAATTTTGCTTCCGAAAATAAAGGCCGCATTAAAGGGTGCGACGTAAAATAAAGAATTATGGAAACAAAATTATTAAAAGTAGTACGCCAAGGCGAGGCCTTCAGCGTACAGAGTTCAAAACAGGAGTCGGGACAGATTCAGAAGTGCAATATAGTACTTCGCGAACTGGGAGGCTCGAAGTTTGAGAACGAGTTTGTGTGCACGATGCTGGGCAATCTGGCCGCGTGCAGGTTCTACGAGGGCGATTTGGTGGTAGCCACGCTCCGTTTCTCTACGCACGAGTATCAGGGTCAGGTGTTTCAGGAAATCTTAGCAACTGATATCGTGAAACTAAACAAATAAATTATTAACCCTGAGTTGAAGCAAGGAGGATGTTCCCGGGTAAATGCGCAAAGATTCCAACCTTCTTCTCGCAATTCAACTCATTATGCAAAAGAAAAATGTATTTGTCGAGAATCTCCAGATGGAGACACAGACGGTGTTTAATCAGAACGGTAACATTAACATCTACCCTTGCGGGTTTGAGATGGGACAGCACATCGTGAGCGATGGCAACCGTGCCAGTCAGAAAGGGCGCATGGTAACGGAAGATGACGGCAGAAGCAGCTTCCGCGCCTATGCCACGGACAGCGGCAGCCGCTATAACACACTTTTCCGAACGGCTCACGGCGAGGTGAAGGAAACGCTGGATACGGTGATTTTCCAGCTGCGCTTTCCCAAGAAGTTAGGTAAGGTGCTCATCGAGGCTCTCTATCATGATGAAACCAGTGAGCAGGCAGCGTTTATCAAGACACGTCAAACAGAAACAGTGTGGTAAGATTATGAGTGTACATGTAGTTTATTATCAGGATGGGGTGAAGATGATACGCCCCGTCCTCACCAGAGAGGAATATCTGGAGTTGCGTGGGAGCAAGAAACAACAGGCCATATTGAAGGCCGTTCGTAAGGGAGATGAGAAGCAGAAGCACCGCTTAGTACAGATGAACTATAGCTGCCTGCCAAATGACGACGGATCACTTAAAGGCTCTACACGCATGAGTACCACCGTGGGTATGGACATCGACCATATCAAGGATGAAGATATGGTGCCACTTTGCGAGCGGATATTGGCTATGAAGGACGAACTGGGTTTGCGGATGCTGGAAATGAGTGCCAGAAAACAGGGCTATCATTTGGTGTTCAAGCGACGTCCAGAATTGTCACAGGAGGATAACTTGCTGTGGGCAAGCGAACTGTTAGGCGTGAAGTATGATGATGGGGCAAAGGATATAACAAGGGTGTTCTATTCCACTACCTCCGATGATGAAAACCTCTTGTATCTGTCAGATGAGTTGTTTGAGATAGAGGAATCAAAGACCGTTGAAGGGACGCAAAACTCAAAAAATAGTGGTAATCATAAAGATAATTCTTCTAGCTCAAAGTCCGTTATTATCGACTCTATAAATACCGAGCAGGCTTCGTTGGCCTCTCTTACGGCCTTCGACCTCTGTGCTCAGCAGGCAGGGTTGAATCCTAACGAGATGGATGTGTGGGGCGAGCACAACTGGCACACGAACCTGATGGCAGTGCTGTCGGTGGGTGTGGCCAAACTGATGAGCCGGCAGCAACTCAAAGCGGTGGTAGCTGAAAGGTTGCCCAACTATTCGATGACGGAGGATTGCCAGAAACTCATTGACTACTTCTATGACAAGTATGATGCTGACAAGGGATTTATGAACGCCTCGTTGCGTGAGATAAACGCTCAGGTGCAGAAGAAAGAAGATGATAGAAATCAGATGGATGAGTTGGATTTGGACGATGAACAGGTTTCTTCTTTCAACTCTCAACTTTCAACTCGAAAGATGCCGCAAGGCATCAAAGAATCAATTGATGCCGTAGGTCCTCAGTTGGCTATGCCTGTAGTGACGGCTATATGTCCTTGTATCGGTGCATTAGCTACAGGGGTAGAGCTGGATGTGCATGGTCAGAAAAAGGGACTTAACCTCATTGCTTATATTGCAGGTGACTTTGCATCTGGGAAGGGACAAATAGATCCCGTGGTGGATGCCTGGATGAGCGAGGTGCAGGCACTCGACAAGATGTACCAGATGCAGGAGGACGAGTGGAGAACTAAGAAACGGGCAGCGAAGAACAAGAAGGAGCAACCCGAGGAGCCAAAGCTGCCAGTGCGTTGTCTGACTCTGAATAATACGGTGGCCAACCTGGCTGAGCGACTGGCCAATACTGAAGGTAAACATGCCTTTTCGTTTACGCCTGAGGCTGATACAGTGGCGCAGAAATGGAAATCTACCATGAGCGACTTTTCTGTGATGCTGCGTCAGAGTTACGACGGAACCAAATATGAGCGTGAAGCCAGAAGCGCTGAAGCCGTCAACGTACATATCGAGCGGTTGCTGTGGAATGTATGCATGTGCGGGACGCCTGATGCATTGTATCGTGTGGTAAACAACTACACCGATGGTTTCCAGAGCCGTATAGCTGTTGCCCGTACGCCCGACAATACATTTGCTAAGTTGGAAGATAAGCCCTATGTGCTTACTCCGCGTCAAGCGGAACGTATCCAGCAAATAGCACATTTGTTGCCGTTGATGCAAGGCGAGGTGGTGCTGCAGAAATTGGAAGCTAAGGGGCGCGAGTGGGTGGAACGCATTCGCTTGGAAACGATGAAGAACGATGATAAGGTACGTGCCCGTCAGCGATTCCGTGTGTGTGTAACAGCTCAACGAATGACCTGTTGCCTGATGCTCTGCAAGGTATGTGAGGGATTGATTCAGAAGCATGGCTTGAACGGAGCAGAGGCGCAGTTGAAGCAGTGGCCGGATCTTTGGAAGGAGCAGCTTTTGAAAGCTCAGACACCTCAGCTGCTGGAGGCCTACGACGTGATAGCCGACTCACTGTTGGAAAATGCCCTGTACTTCTTTCGCGATCGTATAGAGAACGCTTTCTGTAGTCGTGACTATGCAGGTTATCTCAGCGGCGACCGGCTGAAACGTGGCAAGAACGACTCTATCTATGAGCGCTTGGATGTGCAGTTTACCTTCGCGCAAGCCACTCAACACAGCATTGCTGTCAAAGGTGCAGGTGTTAATCATAATACTGTCCGACAGATGCTCAAGAACTGGCGCAAACAGGGACTTGTTATGTTGGCAGCTGATGGAAGATATCGAAAAGTGAATGGTCAAAGTGGTCAAGGTCAAAATGGTCAAAATCGTTTTTGATATGGAAATTCATAATACCCAAGAATGTTTTGTGCGGCTCTGGCTTTGGCTGGAGCGCACAAGGCAGCTCTTCGAGGTACAGAAGAAACTCTTCTGTGTGAGGCGTGTGCTGCAATCATGGTTTGGTGCTGAGGCTACCGACGATTTTATCTGGGAAGTTTGCAACCTTGCTTCAAGAGACGAGGAACCGATTTATGGCTATGATATTCTTCCCAATCCGTCGCTATATCCCAGGAAGCATCGCGAGATACTGAAGGCAATTGTGCAGAAAACACTCAATTTGAATAAATATCAGGTGAAACTTAACTCGTTGGACAAGGCCTATAGCATTGCTTTCCCACTGAGTACACCGATAAATATTAACAAGAAAAAACGAACAAAAAGAAACAGGTATGTTAGATAGAACAAAGAATTTGTCAGAACACTTTACTTTGGCTGAGCTGACAAAGACGAGTTATAAGACAGAAGATAATAATGAGCCTCCGTTGGAGGCAGTGGAGAACCTCATCCACCTGTGCGAAGATTGGCTAGAGGAATTGCGATACCTCTATAATGTGTTGTATGTGTTACGACCAAGCGAGGACTATTACACCTCAAAGGAGGTGGAGCCATTGGTGATTAATCAAGGCTTCCGTTCCTACCAAGTGATGCTAAAGATGAAAGAAGCAGGGTTAAATCCTTCTGAAACCTCCAACCACATGAGGGGCTGTGCAGTGGATATCCGCTGTGCTGGGAAAGAACAGGCCATCCGGTTTATGAATATCCTCATTGACATTGCTGACCAGAAAAGGCAAGACTTTGATGAACTATTTCTTGAACGGCGAGGCACCGTCTATTGGCTGCACTTTGCTGCCCGGCCAAAGGACAACAGGCGGAAGATAAACTTTATCCTAAAGTAAGGATACTGTGTTGGGTTAAAAAGTGGCTGCACCAAGATTCGCATCTTGATGCAGCCTTCATTAATATACTATATGAACAATTAGTCGATAATAGCACTTAGTCCTTTAGTTCCTTGATACGGATGTTGCGGAACTGAACGGGTGAGCCGTGACCGAGGAAGCCGATGTGACCCTTCTTGTTGAAGAGGCCCGGATGTTCCTGCTTGTCGGCTGTACCGTTCTTGGTGGCCTCACGGATGTTGCCTTCGTTGATGACTTGTCCGTTGACGGTCACGCGGATGTAGTCGCCCTTAGCATAAATCTCCTCCTCGTTCCATTCACCTGCGGGTTTGAAGGCACTGTGATGATCGGGTTTGGCAGGAATGATGCCATAAACTGATCCGTGATGCTGCAATGGGGTGATGTAGCTATAGGTAGGATGCTCGCAGTCGAGAATCTGTATCTCCATGCCTACATAAGCAGCATCGCCTTCCATCGGGGTACGGATGCCCACACCGTTGTTGGCGCCAGGGGTAAGCTTGAACTCGAAGCGGTAGATGAAGTCGGCATATTCGTCAACGGTGTAGAGGTTGCCGCCAAATGCCTTGCTTGGGTTCATGCTGATGGTGCCGTTCTCGATGGTATAGTCAACGGTGTTGCCTGTCCACTGATACATATTGGTGCCGTCAAAGAGCACCTTGAAGCCTTCTTTCTTCTCTTGCTCGGAGAGTTGGAACGCTTCGGCACGCTTGAGTTCCTTCACGTAGATGTTACGGAACCATACTTTGCTGCCATGTGCCTGCAACTCGAGTTGCTCGATGGGGAAAATGGGTTGTGAGCGGTCCCAGTAGTTTTCGAGGATGACATCATCCACCACGAGGATGCCGTTGAGTTTCACCGTCACTCGGTCGCCCACCATCTTAATATAGAAGGAGTTCCACTCGCCCAATGGGTTGTCGGCCACTACCAGAGGAATGTCCTTGTTCTTCTTGTTGTTATACAAGCCACCAGAACCTACCTGAGCACCTACATCCACACGGGCAGTGTCCCAAATCTGTACCTGAGGAGTGCCACGAAGGTAGATGCCAGCATCTGGCTCAGCGCCGTTGGGGTCGAGTTTCCAATCTACCAGCATCTCGAAGTCACCATACTGCTTCTCGGTGCAGAGGTTGTCGAATCCTGTGCCCACATAAGCCAGTGATCCATCTTCTACAATCCAGTCCTTGCGCATCTGCTCATCGGCCTTAATCTGCTCTTTGGCGAGCTGTGCAGGCTTCATCTTGCTACGCTTGATAGGGTCTTGCACCAAACCTTTCCAACCCGTAAGGTCCTTGCCGTTGAAGATGCTTACGAAGCCTTGTTCGGTGGCAGAGTTCTCTTCGAGGTATTTCTTGATGTTCTGCTTGAAGTAGTCGGCATCGCCACCACTCAGTACCTCCACCACCTTGTTGAGGAGAGCGCGTGTGTTGGCACCGTTGTACTCAGGATGTGCCACAGCGATGTCCATCACGGCAGTAGCCGCTGTTTGTTGCAGGGCAGGGTTGTTAATGTATTCACCTGCCATTATCATGCCTAAGAAAGTGCCTGTCTTATCTACCTTTTCCAGAATCTTGTTGCGCTGCTTGTCGGTCTTGGCCAACTCCATTGCCTGACGGAGGAACTGCAACTGATTCTCGCCCGTGAGGTTCTCTGACGACCCCAGTTCAATATAGCGGTCCAAGGCCTTGTCGAAAGTGTCGCCTGATGACTGGCGGGCGATGTTATAAAGGTGAGGAGCTACTTCAAGTCCTGGCCAAGTGAGGAGGGCTTGGAATGCAGCGTCACGAGAAGCCTGTGTGCCTGTAGATAATCCATCAACGATGGTCTTCAGTGCATTGGCATCACCTGTAGCAGCGAGTACGGGATAGTAGAGGTAACCCTTGCCCGTGCCTGCTTGGTTCATGCGCTGACTGATGGTTTGCACTTGCTGAGCAGGAGCCTGACCCACCAAAGTGGCAGTGATGGCCTGTTGCAAAGGTTGGTATGCATCGGCGCTTGCATCTTCAAGTAATCCGCACATCTTGGTGAAGTCTTGTGGGCTTACCAAGTCTTTCAGTGCCTTGAGGGCTGCAGCCTTGACGTTGGCATCAGCGTTATCGGTTTCTGCCAGAACGGTTCCCAGGTTAACGGTAGCCTTGCGGTTAGCCAGCAGTTCGATGCCGGCAATCTTTCCTGCAGGACTTGCATCACCGACAGCCTTAGCCACATCGCTGTTGATCTTACCATTGAATGAAGCTAAAGCGGCTTGTGCCAAAGCTACATATTGGGTATCATTCTTCTTCAGTAGAGAGGCGATAACTGGGATAGAGGAAGCATCACCAATGTTGCGCAACGCGCTGACAGATGCCTCGACAATGTCGAAATTGCTGCTGTTCTTGACGAAGTTGTGCAGGATGTTCATCGTAGGGTTATCCCACTTAGCTTCTGAGTTCTTCACTAAGTTGCGCTTCTCGGCACTCTTGTCGGCCTCAGCTGCGAGGAAGTTGATGATATCAGCCTGTACGTCGGGCTTTGCCTTGAGCATCGTCTTTACCAAGCTGTTGTAGAAACCCTTGTCGGCCTTGTTGGAAACTGCGCTGAGTATAGCGTTACGATAGTCCTTATTACCGTCTTTCAGAGCGGCAAAAGCTGTCTTCTGGGCATCTTTGGCAGAAAGCAGACTCATAACTTGCAGCATGGCCTTGATGCGGTCTTGTTGCCTGCCACTCTTGAGAGCTGCTTTAGCGTTGCGTTGTGCGATAGCCAAAGCAGGAGTGGTGGCTTCTGTCATAGCGTAAGGACGGTTCAGCATACTTGCCTGATTCTCGAGAAATGCCTTAACGGTGGCATTGGTAGCTTGTGCTGCAGCTTTGTTGAGAGCGGACAGAACTACTGCTTGCTGAGCTTCACGACCAGGAGCACTGACATAGGAGGTAAGTCCGCTCAGTGCATATTCCACTTGTGCGTTACTGCCCTGTCCTGGTGCCTTGAGCATTTGGGTGAGGATAAGAATACCCTCTTCACCACTGGATGCCAAGTCGTTCATCAGGCTGTTGAATGTCTCTTGGTTCTGTGCCGGCATCTGAGCCAGTACATCAGCCGCAATGGTCTTAGCCGTGCGGTTGGCAGGGCCTTGAGCCAGCATGATGCAGCTAACCAAGAGGGATACAAATAATAACGTATATTTCTTCATAACTAATTTTCTATTATTCATTATCCATTATTAAAGTTGCCATTCACCACGCATTGGTTGGTTGATGAGGCGATTAGCAGCTTCGTCATTGATGAACTGCAACTTCTCGGGATCGAACTCGAGGGTGCGGTTCAGGCGCAGGGCGCAAGCACCCATGTTGACGATGGTAGCAGAACGGAAGCCCTTTGTCTCGTTGAGGGCGAACGGCTTGCGGGTGCGTACGCTCTCCATGAAGTCGGTAACCTGAGGAGCTGGGTCGGGATAGTCGGCCAGCTTCTTCTCCCAATCAGGTATGTCGCATACAAAGTTCTTATATACATTGCCCTTAGGACCTGCGATGTATGGTGTATTTGGATTACCATAGTCGCCACCCCACAAAACAATCTGACAACCATCAGCATAGGTGTAAGTGATGCTTCGCCATGTGCCTACGGCATCGGGATGTTGCTGAGGAGCATCAACTTCTACCTTCACAGGACTGGTGTCATCTTTGCCTAAGATATATTGAACAGGATCTATGTAGTGCTGACCCATGTCACCCAAACCGCCAGCATCGTAATCCCAGTAACCACGGAAAGTCTGATGAACACGATGTGGGTTGTAAGGTTTCTCGGGTGCCGGACCTAACCATAGGTCATAGTCAAGTTCTGCAGGTATAGGCATCGGTTCAAGGTCTTCCTTACCTACCCAGTAGAATTTCCAGTCGAAACCAGTATATTTGCTGATGGTAACTTTCAGAGGCCAGCCAAGTAGACCGCTTTGTACAAGTTTCTTTAGTGGCTTGACGGGAGTGCCTAAGCCATAGAACTGGTCGGTGAAACGGAACCAGGTATTCAGTCGGAACATACGACCAAACTGTTGTACAGTTTCTACTACACGTTTGCCTTCGCCTATAGTACGGGTCATAGGTTTCTCGCACCAGATGTCTTTGCCTGCCTTAGCTGCTTCGATGGTCATCAAAGCATGCCAATGAGGTGGAGTGGCGATGTGCACAATGTCAACATTGGGGTCGTGAATCAACTCGCGGAAATCGTGGTAGGTGGCGATGCTCTCTTTGACAAGGTTCTTGCCTGCTTCCAAGTGGTTGCGGTCAACATCACAGATGGCTACCAAGCGTGTGCCACCATAATTGACGTGACCCCTACCCATACCGCCTACACCGATAATGCCTTTGGTTAGTTGGTCGGATGGAGCCATAAAGCCCTTACCCAACACAGGACGTGGCACAATGGTGAACAGTGCCAAGCCGCCAAGGCTTTTCAGGAAATTTCTTCTATTAGTTTTCATATCCTGCAGGTATTTTTTAAGGTTAATCTTATGACAAAGGTAATGTAAACCAATAATAAAAGCAAGGTTTACACTTATTTTTTAGTATAAACCTTGCTATTAAGGGGATTAAGCGCCTCAGAATACGTGAGGCAGCTTATCTTGAAAAACTGATATATTATCCCAGCAACTCTTTTACCTTAGCAGAGATGGCTCTGCCTTCTGCTTTCCCGCTAAGCGCTTTAGAAGCGATTCCCATGACCTTACCCATGTCCTTCATGCTGGTAGCACCTGCTTCTGCAATGATTTGCTTGATAGCTTCAGTCAGTTCTTCGTCACTTAGTGGTTTAGGCAAGTAGGTTTCCATCACCTTCACCTGAGCCAGTTCTGCTTCTGCCAAGTCGGCACGTCCTTGCTGTGTGTAAATCTCAGCTGCATCCTTGCCTTGCTTTACGAGTTTCTGAATGAGTTTCAGTGCATCGGCATCTTCTAAAGTGTCGTTAGCTCCAGGAGCAGTCTTGGCTTCGAGAAATACTTTCTTGATGTTGCGGAGGGTTTCCAACGCAACCTTATCGTGTGCCTTCATGGCAGCGATGATATCTTTGCTTACTTGATCGAACAACATAATATTTACGTTTTAGATTATACAATTTGTTATCCAAAGTGGATGATGCCATCGTCATTGGCTGGCGTCTCATCAACTGGTTTTGCTATTTCGGTTGACTTTTCCTTCAACTGGTTGAGGGTAGTGCGATTGCGCAGGTAAGTAGGGCTATTCTCAATAGCCTGGATGAGTTCGTCGTTGTCGAAATCATCAGTGGTGAGGATATAAGGCAGGTGGTGAGGACGCTTCTTCTGTGTGTTGCGTCCGTAGATACGGTCGATGCGTTCCTGCTCCTGTGCCTCACGCTCCTCTTGAGCTTCCACCTCTTCTTTTGAACGTTGATGCTGCAGTTGCTCCATGCCTGGGATGCTGGATGAACCGAAGCCAGTTGCCAGGACGGTGAACTTGACATTCTCGCCTAATGATGGGTCTTCTGCCTCGCCCCAGATTACCTCAATGTTCTTGTCGAGGCTCTCCATGAAGCTGTCAATCTCGTTGGTCTCTTCGATGAGCAGAGGTGCGTCTTTGCTCCAAGAGATGTTGAACAAGATCTTCTTTGCCTTAGATATATCGTTGTCATTAAGCAGTGGAGACTTCAGGGCATCGTCAATGGCATGCTTCAAACGGCGTTCACCACTGGCAATGCCAGTTGACATGATGGCAACACCTCCATTCTTGAGGATCTTCTTCACATCACGGAAGTCGAGGTTGATATTACCTTCCATAGTAATCATCTCAGCTATGCTCTTGGTAGCTACAGACAGAATATCATCGGCTTTAGCAAATGCTTCGCGCATAGTAGTAATGCCATCAGTATAAATCTCACGCAGACGTTCATTGTTGATTACCAAGAGGGCATCAACATTCTTCTGCATTTCCTCTACACCTTCGAGGGCCTGCATAATCTTTCTGTTGCGCTCGAAGAGGAACGGGATAGTAACGATGCCTACGGTGAGCTTGTCCATCTCTTTGGCAATACGAGCTACCACAGGTGCAGCACCAGTACCTGTACCACCACCCATACCAGCGGTAACAAATACCATTTGAGTCCCGTCATTGAGGAGGTTGCGTATTTCTTCAATGCTTTCTTCAGCAGCTTCACGTGCCACCTTAGGGTCGTTACCAGCTCCTAAACCTTGTGTGGTCTTTGGACCCAATTGTATCTTGATGGGAATCTCTGACTGGCGCAAAGCCTGCAGGTCGGTATTGCAGAGGGCAAAGGTAACATCATGGATACCTTCTTGATACATGTGCTTCACGGCGTTACCGCCGCCACCACCCACACCGATGACCTTGATGATTTTTGGGGTATCGTTGGGATTGGAATTGAAATCGAAGTGTACTATATTTTCCATAATGATAATTTTTCTTTAGTTCATAGTATCGCTGGTGTCATCTGTGCCGAATAACTCTCCAGACAAACTGTCAAAGCCTTTCTTGAATCGGTTGAAGAAATTGTTCTTTTTGCGTTCACGTTCCTGCCGTTTACGTTCAGCTTCTTCTGCCTTTCGTGCTTTCTCTTCCTCACTTTCTCTAAGAAGGCGCTGGCGTTCTTCTTCGGCAGCTTTATCAGCCAGGATTTTGGCTTCCTGCTCCTTTAAGTCCTTATCGTTAGCAAACATGTCAACCTGTCCAGATGCTGGAATTTCGACATTTTCCTCTATAGGTTCTGGTTTGTCTAAACTACAGTTTTCCTTTCCTGCCAGTAGTAAACCAAACAGAGTGCAGAGGGTACCGTTACGCTTGATATCGTTACCATAACCCCTCACTACATCGGGTATGAATTTGATGGTCTTGATTTTCATCCGATCATCGCGACAGATTTTCTTGAAAGCTTCTTCCAAGTTCTTGAGATTGCTGCCTCCGCCTGTGAAGAACACACCAGCTGTTAGCTTATCCTCATAGCCGGATATCTGAATCTGGTTCCATGCGTTGACGAGGATTTCTTCTGCACGTGCAGAAACGATGTCGTTCAGCAAATCTTTTGAGATAGCTTGTCCGTTGTCCAAAGAATATTCCTCGCTTTTGTCAATTTCTTCCTCTGCTACTAGTGCATCGCCATATAGCAGTTTGAATTGTTCAGCATCTTCATCGGCCATCTGGAGCGACACGATGTCTTGTGTGATGTTGGCACTACCCAATGGAATGACAGTGAGGTAGCGCAGTATATTGTTTTTGTAAACGCTCACAGTAGTCGTTTCCGCACCTATATCTACGAGGGCACAACCCAAACGACGGTCGGATTCTGTGAGAACGGCATTGGCCAATGCCTTAGGTGCCAACAGTATCTCGGCAACAGTTACATGTCCTTGTTGCAACGATAGTTCCAAGTTTTTCTTCATCATCTTCTTGGCAACGATATTGAGGAAGTGGGCAGTAATCTCTTTCCCTGCTACTCCTATTGGGTCGGGCACCAATCGGTTGTCAATCTTGTATTCCTGTGGCTCAACATCAAGGATGTCGAATTCATCATAAGGGTATGCCAGGTTCTCGTCGCTGATAGAGAACACCAGGTCTTCAGAGATCTTTTCCTCTCCCGTAACTGTACGGCTCACCTGATTCTCTATGGTGCGCAATGTCCTGCCCCCAATACCAACATATACTTTGGCGATAGTAGAATTACGAAGCTGGGTTTCCAGCTTTATAATAATGTCACTGAGTGCAGTCGCGGCTTTGTCAATATTGAATATCACTCCTTTATGCACAAATTGTGAGGCGTCGTCCTGTGCGAATGCCAGCACGGAGATGCTGCCATCGGTATCACGTTTACCAGCTATACCGGTAATTTTGGATGACCCTAATTCAATAGCCGCGATAAATTCTGTTGTTGCCATATATCTTAAAGTTTTATTTTCTCTTCGTACAAATGATTTGATTACTCAGTTCCACATTGATGCGCTCGTATTTGTTCCAACCAATCTTGTTGAGTGCTTTAGTATAGAATTTCTCCACACGACGCAGTTTTTTTTCATAGTCATCGAGTTGCCCCAGATAAATGATATGGTTGCCAACGCGAGGCACAATCTCTATGTTGCCACCAGTTACCACGTTGATTTGTTCTACTTGTGCTTTCCAGAAAGGATCATTCTGAAGAAATACCCCCAACTCATATAATTTGCTGGCACAAAAAGACTTTGATGCTTGCCCTGTCACTACTGTCAGGTGGAATGCATTACTGGTTACTTGAGGCATGATACTGCCTTTTTTGTCCACCAAGAAGTTCTCACCATTGTTATTGAATACATGTAGAACAGGGGTTTTCTGACTGATGTCTATACGTATCTTTCCACTAGGAGTCTTGTAGCACTCTACATTGTCGATCAGTGGGTTCTGACTAAGCTCTCGTTCCATAAGTAATGTACTCACACTGTCGATGTCCTTGCCAATAGGGTTGAGTCTCTTTTGTTTCAGTATGTCTGCCACACTGCGTGGGGTAAACAGGTCGGAGAATGTGGAATCTTTGGTGGTTACCTCTATCTCACTGCATACTAACCCTACCGGCTTCTTGTTGAAAACGGTGAAAGCGGTGCATAAATATGCGATGATCAATAGCATCACCAACGATAGCAATATTCTCATTTTAATGCTCATGCTTTTTCAAGTATATGAGTAAATTCATCCATTTTGTTGTCCAAATCGCCAGCTCCTAGGATGATGACTACCTGTCGTCCTCCTTGAGCCAGCAAATCTGCTACCTCGTCTTTTTTGCAGAGCGTCTTCTCGATCCCTGGGCGTAACAAGTCGTAAATCAGCTGACTCGTAACACCAGGTATGGGTTCCTCACGGGCAGGATATATGTCAGTTAGAATTACCTCGTCAAATAACGATAATGCCTTGGCAAACTCCTTATATAAATCACGTGTGCGTGTATAGAGATGAGGCTGGAACACCGCAGTAATTTTCTTGTCGGCATACAGCTCACGGATCGACTTAGCGCTTTGTGCAATCTCTGCAGGATGGTGAGCATAGTCGCTGAGCAATACTATCTTGTTGGTCTTGAGCTTAAAATCAAACCTACGGTCAACGCCAGCAAAAGTTCTCATTCCCTCTCTAATTTCTTCGTCAGTCACACCATTGAGGTGTGCCAACGCCATAGCTGCGACACCATTTTCTATATTAATGCTCATGGGCACTCCTAACTGAATGTTTTTAATCTCAATGTCAGGGCCGATAAAATCGATAAAAATTTCACCATTACCAATACGTTCGTTAGTTGCATGGAAGTCACCTTCACTACGAGCATAAGTATAAATCCTCACTCCTTCCTGTACGTTGGGTTGCAACGCTAGGCCTGTATGGATAAGCAATGCACCACCAGGCTGAATCAAACTAGTATAGTGGCGGAAACTCTCTAAATAAGCTTCGTAGGTACCGTAAATATCCAAGTGATCTGGGTCGGTAGCCGTCACCACACTCATATAGGGTGTGAGCCAGTGGAACGAACGGTCGAATTCATCTGCTTCAATAACTGTATAAGGACTGTTAGCTGAGAGTAACAGGTTAGTACCATAGTTTTTGGAGATACCACCTAAAAAGGCTGTGCAACCCACATGCGACTGATGCAACAAGTGTGCCAGCATTGTGGAGGTAGTGGTCTTCCCATGTGTTCCAGCTACGCACAGACCTTTGCTGTCATGTGTGATGAGTCCTAGCACTTGTGAGCGTTTCTTAACCTCAAAACCATTGTTGTAAAAGAAGCAGAGTTCTGCATGGTCATGGGGAATGGCGGGGGTATAGACTACTAATGTACTTTCCTTATCGCGGAAGTCATTTGTAATTAGGGCTACATCCTCTTCGTAGTGTATCTGTGCACCTTCTTCTATCAGTCGTTTTGTAAGTTCCGAAGGGGTACGGTCATAGCCCCCCACTAACTTACCTTTTGAAAGGAAGTAGCGTATCAAGGCGCTCATGCCAATGCCACCAGCACCTACAAAATACACCGATTTTATATCTTTAATTCTTTTCATAATCTTTTCCTTTGCTCCTTTCAAACATTTTCCGTCATCCATCTATATATCATCCTTCAACCAACTTCAGCACTTCCTGTGCAATTATTCTCGCCGAGTTGGGTAATGCCAGTTTGGCGATGTTTTGTTGTAAGGAAGCTAACTTAGCATTATCTTTCACAGTAGCTAAAGCTACTGGTATCAGCTTCTCTTGTGCCTCAGCATCTTTCACATAGATAGCCGCATCTTTAGTTGACAAAGCCAAGGCATTCTTCGTTTGGTGGTCTTCTGCCACATTGGGTGATGGTACTAATATAACCGGCTTTTTCAATAAACAGAACTCTGAAATAGATCCTGCTCCTGCTCTAGAGATAACCAGATCTGCAGCTGCATAGGCTTTGTCCATTTCCTTGATGAAATCGGTAACAAATAGGTTGGGTATAGCTCCTAGGTTATTAGTAACCTCTTCTAGTTTTTTGCGGATTTCATCGATGTAAATCTTTCCCGTTTGCCAGATAACCTGGATATCAGGGTTGTTTTTGATAGTCTCGATGGCATTCATCAAAGTCTGGTTGATGGTTCTTGCTCCCAAACTACCACCCAAAATTAATATAGTTTTTTTGTCTGTGTTGTATCCAAAAGCCTGCAATGCCTCTGCTTTTGTATATTTGTTTGTCAAGAGGTTTTGGCGTACGGGGTTGCCTGTCATTATAATCTTATCGGCAGGAAAAAACTTCTCCATTCCCTCGTAAGCTACACAAATCTTCTTTGCTTTCTTAGCTAAGAGTTTGTTGGTGACACCTGCATAAGAGTTCTGTTCCTGTAAGAGAGTAGGGATGCCCATCATGGAAGCTGTCTTCAATGTAGGACCACTGGCAAAGCCACCCACACCCACAGCAACGTCAGGATTGAACTCCTTGATGATGCTACGAGCTTTCCACTGGCTACGGGCTATCTTCACTAACACAGCAAAATTCTTCCAGAGATGTTTCCTGTCGAAACCTGCAATAGGTAAGCCAATGATGCGATAACCTGCATCTGGCACTCTTTGCATCTCCATGCGTCCTTCTGCACCTACAAATAGAATTTCGGCATCTGGGCGCAGTTCTTTAATAGCGTTGGCAATGGAAACTGCAGGGAAGATGTGTCCCCCTGTACCACCTCCACTGATAATTACCCTTGGTGCCCTACCTTTTATTTCCTCTTTCGTATCCATTCTCTTTAGTATAAGGTAATTTATTACTCCATCAACGTATCATCGTTTGCCTCTTTCATCCCGGGTTCGAATGCTGTTTGTGATTCGCTCACAGGAGTCTCAGCTGCCTCATCCATTTCATCAATACCTTCTTCATTAGCACTCAACTCAGTAGCTGTTTCAACCATCGCTTTCCTTTCTTCCTCCAGTTTGGCTGTATATCTGCTCACACTCAGTATCATGCCAATATAAGCACAGTTAATCCAAGTGGATGTACCACCCTTACTGATGAGCGGTAAGGGCTGCCCTGTTACAGGTACCAATCCAACTGCTACGCACATGTTAAACGTTGCTTGCATTACTAAAAGTAGAGCTATGCCCAAAACTAGAAATGCAGGGAATGTCCTGTCGCATTTCTGTGCTATCTTTCCCGTTCGTATCAATAGGCAAATATATAGAAAAACAACGAAGATTCCACCTACTAAACCCAATTCCTCGATAATAATGGCAAAAATAAAATCTGAGTATGCTTGTGAGAGGAAGTCGCGCTCAACTGAATTACCAGGCCCTTTTCCTATCACATTGCTGGTAGCAATAGCAATACGGGCATGAGCTACTTGTGCTCCATCGCCTTGTATGTCATATTTTGCTGCAGGTACTCTCTCTTCTCCAAAGTTCATCAGACGATGCTTTACCGTAGTGAAACGGTGGCCCATAGGAATTTGTTCCAGTGTGTTGTCAGGAGTGACAGCGAGGAAACCCACAAACAATAGCACCATAGCTCCCAGCGATCCTCCAAGCATGATGATTTTTTTCAATTGGATTCTTCCGATGATCATCATAAGGAACACTGTGGCAAACAACAAAGCACCTGTTGAATAGTTCTCAGGGACGATGAGAATGCAAACAAAGATGGTGATACCTAAGATCCACTTAAATGCTTGTGGACTTGCCCCTTCTTCAGTTTGTCCCTTTGACAAGAAAGCTGCTGTGAGGATGATGACCGCCATCTTAGCCAGCTCGGAAGGTTGGAAAGCCACTCCGAAGAAGGTAAGCCAACGTGCGGCACCATTTACACGATCGCCAGAGATAAAGCCCATTAACATGACTACTATCAGCATGATGACAGATACCAGTAACAATGGGTAAGCAAAGATGCGGAACCACTTGTAAGGGATGCTATGCATGAACCAAACGATGAACACGCCAAACATTAACAAGATGCTATGCTGGGTAATAGGCCCCCAATGACTCTGACTTCCATACGTCAAGGTGCTCGATGCACTGAACACTTCAGTGATGGATATTAGGCAGAGCATCAGGAATATCATCCAGATGACCTTGTCGCCTTTGAATATGGAGTTAATCAAATTCATATTTTATAAAGCCATTGCGTATTCTCTAAATTGGTTACCTCTGTCGGCCATGTTTTTGAACAAGTCGAAGCTAGCGCAACAAGGGCTCAACAATACAGTATCGCCAATATTAGCCATTCTAAAAGCAGCCTCCACAGCATCTTTCATGCCAGAATGAATATCGGCTACAGGTATGCCTAGGTGGTCGAAACTCTTATGCAACTTCTCATTGTCAACACCTAAATAGACCAATCCGATGCATTTCTCTTTTACCAAGTCCTCTATTTCTGTATAGTCATTGCCTTTGTCGGTTCCTCCTAAGATTAACACTGTTTTGGTGGTCATGCTTTGCAGGGCATACCAACAAGCATTGACGTTAGTAGCTTTTGAGTCATTCACGAATTTCACACCACGTATGGTGGTAATATATTCCAGTCGATGAGGCACTCCTTTGAAGTCACTCAGTGCCTGACGGATGTTTTCTTTACTGATCCCTGCTACGCTAGCAGATATACCTGCTGCTAATGAATTATAAAGGTTGTGCACACCCCTTAAAGCAAGTTTTTCTTGCTCCATATTGAACTCGATAGGCTTCTTTATATATACTTCCCCTTCGTTGGCATAGGCAATAGATCCTTCTTCCTTGATAGCAGAGAAGGGATAAAGTTGTGCTCTTAAGCCATATTTCTTGAGCTCCTCGGCTATAATAGGGTCATCTTTCCAATAAATGAAAGCATCCTCTTCTGTTTGGTTTTGAGTGATGCGCATCTTAGCATCCACATAGTTCTGCATTTTAAAATCGTAGCGATCCAGATGGTCGGGCGTAATGTTCAGCAAAACAGCGATGTTGGCGCGGAAATCATACATATTGTCCAATTGGAAGGAACTAAGCTCAATCACATAATAGTCATGTTGTTCAGTTGCAACTTGCAGTGCTAAACTATTGCCGATGTTTCCTGCTAAACCAACATTCAGACCAGCATTCTTGAAAATGTGGTATATTAGGGAAGTAGTGGTTGTCTTGCCGTTAGACCCTGTGATGCACACCATTTTTGCATTGGTATATCTACCTGCTAGCTCAATTTCTGAGATGATAGGAGTACCTTGTTGTTTCAGCTTTACAATGATAGGAGCGGTGTCTGGGATACCAGGGCTTTTCACCACCTCGTCGGCATTGAGTATTTTCTCTTCTGTATGGTGTCCCTCTTCCCATTCGATGCTGTATTGGTTCAGTAGTTTTTGGTACTTGGGCTTAATAGCCGACATGTCTGAAACGAATGTCTCAAACCCTTTTGTTTTGGCAAGCACAGCTGCTCCAGCTCCGCTCTCTCCAGCTCCTAAAACGACTATTCTCTTCATAATTATCTTATCTTTAATGTGATGATAGTGATTGCTGCTAATACAATCGTCACAATCCAAAATCTTACTGTTATCTTTGCCTCATGAAGCAATTGCTCTGGTTTTTGGAACTTCACACTGCATCCTTGTTCTACCAAATCCATGCTTGTTCTGAAATGATCGTGGATGGGCGTGCGCTTAAATAAGCGCTGCTTCACGCCTCTTTTTTTCCCAGCTTTGTAGTAGTAGCGTTGCAGGATAACCGACAGGTTCTCTACAAGAAATACACCGCAAAGAATAGGCACGAGCAACTCTTTATGGATGATGATGGCAATAACGGCAATGATACCACCAATGGTGAGACTTCCCGTATCGCCCATGAACACTTGTGCAGGATAGGCATTGTACCACAAGAAACCTATTAATGCACCCACAAATGCCAGTATATATACTACCAATTCTTCCGATCCGGGTATATACATAATGTTCAGATAGGTGGCAAATTCGATGTGTGACGACACATATGCTAGAATGCCTAATGTAACACCTATTATTGCCGAATTGCCAGTAGCCATTCCATCCATTCCATCGTTAAGATTGGCTCCATTAGATACTGCTGTCACAACAATGATAGTCATCAGAACGAACAATATCCAGCCACCTGTCTGTGCGTAATCACCCAAAAATCCCATGATATCGGCATAGTCTAGGTTGTTGCTCTTAAAGAATGGGATAGTGGTCTGCGTAGCCTTTATTTCTTTGGCGGCATGTACCACTACTTTCTCCTGCCCAGGTCGGGAAAGTTCGATGTTCTGGCGGATTACCACTTGTGGACTTAGGTAGAGGGTAAGGCCCACAATAAACCCCAAGCCTACTTGTCCAATAATTTTAAACTTGCCATGCAAGCCCTCTTTGTCGCGTTTGAATATTTTAATGTAGTCATCAGCAAAGCCCAATGCGCCCAACCATACAGTAGTGATGAGCATCAGGATCATATATATGTTGCTGAGTTTACCAATCAGCAGACAAGGTATGAGGATGGCGAAAATGATAATGACACCACCCATACTGGGAACGCCCACTTTTTTCACACCGAACGGATCAATATCGGCACTGCGTTGTGTTTCCGTGATTTGTTTTCTCTTCAGCAAATGAATAAACTTGGTACCCCAAATGCTGGAAATAAGAAGCGATAAAATCACTGCCATCAACGCCCTGAACGATGTATACCCGAATACGCCTGCTCCAGGGAAATTCAACTCTTTTAGCCAATCAAATAAATAATACAACATGACTTATTGTTCATTTAAAAATCTCTTTCAGTACCTCACGGTCGTCAAAGTGATGCTTAACCCCCTTGATTTCCTGATAGTCCTCGTGGCCCTTGCCAGCTACTAACACCACATCTCCTTTTTGTGCTAACATGCAAGCTGTGCGAATTGCTTCCTTACGATCAACAATGCTGATAGTCTTTTCCATGTCTTTTGCATCAAGGCCAGCCAACATATCGTTGATGATATCTTGTGGTTCTTCAAAGCGTGGGTTGTCGGAGGTAATAATCACTTTGTCACTACCTTTTGCAGCTTCTTTCGCCATAATAGGTCGCTTGCCCTTATCGCGATTACCACCAGCACCAACAACTGTGATAATCTGGCCTTTGCCATTCATCACTTCTTGCAGTGATGCTAGTACGTTAACTAGCGCATCAGGGGTATGGGCATAGTCCACAACTGCAGTAATACCTTTTGGAGAGTGGATGGTTTCCAAACGGCCTGCTACAGGGTAGAGTGTGCTCAATGCCACTAACACCTCCTCTTCATCTTTACCTAATAGCACAGAAGCACCAAATACTGCCAACAGGTTGCTGGCATTGAACTTACCTATAAAATGTACGGCCACTTCGTGGTTATTGATGTCGAGTAACATACCTTCTACATGGCTTTCCAATACTTTGCCTTTGAAATCAGCTAGACTTCTCAAAGAGTAGGTGTAAGTCCTTGATTTCGTATTCTGCAACATAACCAATCCATTCTTGTCGTCAAGATTAGTAAGGCTGAATGCGTTTTTGGGCATATCGTCAAAAAATTTCTTTTTGGCTTTCAAGTAGTTCTCCACCGTCTTATGATAATCCAAATGGTCGCGAGTGAGATTAGTAAAAATACCACCAGCAAACTTTAGTCCGCTAATGCGTTTCTGAGCAATTGAGTGAGAACTGACTTCCATGAATGCATATTTGCACCCTTCATCAGCCATGCGCCCCAGCAGCCTGTTGAGTGTAATAGGGTCAGGTGTTGTATGATCGGTAGGGATAGCCTCATCGTCAATGTAGTTACATACGGTAGAGAGCAGACCTACTTTGTATCCGAAACAGCGGAATATTTTATATAATAAGGTAGCAATAGTAGTTTTACCATTGGTACCAGTTACACCTACCAGTTCCAACTTTTCTGTAGGATAGCCATAGAAAGCATGTGCCAATTTTCCTACTGCATCCTCACTATCAGTCACTTGTATATAGGTAACGTGCGGGTTGAGCTCTTCTGGTACATCCTCGCAAAGTACGGCCACTGCTCCTTTTTCAATGGCACCTGGGATATATGTATGGCCATCCGTTTGAGTTCCACGCATCGCCATGAACAAGTGTCCCTGCTCAATTTTGCGGGAGTCAATGTTCACTTCTTTGATTTCAATGTCCGTCCCACCTATCACTTGTTGTGGTTGGATAGCTTTCAGTAATTCTGCTAATATCATAATATAATGATCAATGTTTAATGCAATTGCAATGCCACTGTTTGTCCCTTCAAGTATTTGTTACCAGATGGGATAGATTGTCTGGTCACTTTACCGACCCCAGCAATGTTCACCTTTAGTCCTGCTTTCTCGAGCAGGTAGACAGCATCTTTGGCGCCCATGCCCACCACATTGGGCATGATTCCAGTTTTGAGACTCTGTTGTTCTAGTTTCACACCAACAGAGTCTTCTTCTACCCGTCCCCAGCTTGTTTTTGATGTCTTGCCTTCTGTAGGTACATTTAATTTGCCTAGTACGTATGAAGTTTCCGCCAAGTCACCAGATTTTACATCGGGTATTACTACTGTCGTACTGTCAATAGCATTTTTCAGCTCATAACTCAGGTTCTTGGCAAACACACGCTCGGCGATCTTGCTGAATACGCTACCAGCCATCAAACCTCCAGAAGCGGGAAGGCCAGGTTTCTGGATAGAAACTATCAAACTATATTTAGGAGCATCAGCTGGGAAATAACCACAGAAACTTACCAAGTATTTCCTACCACCTGCCGTATAACCAGCAGCCCCTTGTGAAATCTGGGCTGTACCTGTTTTGCCAGCCACAGCAAACTGTTTACTGCCTGCAGGTTTCGCCAGTCCTTGGCTTACAACCTTCTCCAGAATTGTGCGAATTTTCTCCAATGTAGATTCGGATGCTATTTTCTCGCGTATCACTTCTGTTGGATACTCTTGAATTATCTGTCCATCTTTCACTGCAGCTTTCACAAACTTTGGACGTACCATTATTCCATCGTTAGCGATGGCATTGTAGAAGGTTAGTATGTTCAGGGGTGGTATCTGTGTCTCATAGCCTATGCTCATCCAAGGCAAGGTGGTTTTGGCAAAGTATCTTTCTTTTGGTCCTTTGATATTAGGCTTGCCTTCACCCGCAATCTGCAGATGCAGAGGTTCTGTGATACCCAATCTTTTTAGTCCATCCACAAACTTTTGCGGATTATCATAGTAGTATTGGTCGATAATGGATGATACACCAACATTTGATGATACTTCCAAAATTCTTGTGACGTCAATAACGCCATAACCGCCACGGTTCCAGTTGTGGTCTTTCATAGGACGCCCATGCATCATCTTTACACCATTGCCCGTATCCACCTTGGTATCTGGTTCTATTTTACCATCCTCTAAAGCCACCATGATAGAGGCAGTCTTAAAGGTAGATCCTGGTTCCATCATATCACTGATGGCATTGTTGCGCATCTCGTAATATTTACCGTCGTTGCCTTTACTCATGTTCACGATTGCCTTCACCTCACCCGTCTTCACCTCCATCAGTACGGCTACGCCCACCATAGCATTCAACTCATAAAGTTTGTCTACCAATGCTTTTTCACAGATGTCCTGCATATCCACGTCAATGGTAGAGATGATGTCTGCTCCATCAATAGGCTCAATATCTGTGATATTCAAGTATTTATTCATCACTTTCTGGCGATGTGTCACACCTTTCTTGCCTTTCAGCAGGGTGTCAAAAGCCAGCTCTATACCATTCTTAGCACCCAAAGCAGTATCAGCATAAACATCGCCTATGGTACGTTGTGCCAATGAGCCAAATGGCCTCTTACGATTGTTGGAGGCTACACCCTGCAATCCGCTACGATTCTTACCCAGGTTAAAGAAAGGCAGTTTTTGTACCTCTTTATATTGTATGTAGCTCACACGTCTTGGATAAATCCTGTAATAGCGGCTCTTGCGATTACGTCCGTTTTGTAAGTGCTGCTTGAAAGCTGCTGCACTTCTATCTGGGAAGATACGATGTAAACCTTCGCATATCTCATCTAGGTGGCTCTTGAACAAAGAGTCTTTCTTAGCTTGCTCTTTAGCTTTGCGATTCTCGTCAGGGTCACTTACCATGAAATCCATGTACAAGGAATATTCTGGTAATGAACTTGCCAGCAGTTTCCCGTCGGTGGAAAGTATATTGCCTCTGTTGGGATCCACCAGAACATTCTCTTTTACAAAGCGGTCAGCCACTTCGTTCCAATATCCTCTCTCCTTGAACATGATGATGGCAGCTTTAAGCACGATGCAAACCCCGACAGTAGCAAATAATACTACTATCAGGAAAAACCTTGTCATTATGCTCCTTTTATTTACTGCCATAATTATTTAATTGATATTGATAATTAAACTTTCCGCTATCCTTTTATTTAATTAAATAAGGTGGAGTAGTGGCGATTTCCAAATCACTTTGTTTTTTTTCTATATATTCTTGTATTTTCGACTGTCTGCTCTTCTCCATTAATTCCGAGCTTCTGGTCAAAGCATCATATTTCACATCGGTCAGCTCAACTTTCAGCTTGTCAAGTTCAATGAGCTGTTGTTGGCAAGAGTAACGATTGTCGATGTAAAAGAGTATGAGTACCATGATGAGCACCATAAGTTTCCACTGCTTACGGAACATCTCGTTGGCCAAGATGTCACCTCCTAAGATGTTGCTCAGCCAGCTACCCCATCTCTTTTTCTCTTTTTTCTCGCTCTTTGCCATACGCAGTTTATAGTTTTTCGGCAATCCTCAGTTTGGCGCTTCTGCTTCTGGGGTTCCGTTCTATTTCTTCCTCTGAGGGTACAATTACTTTGTTGTTTATCAGAGCATATGGAGTATTAACTCTACCATAGAAATCTTTATCAGCCTTTCCTTCCACATTCCCTGTCTTCATAAGGTTTTTCACCATACGGTCTTCTAACGAGTGATAGGTAATCACCACCAGCCGTCCATGAGGTTTCAGTACCTGAGTAGCAGCTTGAAGCATTTCTTTCAAAGCTTCCATCTCTTGGTTCACTTCAATGCGTAAGGACTGAAACACTTTAGCCAACTCCTTTTTCTCCCTTTCTTTGTTGAAAAGAGGCTTGATTACTTCAAGAAAGGCGTTGATTGTGTCTAACTTCTGTACCTCTCGAGCTTTGCAGATGGTGTTAGCCAGTTTTCTGCTATTTTTTAGTTCCCCATAAAGATAGAATACATTAGCCAGTTTCTCTTCTGTGTAATCATTCACCACATCAGTAGCAGAGAGTCCTGCCCGCTTGTTCATCCGCATGTCCAATGGACCGTCGGCACGAAAAGAGAAACCTCGCTCACTCTCATCGAAGTGGTGTGAAGAAACGCCCAAATCGGCTAATAAACCATCTATCTGTTCCACTCCATAGTATCGCAGAAAATTCTGTAGATACCTAAAATTGCTTCTAACAAAAGTAAACCTTTTGTCATTTATGATGTTTTTCTCAGCGTCAGCATCCTGATCGAAGCTTAGTAACCGCCCACGTTTGTCCAGATGCTTTAGTATTTCTTTAGAATGACCTCCTCCACCAAAAGTAACATCCACGTATGTGCCAGCCGACTGAATATTCAGTCCTAGAATGCTCTGCTCCAGCAAAACGGGAACGTGGTAGATTTGTTCATCCTTCGTCATCATTCTTTCTCCCCTAAAAAAGCCTCGCCTGGATAGGCGCCCAAAGTTTCTTCCAAAGCGTTGCTGAACTCTTCGTTGCTCATAAATGGTTGGTCAGCCGTTTCCTTGGCCCAAATCTCGATAGTGTTGTCCATACCAATAAAGCGGACATCACTCTTGATATTAGCCATCTGTAAGTAACGCTTGGGAATGAGTATTCGTCCGCTGCCATCTGGGGTCATCACTTCGGCCTCACTCACAAACTGGCGGAAAATATTCTGCTCTCTCTTACTCCATTTGTTCAGATTCCTGCGCAACTGGTCCTGTGTCTCTTTCCAAACGCTTCCAGGGTATAGCACTAGGCAGTTTTGGTGAACATCTTTGCGTAGCACTAGCCATTCATCGCCATCAGCTTGCAGCAATTTTCTGAAGCTGGAAGGGATAAATACCCTGCCTTTAGCATCTGTTTTTGCTTCTATATTACCTAAGAATTGTGCCATACTTACCTTGTTAATGATATTTGGGCGTAAAATTACACAATTCCCCACAATTCCCCACATTTTTCTACAACTTTTTTTGTAGAAAGTTTTCAACAGCCTTGTTGAAAACATATTTTGTTGATAATGAGCTATTTTTGAATGATTGGTTTTGGTGGGGCAAGTTATAAGAGATTTCTTTTTGTCACAATTTCTTTAAAATTTCTTTTAGATATCCAAAAGATAGTTTAAATTTGCACTCAAATCGTATAAATAATGGCTGACAACTCTGTCTTTTTGATTGATATAGACAAGGTGCTGAAAGAAAAGGCTCCTGACAAGGCGAAGTATATACCTCGTTTTGTGGTATCCTATCTTAAGCACATTGTGCATCAAGACGAATTGAACGAGATGCTGACGGAATTGGGTGATCTTCAAGGTGTAGACTTTGCCAAGCGTACACTTGAATTGCTTGACAACAAGATTGTAGTACATGGTGCAGAGAATCTGCCTTCTGACGACCGTTTTTACACTTTTGTATCCAACCATCCGTTGGGAGGGGCTGATGGCTTAGCTTTAGGAGCAGTAATTGGTGAGCATTATCAGGGCAAGATCAAGTTTTTGGTTAACGACCTGTTGATGAATCTCCATGGATTGGCTCCTTTTTTTATTCCCATTAATAAAACTGGTAAGCAGTCAAAGGATTTCCCTCGAAGGGTAGAAGCTGGTTTCGCTTCCAAAGAAAACCAGCTCATTATGTTTCCTGCAGGTATTTGCTCCAGAAAGCAGAATGGTGTCATTAAAGACCTGCCCTGGAAAAAGACCTTCGTTACAAAAAGCGTAGAGTATCAGCGTGATGTGGTACCCATTTATTTTGATGGAAGGAATTCCGACTTCTTCTATAATTTGGCTAATGCGTGCAAGTGGTTGGGCATCAAATTTAATATTGCCATGCTTTATTTGGCTGATGAGATGTTGAAGAATAGGCATAAAACTTTCAATGTAACGATTGGCAAGCCTATCCCTTGGCAGACGTTCGACCATAGTAAGACCCCTAGTGAATGGGCGCAATTTGTAAAAGAAATAGTTTATAAACTGAATATATCTTAGCAAGCCTGAAAAGACTGCATCAAGAAAAGGTGACTGATTATGATAATGGAAGAAATTATTCAGCCTATCAGTAGAGATCTGCTGAAAGCGGAGTTGACTGAAGACAAGCGTCTACGAATGACCAATAAGAGCCATAACCAGATTTATATTGTTACCGCTCATAATGCTCCCAATACCATGAAAGAAATTGGCAGATTGCGTGAAATTGCTTTCCGCGCTGCTGGTGGTGGTACTGGAAAGTCGATGGATATCGATGAGTTTGACATCATGGACAATCCCTATAAGCAGTTGATTGTGTGGGATCCTGAGGCAGAGGAAATTTTAGGAGGCTATAGATATATTTTAGGTACAGATGTTCAGTTTGAGGCTAATGGACAGCCTAAACTGGCTACAGCTCATATGTTCCACTTCTCTGAGAAGTTCTTGAAAGATTATATGCCGACTACCATTGAGCTGGCTCGCTCTTTTGTAACTTTAGAATATCAAGGAACAAGAGCTGGCAGTAAGGGCTTGTTTGCTTTGGATAATCTTTGGGACGGCTTGGGTGCTTTGATGGTTATCAAGCCCAACGTGAGATACTTCTTCGGGAAAGTTACCATGTATCCTTCATATATCCGCAAAGGCAGGGATATGATTTTGTATTTCCTGCGCAAACATTTTGGTGATAAGGATAACTTGATTACTCCTATGAAGCCTTTAATAATTGAAAGTGATGAGGCTGAATTGGCGAAACTGTTCCCTAATGACACTTTCAAGGAAGACTATAAAGTATTGCACAGTGAAATCCGCAAGATGGGGTATAACATTCCTCCTTTGGTGAATGCTTACATGAACCTCAGTCCTACCATGCGTATGTTTGGCACTGCCATTAACTATGGTTTTGGTGACGTGGAAGAGACAGGTATCTTGATTGCAGTAGATGAAATCATGGAGGAGAAACGCATGAGGCATGTAGAGTCATTCTTGAAGAATGAACCCAATGCGGTAAGATTTACTTCAGGTCAAAATAAAGTGATTTATCCTGATAAATAAAAAGTTCCCCGCCAGATGGCGGGGAATGTTTTTTATACTGCAGGCAGGCTATTGCCATTCAGTTTTCTATAGAGGTCAAGCGCGAAGACATCCGTCATTCCCGATACATAATCCAATACAGCCTGTATCCTATCGAATAGTGCTGACGCCCTCATGTTATACTGGCTCGATACTCTATTGATTAGCAACTGTGAATAAGCTTTTTCTGGCGATAACACAGCATCAGTCATTAAGTCTATCAATGTGCCGATGATACGGAAACCAGCCACTTCAATATCCACCACATCTCGCGACTTATAAATACGCTCGTACGCCACTTTGCAACAATGCTTGTAAGCATTGGCAGGCTTTTCTGAAATGTGATTGATCAGTGAACCTTCAAAGTCACCGTTCAGTATTTTCTCTTCATTAGCCAAGAAAGTTTGTGTGCATTCGTGCGTCAGTAATCCGATTACGTTCGAGCGCAAGTAGGCTATCTGTTCATTGTGGTCGCTTACCAAGCTCAGCGTTTTCTCCATATCGACTCTGCGGTTCTCATCGAAATAGCCCAACAACAACTCTTTTGTCTCATCCAAAGAAAGTATCTTTAGTTTAAATGAATCTTCGATATCCATTATCTCATAACAGATGTCATCAGCAGCTTCCACTAGATAAACCAAAGGGTGGCGTGCATATATCTGTTCGCCCAGTTTTTTGATACCCAGCGCCTCAGCAATAAGTTCATAGCTGCTTCTTTCAGAAGTAAAGAAGCCAAACTTGCCCTTTTTGTTGGAAAAATTCGATGAATAGGGATATTTTACTATACTGGCTAGGGTGGAATAGGTGAGCACGAAACCACCTTTTCTGCGACCTTCGAACTGATGTGTCAGCAGTCTGAAGGTATTGGCATTACCCTCGAAATGTGTAAGGTCGTTCCATTGATCCTCCTTCAGCTGCTCTTTAAGTGCCAACCCTTTTCCTTCAGAGAAAAAAGTGGAAAAAGCTTTCTCACCAAAATGTCCGAATGGAGGATTGCCCAGGTCGTGTGCCAAGCATCCTGCTGATACGATAGCTCCTATTTCTGGCAGATTGGTGTTTTGCAAAGCAGGCTCTCTTTCCAAGATACCCTTGGCAACATCATTACCCAACGAGCGCCCAACACAAGAAACCTCAATGCTATGAGTAAGTCTGTTGTGAACAAATACACTGCCAGGCAAAGGGAAAACCTGTGTCTTGTTCTGCAATCTTCTAAAAGGTGGCGAAAAGATCAGCCTGTCAAAATCACGTTGGAACTCAGTACGGTTTTCATGTCTTTCTTCATGAAACTCTTCTAACCCGAATCTTTTGGCGGAAATCAGTTTACTCCATTCCATTTATTTTATCCTATTAGTTTAAATTAACTACAAAAGTATAAATTATATGGGAGAAAAGCATTATTTTCGCAACTAATTAGTAAAACTTATCCATTATGAAGGTACAAATCATCAATAAATCGCATCATCAATTGCCCCAGTATGCTACTATTCAGTCTGCAGGTGTTGATTTGAGAGCTAATCTGAGTGAACCCATTGTTCTGGCTCCCATGCAAAGAGCCCTGATACCTACTGGCCTTTATATTTCCCTGCCTGCAGGTTATGAGGCACAGGTTCGCCCTCGTAGTGGACTTGCTATCAAAAAGGGTATTACAGTGCTCAATTCTCCTGGCACCATTGATGCTGATTATCGAGGCGAGATATGCATCATTCTCATTAATCTTTCTCAGGAAGAGTTTGTGGTGAATGATGGTGAACGTGTGGCTCAGATGGTTATTGCCCGCCACGAGCAAGCTGAGTGGGTTGAGGTAGAAGCACTAGACGAGACAGAACGTGGTGCTGGTGGCTTTGGTCATTCAGGTAATAATTAGTAATAAAGGGTAGGGCATAGGGCAAATAGTTTTTTGGTATGAAGAAGATATTAAGGTTGATATTCGTTGTTACTGTTCTGCTGTTTGCGAATAGTCAATTGTCAATAGTCAATTGTCAATCGCCAGTGGATAGGAGATACGACTACTACTTCCACGAAGCTACCCGTTTGCGCATACAGAAGAAGTACGACGCTTCTTATGATATGTTGCAGCATTGCCTGGCCATTCGTCCGCATTCTCCTTCTGCCCTCTATGAATTAGCGCAATATTACATTGTGCTGAAGCAAATTGAAAGAGGCACGGCCACTATGGAAGAGGCTGTGAAATACGCCCCCGATAACTATTGGTATGCACAAGGGTTAGCCAATCTTTATGTACAGCAAAACAAGTTGGATGAAGCGACTGTGCTTTTGGAAGATATGGCCAAACGCTTCCCCAGCAAGATAGACGTGACCTATAGCTTGTTGCAAGTCTATAGCCGTCAAGCCAAATATGACAAGTCAATTGAACTATTGGATAAGTTAGAAGTTCGCTTTGGTAAGAACGAACAAATCTCCATGCAGAAGTTTGCTATTTACGACCAGCAAGGTGAGGATGAAAAGGCGATGGCAGAGCTGAAAGGCTTAGCAGATGAATTCCCTACAGACTATCGATATCAAGTGATTTTGGGCGATGCCTACATGCAGAAAGAAAAATACCAGCAAGCATATGACATCTACCAGCAAATCCTTAAAGCAGAACCAGATAATGCACTGGCTATGTATTCTTTAGCTGCTTATTATGAGCAGACTGGTCAGACGGAGAGATATGACCAACAACTCAACTCAGTTTTACTGAATCGCAAGGTGGATGCTGACACAAAGGCAGATGTAATGCGGAGGTTGATTATCCGCAATGAGGGTAGCCATAAAGACAGTACCATCGTTATCAATCTCTTCGATCGCATTATGGAACAAGAGCCTGATGAGGCACAACTTCCTATGCTTTATGCGCAATACCTGTATTCCAAGAATATGGTCGAGAAGGCTATCCCCGTTCTTCAGCAGACATTGCAGATAGAGCCTACTAACACAACGGCACGCATGACCTTGTTGGGCGAGGCGGTGAAGAAAGAAGACTATACGAGTGTTATAGACATTTGCCAGACAGGTACAGAGGCCAACCCCGACATGTTGGAGTTCTATTATTACCTGGCGATTGGTTATAACCAGACCCAACGCCCGGATAGCGTTATCAGTGTGTGCCAAAGAGCCCTACAGCATATTACTGAGGATAGTGAATCTAATGTGGTGAGTGATTTCTACGCCATTTTGGGCGATGCCTACCACACCAAGAAAATGATGCCTGAGACCTATGAGGCATACGAAAAAGCATTGGAGTATAACACCAGTAATATCATGGCACTCAATAATTATGCATATTATCTGTCTTTGGAAAGGCGCGACTTGGATAAGGCAGAGGAGATGAGCTACAAGACAGTGAAAGCTGAGCCGAATAACGCCACCTACCTTGATACGTATGCCTGGATACTTTTTGAGAAAGCCAACTACGAACAAGCAAAGATATACATTGACCAAGCTTTGCAGAACGATGATAGTCTGAGTGCTGAGGTGTTGGAGCATTGTGGCGACATCTATTTCCATACAGGTGATGTTGACAAAGCGGTTGAATTCTGGCAGAAGGCCAAAGAGAATGGCAGCACTTCTACCACACTCGACAGGAAGATACGGGAAAAGAAATATATTAGATGAAGGAAGTTTGGTATGAAGAGCAATAATTCTCAATTCTCAATCCTCAGTTCTCAATTAATGCTGCTGTTTGCGGTATTGTTGTTGGTTGGTTGCAAAAGCTCTAAGACTGTTGTCAAAGTGCCTGAAGTTGCCCAGCAATATCTCTCCTCTAAGTTGGAACTGACTATCCCTCATGGTGATGCTGTTTTTACCGTCAATGGCACCATGAAGATGAAAGAAGGCGAGTTGGTGCAGATGTCGTTGCTCATGCCATTGTTCCGTAGTGAAGTGGCTCGCATCGAGGCTACTCCTACCTATTTGCTGATGGTTGATAGGATGAACCGAAGGTTTGTCAAAGGCACCCAATATGATTTGCGAGATTATCTGCCAAAAGATAGCTATCAGCGTTTGGAGAAACTAATCAAGGAGGCAGCTAAGCCAGGAGGTAAAGCTACGCTGACAGGAGAAGAGATAGGCATCAAGCAATTGGCTAAGGCGAAGATAGAGTTATACGATTTTTCAGATGCGCCCTTTTCCATCGAGCCTACCAATGTTAGTTCCCGTTATCGTCAGGTCACTATAGAAGAACTGTTGCAACTGCTCATGAGTCTATGAAACGTATCCTCTTCATATTATTGCTCGTCTGTGTGCCTCTGCTCATGATGGCGCAATCCAACAAGCGCATCAAAGAGCTTGAGTTGAAGCGTTCCGACTTGCAGAAGCAGATAGCAGAAACTGAGGAGTTGTTGAAGACCACCAACAAGAGTGTAGGTAGTCAGCTTAATGGTCTGAATGCTTTGACAGGTCAGATAGCTGAGCGCCACCGCTACATCGAGAATATCAATGCTGATTTGATAGCTGTTGATAGCGAACTGGTCTATATCGATCGTCAATTAGATTCGCTGAATATAGGTCTGGAAGAGAAGAAACGTCGCTACGAAGCATCCCTTAAATATCTTTATAAGAACCATAGCATTCAGGAAAAGTTAATGTTCATTTTCAGTGCAGAGAGTCTTTCTCAAACCTATAATCGCCTGCGTTATGTGCGAGAATATGCTACCTACCAGCGTTTGCAAGGCAATGAGATTATCCGCAAGCAAGAGCAAATTTCACTGAAACAAGCAGAACTTGATAGTGTGCGTAATGAAAAGATACATTTGCTAGCCGAGCGCGCCCAAGAAAAGCGTAAGTTGGAAGTGCAAGAGCAGCAAGCCCAGCAAGTCATTAAAGACCTGCGTAGCAAGCAGAAAGGTCTGCAAGACGAGATCAACAAGAAACGACGTGAAGCCAATCAGCTGAATAATCAGATTGACAAGTTGATTGCTATTGAGATAGAGAATGCCCGTAAGCGAGCAGAGGAAGAAGCTCGTAAAGAAGCTGAGGCAAGAAAAAAAGCTGAGGCCGAGGCGAAGGCTAAAGCAGCCGAAAATAAGACTGCGAGTGCTCCAGCTACTGCTAAACCAGCTGCCCCAACTGCGAAGCCAGCTACTGCAGCCAAGCCAGAGGTGTATAGTATGAGCAAGGCCGATCGCGAACTCTCCAGTGATTTTGCTGCCAATCGAGGCAAATTGCCTATGCCTATCACCACTTCCTACATCATCGTGAGCCATTATGGTCAGTACAATGTGGCAGGACTTCGCAATGTCACACTCGACAATAAAGGCATAGACATTCAAGGTAAACCTGGTGCTCAAGCTCGAGCCATCTTCAATGGCAAGGTAGCTGCTGTGTTCCAGCTCAACGGCTTATTCAACGTGTTAGTACGTCACGGCTCATATATCTCCGTTTATTGCAACCTCGCCAAGAGTGATGTCAAGCAAGGCGACATTGTAAGCACCAGGCAAGTGCTTGGTACCGTCTATAGTGATGCCTCCGACAATAACCGTACGGTCCTCCATTTCCAACTTCGCAAGGAAAAAGACAAGCTTAATCCAGAAGCTTGGCTGAATAAGTAAAAAGGACTAACTACACAAATGATTAATAGAGTATCCAACTTCCATCATTATCTTTACCCCACGTTTCAAAACACTCATTTTTTTGCAAGGCTTGAAAGGTCACGTTCGATGGTGCCTTTCGTGATGTACGAAACTTTAGCATTGTTTTACCTGTGACAATAGTAAAGTGTAAGCATAGAGACTACTAATGTGCAAGACAAGAGATTAGTAATGTGTTTGCAGGCTGAAAGCTATAGGAATGTAGGGCACAAAGCATAGGGTTGCATGGAGCAAACCTATGAGTTGGAGGCTCATGAAAAAAGAAAATTGCAAAAAAGTCTTCACTCTTCACACAGACAGCTCAACGCGTTGTTATACAATGATTTATCTGTGTGAAGACCTATCTCAGGTCTTCACAAGTCTTCACAGGTCTTCACGGAAAAGTAAGCTATTTTCGGTTTAGTCAACTTAAATCAGAAAATGGCAAAGGTGTGATGAGGCGTGAAGAGATGTGAAGAGGCAACTTGCCTCTTCACGTTAATAATCTGTTATTAATCAGTGAGATATGTCGTGCCTGTGAAGAGTGAAGACCTAATTTGAGTATTTGCAAAAGGGAAATATTTTTTCCTCACGAGGGAAAAATAAAAACCTCACGAGAGAGAAATAAAAATGGTGGCTTAGTCGGAGTAAAAGCATGCTTTAGCGGAACTAAAAGGACGGCTTAGCGGAAGTAAACCCTCGGCTTGCTAACGGCTCGCTTCTGATGAGATTGTAAGAATCTGATAGACTTTTCTCCTTTAGGATATATATTTTTTGTTTTCATTTTATTATCTTTACGGCGTTAACCTGGAATTTATAGAGTAAAAGTGTAGCCATGAAAATATTACGTGAAAGAATTCTGCAGGATGGTCGCTGTCTAGAGGGTGGCATACTGAAAGTAGATAGCTTCATTAATCATCAGATGGATCCTAATCTGATGAAGCAAGTGGCCGTTGAGTTTATTCGTCGCTTTGCCGACCTGCCTATCAATAAGATACTGACGGTGGAGGCATCAGGTATCGCTCCGTCTGTCTTATTGGGATATCTGTTGGAACTGCCCGTGGTATATGCTAAGAAAAAGAAGCCAAAAACAGCAAAAGAGATGTATGTCACCGAAGTGAGGTCGTATACCAAGCAACGTGATTATACGATGGTTATCAGCAAGGAATACCTCACGCCAAAAGACCATATCCTTTTCATCGATGATTTTCTGGCTTATGGCAACACGGGACTGGGCATCATCGACTTGTGCCAACAGGCTGGGGCTACTATTGAGGGCATGGGCTTTATCATCGAAAAGGCGTTCCAGCATGGTCGCGAACTGTTGACCGAAAATGGTGTTTACTGTATCGAGTCGCTCGCCATCATCGATTCCTTAGAGGATAACCGCATACAGGTGAGGGAGTAAACCAATGTCTTCAGTTATAAAGCATAAAGGTGAGATAAATAACTAATAAACAAAAATATATGAAGCACTTATCAATTGGCAAACTGATGGCAATGTCAGTTTGTGTGGCTTTAATGACAGGATGTAGCGGTGGACAGCAACCGTCGCAAGAAGGGATGAACCGAAAGCCTGGCAACTATCCAGGTAATCCAGATGAGTGGTTTGCTCCACAGCTGGTGGCAGACAATACGTATCGTAATGTGGCGAAACTGAAAGCTGCATACGCTTCTTCGAGCATCGACTATAACCTGACGGCTCAGTTGGCTACTGATGGTATCTTGATTGACAAGATGCCTCCTACTACTCAGTTGTTTACGCAAGAAGGAGAGGTGCCTCGCAATAAGAAAGAGGTGATATTCGACTCAAACGATGTGACTACCTATGTTGTGAATGGCAACGACATCTTCTTGCAGTATGATATGGCTGATATGCAGATGGACATCGACCAGATAGAACTGCGAGGCAGGGTAGTGCTTGACACCAGGATGGCTCGTGGCTATGAGGTGAAGATGCTGGCATCGGTGGATGGCAGTCAGTGGGATGAACTGGATGCACAAAAGGGTAGCAACTACTTTGGTGTGGAAGGTGGTGCCTGGGCAGGTTATCCTCCTCGCAAGGTGGCTACGGGAGAATCGCCAGTAAGGTTCTTGTATGAGCATGGAGCAGTAAAGAATCCTCCAGTGGTGGAGGCTGGTGCCCCCGCTGGTGCCAATCCGATGATGACTCGCACCTTCAACTATGTGGTGAAACTTCCTTCTGCAAAAGGATATAGCCACTTCAAGGTGGAAATGAATATGCCAAGTGCACAAAACTGGACATTCACTTCTTGGGATTTCGCCAAAGCTGGCGAACCTGTATCTGCGCTTCCATCCTTCCGTTTCAACAGTGCCTGGATGAGTGCTTCGGCTGGCAACGAATGGCTGATGGTGGACTTGGGTGCACAGGCTCAATATGACAAGGTCAACTTGCATTGGATCAACAAGGCTGTGAAGGGCGTTGTTGAGGCTTCTGACGATGCCAAGACTTGGAAGCAGGTGGCTGAACTGCCTGAAGGCGAGAGCCTCAACGATGAGATTGCTTTGAATAAGACCGTTAAGAGTCGCTATGTGCGTCTGAACCTGACGGAAGCTGCTGGTGGCAAGCCTTATGTGCTGAGTGAAATGGAAGTGATGGGCAAGGGTGGTCTGACGGCCCAAAACCAAGTAGCTGAGGCTACATGGATAAATATGAACGGCGATAATGGTAAAATACTGAACGGTCGGCTTTCTTTGGATGGTGGCAACTGGAAGTTGCAAAGGGCATCTGAGGTGAATGCTACAGGCGAGGCGATTGCGCAACCAGGTTTCAACGATGAGGCTTGGATAGCAGCTACCGTTCCTGGTACAGTGCTGTCAAGCTATGTGAATATAGGTGCGTTGCCTGATCCTAATTTTGCAGACAATCAGTTGCAGATATCAGAATCGTTCTTCTATTCTGATTTTTGGTATCGCCATACATTCAATGTGGAGACATTGGGTGAACGGATGTTCTTGGATTTCGACGGTATCAACTGGAAGGCTGTCATCTTCTTGAATGGCAAGCAGGTGGGCAATATCGATGGTGCTTTCATTCGTGGCAAACTGGATGTGACGGATGTGGTGAAGCAGGGTGAGAATGTGTTGGCTGTAAAGATTATCAAAAATGCCCATCCTGGTGTAATAAAGGAACAGACGGCTTGGTCACCTGACTCTAACGGTGGTGTACTGGGTGCTGACAATCCTACCTTCCACGCTTCTATCGGTTGGGACTGGATTCCTACCATTCGTGGACGTAACATTGGTATTTGGAACGATGTATATCTCACTTATGCTGGTGCAGTGACCATTGAGAACCCATTCGTGCAGACCGACCTGCCTTTGCCAGATACCGATTGTGCTGATATCTTGGCTGAGGCTACGCTGAAGAACCATAGCGACAAAGCCGTGAAAGGTGTGCTGACTTTCAATATGGATAAGGACGGCGCTGGTGTGGCTGAACAGATGGAAGTGGAACTGGCTCCTGGTGAGAGCAAACTGGTGAAGTTGCCTTCTGTTAGATTAGATAACCCAAAACTGTGGTGGCCTGTAGGCTATGGCGAGCAGAACCTCTATGACAGCAAGTTTACCTTTACGGTGGATAATCGTGAGAGTGATGCCAAGACTTTCAAGACGGGTGTGCGTGAACTGACCTTCGTAGATGAGCCTTACGTGCAGGCTGGTGGCGTGCTGAGAGGTAAGGAGCAGTTCAAGAATCCTATTCGTCTGACTGTCTATATTAATGGTAAGCGTGCGGTGGGCTTTGGAGGCAACTGGGGTATGCCGGAGTCTAACCTCAACTATCGTGGTCGTGAATATGATGCTGCCGTGAAATATCATGCCGACATGCACTTTACTATGATTCGCGACTGGGTAGGCATGATTGGCGATGAGGAGTTCTATGAGGCCTGCGACAAGTATGGCGTGCTGATTTGGCAGGACTTCTGGCTGGCTAACCCTGCTGACGGGCCTGATCCTTACTACGAGGATATGTTCATGGCCAATGCACGCGACTATGTGAACAGAATTCGTAACCATGCGGCTCTGGGTATCTATGTGGGTAGAAATGAGGGTAATCCTCCTGCATCATTGGATAACCAGTTGCGTGACTTGGTGGCAGAACTGCATCCAGGCATGCGCTATATCTCTCATTCAGCTGCTGGTGTGGTGAGTGGAGAAGGTTCTTATAATGCTTTGGAGCCTATTGAATACTTCCGTCACTATGGACACGACCGCTTCCACAGTGAGCGTGGTATGCCTAATGTGATGACCATCGAAAGCATGAAGATGGCCTTTGGTGAAGAGAATCTGGAGCCAGTGAGCACCTTGGCTACACCTAATCCGATGTATGGCTTGCATGACTATGCATTAGGAGGCAATGGCCCTTCTGCTCAGCAGACAGAGACCTTCAATCAGATGATTGCCAAGATGTTTGGTCAACCCAAAAATGCAGAGGAATTTGCTGAGTGGGCGCAGTGGGTGAACTATAATGGCTATCGTGCTATGTTTGAAGGCCGTAGTGAGCATCGTCGTGGGTTGCTGTTGTGGATGAGTCATCCTGCTTGGCCATCAATGGTTTGGCAGACCTATGACTATTACTTGAACCCTACTGGAGCTTACTTTGGTGCCAAGAAGGCTTGCGAGCCAATTCATATTCAGTGGAATCCAGTGCGCGATGATATTGAGGTGGTGAACTATTATGCTGGCGACTTTGCTGGTGTAACTGGTTCAGCCCAGTTGATAAGTCAGGATGGTAAAGTGGTTTGGGAAAAGCAAGCTTCTTTCGATGTGAAGAACGACGAGACGGTGGCTTTATTCCTCTTGGAAGAACCTGCTGAGCTAAGTAATACTTATTTCATCAAGTTGACCCTGAAGCAAGGCGACAAGCTGTTGTCTGAAAACTTCTATGTAAGAGGCAAGGAGGCTGGTAACTATCAGTCATTGCTCGATCTGCCTTATATCCAGTTGGCTAACAATATCAAGGTGGTGCGTGAAGGCGATGAATGGATATTGGATGGCGAGGTGAAAAACGAAAGCGATACTCCTGCTATGATGATTCGCCTGGCTGTGAAAGGTGACAAGACAGCTTGCATGATGGCACCTGTGCTATATAGTGATAATTACTTTAGCTTGATGCCTGGTGAGAGCAAGCAGATTCATATCTCATTGGCTCACGCAGATACGCAAGGTGAGCAGCCAACGCTTGAGATAACGGGCTTCAATGTTTCGAGCGACAAGGCTAAGATTGGAAAGAGCCGGAAAAGCTTAAGATAAATGTTAAAAGGAAGGGGTAACGATAGTTATCCCTTCTTTTTATCTAAACTCCAAACGGAAACAACCAACAGTACTATGGCTAAGATGAGGCTAATGTAGTAGGGTTGATTCCCAATAATATCACTCAACGTATTGGCCTCAGGAAATGTCTGTGTGAAATAAACTGACAAGCTGTTGTTGAGGATATGAATAAGGATGCCTGGTATCAGACTGCGGGTCTTATAGAAAAGCCAAGCTAACAATAAGCCCAGCAAGAAGGCATTCAGTACTTGAGCAGGATTGATGTGGAAGATGCCGAAGATAAGTGCCGAAAAAAGAATGGCTTTCTCAGGGCTGTAATTCTTCAAAAGTTCTGTCGTGACGGCTCCACGAAATAGCATTTCCTCTAACACAGGTCCTATGATGGCTATGGCTAAAACACCTAACCAAGATCCTTCTATATTTGAAAATGTGCTTTCTAGCCAGTTGGGCAAGAAATCTGTCAAAGAAGCAATGAAGTCAGAGATGAATATAGCTGAGATGCCTGCCACAAGCGTCCAACCTATGAAAGAAGCTGTGGTGGGATGTACCAGCCTTTTATCAGATACATATCCTTTCTGGATGAGAATACCTGCCATGATAATGTCTGCAGCTAACAATGCTACCACCATCGCAAATTCCACACTTGCTCCCCACCATTGAGTGATTAACAAGGCCAAGATGCCACCTGCTATAGTTTGTATCAACAGGTACAACAGCACTAATAAGATAGATTTCTTCATGATCCTAGAATGGTTTTGATTTCTGCGGCATCTTGCTGCAGTTGTAATATCAATTGCTCTTTAGAAGCAAACTTTACCTCGCCTCGAGTGCGTTTCACCAAAGAGAGCCGCAACTCTTTATCGTAGATATTATCATGAAAGTCGAAGATATGTACTTCAATGCTACGTTCGTCGCTGTTTGCCAATGTGGGACGAGTGCCAATATTAAGCATACCCTGGTGTTGCTCTCCATCCAGTTCTACCATTACGGCATAGACACCATCAGCAGGTATCAGCTTTTCAGGAGCCACTTGCAGATTTGCAGTAGGAAATCCCATTGTATGACCTATGTGGAAGCCATTCACCACTTGGCCTTCTAGCATGTAGCGATAGCCCAAGATTTGGTTGGCAGCTTCTAAGTCGCCTTCCAGTAGCAGTTCTCTGATTTTAGTAGAACTCACGGCAGGAAATTGTGTGGCTTGCAATACCTCAATACCCAATTGCTTACCATAGCGCACATAGTCATCGAAGCCTTCTGAACGGTTATGTCCGAAACGGTGGTCATAACCAATGACGAGTGCTGACACACCATATTTGTCATGCAGCAACTGCATAAAATCATGAGCTGTCATTAATGCCAGTTCCGGCGTGAATTCCATCACCTCACAATGGTCAATGCCTGCTTGTTGCAGCAAGTGTAGTTTCTCGTTAGTGGTAGTGAGTAAGAAGAAACGATCAGTCTCATGCGTCACCACATGTCGTGGCTGCTGGAAGAAGGTAACCACCAAAGATGCCATGTGGCGTTGATGCGCAACCTCCAGTACCTGCCTTAGCAGATGCTGGTGACCTCTATGCACTCCATCGAAAAAACCGATAGTTGCTACCTTATTGCACTGATCATTGACCATTATCTATTTCTTGTTAACTTTTTAACTTCTTCATCCTCCTGATCAGTCGCTCTATTTCTCCTATCCAGAGCACACATGAGGTGGAACCTATAATGATGAGCCATTCGGTTATGCTAAGAGGTTCAGTGCGGAATACATCTCCCCCAATCTGCACGATTAGCAACTGACCTATGAATATCAGCAATGCCACAAGCAACAGACCATAAGAATGTTCCAGATTGTTGAAGGCTGAATCTTCCGACCCGAATGTCTTGGCATTAAATAAGTTCCAGAACTGAAGCATCACGAATACAGTGAAGAATATGGTGAGCCTGTGCAGCGTCATACCTTCAGGGCTGTGGTTATACATATAAAGCAATCCTATCAGCACCACTACAAAAGTAACTCCGTAGCCCAAGATAAAGTGTCTCATGCCATGGGTAATAATGAAATCGTCAGGCTTTCTAGGCTTCTCCTGCATCACGCTCTCACTAGGTGGGATGGATGCCAAAGCCAAAGCTGCAAAAGTGTCCATGATGAGGTTCACCCATAGTATCTGTGTCACAGTCAAGGGAAGTTCGGTCCCTAAGAATGCACCAATAAGTACGATGAGCAGTGCTGCCACGTTGATGGTGAGTTGGAAGAGAATGAAACGCTGAATGTTTCGATAGAGCGATCGTCCCCACATCACGGCAGTACCAATGCTGTTGAAAGAATTGTCTAATAAGGTGATATCTGATGCTTCCTTGGCCACAGAGGTGCCATCGCCCATTGACAGTCCTACCTGTGCATAATTAAGAGCTGGAGCATCGTTGGTGCCATCGCCTGTAACTGCCACTACTGCGCCTCTTTTCTGTAAGAGTTGCACAAGTCGTTGCTTGTCAGTAGGTCGTGCGCGCGACATGATTTTTATGTCGAGTACCCTGTCCAATGCCTCTTCGTCGCTTAATGCGGCAAAGTCAGTGCCAGTGATGCGGTTGTGGTCAGTGTCTTTGTCAGTCCAAAGACCAATCTGACGTCCAATCTCTGTAGCTGTAGCAGGGGTATCACCTGTAACAATCTTTACTTGTATGCCTGCCTCTTGACAACGGCGTACAGCCGCAGGCACATCGTGACGAACAGGGTCGCTAATGGCCACATAGCCCAGGAAAACAGCATTTTCTAATTTGAGATTGACTAATGACGATTGACTATCATCAACCTCCATGTAGGCAAACCCTAAAGTTCGCATACCTTGGTTCTGATAGGTTAAAAGGTTTTGCTCGATGGTTTGCTGATAGTTGGTGATAGGTTCCATGCCTTTAACAGTAACTACTTGTGAGCACATGCCAGCCACAATCTCTGGCGCCCCTTTTATATAAAGGATGTCTTTTCCTAACAAAGCAGAATGTACTAAAGTGGCCATGTATTTGCGTTCGGTAGAGAAAGCCAGTTGGTCAATCACTTCAGCATCTTGTCTCAACCTCAGGTAGTCGATGCCTTGTGAATGGAGCCACAAGAGCAAGGCTGCCTCAGTAGGGTTGCCAATGCCTGTTGGCTTGCCACCATTGTCAGGAATCTCCAAGAAAGATGTAGAATTGGCACTAATACCTTCTTTTACCAAAGCACTTACTTCGTTGCCACTTAGTTTGTTCTCGTTTTGCAAACCCCAGAAACAAACTTCTTGCACCTGCATTTGATTTTGCGTCAAGGTGCCTGTCTTGTCTGTGCAAATTACATTGATGGCACCCATCGTTTCGCAAGCGTGCATCTTTCTGACCAGATTGTTGGTAGTAAGCATGCGTCGCATATTCAGCGCCAGGCTCAGTGTCACACTCATGGGCAAGCCTTCGGGTACAGCCATTACAATCAACGTGACTGCCATCATGAATATCTGCAAAGTTTCTTTTATTGGGTCGAGCCAGTCATCAAAAGTGTGCAGACTTCCAAAATCATATACCAGCAATACTTCTTTGATGAAGAAGATGATGAAAGCCAGTCCTGCCACTGTGAAGCCCACATTGCCTATCAGTTTGGCCAACTTGTCTAATTGTTGGTTCAAAGGCGTTTCTTCATGGGTCTCTTCCGAGCTTTGGCGTGCTACCTTGCCAATTTCTGTAGCATCGCCTACGGAAAGGACTTTCATCATGCCGTGTCCATCAAGCACTGTGGTGCCACGCATCACCATGTTATCAGCATAAGTGGCGTCTTTGTGAAAATGAGCCTCATCAGTAGTTTTTGAAGCAGAAGGTTCACCAGTAAGCGATGACTCGTTTACCAACAGCGATAAAGCTTCCAAGAGTTCGCCATCAGCAGGCACCTCCTCTCCAGTTTCCAGTAGAACTATATCGCCTACCACAACGTCTTTGCGAGGAATTTCACACACATGACCATTGCGGATCACTCTGACGGCATTGTCATCATTCACGGTATTGAGCATATCAAACTTGCGGTTGGCATCATATTCGAATAGAAATCCAACGCCAGTTGCCAGCAAGATGGCTGCTATGATACCTATTGTTTCAGCATATTCATTTTCAAAGATGGAGATAATCAATGAGAAACATGCTGCTACAAGCAAAATGCGAATTACCGGATCTTCAAATTTCTCCAGATAGAGCATCCACATGGGTTTGCGCTTAGGGGGGGTAAGCACATTGATGCCATGAGCCTCACGGCTCTGTTTTACCTCTTGGTCGGAAAGACCTGTCAATATATGGTTATTTTCTGTCATGTTGTTTCTTCAGCGAAAATAATTCGCCACAAAAATACATAATTAATCTTTTATTTCCCAATTCTTGCCTCGACAACATTTACCACATAATCGCCTAATCTCTCACATTCATTAATGATGTCTGTGTACATGCTGCCCAGTGTGTAGCTATATCGGTGTTCATTCAAGTCTGTGATATTGTTGTTTTTCAATAAGTCGCGATAGTTATTTATTTCGTTTTCCAGATTGATAACTCGGTTGATATTCAGGGCCCCCTTCCCTTCTTTCATGACAGTCACCATCTGGTTCAAAGCCATGTCGAGTAATCCTGTCATACCGTTGATGTGCTGCTTTTGCATTTCCGTAAAGTGCTCTTTGTTGTTTTGCTTTCTCTTGATCACTCTAGCCATGTTGTAGCAAGCATCACCCACACTTTCCAACTCTCCAATCTCTCGCATCATTGCCCTGATCTGGGCTTTAGTTTCATCGCTCAGGTGAGCATTACTTACGTTCTCTAGGTATTTGGCAATCTCTTGTTCAATGTTGTCGCTGATATTCTCATACTTTTCAATTCGTGAGTAGAGTTTGACTGATTTCTCTTCGTCTTTCTCTCCTATCAGTTCACACACCATACCGAACATTCGTTGCATTCGTTCGGCAAAGAGCAGGATTTCCCTTTGAGCTTCCATCACAGATAGCTCTGGAGTTTTCATCAGGCCTGCTTGGATATACTTCAAATGGAATTCTTCTTCCTCTTCACTGTGCCGTGACTTGATAATCCAGCATACAAGTTTTTCTATCTGTGGCACAAACCATATGAGTAACAGTGTGTTGGTGATGTTAAACATTGTATGGAATGCTGCCAATGAGAATGAAAGTTTGGTAACGTCATATGATGAAGATGTTGGATCAAGACCTACGATGCTGCATGCAAGATTTACAAACGGGTAAAATACAGCAAGTACCCATATTACACCAATGACGTTGAACACCAGGTGTGCCAAGGCTGCTCTTCGAGCCTGTGTATTTCCAGTAATAGCAGCTAAGTTGGCAGTCATCGTGGTGCCTATATTTTCGCCCATTACAAGAGCAACACCTAAATAGATGGGCAGAACGCCACTTGAACAGAGCACCATTGTAATGGCCATCAAGGCTGCAGAAGATTGGACGATACAGGTCAGTATAGTACCTATTAATAAAAATAGGATGATGCTGCTATAGCTGTTGGTGTTGAACGAAGAGAAGAAGTTAATGAGCGTTTCATTATGACCTAAGTCCATCTCCTTGCCTGCCACACTTAACATACCAAGCGAGAAGAACATGAAAGCCACACCAAAAAGGAAGTCGCCCATGTAGCGGTATTTTCTCCAGTAGATCATCAGCATCATTCCCACGAGGAAAGCTGGCCATACGAAATCAGTGATGTTCATAGAGAAACCAGCTGACATAATCCATGCCGTGAGTGTGGTGCCTATATTGGCACCCATAATCACTGAAATGGCTTGAGCCAATGTGAGGAGTCCCGCGTTGACAAAAGAGACGGTCATGACGGTGGTGGCGGAAGATGATTGCACAGCCACTGTGATAAACATACCAGTAAGCAAGCCTGTCCACCGATTAGTGGTCATGGCTCCCAATACATGTCTTAATTGAGGTCCTGCCATCTTTTGAAGGGCCTCGCTCATAATCTTCATGCCGAATATGAGTAAAGACAAGGCTCCCAATATCTTGGAGCCTATCAAAACATAATCATTTGTTTCTAACATTTGTCATCATTATTGGTTTTCGATGACAAAAGTCGGTAATGAATCTGAAAAGAATCTGAAATGCGATTTTAAAATAAAGATTTTAATTCTTAATCCTTGTTTCTATGCTCTAACTATAAAGTGATGTCGTCCTTCACCAAAACGGTAACGTATATACAGGTTATATTGGGCGCAAATAGCTTTTACAATAGATAAACCTAATCCAGTCGATGATTTTTTGCCAGATGTATAGAAACGGTTGAACACCTTCTTCTCATCTAACGGCACGTATGAACCAGTATTTGATATGCGTAACTCATTTCTGCTCATATTGATACTGATTTTCCCACCATCAATATTGTGTATATATGCGTTTTTCAGTAGGTTGGATAGCAGAATTGAAGATAAAGATTCATCCATCTTTACGATAAAAGGCTCTTTTATCTGCATGTCTACGGCTATATTTTTATGGGTATATACTTCCTTATAGTCAGTTAACAATTGCGTTAGCTGTTCTGAAAGATCAATGCGCTTGGTATCGTTGAACTGGCCGTTTTCAATCTTACTCAGCAACAACAATGAACGGTTCAAACGTGATAAGTTACCAAGTGTCTGTAATGTTTTGCCCAGTTCCTCAATCTGTTGTTCTTTTAGTGTATCATCGTCTAACATCATTTCAAGCCTATTCTGACAAATAGCTATAGGTGTCTGAAGTTCATGTGCGGCATTGCCTATGAATTGCTTCTGTTGTTCAAAGAGCTGTTCACTGCGAGACATACTCTCAGCCACAGTTTCGTTGAGTTTCACAAATTCTGATATATTTGTAGGGTTATCTAATGGCTTGTTTTCTTTGCCTAAACGATAACTTTCCAACCATTTTAACAGATTGTGGAGTGGCCTCATGCTATAACGCACTACCCATATATTGACCACTACAATAGCTATCATGATGGCAGTGAGTAAAAACACCAGCCATGAAAAAATGACATTGCGCAAGTCTTCTTTATCCACATGGGGAGTAGAGACTTCTATCTCTTGCCACTTATTGTCTGTATCTTTATAAATATATGTATAGACTCGTGCTGGCTCATATTCTTTAGTTTCTTCAACATAAATATCACGGTCTTCAAAGCGTGTCTTTTCATGGCTAATAGCATATTCCTCAGTCACCTCTCTAATAAAAAACTGGTTGTTGGAACCGCTAGGACGCGTGGGTAAGGCCTCGCCATTCTCTTCTTGTATTATGATGCTTTCTGCATATTCACGCAAGGCTTCATCAGCCTCGTTGCTGATTTCTTGCATGATACTGCGATAAAAGAAGAATGCCCAGAGGGCAAGTACTAGGGCTGTGAGAACCAAAAGTCTGATACTTATAATATGTAGCAGTTTCATGACACAGTTAACTTATATCCAAATCCATACACAGTCTTAATCTCAATACTAGCACCTGCTGAAACAAGTTGTTTGCGCAGGTTCTTCATTTGGGCGTACACAAAATCGAAATTATCACTTTGGTCTATATGGTCGCCCCATACGGCTTCTGCCAGCGTGGTCTTGTCAATGAGTCTGTTAGGACGATTAATGAGATAAAAAAGGATGTCATATTCCTTGCGGGCAAGTTCAACCTTCGTATCACCAACAAACACTTCGTACTTATCTGGTAAGATTGTTACGTTGCCTAAAGAGATCTGTTGCTCGCCGCCGCGTTGATTTCTTCTTAACAGGCTTTTGATTCGAGCATGCAGTTCTGCCAAATGAAAGGGCTTGGTAAGATAATCATCTGCGCCCAAATCCAACCCTTCCACCTTATCTGTGATAGAGTCTCTAGCTGAAATGATGATGACATTCTCGCGTTTGCCTTTTTCGTATAATTCACGTAGCAGGTCCAGTCCACTCCCATCAGGCAGCATGATATCTAACAGGATGCAGTCGTATTGATATACGAATGCTTTTTCACGGGCATCGGCCAAAAAGGAGGCAGCTTCCACCACGTATCTTTCTTTTTCTAATGAACGCACGATAATTTCGCGCAAGTCATCATCATCTTCTATTAACAATATTTTCATGTCGGCAATATTACACATTTCTTGGCACACAGGCAAAGAATAATGTATAAATAATTTTATTTTAGTAAGAAGATTACTATCTTTGCAAAAATGAGATAAGTAAACGAGTTTAACTAACATTTTAAAATTGTAGAATTATGGATAAGTACATTTGTTCAGTATGCGGATATGAGTATGACCCTGCTAAAGGTGACCCAGATAACGGTATCGCTCCAGGAACTGCATTTGAAGATTTGCCAGAAGATTGGGTATGCCCTTTGTGCGGTGTAGGTAAAGAAGATTTCGAGAAAGCATAATTAGTCTTCTTGCATGAGACATCACGGGGTTCTTTTGACATCATTCTTCTTACTTACAAGTACACTTTATGCACAAGATATTGGAGGTAAGTTCAGGTTTTATGGGCAGGTAAGGAATGATTTCTATTACCAAAACCGGCAAGCGCAAGAATCTTCAGAGGGTTTCGTGATGCTCTTTCCTAAAGATAGGCAGATTGACGTAACAGGTAAGGATGTAAATCGAGCCAGTTCCGCCAATCTGTTTAATTTCCATACTATGTTGGGTGTGGAAGTGACAGGACCAAAATGGGGAAAGGTGCAGACATCAGGTCAGATTGATGTGGATTTCCGTGGCTCATTGAACGGCTCTGGCGGAATACTCCGCTTGCGTAATGTGGTGATGAGGTTTAGATGGGACAATTGGTGGCTTTCTATTGGACAGTTAGGGCACGACATGGGCCATTCGCTCTACAATGAAACTATTAGCTTAAACGTGGGCGCTCCTTATCAGCCTACAGGGCGTGTGCCGCAAATTAAAATCCAATATAATGATCCTGCTAAATATCTAGTCGCTATTTCCGTACTTTGGCAAGCTCAGGGAGGGTCTGTAGGGCCACATGGCAAGAGCCGTGAATATTTACGCAATAGTGGCATCCCTGAGTTCTCCCATAAAGCAGAAATTCATAATACAGAAGGCTCCACTGTGGGTTATGTCATCCATTTTGCCTCCATCCGTCCTCGTCTGCAGTCAGATGAAGGTTATAAGGTCAATGAGCGTGTAAGTGCTTTCAATTTGCAGCTTTATGGGCGCTATCGCAAAGGCTTGTTTACCATTGCAGGTAAGACTATACTGAATCAAAATTTTACGCAGTCTAATACATTAGGAGGTTATGGCGTGACCAGCAAGAACCCTGTCACAGGAGAACAGGAGTATGCTCCCTTGCGCCTTTGGCAGAGTTGGGCCAATGTCTTATATGGCAGTAAGTGGCGAGGCGGCTTCTTTGGTGGTTATATCAAAAACTTTGGAGCAGCTAAGCCAATAACCGGAATTATTGGAACAGGTACTAACATCGGCCAGATGTTTACTATTTCAGCTTTGCTCAGTTATACTATGCTCCATTGGCGATTTGGCTTTGAATATAGCCTGACAAAAGCTTTTTATGGGACGAACGATGCATATGGAAAAGTGAAAGACACTCATGCCATAGTGAACCATCGTCCTTATGCAACAGTTATGTATTCTTTCTAAATATTTAGCATGAAGAAATCATTTATCATTACTTTGTTTATTATCATCCCTTTGTGCGGACTTTGGGCTCAGAAGAAGGACTTCTCTTATAAGTTCTATGGTCAGGTGCGCAATGACATCTATTTTAATAGTCGTCAGAATAACGAGAGTGTAGATGGTGCTTTGCTGTCATATCCTAAAGGGAAAGACATTGATCCTGCCGGGAAGGATATAAATGCAGTGAGCAATCTCAATTTATATAACATGCATACCCGTTTGGGCATTGATGTCAATGGCCCTGACTTAGCAGGTTGGAAGACTTCTGCAAAGGTAGAGTTTGATTTTCGAGGCAATAGTACTAACCTGGGCATTGTGCGTTTGCGTCATGCTTATATGCAGCTGTCGAAAAACAACTTATCTATCTTGGGTGGTCAGACATGGCACCCTTTGATGAATACGGTAACTGCAGAGTTGATGAATCTCAATGTAGGAGCTCCTTACCAGCTTTTGTTACGCTCACCTCAAATTCACTTTCAATATCAAGATAAGTTGCTTAAAGTGCGTGCAGCCTTAGTGTGGCAGGCGCAAGTAGCTTCTATGGGGCCAGGAAACACTCGCAGTCGTGAGTATCTTCGCAATAGCAAAATACCTGAATTATTTGCCAGTATCGATTTGCATCAGGGCAATTCCACCATTGGTGTGGCAGCTCATTTCATGTCTATCATGCCAGCTACCAAGACAGAACTGGGCTATAAAACAACTGAGCGTGTGAATGGATTGACACTTGAAGCACATGGTAGGTATCAGAAAGATTTGCTCACGATTGCGGCCAAAACTATCCTCAACCAGAACTTCAACCATGCTAATACTTTAGGAGGATATGGAGTGACTAGTACAGATCCTAAAACAGGTATAAAGAAATATACGCCGCTACGTATGTCGCATAGTTGGTTGAATATTATGTATGGTAGTAAGTGGCGAGGAGGTGTTTTTGCCGGCTATCTTAAGAATCTTGGAGCCAGCAAGAATGTATCAGAGTTGGTTGGTGTAGGTACGAATGTTGATCAGATTGCAACTATTAGTGCCGAACTTACATACAACCTACCTGGGTGGAAGTTTGGATTGGAGTATAACTTTACTACTGCGTGGTATGGTACTCCAGATAGCAAAGGTCGTGTGAAAGATACTTACGATGTGAACAATCATCGCCTGCTATTTGCAGCATTGTTTATGTTCTAAGTTAGAATAGTTATCCTATTAAATGAATTAGCTCCTCTTTTTAAGGAGCTTTTTCATTATTGGCAATTAGGGCAAATACCTTTTATTAAATAGTTAATAGTATTCATGCGATATCCCTTTGGCAGGTCGACCTGTGGCACAGGAATGTCATTTAAACAAAATGTTTGCCTACACCGTTCACAGTAGAAATGAGCATGAAGGTCATCATCATGATCTTCTTCGTGGCTATGGCAAAGTTCATAACGCACAGCATCTGCTCCGTCTTGTAATACATGTACCAAGTGTTGATCGCGGAACAAAGATAATGTCCTGAATATATTTGACTTGTCTATTGTATCTACCAAATCCTCCAACTCCTTCATTGTCAGTGGATGCTCAGCCTTTGACAATACTTTTACTAGCAATAATCGATTGGCGGTAGGCCTTATGCCATGTTCTAACAATATTTCAATACTTTTTGCTTCATCCATATCCCATATTGTTAATAGTTTATGCTACAAAAGTACAAAAAGATGCGTGTCGAACCAAATATGCCGGGGCTTTATTAGTAATAGGTTGAATGCATAAGTGCTTAAACTTGTAGATTGAAAAAAAATTATTATCTTTGATAGTAATTCATTTTTTTGTCATATCTTTACAATTTAAAGAAGAAAGAGCTAACTTGTAATTGATAAGGTATGGTACAGATTTATTGTGTAAATAATGGCAAAACATTAGAGTTCCCTACAGGTTGTGAACTGTTGGACATTTATCCTGCTACTGGAGTAGAGTTGCCTTACCCTGTGATAAGTGCCAGAGTAAACAATGTGGCACAAGGCCTTGGCTATAAGGTTTACAATAATAAGAGTGTTGAATTTTTGGACGTACGTGATCCATCTGCCATGCGAACTTATGTGCGCTCTCTTTGTTTTGTACTGTATAAGGCAGTGAGTGAACTGTTCTCTAATGCAGAATTGTTCATCAGGCATCCAGTATCTAATGGTTATTATTGTTCAGTTAATGTCGGTAGAACTATTACTGTTGAGGATGTAAGTGCAATTAAGAATAAAATGAAAGAAATCATAGCTGCCAATATCCCTTTCAAATTATTTGAGAATCGTGTTGATGATGCTATTCCGATTTTTAAGGGAAACGGTCGTAACGATAAAGTAAAATTGCTGGAAACTTCAGGAGCGCTATACACTAGATATCATAAATTAGGTGATACGGTAGATAGTTATTATGGTAATCTTGTGCCTTCAACAGGCTTCCTTTACTTATTTGATATTGTGAAATACTATGATGGCTTGTTGTTACGAATTCCCAGTCATAGTAATCCTGACAAGTTGGATGATATCATAAAACAGGAGCAAATGCTGGATGTATTTAAGGAGCATTTGCAGTGGAATCATATCTTGAACTTGGAGACTGTAGGCGATTTGAACAATGCCTGTCAGAAAGGTTATGCTACAAGACTTATTAATGTAGCAGAAGCATTACAAGAGAAAAAAATCGCTCAGATTGCCGAACAGATTTATCATCGTGCTGATGAGGGACGACCCGTAAAGTTGGTGTTGATATCTGGGCCTTCTTCTTCAGGCAAAACTACTTTCAGTAAGCGTCTGTCTGTTCAGTTGCTCACCAATGGTATACTGCCTTATCCCATCTCTCTTGACAACTATTTCTTGCCTCGGGAGGAAACTCCAAAAGACGAGAACGGAGATTATGATTACGAATCAATCTATGCTCTCGATTTGGAACTGTTCAATAGTCAGATGCAAGCCATCCTTCGCGGTGAGGAGGTGGAATTGCCCTATTATAATTTCCAGACAGGTAAACGTGAGTATCGGGGGCAGAAATTGCAGTTAAGAGACAATATGGTGCTTGTGATGGAAGGTAATCATGGATTAAATCCAGAACTTACACCTCAGATTCCCGATGATAATAAATTCAAAATCTATGTTTCGGCCTTGACTACTATTGCATTGGATTATCATAACTGGATACCAACAACAGACAATCGTCTGGTTCGCCGTATTATACGCGACTTCAATTATCGAGGCTATTCTGCTCAGCAGACCATAGCACGCTGGCAGAGTGTTCGCGCAGGTGAAGACAAGTGGATATTCCCCTTCCAGGAGAATGCCGATGTGATGTTTAACTCAGCTTTGTTGTTTGAGTTCGCAGTTTTCCGTAGTCATGTGGAGCCTATATTAAATATGGTACCGCAGAATTGCAGAGAGTATGCTGAGGCGTACCGCTTGTTGAAGTTTATGAGGTATTTTTATGCCATACGAGATAATGAGATTCCACATACTTCCCTTTTACGCGAGTTTATAGGTGGAAGTAGCTTTGTTTACTGATGTTTTGAGTGTTTGTATATAGAACTTTAACTAAATGCCTGTATGCATCAGTTTTTATGTTATGCAAAAAAAGAATTTTATGAATAAAAAGTTTATTTTTTTATTTTTGAGTATGTTCTTTTGCTGTGTATTAGTTAATGCACAAGAGGAGCAGAAGAGTGAACTTCAGCAACGAGCTGAAACTGAAGATGCGAAAAACAATATTGCAAATGCTCGTTCGTTGTTTATCCGTGCGTTTGATGATTATGTTGGCAAAGGCCAGATAAATTCTGCCGTAGGATGTGGTACTAGGGCCACTGCTTTGTATTATAAAGAGAACAACTATAAAGAAGGTTTTGAACTTTTACGGCGTGTAGACCAGGCTATTAGTGCAGAAGAAAGAAAAAACAATGCCAATATGTCTGCTTTGCATTACTTAGTGACAAAGGAACGTTTGCAGATGTATATTAAGATGAGGAGTACTGCACGTGCTTTAGATCAGATTAACACAATGGAGAGTCAAGTACAAACTGCCAATGATGATAATCTGATGAATGACTTGTTATACAACAAGGCCATCTATTATTATACTTTTGGTCAAACTACACAAGGTGATGCTGTGTTTAAGGAAATGGCTTCCAAATTGACTGCCCAGAAAGAATATGACAAGATTGATGAAATATACCAGACGCTGATAACTAATGGCAAGAAAAGCAATAATGCTAATCTTGTGGCGCAGACCTATAGTAACTACGTGGTTTGGAAAGATTCTGTTAATGCAATGAAATTGGCTGACGAAACAGGAATCTTGAAGAATCAGATCGCAGAAAATGAAGCTATTATAGCAGAGAAAGATAGTTCTCTAGGCACTCGACAATTGATTATCGCTGGCTTATTGGTGTTGGCAGGTGCCCTTGCTGCTGCTTTGGTTGTAGGTATTATTGTCCTTTTACGTTATATTTTATTGACTCGCAAACAGAAAAAAGCCATTAAACTGTCTGAAGATAATAATGCACTGAAAGCCAAATTTATTAGTAATATTTCTGCTCAGTTGGATCCAACTTTGGAGAAATTGGATAGTCGCATTCCAGAAGTGCAAGCTCTACTTGATTTCTCTCAACATATTCAGACCCTCTCAAGATTAGAAAATATGGCTGATACTACAGCTGAGTTGGAGGACGTTCAAGTGAATCAGTTCTGCGAGGAGATGGTTGGTGAAATACGCAATAAAGTAAAGCCAGGGGTAGAGATTGTTGTCAATGCTCCGAAAATGAGTGCTAAGATTCATCGAGAGTATTTGTCTCATATTTTGAGACATTTGTTACATAATGCTGCAGAATATACTCCAGAAGCGGGCCATATATGGTTAGACTATAAGAAACGTGGCGCACATATGCAGCAGTTTGTTGTAACAGATACAGGATGTGGCATCCCAGAAGAAAAGATAGATGATGTGTTCAAACCTTTCTTGGAGATAAAGGATTTATGTGCAGGCGATGGTCTTGGCTTACCTATCTGTAAGGAAATGGCAAAGAAGATGAATGGAGATTTGGAGATAGATCCTAAATATACAAAAGGAACTCGTTTCGTTATTACCTTGCATGTATAATGGTACAATAATCCCCCGTCATAAATGGCGGGGGATTGTTATTTTAGTTTCTAAGAACTTCTACTTCATCTGGCGTTAATGGAATCTTCTTCCCTAATCGGCGAGCTCCATCATCGGTAATGAGATAGTCTTCTTCGTTGCGGATGCCGCCAAAGTGACGATACTCTTCTACTTTCTCATAATTGATGAAATCGGTAAACTTCTTCTCTTTCTTCCATCTGTCAATAAGTTCTGGAATGAAGTAAATTCCCGGCTCTACAGTATGCACGAAGCCTGGTCGAAGAGGGATGGCAAGACGCTGACTCTTGCGCCCAAACTGGGTACTCTTAGGTTGCCCATCATATCCTACCCATACTTCACCTAAATTTTCCATGTCATGTACATCCAGCCCCATCATGTGTCCTAAGCCATGGGGGTAGAATAACGCATGTGCACCTTCTCGCACAGCATCATCTGCATTCCCTTTCATTAGTCCTAAGTCTTTCAAACCTTCTACCATTACTTTCGCAGACAGTTCATACACCTCCATATATGGAATGCCTGGACGTAGTGCTTTGACGCTTTCCAAGTGCATAGCATTTTGTATTACATATACGTCTTTCTGCTTTTGGGTAAATTTTTTATCTGCAGGGAAGGTCGATGACATATCGCCACAATAGCCGCTTTCTAATTCAGCTCCAGCATCAATCAGGAATAAATCACCAGATTTTACCAGGTTCCCATGATAGTGATTGTGAAGAGTTTGCCCGTTAATGGTAGCGATGGTAGGGAAGGAAAGTTCGCAGTTATGTATGGCAGCTATATGCTCAATCTCTGCTGCCACATCATATTCATGCATACCTGGGCGTAGACACTTAATAGCTGCAATGTGCATATCAGCTGTGACATCACATGCTTTTTCAATTTCTACTATCTCTTCTGCAGTCTTGACATTACGTTGTTTTACGATGGCGCGGATAAAAGGTATTGAACCTTCTTGTGCAGAAGGAGCAATTCCTAACCAATCCATCAGTTTCAGTTTGTGCTCAGGACGGTAGGGGGGCAGATAATGGATTTGTTGGCCTTTTGATTGAGCTTTTTTCAAATATTCAACAACTTGAAGATATGGACGAGTGTCTGCAATGCCCACTTCTGCAGCTTTTTCTTGGATAGTAGGTAAAATGCCAGCCCATACGATAAAGTCAATACTCATCTCATCACCAAAAATTATTTCCTTATCTTCGTCAATGTCGATAATGGCAGCAAGTCCAGCTTGTGAAATGCCAAAATAATACAAGAAAGTGGAATCTTGGCGATAACGGAATGCATTATCTTCATAGTTTAGTCCCATATCGTCGTTGCCTAAGAAAAGCAACAAGCCAGAGCCAACGGTTTTCTTTAGCAGGGCTCTTCGCTGCATGTAAGTTTCTTTCGCAAACATAATTACAAGTTTTTAAGATAATATGGGCAAAGATACAAGAAAAAAACGTATTTTTGCATGCTGATACGTTTAAACGTTATTAAAATTATGGCTCAAAAATCCAACCAGATTCAAGTGCAGTCGCAGCAACAGCTGCAGACGCTTTCGCCCTTACAAATTCTAGTGGTGAAACTGTTGGAATTGCCTACTGTTGAATTAGAGGATCGCGTGAAATCAGAACTGCTCGATAATCCTGCTTTGGAAGAAGGGAAGGAGGAAACGCCAGAAAATGTAGCTGATGAATTGTCAAATCCTGAAGACGATGGTGATACAAGTTACAATGCATTAGATGATTACCGCGATGATGATGATATCCCTGATTATAGACTTCAAGAGCACAATTACAGTCGTAATGAAAAGATGGAAGAGATTCCTTTCAGTGACACGACCTCTTTTTATGAAACACTGAAAGACCAACTTGGGGAACACGATTTGAATGAGCATCAGCGTCAGTTAGCTGATTATCTGATAGGTTCATTGGATGATGATGGTCTGTTACACAAGCCTCTTGAGGTGATTGCTGATGAATTACTTATTTATATGGGTGTTGAAACTTCACTCCCAGAACTTGAGGAGGTTTTGCAAGTCATTCAACAGTTTGATCCTGCTGGCATCGGTGCTCGTAATCTGCAAGAATGTCTGCTTATTCAGATAAGACGTAAGGGGCAGACGTTTGAAGGAAAGCAAGACCCTTTGTTGCAATTGGAGGAAAAAATAGTTAGTTCTTTCTACAAGGAATTTTCCACTAAACATTGGGATAAGATTTGCCAACAATTGGGAGTCAGTGAAGCACAATGTCAGCAAGCTATCAAAGAAATCACTCGTCTCAATCCCCGTCCAGGGGCTTCCATGGGTGAGGTGATAGGAAAGAATCTGCAACAAATAACGCCTGACTTTATTGTGGATACCGACGATGATGGGCATGTGTCTTTCAGCTTAAACAATCCCAATCTGCCAGATTTACGCTTGAACCCAGATTTCAGTCGTCAGTTGAAAGAACAAACTGAAACTAATGTAAAGCAAACCCGAGAGCAAAAAGAAGCTGTTATTTTTCTCAAGCAAAAAATAGATGCCGCTCAAGGGTTTATTGATGCAATTCGCCAAAGGCAAGCTACAATGACCAGTGTGATGAAAGCCATTATCGAGTTACAATATCCTTTCTTTCAAGAAGGTGATGAGTCATTACTGAAGCCTATGATATTGAAAGATGTGGCAGAACGTGCCAAACTTGATATTTCTACTGTTTCACGAGTCTGCAACAGCAAGTATGCCCAAACCCCTTACGGCATATTCTCTTTACGCTATTTCTTTACGGAAGGCTTTGTCAGGCAAGATGGCGAGGAAATGTCTTCCCGAGAGGTAAAGAAAATACTGAAGGAAGTAATTGACGGCGAGGATAAGCATCATCCATTAACAGATGATGAATTGGCGAAAATCATGGAAGATAAAGGCTATCCTATGGCTCGTAGGACAGTAGCCAAATATCGTATGCAACTAAATATCCCTGTTGCCAGGATGAGAAGAGAATAAAATATGAAGTAATATGGCAGATCAAAACAAGACAGAGGCAATACTTATTCGTGTAGCCAGGATGATTTCGGCTTTTTTCTCGCCGTACTATATAGCATTTGTGGCTTTTCTTATCCTGTTTTTGTTTTCTTATCTTCGAATCATGCCACTTCAGTACAAACTTATAGTCTTGGGAGTGGTCTATGCTTTTACAATCCTAATACCTCACCTCACCATTTTTATTTTTAGAAAGGTGAATGGTTATTCACCCGATGATATGGCTCTGCGTCGCCAGCGTTATGTACCATTGGTTTTGTACTTAATTTCCTACGTGTTCTGCCTAATAATCATGCGTCGACTAAATATACCTTGGTATATGAAAGGCATTATTTTAACTGCTTTGCTGATGATGGTGGTTTGCCTTGTTTTCAACCTGCGTTGGCGCATAAGTGAGCACATGGCAGGAGCAGGTGCTACTATCGGTGGTTTGGTGGCGTTCAGTATGCTTTTCGGCTATAATCCAGTGTGGTGGCTTTGTGCGCTGATTCTGGTTACGGGTGTGGTTGGTTCTGCCCGTATCGTCTTAGGGCACCATTCTTTGGGTGAAGTGCTGGCAGGTTTTGCTGTTGGTTTAACTTGCTCCTTCATGGTTTTACATCCTATCTATAACGATTTACTTAGATTTCTGCTCTTTTAGATGGTAAAATATTTGCAAGTGTTCCCTTTTTATGGTATATTTGCGAAATACATTTGTTGATTAACCTAAAAAACAATAAATATGAATTTCCCTGAAAACATCAAGTACACCAGTGAACACGAATGGATCCGTGTGGAGGGTGACATTGCCTATATAGGCATTACAGACTATGCACAAGACCAGTTAGGCGACATAGTGTTTGTTGATATTCAGACTGTAGGTGAAACTCTCAATGCAGGTGAAGTGTTCGGTACAATTGAGGTTGTAAAGACCATTTCCGATATTTTTATGCCTGTGGGCGGTGAAGTCCTTGAGCAGAATGAGGCATTGGAAGATCAGCCTGAACTTGTTAACAAAGACCCTTATGGCGAAGGCTGGCTTATCAAGATTAAACCTGATCCTGCAGCTGATTATGATGCACTGCTGGATGCAGAAGGATACAAGAAATTAATTAACTTATAATCTATATATTTATGAAAGCATTGGTAAGTATCGTAATGGGCAGTATCAGTGACCTGCCCGTAATGGAGAAGGCTGCCGATTTCCTGAATGAGTTGGAGATTCCTTTCGAGATGCGCACACTTTCAGCACATCGTACACCTGGTGCAGTAGCTGAATTTGCTCAGCAAGCTAAGGGTAAAGGTATTCAGGTAATCATCGCAGGTGCAGGTATGGCTGCAGCTCTGCCAGGTGTTATCGCAGCGAATACCACGCTGCCAGTTATTGGCGTTCCAATCAATAGTGGCCCTTTGATGGGTGTTGACGCCCTTTATTCAATGGTGCAAATGCCTCCTGGTGTTCCTGTTGCTACTATGGCAGTAAATGGAGGCCAGAATGCTGCTTTGATGGCAGCTGAGATTTTGGCATTGTCAGATGCCAAACTGGGTGGCAAGTTGGATGAGTATAAGAAGAAGTCTGCTTCTAAGGTAACACAGGCTAATGAGGTTTTAGCCAATGTCAAGTATGATTGCAGAGTAATCTGATGGATTTGTTCAATTATCAGCGCCGTAAGTCAGGCACAGTTAATATAGGAGCCACCCCTTTGGGCGGCTCCTATCCTATACGTCTGCAGAGTATGACCAACACCTCCACACGTGATACTGAGGGTAGTGTGGCGCAGGTCAAACGCATTGTCGAGGCAGGAGGCGAGTATGTGCGTCTTACTACTCAGGGTGTTGCTGAGGCTGAAAATTTGCAGTATATCAATGCTGCTTTGCGAAAAGATGGATGTATGGTTCCATTGGTGGCCGATGTCCATTTCAACCCGGCTGTTGCAGACGTAGCAGCACTTTATGCAGAAAAGGTACGTATCAATCCAGGCAATTACGTTGACCCTGCACGTAAGTTCGAAAAACTTGAATATACCGATGAGGAGTATGCGCAGGAATTGCAACGTTTACGTGAGCGATTCGTACAGTTCCTCAATATCTGTAAAGAGCAGCATACCGCTATCCGTATTGGTGTTAATCATGGCTCGTTGTCCGATCGAATTATGTCTCGCTATGGCGATACGCCAGAGGGAATGGTGGAATCGTGCATGGAGTATCTTCGTATTTGCGTTGAGGAACAATTTAAGGATGTAGTGATTTCCATCAAGGCTTCCAATGCTTCTGTAATGGTACGCACAGTGCGTTTGCTGGTAGATGTAATGAATCATGAGGGAATGGACTTCCCGTTACATCTAGGTGTAACGGAAGCTGGTGAAGGTGAGGATGGACGCATCAAGTCTGCCTTAGGTATAGGAGCTTTATTAGCCGATGGCTATGGAGATACTATTCGTGTATCACTCAGTGAAGCTCCAGAGGCCGAGATTCCTGTAGCAAGAAAGTTGCGAGATTATGTGGTGGCTCGTCAGTTACACTTGCCTATCAATGCTGAGGCCGCTCCTGATTTTGATTACTTGCACCCAGTACGCCGTAAGACAAAGTCGATACAAAATATTGGAGGAGAACAAGTTCCTGTTGTCATAGCTGCCAGATTCTCTGAATCTCATACCTTCAATCCTGACTTCATGCCTGACTATGTATATGTTGGGCGTAATTTGTCTCCTAACAGACAAGAAGGTGTTCGCTATATCGTGGATGCTGATGTCTGGGCAGGTGAACCCAATACATTCCCTGTCTATAAGAAAGATTTCCTCCCCTTTATCAGCATGAGTTCTGCACCTGTAAAGTTCCTTTTCATCAATTACAGCGACTTGAACGATGAAGTGCTTGCCTGCCTTAAATACCATCCAGAGATAGTGGTCATCAGCCAGAGCAATCACATCAACCGAGTGGGAGAGCAGAGAGCTGTGGCACATAAACTGATGATCAATGGGTTGCAGAATCCTTTGATTTTTATCCAGCATTATGCTGAACAAGAACTTGAAGACCTCCAGATTCGTGCAGCTGCGGATATGGGTCCACTTATTTTCGATGGCTTATGCGATGGTATCATGCTGTACAACAATGGTCGTCTTGCAGACACCCTGGTAGATCAGACAGCTTTCAGCATCTTGCAGGCTGGGCGCCTGCGTATGGTCAAGACTGAATATATCTCTTGCCCTGGTTGTGGGCGTACACTATACAATTTAGAAGAGACCATAGCTCGTATTAAGGCGGCAACGGCCCATCTCAAAGGATTGAAGATTGGCATCATGGGTTGCATAGTGAATGGTCCTGGAGAGATGGCTGATGCTGATTATGGTTATGTAGGAGCAGGGCGAGGCAAAGTCAGTTTATATAAGCAGAAACAGTGTATAGAGAAGAATATTCCAGAAGAACAGGCAGTGGAACGCCTCTTACAATTCATCGAATCAGACAGAGCCATTTGATGTTTCTCTGGGTATAGTGTTCTTTTTCTGTTCAACTGTTCGTTGTTCATTTTTCATAAGCTTTTTTTACTCCCTCATGAGGAAAAGATTTATTTCTCGTGAGGGAGTAAAATTTTTCTATCGAGGAAGAAATAAAAAAGGTTGATTTGTCTTAATCTTAAAACTCCTTAAATTTATAAGGAAAGCATATTTTTTTTGTATTTTTGCAGCAATTTTAGGTGTAATGTGTCCTTATGGGAAAAGTAGTTCATACAGATTGTTGCCCGATATGTGGAAGTAATAGCTTGCACAAGGAGTTTTCTGCTGTTGATTACCTGGTGAGTCAGGAAACTTTTGATGTGTGGATTTGCGATCATTGTGGTTTCAGGTTCACACAGGATGTGCCTGATGAACAGGAGATAGGCAAATACTACGAATCAGCTGATTACATATCACATTCTGACATTGAGAAAGGCCTGATGAACAGACTTTACCATTTGGCGCGCAATATGATGCTCACAGCTAAAGCTGGCCATGTTACCAGAGCTACAGGTTTGCGCCAAGGTTGGTTATTGGACATTGGTTCAGGCACAGGTTATTTTGCCCATTTGATGACAGAGTGGGGGTGGACAGTGAGAGCAATTGAAAAGAATGCTCTGGCCCGTCAATTTGCTCAAGAGCACTTTGGATTGAAAAGTGATGGTGAAGAGGCTTTTAACACCTTGCAAGATAAATCTTTTGATTGCATTACCCTTTGGCATGTTTTAGAACATTTGCAGCACCTTAATATCATGGGTGATAAGTTCTATCGTTGGCTCAAAGACGATGGAGCCTTGTTGATAGCTGTGCCCAACAATGCATCTGCGGATGCTCGTCATTATGGAGCAGATTGGGCAGCATGGGATGTGCCTCGGCATTTGTGGCATTTCAATCCTGACACTATGCGATTGTTTGCGCAAAAGCACGGGTTCAAGATTGTCAAGACCATTCCGATGCCTCTCGACGGCTTCTATGTGAGCATGCTTACCGAGCGACATCTTGGTCATAAAATGAGTTTCATCAAGGGCCTCTGGCAAGGGACCTGTGCTTGGGTGAGTAGTTGGGGGCGAAAGGAACGAAGTAGTTCGTTGATATATGTGCTGAAAAAAGTGTGATTATGGCAAAGAAAACAAGATTTTTCAATTTGCAAACTGCTACGGCTACAGTTAGTACTACCTTGGTATTGATTGTGTTGGGCGTGGTGGTCTTCTTCGCCTTAGCTGCGAGGAGTGTGTCGGTATATGTAAAGGAGAATGTCAATTTCTCCCTCCTTATTAGCGACGATATGCCAGAATCCGAGATTGTGAAGTTGATTGATGACTTGAAATCAAAGCCTTTTGTCAGAAGTGCTGAATACATATCTAAGGCCCAGGCTTTAGAAGAGATGAAAACTGAACTGAATACTGACCCAGAAGAGTTTCAGGGCTATAATCCTTTCCCAGCATCCGTAAAGATTAAGTTACGTGCTGATTATGCCAATAATGACAGTATAGCCAAAATAGAACAGCAGCTGAGCACTAATATCAACATCCAGGAAGTGCTTTATCAAAAGAACTTGATAGAGAGTATGAACCGTCATGTCGCCCAATTGGAGTTGATGCTCATCGGCCTGGCTTTGGTGTTGGGCTTGATATCATTTGCCCTCATTAACAATACCATCCGTCTTACGGTTTATTCTCAAAGATTCCTTATTTACACTATGAAACTGGTAGGTGCGAGTCGTTCATTCATCCGTCGGCCTTTTATGGTGAGGAATTTCTGGATTGGCATCATGGCAAGTTTGCTGGCCAACGTGGCTTTGTGGGGCGCAGCTGTTTGGTTGGTGATAAATGAGCCCCATCTCATCGAGGTTATATCGCCCGAGGTGTTGCTCATCGTCAGTGGAGTGGTGCTGCTTACTGGTGTAGTTCTCACTTTGCTATGCGCTTACTGGTCGGTCAACCGCTTCCTGAAGATGAAGGCAAGTAAGTTGTATTATGTATGATAGTGTTTGCTGCTAAATAGAGAAAAGTAATATTTGATATGGATAAAAAGAATTTTGCGTTTGGCAAGAACAATCTGATACTGATTGCTATAGGTGTGGCAATTGTCATCATCGGTTTTTTGCTGATGACAGGACCCAGTACCACAGTTGATCATTTTGAGGCAGATATTTTTAGTGTAAGGCGCGTGAGAATTGCCCCTGTGGTGTGTCTTATCGGCTTTATATTGATGGTGTACGCAGTGATTGCTAAACCAAAGGAGGATAAGAAATGAGTTGGTGGGAAGCATTTATCTTAGGCATGATTCAGGGGCTTACCGAGTACCTGCCAGTGAGCAGTAGCGGACATTTGGCCATTGGCTCAGCCTTGTTTGGTATTCAAGGTGAAGATAACCTTACCTTTACCATTGTGGTGCATGTAGCAACAGTGCTCAGTACATTGGTCATCCTTTATAAAGAAATCGATTGGATATTCAGAGGGTTGTTTATGTTCCAGATGAACGACGAGACAAAGTATGTCATCAATATCCTCATATCCATGATTCCCATTGGCATTGTGGGCTTGTTCTTCAAGGATAAGGTGGAGGAGATTTTCGGCTCGGGATTGTTCATTGTGGGTCTGATGTTGCTTGTCACAGCAACATTACTTGCCTTTTCTTATTATGCAAAACCCCGTACGAAAGAGCATATCAGCATGAAAGATGCTTTTATCATAGGTTTGGCACAGGCTTGTGCTGTACTGCCAGGCTTGAGCCGTAGCGGCAGCACCATTGCTACAGGTTTGCTGTTGGGCGATAAAAAAGAGAAACTGGCACAATTTTCTTTCCTAATGGTTATTCCTCCTATTTTGGGTGAGGCATTGCTGGATGGTATGAAGATTGTGAAGGGAGCTGCAGAGGCAAGTGCCGATGTGTCGTTAGTGGCATTGATTGTAGGCTTCCTCTCTGCTTTTGTTTTTGGTTGTATAGCCTGTAAGTGGATGATTGACATTGTAAAGAAGGGTAAGCTGATTTACTTTGCTGTTTATTGTGCTTTAGTGGGACTTGCCACACTTTTGTTTAGCTTGATTTGATGGTGAGTGGTCAGTTAAATTTTCAAGAGGGTGAGATATTGCACTTTGACAAACCCTACGGGTGGACATCCTTCCGTGTGGTGAAGCATGTGAGGCATTTCATTTGCGAGCGATTGGGCATAAAGACGCTCAAAGTGGGGCATGCTGGCACTCTCGACCCTTTGGCTACAGGAGTGATGACGGTTTGTACAGGACGTGCCACCAAGCAAATAGAACAGTTGCAATACCATACCAAAGAATACGAGGCAACCTTGTGCTTAGGTGCTACTACGCCTTCTTTTGACCAGGAACATCCGTTGGATGCCTTATATCCCACAAGTCACGTTACTCGTGAATTGGTGGAAGAGACATTGCAACACTTTAAGGGAGAAATTTGGCAAGTGCCACCAGTTTATTCGGCTTGCAATGTAGAAGGGAAACGTGCCTACCAATATGCCCGAAAAGGCCAAGAGGTGGAACTGAAACCTAAACTGTTGGTGATAGACGAGATTGAATTGCTGTCATTTGACAGACTGGAGCGTTATCAGCCCTCGCCTCATAGAAAGAACCAACCTGATGAAGATGAAATCCGTCTGATGGAAAGTGGAGAATTCTATCTGGTGAAAATCAGGGTGGTATGCAGCAAGGGGACCTATATACGGGCTTTGGCAAGAGATATTGGTGACGCCTTGCATTGTGGAGCTCACCTCACTGCTTTACGTCGTACACGTGTTGGTGAGGTAAAGGTAGACCAATGCCTTGACCCTGAAAAGTTTGAGGCGTGGTTGCAGGAGCAGGAGGTTGCTCCATATCAGCAAGAAAACTAATATGTTTTTGGGGCTGATAAGTAATAATCAACAATCAATTGTACATTTTCAAATAATATAAAATGAAGCTATCACAGTTTAATTTCCGTCTGCCAGGGGATAAAATTGCTCAGTTCCCTACAGAGTATCGCGATGAGAGTCGCTTAATGGTATTGCATCGCAAGACAGGTGAGATTGAGCATAAAGTGTTCAAGGAAATCATCAATTACTTCGATGAAAAGGACGTTTTTGTATTCAATGACACAAAAGTGTTTCCTGCTAGATTGTATGGCAATAAGGAGAAGACAGGTGCCCGTATTGAGGTGTTCCTGCTGAGAGAACTTAATGAGGAACAGCGTCTTTGGGACGTGTTAGTAGATCCTGCTCGTAAAATCCGCATTGGAAATAAACTTTATTTTGGTGAGGATGAGTCAATGGTTGCTGAGGTAATTGACAACACTACCTCTCGAGGCCGTACATTGCGTTTCCTCTATGACGGTCCTCATGATGAGTTTAAGCGTGTGCTTTATTCTTTAGGTGAGACACCTCTGCCACATGAGATTATCAAGCGAGCTCCTGTTGCTGAGGATGCTGATCGTTTCCAGTCTATCTTCGCACGTAACGAAGGTGCTGTGACGGCTCCTACTGCCAACCTGCATTTCAGTCGCGAGGTGATGAAGCGTCTTGAGATCAAGGGTATTGATTTTTCTTTCATTACTCTTCATGCTGGTCTAGGCAATTTCCGTGGGGTAGATGTGGAAGACCTTACCAAACACAAGACCGATTCTGAGCAGATGTATATTACCCAGGAAGCTGCCGATATTGTCAATCGTGCCAAAGATGAACGTCGTCAGATTTGTGCTGTGGGTACCACTACTATGCGTGCCATCGAGAGTAGTGTAAGTACGGATGGCCACTTGAAGACATATTCAGGGTGGACTAATAAGTTTATTTTCCCTCCTTATAATTTTACGGTAGCCAATGCTATGGTGTCAAACTTCCACTTGCCACTATCTACTTTGTTGATGGTAGTAGCTGCTTTTGGAGGTTACGAACAGGTGATGGAGGCCTATCATGTGGCTTTGAAGGAAGGTTATAGGTTTGGTACCTATGGCGATGCTATGCTGATAACCGATAAATAACTTCAGCATCACTTTGCAAATCTCAACTCCTGCTTCGAAATGGACAAAGGTAGGTGCTATTTAGCTTTAGGCTCTAACTTGGGCGACAAGCGTGCTAACCTGTCACGAGCTGTTTCTTTGATAAGAGAGCGAGTGGGACGAGTAGTCTGCTTGTCTCGCTTTTATGAAACCGAGCCGTGGGGCTATGCTTCTGCCAACACCTATCTAAATGCTGCCCTTGAAGTGGAGACTACCCTTTCTCCCCAGGAAGTATTGGTCATTACGCAGACTATAGAACGCGACTTGGGAAGAGAGAAAAAATCGATGAATAGGGAATATTTTGACCGACCTATCGACATCGACCTCCTCTTGATGGATGACATCGTGGTGGAAACTGATGTGCTTACCTTGCCTCATCCGTTGATGCACGAACGCTTGTTTGTAATGGAACCTATGGTGGAGATTGCTCCTACGGTGATGCATCCAGTCTTGCAGAAAACTATTTGTGAAATCTATAATGCACTAATGCTATGAGAATATTGAAATCTTTTTTGTTAGTTTTTGCTTCTATATTGTGTTTGGGAGCCTATGCCCAGTCGTCTTTGGAAGAAATAACAGCTAATCCAGAGAAGGCGGGTGGTGTCTATCTGGCATATCCTACTGAGTTTGCCCCCCAAAGCAAGGCGCCTAAAGGATATAAGCCATTCTATATCAGTCATTACGGTCGTCATGGCTCTCGCTATCTCATCTCAAACGAGGATTATACCCGAGCTTTGTACCTCTTCAGGGATGCACACGAATCTCATGCACTTACTGCGTTGGGTGAGGATGTTTATAAGCGGTTGGAACAAGTCTTTGCTGAGGCTGATGGTCATGGTGGTGACCTAAGTCCGTTAGGCGTTCGCCAACATCGTGGCATTGCTGAGCGTATGTATAATAACTTCCCAGAAGTGTTCAAGAACGGTGCCAATCTTTCTGCCCGTTCTACAGTAGTGTTGCGTTGCACCATGAGTATGGTAGCTTTCTGCGATCGTCTGAAAGAGTTGAACCCTACCTTGCATATAGCTTATGAGGCAAGTCCGAAGTATATGTCTTATTTGAACTACCAAACCCCTGAGGCCAATAAGTTTACTGACTCACGCAACGGACCTTGGGTAGAGGAGTTCCGCAAGTTCAGAGAGTCGATGATTCATCCCGATCGCTTGATTGCCACACTTTTCTCAGATAATGATTTTGTGCTCAAGAAAGTGAATCCAGCTTTGCTGATGAACGACCTCTATCAGATAACAATAGGCATGCAGAATATTGAAACCAAGGTATCCTTCTTCGACCTTTGGCAACCCCAGGAGTTGTTTGACTTGTGGCAAATAGGCAACTTCAGTTTTTATGTAGGTACAGCCAATCATGCTGATAGTCACGGCATTGTGGCTGCTAATGCCAAGCATCTGCTCCAAAACATTGTTGAAAGTGCCGACAAGGCCATTGCTACTGGCGATGAAGCTGCTACCCTGCGTTTCGGACATGATGGCAATGTCATCAACCTCTGTGCCTTGATGCAGATTGAGAACTTTGGCGTAGCCATCAGTGACCCACGCGAGCTATATAAGGTGTGGGCCAACTATAAGGTAACTCCTATGGCAGCGAATGTGCAATTAGTCTTTTTCCGTAACGACAAGAATCCTGACGATATACTCGTGAAGGTGTTGCATTGCGAGAAAGAGGCACATATCCCTGTTGCTACAGATATGTTTCCATATTATAAGTGGAGCGATGTAAGGGCTTACTTCCAAGGTATTCTGGATAAATAAATGAAAAAGATATTGTTTGTCTGTCACGGTAATATCTGCCGTAGTCCTATGGCGGAGTTTGTGATGAAAGATTTGGTGCAGAAGGCAGGTCTCACTGACCACTTCTACATCGAGTCGGCAGCTACTTCTACTGAGGAGATAGGCAACGAGGTATATCCACCTGCCAAACGTAAGTTGGCTGAGCATGGTATCTCTTGCAAGGGAAAGACAGCTCGCCAGATGACACGCTCAGACTACCAGCGTTTTGACTTGCTGATTGGTATGGACGATTGGAATATCCGCAATATGACACGTATCGCAGGAGGCGATCCTGAGGGGAAGATTCATAAACTGCTCGACTATACGGCTCGTAAGGGAGATGTAGCAGACCCTTGGTACACAGGTGATTTCGATGCCACTTGGCGAGATGTGACAGAGGGATGCCGTGAGTTGCTCAAGTCACTGGAGTAACTTCATGATTTGCTTCTCAGTCGCTTGAGGCACCATAGCCTTCAAGTGGGCGAACAAGCGTTCAAATGATTCTTGAGGGGTACGTGGGCATCTGCAAGCCTCTTTCCCCAATAGAATTACAGGAATGTTCAACAACGCCCATCCCCATCCATATTCGTTGTTATGCTTGTCGAGGGGATATACAAAGTCTTCTGTCACAATACGGCAAGCCATCTGTAAGCGAGTGATGTATCCATCGAAACGGCTTCGCATCTTAGGGCCGTTAAAGCCACAGGCAGCTCGTAGCTCGCGAGTAATCATACTTCCTTGTTCGTGTAAGGTCTGCAATATGGCCTCTTCAATCGACCCTTCGCTGGGTGCTGGTCGTTCGTGGCGTCGATAATTGCAGAAGTCGGGCCACCATTCCATACTGATGAAACCTGCTTTGCCAGCAAAGAACTTGCCATACACACAATTACCATCCGTTACGATAGGACCTTTCCATTTCCATAAAGGCCAATCCCATCCACCATCAGGAAGGATGACGTAGCGGCAATCATCTTCCACCAATGCATCAGCTGAATAGCCCGTGATGCCACTATCCAGCAAGGGCAGGAGTCCTACTTGCTGTACCAGTTCTGAGAGTTCACTGCACGAACTTGCTTTGCTGAGGTCGTTGATATTGCGCATAAAGACGTTTAGGTTTTTCGTCTGTCAAAGATAGTGAGATTTCCTGAAAAGGCAAAATGGTCCCTTTGTAAATGCTGATTATTTGACTTTCTCAAACTTGATGTCATCATAGAGGGGTTGCTTGCCTTCGATGCTCTCGGGTAAGAAATGCAGTTTCACACCTTTGATATGCTTTTTGGGCTTGAAGTCTTCTGGCTTATCCACTTTCTCGCTGCTGATTTCTAGTTTCATCAATCCGAATTCGTCAAGTTTTACCCTGTCGCCATTGCGCAGATGATCCTTGATAATCTCAGAAAGACCGATGAGAACAGGCTTGATGATACTTTCATCCATGCCCGAACGGCTCCTCCTGGCTAACTCATCAATCAGCTGGCGTGTGTCAATAGTGTTCTGGTGTACTGCCTTGGCCATATACTTACCGTGAGAAGGGAGAGTTGGCTTGTTTTGTTGCTCGATTTTGTACTTCATAATTAGTGATAATATTTTTTTTGCAAAGATAATCATAAATTCATTAATTACCTACATAAAGTGATATAAATTAATTGAATATTAAACAATTAATAAATGTTTCTACCTACATAAAAACTACATTTTACCTACACTAAAACTACATGCAAACTACATACTAACTACATCTAAAGCATATATTAACGGCATGCAAACCATCTGTTAACAGGAAGCTAACCATAGCTTAACCACCTGCTAAACATATGTTAACCATATGAATCTATCTGTTTTCTCTCCTTTACCATAAGTACTGAGATACGGGAAGAGACAATGATCTGTCTTTGCTTGCTTGGTGCCAGAAATAACTAAGTTTTCAAATTCTCATGAGAATTTCACCGTTTGCTACTAGATAACGGTCGGTTTGCTACGGGTAAACGACAAAATTCTCATGAGAATTTTATGCCTATCATGTAGTTTGCATGTAGTTTTAGTGTAGGTAAAATGTAGTTATAATGTAGGTAAACAGATGTAATAAACTACTAATTAACAATATGATAATATGAATTTATGTAGTTATGTATGTAATTCTCTAAAATCTTATTCAATTTTTATTCTATTTGCAGTATTATTTTGCTTATCTTTGTATCATAAAACTAATAATTACTATATGGAACTGACATTGTTTGTAAAGAAAGGCAGGAAAGAAGTCATCAACCGAGTTGAGTTGGACGATGTAGCAGCACGTATCAAGGATGAACTGGCTCGCGAGCATGTGCGCCAACTTCGTATGCACTACCATCTGATGAAGCCTCGTAGACAGGAAGATGGGAGTATCGTAACGCGAATGAATGAGGGCATAAATCTGCCGAGGTTGTGCTTTGCTGCCCTTTTCGAAAACAGGAAAGGCGAAAGACGGATGCTGAGATATAACGGGTTGGTAATCCTGGAAGTGAATGATCTGCCTAATTATGAGGCAGCTGTGGCGGTGAGGGAGCAAGCTAAACGCATGCCCGAAACACTGTTGTGCTTTCTCGGTGCCTCAGGTAAGAGTGTGAAGATTGTGGTGAGAGGTGAGCTGTTTGGTGAAGGTGGATTGCCAGAAGGAGAGGAGGCTATCAGGATGTTCCACAGCAATGTCTATAAAACGGCGCGAACAGCCTACCAGAACCAGTTTGCTATGGGTATTGCCTACCTGGAGCCTCGCCTGGACCGAACTGTCTATTTGAGTGCTGACCCCGAGGCATACTATAACCCAAATGCGAAAGCTTTCCTGGCTGATACAGAAGAATATAAGCAGGTGGAGCCTGTGATTATTTCTGATGCCGATGACTATCTGATGCCTGGACGCACCATCACACGCACTTATCAGCTCAACTGGCTTTTCATTGTGAACAATGTACTGAAGAAATATTATGATTTCTCCGATGAAGACAGGCTCATTAATTTGCTGATGATGGTGGCTGGCAGTTGTTTGATGGAAGATATACCATTGTCTCATGCACAAGGACTTACGTTGCTACATCCTGTACTGAATACCGATAAGCTCTTGGTGGAAGAGGTCTTTCAGAGCGTATATAGCGTGCAGGAACAGGAGAATTTCTACCAGAAATATAAGATAAAGCCCCTGAAGAGTGTGCCGAAGGAGACCATACAGGTCATGCAGACAGAGATATTCCTCAATTCGCACTACGATATGCGCAAGAATCTGTTGACAGGAGTTGCCGAATATCGTGAGAAATTCAGCGACGACCAGCAATTCAAACCACTCACCGAGGAGGTACGCAATGATATGACACTCAAGGCAATGGAGCTGGGTGTGAAGTCGTGGGACCGTGATGTGAACCGTTACATCGACTCAACCCGCATTGAGCAATACGACCCAGTTAACAGTTGGCTGGATAAGTTGCCCCTATGGGACGGACACGACTACATTGCCGACCTTGCAAAGCGTGTGCCTACCGATCAACCACATTGGACGAAATACCTGAGATACTGGCTTACAGGTATGGTGGCACAATGGCGTGAGAGCGACAAACAGCTGACAGGCAATGCGTTGACACCTTTGCTGATAGGTCGTCAGGGATGTGGAAAGACACGTTTCTGCAAGATATTGCTGCCACCAGAGTTGCGTGATTATTATAACGACAAGATTAACTTCAAGAATGAATTTGACCTGAATATCGCCTTGACGAGTTTTGCCCTGATCAATATCGACGAGTTTGACAAGACCACCAATTCCCAGCAGATCGTGTTGAAATATCTGTTGTCATCGGCAGATGTGAAATTCCGTCCACCCTACGGAAAGACTATCAAACAATACCGTCGTTATACGTCGTTCATCGGCACCACCAACCAGCAAAAACCACTGGTCGATCCTACAGGTTCCAGACGTTTTGTGTGCGTAGGAGTGACAGGAAACATCGATTTCACCGATAATTTGAACCATAAACAGCTCTTTGCTCAAGCCCTCTATCTGTTCAACCAAGGTGAACGCTTCTGGTTGGATGATGATGAGATAAAGGTGCTCATACAGGAGAACGAGCCCTTCCAGCATATCAACGACCTGGTGGAGATGATTGGCGAGACCTTCCGCAATCCTAAGGAGGGAGAACAAGGTAAATGGTGGAGCATCGGCGATATCAGTAAGTTACTTGCCAGTCGCTATGCCAACTTCGATGCCGACACATCCTTCAAGAAGATTGGCAATGCCCTGAACAATGTGCAGTTCAATTATAAGAGCAAGCGCACCACCCTCCACATGCAGTATTGGCTGGTGGTGAGGTAATTGGTGCCAGCCTTAACGAAACACTATCCGAATCACATTGGCGATTCACCAATGTGGTTCGGTTCCCTTCAAATGTTATTATGTATTAGCCATGCACCCCAATTCCCAACTTCATTTGTTCGCATCCTTTGTCAGTTCGTTATAGAGGGCAGAGCCCTTGACGGTTAGCAAATACTTTTGCCTTGGATGTCGAGGCTTGTCTGGATAGAGCTGGCAGACAAAGCCTTTGGTCATTGCTGGTGTAAGAGAATACTCCATAAAATTCATTCGGTCTTTCAGACCTACGGCAACAAGCATCTCCCTTACGGAGAGCTGACGATGACCAATAGCTTTGACCAACCGCAAAATATTCTCATTGTCGGTTGTGAATGGGGCACCTGTACTTGATGGGGTACTTGCGGGGGTACTTGATGGGGTGCTTGTAAGGGCTGCAAGTTCTTCTGGCGGATTAATGAGCATATAACGATTGTGCAACTCGTTCTTTTCACCCATCAGTAGGTTTCGGGGGATAACCTTCTTTCTGGGACATATCTTATAACGTATTATCAAGTTGCTTTATTCCCATATTCTGTTGAAATGTCCTCTGCCGCCATCATGGATTCTTCCTCTGGTTCTTCTTCGTCTTGGGCTTCTTTGTGTTTTGCTCAGTCGTAGTCATGATGTTTGGCAGGTGGAACGACTGGTTCTAAACATCTAATGTTCACATCATGGAGCTTGTGACACTATTTAGAAACAATTACCCCACTGCCCTTTGTATAACTACTGATAGTCAACGTATTTGCTTGTCCTGTTATCAATCTTGATAAGATGTTGAATTGGTTAAAGCCTAATAGATGACAAAACACCTATATAACATTATATAACAAACGAAGCTGAGAGCGTATTTCTGGAAAAGTTAGTTTCATACTTAATTCTACATTAAGACCTATGTTTACAACGTAAACGAATGACTCTTTACGATAGTATTTTTCTTCTATCGTCTTCAAAGACTCTTCTATGGTTTTTGATTTAGCAAGAAGACAGATTAACTGATAGTCTTTATTAATTACTTGAGTATTGTTGCTTGGGTGCGCCTTTGTAAAATGTTGCGTAGCAGTTAGTTTAATCAGGTTCTCCCCAAGAACAGGAAGATGCTTATATCCAGGAGTTACACGAAAAAGGGGAACTTTCCAATAGGGCAATTTACAAGAAGACTTGCGCCATTCCAGATGATAATAATCATGTGCCAAACTCTTTGAAGAATCAGCTTATACACCGTTGGCACAAAATAAAAGAGCGCATCCATATTGTGTTCTATGAACCAAGCAACAAATGGTATCGTAATGTCTATGCCTGGATAAGCATCATTTTGACGTTTATGTTCACCATCTTCACCATCTATGAGGTTGTCAATGTTAATCGTCTGAAAGCATATAATGAAGATTTGCAAACCATAGCGGCCCAACATCAGATGACCCGTGAGATAATCCGAGAACTTCAGCCAGACTTGTTCGTTACCATCACCAGCTACGATGACATGGTTCAGTCTAAAGGGTACAGCTATGCACACGAACATTTTAAGAACAGTAAGCCAAAAGAAAAGCCAGGGAAGTGAATCTTCTCTGGCCATATACTTCCCATTTGTCCAACGGATTTAGAATTTCTCGAATTCCTTTGGACAAATGGACTTCGTTGCTTATAAGTGACAGTCCTTCTGCTATTCTTGTTCTTCTTCAGAAAATAATGGACTTTTCTCCATCGCATGAATGACTTCAAGTTTGGTTTCTTCGTCAAGTTCTTCTTTGTTAACTACTGAATGGACGATTTTTGTAAGTAACTCTTTGTCGATATTACCTGCTGCTACATGCCAAATATACGCTTCCATATATGGTAGAAAATGGAATCCTGCCCATCCTCTTTTATTCTTGATGAGGAAATGAGCACCAATTACCAGTGAAATGCGCTTATTGCCATCCGCAAAATAATGACCTGTGCAGAAAGCAAAAACCATATACGTGAGCTTATCTTCCAACGTTGGATAGTATAAATCATTTTGAACAAAATCAAGCACCTTTTCTATTTCTTCCCGCTCTCGGATGCCCGACATGCCTCCACCGCTTTGCTCAATGGTCTCTTGATAATAACCCCAAATGTCGTCAAAGTTCAGATAAATGAAATCTTCCATCGTACTTTACTTTTTAAGACGTTCCAGAACATGCTTGTTTTCATCATTATCCAGAAGTTTTTCCAAATCCACGGAATCTGATCCGATAAACCTCTCAAATTCTTCTGGAGACAATGCTCGTAAATAGCCAGCAATACCATCATGATATACATCTCGAAGTCCTAAGTCAAGTGAGGCCATTTTCTGACGAGCATCGTACAAGAATGGAGACATTGCAGGACTTTCTGCTTGACTTGTTATGAGTTCCTGTACTTCTTGAACACTAATTTTCCTATTCAACCTTAATGACAAGTCACGTATAGCACTTCCTACTCCATTTTCAAACGAACTGATGACCCGAAGAACTTCCGCATACATTGTTGCTTTAGCGTTGTCCTTGGGTTCAAGCTTCAGTAATTCCTTGTATTGTTTGGCATTCTCGTGAAATACAGCTTTATAAATCATATCTGTGATAATAGCATATTTGTAAGTCGGATGCCCTTCCACATAATCATTGATGGGTCCAGTAAGTTTTTTTCGGTAGTTTTCTTCTTGTATGGCAGCTGGCAGAAAATCCCTATCACGCCAGTTGATATACTTTGTACCTCCGCCAGCTTTCTCATTAATGGTAGATATAACAATATCTAGAATGAGACTACGGACGCGTTTTGCTTTTTCGCTCTCAGCAAGCAACATACCGATGTTTAGGAAAGCGCGGAAATCAAATAGAGACAAGGATACTGTTTTGTGACCGACATTTATGTCGGGAGCAAATTGTAACATAAACTCTCTCAATCGTTTTCCTTTACATAAAAAGTAACCATTCCTTTCTAGTTCTTCCTTGTTCGATTCCAAATATCTTTCTATCGTCCTGACATCTACTTCATAGAAGTCTGCCACCATTTGTTTGGTAAGGTAATACTTTCCCTCGAAATGATAAGCCTCTATGTCCAAAGCCTTTTGGATGCGAGGAATTGCCACTTGGTTATTTAAAACATTCTGGCGTTCTATTTTTGATACTGTTAAATCTTTTGCCATATATGTAACATTGTTTATTGTAATAATATATTATCTTGTCGTTTTATTTCTATACTCATCAGTCATATCCTCTGCAGCCATCATTTGCTCTTCTTCAAAAACTTCATATTGCCTGACAGTCCTATCTTGCAGGAATATCTTGTTGAGCGTATATGCCAGCGACTTCAATGTGTCTTCTCTTTTGACAGGCTTCAACTCACATTCCCAGATGGTGATGGAGTACCAGCCCATAGCAGCCAGCTCATGTTGCACTTTCGAATCTCGCTCCTTGTTCCGCTTTACTTTGTTGACCCAAAACTCTGTATTGGTTTTCGGGATGGTATAATAGCGACATCCTTCATGTCCATGCCAAAAGCACCCATTCACAAAAATGCAAGTTCTATACTTCCGCATCACGATGTCAGGCTTTCCTGGTAATCGTGGATGATTAAGCCGATAACGATAGCCATGCCCCCATAACCACTTGCGCACCACCACCTCTGGTTTGGTGTTTTTGCCGTGGATGGCCGCCATATTAGCGTGGCGTTGTTGTGGGGTAAGGCTGTCCATTGTAATTAAGGTTATAGTTTGTACTGCATCAACTCATCCCCTTTAGGATACAACGGCATACCTTCCACAAATTCTTTGTCGAAAATTCTATGGGTGGATATCAGCCTTTGAATGTCGAACCTGCCAACGGATACCTCTTCATCGAAGCGGAACACAAAATAGTCACCATGTGGTTCAAACGGATAGAGAGCTTGTCGCATTCGTTCCTCAGTCATTTCCGCATAGTCGTGGATTCGGAATACATGGTATTTGTTTTCTGCCTCATGTCCCTCCTCGTAGAGGATGGCGAACTTTGGTCGCATCCTTCTGATTCTGCTCTTGGGCATAGAACCTTGACGGTTAGGGTCAAGACGCACATTGTAAATCAGCGAGCCTCGGTCGTTCTTTCCCGTAATCCAATCCCAATGTGCCTGGTCATGGTACAGTCCCACTACGAAATAATCGTCCAAATAGCGTTCCACATGATAATCTGGCAACCAGTTTTCGGGTACAGGGACATACGGATGCTCCATTTGGTATCGCTCCACTTGTTGCTTCAATGGCTCTTTCGGGTTTTCGCCCAGTGTTACGCTTTTAATTTCAAAGAATTCGCTAAGCAACCTATAGGTCTCTGACTCCTGCGTAGTGGTTCCTTCGTGCTTTTCCAAGGCCAATGCGTACAGGTTCCTGTCCCCGTATGGACGGTATAGCTTGCCTTGCAACTCCTTGTAGTGGTCTTTAATAAACTGTTCGCCTGCTACCATGTTGCCTTTACTCATCAACGCATAGAAATCAAAACGCTCTTGTAGCACACGGCGTATCTCTCTGCGGAATATCTCGCGTACCTCTGTTTTCCATGCTACCTTTTCATTCTGCTTGTTGCGGGCATAGAGGTAGAGCACGTATAGGAAATTTACGTCGTAATGCGAAAGTATCAACGTGTCGCGGTCGAACAAACGGTCTGCAAACTGGAACGACGTATAAGTCTGGGGGACTATCTCCCCACGCTCATCACGAACAACATTCCCGTTCTTTTTGAACGGATGACCTTCTATGTTCTTGCTGGCAATATACCTCCGTTCCTTATCCACGAAAGCGGAAATAAAGAAGTTTGGAATGACATTATAGCCTTCGGTCAACGGGTCTTGTTGGTCATCGCGCAACCGTATTTTCCCGTATTCCTCCTTGTCCTGTCGGTATGCCTCTCGTTCTTCGTCTGTCCAGCCCTCATGTTGACCCTTCATAAAGAGGTCGATGTTCCACTGAATGACGTTCCTTGCGTATGTGTACTGCTTATAGACTGACTCATGCCCCAGGTGATGACCAGACTTATAGTATTTAGAGTCCCCGATGTAATAAATCTCATCGTCCTGATCGTCACCGTGCGTCAATCCATAGTAGGTGTACATGTGGTCAACACGCTTACCGTCAGCCTGCTCTTTCAGACCTCTTGGCGGATTCTTTTCGCCAATCAGTTCGTCAATCATCGCCTCAAACACATGCTCAAAACTCTTTGCAAGCAGATATTCCCTTTGGTCTGTATTGACGGCAATGCGGTGACTGGTCTCAAAGAAGGCGAAGCACAAGTCCCACAGCTGTAGTGTCTTATCAGAAAAATACTTGTAGCGAATCTGACGTAGCCGTGTCTTTCCCATTCCATTCTTATAGGCCTCAAACTGCTTGCCTTTTATCAACTCATAGTTGCAGTTGATGGGTGTACGGAAGCCGTAGGAATCGTTCAGGTAATTCAGGATGCTGAAGAAGATGATAAAAAGTTCCTCCTCATAGTTTACCTGTCGTTTCTTGTTCACTGGATTCAGATATAGCACCTCGTTCTGTTGTACAAGTGCCTGAGAACGGCTGATGGTCTTTGCCCAGTTAATCTTGTTCAGTCCCGAGTGCAGGTTCTTGATGGTAAAGAGGAAGAAGTTCTGGTTCTCGCGGTTGAAGCGGATAAGAGAAAGTACGATATCCAGATAGGTGTTGGTTTCCCGTCTGCGCCCTTTGCCCTCCTGGGGTAACTGGCGGTAGTAGATGGCCTTGCTATTTTTGTTAAGCTTCCGATAAACACTCAGTGAGCGGTATATCCAAACAGCAAACTCATAGAGGAACTTTCTGTAGTCCTTGGGTAGGTGCCTATCCTGTCCATTTGGGGTGATAATGTCCTCCGGCAGGATGTCCTCACCAGTTTCTTTGCTCTTGACGTTCGCAAGCACTTCCCGTTTGTATTTGTCGGTTAGTAGCACCTTGGGCAGGATGAACACGCAGTCCTCAATAGTAGGATTATAGTAATAACCAACATATCCAACGCTGATTTTCTGTTCAACGTCCTGCAAGGTAGTGATGCCGTCTAATACACTCTGCACCTCTGCCACCTCATACTGGTGTTCCTCGAATATGATGTGCATTAGTTATTACCTTTCTTCTTGTCCTTTTCCCATGCCATAACATGTTCGATAAATTGCTTCACCACGTCGGGAGCAATATTTCCGTCCTCGTCGTAGAAATCCGGGAAGGTGAGATCTTTCTCTACTTCTTTATCGCCTTCCAATGTTTTATACTTGAAAAGGTTGGCATCCTCAAAGCCATAGTCTTTGAACACGTCGTTCCACAAGTAAAAGATGACTTTTGAGACAAATGTCTCTGTCGTTATTTTTCCGTCTTCATTTGCCTGACAGAAGAAGTAGCCCAGCTGCTTATCAGCACTGGAAGTCATATTGCTAATAATGCGGTTGATTTGACAGATGAATCCATACCAGTCTTCCCCGTTTGTCTCAATTTTCCAGTCTTTATGAGCATCGGCAATCTTGATGTACTTCCACTCCCAACGGCGCTTAAAAGCGCTATCCATCGGGAACAGGCTTTGGTCGCTGGTGTTCATGGTGGCAAGAATGCTCAGATTGGCAGGCAAGCAAAGTTTCCCGTCTTTTATGCCATCAGCATCCTTCCCTAATTCTTCATTCAGGTATTTTGCTAAATCTTTATCAGCTTTAATTTTATATTCAGAAACGCCGTTCTTTCTGTCCAATAGTTGGAACAAGTCGCCAAAGATTTGGGCACAGTTTCCTCGGTTAATTTCTTCAATAACTAGATATGTAGTCAAAGTCGGATTCTTGTATGCATAAACGTATGCATCAGTAAAAGTTTGAGGTACAAACTCGTAGATTATCTCCTCATCATCAACATCTTTGCCATCAACTTGATGTTTCTTGCCCGTTTTGCGCATGGAGGGCTTGTAACAACCCACAAAAGAAGCATAATCTGTATCAGGATGGAAAGTGGTACGAAATACATTTGGCAAATCTCGTTCTTCGTCGTTCGACAACTCTCCTGTTCGCTTCTTGACCTCATGACTCTTGCCCGTACCAGGAGCACCATAGAAGATTTGCTGAAGAGGTTTTGAAACGACATCTTCAAGCTCTTGTGACTCATCATCATATTCTCCGTTATCTTCAATGTCAGACAAAACGCGAAGATTCAGAATATCATTTCCTTCATTATCGAATTGAAGTGCGGAATAGTTCTCTACTAGATAATCACGTATAGAAAAGCCGTTTACCCTAAGCCCTTTTAGGTATATTCTCCCATCAGGTCTATACAATAGGCTAACTTTGTATTCAGCTTCCTTGTTACTACCAAAGAATGACTCTATTTTGGAATAGAGTTCACCAAATATTTCAAGATAATTGTCAACTCTATTACTATAGTTCGATGATGACTTATACAAAGGCAGCTTCATGATAACGAATGACATGGCCTTTATACAGTCTTCTTTGAATATTCTGAATGTTACATTTCTTTCTTCTCCTGGACTAAGCGCCCCCTTTGATATGAAATCAAATATTTCATTAGACAGATTCAAACTCGTCTCTCCAGAGTTTCCATAAGATAGTTTGAAACCACTATCTTGTCTCTTTATGAACTTAATCTTCTTCATATTATTGACGTATTATTCGGTTAACAATCAAGTAATATAAAACTGCATAGATGGTGTTTACACTGACGGCATTACCTGCTTGTTTGTACATAGCACCATCAGCGACGTTTGCTGCGCCTGCTCTTTCTGCAAAATCATGTGGGAATCCCTGTAGCATAAACGCCTCTTTCGGAGTTAACTTCCGAATGGGAATCCTTGCAAGTTCGTCTTTACTCATTCTCTCTGACGGCCTATCTGTACCATTTGAAAGAATGTACATGTCGCTAAAATAGTTGTCTTGACAGGCACGATGCATCTTATGCATAGTAGCAGTTAATGGACGTGCCACCATCTGGTCAATTTCCGACTTGGACTTAAATCCGGCACTCCCATTGCTCAATATGGTAGGCTTTATCTTTTCTGACAAATAGTATTTTGCATCTACTTGTCTGTCAAGTATGTCTATGGTGGATTCGAAGAAATTCAAAGAGCACCTATCTCGGTCTATGCCAGCAAACGCTTCTTGAACTCTTTCCGCGGAGAATTCAAAATTTCCCAGATGCCTTCTTCTAGCAAAGATAATGGCCCTGTTACGTTTTTGAGGCAAGCCAAAATCATTAGAATTAAATACATCCATCTTAACTATATATCCAGCATTTTCTAATTCTCCCCGAATAACGGCAATGGTATTACCACCATCATGTTTCATTAAGTTCTTGACATTCTCTAAAAGGATATATCGGGGATGCCTGCTATTTACCATGTCCATGATACGAAAGAACATTTGTCCTCTTTCTTCCTCGAAGCCTTCTTGACTACCCATCATGCTGAATGTCTGGCAAGGGAAGCCACCTGAAAGCAGATCATACCTAGGTAGATTCCTCATGGCTTGCCTGTCATTCACAAATGCAACGATGTCACCCATTGCCAACTCGTTGGTTGTATCATAGTTGGCATTATAGGTAACAGAAGCTTTATTATCGATTTCGGAATAGGCAACCGTTTCGATGGGGAACCCCAAATCATGCGTAATTAGGTCCATAGCCCTGCGAAAACCGCCCACTCCTGCAAATAGTTCAACGTGGTTCATACAAATTTCATAATGCCGTCTCCTATAGCTTTAGCGAGTTTCACAGGTACGGCATTGCCAACTTGCGCATACCACATGTTCTGTGAACCTGTTATTACATAATCGTCTGGGAATGTCTGAATTCGAGCTGCCTCTCTTGGACTTAGTCCTCTCGCTTCCCAAGGGTGAATATACATGTTGCAGTCAAACTTCATGTGTGAAGTTATCGTCTTACATATCTGGGACTCATCTAGTTTGAAATACTTATCTTTGAAGATTTCATTACGCCTCTTGTACGGCATAATGTCTGCGATTGACTCATGCAAAGAGTTTGCTCCTTGGGGCAACCGTCTGTAGATTTCTATGTCACGCTCGTTGTTATAACGATTTTTGTGGTTGTAGAGTTTTGTTATTACTCTTTCTCCATTGATGAACTTATAGAAATCTGTTTGAGGATATTCAAAATCCCTTTCTGTCAAGCCAGAGTGAATATCTTCGATACCGCTTTGTCCCTTTTCTTTTTTGGACTCTAAATGAGGAAGTCCATAAAGAGCATCACGCAAAACAAATGCTTCACGCTTGTTCTTGTTTATCTCGTCAAAAATAGCCCTGGGTGATATTCCCATGCGATTTCCTATCATAATGAATCGCTCTCTATTTTGTGGAACTCCAAAGTCTTGGGCCTTCAAAACAGCATAGTCATAAGCGTATTCATCGCCAAGATACTCTTGGAAATTTTGGATGATTTCATCTTTCTTATTCATCATGCCCTTCACATTTTCCATTATGAAGAACTTTGGACGGACATGACTTAAGAAAATCAGATATTGCTTGTATAAACCGTTGCGGGGGTCATCAAGAATTCGCTGACGATTGGCCATCGAGAAACCTTGACAAGGAGGCCCACCGCACACAAGAGTTATATCTTTGAACATATCTACGTAATCATTGATATGCCTATTTAATTCTGCTATATCACCAATATAATAATGTTCATCAGAAAGGTGGTGATTATATTTATAAGTGTTAGCAAATTGCTCGACAATCTCGTTCACAAACCATGGAGTAAAGCCTGCTTGCTCTAATCCCAAGCTTAGCCCTCCGCATCCTGCGAACAAGTCTATCATCTTATATATCTTTTCTTTGCTCATTTCATTTCACTATTTCAAACTTCCATCCAAGAGCTTGGGCTATACCAAGCACATTGATAATATTATTCTTGTCCCACTCGACACAGACTACGAACTGCACGCCATCACCGCTGACAAGAATATCCTTATCAGCAGTAAAGTAGTGAGGATGGTCTTCGCCCAAATCCTTCCAGTTTTTAGCCTTGTCTATATCCTGCTGTAAAAACTCGTTTTGAGCAAATCGCTGCAGATAGTCACGACTGAATGTTGCCTTCAGCTCTTCAAACGAGGTGTTGGGGAATTGGCGGACGTACTCCTTCACTATCTGCAATACCATCTCGCGCTTGGAATAGGAGCCTTCACCATTCAAAGACAGTCTGACGGTTCCCTTCAAATCCTCGCTCGTGTATTTAATGGGCGCAGGTAGAACCTTAGGCTTGGGCAAAGCAAGAGAGGTCTTCAGTACGACATTGGGCTTGGGCTCAAAAATATCACATCCGACGAACTTGGCGAGGAACTGTACGTATTTAAAGAACTCTTCAGTCTTTCCCCGTTGTATGAACGTCATATGGGGAGCCTTGGGAATTTGTGTATTTTCGCTCAAATCGAACACGTTCATTCTCGAAGCCTTCTCGTATGCTAAATACTCCAAGTACTGAACCTCGGTTTTGCTGAGTGAATCGTCACTTGCCGTAAATGCAAGGGCTTCTAACCAAAACTCCTTCCTAGAAATATGCTGCTGGATGCGAGTTAAGAATGCATCCGTCTCACCTATGTATGCTTTCCCCTTTTCTCGGTTCAGCAATATATAAAGAGCCGGTTTCTGCAAATCTTCCTTGAATATTTGCAAGAAATCTCCATCAGTTCTCTGAATCTTAAACAGCTTGCAGAAGCAATTGTCCATATAAACAATACGCGAACCGTTCAAGTCGTCGTTGTGAAGATATGTATATATCGTTTTTGCCATATTATTGTTTTCCTACTTTGATTCTTGTGACAGAAGGTATTGTTTATATTCCCTCACAAACAATTCTCGTATATCGACTTCTAGCAAGTCTGCTATTTTGAGTATTGTGGCGAGGTCGGGCTGAGAAGAATTGGTACACCACTTACTTACGGTTGAAGGGGTGACACCCATTTCACCTGCCAGCCACCGAGCTGTTTTCTTCTTCTCGAATAAAACCATCTTTATGCGGTTAATATCTTCCATATATTATATATAATGTAATGTTTACCCTGTAAAGATAGTGAAATACTTTCAATTTCTGTCACTCTCTATTAAATAATCGTGGTTATGTGCCCCTATTTTATGCTTTTTTATGTGTTTTTGCTGTTCACATATCCACCAAATATGGCTTTTTTGCTGATTAGCGGGGGTAACTCAAAACCACATACCTAAATCTGGTATCTGGTTTACTTCTCCTGCTTGCCGCTTTGAGATAATACTCCTTGTTTTCGCTGTAATCTTTGCGAAAACATTTCTTGAACTCAAAAAATCACTTTACATTTTAGTGGAAATACGCGAGGCCACTTTTGCTTCAAAATGGTTTTACTTGAAGGTTACTGACAAAAGAAAAAGCACCTACAAAAAATTTGTAAGTGCTTAATTTCTAAAGTGGACCAGCCTGGGCTTGAACCAGGGACCTCCAGATTATGAGTCTGTTAAAATAAAATTTTTTGAGGTTTTATAAAATTTTTCTTGGCTTTGTAAGTTGTTGTCTCACAATTATTTTGTAACTTTGCAGCGCAAAAGTGAAATTTTAATAAACCTCAATTAATGGGCGATTTTGTTCGCATTTTGTTC